>NZ_BPQS01000213.1 GCF_022179385.1 Methylobacterium longum | reverse complement strand
GCCGCGCCGTCGTCCTGCTCAACTCCGACGCCCAGGTCTTCGGCGACTGGCTCGACCGGCTGGTGGCCCACGCCGAGCCCCAAGCCGCGCCCCGCGCCGAGCCCCACGCCGGCTCCGCGGCCCCGCAGGACGGCGCCCGCCCGCCCGTGGCCAGCGTCACGCCGCTGTCCAACAACGCCACGATCTGCTCCTACCCGCGCTTCAA
>NZ_BPQS01000212.1 GCF_022179385.1 Methylobacterium longum | reverse complement strand
GGCTGCATCCAGAACGCGTCCCAGCCGCCCTTGGCCTCGGACAGGTCGGCCCGCATCTCGAAGTAGCCGTACTTCTGGGAGAAGTTGCCCTGGGTGGTGATCAGGCCGGACTCGTCGCTGCCGGGATAGCCCGACTGGGTGCGGTCGTGCACGGCCGTGATGGTGAGCGCACCGTCCTTGACGCTGAACGGGTCGTAGCCGGAGGC
>NZ_BPQS01000211.1 GCF_022179385.1 Methylobacterium longum | reverse complement strand
CGGGCCGCCCCGCCGCCGGTGTTCACCCCCGTCCCGGTGTTCACCTGGACCGGCGCCTACTTCGGTATCAACGCCGGCTACGCCTTCGACGCCAGCAGCAACAGCAACAACGCCACCTTCACGGTGCCCGGCGCCTTCACGGCCAGCGGCGCCCCGGTGCTCGCCTCCTTCGGCAACCGCAGCCAGGACGGCTTCTCCGGCGGTGGCCAGATCGG
>NZ_BPQS01000210.1 GCF_022179385.1 Methylobacterium longum | reverse complement strand
GCATGGGCAGGCGGTGCTGCCGATGTCGACCACGCACTCGACCCGCGGCAGATGGGCGGGCAGCGCCCCACGGTTCGCGCGCCGCTTGACCCTCTGGGCCTCCTTCTTGGCCGGTTCATCCTCCTCGTCGGCAAAGCCCGCGGCCTCGACCTGCTCGGCCTCCTCCAGCCCGAGCAGGAGTTGATCCTCAGGCAGGCTCTCGGCGCGGCGGCCGAA
>NZ_BPQS01000209.1 GCF_022179385.1 Methylobacterium longum | reverse complement strand
CGGCCGAGGAGCGACGGGCGGCCCGTCAGGAACGAAGCCGGCCCGTGGTCGAAGCGCTAGAGACGTGGCTGCGGGAGAAGCTCGGCCTCCTGAGCCGCAAGAGCAATCTAGGGTTTGGACTCGATCAGCACCAGAAGGCGATGATTGCAGCCAGGGCGACGGCTGAGGCGTAGTTGCGAGCGAGCTTGTCGTACCGGGTGGCGATGCGGCGGAAGTC
>NZ_BPQS01000208.1 GCF_022179385.1 Methylobacterium longum | reverse complement strand
GCCGCGCCGTCGTCCTGCTCAACTCCGACGCCCAGGTCTTCGGCGACTGGCTCGACCGGCTGGTGGCCCACGCCGAGCCCCAAGCCGCGCCCCGCGCCGAGCCCCACGCCGAGCCCCACGCCGGCTCCGCGGCCCCGCAGGACGGCGCCCGCCCGCCCGTGGCCAGCGTCACGCCGCTGTCCAACAACGCCACGATCTGCTCCTACCCGCGCTTCAA
>NZ_BPQS01000207.1 GCF_022179385.1 Methylobacterium longum | reverse complement strand
TCGTCCGAGAGCCAGAACAGGTCCGCCATCGCCGCCTCCACGGTGTAAAGGGCGGCCCTGAATCATAAAACCACAAACCCTGCAACGGCTTGGTTCGGTTCACACCCTAGCGGAGGCGATCCGCTACGCCCTGAGCCGCTGGGCGGGGTTGAGCCTGTTCCTCGATGACGGGCGTGTGGAGATCGACTCCAACACCGTCGAGCGCGCGATCCGGCCT
>NZ_BPQS01000206.1 GCF_022179385.1 Methylobacterium longum | reverse complement strand
GTTGTCGGTCAGCACCGTGTGGATCTTGTACGGCACGAACGCGACCAGCGCGCGGAGGAAGTCCGATGCGGTGTAGCGGTTGGCCTCCGTCTCCAGCTTGGCGAAAGCCAATTGCGCGACGGACCGCCTCCGTCGTGCGGGCGCTGCCGTGGAGAACTTGGCCCATAGCGCATCCCTCGCAGCATGGTGGTCAACCGTATCACCACACCGCGGGATCAAAC
>NZ_BPQS01000205.1 GCF_022179385.1 Methylobacterium longum | reverse complement strand
CCGCACCGGCTACGCGGTCGGCGGCGGCATCGAGTACGCCCTGCCCACCGACTCCTTCCTGAACTTCTTCCGCTCCTCGGCCGTCACGCTCAAGGTCGAAGGCCTGTACGTCAACCTCGACCGCAACACCCGCAACCAGGGCGCGTTCGTGATCAACGCCGCCTCCAACGTCCCGGCCTTCTACAGCCCGGTCGGCCGCCGCTCCGACGAGTTCGCCGTCGTCCGCGCAGGCCTGAACTACAAGTTCGGC
>NZ_BPQS01000204.1 GCF_022179385.1 Methylobacterium longum | reverse complement strand
ATTCAGGTCGATAACGGGCCCGAGTTCGTCTCGAAAGCACTCGACCGCTGGGCCTACGAGAACGGCGTCACGTTGGACTTCTCGCGGCCTGGCAAGCCGACCGACAACGCGCTGGTCGAGTCGTTCAACGGCCGCCTGCGCGACGAGTGTAAGCGCTGTCCTCAGGCCACGGCTTTGAGGGCCGGCGTTGGCTGGTAAGCCCATGGCAGCAGATCATCGAGGTGCCGCTGCCGATGGCCCTCGACGATGCGGGTGATG
>NZ_BPQS01000203.1 GCF_022179385.1 Methylobacterium longum | reverse complement strand
CGAGGTACTGGGCGTCGGCCTCGATGCCGATGACCACGCCCGAGCCCGGGGTCAGCTGGAAGTTGTAGCCGATCTGGCCACCGCCGGAGAAGCCGTCCTGGCTGCGGTTGCGGAAGGTCGCGGCCGTGCCGGGCACCGCGAAGGGGGCGGGCACGCCGAAGGTGGCGTTGTTGTTGCTGTTGCTGCTGGCGTCGAAGGCGTAGCCGGCGTTGATACCGAAGTAGGCGCCGGTCCAGGTGAACACCGGGACGGGGGTGAACACCGGCGGCGGGGCGGCCCG
>NZ_BPQS01000202.1 GCF_022179385.1 Methylobacterium longum | reverse complement strand
CACAGATCGTGATAGGTCACTGGCAGAACACGTACAACCGCGTCCGGCCGCATTCGTCGCTGGGCTACCGACCGCCCGCGCCTGTCAGCTTTCCGGATCTGGCCTTCCGGCCACCCATGGGTGCGACCATGCAGTAGCCTCGCAACTGGCCCGGTCCAAAATACCGGTCAGGTCACCTCCTGTGTGCCCGCTAGCACCAGACATGAGCGGCGCGCCTGAGGTCACAGCACGCGCAGTGCCCTCCGCCGAGTTCGAGGATGACGGGTTATCTGGAGCGCCCTGCGGA
>NZ_BPQS01000201.1 GCF_022179385.1 Methylobacterium longum | reverse complement strand
CATCACCCGCATCGTCGAGGGCCATCGGCAGCGGCACCTCGATGATCTGCTGCCATGGGCTTACCAGCCAACGCCGGCCCTCAAAGCCGTGGCCTGAGGACAGCGCTTACGCTGAAGCCGCTCTACCTAGTTTTGAACCGCCCTGAGAAGGCGTGGAATATGGGCCCACGTGAGTGGATCGTAAGCGCTGTCTGGGCGGCACCTTCCGGCAGACGGCGTGAAGGCGACATACGGAGCGGATTGGGAGCTCCGTCACATGTCGATGTCAGGGCGTATGGCTATGTCGGAGC
>NZ_BPQS01000200.1 GCF_022179385.1 Methylobacterium longum | reverse complement strand
CGACTGGGTGCGGTCGTGCACGGCCGTGATGGTGAGCGCACCGTCCTTGACGCTGAACGGGTCGTAGCCGGAGGCGGGGTCGACGAACGACGACTTGCCGAAGCCGATGTCTGCCTTGCCGTCGCCCATCCGCCACTCGTCCCGGGCATCCTGCCACTTGGTCTGATCGCCCGACCAGGAGATGCTGCGCGTATTGAACTCGTCGTCAAAGGTTAGCTTGTAACCTGACAGATCCAGCATGAATGTATTCCCCAAACAAAAGGCAAGATGCGGATCTTTGTCCGTGTTATAAG
>NZ_BPQS01000199.1 GCF_022179385.1 Methylobacterium longum | reverse complement strand
CATACGCCGCAGTCGGACCGCATCCGCGATCGCGCTATCTGGTGAGGAAGAGAAACGAGGGCGGCGTCCGTCCCGCCAATGGGCTCTGACTGAGCCCTGATATCCTAATGATCTTCGATGGATGAGCCGAGGCACAAGGCCAAGTCTCGGAGGATGCCGGCAGAACCGGAACCCAAGTCCAAAAAAGAATCCTTAGAAAGGAGGTGATCCAGCCGCAGGTTCCCCTACGGCTACCTTGTTACGACTTCACCCCAGTCGCTGACCCTACCGTGGTCGCCTGCCTCCTTGCGGTTGG
>NZ_BPQS01000198.1 GCF_022179385.1 Methylobacterium longum | reverse complement strand
TAGATGTTCGGTCCCCCTGTGTGGTGGTACGACTGATGCCGCATGGAGGGACGCGCTATGGGACAGGTTCTCCAGGGCAGCGCCACGACGACTGAGACGGTCCGTCGGGCAATCCAAGCTCGTCAAGAGAGCGTGAGGGCCGCCGCCAAGCGCTACGGCATCAGCGCCACGACGGTGCAGAAGTGACGCTCACGCCAGACCAGCACCGATGCTCGGATGGGACCGAAGGAGCCCCGATCCAGCGTGCTTAGCTTGGAGGACGAGGCGGTCATCGTCGCTTTCCGCCGGCACACTCTGCTGCCG
>NZ_BPQS01000197.1 GCF_022179385.1 Methylobacterium longum | reverse complement strand
AGTGCCTTAAGAGCATTCGGTGGATGCCTTGGCGCTGAGAGGCGATGAAGGACGTGGTACGCTGCGATAAGCCTTGGGGAGCTGCGAACGAGCTTTGATCCAGGGATTTCCCAATGGGGAAACCCACCTTCGACCTTCCGTATTGTGCTTCTATGGTCAGTCTTTCCGCGGACACCCGCGGACTGGCTCCGTAGAAGCAACACTACGGTTGGTCACATGAAGGTATCAAATCCTGAATCCATAGGGGTTTGAAGCGAACCCGGGGAACTGAAACATCTCAGTACCCGGAGGAAAGGACATCAACGAGACTC
>NZ_BPQS01000196.1 GCF_022179385.1 Methylobacterium longum | reverse complement strand
GGCTGAAGACCCTGCGCGGCCTCACGCCCTACGAGCATGTCCTGCAGGTCTGGACGAAAGAGCCCGAACGCTTCAGGCTCGACCCGTCACACCACATCCCGGGACCATACACCTAGTGCTGTCGGCCGCTGAAAAGTCGCTTCGCCTGTTCGAAGGGTGTGCCGGTCCGGCCCCGCGCCAGAGCGCCGCGGATCTCGCCTGCCAACCGCGCTGCGACGATCTCGCGGGCGGGATCGTCGTAGTGGACGATGTCGTAGAAGGTCCCCTCCTCCCGGTCTCGAAAAATCCCGCTGAGGTCGAGCGCCGTGAAGGTGCGACGGTAC
>NZ_BPQS01000195.1 GCF_022179385.1 Methylobacterium longum | reverse complement strand
GCGAACGGACGCGAACGCCGTCTCGAACTCGCCCGCGGGCAAGCCCCGTTCTGCGTGCTGGTCGGCTGCTCCGACAGCCGGGTCTCGCCCGAGATCCTGTTCGGGCGCGGGCTCGGCGAATTGTTCATCGTCCGGAACGCCGGCAACACGGTCGACACGGCGGCTCTGGGCAGCATCGAGTACGCCGTGGGCGTCCTCGGGGTGCCCCTCGTGGTCGTGCTCGGCCATCAATCCTGCGGCGCCGTCGCGGCCGCCGTCGAGGTCGTGCAGAAGAACGCGACGTTCCCGGGCGTCATCGGCGAGATGGTGCAGCCGATCGTGCCGG
>NZ_BPQS01000194.1 GCF_022179385.1 Methylobacterium longum | reverse complement strand
ACTGAGACGGTCCGTCGGGCAATCCAAGCTCGTCAAGAGAGCGTGAGGGCCGCCGCCAAGCGCTACGGCATCAGCGCCACGACGGTGCAGAAGTGACGCTCACGCCAGACCGGGACTGTCAGGAATTCCGTGTGCGGGCGGCGGGTTGAACATCAGGCCGCCATGGCCCGGGTGAAGCGCTCGCCGAAGATGACGGCGAATTGCGCTTTGGCCATGACCCATTCACGCGGGCTCATCTTCCACGCCTTCTCGGAGCGGTTCAAGACCAGGTAGAGCAGCTTCAGCGCGGCCTCGTCGCTCGGGAAGTGCCCGCGGGCGCGCACAGCCCGGCGCAGCGTGGCGTT
>NZ_BPQS01000193.1 GCF_022179385.1 Methylobacterium longum | reverse complement strand
AGGTTGCGGGCCGGACGGAGCTCGAGCGCTTCTTCCAGTCGCAGTCCAGCCGGCCGGCCGGGAAGGAGGAAATCTACCAAGCCTATCTGAAGTGGCGGCAGGCACGCTGACTATGCAGAGGGACTGACCATTCGGGATCCTCGGAAACATGAACCTCATATATCCGGATCCCGGCAAGGTCAGGGTCTGCCTGCGAGCGAAGTGAGCCTGAACCACTCGGCAGGACGGCGAGGCGCCTATCTAAAAACTCTCATTCCATTTTGAGCGCTTCGACCGGGTCGAGCCGCGAGGCCCTGTGGGCCGGGTAGTATCCGAAGAACAGGCCGACCAGCGCCGAGAACCCGACCGACAGCAGGATTGC
>NZ_BPQS01000192.1 GCF_022179385.1 Methylobacterium longum | reverse complement strand
GGCGCGCCCGACCCAGTCGGCCAGCGTCGAGCGGTCGAGGCTGATGCCCTGGCGGGCGAAGATCTGCGCCTGTCGATACAGCGGCAGGTGGTCGGCGTATTTGGAGACGAGCACCTGCGCGACGAGAGCATCGGTGGGCAGGCCGCCCTCGATCAGCCGCGCCGGTGCCGGGGCCTGCACGATCGCGTCCCCGCAGGCGCGGCAAGCGTAGCGCGGGCGGCGGATCACCAGCACCCGGAACTGCACCGGCACCACGTCGAGGCGCTCGGACACGTCCTCGCCGATCCGGTGCAGGGTGCCCGCGCAGCATGGGCAGGCGGTGCTGCCGATGTCGACCACGCACTCGACCCGCGGCAGATGGGCGGGCAGCGCCCCACGGTTCGCGCGCCGCTTGACCCTCTGGGCCTCCTTCTTGGC
>NZ_BPQS01000191.1 GCF_022179385.1 Methylobacterium longum | reverse complement strand
GGCCGGCATCGAGGACAAGGTGAAGGGCCTGGGCTTCGGCGCCGACGACTACCTCACCAAGCCGTTCCACAAGGACGAGCTGGTGGCGCGCATCCACGCCATCGTGCGCCGATCGAAGGGCCATGCCCAGTCGGTGATCACCACCGGCGACCTGATCGTGAACCTCGACCAGAAGACCGTCGAGGTCGGCGGCGCCCGGGTGCACCTCACCGGCAAGGAGTACCAGATGCTGGAACTCCTCTCGCTCCGGAAGGGCACGACGCTGACCAAGGAGATGTTCCTCAACCACCTCTACGGCGGCATGGACGAGCCGGAGCTGAAGATCATCGACGTGTTCATCTGCAAGCTGCGCAAGAAGCTCGCCAACGCCAGCCAGGGCAAAAACTACATCGAGACCGTCTGGGGCCGCGGCTACGTGCTGCGTGA
>NZ_BPQS01000190.1 GCF_022179385.1 Methylobacterium longum | reverse complement strand
CGACCACTCCGTGATGACCGACTCGTCAGCCGGCATGTAGGCGTCGACGATGGCGCCCTTGCGGTTCACGACGCAGATCATCGCCGCCTCGCGCACCTCGTACATCATCGGCCGGTCGTAGGTGATGCGGAACAGCACCGGCGCGAAGTAGTCGCCCTTCTTGTCGGTCCTGTCCGCGCCAGCCGACACCGCTTCGACCTGTCTCATGCCGGCTTTGCCGGCCTCGCTCATGACGACCGCACGGCAGGTATCGACGGTGCGGTTGCGGCCCGGCACCTCCGGTAGAGGTTGCCCGATCCTCTGCAGGGCGACAGAGGTACCCTTCACTAGGCCGGTTCCCGGCACCATCGACATGATCGTCTGCTCACCGGCCGCGGCTGAGGCAGGCCCGATCGGAGCGATCTGCCAGGGCATCTGCCACGTGGCCGCCGA
>NZ_BPQS01000189.1 GCF_022179385.1 Methylobacterium longum | reverse complement strand
GCAACCGCAGCCAGGACGGCTTCTCCGGCGGTGGCCAGATCGGCTACAACTTCCAGCTGACCCCGGGCTCGGGCGTGGTCATCGGCATCGAGGCCGACGCCCAGTACCTCGACTTCGGCCGCAGCCGGAACAACGCCTTCGTCAGCGGCGCGCTGGCGCCCGGCTACTACCTCACCGACCCGCGCGGCCTGTCCAGCCTCGACTTCTTCGGCACCGTGCGCGGCCGCCTCGGCTACGCCTTCGACCGCACCCTCGTGTACGGCACCGGCGGCTTCGCCTACGGCTCGGGCAGCGCCGACCGCTCGTTCGGCGGCTTTGCCGGCAACGACAGCTTCCGCACCGGCTACGCGGTCGGCGGCGGCATCGAGTACGCCCTGCCCACCGACTCCTTCCTGAACTTCTTCCGCTCCTCGGCCGTCACGCTCAAGGTCGAAGG
>NZ_BPQS01000188.1 GCF_022179385.1 Methylobacterium longum | reverse complement strand
AAGGTGGTTGAGGTTCCGTCGCCGCCGGCGGTGAGGCGGGCGGCGCCCAGCGCGACGCGGCCCTGGCCGGCGAGGGATCCGACGGTTTCGCTGTCGGCGAGCGCCAGGGTCGCGCCGGCCGCGATGGTGAGGGGGCTGAGGTCGCCGATGGCCTGTCCGCCGCGGGCGAGCAGGGTTCCTTCCGCGAGGGTGGTGGGGCCGGCATAGGTGTTGGTGCCGGACAGCGCCAGGGTTCCGGGACCGGCCTTGGTCAGGCCGCCGGTGCCGGTGAGCGCCTGTGCGAGGGAGAGGGTGTTGGCGGGATCGGCGATGTCGAGGCCGCCGCCGGCCGGTCCCCAGATGACCGGTCGGGCTGTGGTGGCGAAGGCGGTTCCGGTGATCTGGAGGGTTCCGCCGTTGAAGGCGAGGGGTCCGCTGGGGGCGCCGAGGTTGGGGTCGCGCGCGA
>NZ_BPQS01000187.1 GCF_022179385.1 Methylobacterium longum | reverse complement strand
TCTTCCTCCTGGGCTCGCGCTACTGCGACACCGACAAGCTCTCGCAGACGGCGTGGTCGCTGTTCGGCGGCGCTCCGGAAGGCTGGGCGCGCGTCCAGGCGATCGTCGACTACACGCATGAGCGCATCCGCTTCGACTACCAGCGCGCCGACGCGACGCGCAGCGCGCACGACGCCTTCATGCAGCGCGAGGGCGTGTGCCGGGACTTCGCCCATCTGGCGATCACCCTGTGCCGGTGCATGAACATCCCGGCACGCTACGCCACCGGCTACCTCGGCGACATCGGCGTCCCGAAGGATCCGGCGCCGATGGACTTCTCCGCGTGGTTCGAAGTCTATCTTCACGGGCCGGAGGGGCCGCGCTGGTACACGTTCGACGCCCGGCACAACCGCCCGCGCATCGGCCGCATCGTCATGGCCCGCGGTCGCGACGCCACCGACTGCGC
>NZ_BPQS01000186.1 GCF_022179385.1 Methylobacterium longum | reverse complement strand
CGCAGCCGCAGCAAGAGCTCACACATGAGGTGCGCGATGCGCTCCTCGGCGGAGCGGCGGCCGACATTGACCAGCCACTCGCGCAGGGTCGCCTCGTCCACCAGCGTGGCGAGGCGCAGGGCATGCGTGATGCCGGGATGATCCCGCAGCAGTCCCTGGATGACGTCGAGGCTGATCCGGACCACGTGGCAGGCCGAGAGCGTGCCGATCGAGTGATCCATGGCCTTCAGCATGGCCACGTCGAGGTCGCAGTAATCGCCCGGCACCAGGTAGGCCATGATCTGGCGCGCGCCGCTGGCCCGGAGCTTGTAGCGGCAGGCGATGCCGTCCAGGATCAGGTAGACGCCGTCCGGCTTGTCGCCCTCGCCGATCAGGTCCGTGCCGGCCGGGACGAGGTGCGGCTTGGCGCTGATCCGCTCCAGCACCGCCCGGTCGTCGGCCGAGAG
>NZ_BPQS01000185.1 GCF_022179385.1 Methylobacterium longum | reverse complement strand
GGAGGGAAGTCGATGAGGTTCCGCCTCATCGACGCGGCGAAGAAGGACTTCCCGGTCGCGCGCCTGTGCAAGGTCCTCAACCTCAGTCCGAGCGGCTATTTCGCCTGGAAGAACCGCCCGGCCTCGACGCGGCAGCGCGAGGATCTCGTGCTGCTCGCTCACGTCCGCTCCGCCTTCACGCTCTCGCACGAGACGTATGGCAGCCCGCGCATGACCCACGAGCTGCGCGAGCAGGGTTTGGCGGCTGGCCGGCGACGCGTGGCCCGGCTGATGCGGGAGAACGGGCTCAAAGCCCGCCAGCCGCGGCGCTTCCGGCGCACCACGGACAGCGGTCACGCTTTTCCAGTCGCGCCCAACCACCTCGACCAGGACTTCACGGCGGCTGGGCCGGATCGGAAGTGGGGGAGCGACATCTCCTACATCTGGACGGGGGAGGGCTGGTTGTACCTG
>NZ_BPQS01000184.1 GCF_022179385.1 Methylobacterium longum | reverse complement strand
GGAGGCGCAGCGAGCATCGTCCTCGGTCAGAACGTATCCTCTCTCTCCCGTAGCCGCGTAAACGGCGCCGCAGGCGAGGCATTCGAGGCTTTCGCCGTGGTCGTAGTCGCTTTGCATGTCCTGCCATGCCACGCTCACGCGCCCAGACCAAGCGAGGTGAGGTTCAAGCCCGAGCCACGACCGCGCTCAACTCTTTGATAGATGGTCTCGTGCGGTATCCTCAGCGGCGACAGCCTCGAACGCAGCGATAACGTTCTCCAACTCGGCGACTTGGCGCAGTGCGCTACCGGCCGGCAGACCATCACGCTCGGCCATCGCCAGGATGAGCGTGCGCTGCTGCACCTTCAGGCATCCGAGCAGGGCGTCGAGCTTGTTGGGCATAGGCGGTCTGTAGCCGTCTTATAACCAAGGTAAGTATAATATCTTATGTTGGTATGGGTTTCAGTCGATCA
>NZ_BPQS01000183.1 GCF_022179385.1 Methylobacterium longum | reverse complement strand
TTGGCTTTCGCCAAGCTGGAGACGGAGGCCAACCGCTACACCGCATCGGACTTCCTCCGCGCGCTGGTCGCGTTCGTGCCGTACAAGATCCACACGGTGCTGACCGACAACGGGGTGCAGTTCTGCCATGCCCCGCGCAACCGCTCAGGCCCGACGGCCCTCTATAGCCGGCACATGTTCGATCGCGTCTGCCACGAGCACGGCATCGAGCATCGCCTGACCAAACCCAACCATCCCTGGACCAACGGTCAAGTCGAGCGGATGAACCGCACCATCAAGGACGCTACGGTCAAGCGCTACCACTATGAGACCCACGAACAGCTCAGAGCCCACCTCCAGCTGTTCGTGGACGCCTACAATCATGCCCGTCGGCTGAAGACCCTGCGCGGCCTCACGCCCTACGAGCATGTCCTGCAGGTCTGGACGAAAGAGCCCGAACGCTTCAGGCTCGACCCGTCACACCACATCCCGGGACCATACA
>NZ_BPQS01000182.1 GCF_022179385.1 Methylobacterium longum | reverse complement strand
TTCGGTCTCGGCGGTCTTGGCCTCCTCGACGGTGATGACGCCCTCGTTGCCCACCTTCTGCATGGCGTGGGCAATCATCTGGCCGATCTCGGTGTCGCCGTTCGACGAGATGGTGCCCACCTGGGCGACCTCGTCGGAGGTCGAGACCTTCTTGGCGCGCGAGGTGATGTCCTTGACGGCGGCCTGGGTGGCGAGGTCGATGCCGCGCTTCAGGTCCATCGGGTTGATGCCGGCGGCGACGTACTTGGCGCCCTCACGGACGATGGCCTGCGCCAGCACGGTCGCGGTGGTGGTGCCGTCACCCGCGATGTCGTTGGTCTTCGAGGCCACTTCGCGCACCATCTGGGCGCCCATGTTCTCGAAGCGGTCGGCGAGTTCGATCTCCTTGGCGACCGTCACACCGTCCTTGGTGATGCGCGGGGCGCCGAAGCTCTTCTCGATCACGACGTTGCGGCCCTTCGGACCGAGCGTCACCTTCACCG
>NZ_BPQS01000181.1 GCF_022179385.1 Methylobacterium longum | reverse complement strand
CGCCGAGTGACGGCGGCAGGGATTGTAGAAGCCATCGATGTAACGGGCCAGCGCGGCGATGGCCTCGGCTCGCGTCTGGAACGCGGTGCGCCAGACCAACTCGCTCTTCAGCGTCTTGAAGAACGTCTCGACTATCGCGTTATCATAACAATTTCCCTTACCGGACATCGAGATCACGATGCCATGTCCTCGTAGTTCCGCCTGATACTCATTCGAACAGTACTGACTGCCGCGGTCGGAATGATGCAATAAACCTGGTCCGGGCTGTCGGACGACAAGGGCACGTCGCAGCGCAGTCAGCGCAAGCTCCTTGTGAAGGCGATCGCCCGCCGCCCAGCCCACGACCCGTCGGGAGTACAGATCGAGGACCACCGCCAGGTACAACCAGCCCTCCCCCGTCCAGATGTAGGAGATGTCGCTCCCCCACTTCCGATCCGGCCCAGCCGCCGTGAAGTCCTGGTCGAGGTGGTTGGGCGCGACTGGAAA
>NZ_BPQS01000180.1 GCF_022179385.1 Methylobacterium longum | reverse complement strand
GCCTGCGCGTCGATGATCGTGGCCCAGCCCGCCGACCGGGCGACCGTCAGCGAGATGCCGGTCCCGACGACGACGCCAGCCAGCCCCCCGAGCAGGCACAGCACGAGGGCCTCGGCCAGGAACTGCAGCCGGATGTCGGCCCTGCGGGCCCCGACTGCCCGCCGGATCCCAATTTCCCTCGTACGCTCGGTCACGGTGACCGTCATGATGTTCATGATGCTGATGCCGCCGACCAGCAGCGACACCCCTGCCACCGAGGTGAGCAGCAGCGCGATCGTGCGCGTGGCGCCGCGTTGGGCGTCCATCGCGGCAGCCGGGTCGGAGACCTTAAAATCGTCCTCCTGCCCGTCCTCGATGCGGTGGCGCTGGCGCAGCAGCCCCTCGATCTCCGTGCGCGCCCGGCCCATCGCCTCGTCCGAGACGGCCTTGGCGACGATGTAGGCGACGGCGTCGCGGTTGACCCCGCTGGCGCTGCCGAGGAAGCGCAGCTTGGCCGTCT
>NZ_BPQS01000179.1 GCF_022179385.1 Methylobacterium longum | reverse complement strand
GGCGACGGTCGGGTTGGATCCGTCGTTCGAGTACGCCCGAATGTAATCGATTTTCATGTTCTGGCCGACATCCGTCGCGCCGTCCTGCGTGGCGAGGTTGGCCATCAGGTACATCGGGTTCTTGTAGTCGGACGGGGTATTCTGCGAGCCTGCGAGCTGGCCGTCGTAGTAGAAATCCAGCTTCTCGGGGCCCCATTTGACGCCGTAGGTGTGATAGCCGGAGGTGTCGTGCTCGGAATAGACCTGGCGGTTCTGCTGCCACGGGATGCCGTTGGACGGATCGGTGGTGTGGATCGTGCTGTAGACGCCGCTGGCATTGCCGGCGTAGTGCTCGACCACGTCGAGTTCCTGCCAGCTGCTGCTGTCGCCTCCGGGTGTGGTCGGGGCCTTCTGGTTCGGCTGCATCCAGAACGCGTCCCAGCCGCCCTTGGCCTCGGACAGGTCGGCCCGCATCTCGAAGTAGCCGTACTTCTGGGAGAAGTTGCCCTGGGTGGTGATCAGGCCGGAC
>NZ_BPQS01000178.1 GCF_022179385.1 Methylobacterium longum | reverse complement strand
CGGCCGAGCATCGGGAGCGTCACGTTCTCGAGCTTGATGCCGAGATCCTCGGCGATCATCTGGCCCTTGGTCAGGATCGCGATGTCCTCGAGCATCGCCTTGCGGCGATCACCGAAGCCCGGCGCCTTGACGGCCGCGACCTTCAGGCCGCCGCGCAGCTTGTTCACCACGAGCGTGGCCAGGGCCTCGCCCTCGATGTCCTCGGCGATGATCAGGAGCGGCTTGCCGGTCTGGACCACGGCCTCGAGCACCGGCAGCATCGCCTGGAGCGAGGAGAGCTTCTTCTCGTGGATGAGGATGTAGGGGTCCTCGAGCTCGGCGACCATCTTCTCCGCGTTCGTGATGAAGTACGGGGAGAGGTAGCCGCGGTCGAACTGCATGCCCTCGACGACGTCGAGTTCGGTCTCGGCGGTCTTGGCCTCCTCGACGGTGATGACGCCCTCGTTGCCCACCTTCTGCATGGCGTGGGCAATCATCTGGCCGATCTCGGTGTCGCCGTTCGACGAGAT
>NZ_BPQS01000177.1 GCF_022179385.1 Methylobacterium longum | reverse complement strand
GGTGCGCCGCCTCGAAGCGGAGCTGGCGCAGGCCCGTGCCGCCGTGCCCCAGCGGCAGGCGAGCCTCCGGGGCGCCGAGATCGACCTCGATCGGACGGTGATCCGCTCGCCCACCGACGGCGTCGTGGTCGGCCGGTTCGTCAACCAGGGCCAGACCCTGGCGGCAGGCCTGGAGGTCCGGACCGCGTTTAACATTGCCAAGAACCTTGCCGAGATGGAGGTCCATGCCCGTGTCGACGAGACCGATATCGGCCGCGTGGCGGCGGGGCAGCGCGCCACCTTCGGGGTGGACGCCTACCCGGGCCGGCGGTTCGAGGCCGTGGTCCGGCAGGTCCGCAAGGCGCCGCTCGTGACACAGAACGTGGTCACATACACGGTGGTCCTGAAGACCGACAATCGCGATGGCCTGCTCCTGCCCGGGATGACCGCTCTGGTGAAGCTGACGATCCACAAGGACGCGGACGTCCTGAAGGTGCCGCTGGCCGCCCTGCGCTTCCGTCCCGAGGGCAGCGCG
>NZ_BPQS01000176.1 GCF_022179385.1 Methylobacterium longum | reverse complement strand
CCGGGTGCTCATGCCGCGGGCGTACAGCGACACGATCTTGTCGTCGAAGCCGGGAAAGCGGCGCTGATAGCGAGCGATCAGCTGCGGATCGAACGTCGCCTGCCGGTCGCGGGGGATCGCCAGCTCGATCCGGCCTGTCTCGGTCGTGACTGTCTTGCGGCCATAGCCGTTGCGCGTGTTGCCAGCGTCCTCGCCCGCCAGATGGTGGTCCATCTCGGCGTTGAGCGCCCGCTCGGCCAGGGCCTTCTTCAACTCGTCCAGCAAGCCGTCGGCCTCGAACGCCGTCTTCGGGTCAGCCCCGGCCAGGAGCTGATCCAGGAGCGCGTCAGGGATACGGGGTGCTTTGCGTCGTGCCATCGGGAACCTCCGTCGGATCCACTATGGCCGCCCCCACACGAAATTCCTGACAGTCCCCGCCAGACCAGCACCGATGCTCGGATGGGACCGAAGGAGCCCCGATCCAGCGTGCTTAGCTTGGAGGACGAGGCGGTCATCGTCGCTTTCCGCCGGCACACTCTGCTGCCG
>NZ_BPQS01000175.1 GCF_022179385.1 Methylobacterium longum | reverse complement strand
GGAGGCGAGCCTTTCCGTTCACAGCAGACGTGGTGTCTGGGACCGGTACTATCGGCGTAGGGGCCGAGGAAGGTGTCGATCCCACAGTTCCAGAGATGGTGGTCGAGTTCGGTGGCTCGATAGAAGCGGTCGCGCTGGTTCGTCCTGAGGTGATGGGGGCTGCTGGCTTGGCACCCGGCGACGGCACGGCCATCGCCTCTCCCGAGCCGCGCGATGGTCCAGGAGAGCCTTGCTGACCGCAGTCGCTGACGACCGCCTTGTAGGCTTTACCCTGGATCGTTGCGGAGACGATGCAGGGAGCCGGATGGTAGACCAGGTCGTACTGGAAGCCGCCCCAATCATCCGACTCCGTGCGGAACTGACCGTCGAGGATCACGGGCGTGTGTGGACGCTCGGTCGTCCCGAGGACGTAGAGCCGACCTGCTGCGATCGTTGCAACCGCGATGGTAGACCCCGCGGAAGCGGGCTCGCCGAGCATCAGCGCGACTGCTCCTGCTGCCGATACGATCGAGAAAAAGCGGAGCAAATGAGCTGATCCTACC
>NZ_BPQS01000174.1 GCF_022179385.1 Methylobacterium longum | reverse complement strand
GCACAGACGCTGGCGAGCCTTCCGACGGAGGCGGGTGCGCGGGTTCAGGGGGACGCCAAGCCGCTCGCCGCCTGGGTGACGTTCTGCCAGGCTTACGCGGCGGAGTGCACGGTGGACCGCAGCGAGCCGGCGCGGATCAGCCTGACGCCGGCGACCTGGGCGACGATCGCGTCGGTGAACCGGCGGGTCAACAAGGCGGTCGAGCCGATGACCGACCAGGAGCACCTGCACGTGGCCGACCGCTGGGACCTGGCCGAGGACGGCATCGGCGACTGCGAGGACTTCCAGCTGCTCAAGCGCCACCTGCTGGCCGAGGCCGGTCTGCCGCGCCGGGCGATGCGCATGACCGTGGTGATCGACGAGAAGGGCGAGGGTCACGCGGTGCTGACGCTCATCACCGACCGCGGCGACCTCGTGCTCGACAACAAGACCAGCGCGATCCTGCCCTGGCACAGGACCGGCTACGTGTTCATCAAGCGCGAGAGCCAGGACGCCGTCGCCTGGGTGTCGCTGGGCGGCGTCACCTCGCCCGTCACCACCGCAAACCGCTGAG
>NZ_BPQS01000173.1 GCF_022179385.1 Methylobacterium longum | reverse complement strand
GTGCGCAGGAGGATGGCGAGATCCCGGCGCAGGCTCCAGCGGGTGGCGTAGTCGAGGTCGAGGGCGACGCGCTCGGCGTAGGTGGTGTCGGAGCGGCCCGAGACCTGCCACAGGCCGGTCACCCCCGGGGGCACGGCAAAGCAGGTGGCGAAGGCGCGGCCGTAGCGGGCGACCTCGGCCGGCACGATCGGGCGCGGCCCGACCAGGCTCATCTCGCCGCGCAGCACGTTCCAGAGCTGCGGCAGCTCGTCCAGCGAGGTCTTGCGCAGAACGTGGCCGATCGGCGTGATGCGCGGGTCGTCGCTGAGCTTGTGCGTCTCCGCCCATTCCGCCCGCGCCCGCGGGCTGGCCGCCAGGTGCGCGGCCAGCACCGCCTCGCCGTCCGTGACCATCGAGCGGAACTTCAGGCAGCCGAAGCGGCGGCCGTCGCGGCCGAGCCGCATGTGCCGGTAGATCGGCGCCTGCCGGTCGCCGGCCCAGACCAGAACCGCGATCAGCAGCAGCAGCGGCAGAAGCACGAACAGCGCCGTCACCGCCACGCCGACGTCCAGGCTCCGCTTGGCCGCCC
>NZ_BPQS01000172.1 GCF_022179385.1 Methylobacterium longum | reverse complement strand
CCTCCTGTGTGCCCGCTAGCACCAGACATGAGCGGCGCGCCTGAGGTCACAGCACGCGCAGTGCCCTCCGCCGAGTTCGAGGATGACGGGTTATCTGGAGCGCCCTGCGGAGTGCTGGTGCTCGCCAGGGACCCCAAGATGAGCTCCGGCCTGACCTCCGCCTCAGCGTGATCAGCAAAGAGCGCGCTCGCTCCGAAAATCAGGGCTGAAAATACGACCGCATCGAGCTGCTTGCGGTGAGTGTCTCGTTCGTTGAGCTCGCCTGAACCGCCGGTTCGGGCCTGCGATTGCTGGTGAGATAGCCCGGCTTGTCCAGTCGGTCCCGCGCTGTTGCTCGCGTGTTCTGCCTCGTCCGCAAAGGCGTCATCGGGCGAGAGGATCAAGGCAGCCGCCGCGACGAGCGCAGCCAGCAGGGCGGCCGGGTGAACCGACAGCTTGGTGCCGTCGGAGTTCCGCGGAATGGGAAGTAGCTCAGGGTAGAGCTGCGCGACTTGATCGATGAGGGCGCGGAAGTCGCTGCCCCACATGGGGCTGTCCAGGACGTCGGAGGCGATGACGTAGCTGCCGTCGATCCGGGCGAAGTGCATGATCGC
>NZ_BPQS01000171.1 GCF_022179385.1 Methylobacterium longum | reverse complement strand
CGACGGCGGGGGCGAGCACTGGGCAGTGATCGCCTCGTTGATCGAGACCTGCAAACTCATCGGCGTCGAGCCGCAGGCCTACCTCACCGACGTCATCACCCGCATCGTCGACGGCCATCCGCAGCGCCGCCTCAACGATCTTCTGCCCTGGGCCTACCCGAGCACACCCACGCTCCAAGCGGTCGCCTGAGAACGCCGCGGCCCTGGCGGGTCAGTCGGACCGTGTGAACAGGGTCCGGAACAGCGCCTCGGACTGGCGCAATCCCTCATCGGTCAGCACCACCGACTTGGCGCGTCCGACCGGATTGGCGATGAGCCCCTTGGCGTGGAGACGGCCAAGCGCGGCCCAGTCGAAGCCCTTCCAAGCCCGACGCTCGTCGTGGAGCGTCAGCCACAGAAGGGCGAGTACCGCCTCGTCGATGCGCTCCTCGTCGGCCGCCATCCAAGCAGATTAGCACGCCGCGCTCAGACCGGGCGTGGTGCCAGCCGATCGTAAGCGCTGTCCTCAGGCCACGGCTTTGAGGGCCGGCGTTGGCTGGTAAGCCCATGGCAGCAGATCATCGAGGTGCCGCTGCCGATGGCCCTCGACGATGCGGGTGA
>NZ_BPQS01000170.1 GCF_022179385.1 Methylobacterium longum | reverse complement strand
GTAAGCGCTGTCTGGGCGGCACCTTCCGGCAGGCGGTGTGAAGGCGGCATACGGAGCGGAATGGGAGCTCCGTCACATGTCGATGTCAGGGCGTATGGCTATGTCGGAGCCGATCCGGCGTCTGGAGCTGTTCACCGGGGCCGGCCGGCGGCGCACGTGGTCGGATGAGGAAAAGGCCGCCATCGTCGCCGAGAGTGATGGGCCGGGCACCTCGATCAGCGCGGTGGCACGCCGGCATGGATTAAGCGCCTCGCAGCTGTTCACGTGGCGGCGCCTGGTTCGTCAGGCTGGGCGGCACGAGGACCGGACCACACTGCGGTTCGTGCCGGCCGTGCTGAGTGTGGGCCCGCAGGAGCCGACGTCTGCCGAGATGAGCCCCGAGTTGAGGGAGCGATGCGGCTGCCACAGCATTGAAGTTGAGATCGCAGGCGCCACGGTCCGTATCGCTCAGGGCGCGAGCACGGTTCAGATCGCCGCGGTGATCCGAGCGCTGAAGGCTTGCCCATGATCGGGCCGTCCGGCGCGGTGCGCGTGATGCTGGCCACCCGGCCCGTGGACTTCCGCAAGGGCATGGACGGGCTGGCCGCTCTGGTCCGGGACGC
>NZ_BPQS01000169.1 GCF_022179385.1 Methylobacterium longum | reverse complement strand
ACGGCCGTCTTGGCCTGCGAGACCTTGTCCTCGGACGACTGGCCCGGAGACGCCTTGGCATCCCCACCCTGTGCGGCCGCAGCCGCCGCCGTCGGCCTGTTCTCCGATTGGCGGCGGACGTCTTCTGGTGAGGTCGCCACGCGCCCGGAGGCCACGGCATCGGCTTGGCCCGTCCCGTTCGCTGCGCCGACCGGTCCCGAGACACCGCCGACGGTACCGGGCGTGCCGCCGCTCTCGCGCGAGGCGCCGCCCTTCTGCGCACGATCGGTCTCCGGCGTCCCCATTGGCTTGGCAGTGTTGCCGGTCGTGTTGGCTGCCTGCTGACCTGATGTTTCCTGCGGCCCCTTCCGTTGGCCGTAGTCGGGTTCGGAGGTCGGCGCTCCCATGCCGACCTGAGCGTCCATCTCGCGCCTCAGCTTTGCGATGTCATCCGTGCAAGGACCACCTTCCTGGGCGAGCGCGGCAGCCGGGAGGAAGCTGAGGGTAGACAGGGCTGCGGCCCCGCAGAGCCGGTTGAGCGGTCGCATACAGGTTTCCTCCAATTGATTGGTTTAGCCTGTCGTACAATCGCAAAGGGACAGAGTTGTTCGTCAGCTACTCCCG
>NZ_BPQS01000168.1 GCF_022179385.1 Methylobacterium longum | reverse complement strand
GGCCTGCTCCTGCCCGGGATGACCGCTCTGGTGAAGCTGACGATCCACAAGGACGCGGACGTCCTGAAGGTGCCGCTGGCCGCCCTGCGCTTCCGTCCCGAGGGCAGCGCGCCGCGCGATCCAGCCGCCTCCACCGTTTGGGTTCGGGCGGCCGACGGCAGCCTGGAAGCGGTCCGGGTCGAGACCGGCGCCACCAGCGCCGACCTCGTCGCGCTTCGGGCTGGCAGCCGGCTCGCCGAAGGCAGCGAAGTCGTGGTCGGGCAGGCTGAGGTGCCGGCGGAGCGGCGCATGTTCGGCGTGCGGCTGGGGTTCTGACATGTCACTCCTCGCCCTCGACGCTGTACACCGGACGTTCCGAGTAGGGACTGTGTCGGTGCCGGTGATCCGCGACATTACCCTTGGCATCGAGGCGGGCGAGTGCGTCGCCATCATGGGTCCGTCCGGATCAGGCAAGAGCACCCTGATGAACATGGTCGGGCTCCTCGACCGCCCGACTTCAGGGTCAATCCGCCTCGATGGCGAGGACACGGCGCGCCTGTCCGACGACGCCCGAGCCCGAATGCGCCGCGACTGGATCGGCTTCGTGTTCCAATCCTACAACCTGCTCCCCCGCAGCACCGCG
>NZ_BPQS01000167.1 GCF_022179385.1 Methylobacterium longum | reverse complement strand
CAGTGCCGGCAGCACGAGGCCGAACCACGCGAAGCGGATCGCCGGGGCGCCGAAATGCCCGAGATCGGCATACATCGCCTCGCCCCCGGTCACCGCGAGGAACGCCGCGCCCAGCATCGCGAAGCTCACGTGCACGCCCGCATGCAGCATGAAGTCGAGGGCCCGAAGCGGGTTGGCCGCCGCCAGGATCCCGGGGTTGCCGACGATGCCGACGATGCCCAGCAGGCCCAGCACGGCGAACCAGACCAGCATCACGGGCCCGAACACGCGTCCGATGGCGGCCACGCCCTTGTGCTGCACGAGGAACAGCCCGACCAGGATCACCAGCGTGATCGGCACCACGAACGGGCCGAGCGCCGGCGCGTCGATCTTCAGGCCCTCGATGGCCGACAGTACCGAGATCGCCGGCGTGATCGCGCCGTCGCCGTAGAGCAGCGCCGCGCCCACCAGCCCGACCACCAGCAGCAGCGCCTTCCACGTCCCGGGCCGGGCATGCCGCGCCCCGAGGAGCGCCAGCATGGCCACGATGCCGCCCTCGCCGCGGTTGTCGGCGCGCAGGATCAGCACCGCGTATTTCAGCGACACGATCAGGATCAGCGACCACAGGATCAGCGACACTGCGCCGGTGGCCGCCGCCG
>NZ_BPQS01000166.1 GCF_022179385.1 Methylobacterium longum | reverse complement strand
CTTGGCCGGTTCATCCTCCTCGTCGGCAAAGCCCGCGGCCTCGACCTGCTCGGCCTCCTCCAGCCCGAGCAGGAGTTGATCCTCAGGCAGGCTCTCGGCGCGGCGGCCGAAGCGGTGGCGCTGCATCGCCAGGATGATCTGGCGCAGCCGCTCGTTCTCGGCGCGCTCCTCGGCGAGCAGCGCCTTGAGCGTCTCGGGATCGTCTGACGAGGGCGAAGCAGGCGCGGGCACGAAACAGATTAGAGCAGATCTGTCAGTGACTTACCATCGCGATGAAGACCGTCCGTCAGTCTTTTTGCTCAGCCGGCAACCGCCGGCACGCCCACGGGACGCGCCGCATGAACGCGCTTCCAGTCCAAGCCTTCGACGAGCGCGGCAAGCTGCGCCGCGCTCAGCCGGACCACGCCGTCCTCGATCTTCGGCCAACAGAACTGACCAGCCTCCAGACGCTTGGTCGCGAGGACCAGCCCGCTTCCATCCCAGACCAGCAGCTTCACCCGATCGGCCCGCTTCGAGCGGAACACGTAGACCGTACCGGAGAACGGATCTCCACCCATCGCGTCCCGGACCAGAGCGGCCAGCCCGTCCATGCCCTTGCGGAAGTCCACGGGCCGGGTGGCCAGCATCACGCGCACCGCGCCGGA
>NZ_BPQS01000165.1 GCF_022179385.1 Methylobacterium longum | reverse complement strand
TGCGCCAACCGCAAGGAGGCAGGCGACCACGGTAGGGTCAGCGACTGGGGTGAAGTCGTAACAAGGTAGCCGTAGGGGAACCTGCGGCTGGATCACCTCCTTTCTAAGGATTCTTGTTTGGGTTCGGCTCCGAGCGATCGGATCCATCCTGCCTCGTGCAGACCCATCGAAGATCATTAGGATATCAGGGCTCAGTCAGAGCCCATTGGCGGGACACGCGCCGTCCTCGTTTCTCTTTCTCGTACCGGACAGATCCAGCTCCGCCAGCTCGCTTCTTGAGCCTGAGCGTCGAGCCTGTCCGGATATTGAGTTTGCCGCAGCCTGGATGCTGTGAGGACCGTCAGGTTCCGCAGGGTCGGCTGTCAGGCGAAGACATCAATGACATCGTGAAGAGGGAATGTGGCCGTTGGGGCAGAGAGATCTGCCAACCCTGGCGGTCATGTTCGGCAAGCATACGGTGGTGGATCCGGAAACGGATCTGCCACTGGTCTTTTTGTGACCGTGTCGCGCTGATCAGCCAGCCTTACGGCTGTCGGATCAGCGACGGACATCGATCACGAGAGCGATCAAGTGCCTTAAGAGCATTCGGTGGATGCCTTGGCGCTGAGAGGCGATGAAGGACGTGGTACGCTGCGATAAGCCTTGGGGAGCTGCG
>NZ_BPQS01000164.1 GCF_022179385.1 Methylobacterium longum | reverse complement strand
GGCCTGATCGATCGGCAGGGCCCGGGGCAGGCCGTCCCACGCGTGCGGCTCGGGGGCGTCCATCGGCGGGTAGGTGCCGAGATCCTCGGGCGCGGCCATCAGGCCGGCGGACCGCCCCGTGCGCACGTAGTGCAGGAACGGCGACTCCCCCGGCGCCAGCAGGTGGCCGTAGGTCTCCGTGTAGAACGCGATGGAGAACGTCCCGCTCGGGTCGCGGCCCTCGTGCTGGCCGTAGGCGACGAAGTGGGCGAGCGGCCCGCCGGGGGCGCCCGCCGCGTCGGGATTGCGCTTGGCGTAGTAGGCGGCGTCGAAGAAGGGCTCGATCGCCCGGGCCTCGTCGCGGAGCGCCGCGTCCCGCGAATCCGGCGCGCCGTAGCGCGGCTGGAAGGCGCCGGCCGAAATGTCGGTGCCGTGCAGCAGCGCCGTGGCGAGGAAGTGGACGAGGGGCGCCAGGCCGGTCTCGCGGACCCCGGGATGCGCGTCGAGATAGGCCTGCCCGTCGAAGTCGGGCCTGGGGTTGCGGCCCTTCCGCCAGCCGGTGTCGCAGTAGTCGCGCACTGCGTCGGCGGCCTCGGCGAGCCCGTAGCGCGCCCGGTAGAAGCCGTGGTCGAACTGCGCCGCCGCCAGCCGCGCCTGCAGGTCGAGCAGCGCCGCCCGGTCCACGGGCTCC
>NZ_BPQS01000163.1 GCF_022179385.1 Methylobacterium longum | reverse complement strand
CTGGCTCTCGGACGAGCAGTGGGCGGTAATGGCCCCGTTCATGCCCAAGGATCAGCCCGGACCGGAGCGGAAAGACGACCGGCAGATCATCTCCGGCATCCTGCACGTGCTCACCTCGGGCTGCCGCTGGCGTGACTGCCCCGCCGCGTACGGGCCTCGCACGACCGTCTACAACCGCTTCAACCGCTGGTCCCGGCGTGGCTTCTGGACGGCGATGTTGGCGGCCCTGGCCAAGGCCGGCTGGTCGGGCGAGGCGGCTGCCATCGACAGCACCTACGTGCGAGCACATCGCTCGGCGCACGGCGGGAAAGGGGGGCGCAGGCCCAGGCCATCGGCCCGTCGCGCGGCGGCCAGACGACCAAGGTCCATGCCCTCACCGATGTCCTCGGCCGGCCCGGCGTGCTCCTGCTGACGCCCGGCAACGCCAGCGATGTCACCGCCGCTCCGGCCGTCCTAGCCGAAGCGCCGGGCCGGATCCGCCGCCTGAGCGCCGACAAGGGCTACGACGCCGATTGGCTGCGCGCTGACCTACGCAGAAGCGGCATCATGCCGATCATCCCGGGCAAGCGCAGCCGCAAGAGAAGGATCCGGCACGACAAGCGGCGCTACCGGGAGCGCTGGCGCATCGAGGCGACGTTCAACCGCCTCAAGGACTTCCGCCGCATCGCCACCCGGTACGACAAGCTCGCTCGCAACTACGCCTCAGCCGTCGCCCTGGCTGCAATCATCGCCTTCTGGTGCTGATCGAGTCCAAACCCTA
>NZ_BPQS01000162.1 GCF_022179385.1 Methylobacterium longum | reverse complement strand
CGAGCGCGTCGCCCTCGACCTCGACTACGCCACCCGCTGGAGCCTGCGCCGGGATCTCGCCATCCTCCTGCGCACCATCCCCGCCGTCCTCGCCCAGCGCGGAAGCAAGTAGCTCTAGTGAACCGCTCCCGGTTTCCTGGAGGCCGTTTGGTTTGGTTCAGGCGGCCAAGCCTTGGACCTCGGCCTGCGCATAATAGCGGGCTTCCGCTTCGGCGGGAGGCACGTTGCCGATCGGTTCGAGCAGCCGACGGTGGTTGAACCGGTCCACCCATTCGAGCGTGGCGTACTCGACGGCCTCGAACGAGCGCCACGGCCCGCGCCGATGGATCACCTCGGCCTTGAACAGGCCGATGATCGTCTCGGCGAGGGCGTTATCGTACGAGTCGCCGACGGTGCCGACGGACGGTTCGATGCCGGCCTCAGTGAGGCGCTCGGTGTAGCGGATGCTCACGTATTGCGATCCACGGTCGGAATGGCAGACGAGGCCGCCGCCAGCGGAGGGACGGCGCTCGTGCAGCGCCTGCTCCAGGGCATTGAGCACGAAGTCTGCCCGGGCAGAGCGCGACACGCGCCAGCCCACAATCCGGCGAGCGAAGACGTCGATCACGAAGGCCGCGTAGACGAAGCCGCTCCAGGTCGCGACGTAGGTGAGATACTGTCGGCGAATCAGGGGGCGGGGGCATTGGTATGGAGATGTCCGATGAGCCTGCGACCGGAACCGATCGGCACGATCCCAGCTGAGACAGTGCGGGTTGCGAGGG
>NZ_BPQS01000161.1 GCF_022179385.1 Methylobacterium longum | reverse complement strand
TGAAGGCTTGCCCATGATCGGGCCGTCCGGCGCGGTGCGCGTGATGCTGGCCACCCGGCCCGTGGACTTCCGCAAGGGCATGGACGGGCTGGCCGCTCTGGTCCGGGACGCAATCGGCGCGGACCCGTTCTCCGGCACGGTCTACGTGTTCCGCTCGAAGCGGGCCGACCGGGTGAAGCTCTTGGTCTGGGATGGAAGCGGGCTGGTCCTCGCGACCAAGCGTTTGGAGGCGGGTCAGTTCTGTTGGCCGAAGATCGAGGACGGCGTGGTTCGGCTGAGCGCGGCGCAGCTCGCCGCGCTCGTCGAAGGCTTGGACTGGAAGCGCGTCCATGCGGCTCGTGCCGTGGGCGCGCCGGCGGTTGCCGGCTGAGCAAAAAGACTGGCGGACGGTCTTCATCGCGGTGGTAAGTCGCTGACAGATATGCTATAATCCGCTTCGTGGCCGCGCCTGCTTCGCCCTCGTCCGACGATCCCGAGACGCTCAAGGCACTGCTCGCCGAGGAGCGCGCAGAGAACAAGCGGCTGCGCCAGATCATCCTGGCCATGCAGCGCCACCGCTTCGGCCGCTGCGCCGAGAGCCTGCCTGAGGATCAGCTCCTGCTCGGGCTTGAGGAGGCTGAGCAGGTCGAGGCTGCGGGCTTTGCCGCCGAGGAGAGCGAGCCCGCCAAGAAGGAGGCCCAGAGGGTCAAGCGGCGCGCGAACCGTGGGGCGCTGCCCGCCCATCTGCCGCGGGTCGAGTGCGTGGTCGACATCGGCAGCACCGCCTGCCCATGC
>NZ_BPQS01000160.1 GCF_022179385.1 Methylobacterium longum | reverse complement strand
TAGAGCCGTTCCCGGTCAGGTAGCGACGGCCAAGTCGTTTTCGTAGCCGGCTGCGGTGATGTAGTTGCGGCACTCCTGCGGAGTGAAGCACGTGAACGCCTGTTGGATCGCCGTCGAGAGATCCGGGATCGTTCGGGTGGCCGCGCTGCGCAGCAGCGCCTTGAGTTTCGCGAAGGCCTGCTCGATCGGGTTGAAATCAGGGCTGTAGGACGGAAGGTAGAGCAACCGCGCTCCTGCAGCCTCGATTGCAGCCTGCACGCCGGCGACCTTGTGGGCTGGCAGGTTGTCCATGATGACGATGTCGCCTTGTTGCAGCACCGGGATCAGGGTCTCGGTGACGTAGCTGCAGAAGCGCCTGCCGTTCGTGGCGCCGTCAAGCAACGCGGTCGCGCACAGCCCGCTGGTGCGCAGGGCGGCGGTGATGGTCGTGGTTTTGTAGTGGCCCAGCGGGGCTGCAAGCCGGCAGCGCTCGCCGCGTGGTGCCCAGCCGTAGCGCCGCGCCATGTTGGTGGCAGCCGCCGTCTCGTCCAGGAACACCAGCCGGTCCGGATCGAGCTCGGGCTGCGCCTCAAACCACGCCTCGCGCGCCGCTCTTACGTCCGCGCGCTCCTGCTCAGCTGCGTACGTCGCCCCTTTTTCCAGCTGATCCTGTGTCGCTGGAAGAAACGCGACAGGCCGCTCGTGCCGGTCTGCACGCCCTGCTCAGGCAGTCGGTCGCGCAGCTCGCGCAGGAAGAGACGCGGCTCCGGCTTGGAGGTCGCAAGGATCAGCGCGGCATGC
>NZ_BPQS01000159.1 GCF_022179385.1 Methylobacterium longum | reverse complement strand
GGAGGCGCAGCGAGCATCGTCCTCGGTCAGAACGTATCCTCTCTCTCCCGTAGCCGCGTAAACGGCGCCGCAGGCGAGGCATTCGAGGCTTTCGCCGTGGTCGTAGTCGCTGTGCATGCTCTTCCATGCCACGCTCATGCGCGGAGACCAAGCGAGGCGAGGTTCAAGCCGCACCGCGACTGCGCTCAACCTTTGGGTCGATGTTCCCGCGCCGCCCCCTCGTCAGCTACGGCCTCGACCGCGGCTATGACGTTCTCCAGTTCGGCGACTTGGCGCAGCGCGCTTCCGGCCGGCATCCCGTCACGCTCGGCCATCGCCAGGATGAGCGTGCGCTGCTGCGCCTTCAGGCATCCGAGCAGGGCGTCGAGCTTGTTGGGCATAGGCGGTCTGTAGCCGTCTTATAACCAAGGTAAGTATAATATCTTATGTTGGTATGGGTTTCAGTCGATCAATACCGACCCTGTTTTTGTAGTGGAACGGTTTTAGCTGCTAGTTAGTATCTTATTAACCGCGAGCGGTTGGAGAAATATTTCTAAACATATTTAGGGATATAACTATGATGCATAATGTTGATCTCGGGAATGCTGCCGAGCGCATTGTGGTGCAGCCATCTCTTGAACTAAGCGGCCGTGAAGCAGCAATTGATCGGACCGAGCTTCAGCTTAGCTCTGCGACTGACGTGGTCGCAGGAGCCATCCTGCCCCCCGCGCCCTTCGTGGTTGGCGGCCTGCGTCTGGACTGGGCGGCCAAGCGGAGCCTGGACGTCGGCGTGGCGGTGACGGCGCTGTTCGTGCTTCTGCCGCTGCTG
>NZ_BPQS01000158.1 GCF_022179385.1 Methylobacterium longum | reverse complement strand
CTCGACGTGGTCGAGAGCCTCGCCATCAGCCTGCCGCGGATCCGCCCCTCGACCTATCTGGGCAAGGGCCGAGTCGAGGAGATCGCCGGCCTGATCCGCGCCCGGGAGATCGGCCTCGTCGTGATGGACTGCGCCCTCTCGCCCGTGCAGCAGCGCAACCTCGAGAAGGCCTGGGGCGCCAAGGTCATCGACCGCACCGGCCTGATCCTGGAGATCTTCGGGCGCCGCGCCTCGACCCGGGAGGGCACCCTCCAGGTGGAGCACGCCCACCTCGCCTACCAGAAGTCCCGGCTCGTGCGCTCCTGGACCCACCTGGAGCGCCAGCGGGGCGGCTTCGGCTTCCTGGGCGGTCCCGGCGAGACCCAGATCGAGGCCGACCGGCGCATGATCCAGGAGCGCATGACCCGGATCGAGCGCGATCTCGACGCGGTGGTGCGCACCCGGGGTCTGCACCGGCAGAGCCGGGCGCGGGTCCCGTACCCGATCGTGGCGCTCGTCGGCTACACCAATGCCGGGAAGTCGAGCCTGTTCAACGCCCTGACCCGGGCCGAGGTCACCGCGAAGGACATGCTGTTCGCCACCCTCGACCCCACCGCCCGGGCGACCAAGCTGCCCCACGGCGAGACCGTGATCCTGTCCGACACGGTGGGCTTCATCTCCGACCTGCCGACGCCGCTGATCGCGGCCTTCCGGGCGACCCTGGAGGACGCCATCGAGGCCGACGTGCTGCTCCACGTGCGCGACGTCTCCCACGTCGATTCCGAGGCCCAGGCCGAGGATGTCGGCGAGGTCCTGCGCGAACTCGGGATCGAGACCAGCGCCGACCGGATCATCGAGGTCTGGAACAAGGC
>NZ_BPQS01000157.1 GCF_022179385.1 Methylobacterium longum | reverse complement strand
GCCGCTAGATGTTCGGTCCCGGCATGTGGTGTGACGGATCGAGCCTGAAGCGTTCTGGCTCTTTCGTCCAGGCCTGGCAGATGAACTCGTAGGGGGTAAGGCCGCGCAGGGTCTTGAGCCGGCGTCCGTAGTTGTAGGCATCCACGAACAGCTGCAGGTGCTGCCGGAGTTCGTTGTGGCTCTCGTAATGGTAGCGCTTGACCGTGGCGTCCTTGATAGTTCGGTTCATCCGCTCGACTTGACCGTTCGTCCATGGGCAGCGCGGCTTGGTCAGGCGGTGCTCGATCTTCGTCTGCTCGCACGCCCATTCGAACGAATGCCAGCGGTACAGGCGCGGCCCGTCCTGGGTCGCCCAGTAGGCGGCTGCCTTCGCTTCGGCCTCCTCGTTCACTGGCTTGTTGTCGGTAAACTGGATGCCGTTATCCGTCAGCACCGTGTGGATCGTGTAAGTCACCGCCGCGATCAGATCGTGTAGAAAGGCTGCAGCGATCCGTTGCGTCGCCTTCTCGTGCAGTTGGACGAAGGCGAACTTGCTGGTGCGGTCGATGGCCACGAACAGGTGTAGCTTGCCTTGTTCGGTGCTGACCTGCGCGATGTCGATGTGGAAGTAGCCGATCGGGTAGGCCTTGAACTTCGAACGCTTCGGCTTGTCGCCCTCGACGTCCGGCAGGCGACTGATGCCGTGACGCTGCAGACAGCGATGAAGCGACGAGCGGGTCAGATGCGGCAGGCTCGGTTGCAGCGCGTAGAGGCAGTCGTCCAGCGGCAGCAGAGTGTGCCGGCGGAAAGCGACGATGACCGCCTCGTCCTCCAAGCTAAGCACGCTGGATCGGGGCTCCTTCGGTCCCATCCGAGCATCGGTGCTGGTCTGGCG
>NZ_BPQS01000156.1 GCF_022179385.1 Methylobacterium longum | reverse complement strand
TATCGACAGGCGCAGATCTTCGCCCGCCAGGGCATCAGCCTCGACCGCTCGACGCTGGCCGACTGGGTCGGGCGCGCCGCCTTCCTGCTCCGGCCCGTGCACGAGCGGCTCCTGGAGACGCTGAAGCGCTCGGGCAAGCTGTTTGCCGACGAGACCACGGCACCAGTGCTCGATCCGGGCCGCGGCCGCACCAAGATCGGTCAGCTCTGGGCGTATGCGCGCGACGACCGACCCTGGGGCGGGACGGATCCACCCGGCGTCGCCTACGTCTACGCCCCGGATCGCACGGCCGGACGACCGATCGCGCATCTCTGCGGGTTTGCAGGCGTGCTCCAGGTCGACGGCTACGCGGCCTACGAGAGCTTGGCCAAGGGTGGCGGCGTGCGGCTGGCCTACTGCTGGAGCCATGTCCGCCGGCAATTCTATGACCTTGCCGCGGCCTCGCCGATCGCGACGGAGACGCTCGCCCGCATCGCCGCGCTCTACCGGATCGAGGCCGAGATCCGCGGGCGCTCGGCCGAGGAGCGGCGGGTGGTCCGGCAGGAACGAAGCCGGCCGGTGGTCGAGGCGCTGGAGCCGTGGCTGCGAGAGAAGCTCGGCCTCCTTAGCCGAAAGAGCAACCTGGCGGAGGCGATCCGCTACGCCCTGAGCCGCTGGGCGGGGCTGAGCCTGTTCCTCGATGATGGGCGTGTGGAGATCGACTCCAACACCGTCGAGCGCACGATCCGGCCGCTGGCTTTGAACCGGAAGAACGCCCTGTTTGCGGGATCCGACGGCGGGGGCGAGCACTGGGCAGTGATCGCCTCGTTGATCGAGACCTGCAAACTCATCGGCGTCGAGCCGCAGGCCTACCTCACCGACGTCATCACCCGCATCGTCGA
>NZ_BPQS01000155.1 GCF_022179385.1 Methylobacterium longum | reverse complement strand
ATCGAGGACATCATCGAGCCCTACCTGATCCAGCGCGGCTTCGTGCAGCGCACCCCCCGGGGCCGCATCCTCACCCGACACGCCTACCAGCACCTCGGAATCGCGCAGCCCAAGACAGAGCCGGCCCCGGTAGCCGCCTGAGGCGCCCTGCCGATTCGGTGACGCCCGGCGGACCGGGGTCGTCGGCGCGTCGCTGACGCGACAGGCCGACGTCGTGCTGTCTTATGACTTTTCAGGGCAGCGGTCAGGACATCCGGCGTGCCGCGCAGCGTCGCGCCTCGCTGTTTTCCCGTGAGCGTCGCAGGATGGTACCGGCGCGGCCGTGTCCGCCCCTGTAAATCGAAGTCGAGCGGCGCGCATCTTCATAGTTCGAAGCGGTAAGTACTCGATGCGTCGTATCGCGCATCGCGCCGGTGCGCTTGCACGGGTTCCGCAACGCTGCCCGGGGCCGCGGATGCTGTTCTCAGGTCAGCGCCCGCGGGACTGACGGCGTGCTGCATCGGGAGCGCCTTCCGGTTCGGCGGCGGTCCGGGACGGCATGATGGTTAAGCGGCAGCGTTGCCGGCGCGTTTATCCGATTGGTTAGCGGACTTTTAACATTCTCGTGTGAAACATAGCGCCAATAGCTCTCAAGATCGGATTGGATCTTATCCGCCCTGAGAGAGTGCAAAATTGAGCGTATTGAGCTGTTCTCGGCGGAATGCCTTCGGGGAGCGGCTTGGTGGCCCCTTGAAGTTCAAGCGTACGAAAGGGATTTCGTAGAATGTCCTCGATCACTCTATCCGCTGCCACGCGTCAGAACCTGCTCTCGCTGCAGGACACGGCGCAGCTGATGGCGACCACGCAGAACCGCCTCGCCACCGGCAAGACGGTCAACTCCGCCCTCGACAACCCGACC
>NZ_BPQS01000154.1 GCF_022179385.1 Methylobacterium longum | reverse complement strand
GCCCGGGATGAAGCCGAGGGTGTTCTGGACGTTGTTGGCATTCAGCTCGTGCACGGCGGCCGAGACCTGAGCCGAACCCCAGGCCTGATCGAGGCGGAGCACGCCGACGAAGTCGGGCAGCCGGCTCTTCTCGATGCCGTCGACGAAGTTGAAGCGCGACGGGGCGCCGGCGGCGTTGAACCCGGTGACCACCGGGATCGGCGAGTTGGTGAGGCCGAAGTTCACAACTGCCGCGTTGACCGTGACGTTGGCGGCGTTGACCGACGGAGAGAAGAGGCCGGTCCGGCGGAAGATCGGATCTTCGGCCGAGATCGTGGCCGACAGGCCGTTGCCGAGCGTGGCGGTGTAGGCGAGCAGGTTCGTCGAGAACACGTCCGAGCCGGCCGTGGCGCCGGTGAACTCGAAGTCGTGGGCGTAGAAGTCGAAGAACGACGAGGCGCGACCGGCGGTGAGGCCGGCGAACTGGATGAACGCCTTGTCGACGTTCATGTACGACTGGCCGCGGCCGAACTGATCGACGCCGAGCGCCGCGTAGGCCTGACCGATGCGCTGCTGCGTGCCGGAGGTGCCGCCGCCGTAGGGACCACCCGAGCGGTAGCCGGCGTCGAGGCGCACGAAGGCGCGCAGGGTGCCGTAGCCGGTCTGGGTGCGGGCATCGAGGTTGATGCGCATCCGGGTGCCGTAACCCGCGGTGTCGCCACCCTGGTTGAACTGGCGGGTGTAGGCGGTCTGGTAGCCGCCCTCGAACCGCGCGCGGCCGGAGAGGCGCAGGCAGGTGTCGGTGCCAGGAATGTAGAAGAAGCCGGCGCCGTAGGTGGAGCAGACGCGGACGTACTCGATCGGAACCGCCTTCTTGACCGGCAGGTCGGCGGCGTGCGCGGCGCCGACCGCCGCGAAG
>NZ_BPQS01000153.1 GCF_022179385.1 Methylobacterium longum | reverse complement strand
AGCGACTACGACCACGGCGAAAGCCTCGAATGCCTCGCCTGCGGCGCCGTTTACGCGGCTACGGGAGAGAGAGGATACGTTCTGACCGAGGACGATGCTCGCTGCGCCTCCTGCGCCAGCGTGATGACGCACTGGCCGCAGCGGGTTGGGTTTGAGATGATCGAGACCGCTTCCGAGGCTCGGGGATAAGTGTCCGACAAATTATTCATCGATCTTCTGCCCCTGAAGACTGCCTCCGTCCCTGTGAAGAGTGCGGTCCACGGACGATAATTCCAGTCGATAAGTCTGCCGCGGCTGTTCTTCAGCATCTTGCATTTAGGATTATTTAATCAGTGTAACTTGTATATCGCCTCATGGACGCCGGCAGCAACACAAAGTCTGAGCGGTCGGGTGGCCATTTTGATCGTGGCGAAGAACGCCGTGATACGAACTGGATCGCGCTGATCCGGCTCCCCGATGGCACCGAGATCCCGACGACCGTCAGGGGCATATCCGCTTCCGGTGCGCGCTTGGCGGTGCCAATTTCCTACGTCCTGCCCAAGAGCTTCATGTTCAAGGTGATCGGGCGCGACTTCATCTGCGCGGTTCAGCTGGTGTGGCGTCGGGGTGATTATGCGGGCGTTCGCATCGAGCGGGTCGGCAAGGTACCCTCGATGCAAGCGAGAAGACCGGCCGAAAGCCTCGACCCGGGCACGACGCTGCGTGCCCGTCGCAGCCGCTTCTCGGAGATCTGAGCCGGAGAGACATCGTGTTGGGCCGGAGCGCCAATCCGACCGGCGCCCTCGGCGAGCATCGAGGTAGCCGTGCTCAGCGCGACTGCGCCGGTGAGGCCGCACCGAGGCTACGGGGGGAGTAAGCCCCGGTGCTGCTCTTCCGGCGCTCGACCCCCGGCCGATCGCT
>NZ_BPQS01000152.1 GCF_022179385.1 Methylobacterium longum | reverse complement strand
TCGTCCGCGGTGACGGCGTCGAGGTAGCTGGGTCGGCCCTGGCGCTTGAGGTGGGCGACCACGGTCTCGACCTCGCTGTCCGAGCAGAACGGCCCGTGCACGCGCGTGGTGCGCCCGCCGCCGGCCATGAACAGCATGTCGCCCTGACCGAGCAGCTGCTCGGCGCCCATCTCGCCCAGGATCGTGCGCGAGTCGATCTTGCTCGTCACCTGGAAGCTGATCCGGGTCGGGAAGTTCGCCTTGATCGTGCCGGTGATCACGTCCACCGACGGGCGCTGCGTCGCCATGATCAGGTGGATGCCCGCCGCCCGCGCCATCTGCGCCAGGCGCTGGATCGCCCCCTCGATGTCCTTGCCCGCCACCATCATCAGGTCGGCCATCTCGTCGACCACGATCACGATGTACGGCAGCGGCGCCAGGTCCATCGCCTCCTCGACGAACACGGCTTCACCGGTATGGCGGTCGAAACCGGTCTGGATCGTGCGCGTGATGGTCTCGCCCCGCTCGCGGGCCTCCTTCATGCGGGCGTTGTAGCCGTCGATGTTGCGCACGGCGATCTTGGACATCTTCTTGTAGCGCTCCTCCATCTCGCGCACGGCCCATTTGAGGGCGATGACCGCCTTCTTGGGGTCGATGACCACGGGGGAGAGCAGGTGCGGGATGCCGTCGTAGACCGACAGCTCCAGCATCTTCGGATCGACCATGATCAGGCGGCACTCCTCGGGCTTCAGCCGGTAGAGCAGCGACAGAATCATGGTGTTGATCGCCACCGACTTGCCCGAGCCGGTGGTGCCGGCCACCAGCAGGTGCGGCATGCGCGCGAGGTCGGCGATGATCGGCTCGCCGCCGATGTTCTTGCCCAGGCACAGGGCCAGCTTGTGCTTGCTCTCCGCGAAATCCG
>NZ_BPQS01000151.1 GCF_022179385.1 Methylobacterium longum | reverse complement strand
GAGGTCGGGCGTCTATCGGGGACTCTGAACGCGATGGTGTCTGGGCTTTCGGATCTTGCGCGGACGAACCGTGCGGCGACGGCGGACCTGAACGCGGCTGCGTCGGAGATCCGTGCGTCGGCGCAGGAGCAGGCGGCGTCGGTTGAGGAGCAGTTTGCGGCGGTGCAGGAGACGGCGGCGACGGTGGACGAGATCACGCATTCGGGGGCGCAGATTTCGAAGCGGGCCACGGAGGTGATTGCGACCGCGCAGGCGACGGCGCAGACCTCGCGCCAGGGTCTGCGGGCGGTCTCCGACACGGCCAAGGCGATGGAGGCGATCCGCGAGCAGGCGGAGGCAGTGGCGGGCAACATCGTCAGCCTGTCGGAGAAGACCCAGACGATCGGGGACATCATCGAGACGGTCAACGACATCTCGGAGCGCACGCACCTGCTGGCGCTCAACGCGGCCATCGAGGCGGCGGCGGCGGGGGAGAGCGGGTTGAGCTTTGCGGTTGTGGCGTCCGAGATGAAGCTTCTGGCCGATCAGGCGAAGGCGGCGACGGGTCAGGTCCGGGGCCTGCTGGGGGAGATCCAGCGGGGGATCAACACGTCGGTGATGCTGACCGAGGAGGCGGTGAAGCGGGCGGCGGCGGGCAAGACGCGCTCGGACACGACGCAGCGCACGATCGAGGAGATCACCGCGCGGGTGGAGGAGAACGTGCAGACGTTCCAGCAGATCGTGGCCTCGACCAACCAGCAGCAGCTGGGCATCGAGCAGGTGATGGGCGCCTTGCAGAACATCCGGCAGGCCAGCCAGCAGACGGCGGCCGGCACGCGCCAGGTCGAGGCGGCCTCGGCCAACCTCACCGAACTCGCCCAGGCGCTCATGGCGCTCGCCGAACGATACAGGCACTGAGGGCG
>NZ_BPQS01000150.1 GCF_022179385.1 Methylobacterium longum | reverse complement strand
CCTCGACCACTGCTGCGACGCCTGGAACAAGCTCATCGACCAGCCCTGGCGCATCATGTCCATCGGCCTGCGCGCCTGGGCTCATGAGTTCTGATCAGTGAGAGTTAGTATCAGGCCGTTCGACGCCGGCGACCGCGGTCGCGTGATGGCTGGCGGCGAACAGGCAGAGCCGCCCCCGGCCGTCTGGATGGGAGAACATCTCTATTTCATATGGGAGATTCTCGTCCCAGGCCGTCTTCGTGGCCGCCGATCGCCCCGGATCGGCGCCCCGCGCGGTGACAGCCCGGGGAGTTCATCCCGAGACGGGCGCCCGCGACGATCAGGGCGGCCGGCCTTCGAATCAGGGCCCGATCAGGAGCGCGGCCAAGCGTGTGGCCAAGCATGCGGCCGAGCGTCCAGCCAAGCATGCGGCCGAGCGTGCGGCACGGCGCCGTCCGCGCCGCAGCGGTGTGACCGGACGGGATCATCCGATCACGCGCGCTGCCGGGATCCGAAGGCGGCTCACCGCCCCTGTCGGACCACGGGCGCAGAGCGTCAGTGCAAGAGCGTCAATGCAGTGCCGGGCATTTGTCCGGCCCGAGGGCGGCGAGCCTGACCCTCAGCCCGGACGGCCGCGCCCGAACGCCCCGGACATCCGGGACGGGGACACGTCCGCTCGTCGGAGCCCCGGACGCGATCGCGCCGTCATCCCCACGATGAAGCGCCGCAAGACCGAAGGTGATGCGACGTTCGTCTTCGGGAATCACGTCTCCGTTGGAACGTGACTCCCCCCTTGAAGCGACTCCGGTCCGGAGCCGTCGGAGTCAGTATTTCCGGATGAGTGGGGCTTGTTCGGGGGGCGCGGCGGGTGCTGCGAAGAGGTAGCGGAATCCGACCGAGACGATGTCGGCGCTGGAGTCGACGGTGCCGGCGAA
>NZ_BPQS01000149.1 GCF_022179385.1 Methylobacterium longum | reverse complement strand
TGCACCATTTCGGCTATCTCGATTCGAACACGCGCTACCCGAGCCCGTTCATCCAGTTCGCCGGCAAACCCGGTGCAAGCCATTACGGGGTGCCGTTCGATGCCCACGGCTTCCTGAACGCGGCTCCCATCCCCGAGGCCAAGCCCCTCGGCGAGACCCGGATCTTGGTGGTGGGCGACTCGACCACGATCGATGGCGGCGACATCGCCAAGACCCTGCCCGGCCGCATCGAGCGGATCCTGCGGGCGGACGGGCTCGCCGACGCGAGAGTCTACAACTTCGGCGTGATGTCGAGCTGCCTCACGCAGATGACGCACCTGATCTGGTCGCGGCTGGTGACCTACGCGCCAGACGCTATCGTGGTGCTCAGCGGCAGCACCGACCTGTTCCAGCCCTGGACCTACGACCCGCGCCCCGGCCACCCCTACAACGCCTTCATCACCGAGCGGCTCTACGACCACTTCTTCGACACGCACGATCCCCGGGCCCGCGAGGACGGCCTGTCCTACGAGGGTCTGGTCTCGCTGATCTACGAGGAGCTGAAGCGGCTGCGCGCGGAGGTCGGCTGGCAGAGCCCCGGCTGGGAGGACGCCATCGTCCACCACTACCAGCTGGCCGCACACCGTCTGACCAAGCTGTCCCACGATCACGCCGTGCCGATCGTGAGCGTCCTGCAGCCGACAGTGCTGCGCAAGCTGCATCTCACGGAGGTGGAGCGCGGCGTGGCCTCGGGGGCGTTCCTGGCTTATCTCGACCGCCAGTACGCCAAGCTGGAGGCGTTCACGGCCGAGCTCGCGGCGCGGCGCCCGTACCGTCGCACCTTCACGGCGCTCGACCTCAGCGGGATTTTTCGAGACCGGGAGGAGGGGACCTTCTACGACATCGTCCACTACGACGATCCCGCCCGCGAGATCGTCGC
>NZ_BPQS01000148.1 GCF_022179385.1 Methylobacterium longum | reverse complement strand
CGACGTCTCCCACGTCGATTCCGAGGCCCAGGCCGAGGATGTCGGCGAGGTCCTGCGCGAACTCGGGATCGAGACCAGCGCCGACCGGATCATCGAGGTCTGGAACAAGGCTGACCTGCTGGACGAGGGTGAGCGCACGCGCCTGCTCAACCTCAGCAAAGGCAGCGAGGGCGCGCGCAACGACCAGGATAGCGCCAGACCGGTTCTGGTCTCCGCGCTCACCGGGGAGGGCCTATCCGCTCTCACCAGCCGGATCGAAGCGCGCATCGCGCGTAGCCGATCAACCTTCGCGGTGGTCCTGCCGCCCGAGGACGGAGCGCAGCTGCACTGGCTCTATGAAAATGCCGAGATCCTCGACCGGCGCGAGGAGGTGAACGGCACGTTGCATCTTGCGGTGCGGATCGCGCCCGAGAAGGAGCCACGCTTCCGCAACCGCTTCGCAGGCGCGCGCCACCTTCACCGGGCGGGGTAGGCCCGCGTTGGAGCCGGAGAGCCACCTCGTCTGAGGCATCGAGCAAACCCTGCAGGAGACCCCGGCCCAGAAGGCGGAGCGCCGGAGCCGGGGGCGATCGCGGCGCGCTGATGAGCCATGGTCGCCCGAGCGATGGAGGAGGGGCCCGACATGCAAAAGCCCGCCCCCAGGTAAGGGACGGGCTTGTCATGCGGCAGCGATGGAATGAGGACGTCTCCTCACGCCAGCGATGCCTAGGCGCTCTGGCTGAACAGGGCGCGCGTACATCCGGCGTCGCCGTATTCAGGCCTGGAGCAGCCTTGCCAGCCAAGTCCCGCTACCCTGAAGCAGCGTAGGCCCAGCTGGTAGCTGGATCGGTGTTCGTGAGGAGGGATGGGTTGCGATGGGCGGGTCTGGCGGCGACCGACTCTCCCGTGTCTTGAGACACAGTACCATGGGCGCTGGCGTGTTTAACGGCCGAG
>NZ_BPQS01000147.1 GCF_022179385.1 Methylobacterium longum | reverse complement strand
GCCACGGGCGCGGCCGAGGCGCACGTGAAATGGTTCTGCGCCTACGACGTGGCCGGTCAGCCGCGCGGCCTCGAACAGGTGCTGTGCCCGGATTTCGAGTGGCTCACCGGCCTCGCCCTCGTCTGCCTGATGCTGGGCTGCCTCGCCGAGGGCACGCCGCTGGGCGGCGCGCTGCTCCGGGCCCTCGACCGGGTGACCACGCGGATCCGGACCGACACCGAGCTGCTGGTCCGCTGCACCCTCGGCTTCTTCTTCGTCTCGCTGTGGAGCCTGGGCGGCATCATCCTCACCCCGGAACTCAAGACCGACGTGGCCTGGATATCGTGGCTGCAGCTCGCGCTCGCGGCCTGCCTGATCTGGCGCCGGACCATGCCGGTCACGGGCCTCGGCCTCGTCTTCCTCTTCGCGTTCGCCACCGCGCAGTACGGCGTCTTCCATCTCGCCGATTATCCGGTGTTCCTGGGCGTGGCCGCCTACCTGATCCTGCGCGGCCTCGACCTCGCGCCGTTCGGCATCCGCCCCCTCGACCTCGTGCGCTGGGCCGCGGCCGTGACGCTGATGTGGGCCTCCATCGAGAAGTGGGCCTACCCGCAATGGACCGATCCGCTGCTGGCGGCCAAGCCGGAGATGACCCTGGGCGCCACGCCCGCGCTGTTCATGCAGGCCGCCGGCGTCATCGAGTTCACCCTGGCGTTCGCGCTGATCTGGACGCCCCTGGTGCGCCGCAGCGCGGCGATCATCCTGGCCGCGATCTTCGTCTCGGCGGTCTTCGAGTTCGGCAAGGTCGACGCGATCGGGCATTCCGGCATCATCGTGGTGCTGCTCGGGATCGCCGCCGACGATGCCCGGGTCCCGGTGCGGGCCCGGCAGGCGCTGCTGGCACCCGCCTGGTACGGGGCCGCCCTGGCGGCCTTCCTGGCCCTGTACTACGTGGG
>NZ_BPQS01000146.1 GCF_022179385.1 Methylobacterium longum | reverse complement strand
GGGCTGCGCGATTCCGAGGTGCTGGTAGGCGTGTCGGGTGAGGATGCGGCCCCGGGGGGTGCGCTGCACGAAGCCGCGCTGGATCAGGTAGGGCTCGATGATGTCCTCGATGGCGTCGCGCGGCTCCGACAGCGCCGCCCCGATCGTCTCGATGCCCACCGGCCCGCCCCCGAACGAGCGCGCGATCAGCCCGAGGTACTTGCGGTCCATCACGTCGAGCCCGGCCCCGTCCACGTCGAGCAGCTGCAGCGCCCGGTCGGCGATCGCCCGCGTCACCGTCTCGGCCTCCGCCACGATCGCGAAGTCCCGCACCCGCCGCAGCAGGCGCCCCGCGATCCGCGGCGTGCCCCGCGCCCGCCGGGCGATCTCGTTGGCCCCCTCCGCCGACATCCCGAGCCCCAGAACCCGCGCGCCCCGCGCCACGATCTGCTCCAGCTCGTCGATCTCGTAGAACTCCAGACGGATCGGGATCCCGAACCGGTCGCGCAGCGGCGTGGTCAGCAGCCCCGCCCGCGTCGTGGCGCCCACGAGCGTGAACTTGGGCAACTCGATCTTGACCGAGCGCGCCGCCGGTCCCTCGCCGATGATCAGGTCGAGCTGGTAGTCCTCCATGGCCGGGTAGAGGATCTCCTCCACCGCCGGGTTGAGCCGGTGGATCTCGTCGATGAACAGGACGTCGCGCTCCTCCAGGTTGGTCAGCTGCGCGGCCAGATCCCCCGCCTTGGCGATCACCGGACCGGACGTCGAGCGGAAGTTCACGCCGAGCTCGCGCGCCACGATCTGGGCCAGCGTGGTCTTGCCCAGGCCCGGCGGCCCGACGAACAGCACGTGGTCGAGCGCCTGCCCGGTCCGGCGCGCCGCCTCGATGAACACCTGCATGTTCGCCCGCGCCGCACGCTGCCCGATAAACTCGGACAGGCTCAGCGGACGGATCGTCTGGTCGGCG
>NZ_BPQS01000145.1 GCF_022179385.1 Methylobacterium longum | reverse complement strand
TGCTGCGCGTATTGAACTCGTCGTCAAAGGTTAGCTTGTAACCTGACAGATCCAGCATGAATGTATTCCCCAAACAAAAGGCAAGATGCGGATCTTTGTCCGTGTTATAAGAAATCTTGCCCGCAACTTTCTGCCGATCGAAATCGGCAGGCGGCGTGATTAGTACTGTTTTCCTATTTTTAACACTGTGGAAACATTAATTACATGGTTGCGCTGCTGTCAAGCTTCTGTGATGGCGGCCTGCGCCCGGACTGCCGTCGCACCTCGGAGAAACGGGTTTTGAGAGGCGCAGAGATAGGCGTCCCCAATATCCGAATGGCGTGGGAAATTCGGTCGGCCCGATGGCCGAACGGTTACCTAGACATCATCGGGCACCACTAGACCGGCAGGTGTGAAATCTTGCTCGCTTGGGCTCGATGCCGGGTGGCGAAGGAGAGTCTCCACGAGTTCGCTCGTGAACTCCGGTTGGGTCCGCGAGCGACTGTCTATCGTCTGCCCAATGAAGCGACGGGGCAAATTTCAGCGGGGATCAACGCGGCGAGCTGGTGCAACCGGGCGAACAAGCCATGAATGTGCCGCTGCGCAGACGACATCCGGCTCCCGCATCTCGCCCTATCGTCCGCAGCATTAACCTTAAATTAACCCTTCGAAACCTTTCTGGGCCTATAACATAGGTTTCAATATCTCTGCATTGGCAGAGGATTATCTGCTGTCTAGGGGGCAATTCGGATGGTCGATCTGACGGGCTACAAGCTCACATTCGACGACGAGTTCAACACCCGCAGCATCTCGCAAACAGGTGCTGGAACCACGTATGCCGACATCCGCCCGGGTTGGCGCTACGATGCCAACTCCGACATCGGCTTCGGCAAGTCGTCGTTCGTCGACCCCGCCTCCGGCTACGACCCGTTCAGCGTCAAGGACGGTGCGCTCACCATCACGGCCGTGCACGACCGCACCCAGTCG
>NZ_BPQS01000144.1 GCF_022179385.1 Methylobacterium longum | reverse complement strand
GGAGCCCGTGGACCGGGCGGCGCTGCTCGACCTGCAGGCGCGGCTGGCGGCGGCGCAGTTCGACCACGGCTTCTACCGGGCGCGCTACGGGCTCGCCGAGGCCGCCGACGCGGTGCGCGACTACTGCGACACCGGCTGGCGGAAGGGCCGCAACCCCAGGCCCGACTTTAACGGCTGGGCTTACCGCGCGCATCATCCCTACGTGGAGGCCACGGGGATCGCGCCCTTCGTCCACTTCCTGGCGACGGCGCTCCTGCGCGGTGACGATGTCTCGGATGCCGGTTTCCATCCGCGCTACGGCACCATGCCCTCCGCGGAGGATGCGGAGCTGTTCGAGCAGGCGCGTCTGATCGAGCCCCTCTTCGACGCGCCCTGGTACCTGAGGCGCTACCCCGACACCTGCGGCTTCGAGAACGGCCCCGTCATCCACTTCCTATCCCACGGGCAGGAGGAGGATCGCGACCCGAGCAAGGCCTTCTCGACCCGGTTCTATCGCCGGGCCTACGGCCACCTGCTGGCGCCGGGGGAGTCGCCGTTCCTGCACTACGTGCGCACGGGGCGATCCGCCGGCCTGATGGCCGCGCCCGAGGATCTCGGCACCTACCCGCCGATGGACGCCCCCGAGCCGCACGCGTGGGACGGCCTGCCCCGGGCCCTGCCGATCGATCAGGCCCGCGTGCTCGTCATCGTCCCAGTCTACAAGGGCCGCGGCGAGACCCTGCGCGCCCTCCACGCCTGCCTGTCGGCCCCGCAGGCCACACCCTTCGCCCTGCTCGCCGTCAACGACCGCTCCCCCGACCCGCAGCTCACCGCGGAGCTGGCCGCCCTGGCGGACCGCGGCCTGTTCCACCTCGTCGAGAACGAGCGCAACCTCGGCTTCGTCCGATCGGTCAACCGCGCCCTCGGCCTCCGCCAGGGCCGCGCCGTCGTCCTGCTCAACTCCGACGCCCAGGTCTTCGGCGACTGGCTCGACCGGCTGGTGGCCCACGCCGAGCCCCAAGCCGCGCCCCGCGCCGAGCCCCACGCCG
>NZ_BPQS01000143.1 GCF_022179385.1 Methylobacterium longum | reverse complement strand
GTTGCAACCGCGATGGTAGACCCCGCGGAAGCGGGCTCGCCGAGCATCAGCGCGACTGCTCCTGCTGCCGATACGATCGAGAAAAAGCGGAGCAAATGAGCTGATCCTACCCGTCCAACCAAGTACGTAGGTACAGACGAGCGAGGGTCGTCGACAGTTCCCTCGCCGGCCTGACGGTTCAGCGCGCCTGACGGTTCAGCGCTCGATGATCGAATGCGCCGCGCTACTCCCGGACCAGCTTCGGCTCCGGCTTGGCAGCTCGCGTCAGGCTCTGGATCACCCGCGGCGGCCGACCAGCCTTCTCGGCGATCTCGGCCTCCTGCTGCTCGATGAGTTCGCGGGCCGGTTGATCGCCGTCGAGACCACCCAGGATCTCCATCGGCACGCGCCGGTTCGAGGCCCGGCTGCCGTCCTCGAAGACGACATCGAACAGGACGGTGCCCCGATCCTGCGGAAGTAGCTTGATGCGCTTGGCCATGCCGGGGGATACGCCAGCAAGCTCGGCAGTTCCAGATCGCTCGGCGGCCGACGTGTTGGCCGAGCCGTTGCCGGTGGCCGATATCCTACCCTGGCGCGGACGCGGCAACGTCATCTCGGCGGCTGGCACGATGCTCCTCGACCTTCTGGAGCGGGCCTGATGCCGGTCGCGCTTCGAGCCAAGCGACAGCTGTTGCGGCGGCAGCAATGCCGGAATGGACTTAGGAAGTGGCCCCACCCGGAAGTCCTGGAGGAACGTTGAGGCGGGGCCACACCGACGGTTTCCCGCCGGCAGGTCCGATCATGTCAGAGGTTGGCCGGCGGCGAACTCACCTGTGTGAGACCGCCCGGCGATCACTGCCCCTTCTGCGGGAGCAGGTTGCGCGCTTCCTTGACGGCATCGCGGCAGCTCTGGTCGCCCTTGGCGTTCAGGTCGACCGCCCGCTGGACGGCCGTCTTGGCCTGCGAGACCTTGTCCTCGGACGACTGGCCCGGAGACGCCTTGGCATCCCCACCCTGTGCGGCCGCAGCCGCCGCCGTCGGCCTGTTCTCCGATTGG
>NZ_BPQS01000142.1 GCF_022179385.1 Methylobacterium longum | reverse complement strand
CTTCACTAGGCCGGTTCCCGGCACCATCGACATGATCGTCTGCTCACCGGCCGCGGCTGAGGCAGGCCCGATCGGAGCGATCTGCCAGGGCATCTGCCACGTGGCCGCCGAAGTGTCCGGCGCGGCGGGCGCGTCCTGCGCCAGCGCAGGGCCGGCCAGAGCAGAGATGAGGGTCGCACAGCAGATCGAACGTAGGGACATCACAGCTTTCCTTCTTCGCGGGGGTGAACGAAGGGCCGCGGCATCGAGCTAGTCCGTCGGCGCGAGGGCGGGTGGCAGCGTCCAGGGTGAGGACGGTGCCGAAGTGGGGGAGGGGACGGCGGAGCGATTACTTCGCGCCCAGTGCGCAGAGGCGTAGGCGACTGCGCCGGCATCGATCCGCCCCCGAGCCGAGGTCGGCCGGCTGATGATGCTCGCGGTCTGCTCGGCGTCGCGGTAGGGCACCCGTACTCGGGAAGCCGCTGTCGTCGCCCTCGGCCGCCTGAGAAACCGCGCCTGCTTGGCTGAGCCCAGGTTCAGTATCGGCGCGACCACGCCCTCAGCGTCGCGGAGCGGCGTGATCGGGCTCGCTTGATCCACCTCCTGCGCAGGATCCGGGCCGAGCGTCGCCACGCGTCCAGGCGGGGGCCCAGCAGTGATCGTCGGTGTGGGGCGAACGACGATCTCGGTTGGAGTTCGAGCTTCAGTCGATTGGGGTGGCAGGATCGGCGTAGGCGTCAGACGTCCCAGCAGGGTTCGCAGCGTGTTCGTCTCATCTCCATCTTGCGATGGATGCAGCACGTCCGGTTCGAGCGTCGCCACCGCCGGAGGCGGAACTGCCGTCGCAATGACTTGGCGTTCGGCGGGCTCGTTCCAGGCTGGTGGCAGCCCGTGCGCCAGACGCGCAGCGTCGAGAGTTGCGCGTCCGATCAGCGGAAGGCGTGGGTTGGCGTGACCTGACCGGTATTTTGGACCGGGCCAGTTGCGAGGCTACTGCATGGTCGCACCCATGGGTAGCCGGAAGGCCAGATCCGGAAAGCTGACAGGCGCGGGCGGTCGGTAG
>NZ_BPQS01000141.1 GCF_022179385.1 Methylobacterium longum | reverse complement strand
TAGAGCATTTTCGGTTTGAGCTGAGTCGGCGTGGTGGGGTTCACACGGCGGGCGGCGGCTGATTCACTGCTTGCTCCGGACACGGAGTGCATCATGGGCCGCCCCTACAGCTTGGACCTGCGGGAGAGGGTGGTGACCGCTGCGGCAGCGACCTCGCGCCGTCAGGCGGCTGCTCGTTTCGGGGTCGGCAAGGCGACAGCGATCCGCTGGATGGCCGCGCTCACGGCGACGGGGACGGTGGCCGCCCGTCCGCAAGGAAGGGCACGGCGCTCCAAGCTCGAGCCGCACGAAGCATTCCTGCGTATGCTGATCGACGAGAAGGTCGATATCACCCTGGCGGAGATGCGCGTCCGGCTGCAAGACGAGCACGGCCTCAAGGTCGGGGTGGGCACGCTGTGGGCCTTCCTCGACGCGCGCGACCTCACATACAAAAAAAGACAGCCCACGCTGCCGAGCAGGATCGCCTGGACGTGAAGGCGGCGCGCGAAGCGTGGTTTGAGGGGCAGCCTGACCTGGACCCTGCCCGCCTCGTATTCCTGGACGAGACGTGGACGGCTACCAACATGGCCCGCCTTCGCGGGCGCTGCCCGCGCGGCGAGCGTCTGCGTTCGCCGATCCCGCACGGTCATTGGAAGACCACGACCCTGGTGGCGGGCCTGCGCCTATCCGGGGTCGCCGCGCCGTTCGTGCTCGACGGGCCGATCAACCGTGATGCCTTCCAGGCCTACGTCGATCGCGTGCTGGTGCCCGAGCTCACCCGCGGCGACATCGTCGTGATGGACAATCTCAGCAGCCACAAAGGACCGGCCGTGAGGGCCGCCATCGAGGCCGTGGGCGCGCGGCTCTTGTTCCTGCCGCCCTACTCCCCCGACTTCAACCCGATCGAGATGGCGTTCTCGAAGCTCAAGGCGCTGCTGCGCAAGGCCGCCGAGCGCACCATCGAAGGGCTCTGGGCCGCCATCGGCCGCTTGGTGGATGCCATCACCCCCGACGAGTGCGCCAACTTCTTCGCCGCCGCAGGATACGACCCCGATTAAACCGAAAACGCTCTAGT
>NZ_BPQS01000140.1 GCF_022179385.1 Methylobacterium longum | reverse complement strand
GAGTCTCGTTGATGTCCTTTCCTCCGGGTACTGAGATGTTTCAGTTCCCCGGGTTCGCTTCAAACCCCTATGGATTCAGGATTTGATACCTTCATGTGACCAACCGTAGTGAGGAACCAGGCTCGCGCCTGGTCCCACAATACGGAAGGTCGAAGGTGGGTTTCCCCATTCGGAAATCCCTGGATCAAAGCTCGTTCGCAGCTCCCCAAGGCTTATCGCAGCGTACCACGTCCTTCATCGCCTCTCAGCGCCAAGGCATCCACCGAATGCTCTTAAGGCACTTGATCGCTCTCGTGATCGATGTCCGCCGCTGATCCGACAGCCCTAAGGCTGGCTGATCAGCGCGACACGGTCACAAAAAGACCAGTGGCAGATCCGTTTCCGGACCCACCACCGTATGCTTGCCGAACATGACCGCCGGGGTTGGCAGATCTCTCTGCCCCAACGGCCACATTCCCTCTTCACGATGTCACTGATGTCTTCGCCTAACAGCCGACCCTGCGGAACCTGACGGTCCTCACAGCATCCAGGCTGCGGCAAACTCAATTCCAGATAGCGGCCTCGACACCCGTCATCGAGCGAAGCTGCACGAGCAGCCTCAAGTCCCGAAGAATGGTGGAGACAGACGGGATCGAACCGACGACCTCATGCTTGCAAAGCACGCGCTCTCCCAACTGAGCTATGTCCCCAAGGGGTCAAGTCAGCCGGTGAAACGTCCCGTCCATGGTGGGCCTGGGACGACTCGAACGTCCGACCTCACCCTTATCAGGGGTGCGCTCTAACCACCTGAGCTACAGGCCCAGTACGATCGAGCAGGCGCAGACCAGACCACAGCATACGCCGCAGTCGGACCGCATCCGCGATCGCGCTATCTGGTGAGGAAGAGAAACGAGGGCGGCGTCCGTCCCGCCAATGGGCTCTGACTGAGCCCTGATATCCTAATGACGCCGTCCGAGGAGCGGACCGGAGAACCGGTCATCCTGCTGTCAGCATCCTTAGAAAGGAGGTGATCCAGCCGCAGGTTCCCCTACGGCTACCTTGTTACGACTTCACCCCAGTCGCTGACCCTACCGTGGTCGCCTGCCTCCTTGCGGTTGGCGCA
>NZ_BPQS01000139.1 GCF_022179385.1 Methylobacterium longum | reverse complement strand
GCGTCGGCGGCCTCGGCGAGCCCGTAGCGCGCCCGGTAGAAGCCGTGGTCGAACTGCGCCGCCGCCAGCCGCGCCTGCAGGTCGAGCAGCGCCGCCCGGTCCACGGGCTCCCGCCCGATCGCGCCCAGCCAGCCCGTGTCCTCGACCGGCGCCCGCGCCGGCCGCAGCCCGCAGACGCCGAGCAGCGCCCCCAGGGTCGAGCGTCCCGGCCCCGGATCGCGCAGCTCCCGCCAGCCCGCCTCGGCGAAGTGCAGATATGGCTCCCGCCCGCCCACGTCCGGGTAGGTCGCCCGGTACCAGTCCGCGTCCACCGCCGGCAGGTTCAGCCGGTGCGGCCCGGCGAAGGGCTCGGCACCCGTCAGCCGCGCCTCGGCCACGACGCGGAAGAACGGATCGTCGCCCACCGCCCGGCTGCCGGCTCGTGCCTGCACGAAGCCCGCCGGGTCGAAGTCCGGCCGCGGGCTGACCAGCGCCCGCCAGCCCTCCGCCACGTAGTGGCGCAGCAGCGCGGCGTCCGAGGCGCCGGCCAGCGCCTCGGCCTGAGGACCGGGCAGGCGCTGCCGGTAGTGGGCGGCGTCGAAATAGGGGGCGAGCGTCGCGAGCCGCAGGGCGAGCGCGGCGTCCGGGTCCGGCCGGGCGCGGCCGCCGTGCAGGACGTAGTGCACCAGCGGGTTCCGGGTGGCGTAGGTGATGCCGCGCGTGAGGCAGTAGGCGAGCACGTCGAACTGCGGGGCCGGCTCGCGGCCCTCGCGCCAGCCCGACGTCATGTAGTGGTCGGCCGGGTCGACGCCGGCGGCGGCGATGTCGGGGTTGCCCGCGAGATAGAACGGCCCGTCCACGAGGCGGCGGGCAAGGCGCTCGATCCGGCGGGTGTCGCGCGGGGCCAGCGGGTAGGCCGCGCCCGCCCCGGCCGGCTTCCCCGTGCGGCCGACTCTGCGGCGGTGTCGCGCCAGCGCGTGGAGGAACGGGTTGAGGCCGGCCCTGGCGAGGTGCGGGTGCTCGGCGAGGTAGGCGGCCGAGGAGAAGTCGGGCCGCGGGTCCCGGCCCTCGCGCCAGCCGTGGACGAGGTAGTCGCGCACCGGATCGGCCGTGATCCCGTACCAGCTCG
>NZ_BPQS01000138.1 GCF_022179385.1 Methylobacterium longum | reverse complement strand
GTCAGCGTGCCTGCCGCCACTTCAGATAGGCTTGGTAGATTTCCTCCTTCCCGGCCGGCCGGCTGGACTGCGACTGGAAGAAGCGCTCGAGCTCCGTCCGGCCCGCAACCTCCTGTTCGCGATGATTATCGAGCCAGTCCTGGGCGGGCTGGAAGCGCGTCCAGCCGCTCACCGATGCCGCCAGATTGACCTCGCGCCACTTGGGATGCCGTTGTGGTGCCAGGAACCGGTCGAACTGCCCGAAGAACGCGTCGATGAAGCGGACGAGCTTGTCGTAGCGCGCGGAGCCCCTGGGGCTGTTGTAGACGCCGAGGATCGTGCCAACCGCGACGGTCTCCACCGCGTCCCCGGACACGAGCTTCGGATAATCGGCATGGCTGAGGCTGGCGGGAACGTAGGCCTCGTTGATCGTGTCCGGATAGGGCGTCTTCACGAGGTGAAAACGGTCTCCCGGGTCGAAGCCCGCGATGAAGGCCACCGGCTTGGCAGCCACCGAAACGACGGCCTCGATCTCCCCCTTGCGCAGCATCTCCAAGGCGGTGGGCTGGTCGACGTTGACCGCCTCCACGCTGACGCCGAGTTCGCGAAACATCGCGCGGCCGCTATAGTCGGTGCCGCTGCCCTTCACGTCGAAGCTGACCCGCTTGCCGGCGAGATCGGCGACCGTGGTGATCGCGTTCGGCGCGATGACGTGCAGCTCGTCGTCGAACAGCTTGGCGATGTACTGGATATGCCGGTCGACGTTCTTCAGGCGCTTGTCCTGGCGAAGCTGCTCCAGCGTGTCGGTGCGGACGAAGCCCAAGTCGACGCCCTTCAGGAAGCGGATGTCGTAGGCATTCTCGCCCGCGCCTTTGCCGAGGATCGGCAGGATCCGCAGCTTGTTGCCGTCATCCAGCACGAAGGCGAGATCGGCACCGACGCGGAAGTAGGTTCCTCCGGGCGTGCCCGTCACCACGGTGACGGTGTTGGCGTTCATCCGCTCGCCGAGTGCCGCCTCCGTCAGAGGCTCCCCCTCCGGCGCCGTCGCCTCCCGAGCCCTCGCGCCCGGGGACATCGCGAGGACGGCGAGGCCGAGAAAGACGGCGAACCCAGTGAGCCTCGGCATGTGCGCG
>NZ_BPQS01000137.1 GCF_022179385.1 Methylobacterium longum | reverse complement strand
TTCGCGTAGGCGTACGCGGTTGCCGCGGAGGCGAGGGGTCCTGTGACGCCGTTGAAGGCGGCGAGCACCTTGGAGACTTCGGTGAAGGGGGCGTTGGAGACGTAGACGAGGTCCCGGTTGCGCATGCGGAAGGCCTGGGAGACGAACAGGCTGTTGGGGTCGCGCATGTCGATGCGGTAGACCACCGGCACCAGGGGCGTGCCGAGCAGCCTCGAGCCGGGATAGAGGCGGCGCACCACGCTGGCGGGCTCGAAGCGGAAGATGAAGGTGCCGGCCGGGTCGGCGGCGAAGTCCGAGAGGCCGCGCGCCTTGGCGAGCGCCTGGGCCAGGGTGATGCCGTCGGCCTGGAACGGCAGTTCGGTGCTGTTGCCCAGCGCGCCGACCGCGATGAAGGTCTGCGGGTCGCGCACCAGGGTGAGCACGTCGTTGGGCCGCAGGAAGATGTTCTCCTTGGGGTTGGACACCACCGTGGTCAGCGGCACCGTGGCGGTGACCGGCCCGCGGGAGAGCCGCACGAAGGTCTCGTTGACCGGCGAGCGGTTGCCGCCGGCGGCCGCGATGACGTCGAGGATGCGGTCGCCGTGGCCGGAGAGCGGCAGGCGGGCGCCGGCGGCGCCCTCGCCGGTGACGGTCACCGCCTGGCTGATCGGGCGGGTGACCGAGACCAGCACCTGGGGCTGGATGGCCTTGCCGGCGAGTTCGCTCTCGATGAGGGTCTGCACGTCCTGGGTGCGGCGGCCGGCGACCTTGATGCGGCCGGCATAGGGCACCGAGATGGCGCCGTCGCGGCCCACCGGCTGCTCGGGGATCAGGGCGGATTTGGAGCCGGCGGAGAAGCGGTCGGCGACCAGCGGCCCGGAGAACAGCCCGCCCGATCCCGCCTCCCAGACCGAGACCGAGACCATGTCGCCGATGCCGATCACCGGCTCGGTGGAGGGGCGGTGGTCGCCGAAGGACGCCAGCAGGCTGTCCAGCGGGCGGCCGCGCAGGGCCTCCACCACCGCCGGCGTCACGTCGATGATCTCGTAGCGGGCCAGCAGGCCCCCGTCGGCGGTCGCGACCTCCGCGCCCGCCTGGATCGCGCTCGCCGTCGGACCCGCCGCCGGCAGGTACGTGCAGCC
>NZ_BPQS01000136.1 GCF_022179385.1 Methylobacterium longum | reverse complement strand
CTCGATGGCGAGGACACGGCGCGCCTGTCCGACGACGCCCGAGCCCGAATGCGCCGCGACTGGATCGGCTTCGTGTTCCAATCCTACAACCTGCTCCCCCGCAGCACCGCGTTGGAGAATGTCGAACTGCCGCTGATGTATGCTGGCATCGCGTCGCGGCTTCGGCGGCTGCGCGCCTGGGCCGCCCTGGAATCGGTCGGCATGTCGATGCGGGCGCGGCATTTCCCCTCGCAGCTCTCCGGGGGCGAGCAGCAGCGGGTAGCGATCGCCCGGGCCCTGGTGGGTGAACCGGCGGTCCTCCTGGCCGACGAGCCGACCGGGGCGCTGGATAGTCGGACGGGCGCGGAAATCCTCGACCTGTTCCAGCAGCTCAACCGCGGCGGCCAGACCGTGGTGATGATCACCCACGACGCCGCCGTTGCGGCCCATTGCGCGCGCACGGTCCACCTGCGCGACGGCCAGGTGGTCAACGACGTGCGCCGCGGGCCCAGGCGGGTGGAGGCCGCATGAGCCTGTCCCAGACGCTCCTCGTCGCCCTCCGGTCCCTGCGCCTCAACCTGATGCGCAGCTTCCTGACCATGCTGGGCATTGTCATCGGCGTCGCCTCGGTGGTGACGGTGCTGGCCATCGGCAGCGGTGCGCAGGGGCGGGTCGCCGACCAGATCCAGGCGATCGGCGCCAACGTCCTGATGATCAATCCCGGAACCGCCAAAAAGGACGGCGTCCGGCTCAAGGCGGGCACCCGCTTGACGCTGACGGAGGGCGACGTCGACGCGATCCTCGCGCAGGTGCCGCAGGTCCGCGCCGCGGCGGGATCCCTATCCGGGTCCGCGCAGATCGTGCGCGAGAACCGGAACTGGAACACCACCGTCAATGGCACCACGAACGGGCACTTCCTCGTGCGCGACTGGCTGCTGGCGCGCGGGCGTGTCTTCAACGGCACCGAGCAGACCACAGCTGCCAAGGTCGCCATCCTAGGTAGCGTCGTGGCCAAGGAGCTGTTCGGGCGCGACAACCCGGTGGGCACCGAGGTGCGCATCATGAGCGTACCGTTCGAGGTGGTGGGCGTACTGGACGCCAAGGGGCCGGATCAGGACGACGTTGTCTTCGTCCCCCTCGAGACGGCCAAGC
>NZ_BPQS01000135.1 GCF_022179385.1 Methylobacterium longum | reverse complement strand
ATACCAAGCCTCGTTGAGCGGGACTCACGTGGGGTAGCGGATCGGACAGGGCTGTGATTCTGTCCTCGGGTTTGAAGCCTGGGAGGATGGGATGGCCGCTCCTATACCGCTGCGGCCAGACTTCGATGCCGCGGCCCTGCGTGCCCTGGCGAAGCGTTCGCTTGAGCCGGATCAGACCCGCCGCCTGCTGGCTCTGTCAGCGATCTACGCGGGCAGCCCGCGCTCCGAGGCGGCCGCTCTCGGCGGCGTCGGGCTCCAGACGGTGCGGGACTGGGTGCTCGCCTTCAACGCTGAGGGGCCAGATGGGCTGATCGGCGGCAAGGCTCCCGGCGCTCGCCCGCGCCTGAACGTCGAGCAGCGGGAGGCGCTGCGTGCCTTGGTCGAGCAGGGTCCGATGCCGGCCGCCCACGGGGTGGTGCGCTGGCGGTTGATCGATCTCGCCCAGATCCTGTTCGAGGATCACGGGGTCTCGGTCTCCGAGCAGACGCTGAGCCGGGTTCTGCGGAGCATGGGCTACCGCAAGCTCTCGGCTCGTCCGCGCCATCACGCCCAGGATCAGGACGCCATCCCGGTTTTTAAAAAGCCTTTCCCGCCCGCCTGGCAGAGATCGCGCAGGCCACGGGCGGCAAGCCGATAGAGATCTGGTTTTCCGACGAGGCTCGGATCGGGCAGAAAAACACGATCAGCCGCCGCTGGGCACGCCGTGGCACGCGCCCAGTGGCCGCGAAGGACCAGCGCACCGCCTCCGCCTACCTCTTCGGCGCGATCTGCCCGGCTCGTGGCACGGGAGCCGGGCTCGTCATGCCTCGCTGCACCACCGAGGCGATGAACCTGCACCTGGCCGAGATCGCCAGGGCCGTCGCGTCGGGCGCGCACGCCGTGCTCCTGCTCGATCAGGCGGGCTGGCACATGACCAAGAAGCTCGTGATCCCTGCCAACATCACCTTGCTGCCGCTGCCAGCCCGCTCGCCCGAACTGAACCCAGTCGAGAACCTCTGGCAGTTCATCCGTGAGAACTGGCTCGGCAATCGGATCTTTGCTTCATACGAGGCCATCCTCGACCACTGCTGCGACGCCTGGAACAAGCTCATCGACCAGCCCTGGCGCATCATGTCCATCGGCCTGCGCGCCTGGGCTCATGAGTTCTGATCAGTGAGAGTTAGTAT
>NZ_BPQS01000134.1 GCF_022179385.1 Methylobacterium longum | reverse complement strand
TGACCTGACCGGCTGGCTTTGGACCGGGCTGATTGAGAGGATCAGCCTGGACCAGAGGAGTTGGGGATGAAGCGAGGACAGAGGCCGAGCGCGGAACAGGTCGTGCTGATGCTGCGCCAGATCGAGGTGCAGACGGCACAAGGCAAAAGCATCGCAGTCGCCTGCAAAGAAGCGGACGTTTCCGAGCAGAGCTACTACCGCTGGCGTAAGGAGTACGGCGGTCTGAAGGTCGATCAGGCCAGGAAGATGAAAGATCTGGAGCGCGAGAACGCTCGGCTTCGTCGGCTTGTGGCTGATCTATCTTTAGAGAAGCAGGTTCTGGCGGACGTCGCCTCGGGAAACTTGTAGCCCCCGAGCGACGCCGGCAGGCGGTCGACGGCATTCGGGAGAAGTACGGCCTCTCGGAACGTCATGCCTGCCGGATCGTCGGCCAGCACCGGGGCACGCAGCGCTACGTGCCCACCGTGCCGACCGACGAGGATGGGCTGACCCGAGCCATCATTGCCCTGGCCTCCGAGTATGGGCGCTATGGCTACCGTCGTGTCACCGCGCTGCTGCAGGCAGACGGCTGGCAGGTGGGCAAGGACCGGGTTCAGCGCATCTGGCGTCGCGAGGGGCTGAAGGTCCCCAGCCGACAGAGACCCCGCAGCCGCCTATGGCTGAACGACGGCTCGTGCGTGCGGCTGCGGCCACTCCACCGCAACCACGTCTGGAGCTTCGACTTCGTGCAGGCCCAAACCCACGACGGCCGGAGCCTGCGCATCCTGACGCTGATCGATGAGCACAGCCGGGCGTGCCTCGCACTGAAGGTGGCGCGGCGCATCAACAGCCTGGGTGTGATCGAGGCCCTGGCAGAGGCGATGTGCCTGCATGGCATCCCGGAGAACATCCGCTGCGACAATGGTCCCGAGATGATCTCAAAGGCACTGCGCAAGTGGGTCGCTAAAGCCGGCTCGCAGATCCAGTACATCGCACCCGGCTCGCCGTGGGAGAACGGGTACTGTGAGAGCTTCAACGGCAAGCTGCGCGACGAGTGCCTGAGGCAGGAGATCTTCTACTCACTCAGGGAGGCACAGATCGTGATAGGTCACTGGCAGAACACGTACAACCGCGTCCGGCCGCATTCGTCGCTGGGCTACCGACCGCCCGCGCCTGTCAGCTTTCCGGATCTGGCCTTCCGGC
>NZ_BPQS01000133.1 GCF_022179385.1 Methylobacterium longum | reverse complement strand
ATGGGCAAGGAAAAGTTCTCCCGCACCAAGCCGCACTGCAACATCGGCACGATTGGTCACGTTGACCACGGCAAGACGTCGCTGACGGCTGCGATCACGAAGGTGCTTGCGGAGACGGGTGGGGCGACGTTCACGGCCTACGACCAGATCGACAAGGCTCCGGAGGAGAAGGCGCGCGGGATCACGATCTCGACGGCGCACGTGGAGTACGAGACGCAGAACCGTCACTACGCGCACGTGGACTGCCCCGGCCACGCCGACTACGTGAAGAACATGATCACGGGCGCGGCGCAGATGGACGGCGCGATCCTGGTGGTGTCGGCGGCCGACGGGCCGATGCCGCAGACGCGCGAGCACATCCTGCTGGCGCGTCAGGTGGGCGTTCCGGCGCTGGTGGTGTTCCTCAACAAGGTCGACATGGTCGACGACGAGGAACTCCTGGAGCTGGTCGAGCTGGAGGTGCGCGAGCTTCTCTCGAAGTACGACTTCCCGGGCGACGACATCCCGATCACCAAGGGCTCGGCGCTGATGGCGCTGGAGGACAAGGAGCCCAAGATCGGCAAGGAGGCGGTGCTGGCGCTGATGGCGACGGTGGACAGCTACATCCCGCAGCCGGAGCGTCCGATCGACCTGCCGTTCCTGATGCCGATCGAGGACGTGTTCTCGATCTCGGGCCGCGGCACGGTGGTGACGGGCCGGGTCGAGCGCGGGATCGTGAAGGTGGGTGAGACGGTGGAGATCGTCGGCATCCGCGACACGCAGACCACGACGGTGACGGGCGTGGAGATGTTCCGCAAGCTGCTCGACCAGGGTCAGGCGGGCGACAACGTCGGCGTGCTCCTGCGCGGCACGAAGCGCGAGGACGTGGAGCGCGGCCAGGTCGTGTGCAAGCCGGGTTCGGTGAAGCCACACGCCAAGTTCAAGGCCGAGGCCTACATCCTGACCAAGGAGGAGGGCGGGCGCCACACGCCGTTCTTCACGAACTACCGGCCGCAGTTCTACTTCCGCACGACGGACGTGACCGGCATCTGCACGCTGCCGGAGGGCACCGAGATGGTGATGCCGGGCGACAACGTGACCATGGACGTGGTCCTGATCGTGCCGGTCGCCATGGAGGAGAAGCTGCGCTTCGCCATCCGCGAGGGCGGCCGCACCGTCGGCGCCGGCGTCGTCGCCGCCATCAACGACT
>NZ_BPQS01000132.1 GCF_022179385.1 Methylobacterium longum | reverse complement strand
CCCTGCGCGGCCTTACCCCCTACGAGTTCATCTGCCAGGCCTGGACGAAAGAGCCAGAACGCTTCAGGCTCGATCCGTCACACCACATGCCGGGACCGAACATCTAGCGGCAACTGCCGGGCTGGCAGGGCGCTGACGTTAGGGATCGTCTGCAGCACGCGCCGCTCGATCGGCTTGGACGCTGGAACGGCATCGAATTCAGCCGTGTGCCCCTCGACAGCGCCTGGATTGCCGAAGAAGTGAGGGCTCGGCGACTCTATGGCTGCTGCGTAGCTCCCATAGGTGGGGCTCATCTCGGCAGACGTCGACTCCTGCGAGCCCATACTTAGCACCGCCAGTCTGCGGGCGCTGATCAGGCGGTTCAAGCCGACGAGAAGATCGTCGGAACCAGCTGGGTTGGCAAACTGTAGCGGCAATGTGGAGTGGCCCCAATTCGACCAGACACGCGGCGCAACTGTGAAGGTGTAAGGCGTCTCCGCAAAGTCGTTTGAGTGAGGGCATGGTCATGCCGAGGGTTACTATAGCGAGGTGGTGGGCGTCTCTCTTCTAGTAGCGGGTGGCGATGCGGCTATACTGCTTGAGCCGTTTGATCAGCTGATCGACCGATTGCGTTCTCGGTACGCGACCTTGTCGAAGCCTGGCGGGGGACTGTCAAGAATTTCTTATGCGGGCGGTCATGGTTGACCCGAAGGAGGTTCCGAATGGCAATACCCAGAGCACCCCGTATCCCTGACGCGCTCCTGGACCAGTGGCGGGCCGGGGCTGACTCCAAAACGGCGCTCGAGGCCGATGGCCTGCTGGGAGAGCTGAAGAAGGTCCTATCCAAGCGAGCGCTCGACGCTGAGATGAACCACCATCTGGCGGGCGAGGACGTCGGTAACACGCACAAAGGCTACGGTCGCAAGATGGGGTCGGCGCTATCGGGCCATCGCCCGGAGCTGGTGACGGCCCTGGGGGTGGGTGATCCCGTATTACGCCTTCCCCGGTGAGGTGCGCCGGATCCTTCACACGACGAACGCAATCGAGGCCATGAACGCCACGCTGCGTTGGGCTGTGCGCGCCCACGGCCATTTCCGAACCGACGAGGCCGCGCTGAAGCGTAAGCGCTGTCTGGGCGGCACCTTCCGGCAGACGGCGTGAAGGCGACATACGGAGCGGATTGGGAGCTCCGTCACATGTCGATGTCAGGGCGTATGGCTATGTC
>NZ_BPQS01000131.1 GCF_022179385.1 Methylobacterium longum | reverse complement strand
AGCGCCTGCCCGGTCCGGCGCGCCGCCTCGATGAACACCTGCATGTTCGCCCGCGCCGCACGCTGCCCGATAAACTCGGACAGGCTCAGCGGACGGATCGTCTGGTCGGCGCCGTCCCGGCCCGCACCCGGCTCCGGCGGGACGGCCGGCGGCCGGGCTGTCTTCATCGGCGCCATCGGTCAGGCCGCCACCTTCACCCGGTCCCGCGCCGGCTCGAAGGGCTGCACGAGCACGCGCCGCCCGGTCAGGTCGTGCACGGTCACACGCCATTCGGCCCAGTCGGTTCGGTTCGCCAGCGACTGCCGCACGTCGGCCGCCACCTGCCGCGCCCGCTCGACCAAGCGCGACGACGCCCGGACCTCCCGGCCGCGCGCGTCGAACACGCATTCAAGGCCGTTGGTGCAGTGAAAACGGTAGCGTGCCATCCCTCACTCCTCCTCGCGCCGAGCGGCGCCCGTCATCATGTGTTCACTATATGTTCCTATTGGCGGGAGATCCAGCCCGGGCGAAGCGCCGCAGGCCGGTTTGCCCGTGGCGCGCCGATCCGCGAGGGGGTTTCCGCGGTTGGGTCGACATGTTCGCCGGCGGGGATCGGACGAAGGGGCTCGGACAGACATGGGATGCATCGGGACACCACGGCGGGCCATGGTTCTTCTGGCTGTCGGTGCGGCCGTCGCCGCGTCGTCGGCCTGGGCCGACACGGCGGGCGTTGTCGAAACCCGGCTCCACACGCCGCCGGATTCGCACGAGCCGCAGCGTGCCCGGGTCGAACTGCACAATCCGGGCCCGGAGGCGCGGGCGCCGGCCACGCTCCTCTGCACGTTCACGGCTGCCGGCGGGTCGGTTCTCGACACGACCACCACGACGGTGCCGAGCATCGCCGCCGACGCGACCGTGCAGGCGGAGGCGATCTATTACGGCTGGCCCCGGGCCGGCGGCGCGGCGTGCCGCCTCGCTGAGCCGCGCTAGACGTTCGGTCACGGTCGCCGGCGGAGCCGATTCAACCGGGAGCCGCTGCGCCCGGCGGACCTTGCCTGGATGCGCAGCCCATAGGCCACGGATCTGATCACACGGCGGAGGAGGTCGCCCGCGCCCGCGGGTCGACGTCTCATACCAAGCCTCGTTGAGCGGGACTCACGTGGGGTAGCGGATCGGACAGGGCTGTGATTCTGTCCTCGGGTTTGAAGCCTGGGAGGATGGGATGGCCGCTCCTATACCGCT
>NZ_BPQS01000130.1 GCF_022179385.1 Methylobacterium longum | reverse complement strand
CCGTGCGCGCCCGGCCCATCGCCTCGTCCGAGACGGCCTTGGCGACGATGTAGGCGACGGCGTCGCGGTTGACCCCGCTGGCGCTGCCGAGGAAGCGCAGCTTGGCCGTCTGCAGGGGGACGAAGACGACGTCGTCCTGATCCGGCCCCTTGGCGTCCAGTACGCCCACCACCTCGAACGGCACGCTCATGATGCGCACCTCGGTCCCCACCGGATTGTCGCCCCCGAACAGCTCCTTGGCCACGACGCTGCCCAGGATGGCGACCTTGGCGGCGGTGTTCTGCTCGGTGCCGTTGAAGCTGCGCCCGGCCGACACGGGCCAGTCGCGCACGAGGAAGTGCCCGTTCGTGGTGCCATTGACGGTGGTGTTCCAGTTCCGGTTCTCGCGCACGATCTGCGCGGACCCGGACAGGGATCCCGCCGCGGCGCGGACCTGCGGCACCTGCGCGAGGATCGCGTCGACGTCGCCCTCCGTCAGCGTCAGGCGGGTGCCGGCCTTGAGCCGGACGCCGTCCTTCTTGGCGGTTCCGGGATTGATCATCAGGACGTTGGCGCCGATCGCCCGGATCTGGTCGGCGACCCGCCCCTGCGCACCGCTGCCGATGGCCAGCACCGTCACCACCGAGGCGACGCCGATGACGATGCCCAGCATGGTCAGGAAGCTGCGCATCGGGTTCAGGCGCAGGGACCGGAGGGCGACCAGCAGCGTCTGGGAGAGGTTCATGCAGCCTCCACCCGTCTCGGTCCCTGGCGCACGTCGCCGACGACCTGTCCGTCGCGCAGGTGGACCGTGCGCGCACAATGGGCCGCAACGGCGGCGTCGTGAGTGATCATCACCACGGTCTGCCCGCCGCGGTTGAGCTGGTGGAACAGGTCGAGGATCTCCGCGCCCGTCCGACTGTCCAGCGCCCCGGTCGGCTCGTCGGCCAGGAGGACCGCCGGTTCACCCACCAGGGCCCGGGCGATCGCTACCCGCTGCTGCTCGCCCCCGGAGAGCTGTGAGGGGAAATGCCGCTCCCGCATCGACATGCCCACCGCCTCGAGGGCGGCCCGGGCGCGCAGGCGGCGCGGACGCGACGCGATGCCGGCATAGATCAGCGGCAGCTCGACGTTCTCCACCGCGGTGCTGCGGGGGAGCAGGTTGTAGGATTGGAACACGAAGCCGATCCAGTCGCGGCGCATTCGGGCTCGGGCGTCGTCGGACAGGCGCGCCGTGTCCTCGCCATCGAG
>NZ_BPQS01000129.1 GCF_022179385.1 Methylobacterium longum | reverse complement strand
GCCGGCGCCTTTGGGATCCGGGAGCAGAGCACGCAGGCGCAGGGTCTGGCCTGGGCGGGGGCGGCTTCGGGTTCGGGTGGTGTGTCGTCGATGTTCTGGAACCCGGCGACGATCACCATGCGCCCGGGCTTCGTCGCGGAGCAGAACCTCACCTTCATCGGCCTGTCCTCGGAGATCCGTCCGGATGCCGGGACCAATCCGGGCTTTGCGCGGCTGGGCGGCTCGGGCGACATCGGCCAGGGCGCCGTGGTGCCGGCGGGCGCGACCTCCTACCAGCTCAACGACCGGCTCTGGCTCGGCCTCTCCACCGGCGCGCCCTTCGGCCTCGTGACCAAGCCGCGCGACGTCTGGGCCGGCGAGGTCTACGGCCGCTCGTCGCGGATCTTCTCGCTGGCGATCAACCCGGTCCTCGGCTTCAAGGTCAACGAGTGGCTCTCGGTCGCGGCCGGCCCCAACATCGAGTACTTCCGCCTGACCCTGCGGCAGGCGCTGCCGGTCCCGGGCCTGGCCCCGACCGCCTATCCGAGCTCCTTCCTCAAGGGCGAGTCGTGGGGGGCGGGCTTCACCGCCGGCGCCACCCTGACCCCCCGCGACGGCACCGTGCTGGGCATCGGCTACCGCTCCTCGGTGCACCACGACATCGACGGCTCGATCGGCGTGCCGCTGGTCGCCCTGGCGCCGCTGGCCGGGCCGGTCCGCGCGAAGCTCAACACGCCCGACAAGCTCAGCGTCGGCCTCACCCAGGCGATCTCGCCGGTGGCGCGGGTCAACCTCGGCTTCGAGTGGGACAACTGGTCGAGGCTCGGCACCGTCGGCATCGTCTCGAAGACGCTGGGCCTGCCGGTGAACGCGCTGCCGCTCAACTACAAGGACGGCTACACCTACGCGATCGGCGCCGAGTACGACGCGTCCGCCAGCCTGACCCTGCGGACCGGCTTCGCCTACGAGACCTCGCCGATCGACTTCTCGAACCGCTCGGTGCGCCTGCCCGACGGCGACCGCTACAACCTCTCGGTCGGCGCCAGCTACCGCTGGAACGAGCGCCTGACCCTCAACCTCGCCTACTCGCACTTCTTCCTCGACCGGGCGCGGATCCTGGCCGGCCTCGGCCGCGACTACAACATCGGCAACATCGCCTTCGCCGGCACCGTCGACTCCAGCGCCGACATCGTCTCGGTCGGATTCCGCTACCTCTTCGCAGCACCCGCCGCGCCCCCCGAACAAGCCCCACTCATCCGGAAATACTGA
>NZ_BPQS01000128.1 GCF_022179385.1 Methylobacterium longum | reverse complement strand
GCCGCAAAGCGGAAGAGGCGCGCCAGCAGCAGCTAGCGGCGCAAAAGGCTGAAGTCCTCCGCTTGGCCGAGGTGGCGCGAAAGGCGGAGGAGAGCCGCAAAGCGGAAGAGGTGCGCCAGCAGCAGCTAGCGGCGCAAAAGGCATTACCAACTGAACGAAGTAGTGTGCCGCAGTCCACGCCCTTGGCCTTAAAGGAAGCTCTGCCGTTCTCAGGAATGGTGGCGACTACGCCGCAACTTACGCCTGATGTGAAGCAGGATGGCAGGCTCGCCGCTCTCCTTGCTGACGATCCGATCTCAGCTTCGCGGCTCACCCAGAGTCCTACGGCGATCGACATTGTTAAACTGAACGATGTGCCCCCCTCAAGTTCTGAGAGAAATTTGGAGTCGGTTGCCCAAACTTCGCCTGATCTCGACGACTTGGTACAAGCAGTTCACCATCGCTTGAGTATCGTTGGTTGCTACACGAATCGGCCTGAGCCGTCCTGGGGCCAGAACTCAATTGATGCAGTGAAACGCTTCTATCAATTCGCGCATCTTGAAGGCGATGGAAAAATGGGTGCCGGCAGGGCATTGAATCTGTCGTCGGCCAAACCAGATCTCGCACTGCTTGAGGACTTGAGCAAATTTGATCACCAGATCTGCCCGCTGACCTGCCCTGAAGGTTCTGAGGTGCGCGACGGTATATGCGTGAAAGTAACCTGCCCTGGCGCCTTCGAGTTGCGGGATGGTAGATGCATCCCTCGTGATGTCTTAGTGCCCCTGGCCAAGCCGGCCATCAAGCTTCGCGAGCGTGAACTTCGTCAGCGCACCGCGAAACCCGCCGAGAAGCCGACCGTTCGACCGCCTGTGAGCCGTCCAATCAAAGAAGCACACACCGCTTCGCCACCGATACGGGATAAGCGAATTGCTCCAAAGCCAACTGTAAAGGTGGTTGATCCAGTCCGCATCCGCCCGCGCCTTCCTGCTTTGGTCCGTACACAGCCGACTCAGCCAGCTCGTCCGACTGCCTCTGCCGCTCCGAGCTTCGGCGAGGTTGGCGCCATTCGTGCGATGACACGTATGCCGTAGTGCCGTCGTGTGACAGGACAACGCCAATCTGTTTGCCGGAGGTAAGCACCTCCCGAGCGAACTCTCAGACTGACGGAGGAGGGTGGTAGCTAGCTGTATGGTCCCGGGATGTGGTGTGACGGGTCGAGCCTGAAGCGTTCGGGCTCTTTCGTCCAGACCTGCAGGACATGCTCGTAGGGCGTGAGGCCGCGCAGGGTCTTCAGCC
>NZ_BPQS01000127.1 GCF_022179385.1 Methylobacterium longum | reverse complement strand
GAGTGCGACAGCCCTGAAGCCGTCCGGGATGAGGCCATGCACGCCCTGCCGTTCGTCGCCAAGGAAGCGATCCCCCGGGCCGTGAGTGACACGCAGGCCTTCACCGTGCTGGTGCGCGACGAGAACAACACGACCGTCTACACGGCGACGCTGACGTTTGCCGGGCTGTGGGTGGGCGATGTCCCGATCCCCGAGCCGGACCTGGACGACTGAGGCTCAGCCACTGCGGGCGTGGCGAGCCCTGGGCCAGGGCGATCCCGCTCAACCCAGCTCGTCCTCGGGCACGGTATCGCTGAACGGCACGGTGAGCACGGGCTGGCCGCCCTCGTCCATGATCTCGAACGCGCAATCCATCCAGTCGCGGATCAGCGGCAGGCGCTCTTGCGCGATCACGGCGCGCGCCTCGAACAAGGCATGCGCACGCGCCGCGTTCACATCGGCGAGGTCATCGCCTTCCGGGTCTACAGCGAGACCAGCCGGTCCGGGACGATGCCGGATGTTGAAGAAGTAGCGCGGCATCACGCGCCCTCGATCAGGCGACCGAACTCAGCTTCGGGCAGGCCGTAGCTGTCGTCCGCCAGCGCCGTCAGCGCCTCGCGATCCAGGATCGTGATGCGGCCGCGCCGTGCCCGGATCAGCCGTTGCCCCTCCAGCGCCTGGACCGCCAGGGTGGTGCTGGGTCGGCGCACGCCCAGCATGATCGAGATGAACTCGTGGGTGATCTGCAGGTCGTCGCCGTCCAGCCGGTCCTGGCACATCAGCAGCCAGCGGGCGAGGCGCACGTCCAGGGTGTAGGTGGCGTTCGCGAGGGCAGTCTGGGCCGCCTGGACGAACTGCACCATGATGTAGCGCAGCAGCAACCTGTTCAGGCTGGCGCTCTCGCGGGCGGCGGCACATAGGGCAACGGTCTCGATCCGCAGCATCTCGCCGGCGCTCTGAACGAAGCACTCGTGGGGCGTGCGATCCGAGCCCAGCAGCACGGGTATCGCGCCGACCAGCCCCTCGCGCCCGACGATGCCGATCTCGACTTGGCTGCCGGAGCCCGAGGTGGTGATCGAGCCGAACCCGGCTTCCGGGAAGAACATCTGCTGGATCGGCTCGTGCGGCGTGATCAGCGACTGCCGCAGTTCGGTCGAAACCCGCTCCAGGTGCGGCTGGAGCAGGGCGAAGTCGGCAGGAGACATCGCCTTCAGCAGGCGATTACGGACGCTGGAGTGCTGAGGCTGAGCCACGGCTCTGGTCCCGGTCAGGGCAAGAGCACACGCGGTCTCCTAAGCGCC
>NZ_BPQS01000126.1 GCF_022179385.1 Methylobacterium longum | reverse complement strand
GGCGACCGCGCACGAGAACGGCCGGCCGGGTTTCCCCGGCCGGCCGCTGGTATGTGGCGCGCCCGGGATGGGCGCGCGATCGGCGTGCGATCAGCGCAGGAGCTGAAGGACGCCCTGCTGGGCCGAGTTGGCCAGCGACAGCGCCGAGATGCCCATCGACTGGCGGGTCGACAGCGCCTGCGAGTTCGCCGCCTCCTGGTTGAGGTCCGCGTTCGTCAGGTTGGCCGAACCGGTCTGCAGCACGTTGATCAGCTGCTTGGAGAAGTCCTGCCGGTTCTGCACCACCGACAGGTTCGAGCCCAGCGTGCTCGCCGCCGAGTTCAGCGTGCTGCCCGCCGAGGTCAGCGTCGCCAGCGTCTTGTTCACGTCGGCGTTCAGCAGGAAGTTGCCCAGGCCGTTCGAGCCCGTCGAGCTGTTCGAGTTGGTGATCGCCGACAGGCCCAGGCCGCTGGCCGTGGCGTCGACCGAGGCGACGTTCAGGTTGGAGCTGCCGGTGTCGTTGAACTTGATGTTCATGTCATTGCCCTTGCCGGCAATGAGGTTGACGCCGTTGTAGCTGGCATCGCCGGCGAGCTGGGTGATCTGGTTGAGCAGGTTGTTGTACTGCTGGGCCAGCGACGAGCGCTGGGACACGCCCGAGACGGACAGGTCACTGCTAACCACCGTGGTGGCGGCGGTGCCGTAGGTCGAGGCCGTGGTCGAGGAGGCGGTGAAGCCGAGCGCGGTCTGGCTGGTGGAGTTCTGGAATTCGACGTCGGCCTGGGCATTCAGCACGATCTTGGTGCCGGTGCTGTCGGTGGAGAAGATCGCGCCGGCGCCGAACGAGCCGCCGGAGGTGGTGCTGGCCGAGCTGACCGCGGCGTTGAGGGCCGCGACGGTGGCCGAGATGCTGGAGGAGGCGTTGATGGAGGCCGAGACGGAGGTGCCGTTGATGGTCATCAGCACGGTCGAGGACGCGGAACTGGCGCTGTAGGCGTTGGCGGCGGTGCCGGCGGTGGAGAGCTGGGTCGAGAGCGCCTGGTTGGCGATCGACTTGGCCTGGTCGACGAGCTTCTGGATCGAGGTGATGCCCTGGTTGGCCGCCTGGATCGACTGCACGCCGTTGGAGACGCCGTCCAGCAGGGTGTTGAGGCTTGTGGAGCGGCCGTCGAGGGCCTGGGAGGTGAAGAAGTTGGTCGGGTTGTCGAGGGCGGAGTTGACCGTCTTGCCGGTGGCGAGGCGGTTCTGCGTGGTCGCCATCAGCTGCGCCGTGTCCTGCAGCGAGAGCAGGTTCTGACGCGTGGC
>NZ_BPQS01000125.1 GCF_022179385.1 Methylobacterium longum | reverse complement strand
CTCATTCACCCGATGATTTTGTGTGGTGGGACGGGCACGCGCCTGTGGCCGGCCTCGCGGGAGAGCATGCCCAAGCAGTTCGCCCGGCTTGTGGATGCGCAGGCCTCGACCTTCCAGGCGACGCTGGGGCGGGTGTCGGACGCGTCCGTCTTCGCCACGCCGACCGTCATCGCCTCGGCCGAGACCCGCTTCATCGTCGCCGAGCAGCGCGACCAGCTCGGCCTGTCGGCCGACATCCTGCTCGAGCCGCAGGGGCGCGACTCCGCCGCCGCGGTGGCGGTGGCGGCGCTGCACGCCGCGGCCAGCGACCCGCAGGCGGTGGTGCTGATCCTGGCCGCCGACCACGTCGTGCCCGACACGGACGCGTTCGTGGACGCCGTGCGGCGCGCGGCCGCGGGCGCGCAGGCCGGCTACACCATGACGCTGGGCATCGAGCCCGACCGGCCCGCCAGCGACTACGGCTACATCCGCCGCGGCGAGCCGATCGCCGAGGCGCCGGGCGCGGCCCGCGTCGCCCGCTTCGTCGAGAAGCCCAGCCAAGCCGGGGCCGAGGCGCTGATCGCGGAGGGCGCGGTGTGGAACTCGGGCTACTTCCTGTTCCGCGCCGACCTGATGCTGTCCGAGCTGGAGGCGTTCGTGCCCGAGGTGCTGGCGGCGGCGCGCGCGGCGTACGAGGCGGCGGTGACCGACCTCGACTTCGTGCGCCTGGACGCGGCGGCGTTCGCGCGCGCGCCCAAGATCTCGATCGACTACGCGGTGATGGAGCGGACCGCGCGGGCCGGCGTGCTGCCGGTGTCGTTCGCGTGGTCGGATGTCGGCACCTGGGACGCGGTCTGGCAGGTGCTGGACCACGACGCGGCCGGCAACGCGGTGCGGGGCCGGGTGTCGCTGATCGGCACGAAGAACAGCCTGGTGCACAGCCAGGGCGGCGGCCTGACCGCGGTGGTCGGGCTGGAGGACGTGGTGGTGGTCTCGACCCCCGACGCGGTACTGGTGGCCTCCAAGGCGCAGTCCGGGCAGGTCAAGGAGCTGGTCAACGCCCTGCGGGCGTCGGGCGAGCCGGAGGCGGACGCGCATCTGCGGATGTACCGGCCGTGGGGCTGGTACCAGCGGATCGACATCGGCGAGCGCTTCCAGGTCAAGCGCATCCAGGTGGTGCCGGGCGGGCGGCTGTCGCTGCAGAAGCACTACCACCGGGCCGAGCACTGGGTGGTGGTGCGCGGCACCGCCGAGGTGACGGTGGACCAGCGGGTCACCCTGGTCCACGAGAACGAGGCGATCTACCTGCCGATCGGCTCGATGCACCGCCTGGCCAATCCCGGAAAGATCCCGCTCGAGCTGATCGAGGTCCAGGTCGGATCCTACACCGGCGAGGACGACATCATCCGCGTCGAGGATATCTACGGACGCTGACACCAGAAC
>NZ_BPQS01000124.1 GCF_022179385.1 Methylobacterium longum | reverse complement strand
GACGGCGGCGTTCTAGCGGGATCGCTTCGCCAACGTATGATCGTAGAGGCTGATCGATGCGCCACGCTCCGGTGCGCCCCGCCGCTTCGATGACGAGGCCGTCGCGCGTCTCGTCACCCTTTTTTGGAAATGGCGCCGGTTGGATCGCGGCGATAACAAATAACAGCGCCGAGTATCAATATGTCAATAACAGCACATTGCCCTTCGCCGCTCATCATCACAGCCCGATGTCGGCCTTTGCAAATTGCTATTGTAACGGCTACCGTTGGAAGTCCAGACTCGAAACTGCGGCGCTTACCAGCTAAATTTTTTCCGCCTTAGCCTTTGATGCCGCTTACTGCAATTATCGGTTCTTTGAGGTGAGCAATGCCAAGTATTGATCGGACCAAGCTGGTTCGTACGTTTAGTGAAGAGTTTGATCTTCCTCTTGCGTGGTGGTCCGATGAGCGTCAGCCTCCGCGAAGCAAAATCTGGCGAACAGGGTACGAGCACTCCCGCTGGCCGAGTGTCGACACGATATCCAGCCGGTATTTGGGAAGTGAGACGCAAGTCTATATCGATCCGACGTTTCGCGATCTCGGTATCGATCCGTTCTCGGTGGCAAATGATAAGCTAACCATTACAGCACGATTGCTGACTTCGGATGAAAGCAAGAAGCTCGACGGTAGAAAATTTTCATCTGGCCTTATTTCCAGTGCGCAGGTTTTCGAACAAGTCTACGGATATTTCGAGTGTCGAGCAAAGCTGCCGGCGAATACCGGATTTTTCCCAGCTTTCTGGCTTTATACATTTAGCGGACAGACGGAAATTGATGTAATGGAGTGTCTTACCGGCAGCCCGCGGGTGCTCTACAATGGTGCAATTCAGAAAAATATAAGTGGCAACAGCAGAAAATGGAACCAAATTTCGAAAGCTGAGGCTAGCCCCGGACCCGATTTATCCGCCGACTTTCACTCGTTTGGCGTTTTATGGACGCCGGCTCGGATTGAATTTTATCTTGATGACATTTTTCAATGGGGTATCGATCATACTCCACCCGGCATACCAAGCGATCCGGGCTTTCACGAACCGATGTTTATGGTGGTCAACCTCGCCGTCGACGGACAATGGAGCACTAGTAAGGGTTTTAAAGCCAATGGGATAGGCCAGATGCTCGTTGAGCACATCAGAGCCTACCAAATAATTACGTAGTCAGCAATTTTCACACAAATCCGACATCATTCATAGATTGTATGATATGAAGGATATTTGACGTTTGTTTATCTCCAGGCTTTGGGGTTTTAGTGATCAGTCGTGCAACCTTCAACCAGGTCGGGATTTGGCGGCCTGGTTTCGCATAGTGCGTCTGCAACTTTTCGGTGGCACCAAATGTGGCAGCAAGTACCTGCGCAAGACGCTAGATCAAGGTTTACGGGCCGCAATGTCGATTCTTCGTATGAGTAACACGCGGACTGGCCTGTGACTGTAGGGCCTGCCGGCTCTGGTATGACGGAT
>NZ_BPQS01000122.1 GCF_022179385.1 Methylobacterium longum | reverse complement strand
AGATACTGTCGGCGAATCAGGGGGCGGGGGCATTGGTATGGAGATGTCCGATGAGCCTGCGACCGGAACCGATCGGCACGATCCCAGCTGAGACAGTGCGGGTTGCGAGGGCGGCGTTTCCCAAGGGAACGACAGCCACGCGGCTGCGTGACGAGTTCAGCGCCCTCTATCAGGACGAGGACTTCGGTGGCCTCTACCCGACCCGTGGCCAGCCCGGGCTCCCGCCGTGGCGGCTGGCCCTCGTCACGGTCTTTCAGTTCTCAGAGCAACTGAGCGATCGCCAGGCTGCGGATGCCGTGCGCGCCCGGATCGACTGGAAGTACGCGCTCGGGCTCGAACTCACCGACCCGGGCTTTCACTTCAGTGTCCTCACCGAGTTCCGCGCTCGCCTCATCGCCGGTGACGCCGCGCACCTGCTTCTGGATCGGATGCTCACACGTTTCAGGGCGCGCGGCTTGGTCAAGGCGCGCGGCAAGCAGCGCACCGACAGCACGCACGTCCTGGCCGCCGTGCACGATCTGCACCTGCTCGAACTGGTCGCCGAGACGCTGCGCGCTGCGCTCGACGATCTGGCAGCCGTCGCGCCGGACTGGCTGCGCGGGATCACGCAGCCGGTCTGGTTCGAGCGTTACGGACGCCGGGTCGAGGATTACCGGCTGCCCAAGGGCCGGGCGGAGCGGGAAGCACTCGCTCGCGCGATCGGTGCCGACGGGTTCAGCCTGCTTGAGGCCCTGGACGCGCCGGATGCACCGCCCGCGGCCCGCGGCGTCCCGATGGTCGGCACCCTGCGCGATGTGTGGCGCGTGCACTATGCCCGTGAGGGAGGCGGGCCGCCACGCGGGCGCAGCGGTCCGGAGCTGCCGCCGGTCGGCGAGCGGCTGCAATCCCCCTACGACCCCGAGGTCCACTACAGCACGAAGCGTCAGATGGAATGGTCGGGCTATAAGGTTCACGTCACCGAAGTCTGCGACGCGGACGCAGCTCATTTAGTCACGAACGTGATGACCTGCCCGGCGATGCAGCCCGACATGGCAAGCACGGCCGCGATCCACGAGCAGCTGGCCGCCAAGGACCTTCTACCGGCCGAACACTTCGTGGATGCCGGCTACGTCGATGCAGGACTCTTGGTCGGAAGCCGGCGAGACCATGCCGTTGCGCTGGAAGGGCCGGTCCGCGCCATGCCGCAGCGGGCAACGGAAGCTGAACGATCCTACGAGCAGCGCCAATTCGTCATCGACTGGAAGCACGAGCGGGTCACCTGTCCACAGGGCAAGACGTCGGTGACATGGCGCGCCACCCGTGACGAGGTCGGAGCCCCACGCTTCCAAGCCATGTTCAGCCGGACCGATTGCGGCGCCTGCCCCGCGCGCCGATCCTGTACCTCCTCCAAGGAGAGGCGCCGCTCCGTCTACTTCCTGCCACGCTCGGAATACGAGGCGCTGAATGCCGCGCGGGACCGGATGCAGGATCCAGTCTGGAAGGAGCGATATCGCATCCGCGCCGGGATCGAGGGTACGCTCTCCCAAGGCGTACGCGCCTTCGGCCTGCGCCGGAGCCGATACATCGGCCAAGCCAAGACCGGACTGCAGCACGTCTGCGTGGCCGCCGCGATGAATGCCTCACGAGCTGTACACTGGCTGGCAGAGACGCCCCGGGCCAGAACACGCGTGACCCGCTTCGCAGCCTTGGCAAAAGCCGCCTGACTTCGCCGACAGTATCT
>NZ_BPQS01000121.1 GCF_022179385.1 Methylobacterium longum | reverse complement strand
CCGGCCCCGGACGTGGGGCGGTTCAGGCCTGCATGCCCCAGCGCTGGAGGGTGCGGCGCTCGATGGTCTGGAAGATCAGGTTCTCGACCACGAGGCCGATCAGGATGACGGTGAGCAGGCCGGCGAACACGTTCGGGATGTCGAGCATGTTCTTGTTCTCGAAGATGAACCAGCCGAGCCCGCCCGCCCCGGACGACACCCCGAACACCAGCTCGGCCGCAATCAGCGTGCGCCACGCGAACGCCCAGCCGACCTTCAGCCCCGTCAGGATCGAGGGGAACGCCGCCGGGATCAGGATCTTGCCGATCAGCCCCGGGCCCGACAGCCCGTAATTGCGCCCGACCATCTTCAGCGTCCGGCTCACCGACAGGAAGCCCGAATGGGTGTTGAGCGCGATCGCCCAGGTCACCGAGTGGACCAGAACGAAGATCAGGCTGCCGCTGCCCAGGCCGAACCAGATCAGCGCCAGCGGCAGCAGCGCGATCGCCGGCAGCGGGTTGAACATCGACGTCAGCGTCTCGAGCAGGTCGGTGCCGATCCGCGACGCGATGGCGAGACCGGTCAGCAGGGTCGCCAGCGCGATGCCGGCGGCGTAGCCCATCAGGAGAACCTTGAGGGAGGTCCAGGCGCGGGCCGGCAGCGTGCCGTCCCCGAGGCCCCGCACGAACGCCTCCACGGTCGCCGAGAAGGTCGGGAACAGGAGATCGTTGTCGAGGTAGCGCCCGTAGGCCTCCCAGATCCCGGCCAGGACGAGCAGGATCACGATCTTGCGCAGCCAGGCCTGGTTGTACAGCCGCTCGGCGACCGACAGCGGCTTCTCCACCACGGTGGCGCCGTGGGCGTGGCCGGTGTCGCGCACGATCTCGGGCCGGGCCGGATCCACCGGCGTCAGCCGCGGGGGCATCGCCCCGGCCCGGGGCGCGTCCGTCAGGGCTGGTGCGCTAGACATTCTCGGCCTCCTCGATCTCTTCCGAGAACAGCATCTGCTGGATCCGGTTCTCCAGCCGCAGCGCCGCCTCCGGGGAGTCCGCGCTGTTGAGCTCGGCCTTGACCTCGCCGGGATGGGGCGAGAGCAGCAGGATGCGCGAGCCGACCTTGATCGCCTCCGGGATCGAGTGGGTGACGAACAGCACGGTGAAGCGCGTGCCCTCCCACAGCATCAGCAACTCGTCCTGCATGCGCCGCCGGGTGAGCGCGTCGAGGGCCGCGAACGGCTCGTCCATCAGCAGGATGTCGGGCTCCATGGCCATGCCGCGGGCGATGGCCACGCGCTGCTTCATCCCGCCCGAGAGGGTGTGGGGGTAGCTGTCGGCGAACTTCGTCAGGTTGACCTTGTCGATGTAGAGGTTGGCCCGCTCCAGGGCCGCGCGGCCCTTCAGCCGGCCCGAGGCCTCCAGGGCGAAGACCACGTTCTGCCGGACGGTCTTCCAGGGCAGGAGCTGGTCGAACTCCTGGAACACCATCATCCGGTCGGGGCCGGGCTCGGTGACCGGGCGGCCCTTCAGGCGGATCTCGCCCTCGGTGGGCGCCATGTAGCCGCCCACCGCCTTGAGCAGGGTCGACTTCCCGCAGCCGGACGGCCCGAGCAGCACGAACCGGTCGCCGGGCCAGACCCGGAAGCTCACCCGGTAGGTGGCCGTGACGAGGTGGTCCGGCGTCTTGTAGCGGAGCGTGACGCCATCGACCTCCAGAAGAGGCTGACCCGTGTCCATCCATCCTCCCACGCGCCGCGGCTTGGGCCGC
>NZ_BPQS01000120.1 GCF_022179385.1 Methylobacterium longum | reverse complement strand
ATGAAGGTTCTGGTGCCTGTGAAGCGGGTGGTGGACTACAACGTCAAGATCCGTGTGAAGGCGGACGGCTCCGGGGTCGAGCTGGCGAACGTGAAGATGTCGATGAACCCGTTCGACGAGATTGCGGTGGAGGAGGCGATCCGTCTGAAGGAGAAGGGCACGGTCAGCGAGATCGTTGCGGTGTCGATCGGTCCGCAGGCGGCGCAGGAGACGCTGCGCACGGCGCTGGCGATGGGGGCCGACCGGGCGATCCTGGTGAAGACCGAGGTGGCCTGCGAGCCGCTGGCGGTCGCCAAGCTCCTGAAGGCGGTGGTCGAGCGGGAGGGCCCGGAGCTGGTCATCCTCGGCAAGCAGGCGATCGACGACGACTCGAACCAGACCGGCCAGATGCTCGGCGCGCTGCTCGGCTGGCCGCAGGGCACCTTCGCGTACAGGATCGAGGCCGGGGCGGGCAGCCTCGACGTCACCCGCGAGGTCGACGGCGGCCTGCAGACCGTGAGCCTGACGCTGCCGGCGATCGTGACCACGGACCTGCGCCTGAACGAGCCGCGCTACGCGAGCCTGCCCAACATCATGAAGGCCAAGAAGAAGCCCCTGGAGGAGCTGGCGCCCGACGCGCTGGGCGTCGACGTGACCCCGCGGCTCACGGTGCTGAAGACCGCCGAGCCGCCGGGCCGCTCCGCCGGCGTCAAGGTCGCCTCGGCGGCCGAGCTCGTCCAGAAGCTCAAGGTCGAGGCCGGCGTCATCTGATCCGCTTCGCGCGGCTCCCGTGCCGGTCGAGCCGCGCGCCATCATCCTCAAGGACACCCGACGACCATGACGACACTCCTCTTCGTCGAGCACGGCAGCGGCCAGATCAAGGACGGCACGCTGAAGGCGCTCACCGCCGCCCGGGCGATCGGCGCGCCGGTCCACGCCCTGGTTCTGGGCGCCGGCTCCCGGCCGGTGGCGGAGGCGGCGGCCAAGCTGGACGGCGTCGAGACGGTGCTGCTCGCCGAGGACGGCGCGTACGATCACGACCTCGCCGAGCCGGTGGCGGCGCTGATCGCGTCGATCGCCGGGCCGTACGCGACGATCCTGGCGTCGGCCTCGACCACCGGCAAGAACGTGCTGCCGCGGGTGGCCGCGCTGCTGGACGTCCCGCAGGTCTCCGACATCATCAAGGTGGTCGCGCCCGACACGTTCGAGCGGCCGATCTACGCGGGCAACGCGATCCAGACCGTCCAGACCCCCGCGGGCAAGACGGTGATCACGGTGCGCACGGCGGCGTTCAAGGCGGCGGCCGAGGGCGGTGCGCCCGCCCCGATCGAGCCGGTGTCGGCGGCGGTGCCGGCGGCGGGCGGCGCGCGCTTCAAGGGCGAGGAGATCGCCCAGTCGGACCGGCCGGAACTGGCCGCGGCGCGGATCATCGTCTCGGGCGGCCGCTCGCTGGGCTCGTCGGAGAAGTTCCACGCGCTGATCGAGCCCCTGGCCGACACGCTGGGCGCCGCGGTCGGGGCGTCGCGGGCGGCGGTCGACGCCGGCTACGCGCCGAACGACTGGCAGGTCGGACAGACCGGCAAGGTGGTGGCGCCGGACCTGTACGTGGCGGTGGGCATCTCCGGGGCGATCCAGCACCTCGCCGGCATGAAGGACTCGAAGGTCATCGTCGCCATCAACAAGGACGAGGACGCACCGATCTTCCAGGTCGCCGATTACGGCCTCGTCGGCGACCTGTTCCAGGTCGTGCCAGAACTCCAGGCCGAGATCG
>NZ_BPQS01000119.1 GCF_022179385.1 Methylobacterium longum | reverse complement strand
AGGAGAACGACATGGTCGACACGGATCGGATCACGGGCGCCGCGCAGGCGCTGGGCGGCAAGCTGCAGGGCGCGGTCGGCGACCTGACCGGCTCGCGGCGGGACTCGGTCGAGGGCCGCGCCCGGGAGGCGGCCGGGCAGGCCGAGAACCTCTACGGCCAGGCCAAGGACACGGCCCGCGACGCCGCCGAGCACGTCGCCGACACCGCGCGCGACCTCGGCGGCCGGATCCGCAACACGGTCGGCGGCCTCGTCGGGTCCGACGACGTCGAGCCGCGCGCCCGCCGGGCCGCGCACGACGGGTACGAGTCCGCCTCCGACTTCGCCGAGGACGCCTACGCCCGCGGCCGCCACGCCCTGCGCCGCGGCTCCCACGAGGTCGGCGATCAGGTCGCCGCGTACCCGCTGGCCTCCCTGCTCGTCGCCGGCGCCGTCGGCTTCGGCCTCGGCCTCCTCGTCAGCGCCAGCCGCGACTGAGCCGGCCGGCCCCGACCGGGCCCATGAACAACCCTACGAACGACCCGCCAACCGGAGTGACAGCGTGACCATCCAGACGACCACATCCCCCCTCGCCACGGGCGCGGCCCAGGCCGACACGCGCGCGATGCTGCTCAACGAGGTCTCGTGGGGCGCCATCTTCGCCGGCGCGGTCACCGCCCTGGTGACGCAGGTGATCGTCAACCTCGTGGGCGTCGGGGTCGGCCTGGCCTCGGTCGGCACCACGGCGGCCGACACCCCGTCCGCGGCCACGGCCTCGATGGGCGCGGGCCTCTGGTTCGTGGCCTCGGGCATCGTCGCCTCGCTGGCCGGCGGCGTCATCGCCGGCCGGCTGTCGGGCAAGCCGCTGCCCGGAGCCGCCGCCCTGCACGGGCTGGTGTCGTGGGCGGTGACCACGCTGGTGGTGCTCTACCTGCTCACCTCGGCGGCCGGCGGCCTCGTCGGCGGCACGCTGAGCACGGTCTCGGGGGCGCTGGGCGGGGCGGGCAGCCTGGTCGGCGGCACCGTGCAGACCGCCGCCCAGGCGGCGGCGCCGTCGCTGTCGAAGATCTCGAACCCGCTGGACGGCATCGAGCAGCGGGTGCGCGAGCAGTCCGCCGGCCAGGATCCGCAGGCGGCCCGGGACGCGGCGGTGGCGGCGGTGCGGGCGGTGCTGACCGGCGACGCGGCCCAGAAGGAGCAGGCCAAGAGCCGCGCCGCCGACGCGCTGGCCCGGGCCCAGGGCACCTCGCCCGACCAGGCCAAGGCGCAGATCGACGACTACCAGAAGCAGTACGAGCAGGCGGTGGCCACCGCCAAGCAGAAGGCCGAGGCCGCGGCCGTGACTGCGAAGTCGGCGGCCACGCAGGGCGCGTTCTACGCCGCGCTGGCTCTGCTCTTGGGCGGGCTGGCCGCGTTCCTGGGCGGGCGCCTGGGCGCGCCGAAGCCGGTGACGCTGCTGGGCGCCTACGAGACCCGCCGCGCCTGACGCCGCCGTCCTCGGCGCCATCCTCGGCGCCATCCTCGGTCCCCGCCGCCGGCGGGGGCCATCCCCGGCCGGGAGACCGGCCCCCCACCCGCGCAGCAGGAGCACACGATGAGCAGCACGACGGACAAGCTCAAGGGCCTGGCCAACGAGGCGGTCGGCAACGTCAAGCAGGCGGCCGGCCGGGTGACCGGCAACGACCGGCTGGTGGCCGAGGGCCAGGCGCAGGAGCTGAAGGGCGAGGCGCAGAAGACGGTCGGCGACGTCAAGGACGGCGCCAAGTCCCTGGCCGAGACCGTCACCGGACGGCGCTGAGCGCGCCCC
>NZ_BPQS01000118.1 GCF_022179385.1 Methylobacterium longum | reverse complement strand
TAGCCGAACTGCCTCAGCACGAAACTCGGGGGTAAAGGTCTGCTTCCGGTCTGCCATCGGAACCCTCCTCCTTCAGGAAAAGAGCTCTCCACTTTCTCGAGGCAAGTCCAACCAGTGCGGTGACGCGGCGATAGCCGTAGCTCGGGCGGGCATCGACGATCGCGCGGATCGTCGGCAGCAGCCGCGCATCCTCGGGCTTGCGGTAGGGACCGCGCGGCTGGGCGGGGCGGCTCAGGCGCTCGGCCAATTGGGAGCGGGCCACGCCGAGCGTGTCGGCGACCGCCTTCACCGCGAACCGCCCGTCGAACCGCCCCAGGAGCTGAGCGGCGAGGTCGGTTTTTTTGTGCGCGCGAGGGCGAGCGCCTCCTTCAGGATCTCGACCTCCATGGTCTTGCGCCCGAGCAGGCGTTCGAGGTCGCGCACGCGCCGCTCCAACTCGCGAACCCGGCTGGTGCCGACGACCTCCTCGTCGGCGTGCACGGCCTGATGGCCGCCCTCCAGCATGCGCCGCTTCCACGAGAACAGCAGGCTGGGCGAGAGGCCGTAGCGACGGGCGACGAACGACACGGATGAGCCGGGCTGCTGGCTCTCCTCGACGAGGCGGATCTTCTCGGTGGTGGACCAGCGCCGTCGACGCTGAACGCTGGTCAGGATCTCGCCGTGCACCGGCGGGGCGGTCGGATCGGATGACATAGCCTTACCCATAGGCCAACGCCTATGCCTTCGTGAGCTATGCTGCCTGTCCGGTCAAAACGGGGTGCGGTTCAACGGGCGCCAACGTGCATGACAGCCGGATGCTGGAGGCGGTCGTGGATGCCGTCCCGCCCATCCGCCAGTGCTGGGGACGACCGCGCAAGCGTCCCTCTAAGCTGCACGCCGACAAAGCCTACGATCACCGCCGCTGTCGCCAGGCGCTCACCCGCCGTCGCATCCAGCACCGCATCGCCAGGCGCGGGATCGAGAGCAGCCAGCGCCTGGGACGGCACAGATGGGTGGTCGAGCGGACGCTGGCCTGGTTCGCCCAGTTTCGCCGCCTCGCTATCCGCTACTAGCGACGGGCCGACATTCATCTCGCTTTCTCGACGCTGGCCGCAGCCCTCATCGTTTGGCGCTTCATCGAGCGCTGGTTTTGTTAGACGCTCTTAGGTGGATGGCGAAAGATCGATCGGCATCCGCGCTTCCTTCTGCGTGTATAAGATCTCTTGACGCAGACGTTCGTCACGAAGCTCTGCTCAGAGACATCCGCCTTTCTGCAAGCGACATAGATGCTCTTGCCTTGCGTTGTCCCTACCTCGATCTGGCGCAGCGTCAGCATGAACTGTTCAGCTCCCGGCTTCTGTCTTGGCTTCATCCACAACTCCTCTGGACTAGGCCGATCCTTTCAGTTAGCCCAGTCCAAAGCCGGCCGGTCAGGTCACCATCCGTCAAGTTGAAAGATTAAATCGTCGCTAGCTGTCTGGATGTGAGACCTCCTTGGCCTCTTCAACGATGCGGAGGGCGCGTTTGATGAGACTGGAACTGGGTTGTCTGTAGGTTGGGTTCGCCAATGCGGGATCAGCTTCGAGGCGCTGACGCAGCACCATCTCGGGCGAGAGCCCATTGAGTACGCGCTGCCGGCGGCCGTTGTAGGCCGCGTTGAAGCCGCGCAGCACGATCTCCAGGTCGGCGTGGCGGTAGAGCGTGATCCCTACCACCTCCCGCTGGACGCGGCCGTTGAAGCGTAAGCGCTGTCTGGGCGGCACCTTCCGGCAGACGGCGTGAAGGCGACATACGGAGCGGATTGGGAGCTCCGTCACATGTCGATGTCAGGGCGTATGGCTATGTCGGAGC
>NZ_BPQS01000117.1 GCF_022179385.1 Methylobacterium longum | reverse complement strand
CCGATCGAGAACCAGGGGACGAGGATGATGACGAGGAGCCCGACCAGCAGGGCCACGATGTAGCCGACGATCGGGCGCATCCCGGCATCGGGGTGGATCCGGCTGATGGCGCAGGCCGCGTAGTAGCCGACGCCGAAGGGCGGGGCGAACAGGCCGATGCCCATCGCGAGGATCACCACCATGGCGTAGTGGACCTCGTGCACCCCGACCGCCCGGGCGATCGGGAACAGCAGCGGGCCGAACAGCACGATCGCCGGGATGCCCTCCAGCACCGAGCCCAGGACGATGAAGGCGAGGGCCGAGACGAACAGGAAGCCGAGCGCGCCGCCCGGCAGGCTCTTCATCACCTCGGCCAGCGTCTGCGAGAAGCCCGACTGGGTCAGCGCCCAGGCCATTCCGGTGGCCGCGCCGATGATCAGCAGGATCGCCCCCGACAGCGTGGCGGTGGTCACCAGCATCGGGTAGAGCCGCCGCCAGTCGAACTGCCGGTAGATCAGCAGCCCCGCCAGCGCCGCGTAGACGATGCCGATGGTGGACACCTCGGTGGCGGTGGCGATGCCCTCGACCACGGCGAAGCGGATCACGAACGGCAGGGCCAGCGCCGGGATCGCCACCAGGAAGGCGCGGCCGATGATGCGTCCGGACGGCCGGGCGACGTGGCTGAGGTCCTCGCCGCGGTAGCGCCACCAGACCAGCGCGCAGAGGGTCGCGGCGAGCACGAGGCCGGGCAGCAGGCCGCCGGTGAACAGGGCCGTGATCGACACGCCGGTGACCGAGCCGATGGTGATCAGCACGATGGAGGGCGGGATCGTCTCGGTCTGCGCGCCGGTGGTGGCGAGCAGCGCCACGAGGTCGCCTTCCCTGGCGCCCCGGGCCTTCATCTCGGGGAACAGCACGGGGGCGACGGCGGCCATGTCGGCGGCCTTCGACCCGGAGATGCCCGACACGAGGTACATCGCGCCGACCAGCACGTAGTGCAGGCCGCCACGGACATGGCCGAGCAGGCTCGCCAGGAACCCGACCATGGCGCGGGCCATGCCGGTCATCTCGATGAGCAGGCCGAGGAACACGAACAGCGGCACGGCGAGCAGGATCAGGTGGCTCATGCCCTCGTCCATGCGCCCGACCACCACCATCGCGGGCGCGTGGGTGGTCAGCGTGATGTACGCGAAGGTGGACAGGCCGAACGCGAAGGCGATCGGCACGCCGGAGAAGACCAGCGCGCCGACGCCGAGGACGAAGAACAGCAGCAGGTTGAGGTTGCCGAGGTCCATCAGCCAGGGCTGGAGGGCCACGAGTCCGGCGGCGACCGCGGCGCCGAGCACGAGCGCCCCCGCGGTCAGCTTCCAGTCGGCCGTCTCCAGGAGCCGGATCGCCGCGACGAGCAGCATGAGGCCCAGCCCGACCGGCAGGGCGGCGGCGCGCCACGCGTTGTTCAGCTCCAGCGCGGGCGTCTGGACGAAGGTCTCCTCGCTGGCGAACTCCCAGGCCGGCTCCAGCAGCAGCGCCACGAAGATCAGGCCCGCCACCAGGGCGACCGTCTCAAGGAAGGCGCGCAGGCGCGGCCCGCTCATGGCCACGAAGGCGGTCATCCGCATGTGCTCGGCGCGGCGGAAGGCGACCACGGCGCCCAGCATGGCGAGCCACAGGAACAGGATCGAGGCGAGCTCGTCCGACCAGACGAGGGGTTCGCGGAACACGTAGCGGCTCACGACGCCGCCGAGCAGCACCGCGATCTCCGCGAGCACGAGCAGCGCCGCCGGGATCTCCACCAGATGGCCGAGGCCGTCGTCCAGCCGGCGCAGCCAGGTCCGGGCGCGCAGGGGCGGGCCGG
>NZ_BPQS01000116.1 GCF_022179385.1 Methylobacterium longum | reverse complement strand
CCGGCAGTGCGGTGAGGGCGGTTTTGACGATGCTGTCGGCGTCGAGGCCGGCCTCGGCGTACATCTTCTCGGGGCTGTCGTGATCCTGGTAGGCGTCCGGCAGCGTCATCGTCCGCACCCGCACGCGCCCCGCATCCAGCGCGCCCCGCTCGGCCAGAAGATGCAGGACCATCGCGCCGAACCCGCCCCGCGAGCCCTCCTCGATCGTGATCAGCACCTCGTGCTCGCGCGCCAGCTCCAGGATCAGCGCCTCGTCCAGCGGCTTGGCAAAGCGCGCATCCGCCACCGTCACCGCCACGCCCTGCTCGGCCAGCAGGTCCGCCGCCTTCAGGGCCTCGGACAGGCGCGTGCCCAGGGACAGCACCGCCACCCGCGCCTCCGCGTCCCGGCGCACGACCCGGCCCTTGCCGATCGGCAGGGCCTCGCCCCGCTCCGGCAGCTCGAGGCCGACGCCCTCGCCGCGCGGGTAGCGCAGGGCGATCGGACCCGAGTCGTGGACGTGGGCGGTCGCCACCATGTGCACCAGCTCCGCCTCGTCGGCGGCCGCCATCACGGTCATGTTCGGCAGGCAGCACAGATACGCCAGGTCGAACGCCCCGGCATGCGTCGCCCCGTCCGCGCCGACCAGACCGGCCCGGTCCATGCAGAACCGCACCGGCAGGTTCTGCAGCGCCACGTCGTGCACCACCTGGTCGTAGGCCCGCTGCAGGAACGTCGAGTAGATCGCCACGAACGGCCGGTACCCCTCGGTGGCCAGCCCCCCCGCAAACGTCACCGCGTGCTGCTCGGCGATGCCCACGTCGAAGGTCCGGTCCGGATGCGCCTTGCCGAACAGGTCGATGCCGGTGCCCCCCGGCATCGCCGCGGTGATCGCCACCACCCTCTCGTCGGCATCCGCCGCCTTGATCAGGCTCTCGCCGAACACCCGCGTGTAGGCCGGCGCGTTCGGCTTCGCCTTGGCCTGCACCCCCGAGACCACGTCGAACTTGACCACCCCGTGGTAGCGGTCGGCACTCGCCTCGGCCGGCGCGTAGCCCTTGCCCTTGCGGGTGACCACGTGCAGCAGGATCGGGCCGTGCTCGGCGTCGCGCACGTTCTTGAGCACCGGCAGCAGGTGGTCGAGGTTGTGCCCGTCCACGGGGCCGACGTAGTGGAAGCCCATCTCCTCGAACATCGTGCCGCCGCCCACCACCAGCGAGCGGGCATACTCTTCGGCCGCGGCCGCGCGCTGGTAGAGCGCCTTGGGCAGGAGCTTGCCGAGCTGCTTGGCGGTCTCGCGCAGGGACTGGTACGCCCCCCCCGAGGCCAGCCGCGCCAGGTAGGCCGACATCGCGCCCACCGGCGGGGCGATCGACATGTCGTTGTCGTTGAGGATCACGATCAGCCGCGAGTGCAGGGCGCCGGCGTTGTTGAGCGCCTCGTAGGCCATGCCGGCCGACATCGAGCCGTCGCCGATCACCGCGATGGCGTTGCGGCGCTTCTGCGCGCGGCCGGTCTGCCGGGCCGCGGCGTTGTCGAGGTCGCGGGCGACCGCCATGCCCAGCGCCGCCGAGATCGACGTCGACGAGTGGGCGGCGCCGAAGGGATCGTAGACGCTCTCGCTCCGCTTGGTGAAGCCCGACAGACCGCCGCCCTGGCGCAGGGTCCGGATCCGGTCGCGCCGCTCCGTGAGGATCTTGTGCGGGTAGCACTGGTGGCCGACGTCCCAGACGATGCGGTCGTCGGGGGTGTCGAACACGTGGTGCAGCGCCACCGTCAGCTCGACCACCCCCAGCCCCGAGCCGAGATGGCCGCCCGTGATCGACACCGCGTCGATCATCTCGGCCCGAACCGCCTCCGCAACGGCCGGAAGCTCCGACTCCGGAAGACCGCGCAACGCCGCAGGATTCGGGACACGGTC
>NZ_BPQS01000115.1 GCF_022179385.1 Methylobacterium longum | reverse complement strand
GATCAGCAGCAGCAGCGGCAGAAGCACGAACAGCGCCGTCACCGCCACGCCGACGTCCAGGCTCCGCTTGGCCGCCCAGTCCAGACGCAGGCCGCCAACCACGAAGGGCGCCGCCGGCAAAGCTGACTCCGCGACGCGGGCCACATTCGAGTCGACCATCTTGGTCATCGCGCCGATCTCAGGATTATCTTGAAAAATGAAATCACCGGACGCATCGCGGTGTACAGCTGTATCCGACATAATCTGACTGCTTTACGATCATGAACAACTCGGATGATCATGATTTTTCGACAGGATACCAAATATACCCTGTGACGAACCGCGGCGGCCCCGTGAAAGACCAACACCGCCACGCGATCAGAATTCAACCGTTAAGCGTCGTTAATATTGTCGATAGTGCGGCACGTCTACTGCTGATGAGTAGTCTGCATCACAGGGATGTGTTGAGTGCACGCAGTACTTTTCAAGTACACAACCATAGATAGCATATTTTGAGGATAAATTCGCCTACAAGTCGTCGCAGGCAGCAGGATTTTTCACGCTCGGCGCGCCTGCAGCCGCTCGGCTTCGTCCCGCCACGCGTCGCGCTCGACCTGCACGGCCTCGATCAGGGCGTGCAGGTTCCCCGCGTCGATCGCGGTTTCCATCAACATGTCCTGAGCGAGGGCGAGCTGCTCGCGCAGGTCGGCGTTCTCACGCGCGAGGGCGACGAGAAGGGCGGTTACATCATCGCCCATCAGGCCTGCTCCGGATCCGAGAGCGGTCTCTATCCCCGCTCAAGCTGCGCAGCAATCGCGTTCGTGTCCGGTGCGACTGCGCCGCCGTGGCCGCACCGGGAGCCGAAGGGAGCCGATGGAAGTCACGGAAAGTCGGAGGGAGGGCAGAGCCCGATGCCGCGGTTGCGGCGCTCGACCTCAGTCCGGTCGCCGACGGCACGCGGGCGCGGGCGCGGAGCGGTTGACCGGCACGCCGCCCGCCTGCCCTGAACGGAAGCAGGCTCCGCGCCGTCAAGCCTCGGAACACCACCCGGATGATCGCCCTGGCGGCGGCGCGGCACGGGCACGCGCGGGTTGAGGGGCCTCACGGGAGCGGAGCGGAGGGTGGCCGCCCCCGGCGACCGGCCGACCTGCCAGACCGCCGGAGATCGCTTGCGGACATCGCCCGTCCGATTGGAACCGGATCAAGGGCGCTCGGCGTGACATGGGGCTCGCGTTCCGATCTGATACGGACGTGAACGCCTTCGCGACGCGTCCATGAGCGCGGTATCCGGCCATGCAGTACCATCTGCGGATCGCCAGACCTCGGCCCCAAGGCAGCGTGGACATCCACAGCACGGCCTTCAACGCGCCGACCATCGGGGCCGCGATCGCCCGCTCCGCCGAGATGGTGGACGGCTTCCTGGGCGACCGACCGGGGGTCGCCATGCTGACCAGTTCGTATCGCGGCCTGGTGTGGTCACAGCGCCATAAGATGCCCGAGCCGCCGTTCTCCTGAACCCGGCGACAGGACGACCGCCGCGGCATTTCCCGCTCCGGCTGCCCCGGCCCGAGCACGGCGTCGCGGGAGCGTCTTCTCCAAGGTCAGCCCGCGCTCCAGGCCCGACCCGCGCGGCGTGCTCCGCGCACGCCTCACGGCGCGACAGCGCAGGCTCGTCGCGGTGATCGCCGAGCGCGATGGGCTGCCAGCCGGCCGTCCGATCCGCCGGACGGCCAAACCGGGGAACGTCATCGCCGCGGTCGAGGCCATGGCGGCCCGAGAGGCAGTCCTAGAGGCGAACGAAGAGGCGAACGGTGCTCCGCGCCGAAGCTGTACCGGCGCGTTTCCCGAGCCCGCGGCGCGTTTCCCAAGCCCGAGATACCTTGAAACGCGAAATATCCTGGAACGCGAGACACCCCGGGAGCGGGTGCTCCCAGGGTGTCGCCGACCTCGCGGCCAGTTTGATCGGGCTGGGGATGCGAAGGTCAACCGGACGGCCGGTCTGCCGCGGCGGCGGGCGATGGGAGGACCCGTCCGCCTCGCCCGCCGCGTCTCCCGGCGCAATGGCCGGGAGCAGTCCGACCGATCTCAGTACGAGCCGAACTTGTAGTTCAGGCCTGCGCGGACGACGGCGAACTCGTCGGAGCGGCGGCCGACCGGGCTGTAGAAGGCCGGGACGTTGGAGGCGGCGTTGA
>NZ_BPQS01000114.1 GCF_022179385.1 Methylobacterium longum | reverse complement strand
GCTCGGCGAGGTAGGCGGCCGAGGAGAAGTCGGGCCGCGGGTCCCGGCCCTCGCGCCAGCCGTGGACGAGGTAGTCGCGCACCGGATCGGCCGTGATCCCGTACCAGCTCGCGTAGAAATCCGCGTCGAAGTACGGCGCCAGCACGGCGATCTGGTCCGCCGCGGAGGTGATATCGTTCGCCGGGAGAAGGCCTTTGGGGCCTGCAAGGATGGCGACGGCGTTGCTGCTCGCGCGGATCAAGCCGACGCTCGCCAAGCTCCAATACAGGCCGTAGAGTTTCTTCAAAGTACCGCTCTCACGTCGCAGCGCATCGCGCCGGTCGTCTTGGTTTTTAGCCCGTCACCAACCCGGCTGTCCCGCCCACCCGCCCGCCGGCTGCGCCGGAGGCCGAGTGACGTACGCAGGTTGAAGTGCGAATCTTGCCGGTCGCTGCGTCGGGATCTGGCGCTCGGGTGAGCATGGGTTCGCGGGGCTAGGTCAGCGCCGTCACTTGCGCCCGGCGAGGCGCCATACCGGCTGTACGCTGCCCTATCGGACGGCGCCGGGGCCGTAAACATCGGTGCTTGGCTTACTCGGTTGAACAGAGCTAGCGCCGTTCCGCGGGTCTGTTGACGCTGGGAGGGTCCTGTGACCTATGACCGACGGTAACGATTTGATGTGGCGGGATCGTCCGATGGCTGAGGATAACACCCTGTCGAAGGCCCTGGTTGACGTTCGGGCGCGCCGGGCCGCTCTCCAGAGCGACTACGATCGGATCGCAGCCGAACTCACGAAGCTGCGCGCCGCTGAGGCTGCCCTGACCTCCATCGTAGAGGGTGTTCCGCTGGAGGATACCGCGCGCCTTCACGCATCCGATAGTGCACGGGCCCCGACCGCCGATCGTGCCGCCTCCGCGCAGGGCGGTCGGCGCGGTGTTCGCGGTCCACGAGCGAATTCGGCCAAGGGACGCCTGAAGGCGCTCCTTGCCAACGCGGGCCCACAGGGCTTGTCGCACGCCGAGATCGCCGACCGGCTGCCCGACGTCGCGCCCAACACCCTCAACACCTACCTGAGCATGATGGTGACGGGGGGCGAGGCGGTCCGGAACGGTGACTTCTTCACGGCCGCCGCGGGATCGGACGGGGAAGCCGACGCGGAGGCCGATCCGACTTACGAGCCCGCGGCCGACGATGACGCCCACCGCGATACCGAAGCGGCGGAGTAAAGGAACTCAATCTCTTCGCGGCCGCTCGGCGGAAGGTGCCGTGTCTCACAACACCTGGAGAGCGCACCCGGTCCAGAGATAGGACCCGACGACAAAACCCCCAACCTGCAGAGATGGCTTCTTCAATCACGCGACTCGGCGATGTTTGGACGTTGGGGCGCCACCGTCTGATCTGCGCGGACGCAGTGGTAGCCATCCGCCGCCTCGTAGAGAAGGCGCTTGATGCAGGGCTGCCCTGTACCGCGCGTTCCAGATCCGACACAAGATCTGCCTAGTCTGACGTATGATAAGCCCTCTAAATGACACCTGCCGAAACCGCCTCCAACTGCCGAGCGAGCAAGATCGCTTCGACAGGCCGAGCAACTCGACCTTGAACAGCCTCGCCGGGAACGGCTCGATTGTTCGCACAAGTCGCCGTGATCGGTTCGGCCGCGAAGAGTGAACGATCACTGAGGATTGTCAACGGGCACCGAAGTCTGGTTCTTCCGCACTTCGTGTGGTGAAGTGTGCCGGCCGGCGTGACGTGCCCCATCTCTGGAGATCGGCTTTCCGGAGGACGCCAAGCCCCGCCGTATCCTGCCCCTCGTGCCCGATGGCCTGAACGTCGTCGGCATCGAGCCGGGGACCGACCCGCTCATCGTGCGCGTCGTACCCCGTCCGGGTCCGACGCTCTGTCCCACCTGTCGATCGTCAGCCGGCCGCAAGCGCGGTCATTGCGAGCGCACCCTTGCCGATTTGCACTGGCAGGGCCGGTCCGTCCGCCTCCGGCTGCGACGCTTCCGCTGTGCGAACCCAGCCTGCCCGCGGCGGACCTTCAGCGAGAGCGTTGGTGACGTCGCCGTCTCTCACGCCCGCCGATCCGAGTGGCTGCGCGTGCTCCAGCGCCATCTCGGTCTCGCCCTCGGTGGTGCGCCCGCCGCCCGTATGGCGCATCGTCTCGCGATGCCGGCGAGTGGCGATCCCCTCGTGCGCCTCGTGCGCGTGGCGCCTCTGCCGTCGCAGCCCGGGCCGCGCGTCGTCGACATCGACGACTGGGCTTGGCGGCGCGGGCGCAGTGACGTCCCCCCGTCGCTTTGGTCCGGCCTGAGTGCGAGTTTTCCGGTTTTGTGAGACCCTGATGGGAGGAGCAGAGCCGTGAAGAAGAGCAGGTTCACCGAGGAGCAGAT
>NZ_BPQS01000113.1 GCF_022179385.1 Methylobacterium longum | reverse complement strand
AGAGGCTCCCCCTCCGGCGCCGTCGCCTCCCGAGCCCTCGCGCCCGGGGACATCGCGAGGACGGCGAGGCCGAGAAAGACGGCGAACCCAGTGAGCCTCGGCATGTGCGCGCCTTCTGATAATTGAGCTGTCCTCAGCGGCTCGTGGCGGCGAGCTGCCGCTCATCCGTCTGGCCCCGTTCGGCAGCCTTCGCGTAGAGGCTCCGGGCGAGGTCCGGATCGGCATGCAGACCGCGCACCTTCCAGATCCGCAGCATCTTAGGGTCGTAGGTCTGCGCCAGCAGGAAGGTCGCGTTCGGGGCGTTGCGCGTTTGGGCGCGCACCAGCAGTAGCCGGGCGCCGCTGATGTCGCCGAGCCGGATCAGGCCTCTGGCCCGCTCCACGAGCCGGTCGCCCTCTGCCGGCGGAAGCGCGGGTGCCACGAGCCGGGGCAGACTCGCGACCTCGGTTTTGGCTTTGGATCTCTTATCGATGACGGAGAGGGGCGTCGAGCGGTCCAACGTCGAAGTGCTTTCGCGAGGCGCCACATGCACCGGCTCTGGCACGAAGACATAGGAGGCCGGCGCGTCGAGACTGGCCGCGGTAGCGTCGGCTTGAAGTGGCGGAGATGACCCGTGAGTCTCAGCGGCGCGCCACTCGGAGTTATCTGGGTCGTCGCTGGCGGCGGCTACGGTCCGAACAGGGGTGTTCGAAATAAAATCGACGTTGAGGCGGCTCGACGTGACATTGATGTGGCCACCGGTCTCCGGGGTCCAGATCGCCGCGACGGCGAGCGGGAAGTTGCTCTCGCGCTGATCGCTCTGCGTGATCCAGATGTCCGACAGATCCCATGAGCTGACATCTACGTCGTTGTTGTCGCTTGATGACGAGAACGTGTTGTAAGAGTCATTGATCGTTACGCCCCGGGGGAGTCCGAGCAACTTGACCGTTTCGATATAAACGTTCCGCAGCCGGACAAGCTTGATTTTCAGCGCAAGCGCGGTGCCGATCTTTCCAGAGACGTCATGGGTCGCGATCAGCAAATCGGACGCCTCGTTCCGCGCTGGGTCCGTATCGTTTCTTGTGTTGAGGTTAGTAGCCTCGGCGAGGGGGCTACTATCCGCGACTTGCGCCGGGCCGAGGGGCGAGAACCCGAATGTCAGAACTAGCACCAGTGCTGTCGACGCGGATACGATCCTATCTCGGCAACGCGGTTCCATCGGATGCACTCCATTTTTGGCGCATTTCCGCTAGATTTTTAGCTGAATACAGTACTTAATGGTCGACGTCAATTACTATTGGCTGCTTTCTGCTGTCTCTGAACGGACAGTTGCGACGAACGCGGTCGCATTGAAGGCGAGCCGGTGCGGGATTTCGTGCTGTCGCCGGGCTCGCGAACGATCGCCAAACGGGGGGGGCGTCAACGTTTGCTGCCGGAGGGCATGCACTGCCGTCAACCTTTGAAGCGCCATTTTTGCCGCACACTGCTAAATTCGTTGGCCTAATACAGGTATTCGGGTATTGAGTACTATTTCAGACTGATGCGGGCATTGACCGGTCAGACTGACTATCAAACGATACGCACGCCTTGAGTCGCATCCGAATCGCGCTCCCGAGTTGAGGATTGCTCGTGCGTCGTACACTCTTCCTCGTCGTCTCCCTCCTGATGACCGCGGCCGCTCAGGCCCAATCCGGTATCGGTAACGGGAACGGCAACTCCGGAGCCGGCAACGGTAACGGCAACGGGAACGGCAGCAACAACGTCCTGGCCGCCGCGGCCGCCGCAGGCTCGTCGAGTTCGGTGAACATCGGCGGCAGCGGTAGTGGCCGGAACACGCCGGGGGTTTGGGCGCCAGGGCTCGCTGCGGCTGGGATCGAGAGTTGCCTCGGCAGCGCCAGCGTGGGCGGAGCCGGTCCCGGGTTTGGCGTCACCATCGGCGGCACTCTGACCGATAAGGGATGCAATCTGCGACTCTACGCGAGAACCTTATACAGCCTCGGTCACCAAGTGGCGGCCACGCAAATTCTGTGCAACGATCCTGACGTCGCACTAGCACTTGCCGTTGAGGGCGTGCGCTGCCTATCCGGTCCTGGAGCCGAGGCGCAGCGGGTTGTTGGATTTACGGTCCCCGAAGGCTACGCGGCAATCGCCGATCTCGACCAGGAAGTCCGGACTGAGCCCGAGGATCTTCTCCCCAGGCTCATCCCTGCGAAACGTCGCCGCCGTACCCAGGCGGGAGCTAGGCGGCTGCCGGTTACGCCCGCTACGGCGCGGGCCGGGGTGCCAGCGCGTGCGACGCAGGCACCGTTGCCACGAGGTGGGGCGTAAGCAGCATTGCGATCTGGGTTCGGTTGTGAAGTCCGAACTTTCGCAAAATGTTGCCAATGTGAGTCTTTACCGTGTTAGTTGAAATGCCCATCTCATAGGCAATACTGTCATTTTGCGCACCTTTTGCAATGTGCTGGATGATCTCCTGCTCCCGCACGGTTAGGGTGACTCGGTTCTCCAAAAGCGCGGTTTGGGCGAATGATTGGATCATCGTGAGCTCCTATTGCGCTGGTAGATGCCCGTCAAAACTTGATCATTCCATTTTGAGCGCTTCGACCGGGTCGAGCCGCGAGGCCCTGTGGGCCGGGTAGTATCCGAAGAACAGGCCGACCAGCGCCGAGAACCCGACCGACAGCAGGATTGCCTGCGCGTCGATGATCGTGGCCCAGCCCGCCGACCGGGCGACCGTCAGCGAGATGCCGGTCCCGACGACGACGCCAGCCAGCCCCCCGAGCAGGCACAGCACGAGGGCC
>NZ_BPQS01000112.1 GCF_022179385.1 Methylobacterium longum | reverse complement strand
GATCAACGCCGCCTCCAACGTCCCGGCCTTCTACAGCCCGGTCGGCCGCCGCTCCGACGAGTTCGCCGTCGTCCGCGCAGGCCTGAACTACAAGTTCGGCTCGTACTGAGATCCGGTCGAGCTGCTCCCGGTATCTGTCCCGGGAGTTGCGGCAGAGGGCGAAGGGTAGCTGGTCCTCCCCATCGCCCCTCGCCGCAGAAGAGCAGCCGTCCGGCTGACCTTCGCATCCCCAGCCCGATCAAACTGGCCGCGAGGTCGGCGACACCCTGGGAGCACCCGCTCCCGGGGTGTTTTCTGTTCAGGACCTGAACGGCACCGACTCCTGAAGCGGGCTGTGCTCGGACGCACATCGCGGAACGCACTTCGCGCGTAGCTCTTCCACGTGGCTGCTATCACCCCCTCGGCAGCCCGATCCAGCGGCGCAGCGGCCTTTCCAGGTTGCTGCGCCGTTGTCGTTAGGGGCCGCCTCTACGCTCCCCGCTGAAGGATTACGCCGTACCAGCCCTGGCCGAGGTAAGTCTCATAGCCGGGGGTCCGGTGGTATGCCTGGACCGAACCTGAGCCAACGTCTCGCACTACACCGCACTCACGACCTGCCGGATCGAGTGCCAGCGTCTCACTGAGCACACCTTGTCCGTCGGAAGCCGCCAGCACGCGTCGGCGCGCATCCATCAGCAGCACCCGTGTCCGCCCACGATCCTCCGGCGACACACGCACCCCCTCGACGATCGCGCGCGCCTGCGGCTCCCAATCGAAGTGGATTGCCAGCACGCCGACTGGCCGCCCGTTCGCCCGACCACTCTCGCGCACGCTCGCCGCGTAGGTTGCGACCTGCGCGTTGCCGAGGCCGGTCTCCCGGCGCACGTCGGCACACACGTAATCGTCTCCGGAGGACAGACGGACCGCTTCCCGGAACCAGGGTTCACCGGCGACGCTGCGGCCGCGCACATCCGGGTAGCGGTCCGGTCGCCCGGTGGCGAGGACCCGTCCCTCCAAGTCGCACAGCCAGAGGTCGAGATAGACGGTGTAGGCCGACAGGATCACGCCGAGGCGCTGGGTGGCGTAGGCGGCTGCGGCCGCGTCCGGCGCCGCCGCGCAGGTGGTGACGGCCGCGTCCGTCGCCCACCATCGCACGTCGCAGGTGCGCTCGTAGAGATTTCGGTCGATCAGCTCGACGGCGTTCAGCGCCAGATCGACGAGGCGCTCATCCTGCGCCCGGCCAGCCATGGCATCGACAGCGCGCTGCAGATCATTCACCCGCGTCGAGAGATGGGTTTCCAGTTCGCGGGCAAGGGTCTCCACCTCGCTACCGATGGCGCGCACCTCTTGCGCGACGACGGAGAAGCCGCGCCCCTGCTCCCCGGCACGAGCAGCCTCGATAAGGGCATTCAGCGCCAGCATCTTGGTCTGAGCGGTGATCTGCTGGATGCGGCCGGCTTTGTCCTGCGCGATGCGTCTGACCTCTTCGGTCAGGGTGGAGACCTCTGCCAGAGTGGCAGGAGCATTCGGCTTCCCCGAAGCCGGGACGACGTGAAGGGTGGCGTAGCCCATAGCGCTTGCCCGATGCCGGATCAGCATCGGGCCAGTGACTTCCGACTACACCCGGTCAGCCGCTTCCCGACACATTGGCAATAATAATAATCGGGCTAGATTAACTATGTCCTAAGTGGACGGTTAACTTCGGCGCCTACAACGATAGATTGTACTCATCGTCGACTTGGATGCGCAACGGGCACGAGTATTCAGTGGGAGCAACGGGCCGGTGGCTCGTGGAGCCGTTGCGCGTGTCGCCCGCATCACAGCCCGATGCCGCTCACGCTCTACGGCAAGCCCACTATGGATCTCGCGTTCGCGCGGCTGCGGCTCGACTGGCTTCCTGATCAGGGCTCCGCCTCGACACTGGCCCGCCGCTCGCCATGTTAAGCCCATATCCGCGCACCACGGCCAGGCCGACGACCCACAGGAAGGGCCAGGGCATGCTCGGCAGCCAGCAGGAGGGAGCCATGGGCTACATCATCTCCGGGACGAACGCCGCAAATCAGGCCGGACCCAGCAGCAGCCAAGTCGATACCGCCCTGGAGGCTTGGGAGAAAACCGTAGAGCTTCAGGAGAGCGGATACACAGTGCGCGTGACCTCATCGGAGGGCGCTGAGGTCGATCTGGATGACCTCAAGGTGCGCGCGCTGGCGACCGAGGGGCCGTAGCCTGCATCGAGCGACGAGTGCTCAACGTCACAGGAGCTCCGCCGCAGCCGTTCGGTTCCTTCGCCCCCTCCGCCTCGACCGCAGCGATCACGTTCTCCGGTTCTGCGACCTGATGCAGGGCGCTCTCGGTCGGTACGCCGTCGGGCTCGGCCGCCGCCAGGATGAGCGTGCGCTTGTGCGCCGTCGGGCATTCGAGACGGGTGCCGAGCCGGTCGGGCATAGGCGGGCTGCAGCGGCCAGGACGCAGCCCAGCAATTAAGCGCGTCCGCTCCGCAGCGTACCGTTTTGCCTCTAGGCTGTGCCGTTAACCACTTCCTAATCTTCGTTAATGGTTCGTTGACGCGAGAGCCCGATTTTGAGGAAATACGTAGGCGGGCCGGTACCCGCTACGTCCTCCGAGGTCATCATGGTTCGGGTTTCAGCGCCCAGGCCGATACGTCGCTTAGGTACCGGCACGCTTGCCGGCCTCGCTGCGCCGCTGCTGCTCCTCGCCGCCACGGGCGCGGCCGAGGCGCACGTGAAATGGTTCTGCGCCTACGACGTGGCCGGTCAGCCGCGCGGCCTCGAACAGGTGCTGTGCCCGGATTTCGAGTGGCTCACCGGC
>NZ_BPQS01000110.1 GCF_022179385.1 Methylobacterium longum | reverse complement strand
CATCTCACGGTCACGCCGGCCGTCGATCCAGTTGCGCAGCGTCGAGAGCCCCACGCCGAGATCGGCGGCTACCTCGCGGCGGGACCGCCCACTCGTCTGCGCTAGCCGAACTGCCTCAGCACGAAACTCGGGGGTAAAGGTCTGCTTCCGGTCTGCCATCGGAACCCTCCTCCTTCAGGAAAAGAGCTCTCCACTTTCTCGAGGCAAGTCCAAACCGGCGCCCTGCCGGTTCACCGCCCGAGGGACCGCCGGAAGGTCATGCCGGCCCGGCGGGTGGCGCCGGTACACCCGGAGGTGAAGCTCTGGACGATGAACAGATCCCCGAGGAGTGATGCGGGCCAGCCAGTAGCTCGCATCGGTGCCGCTTGGCGAGGAAGGGGCCTTGGCTGGGTCCGGCAGAGCACGCATCAATGAGAGGCTTCATTGGCAGATCTCGGCCGGAATAGGGCTGATCGCCGGGCGCGCCCGGCAAAGCCGAGCAAAGCCCCACTCGTCAGCGCCACGTGCAGGCCAACTCTCAAGAGAACATGCCCATGAATAATAACTCAGATCCGACTGAGTACGACATCCGGCAAGAGGGTAGTGGCTGGACCGTGTACAACACGAAGACGGGCAAACCAGTACGGTTGAACGACGCTGCGCAGGTCGGTCTGAGTCGCGAGGTTGCCACGGAGATCCTCCGGATGCTGCGGGAATTCCAGCCCGGGCGCGACGTGAGCCAGGAGGGCTGAAGTCCCGCTAACCCCTATGCGGATCACGCATCCAGAGCATGGAACAGATAGTAGCCGGTCCATCTCATGGCCGCTCTGGCCGCCTGGGGCCGAAAGCCCTCAGGGATCTCTTCGATGTCTCTGATCGTGCCGCTAAAGCTCCAAGCCTCGCCGCTGACGAACGCGGGGACGGGCCGGCCTTGCGCGACGGCACAGCGCAGCGCCGGCTTCTGTTTGCGCTGGTAGACGTTGTAGGCGTCTAACGCCTGCATCGTGGATGCTCTCCGGGCTTGAGGTGTGCGGCCTAGAGCACGAACACGGTCACCACGCGCTTACCTAAGCAAGGCCGGAGCGAAGAGTGTGGCAGCGAACACCCGAGCCTCCACGACACCTGATCCGTGAGCCGTCTCGGCCTTGGCGCTCCTTCCAGCTGCACGCCTTACCGCGCGGCCGTTTCCAGCTTGATCAGGCGGCACTTTCCGCCGTCACGTTCAACTGTGTGAGTTCGCCTCTTCGGTGATGGCGGTAGGGTGGACGAGTCGGTGGGGCCTAACAGGGGTCTGCCAAGCATCGCCCCTGACCTCACCTTGTGCGGGTCCGGCCTTGCCCGCTCGGCAGCGCTGCGAGAAGTGCGGCATGCAGAGCCCGCTCAAGCCCGTCGATGATCCGGTGATGCGCAAGCTAGTTGCGCTGGTGTGGGATCAACTGCCGAACTCAGCCCACCAGGCCCGCGTCTACCTGCTGGAGCAACTCCACGCGCTGGAGCAGGAGGCGCTGGAGACCGGTGCTGATGCCGGCACCCTTCGCTCGATCCGCGCCACGCAGGACATCGTCCGGAGAAGCGACCCACTAATGGGCGCGTAGGGACATCGGAAAGGACCAAGAGTGACATCGGACCAACCCAGAGGCCCGAGCGAGGCCGGGTCGTCGGGGAGCTCCTCGGTGGATCAGCCTCGGCCAGAACCGAACGGTGCATCGCTGCCGCCGGCCGGCCCGCATGCTAGGCCGGAGCTCATGAACCCGGATGCTACGCCGGGCACTGGCGCTCTCCCGCCGATCGGGCCGGCGGAGGACCCGAACGCGCAACCAACGAGCTGAGCACCCCAACCCGTCCGAGGCCGCGGGTTTCCGCGCGCATTCCCCCTATGTCCTCGGGGCAGATGTTCACGTCTTGTGCGCACGGCCGTGGGGGCCTAAATCGCGCTTTCCGATTAACAAACGAAAGGAGGTGATCCAGTGTCTCATTGTCTTACGCCGCGGTCGTGCGCGCAGGTGACCTGGATACTCGCCTCTGGTGAGGTCCGCGCCGCGTAAAGCGACGCCGTTGCGGTCACATGCCGACCGCGGCCCGACAATGGAGGGGCTGCTCGTAAGGGTAGCCCCTCGTTGTGTCTGGGGTGGTGCCAAACGCTCTTAAAGCAAAGCTAAGCATCCTCACTTGACTGTGTTCGAAGCGGGACACCTGAAAAGAGGTCTGGCAAGAGGTCCAGGTCTCTTGCAATTGCTTCGTCCACTCCCCTATCAGGTTAGCTGACGGGGCGCGCTGTGAGGCGCCTGTCGGGAGCCTCGAGGCTCTTGAAACCGTGTCGGCGCTTCCCATATTAGGTCTATCAGTTGGCAGGCGAAAGCGGCCGCTGATCCTCCGACATCAGCAAGCATATTCAGCGTCTGAGCTTTGGCCGCTGCTGAAAGTGCGAAACGCGAGCGAGAGCTTGGGTCGCCGCTTGTGGAATGTGGGACGAGATCCCAGATGTTGGAGGTTGGTGCGGACGCTGCTTCATGCAGATCCGCGCCTCCGCTTCCCAGTCTTGTGAGACGGCAGCCGGCGCAAGCCAGTGCGGTCCGCGGCTGAGGAAGCGTCGAGATTGACAGGCGGTCTGAGGCGCCCTACACGGCGCCTCCCGACGCGGTGCCCAAGCAGGGCGGGCCGCTCGGACAGCCTTCCAGAGATGACTGCAAGCAACTTTCAGCGAGCGCTGGGGTGATTTGCTGTCCCTATATATGTGGGACCTGCGTCAGCAGGTGCCGTTCTTTGACAAGTGAATACGAGAAAGAGAAGCGTGGACGGCGCTTGTCCTTGCGGATCCTGCGAAAGCTGGATCATCGAGAGAAGCGAGCTGTCTAACGCTTCAGAAGCTCACACTATTCGGGCAGTGATGCCTGAATGATTGTGAGTCTCTGTCAAGATGTTGTGATTAGCTTAGATCAATCTCTTCAACGTGAGAGTTTGATCCTGGCTCAGAGCGAACGCTGGCGGCAGGCTTAACACATGCAAGTCGAGCGGGCCCTTCGGGGTCAGCGGCGGACGGGTGA
>NZ_BPQS01000109.1 GCF_022179385.1 Methylobacterium longum | reverse complement strand
CAGGTAGACGCCGTCCGGCTTGTCGCCCTCGCCGATCAGGTCCGTGCCGGCCGGGACGAGGTGCGGCTTGGCGCTGATCCGCTCCAGCACCGCCCGGTCGTCGGCCGAGAGTGGGGCGAGGCTCTCCAGCTTCAGGATCAGGGGGTTGGCGGCCCGGCCGTCCGGGCGTGAGGTGCCGTCCTCGGCACCGGCTGTGTCGTTGTCCTGCATCGCCTCTCAACCTGCCTCGTTCGTGGGATTGCCGAACGGGTGAGTGGCAATCGCTCCCATACGCCGCGGCTGATGCACCGACGGCGCGCTCAGTCTCCTGCGAGTATAGGGTTCGAAACCGTACCCTCCATCCGGAAAGCCTGATCTAAATCAGCCTTCCCTGTTGGGATAGCGCACCCATGTGTCGCGGTGCCAAGCGTCGGGTTTCTCACACTTCGGACTGGGCAGGGTCGGATCCGTGGCTGCGTGCAACCGGTTGCCGCCCTCGCCCGGGGCTGCTTCCGAAGGTCCGCCGCTGACCTCAGGCCTCGTTGTGCCCGCCCGCGCTCAGATGCAGGTACTGCGGATCGAACTCGGCGGCTGCGCACAGCCCATTCCAGTCGCGGATCTCCAGCCGCCGGCCGCGCAGGTCGATCAGTCCTTCGCTGCGCAGATCCCTCAGGGTTCGGTTGACATGCACGGACGTCAGCCCGAGCGCGTCCCCGAGATCGGGCTGCCTGAGCGGCATCGGGATCGCATACCCGTCCGCACGGTCAGCCGCGGAAAGCCGCAGGTACAGTTCACAGAACAGGTGCGCCATGCGTCCCCGGGCGTCGCGACGGCTCAGGCCCGCCATCCAGGCCCGATGAATGGCCGCGGTGATCAGCGCCTCACGCCAGAGCGCCGTCGCCAGCGTCGGAAAGGCGGCCATCAACTTGTGCATTTCCGCGTGCGGGACAAAGGCGAGGGTCGCTTGCGTCAGCGTGGCCATGCTGAAGTCCGGGGCGGACAGGTGCAGGCTCTGGAGATCCGGTAGGTCACCGGGGACACTGATCGCCAGGATCGAACGCCTGCCCTCCTGGAGCATCTGGAAGGCACAGGTCCAGCCATCGAGGACGATGCAGCAGGAGGCTGAGGCTTCCCCACCTTGCTTGATGTCCTGATGCGCCTCCACGATCCGGACCTTGGCGGGCAATCCCTGGATGGCCTGCTGCTCTGCCTTCGAGAGGGGACCTGCACCACTCAGCTTCTGGACCAGGGGAGCGAGGGAATGTGTGGCGGTTTGGTCCAAGGCACTCTCCGGTGGCGAGAAGGCGGACGTGTTCTCCTTCCAGCCGCCAGCGCCTGGATCGTGCCCGCTGACGATACCCGCCGACAGCACCTGAAATCTAACATACATTACGCAGCGCAATCCTGAGTTCCGACCAGCGTCTGGAATGTTCAGTATCGAACAGTTCCCCCCCCCCCGCTGCGCCACGGGTTGGGTTGGGCTACAAAGCCGTATCGCTGGCTTCGACCCTGGCTGCCAGCGCCTGAGAGTAGCGAGCGCTCCCGCCGTAAATGCGCGGAGCACGGCTGTGTCCCGGTACTTCTTCGACATCCACGACGGCGCGACGCAGTTCGATCAGACCGGCACGGAATGCGCCACCCTGGAAGCCGCCCGTGCGCTGGCGTTGCAACTCCTCCCGGATCTCACCCGCGATGAAGCGCTCAAAGGCGGCGACCGGCTCGCCTACACGGTTCTGGTGAGCGATGAGGATCACCGTCCCGTCTACACGGCGACGGTATCGCTCAATGGGGTCTGGCTGATCCGGTCAGGCTGTGCCCGCGCAGGTCGTAAGCAGCCTTCGCGCAGGCGTCAGGTGTCAGCTTCTGACCATCAGCATCGCCAGGAGGAAGTCGCCCGCGGAAGCGAGCAGACGCTCGGTTATCGAGGCTGCCGATGGCGACACGAACCGGCTTGTTGGCGAGGGCTGATCAAGCCGCTCGCGCCTCCAACTGCAGGTACCTGGGGTCAAACTCAGCGGTCGTCGAAAGTTCGTCCCAGGCCTCGATCACCAGCGTGCGCCTGCGCAGCTCGAGCAGCCTTCGGCCGCGCATCTCCTGCAGCACGCGGTTGACGTGCACGGGCGTGAGGCCCAGCGCATCGGCGAGATCGACCTGAGTGAGCGGCAGCGGACAGTGGTAGTCACCGGCCAGCCCCATCGCTTCGAGCTTCACGTACATCTCGCAGAACAGGTGGCCAATCCGCTCGAAGGCGGAGCGCCGCCCCATGCCGACCATCCACTCGCGGAAGATCGCCGCGTCGATCAGCGTGTCACGCCACAGCAGCGATGCAAGACGGGGATGGCACGCGACGAGCGCCTGTAGGCTCTCGTGCGGGATGAACGCCACCGTCGCGTTCGTCACCGTGGCGAGGCTGTGGTCCATGGTGGGGACGTGCAGGCTCAGCAGATCCGGGATGTCGCCCGCGATGTGGAACGACAGGATCTGCCGCTTGCCCTGGCTGAGCAGCTTGTACCGGCAGGCCCAGCCGTCGACGACGAGGCAGCAGTGTGTGGGCCTGTCGCCGTCGCGCACGATGTCCTGCCGAGCACCGAGGACGTGGACCCGCACTGGCAGGCTCTCGAGCGCCTGCCGCTCCTCGTCCGAGAGGGGGGTGATGCTCTCCAGCTTGCGGATGAGCAGGGTCGTGGCGTGCTGATCGGGAGCGAAGGGCATGGCGTATGCGCCTTGCGTTGCAGGCGGAAGCGCGTGGCTCTCCCAGTCACCGGCGCCTGGATTGGATCAACCGATGATGAGCCTTACGGTAAACCAGTGTAATCAGGTGACGTTGATGTAAATTGGGTTTCGGAAGCATCCGGGCGTTTGGTAATGGATCGAACCTTTCAGGGATCCGCCGCCTTCGACGGGCGATTTGCTTTGCTATTGCGCAGTCGAGCGCAGATGCTGCGCTGATCGCCTGCATCGCTTTCGGGTCGCTGGCGCTTAGGAGACCGCGTGTGCTCTTGCCCTGACCGGGACCAGAGCCGTGGCTCAGCCTCAGCACTCCAGCGTCCGTAATCGCCTGCTGAAGGCGATGTCTCCTGCCGAC
>NZ_BPQS01000108.1 GCF_022179385.1 Methylobacterium longum | reverse complement strand
GCGATCCAACAGGCGTTCACGTGCTTCACTCCGCAGGAGTGCCGCAACTACATCACCGCAGCCGGCTACGAAAACGACTTGGCCGTCGCTACCTGACCGGGAACGGCTCTAAGAGCCGAATCCAGCATTTTTGAGGCCCAACCGGATACCCCACTGAGCGGCTTAGCGACGAGGCGGTGGTTGATTGCATGCTAGGGCCGCGAACCAAAATAATTTTTGGTCATAGACCTTGTGAGGATACCACTTCCATATAGTCGGAGCAGCCTTAGAGGTATGCGGCGACCGACTCAAGACCCATAGACCGTGCTTTATTGCGGATCTGGGCCTTCTGATCCTCACGAAGGAGCCCGATCAAAGGTCGTGCCGCAGAATAGATGCGGAATGTCGTGCCTGAGAAGGCATCGGCGGTGTTCTGACCAGCCCGTGCCAGCGCCATCTGCTGCGCACCGATCTCGGTCAGAACCGCCTCGACCGGAGGCCAGTAAGCCTCCTGCTCCGACGTCAGGCGCAGAGAGAGCTTGAGCCGCCGGATCTCGGAAGGAGTCAGGACATCTTTGTAACGTGGGTTTTGCGCGGGAGCGGGGGGCTGCGGCGCTACAGGAGATTGTGGCCGCGGCGGACTCGCCGTCGAGCCCTGCGGAAGCGCCGCGAATTCACGACGAGAAACACGTGAGGGAGGCGGTACCTGCGCGGGCGGCTCGGGCGCGGGCGAGTTCGGCGCGGCGGCCGCTCCTGCCGCCTCGACCGGCTTCTCCCTAAAAATCACGGTCTCCCGCGACTGCGCTTCATGCACGATGGGCGGTGGCGCCGTCTGCAGTACGGCCGGCGGAGTCGTGTCCGCCAGAAAGATGCTCTTTGGCAGCTCCACAGCTGGACTGCTAGGAAGGATACTGACAAGCCCGAAGGCTCCCAATCCAACCACAACGAAGAAAAAGGCCGCCCTCGACAGATTTACTAAAACCGACAGCAAGCGTGGCATCGCTCCCCGCCACTCCTCGAGTCAACAGCTCGCCATCATTGGCGCGAAATTCGAAATTTGTACAGCGGCCCGCTCAGCTTTGTTAAATTGCCCCGGGCCATCGCGCGGTAAGCAACGAATTGGTGTTCATACGAGCCGAAGTTCGAAATTTCCGTCATCGAACTAGAACTCATTAGCACATATCTGACGGTGTGTCGTTACTCAATTGCCACACTTAGCATCTTATTGATCAGCCTTATAGCCTGCTTCCAGTTTTACGAACGCTGCCGTTCCCGATCTCTTGGATCCAGCGGGAGTGCGCGGTTTCTGGTTTTGTGAGACCTCGACGTGAGGAGCGGAGCCGCGAAGATAAGCAGGTCGGTACCGGCATCCAGTGGAAGCACCTGCCGCGTTTCGAGGTGGGCTGCAGCGGCAAGGCCAGTGGGCGACGGCTTGAGTTCAAGCAAGTAGCAGGCGTCTGGACCGCGCTGCACCGCATGATACTGGAACAGTTTCACGAGGTCGATGCACTCGACTGTTCACGGCCGTCGTCGACAGCGCGATCTGACCTGCGAGAAGGGGCATGGCGACGATGTTCGGTCCCAGCATGTAGTGTGACGGATCAAGCCTGAAGCGTTCTGGCTCTTTCGTCCAGGTCTGGCAGATGAACTTGAAGGGGGTGAGGCCGCGCAGGGTCTTGAGCCGGCGGCCGTAGTTGTAGGCATCCACGAAGAGCTGCAGGTGCTGCCGGAGTTCGTCGTGGCTAGCGTAATGGTAGCGGCCATGAGGTAGCCGGAAGGCCAGATTCGGGAAGCTGACAGTCGCGGGTGACCGATAGCATAGCAGCAAGTGCGGTCGGACGCGCATTTAGAGGGTCTAACAAAACCAGCTGTTGCGTGTTGAGAGGAGATGGCGAGACCGCTTCTTCCTGATGGCCTCTGGGCTGAGATCGCACCGCTGCTGCCGCCTGAGCCAGCCAAGCCGAAGGGCGGTCGCCCGCGTAGATCTGACCGCGCAGCGCTGATGGGCATCCTGTTCGTGCTGCGCTCGGGCACGCCGTGGGAGTTGCTTCCGCGCGAGATGGGCTGTGGCTCTGGCATGACCTGCTGGCGGCGGCTGCGGGACTGGCAGAAGGCCGGGGTGTGGGACCGCCTTCAGCAGACGCTGCTCGACCGGCTCGGGCGTCAGAACGGCATCGACTTCAGCCGAGCCTCCCTCGACAGCGCCTCGATCGCCGCAAAAAAGGGGGCCCGGCGACGGGCCCGAACCCGACCGATCGAGGCAAGCCCGGCACGAAGCGTCACGTCCTCACCGATGCGGAGGGCATCCCCCTCGCGCTGACGCTGACGGGTGGAGTGCACCCTGTTTGACCGGACAGGCAGCGGGGCGGGTTTAGGCACTCCGGCTGAGGTACTCTCGGGGCGAGAGCATGCGCAGGCCGGAGTGCGGGTGGATCGTGTTGTAGTCCTCGAACCAAGCCGGCAAAAGCCGCATCACGGTCTCGGCGTCGGCCAAGATGGCGAGGCGGGCCATAGTCGCGCTTGAGCGTCTTCACGAACGCCTCCGCGATGCCGTTGCTCTGCGGCGAACGCACCGGGGTGAACAGCAGCCGTAGACCGAGCGGGGCGGCCGTCTGCGCTGTCTCCTTGGCGATGTAAGCGGAGCCGTTGTCGGACAGCCACTCGACCGGGTGCGGGGTCTTCGTCGCGCCGAACCGGCGCTCGCAGCAGGCGATCATCAGGTCACAGACCATCGCGGCTGAGACGCCTGTCGTGGTTGCCGACCACGCCATGATCTCGCGGTCGCAAGCGTCGATGGCAAACAGCACGCGGACGACCGCACCGTCCCGGCAGCGCAGTTCGAGGTGATCCGAGCACCAGCGCACGTTCGAGCGCAACGCCACCACGATGCCGTCGTGGGTGCGGCCGGGACGACGGGCGGTATGCGGCGCGAGGGTGAGCCCGTTCGCCCGCAGGATGCGCAGCACCCGCTTGGCATTGACGCTCGCCTCGCCGCGCGACCGTAGGGCGCGGTTCACCTGGACTTGCCTCAGTTCAGTGGAGAGCGGTTTGGTGGGCGATGCCCCTCTCGAACTGGGTGGGGCTTGTGAAGCCCAACGCCGAGTGACGGCGGCAGGGATTGTAGAAGC
>NZ_BPQS01000107.1 GCF_022179385.1 Methylobacterium longum | reverse complement strand
GGCCCTCGTGCTGTGCCTGCTCGGGGGGCTGGCTGGCGTCGTCGTCGGGACCGGCATCTCGCTGACGGTCGCCCGGTCGGCGGGCTGGGCCACGATCATCGACGCGCAGGCGATCCTGCTGTCGGTCGGGTTCTCGGCGCTGGTCGGCTTGTTCTTCGGATACTACCCGGCCCACAGGGCCTCGCGGCTCGACCCGGTCGAAGCGCTCAAAATGGAATGAGGGTTTCTAATAGGCGCCTCGACGTCCTGCGGAGTGGTTCAGGCTCGCAGAACGCGCAGGCAGGCCGTGGTCAAGCTAAAACAGCTTGCCGGTCGGTAGCCAGAACGCGTGCTGTGCCTAGTGGTCGAAATCTAATACTTGAGTCCGCTCGTTGACACACTAAGAGCTAAGGACAAAACCGTTTGGCCTGAGTCCGGCAGATGAGGGCGCAAGCAAGCGTCGTGAAGGCGAGGTGGAGGTCGGCGCGCCGTTCGTAGCGGATAGCGAGGCGACGGAAGCGAGCCAGCCACGCCAGGGTGCGACGCGCTCGCAGAACGGCTCGCCGATGAGGCCTTCGCTCGTGCTCGGCCATCAATCCTGCGGCGCCGTCGCGGCCGCCGTCGAGGTCGTGCAGAAGAACGCGACGTTCCCGGGCGTCATCGGCGAGATGGTGCAGCCGATCGTGCCGGCCGTGCTGGAGGCCAGGAGCCAGGGCGGCGACCTCCTCGAGGCCTCGGTGCGGAGCAACGCCCGCCGCGTCGCCAAGCGGCTGACGACGCAGAGCCTCGTGATCAAGGAGGCGCTGGGCGCCGGGGCGGTCAAGGTCGTGGGCGCGCGCTACGGCCTCTCCGATGGCCATGTCGAGTGGATGGAAGACATCTGAACCGCCCCGCTTGTCGTCGTTAGCAGGCTGATGGTGCCTCCGGCCGCAGCTGACGGGATGGGTCATCGCGCCCGTCCTGGCTGAGCGAAGGAGAAGCCGGGGCCAGCCGACGGGCTGCACCCCGGCCTCGCGCACTCCGACCGCTCCACGTCAGGTATAAAGGCGTCTTGATAGCGAGAGGTCACAACGTCAACGTGTCTTGATATTTTGCATTCAGGACGTCTAGATTTTGAGGTGTCAAGGCGCCTTGAAGCCGTGACGTCGCAGCACGTCGCGGATCGCATCCTCGGCGAGCGACTGGGCGGTTGTGTCCTGATCCAGAGCGATCTGGCGTAGGGCCTTCCTCTCGGCCGGCGTCATGCGAACGATGATCTGCACCCGAGCGTCCGCGGCCTTGGTTTTCGCTGTCTGCTGCGGCGCCTCAGACTCGGCTGGCTTCTCTGGTTCGGGAGCGACCTTCCGGGCGAGGCGGTCCGATAGGCTGGTGAGCGGCTGACGTTCGGCGGCCATGTCCCCTACTCCTTCATCATGCCCTGGACCTCGGCCCAGAGCGCCAGCATTTCCTCGGCGGCCCGGCCATTCGGCTCGAACTCGTTGACCGTCTGCCCGCCGATGACGGCGTGAGACATCGCGACCCGTTGCGAGACGACGGCGCGGGCCACGGTGGCGCCCATGCGGGTCAGGGTCTCGCGCGCCTCCGACACGATCGCAGGCTCGGCCGCGCCAGTGCGAGGCGGCGCGTGGTTGATGATCGCCAGCGGCGTCTTGCCGACGCGTTGGGCGAGGTCGAGCGTCGTTGCGACGGCGGCGAGGTCGAACGGCCCTGGGCGGGTCGGGACCAGCACCAGATCAGCAATCCGCATGGCATCGGCGATCGAGGTCTCGGCATGGGGCGGGGTGTCGACAATGCAGAAGGCCACGCCCTCGGCCTTGGCGGCAGGGAGGATCTTCGGCAACTCGCGCGCCTCGCACTCGACCAGGGCCGGCGTGTCGCCCTGGCGCAGATCCCACCACCACTTGAGCGACCGCTGCGGGTCGGTGTCGAACAGCAGCACCGGCTTGCCCGGCCCGGCAGCGATGACGCTGAGGTGCGTTGCGAGCGTTGTCTTTCCGACTCCGCCTTTCCGCGCCGCTATCGTGATGGTCTGCATGCGAAGCGTCCTGCCGTCTCGCGGGCGAGCATGGGAGCCGTCTGATTAACAGGCCGTCAAGCTTGGCCGCCAGCAAGAGGTCCAGCGGTCGTGCTGCCTCATTAGCGGGACATCGAGCCAGCCTGACGGCGCAGACGCACAGCGTCTTTCCGTCTCGACGGCTTGCTATCACCATATCATCGTCATAACTTTTGATAAGAGTGTTTCTCACAAGTTTGAACGCAGGCTGCCAACCGCCTGGATGCGGTGGCGCCCCGCCACCTTTCGAGAGGCCGGGAGGCTTAAACGTTTCCATCGTGCACGTTGGTTGCGACGGAAACACTTGGAGGAGGGAGGCGGTGGGTCGAGGGCCGGGCAGGGTGGAGCGAGCGATCGAGGCGGCGTTCACAGCGTCGCCCGATGCCACGTTCTCTGTCGCCGAGCTTGGGCCGATCGCCTATCCCGGCCTTACCCAGGTGGAGAGGCGCCACCGCGTCGCGATCCTGAGGGCGGCGGACAAGATCGCCCCCCGGCTCTGGTGGGCAAAGCTCACCAGCGCTCTGCCGGGTGGGCAGATCATCTACTGTAACACCCTCAACGTTCGCTCTTATGCGATCGGTCGGTTGCGAGCCGACCCCCTCATCAACACCATGACGATCGCGCAGATCAAGGCTCTTATCGAGGAGCCTGCTCCGGATGACCCATGGCGCGGTCGCTCGAAGTGGCACCTCGTCAGACCCGGTGGCGTGTGGTGGCAGCACGTCGAGATCGCGAGGGCGCGGAAGGCCGGTAACACGGCCGAGGCTGAGCGCCTTCATGCCGATCTGCTCGCGGATGTCGCACGACGCTCTGCATCGCTCCGGGGCAAGCTATGACCGCGCTCGAAACTCTGCCGGTCGAAGCCTTCCACAATGTGGAAACGCTCCCGGCCGAGGCCGCAGCGCTCATTCGCGCCTATCAGCAGGCCAGCAAGGCGGACTCTACTGTCCGAGCCTACCGCTCCGACGTGCAGGTCTTCCAGGCGTGGTGCGCCCGGTACGGGTTCCAGTCCCTGCCGGCGACGCCTGAAGCTGTCTCGGGCTTTCTCGTGGCCGAGGCCGAGGCCGGACGGTCTGCCTCCACCATCGGCCGGCGGCTGGCCGCGATCTCCTACGGACACAAGCTGGCGAAGACCGCGGATCCGACAGACGACGAGGACGTGCGCGCCACCATGAAGGGGATCCGGCGTCGGATCGGCACGGCTCCCACGCAGAAGGCGGCGGCCACGGTCGACGTGCTGCAGATGCTGCTGGCGAGGACGCCCGACACCCTGACCGGCAAGCGCGACCGGGCGCTGCTGGCGCTCGGGTTTGCGGGGGCGTTCCGTCGATCCGAACTGGTGGCGCTCGACGTCGAAGACCTGCGCGAGGATCCCGAGGGCCTGCGGGTCACGGTTCGCCGGTCCAAGGTCGACCAGGAGGGCAGGGGGTTTGAGAAGGCGATCCCGCATGGTCGGTTCATCCGTAAGCGCTGTCCTCAGGCCACGGCTTTGAGGGCCGGCGTTGGCTGGTAAGCCCATGGCAGCAGATCATCGAGGTGCCGCTGCCGATGGCCCTCGACGATGCGGGTGATG
>NZ_BPQS01000106.1 GCF_022179385.1 Methylobacterium longum | reverse complement strand
AGCCGTGGGCATCGAACGGCACCCCGTAATGGCTTGCACCGGGTTTGCCGGCGAACTGGATGAACGGGCTCGGGTAGCGCGTGTTCGAATCGAGATAGCCGAAATGGTGCAGGAACTTGCGCCGCCGCGCAGCATCCTCGCTCTCCGGTGGAGGCCAGATCGGCTCAAGGTTCGCAGCGGTCAGGACCGCCAGCATTGCATCTCGGAGTGCTGCGTAGCCGGCCGCGTTGAGCCGCACCCCGTCGGTGCTGAATTCAGGTCTGAGCACCCCCGCTGCGGTAGCTAGGACAGGATCGTAGTCGATGAAATGACCACCATACTCATGCACGTGGTCGCGCAGCCACGTGTTCACCTGTCCGATGAGTTCAACCGGCAAGCCGGCTGCCGCAGGCGCGGCCGGATCCACCGGCGGGATCGAGCCGACCCAAGCGCGCACGTAGAGGTCGCGCGCGTCCTGCAGCATGGCAGCGATGTCGGCCACGATGCGCTCGCACGTAACTGAGCGACCCCGGCTGAGGATGTCGTCGCGGCCGGCGATCAAATGAACGCCCAGCGCCTTGTGAAGAGCGATGTCCGAGCGCAGGCGCCGCGCCATGTCCCGGGTTGATTGCCCGGCGATCCCGCGGGCGACTTGCAGGCCAGAGAACAGCTGAGGGGTCTCAGCGGTCCACTCGGCTGTCACGGAATCACCGACGAAGATCATTGGCCCGAATGGAAATTCCGGATAGACCAAAAATTGCGGTGCCACGGGTCGAATGCCGATGCCTATGCCCTGCTGCGATGCGCAGGCCATGCTAAGGGGAGGAGTACTACTCGTTCCGTGTTAATACAGCCCTTGCCGTTTAGCGCAACTCGTTTGCTTTCGCACGGCAGAGACCGCGTACCGACCGGCCTGATAGGAGATGGTGAATTTGGCGAGGCCAATCCCGTCGGTCTTAACGCGTGCATGGGTGACGACCTTCGCCTGCGGTGATTTAGCAATTGCTGTGCGCTACGAACCGCTGCCGCTGCTACGAGACGGCAATCGCTCTGCTGGTCGCACTGATCGCCGGCTAATCGTTGGTGTCCAGAGTACGATCAAAGTCCTCCACGCCAGTGATCAATAATAGGTATTTGCCAATGTCATTAGCAGATAACGAAGCTGTGCTTCGGGAAAAATTTCTTCATCATGTCAAATTCTTTGATTCAGCAAGTCGTTATCCCGCTCCGTACATCGGTTTTGCAGGGCGGCCACATCATCAATTTCAAATTCACTGCATCCCATACGATGCGGCTGGATTTTTAAATCCTGAGACGACAGGTCCCCGAACTTGCCCGGAGGAAATCCGAATTTTCGTCGTTGGTGACAGCACGATGGCAACAGGCACAGAACTTGAAAATACTGTTCCAAAAAGGATAGAGCGCATTTTTCAAGAAAGATTATCAGAAAAAGTTAAAGTATACAATTTTGCTGTCGTTTCGTCGAATACAGAGCAAATGTGTGCGCTGATATGGAGCCGACTTCTTGATCTCGATCCAGATCTGATCGTCGTGGTGAGTGGCGGCACCGATGCGTTTCAACCATATAGCTTCGACCCCCGACCCGGTTTTCCATATAATTTTTTTATCAATGAATATTTGTACGCGCATTATTTCGATGAAAATAACGATAAATCTTGGCGCTCGGGCTTGGATTACGATGCTGTTGTTACTGGTGCGTTTGACTTGTGTACCAAACTACGTAAAAACGTTAACTACGGAAGTCACGAGTGGGAAACAAGTGTTATTAACAGTTACACGGGATCTCTCATCAAGCTCATTCGCATTGCCAAGGCTGTACCTATCCCGATTTTCTATTTCTTAGAGCCGATAGTAGTACGCAAGGAAACTTCAGATGTCAATCAGCCGAGATTTGCTTCGCCCGATACCATTCATTATTTGGTCCGTCAGTATGATCGATTTGCGGATTCACTATCTAGTTTGCGGTTACTCGGCCTCCCTAAAAATCTGCGCCTGATAGATGCCAGCCGAGCACTGAATGAGACTGGTACGGGCGAATTTTATGACATTCTGCATTATGATAGGGATGGAACCGAGACGGTCGCAAAATTTCTCGCTGACCATCTGTTTGACTGCGTTCAAAAGCTTAGCGCTCACACTTCGGAGCGCAGCATCATCGGTCGGATACGCAAAACAGTTAACTATTTTATGCGTTAGGGCTCCTCATCCTCCCCACGACGTCGTCGGTTCCGGCATCAGGGATGATGCCGTACATTCCTCTTCGCCGCCCAATTTATGCAGTGGGTCTACCTCGCCGGCCAAGCGCCGGAAGATCGGTCGCACGCCGCAACGCAGTTTGCAGGTCCGAAAGTTCTACCAGTCGAAATGGGTACCGCCGAATGACTGACACACGTGCTCGTTTCCGCATCAATCTCAGGAGGGTACAGTAGCCGTGTGCACGCAACCCGAATGGTAGCAGGACGCTGGGGAGGACCGATGAGTTTCACCGCGCACAACATCCGGTTGGCGGATGGAACGGAGACGTGGCCAGAAGCGGGTTGGCTCATCGCGGACAGCCCATGGACCAAGGCCGCACTTCGCTCGCTCCGCCTATTCTACGGGGATCGTTTGGCTGGGCGTACCATCGTAGATCTCGGCTGCTTGGAGGGTGGTTACACGGTCGAGTTCGCGCGGGCGGGGATGCGGGCGGTAGGGGTCGAGGTGCGCCGCTCCAATTACGAAAACTGCCTCATAGTTAGGGAGCGAGCGGGCACAAATGGCCTGGACTTCGTTAACGATGACGTTTGGAATTTGGCAGATCACGGCACGTTCGAAGCCGCGTTCTGCTGCGGCCTACTCTACCACCTTGATAAGCCGGTGGAGTTCATCAGACTGATGTCGCGTCATGTGCGAGACGTTCTTATCCTGCACACGCACTTCGCCACCGATCGGGATGAGACCATGTTCAATTTATCTCCTTTGACCGAGAATGAAGGTCTGCCCGGTCGGTGGATGCATGAACATGATCTGGATGACACGGAGAAATTAGAAGAGCACAAGTGGACCTCTTGGAGCAACAAGCGGTCGTTCTGGCTCACGAAGTCCGCCCTCATTCAGACCCTCAAAGACTGTGACTTCAACATAATCTATGAGCAGTATGACATGCTCGGCGACGATATCCGCACATCGATGGAGAGCGGTTACTACCACCAACACGACCGAAGCATGTTTGTCGCCATACGGGCGCCTGCCTGACCGACGACTTAGCTGTTTGATCCCGCGGTGTGGTGATACGGTTGACCACCATGCTGCGAGGGATGCGCTATGGGCCAAGTTCTCCACGGCAGCGCCCGCACGACGGAGGCGGTCCGTCGCGCAATACAGCTACGTCAAGAGAGTGTGAGAGCGGCGGCCAAGCGCTACGGCGTCAGCCCAACCACGATACAGAAATGGCGCGCGCGGCAGTCGACGGCAGATGCTGCCATGGGGCCGAAAGAACCCCGCTCGACCGTCCTGACACCAGAGGAGGAGGCGGTCATCGTCGCCTTCCGGCGCCATACGCTTCTACCGCTGGACGACTGCCTCTACGGCTTGCAGCCTACGATCCCGCACCTGACCCGCTCGTCACTGCACCGCTGCCTTGAGCGGCACGGCATCAGTCGCCTGCCAGAGATGGAGGGCGACAAGCTCAAGAAGAAGCGCTTTGCCGATTACCCCATCGGCTACGTCCACATCGACATCGCCGAGGTCAGGACGGAGGAAGGCAAGCTCTACCTGTTTGTGGCTATCGACCGAACCTCGAAGTTGGCTTTCGCCAAGCTGGAGACGGAGGCCAACCGCTACACCGCATCGGACTTCCTCCGCGCGCTGGTCGCGTTCGTGCCGTACAAGATCCACACGGTGCTGACCGACAAC
>NZ_BPQS01000105.1 GCF_022179385.1 Methylobacterium longum | reverse complement strand
CTTCACTAGGCCGGTTCCCGGCACCATCGACATGATCGTCTGCTCACCGGCCGCGGCTGAGGCAGGCCCGATCGGAGCGATCTGCCAGGGCATCTGCCACGTGGCCGCCGAGGTGTCCGGCGCGGCGGGCGCGTCCTGCGCCAGCGCAGGGCCGGCCAAGGCAGAGATCAGGGTCGCGCAGCAGATCGAACGTAGGGACATCACGGCTTCCTTTTTCGCGGGGGTGAACGAGGGGCCGCGGCATCGAGCTAGTCCGTCGGCGCGAGGGCGGGTGGCAGCGTCCAGGGTGAGGACGGCGCAGGAGAAGGTGATCGGACAGCCAGCCGATCGGAGCGATCGGCTCTCGCGCGGTGCAGGGAAGTATGCGCGACCATGCCCGCATCGATCCTCGCTTGGACCGACCCCGGCCGCCTGATGATGCTCGCCGTCTGGTCGGTGTCGCGATAGGGCATCCGCGCTCGGGTGACCGTTGTCACCGCACGCGACCGTCGAAGCGATCGCGCCTGCCTCGCTGGTTCGGGGTTCAGGATCGGCGCGACCACGCCCCCTGTGTCACGGGGCGGCGTGATCGGGCTCGTTTGATCCACCACTGGCTGCGCAGGATCCGGGCTGAGCGTCGCTACACGTCCAGGCGGAGGTGCGGTGGTAATCGTCTGGGCGGGGCGAACGACGATCTCGGTCGGAGCCCGCGCTTGGGCCAATTGGAGTGGCAGGATCGGCGTTGTCCTCGTCTCAGCTCGATCCTGCAGCGATTGCGGCACGTCGGGCCCGAGCGTCGCTACCACGGCCGGTGGGGCCGACGTCGCGATGTCCTGGCGTTCGGTGCGCTCATTCCAGACGGGCGGGTGCTCGTGTGTCAGGCGGGCCGCGTCGAGGGGCGCGCGGCCGATCAGGGGTGAACGCGGGTTGGCGCGCGGCGGCAGGAAGAGCGGCTGCTCAGCCGTATCCGCGGCGTTTGGGTCTAGGAATGTGCGCGGTCCGTCGGCAACGGAGAAGGCGTCTGGCTCGTGCGCATGAGCCGGAGGGCCCGTCAGGTGCGGGACTTCTACCCATGGTGGGAACGTCGCTGGAGGCGGAGCTTCGGCCGACACCACCGATGCCGCACGTGGAGTGGACGTCGTGAAAGTCCAGATGCTGTGAGGAGCAAGCCATGCTGCACCGGTGGCAAACAGTGCGAGAGTGGAGAGGCATGAGATCGAGATCGTGGCCCAAGATGACAGGCGGCTGCTGGGCCTAACGACCGTGAGGGGCCGGGCCGGGCCGATAGGCTTCAGGTCGCCAACAAAGATTGGACCACGCTGTAACACCCTCTGAGAACTGGTCCGTACGAGAAACAGTTCAAGGCCGGGATGATCTAAAATCCTCAATAGTCGAGCATGGTTAAAACGCGCTCGTGCACATTGATGATGCAGAACGCCCAAATAGTTTGACTCGGAGCATCGAGTTACATCCGACGAGCTTCGCCTTCACCGCGCGCGTTCGTCATATCGACCGGCCCCAGACCCTCACCGCATGGCTCGGCCCGCGCTACCACCCGCGCGAATTCTCGTTCGGCCTGATTGGTCGAGGTCGACCGCTGCCCCTCGGCAGCCCTTCTTCGGTTCCGCATCCACAACCTGCCTCTGTGGATCTCCCCTATCCGTGGGGTGAACTGTTTTGCACCCTATGCTGCCGAGCAGCGCAGGCGCCGCGGACCGCCCTCCCCGCCGGAGCCACTGCAGCCATTCCCGGCTGATGATGCGCAGGACGTTCGGATCCGACTTCCGGCCCTGGTGACGCCGCTCCTGGATGGTCAGCAGCCCGTCGCCCTCAGCCAGCCGGATCGCGGCCTGGGCGAGTCGCCGGCACACGCCAGCTCGCGCCGCGATGGCGTCGATGCACAGCCCGCAGGCGCCATTGCGGGCCATCTCGTCCCCGACGATGCGCAGCACCGCGAGCTGCCCGGTGGTGAACCGGCTGGCGAGGGCCGGAGGCATCGGACCGGAACAGGCCAGCCGACGGCGGCGCTCGATCGCCACGGATCGGTCAGGAGCCCGCTGGAGGTGCCTCGCTGGAAACAGCGTCACACGGCCGAGCGGGATGCCGACGGGCACCACGGCCTCTCTAATCGCACTCCTGCGAGTGTGCAGCGCCTCGGCCAAGCCCTGCGCCTCTGCGTCGGTGACGGTCTCGGCGGCGTGCGCCTGCCAGATGGTGCGCGACAGGTCGTCGAGCTGCGCGAGTGTCCGCGCGCCCTCGATCGCCGACCGCATGGTGGCGTGAAACATCGAACCCGGTCCCTCTCGGGCCGCGGCTAGGGTCCAGGCAAAGCCTTCCCGTTGACGGAAACGGGTTCCGTCTTGACTCCCGGTGGGGAGCTATGGCTTGTGGGGAGCTGGTTAGACGGCCCCACAGGCCTTGGGATTTTCAGCAGCCTCTTCCTTGCCGGGAAGGGGCTGTTGGCTTTTCAGGGTCTATCTCGCGGCGATGGTCTCCTGAATGGCGGCCACGACTCGCCAGGGCGGGTGCAGCCGGAACGGTCCATGTCGGCTGGGCGGCACGGTTAAGTCAACGTTGAGGGGACAGTGCGCCGCCGCCCTTGCAGGGCTGCCACCGCCCCGGCACCTTGTCGGCATGATCCGATCCGAGCTTGTGGCCCGCATCGCGGCGCAGAACCCGCACCTCTTCGCGAGTGAGGTCGAGGCAGTGGTGGATGCCATTCTAGACCGGATCGCTGGAGCGCTGGCGGACGGAGATCGTGTCGAGGTGCGCGACTTCGGGACGTTCTGCGTCCGCGACCGCGAGGCCCGCACCGCTCGGAACCCACGCACAGGTGAGCGGGTGGTGGTCGGGGCCAAGGCGCACGTTCACTTCAAGCCGGGCAAGAGAATGCGGGCCCGGCTCAACCTTGAACGGGTCGACCCTGAGAGGGAAGCAGATCGGACCCGGCGGGCTTCCTGACCTTGCGCCTGCGCCTCCGCGGCACCGCCCCGCAGCTGGGCGTCACCCAACATCCTCGGGTGTCTGCTGCAGGCCCAGCCATCCCTTCACCTTCACAGGGAAAGAGCCAGAGCGCTTCTTCGCCAATTTGGCCGAAGCGCGGGCAGCATCTAGCCGGCCTGCCGCCTCCTCCGTGCCGAGCGGATCGGCTTGCCGCCCGATGGCGAGCGCGCCTTCCAGAGCCGAAAGACCGTCCTGAAAGTCGAACAAGCACAATGCGGGTGAGAATAAATTGTCGCTGGCGAGGCACGCATCGATATAGCGCTCCCGCTCGTGCTCGACTTCGGGCGTGTCCGCACAAGCTAGGCGCGTCACGAACGGCATCAGGCGCTGACGCTGTGCATCCGTCGCATTGTCGTTGAGCTGCATCGCGAGCCTACAGATCGGACGCGAGAAGCAGGCCGGCATCGCTTTGACCGAACTGACACGCTGATAGGGGAAGCCGCACGCCACGACTGCCGCTTCGTTGATGCAGGTGCCGCCGTCAGGACCGGGAAATTTGTGCGAGCCGAAGAGAAGCTTCCAGTTCAGGATGTGACTGAAATCGCTCATGGTGGCTAACTCCGTAGCCGCCCCCGAACTGAGCCTCCTCCCGCGTGGTTGCGCCGTCAATCGGGTCTGTCGATCCGAGCGGCCGAGCGTCTAAACGTCGGGCTCAGACGTGCCCTTCACCGCTTGCTTGTCGGTGTAGACGATCAGGCCGGCCGCCATCAGGCACAAGAGGATGAGGAGCTTCACGGACCGCATGGGTTCTGCCTCACTGCGCCAAGACGCATCGGAGGAGGCTCGTCATCTGCCGCGGGCCTGCAGGTCAACGTACCGGGGTTTCAAGCGCAGGTCGCGTAGCAGAAGCGCCGCAGGCAGACCCCGACCCTTACGAAGGCAGCCGCCGCACGGTCAGCCGGCCCGCGAACTCGTCGAGCAGCAGCAGGCCGAGATCGCTCAGAAGGCTGGTCGGCCACCGCGAGCGATCCAGAGCCTGACGCGAGCCGCTAAGTCTGAACCAAAGCCTGCGCGGGAGTAGCTGACGAACAACTCTGTCCCTTTGCGATTGTACGACAGGCTAAACCAATCAATTGGAGGAAACCTGTATGCGACCGCTCAACCGGCTCTGCGGGGCCGCAGC
>NZ_BPQS01000104.1 GCF_022179385.1 Methylobacterium longum | reverse complement strand
GCAGAGCCTCGTGATCAAGGAGGCGCTGGGCGCCGGGGCGGTCAAGGTCGTGGGCGCGCGCTACGGCCTCTCCGATGGCCATGTCGAGTGGATGGAAGACATCTGAACCGCTCCGCCCCGGCCACCGAGGGGCGCGGCCGAGGATCGCTCCGGATAAGTCGGCCCGGGGGCCGGGGCCGATCGGGCGCGATCACGACGCCGATCCCGGACCGCCGCACCGGGGCCCGCGCCGCTGGCCCCGCCGCCTCAGTTCAGCGGTGCGGCTCCAGGTCGATCACCGGGCCGCCCACGTCGAAGAAGTCGCCCTCGTAGGCCAGGCCGTGGTCCGGCTCCCCGTCGTCCCGGCGCCGGAACGGCAGGAGCGAGGAGGCTCCTCCGAGGCAGAGGGCCCCCGCCACGAGGGCAACGAAGATCGCGATGCTCATGACGGAATACCCGGGCGCAGCGTGCGTCCGCATCAGACGCCGTTAAGATTAAGACGCGGTTGCCGGGGGCGTGCAATCGAAATTCTGCGGCCGGCGCGCGATCAGGGGCGCGCGGGGACCTTGTCCTGCTGACGCTCGACCTGATCGCGCACGCCGCGACCGGCCATCAGGATCTCGGCCATGAAGGCGCCGATCGCCGCGACGGTGCAGATCAGCGCCGCCCCGAAGCACGCGAACAGGATCGACGCGGTGGCGGCGTCGCGCAGCGCCCCGACGAACAGGGTCAGCACCGCCAGGCCGATCAGGCCGCCCGCCAGCGAGGCCAGGACGACCGCCACGTCGAGGACGAAGGAGCGCCGCCGCAGGTAGCTCAGCCGGCGGGACAGGTGCGCGGCCTCGGCTTCCGTCATCCTGGCGGCCTCCGCCGAGAGGGCGTCGACCTTGTCGGAGATCCGGCCGAGGCGGGTCGAGAACACGTTCAGCAGGGTCGCCAGCGCCGAGAGCAGGAAGGCGGGCGCCAGCGCCACCTGGATGATGTGCGCGATGCTGTCGGGCTCCGTGGAGCTGAGGGAGAAGCCGAACATCGGCGCGCTACCGCGTCCCCGGACCTGTCAGGTCGGGAAACGCCCCGCCCGATGGCCCCGCGCGGCCGGGACGATGCGGGGGCGGGGTCAGGGGCGGGGAGGGGATGCCGGTCACCGGAGCCCCCACACCCGCGGCGGGGTGGCGGCGCCGGCGAGCCCGGCGCAGGCGACACCGAGCGGCGTCCCGTGGCTCAGGACGGCTGCACCGATCCCGCCCCCCGGCAGGGCCGTCAGGGACAGCGGCGTGATCGGGTTCATGCGGGTCTCCTGCATTCCCGGCGGGCCGGACCCGGATCGGGCCGGCTCCGCGGGCGGGCCTCGGACAGGCGCCGCGCGGGCGGACGCGCCTGCGTGAGGACGGCCGAGGGCACATAGCGCCGGATGCGGGCCCGGGAAGCCGCGCCCCGCGGGTCCCGGGCACGGGCCGCGGACCACCGGCGCGGCCCTGGGGAGCGGCGGCGCGGAGGTCTGCCGCTCCCGTTCCGGACCGGCAGGCCGCGATCCGGGCCCATGCGGGGCCATGCGGGTCGAGGCGGGCCGGGCGGGCTGGCGCGGCGCGGCGCCTTCACCGCCTCCGGTCCGGGGAGGCGGGTCAGCAGGGGACGCTGACCCGCCGGAGGGGCAGCACGCCCCCGGGGCCGCCCCGTCCCGGCCGTCTCCGGCCGCGCCCCGGCGCGACGGCGCCCGCACTGCCGGTCCCGCCGCCGGTCCCGCGGCCCATCCCGCCGTCCATGCGTCCCGGGACAACCGGCGTCCGGCACCGTCAGACCGCTGCGGGCTGCAGCGGACCCGGCTTCGGCTCCGGGCCCGGCGCGCCCGCGCCGGTCATCCGGCGGTCGACGGCCGCGAGCGTCTCGAGCAGGCGCTTCCGGAGCCGGGCCGCGCCCTCCGCCTCCAGGGCGTCGACGTCGATGTAGAAATCGATGCCCCGGGCGTGCTCGGAGAAGACCGTCTCCGCGGCCTCGGCGGCGAGGTCGCCCTCGATGGCGTAGGGGACGACGTCGCGGCTGATGCCCTTCATGCGGATCGGGTCCTGCGGGCTCGCCCGGACGACGTCGCTGACGAGCGCGTAGGTCTCGTAGCTCAGGGTGATCCCGCCGGGCGCGGCCACCGATTGCAGGCGGGCGGCGAGGTTCGCCTCGGCACCGATGATCGTGTAGTCCATCCGGTCGTCGCTGCCGAAATTGCCGACGTTGCAGTAGCCGGTGTTGATGCCGATCCGGGCCTGGAACGGGCGCTCGATGCCGGAGCGGCGCCAGCGGGCATTGAGCTGGCCGAGGCGCTTCTGCATCTCGACGGCCATCCGCACGCAGGCCTGCGCGTCCTCGCGCACGCCCTTGGTCTCGGGATCGCCGAAGAAGACCAGCATCGCGTCGCCGATGTACTTGTCGACCGTGCCGCCGTGCTTCTGCGCGATCGCGGTCATCTCGGTGAGGTACTCGTTGAGCAGCGCGGTCAGCTCCTCGGGCTGCAGGCGCTCGGTGGTGGCGGTGAAGTCCTTGATGTCGGAGAAGAAGATCGTCAGCTTCTTGCGCTCGGTGGCGACCGACACGTCGCGCTCGCCGCTGAAGATGCTCTTGTAGACCTGGGGCGAGATGTACTTGGCGATCTGCACCGAGATCGAGGCCAGGAAGCCGTTCGACTCCGTCAGTTCGCGGTTCATCCGGTCGATCAGCCGGGATTGGCGCGCCTGCAGGAGCAGGAAGGTGCTGCCGGCCAGCGCCGCCAGGATGAAGTAGCCCAGCAGGTACTTGAAGGCGAGGACGTTGGCGGCGATCGGCTGGCGCAGGACGATCTCCTGGATGCCGCGCACGTCGCCGACCTTCCAGTCGGTCTTGGGGCTCAGGGGATGCGCGTTGTGGCAGCGCACGCAGGCGGATTCCATCCGGATCGGGGCGGCGATGCGGACCTGCCGGTCGAAGATCGAGCCGGTGGTCTCGCTGACGAAGTGCGATTGCGGGCGGTCGCGCAGGTCGGCCAGCGCGCGGGCCTCGAAGGCGTCGAGCTCGTGGGGCTTGCGGTCCTTGAACGGCAGGTCGGAGACGAAGCGGTACTTGACCGCCCCGTCCGCGCCGCTGATCCGCTCGCCGAGTTCCAGGGACAGGGTCGCGGGGATCGGGATCGCGTTCGGCACGCCCTTGTAGTCGTGGGTCGTCACCACGCGGCCGGTGGCGCCGTTGACCGCCTGAACGACGTCGCTGGCGTAGAAGCTGCGCATCTGGTCGATGATCCGGCCGGTCTCCACCGCCTGCGTCTCGAGCATGCGCTCCGACAGGCCGCGCAGGTCGAGCCAGACCGCCAGCGGCAGCCCGGCCAGGCCGAACAGGATCGCCGCCACGAGGAGGGGCCCCATGATCCGCTGATGCCGCGCGGTCCGCTCGCTCACGCTCGCCATCGGTCCCCTCTCCACAGGCCGCACATCCTGCCCATTCCCGGGACCCGACGGCGGCGGACCGGCCATCCGGCCCGGCGATTCGTCGGCGCGTGGGGAGATTACAATACTCGGAACCGCCGCTCCAAGAGCACGCGCGTCGCGTGACAGACCTTCCGCGCGCCACGCCCCGGCCGAGCATTGGCCAGGTCTCGGCACCACCGGAATCGGAGCGCGGAAAAGCCACCGTCTGGACTGCCGGACTGGATGGCCGCCCCGGCCGGGGCCGGACGCGGGCTTATCCCCGCCCCAGGCCCGGCTTCGGCCGATCGGGAATTAATGTTAACAGCATCCGGCCGTCGCCGGCAGGCTTGCGGGCCGTCGGCCGTTAGGATCTAAGAAACATCGAAGCTTCCCGGTTGGTCCTGGGAACGTTCTCGAACGAACTCAAGCCCCGTCCGCCCCGTGCGGCGGGGCTTTTTGTTTCCGGACCGTCTCGGACACGCATGGGCGGGCCAGTTAACCACGCCCTGTTCTCGGATGTGCTGCATCGCACATGCGTGCTGCGGTGCAAACGCCCCCGCCCGGAGTGTTGCAGCGCTGCACTATCGCGTGGCGGCAACCTGCAGTTCCTGTCGCCGGGCACACATCCCGCGAAACGGGAGACAGAGGACCAGATGATCAAGAAGCTTCTTCTCGCCAGCGCCGCCACGGCCCTGATGGCCGGCGCCGC
>NZ_BPQS01000103.1 GCF_022179385.1 Methylobacterium longum | reverse complement strand
GCATCGAGGTAGCCGTGCTCAGCGCGACTGCGCCGGTGAGGCCGCACCGAGGCTACGGGGGGAGTAAGCCCCGGTGCTGCTCTTCCGGCGCTCGACCCCCGGCCGATCGCTGAGAGCATGTTGGAGCGAGGTAATTAAAGGATCCTGTACGACGGCGGCTCGGAGCCGTCGGTGCCCAATCAGCCGGATCAAGCTGCCCTGCGGTCCTTCCTCGATGCACTCTGAGCCATGGCGCCGGGTCGGCCCAACCCAATCACCTTGGCGAGAGCGGAACGCCGCTCGGCATAGCTCGGGGCGACCATCGGGTAGTCGGCGGGCAGGCCGTAGCGGTCGCGATAGCTCTTCGGGTCGAGGCTGTGGCTTGTGAGGTGGCGCTTGAGCGTCTTGTAGGCCTTGCCGTCGACGAAGCTGACGATCCCGTCGTGCTGCACCGACTTACGGATCTGCGCAGGCGTCGGCTTCTCGACATCAGCCTCGGGCGTCGCCACTGGTGCGCTAGGCTGTAGAGTAGTTAGGGCCGCGTGGATGCTCTTGATCAGCTTCGGAAGCTCGGCGGCAGGAACCGAATTCTTCATCACGTAGGCGGAGACGATCTCACGGGTAAGTTCAGCCAAGCCTGAGCCGCTGTTATGAATATTTTCTGACATGATGCCATTGTTTCCAGTACATACGTGCCTTCGACTCAGCGCAAACTAGCTCTCTCGCAAAGGATCACAAGCAGATCTGACTTCGATCCACGCGGGCCGGTAAAAATGTCGCACATCGCAATCGCAATACTCGATTTCAGGCCAGCATCATGACGGATAATCGCCCGGACTGCGGCGGCATGAGGTCAACCAGACGTTGTGCCGAACTGGGCGCATAGGGAAAGGCACAAGCCCCAAGCGCGACGGACCGATTTTTGGAGTTCCGGGCAGCCCTGTCAGCCGCTGATTGAGAACGAGGTTACCTCTATCCTCAGCGATAGCCCGGAAGATCCATTCTAACCCTTCCTTCCAGCGCTTGACCCTTCGATTGTCGGGCCTTCAACTAGCGGCTACAGCCTGACGATGCCCGACAAGCTCGACATCCTCCTCGAACGCCTCAAGGCGCACCAGCGCACGCTCATCCTGGCGATGGCCGAGCACGATGGTCTGCCCGCCGGGAGCGCGCTGCGTCAGGTCGCCGAGTTGGAGAACGTCATCGCGGCTGTCGAGGCGGTGGCAAGTGAGGAAGCGGATCGGGAGCGGCAGGTATCATGGAGGTCGTAACACCTTACCAAGTGGGTACCCTTTAGATCCGATGACCGTCAATCAGCGTCCTTCAAGAGATACAGTTCGCCGAATTCCTCAGCTGGAACTTCATCTCCGGTCGGCAGCCGAATTTTTACGCTCACGCCTTCAGCCTCGTACTCGCGTGCCTTCGCATAGGCGTCTTTCGGCCTGGGATAATTCTGGCTCAACGCTTTGTCGGCGTGTTCGCTGATCACGGTAAACGTCATGATACCCAGACCTGCTCCGAGAACGTAAGCATACGCTAACAGGAGCGCCCAAGCGAGCCTGGGAGGCCGGACGCAGCAGGCATGGTGCCCGGAGGCGAGCGACGTCAGATGATGCCTTCTCGACCATAGCTTGGTCCTGGCCGGTACGCGTGGCAGGATACCGGAATGCAAGCTTTTATCGCCCTTCAGACCTCTCCCTCGCTCAAATCTGACAAGGCGCCGGAGGTCAGTCGACTGATCGTGCTCGCCGAGAGCCAAGCCGAAGCCCTTGAGGCATTCCAAGCCTACGTCGAGCCAAGCGATACTGTGGCACTGATAGATGAGCAGCCTGACCCGACTTGGTTGACCGAGCAAAGGTCTGAAAAGGCGCTCCTACATGGCAAGGTGCAGCCCTACTCAGCGCCGTTGAAGTAAACTTCCGCTGAACGCATACGAACCAACTTAGCTGCGACACGCAGCCCTGGATCATCACAGAAGCCGGCGACATCCTGGCGCCCAGCTGGATCGCGTCCCATCGCCTGTAGAGGCCGTGGGCCGGCGCCTAGCGGTGTCCAGCTCCCCCGCGGATGCGCCGACCCTCACACGATCGCCCGGCCTAGGCTTCACGAGTGATGCGTGAGGAACTGGCCCGCACACCACCTGTCACCGCGTGTCCGCCTGCAACAGCGCCGCGTGGTGTCGCGAACACCTCGGCCGCATCAGCAGGGGGAAGATGCTGCTGTAGCGGGTGTGGCACAGGCGCATCAAGGGGCAGCAACAGCCGGCAGCAGTGTTCGAAGCGGAACCATAAGCTAAGCCGTTCGTTCAACGGCCATGGAACACTACAGGTCCACCCTCGCGACGGCTGCTGTTGCTGCATTCGGCCTCGTGGCCGCTGCGCACATCCTGCATCCCGGCAACTACGAGGATCTGCCACGGCAGGTGCGGGCGCCCATCGCAGCCGTGGAAGCGCCTACCAGCACGATGGCGTGGATTGACCCGCCGGCACGTGCGAGCGCCCTCAGCACCTTGTCTAATGCGGTCATCGCGACCGCTCAGGCTGCCGAAACTGGGCCTGTTCAGGCTTCGCAGCCAAACGTTGTTCTACCGCGCGAGACCGCGTCCGTTCGACAGGAGATGCAGGAGTCTCAGGCATCGGCAGAGCAGCTGCGGAAGCTGGAGGCGCCGCGGCGGCATAGGGTGGCTCAACGCCGGATGCGCCTGCACCAAGCCTCTCTGGCTCGCAGTGCACCGAGAGCGCGTGCCATGGCAGAGCAGATCCCTGCGCCGGAAGCAGCTCCGAAGGTTGCCGATCGCTTCGACCCGATCGGCAGCCTGATCCATGGTCTTGGCCTGGATAGCTGAGCCGCCCAGCGTGCCAAGGCTGACGCGCTGGAAATTGAGGCCGAGGCCAAGCGCCGGCTGATCGGTTCGCGTGGACAGCATCATCCCTGTAGGCTTGCGGCTTGGTGGGAGCTGAGCCATGGGCGAGCCGACCGAAGCCGACGTACTGGCACGCGCCAAACGCACCTTTATCGCCAAGAACCGCGATGACCGTGCCTGGGATGCCGGCTTCACCGAGCGGGAGGTCCGTCATGGCCACAACGTCGCCTGCCTGACAGAGCTTGAGCGTCAGGAGTACCTTGAGCAGGCGCGTCACGAGCTTCGCACCAGTTCGCCGTCCGAACGATCTGCTCGCCGCAACGCGAAGCGCAGAGAGGTCGAGTAACCGCGCCCGCAGGTCGACTTTGCCCTGCGCCAGCACGGCCTGTGCGATGCGGGCTGGGCAAGCCAGAGCCGTGATCGCCGCGTCACTGTGGATCGCTAGGTTGCCTTGTTCGTTCCCAACATGGATCAAGCCGAACAGGGATGGGCCGTGGCCAAGGATAGCAAGAGCACGTTCCCTTCGCTCGTGCAGGGCGGAACGGACGCGGTGAAAGCGGAAGGCGACAAGGTCAGCGCCAAGATCGATGAGGCCTTCAAGAAGCTGGCCAAGAAAATGCGCCACCATGCCGACAAGGCCAAGGCAAAGATCGACGGGGCAAAGAAGCCGAAAAAGCGTGCCGTGCTCCTACGGCGCTTTGAGCTGTACGCGGATGCAGCCACCCACCTCGAGGAGCGACTTGCACCCGAGGGGGATTAGGCTGGCGCCAATGCGTCACCCCGCGCCATGGCCCCCTTGGGATTATTGGGCAGGGGCCTTGTCCGGCCGGTTGTCGTAGCCGCCGCCCTCCGGCCCTTCACCGGCATCAGGTTTTGGACTGCCCGGGGAGTGCGGGTCGTTGCGGGTTCCACATTGCCGTGCAGGGCGGATCAGTCCCCGCTATCGCTATCACCAGCGTCGTCGCCGGCGTCCAGCAGCCAGTCCAGCAGGTCGATGCCTACATCGCCGGCTGCGTCCTCACCGGGCCTGCGCAGCGGCTTCTTGGGGTGCTGCGCCCGCACCTCGGCAAACAGCTCGCGGGCGAGCTGGTCCAGCGCATCGTCCGACAGCACACGTTCTCGCTCGGCCGGCATGGCTGCACTCCTTGCCGAGCGTCGGCCGCTCGGCCCCGCCCCGATCTGCTCACGGGGCGGGGGAGCGGCCGATCTCACCAGCGGTGGGCCGATACGCAACGTGGCCCGACAGCATGGTGCCTACGCTCGGTTAGCCGGCCGTCACCAACGTCGGCCGGATGCTGTCCCGGGTTGGCGCTGATGCGAGGGGTCAACCGAGATCGCGTGGCTGGCACGTCCAAACTGGACGCCATCAGCTCACCGGCGGCCGAGCACCGACCACTCCGTGATGACCGACTCGTCAGCCGGCATGTAGGCGTCGACGATGGCGCCCTTGCGGTTCACGACGCAGATCATCGCCGCCTCGCGCACCTCGTACATCATCGG
>NZ_BPQS01000102.1 GCF_022179385.1 Methylobacterium longum | reverse complement strand
ACATAGCCATACGCCCTGACATCGACATGTGACGGAGCTCCCAATCCGCTCCGTATGTCGCCTTCACGCCGTCTGCCGGAAGGTGCCGCCCAGACAGCGCTTACCGACGAGTGCCTGAACGCGAACTGGTTCTTGTCGTTAGCCGACGCCAGGAGCAAGATCGAGACGTGGCGGCGGTACTACAACGAGAGCCGTCCTCACACGGCTCTGGGGCGGCGAACGCCCCAGGAATTCGCCTTGGCGGCGGCCCTGCAGGCTGCCGAATGAGACCCGGAAGCTCACCTTTCGGCCGGACCAAGATCCGGGGGACCCTCAGTTGGAACTGTAAGCAGTTTCCGCGCCCTACCATAGGACGAGCAGTAGTTCGTAAGCGAACATCTAGGTTCTGTTCGGGAGCGCCATTCTGTTCACCAGCATGGATAGCGTTCATAATAGTATTGGGACATATATTGACTGCATAATTTTGCAAATAAGCGCAATTTATTTCGGAATAACCATCTGCTGCAGCCGCGACCTTGCTTTATCACGGCTGCAGCAGCGTCTATCGTACTTTAAAACTACATCTCTAGCTAATACTTTCTGACGACCGGAGCAACAGCCGGGGCATCCAGTATGTCGCTCTGCCCAAAACGATAATTTACCCCAACTTTAACAAGATCGCCAGTGTGCCTCACCGGTACAGGGATGTCACCAGACCCAAAGGAGGGCCTGAACGTAACAACTCGGTCATCGAGCCGATAATGCATATACTCCGCCTTAGCAGTCCAGCTTTTTGTCAAAGCATATTCGAAGCCAGCACCAATCGTTAAGCCGGACGATGAATTCCGAACCGGCGCATACTGAGCCTCAGAATTCGCTCCCGAAGTGTACTGTGTTATCAAGGGTCGGCCAACTGTGTTGTCGCGATAAGTTTCTGTAAGGTCAGCCCAAGCGTATCCGCCTTTCACATAGAACAAGGTCCGATCAATCGCGTACCCGACTCGGCCAGTTGCCATGTAAAGAGATTGGACACTCGTATTGCAGCTAAAGAAATAGCCGACGGGCGTCTTACAATTCCTACCGCCTGAGGCATTGGTCCAATCAAAATCGCCAGCCACGCCAACCACAAAGCTACCGACCTGATAATCAGCGCCCAATTGGCCACCAGCAAGAATTCCTGCTGCTCTGGGCTGCACGGGCAGTCTCTGGAACAAGCTGACACGATCGAATTCTGGCACTTGTCGAGCTACATCAATCAGTCCCCCAACTGAGCCACCGACACTGATGCCAGTCCAGCGAACGGCTTCTGCTGTGTTGGTAATTATTGCCGGCGCGTCATATCCCTTCCGGATAAGGGGGCGGCCCGCGACCTGTTCAGGGGTAAACTGATAGCGGAAGCCGCCGCTAATTCCCCAACCATCGACATGGTCACCGAATCTATAGTCACCCCGGACGTACGATAGCCATCCCGTATTGCCGATTTGTGCAGCTACACCTCCAGAAATCTGGCCGTAGGTACCAATCCGACTGGTGTTGATGCGAATTTTCGTATCAAGACTGCTGAGGTTGCCCGGGACGGTCTGCAAGAAAACTTGTCCTACGGGATCGAAGCCAGATACGACTGAAGTTCTGATATTGCCGGCAAATTCGTTATAAACACTTGCTGTGACAAATGGCTGTATTACATTCCCGTCAACAAGATACGTGCGACCAAATCGAACGCTCGCTCTGCCAAGAACACTATCAAAATTCGCAATTTTGACGGACGACGGAGCGGAGAGCCCAGTTTGAAAGACGTAGGACCCGGCTAAATTGAAATTATCTATGCTCGCTCGCGAATATACAATGCCTAGAGACGGTTCGACAAACCAATTATCCTCAAAAGAAAATTGCTTTCCTACGTTGCCTGACAAGCTAAAGCTGCGCCCGTCAATTGTCTGGTTGAACAGCCCGTTATTATATGGATCGTTGAGGCGGCCCTGCAAAAAATCGAAGCGCAACTGACCATCAGCGTAAAAATTATCTTTAGTATAGGCGCCATACAGCCCGAAGAAAGGTGTCTGAAAATTTCCATTTAGCCGCCCAGCACCACCAGTTGGAGACAAGCTGCTGGTTTCGGTGTATCCCATCATCACGCCGAAATGAGCATTTCCCCCATTAATATTTAGGCGTGATATATCGGTGCCGACCTGTAGGCCCGAGAAATCTTGATAGTTGCGAATGCTGCATCCCCCCGATCCAGAAGACTGGGAGTTGCCATAGGCAAAGCTTCCTCGAGTGTTCGTGTCGAAAGTTCCACCGACACCACGAGCCCAAACGCCGCCGCCATTAAGTCCCTCAGATGCGCTTGATGGCGCACCGATAAAAGCCGACGTTTGGCTTAGGAAGGCAGTGTTGTTGGTATTGATGATCGAAACCAGCGATTGCACTGTGGAGCCAATGCTACTACTTGTGCCTGCCGGATCAACGGGAAGGGTCAATGTAGAGTTGTTAGGCAACCGAGGCGCGGAGGCTGAGTTCGGGCTAAGTTGAGCCACGACAGACTGGCTTTGAGCACCGCCACCTACGCACTGCGCATTGGCTTCAGCAGCTAGGAGCGAGAGGACTACACTTGTCGATCCAAGCAGAAATGCTTTGTTCATCCGTGGAATCCGTACAGTTCTATTCGAGGTAGTCATCAGACGCTCTAGGCGCTCATTTTGACGCGAACTCTCTATCTTCATCCCATACCGAATCAGGTTCCGTCAAAATGATTCGGCAAGTCGAGTGCCGTTGGAGTGGACCTGTTGCGTGAATGCAACATCAATTTCACTATTGTTACATTCGATTGGCAGTTTAAATTTTAAGTTCGACAAATCAGTCGGTTAATCATTGCATGATCCGCGAGGAGCGATGTTCGGTGTTTTTGTCCGTTCGTCATCGTGGAGTAAGGGGGGCCAAACTCAGTCGGCGGCCACTGAGCTCGTCGATTCCCCGCTTTTCTCTCCCGCCGATCCGAGCCGCCGCCGGAGGCCTGAGGGCTTCGGAAGCCGCTCGGGCAGTAAAGACGGCATCCCCGCGGAAGGCACAGATCGCGGGACCGCCGGCCTTGGCCCCTACACCGGTCGAGGAGCCGCAGACCCGCGGCAATCCACAGAGGAAGGCTGCTGAGCCCGCGCCTCTGTTCCAGCTACCCGAAATCGAGAGTGTCGCGCGCCGACCGCACAAGACAATCCCGACGTCGGAGCAAGGCAGGCGGAACTGCCCCTGCCCGTGCAAGCACCAGCTGCTTCTGCCCCCGGCCGCCCTCGTCGTGGAAGCCGCTGTTGACCAAGCCGTAAACGCCAAGCGGGATTGCAGCACCTGCCCGTCCTTGGTCGAGATCCCGTCCGGGGTCTTCAGCATGGGAAGCGCCGCCGATCCGAGCGAGAGGCCGGCGCACCTTGTCCATATCCGAGCCATTCTGATGACTCGGGGTTCGATCATGCTGGAGGATTGGGATGCCTGCCAGACTGCAGGCGGTTGCGAGGTTAGGGCTGACGGCGACCCAAACCAGCCAGCCGTGAATTTAAGTTGGGATGACGCGCAGCTATATTTCCGGTGGCGCTCCAGCACCACGCGCAAAGGCTACCGCCTCCCAAGTGAGGCGGAGTGGGAATACGCCGTCCGAGGCGGCACGCGCACCCGCTTCTGGTGGGGAGGGTATTTCCGGAGCGAGATGGCGCTCTGCCGCAGCGTAGGTTCGCCGCCTGAGGATGCAGCGCCGATAGCCACCGCCTTTCCCGCGTATCCCTTCGGCATCACGGGCACGACCTGCTTGGTGGCGCAGTGGGTATCCGGTTGCTGGCACAAGAATTACCGGAGCGCTCCAAGCGACGGGAGTTCGTGGAACTCTCCAAACTGCAAGCAGCGCGTGCTCAGCGGCGGCACCTGGCGAAGCCGGGCCGAGGCTGAGCATGTGACGAGCCGCGACTTCTATGATCCGATGGTCCGTTATCCGGGAAGCGGCATTCGCATCGTTCTAGATTTTTAGGAGGGCTGCGCGGCGAAACGAACGTCCGGCCATGAGGGCCATGAAGGAGTGGACGAGGAAAGCAGGATCGGCAGTTATGGCTGGATTGCTGATTATCTTAAGCAGGCCCGTTTTGGCTAAAGCGACTTCCGAGAAGCCCGCGGCGCCTCCGCCAGTCGCGGCCCCACAGGCGCGGCAGTCTACATCATCTCGGCCAAGCCCGACGCGCGCGTGACAAGCCCAGTCACCGTGCAGTTCGGCCTCCGCAACATGGGAGTCACTCAGGCGGGTAGCGGCGCCAAGAATGTGGGTCATCATCATCTGCTGATCGACGCGAAGGATGCGATCGGTCCCGGCAGCCCCTCCCAGCGGACAAGACCCACCTTCATTTCGGCAGCGGTTAAACCGAGACACGCCTCGACCTGCCCAACGGTACCCACACGCTGCAACTAGAGCATTTTCGGTTTGAGCTGAGTCGGCGTGGTGGGGTTCACACGGCGGGCGGCGGCTGATTCACTGCTTGCTCCGGACACGGAGTGCATCATGGGCCGCCCCTACAG
>NZ_BPQS01000101.1 GCF_022179385.1 Methylobacterium longum | reverse complement strand
GATGAATGCCTCACGAGCTGTACACTGGCTGGCAGAGACGCCCCGGGCCAGAACACGCGTGACCCGCTTCGCAGCCTTGGCAAAAGCCGCCTGACTTCGCCGACAGTATCTCACCTACGTCACGACCTGGAGCGGCTTCGTCTATGCGGCCTTCGTCGTCGACGTTTTTGCCCGCCGGATCGTCGGCTGGCGCGTATCGGGCTCGGCCCGGACGGACTTCGTGCTCGATGCCCTGGAGCAGGCCCTGCACGAGCGCCGCCCCTTCGCCGGCGGCAGTCTCGTCTGCCATTCCGACCGCGGGTCGCAATACGTCAGCATCCGCTACACCGAGCGCCTCGCCGAGGCAGCTATCGAACCCTCCGTCGGCAGCGTCGGCGAATCGTACGATAATGCTCTCGCCGAGACGATCATCGGCCTGTTCAAGACCGAGGTGATCCACCGGCGCGGCCCGTGGCGCTCAGTTGGAGGCCGTCGAGTTCGCCACCCTCGAATGGCTCGACTGGTTCAACACTCGCCGCCTGCTCGAACCCATCGGGAATATCCCTCCCGCCGATGCCGAAGCGCGCTACTATGCCTAAACCGAGGCGCAAGCCTTGGCCGCATGATCCAAGCCAAACGGCCTCCGGGAAACCCGGAGCGGTTCACTCGCGGGGCGGGCGCACGACCAAGATTCACGCCCTCACCGACCGCTTTTGCCGCCCACTCGCCTTTGCTGACTGGTTGGCAGGCCGCCGACTGCAAGGCCGGCGCGCTGCTGCTCGAACGCCTGCCCGCCTGCCGCATCGTGCTAGCGAACAAGGGCTACAACAGCGACGCCATTCGGCGGCAGATCGAGGCAGCCGGGGCCGCGACCAACATCCCGCCAAAGATCAACCGCCGCTGGACGCCGTGCTTCTCACCCGTGCACAATCCGAGGGCGCAACGCCATCGAGCGCATGTTCGGCCGCCTCAAGGACTTTCGCCGCATCGCCACCCGCTACGACCGTCTAGCGACCGACTATCTCGCCGCCGTCTGCCTCTCCGCCACCATCAGCTACTGGTTTTGAGTCGACACGGTAGACGACGAGTTGGTGAAGGCCCTGCGCAAGGCGTCCGACGATCCGGCGGACCACGCCCTGATCGGTGGCTTCGGACCAAAAGCGATGGGCGCTACAACCCGGCGCGCTCGACGCCGTGAAGCGGAGTCTCTGACGATGCTCGTCAGTAATTTCGAGAACGATACCGAGTCACACGTCACATCGCTGCGTAGGAACGATCAGGACTACGAGGTCGGGACAGGGTAGATCGCTCGACCGAAGGTAGCGGTACTGGATGTTCTGATTGATAATGCCCGGCTCGATCTCGACTCCATTGTGTCTCGTCGGCTGATTTCCTTAGAAGAAACAAGAGCAGCATAGTCACGGCCGCGGCGATCGTCCTCTTTGATCGCGGGGCCGCAGGCCGATATCCAAATTGTTTTAGCCATGCCGCTGGGCTCGAACCCGACGCGACCACTGCTGATCAGTGCGCTGGCGTGGTTCAAGCTGATCGAGCTCGTGCGGTGGCGGTTGCAGCTGACCATGCGCGGCGGCAACAGCGTCACACTCTAGCCCGGCGATTAATTTTCGGTTAACGATTTTAGTAAATAATTTTAGATAGCCTCGTGCCCACCTGCGCGAAATCACGCCTATAATATCGAGTAATTCTCATGCTACGAACCGGCATTTATGGTGGGAATGATCCCAATAATGTAGCATCTTATAATACCTGGGCCGGCAAGCCCGCCGACAATGTTCTCGTTTTTCTGAATCAAAATAGTTGGCAGGCGTTTGATAGTTCGATCTCATACTCAGTTGACATGTGGAAAGGCTCCTCAGCCGACCCGATCTACTCCGTTCCCTTGACCGTAACTGGTACGAGTTTAGAGCAAACCGCCAGCGGATCATACAACGATCATTATCTCAATGCCGCGCAATCTATGGCGGCGGCAAGCGACACCGATCAACCAATCTACGTCCGTCTCGGATGGGAGTTCAACGGAAACTGGCAACCGTGGGCCGCCAAAGGTCACGAGGCCGCCTTCATCACCACATACCAAAACGCGGCCCAAACCTTCCATTCTGTTTCTAGTAAATTTAAATTCGTTTGGGATGTGAATATAGATGGCGGCAATATGGATCCGTCTAAAGCATATCCGGGCGACAATTATGTCGATGTGATCGGATCTGATATATATTACAACCATCAATGGGACTCATCCGACCCAATTCCTGCCTTCAACCACAAAGTGTCCACCGATTATGGCTTGAATTGGCAATCAAACTTCGCACAAGCACACGGTAAGCCGACAGCAATCTCTGAATGGGGGGTTTCCAGTAATAACGACGGTCCATATGTTCAGTCTATGTTCAAATGGATGACCGATCATGATATGATTTACGAAAATTACTGGGAATCAAACGGAGCTTACTCCGGTGAATTGCATAATGGTCAGTACCCCAACGCAGGCGCCGCATTCAAAGCCGCGATCGCTAATCTGTCGCCACCACCGGATCCGGGCAACCATGGCGGCGGCACTCCGGTGAATGGCGGCAGTGCATCCACTGACCCTGATGCTGCTTCCGGCTCCGATAAGCCGACGCCGTCACCTGCCTCGACTAATCCGAACGCAGCTCAAACGGTCGGCCCAGCCCGCTGCTACGTCTCAGGAACGCGCATCCGCGTACTTCGCGGGCGCACCATCCAAGACGTGCCAGTCGAACGCCTATGCGTGGGCGACCTTGTCATCACCGCCACCGGCAAACCGCGTCCCATCCGGTGGATCGGCAACCGCTGCTACGTCGGTTTGACGGCTCCAAAGCACGATCGCCCAGTGCGCATTAAAGCTAGAGCGCTCAGCGATGGCATCCCCACCCGCGACCTGCTTGTATCCCCGGATCATGCTCTGATGGTCGACGGCCTGTTCATCGCCGCTGGCCACCTCGTCAACGGCACTTCGATCACGCGCGGCGAGGTGGTTCAGGACCTCACCTATTGGCATGTCGAGTTGGACAGCCACGATCTCCTGCTGGCCGAGAACACACCAACGGAGAGCTTCTTGCCCGCCCCTGGCTTGCGCGTGGGCTTCTGCGGTGTGCAGGCTCTCGACGCGGGCGCAGCGCCCATGTCCTACGCTCCTCGAACCGAACTTGGCTCCGAACTCGCCGCGCTGCGTGGGCGCTTGGCCCGTCGGGCTGTTTCATCGGGTGGTACCGCAGAATTAGGCCCCGTGCGTGCCTGGCTCGATCGATGCGTAGTTGGAGCTGACGGCCAGTTGCACTTGGCCGGCTGGGCTCAGGACGCCAGTCAGCCGGACGCCCCGGTTTGCCTGGACATCCTAGTGGACGGCACGATTGTGGCTCTGGCGGTGGCCTCCGAGTACCGGGCCGACATCGCGGCGGCCGGGGTGGGAAACGGTCGCCACGGCTTCGACCTCGGCTTGGCGGTGCCCCTGATCTTGGGCGTGCCGCACGTCGTCGAGGTGCGCCGCTCGACCGACGGGGCTCTGGTGTGCGCCAAGCAGATCGATGCGGCGGGAGCGTGGACGGCGCTGCTGGCGGCGTAACCACAACCTGCTGGAGCGGGCGTGATGCCGACGACTTCAGCTTCTCAGGCGTATGCCAGCGCTCGCGAGCGTCATCGTCCGCAGTGTAGCGCGACGATCTGGATGAGGGCCGAGCGACAATCAGGATGAGAGACTGGTGTCGCGGCCGATTGAAGATGAGCGGGTCAGTCGACCCGCGCAAGGTGTATCTGAGTGAAGTTCGTGTCGCAGCGAGTTACGCCTCAGCGGTCTTGATTGTCGCGCGGGTCGGTGGTCGGCCGGGACCGCGCTTTCGATCGAGGGCGGTACGACTCTGGTAGCTCTCGACGTTCATCTCGAAGATGGTGGCATGGTGCACCAGCCTGTCGACGGCGGCGAGCATCAATGCCGGATCGGGGAAGATCCGACCCCACTCGCCGACGGGCTGGTTGGTGGGGATTATCAAGGAGCGTCGCTCGTAGCGGGCGCTAATCAACTCGAACAGCATGCTCGTCTCCGCTCGATCCTTAGTAACGTAGGCGAGGTCGTCGAGGATCAGCAGGTCGAAGCGGTCGAGCCGGCTGATGGCCGCCTCCAGGCCGAGGTCGCGCCGGGCGACCTGCAGCTTCTGGACGAGGTCGGTGGTGCAGGTGAACAGCAACTTGAAGCCGGCCTCGACGAGGGCGAGCCCGATCACGGGGGCGAGATGGCTCTGCCCCCCGCTAGAGGCCGACGAAGTCGCGCATCTTCTCGACGAACGCTGGATCGGCGGAGAGCTTGAAGGTGTCAGCTTGGTACGGCCGCAGACCGAAGGCGCGCCAGATCCGTGACACCGCACTCTGGCTCATGCCCGTACGGCGCGCCATCGAGCGGGTACTCCAGTGCGTGGAGTTGGCCGGTGGCTCTTCCAGAGTTAGAGCGACCAGGCGCTCGACGGCCTCGTCATCGATGCTGCGGGGCGCCCCGGAGCGCGGCGCGTCGACCAGCCCCTGCAGCCGATGCGCGGCGAAGCGGCCCGCCACAGCGCCACCGTCTGGCGGCTGCCCACCAGCGCCGTCGCCATCCCCAGGTTGGTCGCGCCCGGTTCGGCGCAGGCCAGGATGATACGCAGTCGCGAAACCAGCGCCTGCCCGGTCCCGTGTCGGCGCAGCTCACCCTTCTCGTGCTGGCTGAGATCGAGAGAGACTGCCTTTGGGCCACGCGACATGGCGCACTTCCATCAGGACGCATCCAAAGATCCGCCCACCCGAATAAACTGTCAAACCTCTTCTAACTCAGATCACTTGGTCGCAGCATCAGGTGCCTTAAATTCGGCCTCAAAGTGATGGTTCATAAATCCAATATTTGTGGCGAGAAACAGCATATTAGCCCTCTATCTTTGTACCAAACCGCGCTTGATGCCGCGACAAAAAGGTCAATCGATATAAATTACCGAGCGCAGTGTCTGTTAAATGTTTAAATATGCCGGCCGATGGATGGTTTTCCAATTTTGATGAGCATAAAAATAAATTCGCTCAATTTCATGCTTTGAATAGGTTGCTGGTACTAATTTCATGAGCTAATTAACTACTGGTAAATAGATATCAACTGTCCACCGTAATGTCATTCCGCTTCGGTGGCCTTCTCGGGATCGCAATGCCAATTGGATATGACTGAGGCCGCTCGGCTAGTCGCTGAGCAGGTGAGCGGGGCTACAGAGACCGTCGCCGATGCGGTTCTGCCCCCCGCGCCCTTCGTGGTTGGCGGCCTGCGTCTGGACTGGGCGGCCAAGCGGAGCCTGGACGTCGGCGTGGCGGTGACGGCGCTGTTCGTGCTTCTGCCGCTG
>NZ_BPQS01000100.1 GCF_022179385.1 Methylobacterium longum | reverse complement strand
GAACAGCGCGGTCAACGACACCTCGCTGTACGTGGACGGTGTTCACCCCACCGGTGACGCCACCCGGACCTACCTGGAGCCCATCTACAGCAAGGCCATCTCCCAGGCGGCAGGCAGCTCAACCAGCGGCTCGACGAGCACAGCTCAAACAGCAACTACAGGCTCTCCAAGCACGCCCGGCTCAACCACAGGTGTGACGAATTCGACCGGTACGACTGCGGGATCTACGGTCGGCGCGAACGCCGGCACAACCGGCTCGTCGGGATCAACGACCAGCGCGACAGGCTCGTCCGATCCAGCAAGCGCCAGCTCGTCGGGCGCAGCGGGCACGGCCGCACCCTCCGTGAACACAAGCAACACTTCCACGGGCTCAGCCGGCGCGCCTAGCTCGGCTGAGGGTTCTACGGGAACGATCAAAGGCACGACCGGAACAGGCACCGGCGCAAGCGGCTCGACCAGCATCTCGACGGGAACGGCCCACCAGGTAGCAACTGGCTCGACGGGCAGTTCTGGTACAGCCACAGCCGCGCCGAGCAGCGCTCCCTCAATCACGAATGGTGGGGTGAGCGCTCCTCAACCGGCAGAGGTGGATTCGACAAGCACAGTCGGCCCAACCCCCGACACTGCTGAAGCGGGCGCTGGAAATACCGACGCGGGCGCGGGCTTGATCAGTACGAATCCCCCGGCCACGGGGGCGCCAAGTGAGGCAACTCCAACGACAGGCACTGCAGGATCGACTGTCACAACGGATGGACCGACCAACGGGTCGACGAGCGCGGCTCATCCTGAGAATTCGAATCCGGCAAGCACCGAGGAGTCGGTCTCCGTTGGCTCCACAAGCACCCAGGCTGCCGGCTCGACGGCTGTTGCTAACCCGCCGTCGTCACCTAGTGGGATGGCCAATACACCTCCGCCCGGAACCCCAGATTCTCCCGGCTTGGCTGGCGCTGCGGTTGATCCACCGAGTCCCACAGTCGTACCGAGCTCAACCAATCCGCTCACCACCTCGTCGGAGATCCCTCCTCCGACGGTTGCTAGTCCAACCCACGCAGCCAGTGACGCTACCAATGCCCAGAGCATTCCAGCGGCCAACTCAGCAGCACCCCTTTCACCAACGGACATTAGTTCGGGGAATGCAGCACAGCCTATGATCAGCAGCACACCAAATGTGATCAATTTAACTGGTGCGCCTCAGCTTGCAAATCCAACTCCCGGATTGTTCGGAGCAAGTGGCGCGCCTGGGATTGGAAACAATTACGCTTTTAGAACTTTCACCTCTTCCTCACAGGCTAGAGTCGCGGCGATGACCGCGCAAAAGAAAGTGATTCAGTATGCCATCAAACATCCCGAACATAGAGCTATATCAAACAAGATCCTCGAAATTCTGATGAGTCACTGGTAATCAATACAGTATGAAACGGAAGCATTTAGATCCTACCAGTTCGAAGTGCTTCCGTCGTGAACACCACCTAGATCACAACGCGGTGCAAGATGACGATCGATCAGAGCCTGTGCTGACCAACTTTTCTGACGGACCGTCAAAGTGGTGGAGTTGATCAGGTCGCATCGTACCTGGTCTGTTGCATCCACAGCCACCGCTTGACTCAACGAATCAGCTCTGAATCTATGCGTCCCGTACCACCTGGTGCCGGACGACCGCCCCTCGTACTCCCCGGACAGCCGGGTCGAAGGATGAGCAGCGCGGCCCGGAGGGAGGGTTCAGCCCCCCCTCTTTGCTACGACTCTGCCCGCGAGCATGCTGGCGCTCCGCACGAACCTGCTGACAGCCCCCAAGGGATAGGGGGGTCCGATTAAGGATCCCGGGTAGGGGAGCGGCAACCGAATGGGAAACCCTTTTTCGAGGATCGCCCCGAAAAAAAATCGGCACTGAGGCGGGTTTTCTGGATGCCCCAACCCCTGCGCGGTCGCGGCGCTCGCCCGACGAAGACGCTCGCCAAGCGGTATGAGCGCACCTCGGCGACGTCACGGGGCTACGACCACGTCTGGCGGAAGGTCTCGGCAGAGCACCGACGCCGGTATCCGTTCTGCGCTTGGTGCGAGCAGAGCGGGCGACTCGAATTCGCGAAAGAGGTCGACCACAAGTTCCCGATCGCCGACGGCGGTTCCTGGTACGCCCCCGACAACCGATGGGGTCTGTGCCTGAAGCACCATGGCCTGAAGGGGCAGATGGAGCGCTTCGCCCGGCAGACGGATCAGCTCGATCGCTTGCCGCTCTGGTGCGATGACCCGACCGCCCGACCAGCGCGCTTTCAGTAGCTGCGCGGCCTTCTCCGTCCCCTCCCTGTTGAGGTGCTCGTATGCCGATCCTGATGTCGTCCGAGAACCCCACCGGCGCGAAGCTTGAGGAGCACCTGCGCGCGCTCATCGGCGAGATGGAAGCCAAGTGCGCCAAGATCGCCGATGACCCGCGGAACGTGGCCAAAGACGTCCACCGCAACAACCGAGACATCATCGCCCGGCTGGAGCAGTGTGTGACGCTTCAGGAGCACAGCCAGCGCATCCTGGCTGCCTTGGCGCCTGACCAGGGCCCCACCGGCACGCCGCGCATCGGCAAGGGCTCTCCGGGCTTCAACGGCTGATGCGATGCCGAAGCCCTCGCTCGCGCAGGTCGGCCAGGGCGACCCCGCGGTTCTCGCGCATCCAGGTTATCGTGCCTTCCCCCCGTGCGCCCTCCCGCTCCAGACCGATGCGGCCCGGGCGGAATACGACAGCACCGGGCGGCTGATCTGGAACGCGGGCCGCCTGTCCAAGGACATGCACATCGCGCTGTCGGCCTACGCGAGCTGCTTCGACCAGATCCAGCGGATCTCCGCCGAGGGCCTGACCCCGCGGGCGTCCTGGTACACGAACCTCCAGAAGGCGCTCGCCCGACTGAAGCTCGATGACATCGACAAGCCGATCAGCGCGCCGAAAGAAGCGCCCGTCAACCGGTTCGCGAGGTTCGGTTTCCCGAGCCGTCGCTGATGAGCGGTTCACGCAGATCGACCTGAAGGGGGATCAGATCCCTAACTACGCCGGCATGGCCGAATGGTACGCCCAGGCCGTCGTGCAGGGCGCGGTGGTGACCTGCCGCTGGGAACGGCTCGGCTGCCACCGTTTCCTCCACATGCTGCAGGAGGCGAAGAAGCCGAGCAGCGCCTTCATCTTCGACGCCGACCGGGCCAACGACCCCTGCGCATTCATCGAATCGCTGCCGCATATCAAGGGCTTCGCCGGCACGATCACGCTGGAGCCGGTGCAGTGCTGGTGGCTGGCGGCGATGTTCGGATTCCGGGAGCGCGACACCGACCGGCGATGGGTCCGCGAGGTCGCCTTCTGGGTCCCGCGGAAGAACGCCAAGACGGCGCTTTCGGTCGGGATCGTCCTGTACTGCCTGAACTACGAGGGTGAGCCGGGCGCCGAGGGGTGCGTGGCCGCGGGGTCGGAGAAGCAGGCCGCCATCCCGTACCTCGCCATCCGGCAGACGCTGGAGAAGGAGCCGGATCTCAAGAACTGGTTGCTGGCGAAGGACACGGCCGACAGCATCGTGTTCCGGCGGACCGGCGCGGAGCTGAAGCTCCTCGCGGGCCGCGCGCCCAACCTCGATGGCCTCAACCCGCACGTGGTGCTGGCCGAAGAGGTCCACGCGCAGAACCAGGACGTGATCGGCGTGCTGAAGAGCGCGCAAGGCGCACGCCGGCAGCCGCTGTGGCTCGGCATCTCTACGGCCGGCCGTGACGCGACGGGCCCGGCCTTCGACGGCTGGAAGTCCGATCAGCAGGTGTTGGAGGGCAAGCTCCGAGCGGATCGGGTCTTCGTCGCCATGTACGCGGGCGACAAGGAGGACGAGGAGCGCCGCTTCGATCCGGCCGTCGTCGAGAAGCTCAACCCGCTCTACGGCATCTCGCTGAACCCAACGTCGATCGAGACCGAGGAGCGCGAGGCCCGCAAGAGCGAGGCGAAGCTCCAGGAGTACAAGCGGACCCGGCTGAACCTTTGGAGCCGGGCCGCCGGCAACCTGTTCTCGACCGAGCGCTGGGACGCCTGCGGGGACCCGAAGCTGACGCTCGATGCGCTGAGGGGCTACCCGATGTTCGTCGGGGTCGACCTCGCCAGCGCCTCCGATCTGAACGCGGCCGCCTTCATCATCGAGGTCGGCGACGTGCTCTATGCGGTGTTCCGGTACTGGCTGCCGGAGCGCTCGCCGCGGTTCAAGGACGACCGGTACGCCGACCAGTTCATGGCCTGGGAGAAGGCCGGTCACCTCACGACGACGCGAGGCAGCCACGTCCACCACCCGACGATCCTGGCCGACATCCTCGGCATGATCGAAGGGCACAACGTGGCGGCGTTCGGCGTCGATCGCTTCCAAGCCGACTTCCTCGCCGGCGCGATCGAGGAGCGCGGGCACACGGTCTACTCGGTCTCGAAGACCGCCTCGCACATCACCCGGTCGACCGACGATCTGGTGACGCGGCACGAGGATCAAGCCCGGCTCCAGCACGACGCCAACCCGGTCACCTCCTGGATGGCCGGCAACGTCGTCGGGCACTGGGACGCCAACGACAACGTCCTGCCGAAGAAGGCCAAGCCCGGCTCGAAGGCCTCGATCGACGGCTTCGACGCCGCGATCAACGGGAACGCGGCGCGGCTGGCGCACGAGAGCGGCAGCGTCCCGGCCGGCGTGAAGGTCGAGCGCCCGTCGATCTACATGGAACGTGGGCTGATCGGATTCTGAACATGCCGCAGACCGAAGCCGAGATGTTCGCTGGCCTCGCCAAGTCGGACGAGGCGGGGCAGCTCGTCTACTCCGGGCCCGCCCAGGACCCGCGCGAGACGGTCGTCCGGGAGATGTACGACCGCGGCTGGGACGATCTGGGCTTCCTCGGCGTCGGCGCGGGATACTATCAGGGCAGCGCCATCGGGCTGGCCCTGCTGATCCAGTGCGCCGACGTGAAGGCTCGGGACATCTCGAAGGCCGAGATGCTGCAATGGCGCCGCAACGGCCGCGGCTGGCAGATCGTCGAGCCGGTGAAGGGCGAACTCGCATACCACCTGATGACCAAGCCGAACGACACGGCGATGACCTGGCCGGAGTTCTGGCGGATGGTCGTGCTCCACCTGGAGGTGGCGCAGAACGCCTACATCTACACGCCGCGCGACCGGCTCGACACAATCGAGGAGTACATCCCGATCATGCCGGGTCGGGTCCGCATGCGGATCAGCGATCGGGGCAACATCTTCTACGAGGTCGTGGCCGCGACCGAATACGACCGCGCGGTCCTCGGCGACACCTACCTGATCGTGCCCGAGCACGAGATGATCCGTAAGCGCTGTCTGGGCGGCACCTTCCGGCAGACGGCGTGAAGGCGACATACGGAGCGGATTGGGAGCTCCGTCACATGTCGATGTCAGGGCGTATGGCTATGTCGGAGC
>NZ_BPQS01000099.1 GCF_022179385.1 Methylobacterium longum | reverse complement strand
TGCTGCGCGTATTGAACTCGTCGTCAAAGGTTAGCTTGTAACCTGACAGATCCAGCATGAATGTATTCCCCAAACAAAAGGCAAGATGCGGATCTTTGTCCGTGTTATAAGCTATCTTGCCTGTAAATTTCTGCCGATCGAAAGCGGCAGGCGGTGTATCTAGAACTGTTTTCCTATCGTTAACACTGTGGAAACTTTTACTTACGTGATTGCGGTCCTGTCAAGCTTCTGCATCTGGAGCATGAGCACGAGCGACATCTCCTACAGGGGCGTTCTATGCGCCTCATCCCAGCCCGCCCGGTTCGCCCGCGGCGGGCTTTCTTTGGTCAGTCCCCGGCCTCGCCACCCACTCCCGGGCGGCGGCTCCACTCGACATGTGCAGTGATCAATCGCGCGATCAGCCGCCTGAGCGGCAGCCGACGTGCTGCCCCGCCTCCTCGGCCACGAAATCGTGGTGCGTGTCGGAGAAGGTGCGGCGCCATGTGAAGGTCACTCGGCTGCCGAGCCCGGCCCGGAACAAGCCGGGGTGCTCGGCCAGCGTACCTTCACGCCCGCGACGTCAGCCTGCTCACGATAAAGGGCGGGCAACTGCGGAGAGAGACCAGTTTGCCGCGCGTCCACGGCCTGCATCGGCAGGTCGCGCGCGATGATAGCAGCCAGCCGGAAGCCGCTGGCCGCCTCGTCGAACTCAATGGCGAAGGGCGCATCGATCCCCGACTGCGCGAGTGCGCGTTTCAGGTTAGCGATCGCATCGACGATCCTCTGCGCCTTTCTCATCGCTCACCCCTTCACCGGATGCGCCAGCAGGATCGCGGTCCGGAGCATGTTCCGCTTGAATTTCGCTGAGCGATCAGGATCCCACACGGCCGCTTTGGCGGGCTGATGCGCATGTACCGCGGCCGCCAGGTCGATCTCGTAGCCGGATGCGAAGCGGAACGGCTCGACCTGCGGTTTCGCCAGGTAGGCATCGACCGCGGTGTCGATGTCCTCGTCTGTAATCTCGCCGGCTCTGCGCAGATCGCGGATGGTCGGGGCGGTGGCCATGGCTAGTGAACCTATCTCAGTCGGGCTGACTGGCTAGTTCCAGCGTCTATCTAGCTCAGTGTCGGTGTCTCTGGTCCAGAGAAGAACTGTTGTTCCGACCGCAGCCGATGCAGACATGCGGATCCCACGGCCTGTCGACCCCTAGCGTCTTCACGCTGAGAGTTCCGAGCGTGATCGAGCCGGTGTGCTCGGGGGGCGTGCGCGCGAAGTGCGATTGTACGGGGGACTGGGAGGCCACCTGACGCGCCACTGCGCTGCCGCAGGTCGCGAGCAGCATCAAGCCTGTGGCCCAAGCCGCTGTCGTTTGCCAAGGTGGCATCCACCCTCCTTCGATCGGGCGGGCCTTCTCGGCCAATGCTCAGCCGATTGGTAGAGCGAGCTAAGCAGTTTCTGCGGATCTGGATGCGGGTGAGGCTATCGGGCCACAACGGTCTTCAGGTCTGTCCGCGGTGCCCGGTGGCCGTCACACCTACAGCACGGGATCGAGGGCGATCTGGGCCGCCTCCTCCAGGCTGGCACGGAGTGCGGGTCCGGCCAGCGGCTCCGGAGTATCGGGAGCCGCCGGAGGCTGAGTTCCAGCCGCTGTGACGCACACGGGATCGCGGGAAGGTCTGTCGTGCAGAGTCAGGCTTCCCCGGCCTGCAGGGCTGCGTGAACGAGGTCCTGAACCGTCTCACACTCCATCTTTTTCATGAGCCGCGCCCGGAACACCTCGACTGTCCGAGGGCTGATGGCGAGTTCGTCCCCGATATCGCGATTAGTCCGGCCGAGCAGAACCCGGTCGAGGACCTGCCGCTCGCGGCTCGTCAGGCGGTCGAGGCGCCACGCGATGATCGCCTGCCTCACGTCGTAGCCGTTCGCACGGCGGCAGCGGATCGCTGAGCGAACCGCCCTCAGCAGAGCCTGCGGCGGGAATGGCTTCTCGATAAAATCTTGGGCCCCGAGCTTCATCGCGCGCACTGCCGTCGTGACATCGCCGTATCCTGTCATAACGACGACCGGGAGATTGCAGCCGGCAGCGCGTAGGCGGGTGAGGAGTTCGAGGCCGTCGATCCGCGGCATGCGGAGGTCGGTCAGGATACAGTCGCCATCCAATTGTGCCATTTCGGAAAGGATCCGACCGGCATTGGCGTGCTCACGGACTGTGAGGCTCGCACTCTCAAGGAGAGATGCCGTACTTTCGCGTACGGAGGCGCAATCGTCCACCAAGTGTATGAGCGGCCAAGACCCCATGATGTTTTCTTCTGATAGAATTATTGCGCTACAACTGTGACGTTTTAGTGCATCTCCGAGAACGGATCACACAGCCACGTGTATCATTTGGTACATATAATTTATTCCTCGTACGAGTACGAGCGTATCATATCAATTCCCCAATTTCTACATCGATCAAAAACGCACAGCAAGCGATTGAAAAGAAACGATAATTCTATTCGGATACCGCATTCGGCGTAGCCCGAAATTACTAGCCCTTTATCAGTATTCACATCCGAGCTTTCACCGTTAATATTAGAGGCGTCGGTCATGCAGAGCAGAACTCTCGCCTGCGAGCGCCGGCTCAAACGGTCAACGAGGCCGTGCGTTCATCAACGGAGGCATCTGATGAAAAAGGTTCTGCTCTCGGCCGTCGCTGTGCTCTCGCTCGCCGGTCTGCCCTCGACGGGCTACGCGTTTTCCCTGGGAAGCGGCAACGGCAACGGCAACGGCAACATCGGCGTCGGCAACGGCAACGCCAACGGCAACGGCAACACCGGTGCCTTCAACGGCAACGGGAACGGCAACTTCAACTTCGGTGCCCTTAACGGCAACCTGAACGGCAACGGCAACGCTGGTGCCCTTAACGGCAACCTGAACGGCAACGGGAACGTCGGCCTTGGCAACGGCAACGCCAACGGCAATCTCAACGGCGGTATCGGCAACGGCAACGTCAACGGCAACCTCAACCGCGGTATCGGCAACGGCAACGCCAACGGCAATTTCAACGGCGGTTTCCTGAACGGCAACGGCAACGGCAACCTGAACCGCTGAGCCGCGACGATGACCTTGGGAGCGGCCCATCTGGTCGCTCCCGACCTGTTTGCAGGGAGGCGATGATGAAGAACGCTCGGTTTCTTGTTCTCGCGGCACTCCTGGTAGCGGATGGGGCCTCGGCCCAAGCGCGCGCCTTTTCCTTCGGAAACGGAAACGGGAACGGAAACGGGAACATCGGGATCGCCAACGGCAACCTCAACGGCAACGGCAACACCGGTTCCGGCAACGGGAACGGCAACGGGAACGGCAACGGTGCCGTTCAGACAAACGGAAACCTCGGCGCGTTCAACTCGGGAACCGGCAACGTCGGTGCCTTCAACGGCAACGGCAACACCAGTTCGACCAGCGGCAACAACAACGCAGGCGCCTTCAACGGCAACCTGAATACAGGAGCCAACAACGGGAACGGCAATGTCGGCTCGTTCAACGGGAACCTGAACGGCGGAAGCTTCAATGGCAACGGCAATATCGGGTCCGCGAACGGGAACTTGAACGGCAATCCGACCCTGCGCTTTCGCTAGAAACGTCGACGAGGCCGGGCGTCAAACTTCTTCAAGCCGGAGGAAAAACGTGTCCGGGTCCGGCCGTCGACGCCCCCCGAAGCCGAATTCTCGCTTTCAGACCGTAAACGGTCATGTTTGGTCGGAGGACGAGAAGGCGGGGGCCATCCAGCGTACGCCGAAACAACGGCCCGGCCGGAAGAAGGGCGAAAGACAGAAGAACGGGCGCCCGGTCGCACCGCATTACAACTCAGCACCACTCTCTGACTGACCGGATCCGTGTTGACGGAGGCGGCGATGCTCCAGTTACGCAGCGTGCTTCGTCCCACCTGTGTGATCGTCGCTTGGCCACCAGCCGCCTTCTCTCGACCGCGGCAGGCCGCGTCCTGAGCCGGTTCCGAGTGCGGCAGTCGTGCCGCATCGCCGGCTTCGTCCGGAAGCCGAGCGCCTCGCATGCAGACCAGCATCGAAGGAGATCTCAGCATGACCGACTCATCCCGACGCATGGCCGGAGGTGTCTGCATCGCTGTCGCGGCGCTGCTCCCCGTTCCCCTCTCGGCCCAGGTGGTCATGACGCCCTCGGCCCCCACCGGCCCGGCCAACGGCTGGAGCCCGATGCCGGGTTTCTTCCGGCATCACCACCACATGCCCCCCGGCGGCGTCACCTTCCCGTTCTGGGGAGGTCACGTGCCCTCCGCAGGCTCCGGCGCCGCTGGCTCGGCCGCAGCGCTCGCACCCGGCGGTGCCGCCGCTCTCAATGGGGATGGCATGCCCTCCAACCTGGGCCTGATGGGCGGCACGGGCAACGGGAACGGCAATGGCAACATCGGCTCCAACAACGGCAACGGCAATTCAGGCAACTTCAACGGCAACGGCAACATCGGCTCCGACAACGGCAACGGCAATCTCACCAACGGGAACGGCAACTTCGGCATCGGCAATGGTGTCGGGAACGGAGGCGGTGATTATTCAGGGCAGTAGTACGGTGCGGCGGTGCGCGAAGAGCGATCCGGTACGGTCTCGCGGCGAGCGCCGATGCCGCATCGGCGCTCCAACGCTGCACCGGCTTCGCTGCTAAGTCAGCCTGCTTTCCCCGAGGCGGAGATGAATACCGATCCACCTCGTCCTACTCGGGCACACTCTGAGGTCTCGCACATGGCGCGCTGGTTGCCCGACAACCTGATGACGCTCGGCATCGCGGTGATCGCCGCCTTCGCCCTGCTCGCCTACGCCGATCCCGGTATGGGAAGCCTCCGGGGCGCGCGGCTTGGGTCGCCCGCCGCCGCCGCCGTCAACGAGGCCGCGGCGGCGGTCAAGGAGATGACCGCACCGGCACCTGAGGCGGGCCGCTTCATCACAGCGGCGATCCAGCGCGGTGCCCTGGAGCAGCTCATCACCGCCACCGGCACCGTGCAGCCGGTCGACACGGTGGAGGTCGGCTCGCAGCTCGCGGGGCAGATCGCCAAGCTGCACGTGGACTTCAACGACCGGGTCCGGCTGGGAGCCCCCCTCGCCGAGCTCGACCAGCGCAGTTTCGTCGCCAAGGTCGAGGAGAACCGCGCCGCGCTCGACATGGCGGTGGCGAACGTGAAGGTTCAGGAGGCCCGGCTCGATCGGGCCCGGATCGACCTCGACAACGCCCGCGGCACCAAGGCAGTGCTTCAGGCCAAGGTCGAGAGCGCGCAGGCCGTGCAGCTGGCCGCCGAGCGCAACCTCGACCGCAAGGTCACCCTGCGCAGCCGCGAGGTCGCCTCGGCTGCCGCCCTGGAGGAGGCGCAGACCGACCTCGCCTCCCGGAAGGCCCAAACGCGCGAGGCCAGCACGGTGCTCGGCCTCAACGGCTTTGCGGTAGAGGGCGCCGTTGCGGAGGTGCGCCGCCTCGAAGCGGAGCTGGCGCAGGCCCGTGCCGCCGTGCCCCAGCGGCAGGCGAGCCTCCGGGGCGCCGAGATCGACCTCGATCGGACGGTGATCCGC
>NZ_BPQS01000098.1 GCF_022179385.1 Methylobacterium longum | reverse complement strand
CTGAAGAGCGAGTTGGTCTGGCGCACCGCGTTCCAGACGCGAGCCGAGGCCATCGCCGCGCTGGCCCGTTACATCGATGGCTTCTACAATCCCTGCCGCCGTCACTCGGCGTTGGGCTTCACAAGCCCCACCCAGTTCGAGAGGGGCATCGCCCACCAAACCGCTCTCCACTGAACTGAGGCAAGTCCAGTTTGTGTTGACGCTCATATTTGCCAGCCCCTGATCCTCGGCAGTGTTCCTGTCGCGCTCGTTGGCCATGATCTGCTCCTCTATCGGTGGAGCAACCAGGGCGGCTTCATCATGTTCGGAGCCAAGCGTATGGCGGGCTGCATCTAGAGGCGTTCGCTGCCTGCCATGCAGATCTACGCGCCCCGCCCAAAGACGCGTCCCAATAGGGCCTGCCCTAGCGGAACGGCAGGAAGCGCCAAGCGTGTCCGTTCCGCCATGTGGTCTCTGGCTTTTGGAACGTGGAGACGCAGACGTCAGAGATCTGTGTGGAGCGCGGCAAGACCATCGCGCGCCTGGCACGGCTGACAATTCGGTTTCTACGCGCCTTCTGTCTCTGCCAGCGATGTCATATGATCCACCATCGGCCTGAGCATCAGCGTAGGCGCTGGCGCACGCTGTTCCGCCGGAAGGCGCTCGGAGACCTGTTCGGCGGTCCTTATCCGGGTGCTTAATTGCACGGACGGAGCCTATGGCGGCTTGAGGTTGGAGTGCAGTTGCTTACATGAGTTAAGCCGCACGCACAGCCGCGACACTGCCTTGGCGCGCTAACACCCCCGGCTCGCCCTACCCTCTTATCATCCTCAACACAGGCCTCGCTCTCACCGAGCAGAGCGCACACTCATGACGCTGTCCGACCTCAACAAGCCCGCTGAACTCACCCTCTGGTCCGAGGACAACCCGGCCCATACCGCGCCGGGCTGCCCCTTCCCGACCTTGCGCGAGGCGCTGGCGGCCGCACGCAAGGCGATGGACACTGGCGACACGCGGCCCTGGATCATCACGGACGCCGGCGACGTCCTGGCGCCCAGCTGGATCGCCTCGCATCACCTGTAGAGGTCATGAGCCGGCGCCCTGCGGTGCTCAGTTCGCCTGCCGCGCCGTACCGACCCTCGCGCGACCAGCGAGTGGTAGGCCTGGTGCCGAACCATCGGTTTGGTACGAGCAAAGAGCGCCCTTCGCGTGACATCCACTGCCGTGCGGTGTTGCCGTGGAGAGGCAAGACACGCAGAGCCGATGGTCAGCGATCCCGAAGCCAGCGACATCGAGGTCGAGGCCAACCAGAGCTTCGAGGTCGTCTGGAGCCGAGTGCAACTCGTCCTCCAGTGGCTGATCGGTATCATCGTCTGCGCTGGTCTGCTCGGAGTGTTCGGTGATGGCTGGCTCTCGACCACAACACGGGCCTTCCCAAGCGTGCCGCTATCAATCACCTACCAGCGACTGCTGCGCGCCAACGCCCCGTCCGATCTGACACTGGCCATCACCGGACGCTTGCCGGGGGAGGCGCTCGAACTCAGCGTCGGATCCGAACTACTCGATCGAGGCTCGATCGGCAGCACGCAGCCCGGCGCCGCCGACGTGAGCACAACCGCACAGGGCGTGACTTACCGTTTCCGTCTCGGCCCTGATCACGCCGGGCACGTCATGCTGAAGCTCTCTCTCCGCCAGCCGGGTCCGGTCGATATGGTGCTGACCGCCAACGGCGAGCGGTTGGCGCTGCCGCTGTTCGTCTACCCCTAAACGCCTTTCGTCCCGGAGGACCTATCCCACATGGGCATCGTCCTGCGTACCGCGCTGATGTACCTGGTCGTTCTGATCCTGCTACGGATCACCACGCGACGGATCATGCGCTCGGCTACACCGCTCGACATGGTGGTGATCTTCTTCTTCGGCGGGATTGCCACACCTCCCATCCTCGGCGACGATCGCTCGATCACCGGCGCCCTCTTGGCCGCCTGCACGCTGGCCGGCTTGCACACTCTGTTGTCTCACCTGAAACGAGTCTGGCCGGTGATCGGCATGATCACAGAGGGCAACCCGGTGGTGGTTTTCTCGAACGGCAACTGGGACCGGATCGCCATGCGGCGCATGCGCGTCGATCCGCGTGACGTGATGGCCGAGATGCGTCAGCAGGGCATATCTCGAATCGATGACGTGCAATCGGCCATCGTCGAGCATAGCGGTGCCATCACTCTCGTGCCGAAGAGAGGGCACTGACGGGTCGAAGTCCCTACAAGCGCTTCTGAGCGACAGAGGTATGCTGTCGGAAACTAACAGTGGTTGTAGCGCTATCTTGTACGGGGTCTGAGGGTCGATCCTCCTGGCAGGAGATCCTCATGCCTCAACCAGTACGGTCGCCACCTTGTCCGTTCGTGCACAGGCTGATCACGCTTCTCGCGGCTGAGTTGCCAGCGTCGCCCTTCATCACACCTGAAGTTGTTTTTCGCCTACTTTGCGATTTAGAGGCGGAGGCGGAGTACCAAGGTGCCTCCGAACTTTCTAAACGCGCGATCAAGCGAGTTCGTCGATGGGCGGGCGACTCGCTCACACTGTCAAATCCGAGTGCCGATCCCAATCCCCCCACGCTGTCGACTACCTTGCGGACGGTCTACTACAGCGGGAGCTTTGCTGTCGGTTGGACCTCATCGCAGACCTCCCTCCTCAGCGCCATCCAGACGGCGAGACACGAGATGATCCGGAACGGGGCCGATGCCGCACAGATCATTGAGGATGATGGGCTTGGCGCCGTGGTTTGGTCGGGTAACAGCGCTACCAACGAGCCCTGAAAAGCTTCCGATTTCCACCAGACTTCAAGCCTAGTGGTCAAGCTTGGCCCTCTGCTCCGCCCGCAACTCGCGCTCGCCCATGAGCCAGAACTCCAGCTCGTAGCCGTCAGGGCGGTGGTTTCGGTCCCAGAGGTCGTAGGCACGCTCCCGGATCTCCTCGATCGACAGTACAGGTTCGGCCCGATCATCCGCATTGGGATCCGGGCTCACTCGCCAGTCCCGCCCGATCCGCTGAGCGCTGAAAGCATCACACCGTCACTCCCGACATCGGCGCCGGTGTAGCCGAGCATTCGCGCGAGCTGCTCGCGGGCTCGCCAGACGCGGCTCTTCACGGTGCCAATCTGGCAGTTCATGACCGCGGCGGCTTCCTCGTAGGTTAGGTTTTCGATCGCCACGAGGACCAGGGCCTCCCGCATCGTCGGCGCGAGCCGGTCCAGGGCCGCGCGCACGTCCTGGAGGTCGAGGTGGCCAGTTTGATCGGGCGGGGTGGCGAGCCGGGCGGTGTAGCTGCCATCCTCATCCTGCACCTCGCGCGACCTACGGTGGCCGCTGTAGAAGGCGTTGCGCAGGATCGTGAAGGTCCAGGCCTCGAAGTTCGTGCCCGGCTCAAAGCGGGCTCGGACGCGCCAAGCCCGGAAGAGGGTATCCTGGACAAGATCGTCGGCCGTCGTTGGATCGCGGGCGAGCGATACGGCGAAGCGGCGCAGGACCGGGACTATGGTGACGAGGAGCTTCTTGAACGCGGCATCGTCGCGGCTGACCGCTTCTCCGAGAGCGGCATCGAGCTTGACCAGCAGATCGGCAAAGCGGTCTGTGACGCTCAGCTCGGCCTCGTTCTGCGCGTAGGCGGCTGCCAGCAGGCTGCCAAGATGCCTCTGGATCTCGTCCGTGAGACCTGACCTGGATTGGCTCGGCACCGCGTCGGTACGGTCCGGAAGCTCCTCCGCCTCCATGCTCATCGTGGAAGCCACCTCGAACTGCGCAGCATCAGTCAGGTCCGTTCGTTCGGTAAACCGGCCGCCCACATACACTCAGGGCATAGCTCGGCCAGTGCGACCAACCGCGCGAATTCTCATTTGCTCTGATCGGTCGAGGTCGCCCGCTGCCCTCCGGCAGCCCTTCTTGGGTTCCGCTGGCCTCGTTTTCCCCAGATCTAGAACTTCAGTAGGCGTGCGGTTCGCGGATTTGCACCCTCCCCCCTGGACCATGCCGACGGGCTTTCCATCTCTCCCGCCGCGGGCCTCTTGCCGTGCCAGTCGCAGCCATGCCTGCCACTCGAGGCTGACCACCCGCACCACGTTCGTGTCGTTGCGGAAGCCGGTCACACGCCGCTCCTCGACGGTCACGAGCCCGAGCTTCACGGCCTCGCGGATGGCGTTGCGCACGGTGGTCTCGGCCACGCCTACGATCGCCGCGAGATGGCCGACGGCGAGCCGGCAATCCTTGCGGCGCACGGTCTCGGCGGCCACGAGGGCGAGGACCGCATGCTCGGCCAGCGTGAACCGGGCCGCGAGCCCCGGTGGCAGCCGCCCCGAGGCGGCCCAGCGGCGACGGCGCTCCATCGAGGCATCCGTGCGCGGGCGCGAGCCAACAGCCCTCCTGGGTGATGCTGCGCGATCCTGAGCAGGAGAGATACCGCTTGGGTTAGAACTGGCCGGTGCAGCCAGAGAGAGCCGCCGAGTCGCGGGTGCGTCCGTGCGCGCCTCGATCAGCCCGGACAGCGCCTCGGCCTCGGCCTCTGTGACCTTCCCATCCCCGTAGGCGCGCCAGAGCGCAGCCGTGACGGCGGGCAGCGCGGCGCGCGGAGCCGCCTCAACCTGTCGGCGGATCTCATCGGCATAGTTCATCGAACCCGGTCCCTCACGGGCCGCGGCTAGGGTCCAGGCAAAGCCTTCCCGTTGACGGAAACAGGTTCCGTCTTGACTCCCGGGTGGGAGCTATGGCTTGTGAGGGGAAGCGACTCGGCCCTCACAAGCCCTCGGAATTTTCAGCAGCCTCTTCCTTGCCGGGAAGGGGCTGTTGGCTTTTCAGGGTCTATCTCGCGGCGACTGCTCTCCTGAATGGCGGCCACGACTCGCCAGGGCGGGTGCAGCCGGAACGGTCCATGTCGGCTGGGCGGCACGGTTAAGTCAACGTTGAGGCGCGGCGGCGCGTCTACGCCGCCGCCGGACGTGCGCAGGCAATCGCTCTTGCGGCCTCTGACAAGGCCTTCACTCAGCGCTTTCGAGCGCCTGCGATAGGCCCAGCCATCCCTTCACCTTCGCAGGCAAAGAGCCAGAGCGCTTCTTCGCCGATTTAGCTGAAGCGCGGACAGCATCCAGCCGGCCTACCGCCTCCTCCATGCCGAGCAGATCGGCTTGCCGCCCGATGGCGAGCGCGCCTTCCAGAGCCGAAAGACCGTCCTGAAAGTCGAACAAGCACAGTGCGGGTGAGAATAAATTGTCGCTGGTGAGGCACGCATCGATATAGCGCTCCCGCTCGTGCTCGACTTCGTCCGTGTCCGCACAAGCCAGGCGCGTCACGAACGGCATCAGGTGCTGACGCTGCGCATCCGTCGCATTGTCGTTGAGCTGCATCGCGAGCCTACAGATTGGGCGCGAGAAGCAGGCCGGCATCGCGTTGACCGAACTGACACGCTGATAGGGGAAGCCGCACGCCAAGACTGCCGCTTCGTTGATGCAGGTGCCGCCGTCAGGACCAGGAAACTTGTGCGAGCCGGAGAGAAGCTTCCAGTTCAGGATGTGACTGAAGTCGCTCATGGTGGCTAACTCCGTAGCCGCCCCCGTACTGAGCCTCCTCCCACGTGGTTGCGCCGTCAATCGCGTCCGTCGTTATAGCGCCGCCAAGCTTACGGCGGTATCGGCCCCGCATGGCCAAACGCGTGAAGCAACTGCCTCAGGACCGAGGCTTCATCCTGTTCGACGTCGTGTTCGAGGACGGCAGTCGTGCTTCGAACCGGCGCGTGCCTATGGAGATCCTCGGCGGCTTGGACAGCGATCAGCCGGCCCGCGAACTCGTCGAGCAGCAGGAGGCCGAGATCGCTCAGAAAGTGGGTCGGCCGCCACGAGCGATCCAGAGCCTGACACGAGCTGCTAAGCCCGAGCCGAAGCTCGCTCGGGAGTAGCTGACGAACAACTCTGTCCCTTTGCGATTGTACGACAGGCTAAACCAATCAATTGGAGGAAACCTGTATGCGACCGCTCAACCGGCTCTGCGGGGCCGCAGC
>NZ_BPQS01000097.1 GCF_022179385.1 Methylobacterium longum | reverse complement strand
CCCTCGCAACCCGCACTGTCTCAGCTGGGATCGTGCCGATCGGTTCCGGTCGCAGGCTCATCGGACATCTCCATACCAATGCCCCCGCCCCCTGATTCGCCGACAGTATCTAGGTGAAGTCGGCGACCCACAGCCTGTTCGGGTGGGCGGCCTTTAACTGGCGGTTGGCCCGGTCGAGCGGGCAGACGGCCCTGTATCAGGGATCGTCGTGCGGACTGTTTTGCCCCGCACGACGCCCTGCAGACCTATCGCTCGCATCAGCCGTGCGATGGTGCAACGAGCCGCCGTGATCCCCTCACGGGCGAGCTGCCGCCAGATTATGCGCACGCCGTAGACGCAGAAGTTCGCTTCGCACACGTGCCGGACCTCGGCCATCAGCACCGCATCCCGCTTGGCTCGGGCCGGCAGTCGTCCGGGATCGACCCGCCGCGCGGCATGGGCGTGATACGTCGACGGGGCGATCAGCAGCACGCGGCAGATCGGCTCGACCCCGTAGGCCCCGCGGTGATCGTCGATGAAGGCGATCATCGCTTGAACGGACGGTCGAGCTCCGCCTGTGCAAAATACGCCGATGCTTTTCTCAGGATCTCGTTGGCCTGCCGGAGTTCACGAACCTCTCGCTCCAGCGCCTTGATCCGCTCGCGCTCGTCCGTCGTCGGGCCCGCTCGTTGGCCCTGGTCCCGCTCGGTCTGGCGTACCCAATTCCGCAGCGTCTCGCCCGAGCAGCCGATCTTCGCAGCGATCGAGCGGATCGCACCGTATTGAGAGTCGTGCTCGCCCTGGTGCTCCAACACCATCCGCACCGCGCGTTCACGGACCTCAGGGGAGAAGGTGGGGTTCGCTTCGTCATGGCTCCATCCTCGCAAGAGTTGGGGCCTCCGGAAAACCCGGCGCGGTTCATCTTCGCGTGAAGCGAGGGGCAGGCCCAGACGTAGCTCTCGCTCTTGGTCAAAAGATGCCAAATCGCGACCGCGAGCTTGCGGGCGGTTGCGACAGCGGCAACGTGCTGGCCGCGTCGCGCCCTGACCCGCAGGAAAAAGGCTCGGAGTGGGCCTGGAGCGCGGGCTGCGGCCCAGGCGGCCTCGACCAACATGCCGCGGGCGTGACCGCGACCCTGCTTGGTGATCCGGCCGTGGTACGCGGGTCCCGGTCCTGATTGCCGCACGCTCGGGTTCAGACCGAGGTGCTGACAAGCTTTTGCGGCTCGTCGAAGCGGGTCACCTCGCCGATGGCCGCTGTCAACCCGAGCGCCACCACCATGTCGATGCCGGGGACCGTCATCAGTCGCTTGACGCTTTCGTCAGCGAGGGCCGAACGGGCGAGATCGCGCTCGATGACCTTCAGGTCCTCGCCAAGCCTGTCAAACTCGCGCAGGTGCCGCTCGATCGCGAGCCGTTCGTCCTCTGGCACGACCTGCTCGACGAGCCAGGCCCGGCCCTTGGCCCCGCAGAGGTCAGCGTGGGGACAGGATGGGATCAGGTGGCTGTGCAGGATCGACTGGATGATGTTCTTCAGCCGGGATCGCTACCGGACGATCTGGTTGCGGCGGGTAACCTGCCGGCGCAGCGCCTGGGTCGGCTCGCCTGGAACCCACACCTCCGGCAGGAACCCGCTCGCGTAGAGCTGCGCCAGCACGCCGGCGTCGATCGTGTCGGTCTTGATCTTGGCATGCGCGATCATCCGCACCTGCATCGGGTTGGCGATCACCACCTTCTTCACGTGCGGCGCGAGAACCGCCACAACGGCCGAGGCATTGCCGGTGGCCTCAACGACCACGACGTCATCCGCCGAGAGTTGCTCAGCGAAGGCGGTCAGAAGATCGCGACGCATGTCGACGCGACCCAGCCGCCTCAGCTTGCCATCATCCCACGCTACCGCTTCCGCGAAGGCGCGGTGAATATCCAGTCCGATAATCCGCATGCCCACTCCCCATGCTGGTTCGTCGACAAAAGCGGGAGCTGGCGGGCAACACGACACCTACTGATCCGCGCTCGCAGCGCATCCGGGAAAGTCGCAAGGGGCGGCCATGTAACGAGTTCGGGCTCTCAGCCCACTGTCTATCGACGGCCTGCCCGCACCTTCGTGCTCCCGGTGCCCCGCGTCCCAGATGGCCTCACCATAATGCCGTTCTCTGGGGAGAACAGCGGAACGAGAAGGCACCGCACGGGTACATACCGGATAACGGTCAAGTTGAGCGAGTGAACCGCACCATCAAGGAGGCCACGGTCAAGCGCTACCACTACGACAGTCACGATTAGCTTCGAACGCATCTGCAGCCGTTCGCGGCCGCCTACAACCACAGCCGCCGGCTCAGAGCTCTACGCGACCTCACACTCTACGAGTTCATCGGCAGACTTGGACGAAAGAGCCAGAACACTTCAGGCTCGATCCGTGACATCAGATGCCGGGACCGAAGATTTAATGGCTGGCCATGCTGCCATCGGCAAAACAAGACCGTGTATAACAGGAGTAAGAGAATTCTCGCCCATCCACATGAAAATGGTCCAAAGCGCTACATTGAAAGCAGCAGTTCCGGGTCCAGAAAATATAATATAGGTCATAAGCATGACATAAAACCCGCCGCCTAGTATTCCGTAATCTAAAATCATTCTTATTAAAGTAGGCGAGAAGACTTCGTAAGTGTATCTCATCGAATATTCTCGAACACTTCCTGGGCCGTGCCCAAATAGGGCAGACGGGATGTCTTGCTCAAACAGATAATCATTTAGCATTACAAACCCCGAAACAAAACGCGCATAACCGCTTGTGCCCGGCTCAGCGAATTCTCCTAAACGCTGAATGTAAATATCCAGCCATTCTGTCGATAGAATGAGTGTCGAAAGTCCAATGATACCGAAACCAGCTATCGTGAAGACAATTGCCGGCCGCCTAATAGCAAGAAAAGGAAATGCCGGTAATAGCGCGAGCAAACCCGTTCCTGAAAAAGTTACGCCTAAGCCTATTACAAGCGTCAAAAGTACAAACGGCCGAGTTCGGAAACTTAGTTCCGCAACAAGTGCAAGTGCTAGAAACTGATTATAAGTCGAAGGTTCTTGAAAAACGACCCCATTCGATTTTATTATTTCTGAACCAAAGTATAGAACATTAAGATTATTATAGTTTGCCACAATGAAGTCCGACGGAAGGTAGTCTATAAAGAACACTATTGGCCGCGGAAAAATAAATTGTCCGAAAAATTGCGCTGTGCCAGCAATGGCTAGTGCAATCATCATCTTTATGTAAAATTGTGATATATTTTTAAAGAAATTAGGCCCCACCTGTTTGAACGAAAATAGATAAAACGTGCTGAAAAATAGCACGAGAACGACCGATGGGATGGAGGCTCGATCTGACGACCAAAAACCCGAAATGCTGACCTGAAAAAGAAACAACGATGAAGCGCAAAAAACGTAAATCCGAATGCTCAATACTTGACGCAACAAGCAATAAAGCAGTAACGAAAGGAATATGGGCTCAAGTAGCCAAACTAGCCCCCCAGTACCGGGAATGGCAATCTTCTGAAGAACCGTAGTGGAAAGGATGAAAAATTTTGCGACGGAGAGTGGGAATTCAGCGTCGAGACGCTCAGGTGATCCAATTCCAGGCTCTTTTTTCATCTTATCAACGCTTTGGTGTGCCGATAACTGAAGCACAAACTTAGATCTGGTCTTTTTTGCGAAAAAATGGTTCAATAGCGTGTTTCATCATTGATTTTCCCGATCGCATGATACTTATGGCGCGGGCAGCTTTTGGAGTCCAGGAACCAAGATTAGGTGGAATTGAAAGCTTATTTGTCTGCGACGTTGCAAGGCTCTGTGGTGCCATATCAATCAGAAATCCCTGAAGAAATGCACGTGAACACCACTCAACATCTTCGCCTTCAAGCCAAGCAATGGCATCATTTAGAGGGCAAGACTTCCAGGCGGCGCGTCGCACATAGAAGGCTGAACCGTCGACGAACAATCCGGCTCTTTCATGCAGCAAAATGGGGTCGGCATCAGACAATTGCCGGCTACTAAGCGTCCGACGGCGAGGCAAAATCCCTGGCCAGACACTATCGCTTTGCGTCAATGATGGATATGGGATGAGGCGATTGTTGTGCAGAAAACTCGTGTTTGGACCCGATATATCAAACTCACGAGGAGTACGCGTCAACGCATCATTCGCAAGCTTGATGCGAGCATGAAGTATCACGATTTTTGGATTTTTTAAGCTATCTATTAGCAAATTTTTCTTTTTGCATATGAGAAAGCGATCGCCAGGAGGTTCATCATAATCTATCCAGCGCACGTCTTTATGTTCGCTCAGGAGCTCTCGGGCTGCATGCGGGCCGCATACAGCTATCTCACCAAACATCTCAGGCGAAAGTTCGGGCTGATTTCGAAGACTATCCAAGCAAGAATGCAGTACCGGTAATTCAGCTTTGTTGCCAGAAAAAATAACTCCTGCACTCCAAGCTGGTCCAAGCACCGGAGCATGACGCTCCATCACAATACGCCCGCGCTGATCAAAGTCGATCAGACTCGTGTCGTTAGCTAGAAATTTGAACGTACATTGGCGAACTAGGTTGAATGGAAAAACATAGGGTGGTGGGCCGGCGTCCATGAGTCCTTCGTCATTCACAATAAGCCGCCCGCCAGGGCGAAGCGCCCAAAGTGCATATTTTAATGCGCACGGCAGCAGATTCCTCCTTTTTATCTCGGCAGTGTTCACCACGACTTCGTCAAAATCGATCGCATTCCTGGCTTCTGCCAGCGTTGCTCGATTTGTGATTTCGAAGCGCTTCACATCTTTGCCTTTCACAATCTCTTTTGGGACGAGCATAGCCTTTTAACTCAGTTTTATTTGATTGTCCACTACTTCGACTTGACTGATGTCAGACATTTTGTCTTGATCTGCCAATAAAATTGTCGCGCCTCAGAGCGGCCGTATATTATAGGTAGTGAATGCATTGTTTTCATAGCCCGCCAATCCGACTCTGTTTAAAATTACATTCTGCGACAAAATAGTCAGCGTTATCATTATTCGAATGCAAAGTTTAAACATTTAACTTACGTTTGAAATGAGTTTATAATACATCGTGTTTAATTGTCAATTTTGCTTTGTAACATTTATCGCGCATGTTACGATATTTCATATTCTGGACAAGGAATTACACTTTCATATCAATAGATGTTTAAACCTCCCGTCTCCTTGCGGTTGGCTCAGGGAACGGAAGGAGCACTTATACCATCGTCGAGTTACCTGAAGGGACTTACGCGCCAGAGACTGTTTGAGCAACTGCTGCAGCTCTCTCTCTTGGAGATCAGACACTATCCGCCGTCAGCACTCCTGAGATAGACCGAGGCCCTTCACAAACGTAGGATTACTGGTTCAGCCGGCTCATTGACGGTTATGCTGAGGGCCTGATCGAACGGACCGAGTTCAAGCCGCGCATTACCGAGCCGAGGCATCGGGTGGTGCAATTAAAGGAGTAGGGCAAGGAGATCCGGGCTGCGAGTGAAGCAGAGCGCGAACCGACCTTGATTGTTGGCCAGTTAAAGCTCTTCTCCGCTCGTGCGCGCGTCGTGCACGCGAAAGCCTTAACGTTCTGGACCGGGCGGACAATCGCGATGTCATTCGCCTTATAGTTCGGCGTATCGAGGGGGATAAGCCGTTCGAATTGACGAGTATGCACGGCTTGCATTGCTCCTCACAAACGCAACCCTCAGACGCATCTCGTATGGCGACTACGCAATTTCTACACAGGTAGAAGGAAGCGGTGGCGCCAGCTGAGCCATAAGCGCCATATTAGAAACAAATTTCTCGATATTAACGATGTCAATTCTGATTAAATTTGCGGTGCTAGATTTGCGGCACGGCTTGTGATCTACAATGTTCTGGATTTAAGAATTCGTTAGCCAATCGGCGATTAATCAATCTGGCCGCCTATACTGAGAAGAAGAGATGATGTCGCAAAGTGCAGTTCGCCAAGATGTCGGCGGTGATCTCGCAGTGCAGCGTGCACTGATTACTGGCGATATCGCTGTCATCGTTGAACAAGCTTCAGAACAAGTGATTGAGGTAGCGGAAGCGACCGCCGATGCGGTTCTGCCCCCCGCGCCCTTCGTCGCCCGTGGCCTGCGTCTGGACTGGGCGGCCAAGCGGAGCCTGGACGTCGGCGTGGCGGTGACGGCGCTGTTCGTGCT
>NZ_BPQS01000096.1 GCF_022179385.1 Methylobacterium longum | reverse complement strand
GGCTCCGACATAGCCATACGCCCTGACATCGACATGTGACGGAGCTCCCAATCCGCTCCGTATGTCGCCTTCACGCCGTCTGCCGGAAGGTGCCGCCCAGACAGCGCTTACAGCCGATCGGTTACGATGGGCTGTTCGCCGCCTTCGCGCTCCTCGCCAGCCAGCCGCGGCTGGCACGGCTGCGCGACGAGTTCACGCCGCCCGTCCGCCTGCACCCCTACCAGGCGCACATGATCGTCTATGTCGAGGAAGGGCCAGGCGTCCTTATCGTCCGCGTCCTGCACGGTAGGCAGGATTGGGAGAGCGCCCTCGCATGAAGATCATGGGGCGAAAGGTCTACCTTTCACCCCATCAGTCATACGAAACCCAGAGTGGCCTCGACCTTAGCAAGGAAGAGTGACACTAGCTCCGGGTTCATTGGAGTTGCAGCTTGGAGAAGCGCTATCACTCGATCAGCGAGTTCGTTTTTGTGCAGCGTTATGCCATTTCTTGTAATGTTGTCGCCGCTGATGGTGATAGCGCCGCCTGATCCGAAAACAGTGTCCATAACAGCATCTGGATAATAGTATTCAATTCCATTTCTTGGCCAAACAATAATATTATCACGAGGCAGGCCCATCCTGGCCAATTCATCAGCTAATCCTCTTGTATGCGTAGCATCAAGTACGACAAATATTCTGTCTCTGTATGGGCTTCTCTGAAAATCTGACAGCATTCCTTTCGCAAAATTAAGGTGCTCTTTTATTTTGCTGTCGCTATGCGCTGCTATTACGCTGATTTTATAGCTCGCGTATCTAATTGCAAATAGCTTCTCCAAGAATTTATGATCTGTCTTGCCTTCTACAAGGACAATGCAGGAGGGCAGATAAAGAGTCTCAAATCTATTACCAAGGAGAAAGAAATGAATTTTGTTGAAATCATACTGATTGGCTACGCGATTCACGTTAATAGATAGATCGGTCTTAGAAACAATATAGTTGTTCGTGATATTTTTGTGGTCAAGAAACACGGTAGAATGCGTGGCCATTACGAGTGTTCTAATATGAGAAAAGTACTTTGCTCTTTTTTCTCTATCGAATATAAAATCTGCAAGTATGCCCTGAGCTTCAGGACTGATACCTAATTCCGGTTCATCTATAAGAAATGTATCATATTCGGGGTTCAGCAGGCTTGTAACGAGCGTTGCGATCAGCCTAAAACCGGAACTCGTATAAGAAATGTTGTGCCCGTTGCACGAGACATATCTTTGAGACATAGAATTGCCGGGTATAGTTGTTAATATTTCTATCTGTGCGCCGAGCAGGTTATCCATAATCTCGGCGAAATATCCTCTAGCTACGTCAGATAATTCCGATATGGCCTGCTGTAGATTTGCAGATGAATTGTCTAGATTATGACTCTGGTTAGAAAATTCGTTTATAAAATTCTGAAATTTTTGCTGTGCCGCATTACTATTCGGTGCGAATGGAGTCAGCAGATTAAAATTCTGATAGCGCGCGGGTCCTATATACGATGCCTTTACACCCCATTGTTGAGCTATATTCTTAAGTAAGAATGATTTACCTGAATTGTTTCGTCCGACTAACACAGAATATGTGCTCTCTCGTATTTGAGAAATTGCGGACTGTGCTTCTGGCGTAAATTGTGTCTGCGGCTTCTCATCGAATTTATGCTGCATATCTAAAGCCTTGAAATCGTGCTGTGGCTGACGTTGTAGCTCCGCGCGATCACTCGCACCGGCTCGCCAGCCGCCTTGCGCTGTAGAGCTTCCTGCTGCTGGTGCGGCGTCAGTTTCGGCTTGCGGCCGTACCGGACCCCGCGCGCCTTCGCAGCGACATGACCATGCGCCGTCCGATCGAGCATGCGCCGCCGTTCGAGCTTGGCAGTCACGCCTAGGATTGCCAGCACGACTTCCGCGAAGCCACCTGCCGTGTCGATGTAGGGTTCGGCCAGGGACCGCATCGCGGCCCCGGCCTGCTGCATCTCCCTCGCCAGCACCAGCAGGTCGGTCGGATCGCGCGCCAGCCGGTCGGCGGCAGGCGTGATGACCAGATCGCCAGGCGCCAGCGCCTTCATGAGCCGCTTGAGCTGAGGGCGGTCCGTCGTCGTGCCGGTGAAGGTGTCGGAGAAGATGCGGGCGCAGCCAGCGGCTTCGAGCTGCCCCCGCTGCACGGCCAAGTCCTGCCCGTCCGTCGATACCCGCGCATAGCCGTAAATCATGAGCCCATTATGCACCGGATATATGCAACAAAAAAGGGCAATGATTTCAGCTGGTGGCCGAGTGGTGCAAATATCTTGAGTTTCGCACGGCCGGCCCTGCCGCGGCCGGGCGCTGCCTCAGTGTAATGGACGGGGAAAGCGCCAACCTCTGACTTCCGATACCGTCCGCCTTATCGGAGGCAAGCAGAGCGCGACCACTTCAGATCGCACACGCTCACAAGAACCAACTGGGGCGTCGGGGTTAAGCGTGCCGCGGAGGTACGCCGCGCGCTTCAGGCCGGAGACGTAGATTGTCTGCGGACTTCTCAGCAGCGAAAATCTTATAAATATTCGCTGTCCTATTGCTTTATTTTGCGAGAAAGCACATTGGTATCCCACTCTTAAGAGCAGGTGCATCGTGAACGAAGACGCAGAGACAAGCGAGGCTGCCGCGGTCGATTATGTACAGTTTGCGGCCGACATCGTCTCGGCCTACGTCTCCAACAACCCAGTGCGACCCGCTGATATCGCGGAACTGCTTCGCAGCGTTCACGCTTCGATCGCCAGGCTTGGCCAGGGTGCCGCGGCCGAAGCTCGTGTTGTCGAGAAGCTGACGGCCGCCCAGATCCGGAAGTCGGTGACCCCAGACGCGCTGATCTCCTTCCTTGATGGCAAGCCGTACAAGACGCTCAAGCGCCACCTCAGCGGCAACGGCATGACGATCGAGGAGTACCGGGAGCGCTTCGGGCTGCCGCGGGACTACCCCTCGACGGCTGCCAGCTACTCGGCGCAGCGCTCTGAACTGGCCAAGAGCCTCGGCCTTGGCCAGCTGCGCAGGAAAGCCGCTCCTAAGGCTGCTACGCCCGCTGAGACCATGTCCAACAAGCCGAAGCGGGCTGGCCGGTCGCGGAAGGTCAAGGAGCCGGCGGAGGCGTAGCCTCACACGCGGATCTTTGTGTCGCCCTCACCTTCTCCTTTTATCGCGGCGATGAGCACCCTTACGCTCCCGCTCGCGAGCGCGCTGGTTGCCGTGTCCTCCTGTTCGCGCGCGGCCGGTGCCGCCTGCGCACGACGCACTAGCAGCGTGGATTGGCCTGGGCGCGGTGAGCGGCGCTCAGGGTTCTGCCGTGATTAGCTCCGCTGACCATCGACGCCTCCGGGATCAGCGGATGGGCTGGGGCATTCTCCTGCTCACGCCCGGCGCCCGACCGGAGGGTTGGCCACACGATCAGGCGCGGCGGTGGCTGCACCCACGCAGCCCCTGACAAACGCGCCCGCTTCGTCCAGGGCCCGGTCCGCCTCCGGTATCGGGGCGCCGACGAAGACGTGACACATGCCCCTGTAGCAGTGCAGCGCGACCGCCTGTCCCGCACCCCTCAGACCTTGGTGCAGCCGAAGGGAGTCCGGGTGGAGGAGGTCCCGTGTACCGGTGAAGATGGTCACCGGCGGCAGGCCGTCGAGCCTGTCGAACAGGGGACTGATGCGTGGGTCTGTCAGCGGCGTCTCGGCTGCCCACAGGCGCGCTGCCGCTCGGCAGCCGGCAACGGCCAGCATCGGATCGTGGGGCGCCAGGGCATGCACCTGCGGATCTGCGAAGGTCAGGTCGAGGGCCGGAGAGAACAGCAGCAGACCTGCGGGACACTTCTCGCCTCGCGCGTGTAGCCGCTGGCAGAGACCCACCGACAGGCAGCCGCCCGCGGAGTCGCCCGCCACGATCAGGCGCTCACGATCCGTGGCGAGTTCGCCACCGAGGAGCCGCTCGAGGAACGCGTAGGTCTCCCGCCACGTCCATTCGGGCGCCAGCGGATAGCGTGGGAGAATGACCCGGGCGCCGGTACGTGCGATCAGAGCGTCGACAATCCACCAGTGCGGCGCGAGCACGTCGAAGACCCAGGCGCCGCCGTGCAGATAAAGGATCGTCGTGCCCGACGATGCGCCACGCGGCCGGATCGTGAACACCTCCGCGCCGTCCAAGACCTCCGCGTCAACGATGAGCCTTCGGCGCAGCCGGGCCGAGGGCCGCGCGGGCTCGAGCCGACGGTGACGCGCGATCTGGCGTGGCAACGCGCGGGCGTCGCGCGCCTTGCGCTTCATGCCGCTCAGCGGGAGGAGCACGTCGTTGATCAGTGCGGCACGCAGACTGACTCCGGAGGTGCGCGCCCGGACGACGAGCCCGAGTGCCGCGGCCCCGACCACTGCCAGCGCTGCACGGCGCATTCCGGTGACCAAAAGTTCGGTCCTCTCCTTTGAGCCCGTGGGTTCAATAGCTCCCGCACGACCCTGTTCCCGGCGGTCCCAGGCGTGCCGCAGGTGAAACCGGGCCATCGGAGGGCGCGAAAGGTGACGGTTTGGCGTGACCGGGGAGACCCGCCGTAGGTGCAACTCAAACTCCTGCAGAGGCATTGCTTGACCATCGTCAGCCGCATTGGGACTGCGACACCAACTATGCTGAAGGGCCTACGCACCCTTGCCGCATGGGCACTGCCGCCGTCTCGACTGATTGTTGGGTACGGCTTATCGGAACACGGGCCGGCCAAGCGGCCGAGGCAACCTGCTCGGTGACAAGGTGCGCAGCCCACTCCAGGCCGCGGTTCTGGATCATAAGAACCTACTCCCCGAGCGCCCCTTGAAGGCGTTGGCCCGCCGGATGTAGCCAACCACGGTCCGCGGGTCTTGGTGGCCTGACTGATCCATGATGCGGGCGAGATCTGCCCCGCGCTCGGCTGCCGTGGTGATGTAGCCGGCCCGCAGGCTGTGTGCCCCGAGGGTCGAGGCGTCGAGCCCCGCGGCTGCGCAGTACCCTTGCAGGATGTTGGCGAAGGACCGGTGTGTGAGCCGAGGAGCCACATCGGGCACAGTAGCCGCTTTCCGCACCCGCCCTGACCGCGATACCGGCTGGAACGCCGGACCGGACGTGATGCCGGCGGCATCAAGCCATTCCCGAACGAGGATGATGGGCGCCCGACGTGCCCTAACGTGGTTTTGGCGAAGGCACGCTGATCGTCACCATTTTCCCGCTGATTGGGTCGAAAAAGGTGACCATCATGGCAGCGGGTCCGGAGGAGCTATCCTGAATAGAACGCTGCCGACCCGCAGCTAGTGATGCCAAATGCTTACTAATTAACTGATGAGGCTTGTCAGAACAGAAAAGCCCGATAGGACCGGCCGAGCTGCGTCCTGGTGGCGCTGAATACGTCGACGCCGCTGCATTGGATATAGCGCTCCGCCCTACGTAGTTCTAATCTCGGCGGCGACTCGAACTGGGGTGCACGCCATGCGCACGTTCCTCGTCACCTTCCATAAGATCGTCTCAGATGGCCGCGGCTACGAGCATCGGGTTCTACAGCAACAGGCCGTTGTGCCCGCCAGCTACGGAGAAGCGGCGGCCGATGCAGCAAAGGCGCTATTCTGTAAGGCCGCCAGCATCGTAGACTGGCGGCAGCGGGCTGATACCTGCGAGGTCGTCGAGCTGTCCGAGCTGGTCGCCTGACACGAAGGTGCCCGCCCCGATCGGCCAAGCGGGCATCTTCCGCAAACAGCACTCACAAGGGACGTCCTGGAGACGCGGAAGGCGGCCGAACAGTTTCCGGAATAGGGGTAGTGATCTGCAAATCTGCCACTACTGGTCAGTTGGCGATGTGAGCTGCCAAGCCTGCCAGCCCGCGCAAGTAGGATTGGCCGTCCTCACTGCTCCTTAAGCGCAATCCCGCGGCCAGCTCTCCAAGTTGAACCTGAAGGATCTCGATACTCTTTTGGGACAGATTGGGCGGAAGAAAAACGATCGCTTCGCCTTCGTCGAGCCTTATCGTCTCGCGGGTGGCCGGAGTGTAGGGCATGGGACCCTCCATCGAGCAGAAGTAATTGCTCTGTGTGGAGGCTAAGTTCTCACAACCCATAGGCCTCGGCGGTGCTCCGGCGCACGCGCTTGAAAACTGATCTTCGACAGCTTGCGGCCTGTGAAGTGGCGCAGCGTCGAGTAGCGGCTTGCCGTAGATATCGTCGGATCCAGCGTGCTATCGTCTTCCCCTTGGGAGAGGGGCCTCGATGATCCGATCCGCTATCGCGCTGGTGTTCCTAGGGTTTGGACTCGATCAGCACCAGAAGGCGATGATTGCAGCCAGGGCGACGGCTGAGGCGTAGTTGCGAGCGAGCTTGTCGTACCGGGTGGCGATGCGGCGGAAGTCC
>NZ_BPQS01000095.1 GCF_022179385.1 Methylobacterium longum | reverse complement strand
CTGCGCGACTTGATCGATGAGGGCGCGGAAGTCGCTGCCCCACATGGGGCTGTCCAGGACGTCGGAGGCGATGACGTAGCTGCCGTCGATCCGGGCGAAGTGCATGATCGCGTCGCCGTCCGGTCGGCAGAACACGAACCAGGGCTCGGCTTCGTCGCTCAAGCCCTGTTCGCTGCCGATCGGCAAGCCGGCTCGGATCAGCGCAGCCTCGACCCGGTAGAACTCCGCGAGTTCCTGCTGCGACCAACCACCCAGGTTCTTCGATGCAGGTCGGAAGAACGAGACAACCGCACCCATCGGGCCCTCATCTTTGCCGCCAGAACGATGAACTCGTCTCCTTGCTCATGGCTCCGCACCTCACTGTATCGAGGTAGGCCGCGGCGTGAAAGCCGAGGACGAGGGAGCGTCGACCGAAGCGATGTTCAAGGCACACTGGTGCCGAAACAGCGACAGGATGATCAACCGTTCTCAAGCATTAGACAGGCCACCATATTCGGCAAGAACGGTTCGGATGCGGCACGTCCGCTTAGGGACAAACGATCAAGGTCCGGTTTCCACCGAGGGTGTGAAAACGCGGAGGCGGTAGAAAGAATTTCCCGAGGACAACCTAGGCAGTGCCGGAATAGACATCCAGACCGCGTCAGAACCGTCCTCCAGCGGGGCTGCCTGTCTGCCGCGTAGAGGATTGTTCTACAATTTCGGGGTGCGCTTCCGTTTTCACACAGCGTGCACCCGTTGCGGACCCTGCCGGTGGGTACCAAGTGTCGGATTTCGGCCACTAGCTGGTCTTCCTCACCCCAACGTAGCCCAAGCTGACGGCGAGGGCTGGGCGTCCCGGGAGAAAGCTCGGAGAGCGTTCGAGGCCATGCAGAAGGGCGAGGGCCGCCTCGGTGCTTCTACCGGCCGCGCTGGTGTCGTTGGTGGTCAGAAGGTCGAGGCGAACGGCAGCGTCAGCGTCGTCGTGCAGCGGCCAGGGCCGGACACGAACGTCCGCACCTCCGCATCCGGCAACCTGTTCAAGGACGTGGTGCTGAGCCGAGGGCGGGCTATGGCTCCGGCAGGTAGTTCGTGACGTTGTGAAGAACCACGGGCGGCATATGGCGAAGGCGGATTAGCCGCCAGACCTACGCGACGGCATCCAACAGCAGACAGGCCATCGAAGACAAGGTTCTTGATCGGGCCAGCAGCGTCTCATACTTTGGTCTGCGGCAGTCTGACGCATGTTAAGGATCGAGCCTGCCTGATGCGGCACACCCCCACGATTATGGTCGGACGCTTTAATCAGACCCTTCGTGTCGAGGCTCAGCTTTGTGGGAGCGGCTCAAGGCCATGGGCCTGGGCGATCTACGGGGCAAACCCCTGGTTCGCGGTCGAGCGATCCGAGCCTATGTTCCCCAACCCTGAAGCAGCCAAGCGCGTCGGCATGTTGGTGGCGACGCAGATCAAGCTGACGGCAGAAGCGCGTCGCCGCCGACTCCACTGAGACTGTCACTATGTGGGGCTCACGGGCATGTGAGGCGACAGGCGGCCGGAGTCCGCTACGATCTACGCGTTCTTCCTCCAGGCAGAACAACCTTCAGCCCCGCCGGCACCGCCGCGGGGCTTTTTCTTAACCTATGCCGCCGTAAGATCAGGGCAGATCCCAGCGTTTGCCACACATGCGCGGATCTCGAGAAGCCCGCCCGGTTCGCCGGCGCGGGCTTTTTCGTGCCCGATCCTAGCCCGGGCCAGTCGTCGGCGGCCATTGGTACCGGACGCTAACCGCAGTCCGCCATTCTGCCACTCAGGCCACGTCGCGTATCTTGCCCCTGCCGTGAGGAACTGCACCAAGCTCCGCCAGCAACTAGCGAGGCATTCGCCCTTTGACCATGCCGGCCAGATAGTCGCCGTTGATGATGGCGCCGAGATCCTTCTCTATCGGCAGGTACCGGGGTCGACGTCTTTTATCGCAGGCTTCATCGAAGCCGAGGATGCGACCTGTGTCCGGCTCAATCTGACCGACGACCGCACCGTCACGATCGCGGACCTCCAAGTTATCGCGGCCGATGGTGATCGTCCCGCGGATGATACCAACAGAGTTCGTCATACCGAAATCGGACTGGCGCACGTAAGCCTCGCCGTTGGGACCAGCTGGATCGATCGAGATGTTGCCGAACAGTACCATGGCGATGCGGCAGTCTGCGGCCTGCGCCGCTCCTTCAGCGGCGACCAGGGCGAGGGCAGCGAGGGCTGTGCGCATGGTGGCAGGATAGCTGAGGCTCAGCGACCGGCAACCTCTTCCGCGACATCGTGCAGAACCACGGGCGGCAGTTGGCGTAGGCGGATTAGCATTGGTCTGGGTCAGCCGGCTTCGGGGCGTGATGCCGAGTCGCGGGCGCTGGAAGCAGCGAACTGGAGGCGCACCTCAGGACTTCATCGAGTGCCTACGCGATCTGTTTGCGCCGAGGCTCGGAGGAATTTCATGCGTGTCCTAGTTTTAGCTGCGCTCGCAGGCGTGGGTCTCAGCGTCTTGGCCCTTCCTGCCGCAGCCGTGCCGGCTGGCCCTGTGGCCGGTGTCTCTTCGTCGTCCGACATGCTCACCGACGTCCGGATGAGGCGCCATCGCATGCGGCGTCACTCGATGATGCGAACGCAGCGGCGGTACCCCGGCGCAAGCTTCGTCCGAAACAAGACACCCGGCGCTGCCGCTGGCAGCAGCGGAGGCAATGGGGTGACTGGCAGCTACGCCGCACCGAGTGGAAGATAGCTTTCGGCCCTCAGGCCCTTATCAGCTCCACCGGTATGTCATCGCGGAGGGCTGCTCCTCAAACGCGACGCTGCTACTGTTCAAGTTGTCACTCGGCGTAACGCACCGAGTTTCCTTTCCTTTAGCCCGCCCGGTTCGCCGGTGCGGGCTTCTTTGTGGGAGCCATTAACAATTCGGTAACCATGAGAGCGGAGGCTCGGATTTCGGCCGCAATCGAGCCAACGTCATGCCGCAGCATCACCCGACCGTAGCCTGGGCCATCGCTGCAGAAACCACGGCAGCGGTGATCCTATCGGAAAAGATGCTTGCGATGGAGGCGACCGGCGCAGCCCGGGCGTTCGCCGAACTGGCCGCGGCGCAGAAGGCCCGGGCAGCCTGGGCTAGAGCGCAGATCATCGTGCGGGACGTGGCGGGATGAAGCCGCAAACCCAATCCTGCGAAGCGTTGTTGGAGAGCGCTCGGCTCACCGTTGGCCTCGACGAGGCGAGGATCCTCCACCGGGACGCTCTCAAGCGTTGTCCGGCCTGCCATGGCCGTGTGACGATCCAAGGCGTCTATAGCGGGCAGGTATCTGTGAATCTGTCGCACCGGCGCATCCATGACGGCTGCCCGCTGATCCCAAGGCACTACAAGGGCGTGCCGTCGCAGCATCCGCAAGCACTCAAGTAGGCGTAGTACATCCCGGCAGGAACTCGCCAAGGCGCGGGTCACGACTTCGGCCTTCGGAAACCAATTCCGCGATGTGGTGCAGAACCATGGACGGCAGATTGGGAAGGCGGATTGATTTTCAGCTATCGATCTGTCCGGCGGTCACTTCCACGATCTGACCGGCTGCATCGAGCACCTGAAAGGCCGTCTCTATCGAGCGGAGCTGAAACTCCAGGACACGGGCGGTTCCCGCGTCCCATGCTTCTCGGAGACTGACGAACGTGCCGTCCAGCTGTTCGGTCGGGGGAGGCTCCCCTTGGTTCAGGAACAGCATGCGGACGGTGTAAGCCATGCCTCACCATGCCATGCTCATTCCCCTCAGCAAAGGCTCCTGCCTTGCAGAACCATCGGCGGCAGATGGCGAACGCAGATTAGCTCGCTGCTCCTCTACGGTGGCGGCGAACTATGCGCAGGCGCAGAACGACTCATTCGCCCATCCACGACGCTGCTATGTGCCGAGGTCCGGGCCATCTCAGCCTCAAGCTCCGCGAGCGGCACCTCTACACCGTTGGCAGCCAAATCGGCCTGAACGCGCTCCAGCAGCGCAGCGGGCTTCGATCCCTCAATCCTCGCGGCGATCAATGCGTCCGCATAGGCTTTTGACGTCATTCCATCCAGGCCCAGCATACGTATGGCTAAGTCAGCGACCGCTCGGATGCCGGCGATGTGGCTTGTGAACCGCATCTCCTCGCCATGTATATAGATAAGCTCGGCCGCACGCTCGCGTTCTTCGAATGACCTCAGCATGGCTAGGTCCTCATTGAGCTTCTGCCATTACTCATACGCCGATTTTTCAGCCGCGCATACATCGCCGCTCCTTCGCAGTGGCGACAACTTGCCGGCAGGCGCATAGGGACCTTCGCAAGCTCGCGGCAGGTTCTCTATTCAGATAGGAACCGCCAGCGAATAGAGGGTGTCATGGACATGCGTCAGCCGCCAACCATGAAGGCTGTCTCTGAAGGGGCTCACGCCCGCGCGGCTAAGCGCCCGAAGGACGCATGCCCGTACCCAGTCAACTCAGCAGAGCGTAGGGCTTGGATGGAGGGCTACGACGGTAGGCCCTGGAAGGATGGGCCAGATTGCCCGATGGCCGATGCCTGAACAGTCAGAGCGTAGCGCATCCCGGTAGGATAGCCGCCCAGGCAGGCGTCAGGACCTCGACCGCCGGAAACCCCTTCCGCGACGTGTTGCAGAACCGCGGGCGGCAGATGGCGATGGAAGAGTAGATCAGCCTCCACCGCTGCTTCCGCCCGCTCCGGGGCCGCCGAGATTGCCGTTCTTATTCGGCGTGTTCCAGTGAATGATGCCGTCGTCCTGAGGACGCGGCCTCGTGCTTGGAGGTTGCGGAAAACCAGCCTCCGGTGCCTCAATCGTGGCACGAGGAGTAGCCCTTTGGGTTCGACCGCGCTGGGCAACAGCTGCAGTGCTCACGATGCCCGTGAGCGCCACCATGAGCCATCTGATCGGCGCAGTTCTCATGATCATCCCGCGTCGTGCAGTGTTCGCTTCCCGGCGACAAGGGCCGTGAGCATCCCGGTAGGATAGCTGAAGGGATGGCGGCGTCGCGAGCGGGGCGCGAAGCCTTCTTCAGCCGCACCCTCAGCCCCTCGCCGTTCTCCTCGATGAAGATGACGCCGGCGGCTTCGAGGGTGGTCGTCAGTGTCCCTCTGCCTTGGCATGTAGCATCGCCTGCAGGATGGCGAGCGCCGCACCTCCCGGATGCCGCACAGTCTCCAGACCGGCAGGGCGCTTGCCGTGTCCCAAGCCCGGCGGCTGCAACTTCGCCTCGCCCGGCCCAGGCCCAACCCTCGTGACAACACCCCAGTCAGGCAGTGCGTGCGCAACCGCCATCAGCGCAGCATCCACCCACGCGTTCGACTGCATGAGGAAGGCGAACCGCACCTTCGTGTCAGCATCCTGCTTGCCGGTGGTCGCGAACCATACCTCGGCGAACAGCGGGCGCGATGGCTTTCGGGCTTTAGCCACCTTCTCGATGAGGGCGCCCAGCCCCGCTGTATCGGGTTTCATGGGAGGAGCGGACCGAAGTCAGTGTTGTACGGGCGGCACGACGCCTGTGAAAGGGGCCATGCCCTCTGCTTCAACAAGCGCGGTGAATGCGTTGTAGGCTTCCTGATCCGTCGCAAAGGTCTGAGCCCAGCCTGTTGGGCGACCTGACGACAGGTCGACCACGACGAGCTGCCAGGGATCCTGCGTGCCGGCATAGCGGTAGATCTCGACATCCACCTGCTCACCATCACGGCTGAAGGTGCCGGACAGCAGAGAGTGCTCGAAGTCGCGATCGTCATCTACCGGTGGCTGGCTCATACCCGCTTCTTTGTGCTGAGCCCCTGTGCCAGCAGTTCCACCACGTTGTCGCCCTTCCGGCCGGTAGGCGGGGCAGATGCAGCCGCTTCGGCTTCCTTAACCCGCTTCTCGACTTCCATCACGAGGTACGCCACAGACGGTGGCCACTGCACGCCGTTATCGAGAAGCATCCTGGCGGCGTGAACGAGCATCCTGAACTGCTCCGGCGGGATCGACGTACCTGCCTCGTGCTGTTCAAGGATGTGATCGGCGATCGACGCCGCTAGTCCGGCGACCTCAGCCATCTTGTCGGGCTGATCGCCGGCTTGGCTCACTTCAGACAGCTCTTCGCCTTCAGGTGCTCCGTGAGGCCCATCAATTTCCCCCTAAGATCTTCGCGGCGGCGCACTTAGACTAGGCCGATCCGCCGGGCCATTAGACTTTGTCCCAGATCCAGGCAGCTCCCATCATCGCCAGCCCGCCGCAGGCAAATCCGATTACAAGGTAGCGGTGGAGGCGATCGTGAGGAAACAGGGACATGGTGAATGGCCTAGTGATACTTGACCATTGATGCACAGACACCGCGTCCGGCGGCTAGAGCATTTTCGGTTTGAGCTGAGTCGGCGTGGTGGGGTTCACACGGCGGGCGGCGGCTGATTCACTGCTTGCTCCGGACACGGAGTGCATCATGGGCCGCCCCTACAGC
>NZ_BPQS01000094.1 GCF_022179385.1 Methylobacterium longum | reverse complement strand
AGGACTTCCGCCGCATCGCCACCCGGTACGACAAGCTCGCTCGCAACTACGCCTCAGCCGTCGCCCTGGCTGCAATCATCGCCTTCTGGTGCTGATCGAGTCCAAACCCTAAGGAGATGCATTATGCTAAGTCCGGTTGAAGCCTTGCAAAAACCGCGCGACGAGATGGTGATGAGCCGCCGGGAACTCGTGGATCAGCAGGAGAGCTTTCAAAACGTGCAAGCCGAGATCGAAATTATAGATCAAGCCATTGCGGACGAGGAGGCTATCGGTAGCAGTACTGGCTCCAAAGCCCTTTAGTTACTGTCGTGGGACGGCTGCTCCGCTAGTTGGTCGCCTTCGCCATAGGTCGCCCGTGGTTCTTCACAACGTCACGAACTACCTGCCGGAGCCATAGCCCGCCCTCGGCTCAGCACCACGTCCTTAAACAGGTTGCCGGATGCGGAGGTGCGGACGTTCGTGTCCGGCCCTGGCCGCTGCACGACGATGCTGACGCTGCCGTTCGTGGACAGCACGAGCGTCGGCTTCAGCGACGACAGCGGCAGCGTGCTGAGCCTCGGCCTGATCCTGCTTCGCCTTCGCCAGCGCGATGCTGGTATCGAGGGCGAGCAGATCCTCCACCGAGCTATTCACCAGCACGTCGGGACGGTTGGCCTCCAGCGCGTCAAGTTCGGCTTGGGCGGCATCGCGATCCCCACGAGGATCTGAGCCGCAGTGCGGGACTCGGCTGGCACCGGCAGACGGTCAACGTAGCTGCGGCCGAGGCTGACATGTGGCGCAACGTTGCCGTCGTGGTGGTTGAGGCGGACGTTAACAGCGGGGAGCATATTCATGCCGGTCTCCCTCAAGCGGCACGAGCAAGTGCGGGAGCAGCCGGCAGTGTGCGGGGACCATCGTCCGGGCTTAGCTGAACACCGTGATGGGCCAGATGCGCCCGCAGGCTCTGCCTGACGTACTCGCTCATGGTCTGGCCGCGCTGGCGGGCGGTGGTCTCAACGGCTCTGGCGAGGTCGATCTCGACCTTCAGCCGGAGCAAGGCATCTCGACGAAGAAGGCCGGTCATGATGTGGCTACGCCTCGATCACTGCGTAGCGACAACTATGGTCATATACCGCGATGCGGCAAGAGTTTGGCGACGCTGACTAAATACCGCCTGCCACCATCTCGTCGCCCGTAGTTATTTCCTGTTGTGTTTTGTTATATCCAGACCGAAATATTTATGCCAATATGCCGCACTACGAAGTGTGATTTTCAAGCGTGGGCCTAACGACTGAGCTGCCCCGTGAACGGTCAGAGAGTTCCGTATCAGCTTTTTTGCTGAAAGGAGTTCGCCATGAGAGCGCGTATCTATCCCGACGTGAACACCAGTTCTGCGAGCAATCAGGCCGCTAATAGGATCGCTCACCGCCGAGGTGAGGACGTTGACACGACGGACCAGCTTCCCAGTCCGTACTTGCTTGGGATCGCTCTGGCAGGCTCAGCGGTGGCTGCCTTGATAATCCGGATAGTCATCGGGTGAGCGTTGCGGCGCGGCGTCGTCCTTCGCGGCGTCGCTGCCTGCCGGCCGCTGTCCCGAGGCTTCCAATCCAAGCCTGCGTTCTCCGTGGCCATTCGACACGCGCGGACTGCAACTGGACCTTTCGCAGCTGCCATCGCTTTCACCTGACGAGAGCGAGGAATTGCAGATGCCCATCGATCATGTTGCCCACGCTCCCGTCAGTTGGAAAACGTTGATCATCACCACGATATTCGTGTTCATGATCTTCATGGTCGCGTGGATGCTGTACTTGGCAAACTCAGGGACTCCGGCACAGCTGTCATCGCAGTGAAATCTGTCATTGTGTCTGCCGCCGACGCGCCGGCTCAATTAGATCAAGCCTCGTCCAGTTGGGGAACCATGATGAACGCTCTCATTCTACTGATCGCTCGGTTCATCCAGTTCTTCACCGGCGACAGTGATAAGCGTAGAAGCACGTCGGAGAATATGGAGCAGGAAAAGGAAGCTCTTGGTGGCAACAGGTTCGTCAGAGCCAGGAACTTTGACGATGATTATCGGGAAGCTACGGAGCTACTGAAGACCCGTATGGACAGACGGTTTCCGGACAACTATCGCGCGAAACTGGGAACTGATGGGAGCGGCACCTACGATCATGGCCAGGATCGTGCCGCCGCCGTCGATACCATGTCGGCCGAGATAGCTACGGCGCTTCGGGACGGGGCCACCGTCAGACAGGCAGCGGAAGCGGGCGCTGCGGGCGCTGGCATCTGAAGTAGGGATTGGGGCACGACCTTACTGGAGGACCGTGCCGCAGACCGCATGAAGTGTTACTCTCACTTTCAGCCCCGCATCTACTGCCGAGCTGCAGGAGGGCTAATCCATGCGGCTCGATCTCGGCCTGGAAGGCGATTGGATGGTCGATCCCCGGGATCTGGCATCCCGCCTCAATGTGAGCACGAACGAATTGAAACGCCTGAATAGGCTGGGGCGAGTCGATGCTCAGCTGGCTACCGGAGCGGACGAGGACACAGGTCTTTCGCGCGTTATCATTCGCCTGTCCGACAGAGGTTGGTCGGGGGTCTTCGACGAAAGCGGCGCGCTCATCAGCGAAGACGCGTGGTGAGATCAGCGCACCGGCTTCGCTGCTCGACGATGGATAGTCATCGACTCGACGGAACCAAAAACCGGCGTATCCTCAGTGAGCCCCGCAAGAGGGCACGGGAGGATGGAATGTCTGCAAACTGGAAATCAGTCAAAGATGACCTGGATTGGAGCTTGAGTCTGGGAGAAGATGTTAAGGGTCGCGATGAGCTGAAAAATGCCTTTAGTAAGGACAACTCCAAGCATATGGATGCTGTGATCCAATCTTACAAAATGGGCCAGCGCGACAACCACAAAATATCCAATCTTACAAGGTGCGCGCACGAAGATGACAAACGTTTGTACAATATCGGAAGAAAACTGATTGGTCTTAAGGCGCTGTAATGCGTACATTATTTTATTAGTCGGAGCGCGCCTCGTTCAGACTAGCGGTATGGAATACGGCGGTTGTCAGAACAGCATCTCGGTTGGCTTTCGCTTCCGATCCTCCTGCGCTTCCTTGAGAGCGATAGCGATGTCGAGGTTCGACACGTTCTTTAGCTTCGGCAAAAGGTCGAGCAGCACTGCCCGAGGAATGGAGTGCACCCTGTCTGACCGGACAGGCAGCGGGGTGGGTTTAGGCACTCCGGCTGAGGTACTCTCGGGGCGAGAGCATGCGCAGGCCGGAGTGCGGGTGGATGGTGTTGTAGTCCTCGAACCAAGCCGGCAGAAGCCGCATCACGGTCTCGGCGTCGGCCAAGATGGCCAGGCGGGCATAGTCGCGCTTGAGCGTCTTCACGAACGCCTCCGCGATGCCGTTGCTCTGCGGCGAACGCACCGGGGTGAACAGCAACCGTAGGCCGAGCGCGGCGGCCGTCTGCGCTGTCGCCTTGGCGATGTAGGCCGAGCCGTTGTCGGACAGCCACTCGACCGGGTGCGGGGTCTTCGTCGCGCCGAACCGGCGCTCGCAGCAGGCGATCATCAGGTCACAGACCATCTCGGCTGAGACGCCTGTCGTGGTCGCCGACCACGCCATGATCTCACGGTCGCACGCGTCGATGGCAAACAGCACGCGGACGACCGCACCGTCCCGGCAGCGCAGTTCGAGGTGATCCGAGCACCAACGCACGTTCGAGCGCAACGCCACCACGATGCCGTCGTGGGTGCGGCCGGGCCGGTGGGCGGTGTGCGGCGCGAGCGTGAACCCGTTCGCCTGCAGGATACGCAGCACCCGCTTGGCATTGACGCTCGCCTCGCCGCGCGAGCGCAGTGCCCGGTTCACCAGCGCGGTGACGCGGCGATAGCCGTAGCTCGGGCGGGCATCGACGATCGCGCGGATCGTCGGCAGCAGCTGCGCATCCTCGGGCTTGCGGTAGGGACCGCGCGGCTGGGCGGGGCGGCTCAGGCGCTCGGCCAGGTGGGAGCGGCCACGCCGAGCGTGTCGGCGACCGCCTTTACCGCGAACCACCCGTCGAACCGCCCCAGGAGCTGAGCGGCGAGGTCGGTTTTTTTGTGCGCGCGAGGTCGAGCGCCTCCCTCAGGATCTCGACTTCCATGGTCTTGCGCCCGAGCAGGCGTTCGAGGTCGCGCACGCGTCGCTCCAACTCGCGCACCCGGCTGGTCCCGACGACCTCCTCGTCGGCGTGCACGGCCTGATGGCCGCCCTCCAGCATGCGCCGCTTCCACGAGAACAGCAGGCTCGGCGAGATGCCGTAGCGGCGGGCGACGAACGACACGGACGAGCCGGGCTGCTGGCTCTCCTCGACGAGGCGGATCTTCTCGGTGGTGGACCAGCGACGTCGACGCTGAACGCCGGTCAGGATCTCGCCGTGCACCGGCGGGGCGGTCGGATCGGATGACATAGCCTTACCCATAGGCCAACGCCTATGCCTTCGTGAGCTATGCCGCCTGTCCGGTCAAAACGGGGGGCGGTCCAGAGACTTAGGTCCCGGTCGATCACGTCAGCAACGCCTCATTCGCACTGGCTTATGGACGGCTGGCTGCCTGTGAAAATATCGCTTTGGAGAACGGTTTGGAATTTAGCTCAGGGTGGAAACCGGACATGTCCTTCGAGCGCAGCGAGACTAGGCGGGCAGGACGAGGCAACCATCGTTAGCGAGGATGAAATACGGGTTCCAGGCAACTTCCCACAGAAAGCCGTCCAGATCGCAGAAGTGCCCGTGATGGCCACCCCAGACTGCATCTTGCGCGTGTTGGGTGATCTGCCCACCGAGAGCTTCCGCCTGCGCGAGCACTTTGCCCACCTCGTCGCGGCTGCGTGTGTTGTAGGCGAGCGTGAAGCCCTGAGAGGGGCGGCTCTCCAAGGGCACACCAGCGTCTTTTGCGAGGTCGGCACGCGGATACAGCGATAAGCCCAAGCCGCCGAGTTGAAAGAAGGCGACACCCTGCGCGGATTGCACGCGCCGGGACCATCCCAACCCTTCGTAGAATGCAGTCGCTCGACCGAGATCGGCGACGCCAAGGGTGATAAGGCTCAGGCGTGGTTCCAAGGGATGCCCTCTAGCAGTAGGCTCGATGACTTCATGGGTCTCTGTCTGTGCCAGCCGTCAAGGTCCGCTATCGGTCGAGGCTGTGTGAAAACGCAGAGGCTTTCCGAAATTGTAGAACAATCTTCTATGTTGCAGCCATCCAAGCACCCTAGAGAGCGGCACAGATGCCATTAGGACGCGTATTCCGGCGCTGCCCAATGCATTCGAAGGGATATCCTTCTACCGCCTCCGCGTTTTCACACAGCCTCGGTCGCAACCTGACCTGTCTCAGATGGTGAATGTCACCCATCCGGAGCATTGGTGCCCGCACAGGCGAACCAAAGCTTGGCAACCGATTATGCAGAGCGCCTTTCCCCCTCCTACCCGGCCGTTCCCGGAGCAAATCAGCGCCATTTCGGCCTAGGGTTGCAATCGGTTAACGAATGGTTAAGCTCGATACCTAAGTACAAACAGAGGGCGGGTCATGAAACAAGTGAATGCGCAGCGCGAGACCAACTCGGCGGCTTCGTCACTCGTCGCCAAGCCAATCCATTCTCAGCATGAGGATGAGGCTCATCAGGAGCATATGCGCCGTCTCCACAATGCCCGCGCGAGCCAGCGGGCTGCTCGGCATCATCGGATCGCCGGGGTATCTCTTTGACGATCCTTGACCCGGTCAGCGGGAAGTTGGTTACTCTCCAAATCCCAAGGCCGCGCCCTCAGCAATCATGAGGACTCCAAGGGGCTCGGAAGCCGTCTGTTGCTATTCTTCAACGGATGGTTAAGCTCCTACGTAGTTCGACTACGGGGCGACCATGATTAGTATTTTGCCAACACACGACGGCACCTGGACCGTCTATCGAGGCACTCACGCGCTGATTACTGGCCTGACTCGACTTCAGGCTGAGCGTTACGAAGCCGCTATCGCCCGAAATATATTGACCTGAGTCATAATCAGTTCGGCACTTTGACCAGAATGCTTTACTGTCTTCGAGAGCTTATGCGTCGACATTCGAGGGTCGGCCCTTGAACCTGTTAGTGCCCAACCATATTTTAATCCTTGCACAATGGGTAGAAGTGCGCGCTGTTATCGCTACTGAGGCGGTAGCAATTGCATTCGAGCTTGTAGGTTCTCGGCATTGGGCCAAAGCGACTCTCATTCGGACTTCGTCACGCAACCATCGTATTCGCTAGCTTGAAATCCTAGCGAACATCGGTGCTCTTGATGCCGGGTTCGATCGCAGTCAGACGAGTTGGCCATTAGCGTTCTGTCAACCCATTCCTGACAACCACCTATTCGACGGCGATCGTGTGAACGGAAAAGGCTCGGCGTGTAGGCGAGCAAAGCCTCCCACACTGCCGAGCCGGACGAGAACGATGAAGCGATCAACGCCTCGTCTTAGGCGTTTATGACCTGACCGGTATTTTGGACCGGGCCAGTTGCGAGGCTACTGCATGGTCGCACCCATGGGTAGCCGGAAGGCCAGATCCGGAAAGCTGACAGGCGCGGGCGGTCGGTAG
>NZ_BPQS01000093.1 GCF_022179385.1 Methylobacterium longum | reverse complement strand
CGTCCGAGAGCCAGAACAGGTCCGCCATCGCCGCCTCCACGGTGTAAAGGGCGGCCCTGAATCATAAAACCACAAACCCTGCAACGGCTTGGTTCGGTTCACACCCTAGCTGCCCCGGCATTCGCAGCTACCGCACACCGACAGCCTACACCGGCCGCGGTCCAACAGCCGAGCGCCGATCCTGCACGGTCCGCCAGCACCGACGCGAAGAGCCAGGCGGCTCAGACGGAGGTGGCACGGAGCAAGATGCAGAAGGATCTCGACGCGCGGTCGAAGGCGATGGACGCGCGGACGCAGCAGACCATTGGCAGCATCTGCAAGGGCTGCTGAGGAATTCTCTGCTACTGCTATCCTATATCGCAACCTCATGCTGCACGTCGTCAGCAATGGGCTCCACGTCCTCGTAGTCGGGAACATAGGCGCACCAGCCGCACAGGCCGCGATCGGCCGCAATTGGCGCATTCCACTGCGAACATTCCGGGCAGACCTTCACGACCACGTGCGAGCCGTGAACGAATGCCAGTCCGCGACCACGGAAGGTAGCCTTACCCTGAGGCAGGTCTGTCCGCATCAGCACATCCTGCATACCAATGCAGGTTAAGCGCTATCTCCGACGCGGGTTTCGCTGCGCTGTGTGGAACTACGCAGAATGTAATGCTCCAACGCGAAACGAAAAAGCCCGCCGCGGCGAACCGGGCGGGCTGAGGTGGATTAATCCCGTGAACAACTGACAGGCAGACCCGCCTGCAGCCAAACGGTTCCCAGACGTGAAGCCGTCTACTGCTAGAGCGTCATCAGCGTCAGCACCGTCGTCGCTACGGCCATTGAAGCGACGGTCGAGAATGCAGAAATCACGAGCCATTCCATTGCCGTTCCTCCTAGCGGCATTGCTTTCACCGCCTGGATGCAGGCTCTCACCGTTCGCTGCCGTCGTAGGTGCTGCGGCACACGCGCACGGATACAGCTACGCTGATGGCAAAGATGTATTTGACAGCGAGAGATCGCCAAACAATTGGTATGATCCGATATAAAAACGCCTGGGAACACCGCGTACTATCCCGGGTTTGCTGATTACCTGGATAGAACAGAGGAGCGCGGCACAATCTTGGTGTCACTACGGGCCGCTCTTGCAGGGGAGCGGCCCGTTCGTGTTCTCAACGCGCTGCCTTCCGCGCCCGCCGCCGCTCTACCACCGCCACCGCCTCGGCGCCGTTCGCATCCATCCACCTATCGACAGCCTGGCGCAGCAGCTCCTGGATCTGGATCCCCTCATCCAGCGCGGCTTGCTTGATCTCCTCATGCCGTAGCGGCTCGACGTAGTAGCCCAGGAAGCGCTTGCCCTCGCGTGAGGCCTTAACCGGTACAGGCTCGGCTGCTGGCGCCGGAGGCGGGGCAGCCTTCGGCCTCTCCGGAGCCTTCAGCGACTCCGCGACCTGTGCCGCCATGGAAAGGGGATTAGGCTTGGCCATCACACAGCCCTACTCTCAAGCTTGCGTGTGCGTGTCTTAGCACGCAAGCCAACTTGTTTGGCAACGTGCTTCCACACAGCCCGCACGTCGACGGCCCCCTTCCCTTCAGGCTCTACCTCGATCGCCGTTTGGCCGGCGTCTGCCGACCGCGGAAACACCTTCAGGTCGTGGATCACGTCCTTCAGGATCGGCATGCCGATCTGGTTCAGCTCGCGCCGGATCCTGGCAGCCTCACGGTCACTGCGGTTGCCGACCCTGTTGAGTACCACGCATGTTGGCTTGTTGGCCTGTGTGGCAACACGCACCGTACGGGTGACCGCCTTCAGGTCGAACAGCGCAACGCCTGTCGGGATCGCGACGGCATCGGCCACCGCCAGGGCGGCCTCAACCTCGTCGGTTGCGTTGGGTGGGGTATCGATGAACATCAGGTCCAGGCCGAGCCCGCGGCCAGCCTCGACGATTTGGGCTACGGCGCGGGGCTTGGCGTCGGATACGAACGGCTGTTCCGCCTCACGCCGGTCCGACCACTCGGACAGGCTCGACTGCGGGTCCAGGTCGATGATGCCGACCTTGTGTCCATCTTCGATCGCCGCAGCGGCGAGATTAATGGTCAAGGTCGACTTCCCGACGCCGCCTTTCCAGGCGAGCAGCGCCACCACCTTCATAGGCCACACCTCCACACGGCTCATCCGGTATGGATGCCTACAGGCTCACAGCTACACCGTCCAGATTGCCGGAACGTCAACAGGCATGGAAACACACGAGTTGGCTTGTGTGGACGTTTAAATAAGCGATCTGTGTGGAAGTGTGAGCGTGTGCCGTTGTGGAGGTCGGTCGGGCCAGCGGCTCTGCTGGGACGGGGCGCAGGGTTTCGGAGCGCGGAAGATCGTGCTTCCTGCATAGGCGCATGCCGGTTTGGCTAGCTCGTGAACGGGGTGAGCAAGGATTGTGGCGTGCTGGTCGAAGACGACTTCTGGGCCGCCGGACACCCGCGACACTCCCCGAGAACCCGCCGCACCTGGACGGCCGACCGGGCCCCACCGCGGGCCGCCGGGATGCCTAGCGCGTTCAGCGCCGCCGCGATCTGGTGTAGCGAGATCGCCCCCTCGGCACGCACCCCGGCGAGCACCGGGGCCAAGTCCTTGGCCCGCTCCTCGGCCCGCCGCGTTTGGCGTGCCCGGCCGTTTATCTGCCCGGCCTCTTGGTTCGACAGGTTCCCCGGCTTGCCCAGCCGCACACTACGCGACTTGGCCGCTGCCAGCGCGGCCTTGGTCCGAGCCGTGATCATCTTGCGCTCGGCCTGGGCGACCACGGCCATGATGCCCGCCACAAGCTCGTTCGCTTCTGGCATGTCGGCCACCACGAACCGAACGCCGGCCTTCTGCAGGTTCAGCAGGAAGGCCGCGTCGCGAGACAGCCGGTCGAGCTTGGCGATGACCAGCGTGGCCCCGTGGAGCCGGCACAGCGCCATGGCCTCCGATAGGCGAGGGCGGCTGTCCCCGAACCCGCTCTCGACCTCGACCAGTTCGGCTACGTGGCGCCAGGCGCCCCCTTCGAGGAAGTCGGCCACCGCTCGTCGCTGGGCTTCGAGCCCCAAGCCGGACCGACCTTGCCGCTCGGTCGAGACTCGCAGGTAGGAGACGAAGGCGGAAGCCAGGGCGATTTCGTGGGGTGTCCTGTTCGGGCGAACGGACGTTTAACCGGATGAAACACCCACTCGCGATGACGCCAGGGACACACCGCGGCTTCCGTGCAGCCCCACTCGAACCCATTTCAGGAAGATCGGCCGCGGACGCGGTCGGATGTGCGCGACGCCGGGCGAGCGGTGATGACATGGCCGGCCGGCGAGCATCCTGTGACGGACGGGCAGGGCGCCACGATAGCTCTCTCACATGGGCCGCATCTCGTCGGGCTTGAGGCCGAGACGTCGGACAATGTCTCGCCCGAGTGAGCCCACCACCTCCATCTGCATATCGTCCGTCGTCAGTTCGCCGACCTGCGCCAACGCGGCTGCGACCGATTGGGCAAGCACGGCGTAGACGCGCACAGCCTCGCCTCTCTGATGCACGGCGATCAGGTAGGCCGTGCGCTTTGCCGACTTCGTCAACGACCTACCTCGATCCCGCGCTGGCCCTCGACGCCCCAGCCGTCGCACAGTACCTCTCCGGCATGGCCAAAGAGATCCCCAGCGTCGGCGACCTGCGCCGCAAGTCCGAGGTGACGGACGACGAGATCCAGGCGGCCACGAACGCCTTCCTGAAGGACGAGGGCGCCAAGCCGTTCGCGTTCAAGTCCGGCCACCGGATCGACGTGGGTAAGGCCATAGACATGCACCCGCAGGCCAAGAAGCTGCTGGCCGACAAGGCGACCACACTGGGCCTGCGGCGGACCATGGTGATGACCGCCGTGATCATGGGCTTCCCGGTCGAGGGATCACCAGCGAGCCCGACCCGAACCACGAGATCGTCGTCGCCCGCCTGATGCGGCAACTGCACGGGTTCGCGCAGGGCCTCGGCCTCGACGAGTTCAACCTGCGGGTGATCGTGGAGCGGGTGATCGTCTACATGCCGTGGATGTCGGATGAGGACCGCTTGGCCAAGGCGCGCAACTGGATGCTGATCGCGGCGCAGTAGCAGTCCGACCGGCTGATGTTGATCAGTCCAGGATGTGCCCGATCAACTCGCGGTTCGCGCGGATGAACGCGATGGTCCGATCAATCTCGCGGAGAACCTTCTCCGCTGCGGCACGGGCCTCCGTCCCATCGTGAAGGCCGGCGATGATCCGAGCGTGATGCTCGCGGCGCTGTTCGGCCTCCGCCAGATCCTTATCCGCCTGCGCGAGCAGATCTTGGAGGTTTGCCTCGGACGGTGTCGGCATGGTGGTTACGGCGCCCTGTCCAGTGCGTTGGCCCCGCCGCCCGACAAGCTGCTCACGGACAGGCCGCGTTCAGGAAGAAGGCGCCCCACGCACCGGGTCGGTGGCGGGGCGGAGTCGTGTCTCGGGGGAACACCGCCCCGCAGGCTAGCAATCGGCAGCCGACCTGCGGGGGAAGCTGCCCGGTCAGAGAGGGGGCGATAAAGGCTGACCGAGCAGCAAAATCTTAGGACACGTGGCTCCATGAGCTTTTACACACGATAATATCCGCTGCATTTCTAACTACTGCGTATGAAATCGAACGGATAAATACAAATTAGATCGTCAAGCTCGACAGTAAGACATGGGCGATCCGTTGTCGATCTACATGGATAAAGCTGCGCTGTTGGCGCTCGGCATGCCTTGATCAATCGTTCAAGGACAAGCTGCTGAGTGGGGGACGATGAGGGCTGACTGACGAGGGACTGAGACGCACACGCGACTTGTTGGAGGCCGCCCTTCAGCCGCCGCCTCGATACCCGCTCCCGCCATCGCCCTTGGTGCTCTCGTGCTGCGGTTCCTCGTACTCCTTATTGTCGAAGGCCCCCATGTCACCGGGCTCGGACTCGCCAGACGATCTGGGTCCTTGTGACCGTCTGGCTACGTTCCCTGGCAGATAGGGACGAGCGCCGGCCGGAGCTTCTGCGATCACCTCCTGAGGTGTCTTCGGGTCGGCACCGCTCATTGCAGGCTCCTGATCCACTGCTTTGTGATCTGGAGAAGGGGCTACGAACGACCCGGTTCCACCTCGGCTGAGAGGCGCATTTCTACAAGAAAGCCGCCGCGGCGTTGGTCACGACCTCAGCCAGCGGCCACCTCTTCCGCGACATCGTGCAGAACCATGGGCGGCAGATGGCGAAGGTGGAGTAGCCCGGCGGATCCTTCGCATCGCGGCCGAAGGCGGGCCGGCTTAAATGTCCTCTGTGGCCCATTCAACCTCGTTGCCGAGCCACTATAGAGTGCATTTCGAAACTTAAACTAGATTTACCGCCCCATAACATATGTTTTGGTGTCAAATCACACCTAAAAAATTATCCGGAAACTCGCGCCTGATCGAGGGTTGTCGCAGCAGATACGCCTCAAAGGACGCTCAATGCACGTAGCATCGACAGCTTTTATTGTCTCGCTCAGCTTCATCGCTTCGGGAGCGGCTTGCGCACAGCCGCTCGTCCCCGGTGGTTCGCCTCAAACAACGGGAGCAATCATTCAGTCCCAGCCCAACACGACCGGTAATGATCCAGATTTGATCATTGCTCGTGGAGCCACCGGGGCCGAGACCGTCACGACGAACTCGGCCGCTGGCGGCAATGCCACCCATCCCGAGCGGGCTGTGCCGAATGGCAGCGCCAGCGGCGGCGGCGGCACTCAAGGTGGTGGCTAGACGGGGTCTGACTTCCGCGGTTTGTAGCCCCACGGCCTGACGGTTCGTGGGGCTTTTTGCATTCGGCAGGACAGCCGCCAGGATGTTTCTGTCGGTCCTACACGATGGCGGCCAAGCGCAGGCGAGAGGGGATCTCCGCCGGCTCCGGAGAGGTTTCCCTCCAGGCAACCCAATTGGCTAATGGAGGATGTCATGGGCATGCGCCAGTCGCCAATCCTCAAAGCGATCTCTGAAGGTGCGCACGCCCGTGCGATTGGACGCCCGAAGGATGCGTGCCCGTACCCAGTCCGGTCGCCCGAGCGCAAGGCGTGGCTGGAAGGCTACGACGGCACGCCCACTGAGGACGGCCCGGACTCACCGATGGCAGATGCCTGATCTCACTACAGCGTAACGCGTCTCAGCAGGAAAGCTGCAGGAGCACGCAAGGGCCTTCACGCAGTCGGCATACGGGGCTTGTACGCGCGGGCGCTGCAGAACGCCCAGTCGGCAATGGTGTAGGTCTCACAGGCATGTGAGGCGACAGGCGGCCAGTGTCCGCTACGATCTACGCGTTCTTCCTCCAGGCAGAACAACCTTCAGCCCCGCCGGTACCGCCGCGGGGCTTTTTCTTAACCTATGCCGCCGTAAGATCAGGGCAGATCCCAGCGTTTGCCTCACAGCCGCGGATCTCGAGAAGCCCGCCCGGTTCGCCGCGGCGGGCTTTTTTCTGAAGTTCAGCCATCGATAGGCGCTGTCGATGACGGCCCGAAGTGCTCCCGCAACTCGGCCTGGCCGGCATCGGTGATCTGGTACTCGGCGCTCCTCGCCTTCGGATCCGTTCGCCCGGTGGCCGCGACCAAGCCGAGAACCTCTAGGCGCCGCATGTAGGCGGTCACTTGATAGAAGCGTGCACCAGTCTGAGCGAGGGTCTGAAGGCGGTAGAGGCTGGTGGGCGCGAGCTTATGCATCAAGGCTGCTTAGCATCAGCGCGCCACCGCCCCGATGTTATCCTCGTAGATCGAGTTCGGTTTGCAGGCGTGCCACTCCTTCTGCTCTTCGGTCTGTCCCTTGCGGCCCCAACAGTAGCCGGCCTGGGCCAAGCGTAAGCCGATCTTGGAGCCTGCACTGCTCATGGGTGACACGGACCACGAGGATGGTGCCGACGACGAGCCGTCCCTAGCGGCGCCTGTAGAGTGTCACCGGCTCGCAGGTCGTCTACATGCGCGAGAACGATCAGGACCGCGAGGCTGAGGCGGCCGAGAACCTGCTGCCGGAGGTGTTGGCCGAGCCGCAGCCTGTGGCCGAGATCCTGCCCTGGTGCAGCCGCGGCAACGTCATCGCGGCGGCCGGCACGTTCCTCGTCGATCTGCTGGAGCGGGCCTGATGCCGGCCGCGCTTCGAGCTAAGCGACAGCTGTTGCGGCAGCAGCAATGCCGGAATGAACTTAGGAAGTGGCCCCACCCGGCTATCCTGGAGGAACGTTGAGGTGGGGCCACACCGACGGTTTCCCGCCGGCAGGTCCGATCATGTCAGTGGTTGGCCGGCGGCGAACTCACCTGTGTGAGGCCGCCGGGCGATCATTGCCCCTTCTGCGGGAGCAGGTTGCGAGCTTCCTTGACGGAGTCGCGGCATCTCTGGTCGCCCTTGGCGTTCAGGTCGACCGCCCGCTGCACGGCCGTCTTGGCCTGCGAGACCTTGTCCTCGGACGACTGGCCCGGAGACGCCTTGGCATCCCCACCCTGTGCGGCCGCAGCCGCCGCCGTCGGCCTGTTCTCCGATTGG
>NZ_BPQS01000092.1 GCF_022179385.1 Methylobacterium longum | reverse complement strand
CCGAGAGGGTGCCGGCCGCCAGGAGGACGCCGCCCGAGAAGGTGTTGGTCCCGCTCAGCGTCAGCGTGCCGAGCCCGAGTTTGATCAGGCTGCCCTGAGTGGAAATGCCGGTGAAGGAGGCGATCCGCCTGGTCTCGATCCGAGACTCCGCCTGCCAATCACGGACGATCAACGCGATGGTGCGGTCGTAATCGACGCTCGTCAGTCCTGAGAGATAGCTGTCCAGGAGGTCACCTACGTTCGTGCGGGTCGACGCGTAGGCTGGGTCCGTGAGAGGCCAGACACCATCATACCCGTTGGACCGGACGAACGTCGCCAGGATCTGGCTGGCGACGGGATCGTCGGCAGCCGTCTTGACGGCGCCCTGGATCGCGGACGGGCTGCCGTCGCGCAGCGCGCTGACGACGCCGTCCAGCGCGGTCCGGCTGTCCGGAAGGCTGGCGATCAGGATTGGGACGTGAAGACGGGAATCGAGATCCGACCTGCGGGTCGCCCAGGCGGTGGTCTCGGCGTCGTTCTCCTGCTTGCGCTGGATCAGCGCGTCCTCTGAGATATCGTTGGACCATCTATCCGTCCTGCCCGCCGGCAGGTTAACGGCGACGGGGCCCAGGAACTGGCCGGGCCCCCGCATGGCCTTGGCGAGGTCGATGACGCCCCAGCCCCAGACAGCGTTGGGAGCATTGGGGTTGGCGTCGGGAACGCCGGCGACGGCATCGCGGTGATAGGCGGTGGTGAGCAGGACGTCGCGGGCCTGCGTGTTGGTCATATACGGATAGCGCTGCATGATGACCGCCAGCGCGCCGGTAGCGTGCGGCGCCGCCATCGAGGTGCCATCGACCTTAGTGTAGCCGGTCTGATGGCCCGGATTGATACCCCAGCCATAGGGCTCCCAGACGGCATCAGGCGTGTACGGCGGTGCCGTACTGTTGATTGCATCGCCCGGAGCGGCGACATACCAATACTTGGCGACGCCGGCGCGGTTCGAATATGAGGCGAGGACGAGATCCTCGGGTGTCGTGCTTCCGTTGGTACCTCGCCCGACCGAACCGATCGCGAGCCAGTGCTTCTCGGTATCGGGCCGGAAATACGGTAGGGACGAGCGAACGTTCGGATTGTCGAAGCCGGTGTTTCCCGCAGCGAAGACTTGAATGATGCCGTACTGCTTGGCGACATCGGTCAAGGCATCGACGTAGCCGAGCTGGCCGTCGAATTTCGTGTAGGCTTGGCGCAAGCCCGCGAGCGTGTTGTAGTTGTCCACAGGCGGCGGGCTGCCCCAGGACGAGTTGATCGCCCGGGCGCCGGCGGCCGCGAGACTGCCATAGGCGTTCTTGAAGTACGCGTAGTCGGCGTTTGCCCCGTAGATGCTGTCATCCGTCGTGTTCGTGTTTGCCACGTAGACTGTGGCATCGAACGCCACACCGTGCATGCCGACGCCGTCGCGAGCGGCCGCCACCGACCCGGTGACGTGCGTGCCGTGGGGATCGTTGAGGGCGGGATCGTAGGTGCCGGGGACGTTGTAGGGCTCACCCCGTCTGAAGAAACTCGGCTGCGGAGACAGGTCGTTCGGCGCTCCGGACGAATCCACGAAATAGTAGCCGTCCGATCCAAAGGTACCGGTGATCGTGAGCGGCTTTACCCAGCCGTCGGCGAATTCCGGGTGGGCGCTGTAGATGCCCGAATCGACCACGCCGACCGTGACGCCCAGACCCGTGTAACCGGCTGCATAAGCATTGGCGGCGCGCATGGCCTCCAGGCCCCAATCGGCCTGATATTCCGGGGTGCGCCAAGTTTGCGGATCAGTGCTGGCCGTGCTCTGCGCGAGGGCGGGGTTCGAACCGGACCATCCTAAAACCGCGAGGCCCAAGCTCGCACGCCACCAGATCGATATAACCGAATCCCGAAGCCGCATCTTTTCCATGATGCCCGATAATAATTCTGTATTATTGTACATATATCCGCCCAAAAGCCACTTTTGAAATAAAACTCTGCCCTTTATCAAAACAGAATTACGATCTACGTACGTTTTGATGCCGGTCCAGCAATCAATCTAGAAACTTTTTCGACTTTTGATCAATGGCGAACTTTAATCCCTTAAATGCGACTTGTATATGATAGATATGACCTGATTTACAAATAATAATTTTATTTATCAAACTTACATGTCTGAAAAATCTGATGAGATTTCTATTGACGGCCAAATTTCTGTGGCATCGAATTCACCGCGCAACATCGATTGGCCGACGCGTTGCATTTTTACGACATTCCATTGAGAGCGGACGCTTCGCTCGGCCGTTCCCGCTCGGACAAGTCATTCAGATGCGCTCTGACAAGGCTGGAACGCTCGCCCCAGCATCTGACGCTGCGTTAATGACGCCGAACGGCCGACCGATCTTCGAACGCTATACCGCCCTCTGCCGAAGTGAACGGCGGTTCGGCGCAGGAACAGGCGCCCCGCCCTGCGAAGCTCGCTCAGTGCGTTCCCATCTCCTCTGACGAAGTCCGCGTTCGTGCCACTGAACGCCGCGGCCGGTTGTGTCCTCTGGCGTGGTGTAGCTTCGGCGTGGCCACCACGATCACCGGCCGGGGCCGGATTGATCAGGCTGCCAGGGTGGGCAGGCTGACGAGGGGATCATCGCCGATCGGGGCGATGCTTTCCAGGGTGAGGTAGCGGGAGCGCTGGACGGCCCACTCGTCGTTCTGTTCCAGCAGGATCGCGCCGACGAGGCGCGTGATGGCAGCCTCGTTGGGGAAGATGCCGACCACCTCGGTCCGGCGCTTGATCTCGCCGTTCAGGCGTTCCAGCGGGTTCGTGGAGTGCAGCTTGACCCGATGGGCGGTCGGGAAGCCCATGTAGGCCAGCACGTCGGGCTCCGCCTCGTCCATCAGGGCTGCGAGCTTGGGGACCTTCGGCCGGAGTTGGTCGGCCACGCGCCGCCACTGGAGCCGGGCCGCCTCGGCGTCGTCCTGGGCAAATGCCGTGGCGATGAAGGCGGAGACGACACGCCGCCCGCTGCGTCCGGCATGGGCGAGCACGTTGCGCATGAAGTGGACGCGGCAACGCTGCCAGGTCGCGTTCATCACCTTGGCCACCGACGCGTTGATGCCCTCGTGGGCGTCCGAGATCACCAGCTTGACCCCGCGCAGGCCGCGGCGCGCCAGCTTGCGCAGGAACGCGGTCCAGAAGGTCTCAGCCTCGGAGGGGCCGACGTCCATGCCGAGCACCTCGCGCCGGCCGTCAGTGTTCACGCCGACCGCCACGATCACGGCGACAGAGACGATGCGGCCGTCCTGGCGCACCTTCACGTAGGTCGCGTCGATCCAGAGGTAGGGCCACTCGCCCTCGAGCGGCCGGCCGAGGAACGCGCCCACGCGCTCGTCGATTTCCTGGCAGAGCCGGCTGACCTGGCTCTTCGACACGCCCGTGCCGCCCATCGCCTGGACGAGATCATCGACCGAACGGGTCGAGATGCCCTGGATGTAGGCCTCCTGGATCACGGCGGTGAGCGCCTTCTCGGCCATCCGGCGCGGCTCCAAGAAGGCCGGGAAGTACGACCCCTTACGCAGCTTCGGGATGCGCAGTTCGACCATGCCGGCGCGCGTCTGCCAGTCTCGGTCACGGTAGCCATTGCGCTGGACCAACCGCTCTGCGCTCTTCTCGCCATGGGCGGCGCCGGTCAGGCCACCCACCTCCAACTCCATCAGCCGCTCAGCGGCAAAACCGATCATCTCGCGCAGGAGATCTGTGTCGGCGCTCTTCTCCATCAGCCCGCGCAGGGCCATCATCTCGTCGGTCATCGGGGGTCTCTCGGGTTCGGGGTTGGCGCTCGCAACCCGACCCTACCCGGCAACCGCCGATGACCACCCCGCGGGGAGCCCCGCCCGCCACAGCCCTGTGGAAGGCGCGCGGACGGGCTTCCTCGCTACCGCCGAGCTACACCACCATCAGGGACACGACCCCGCGGCCAATCCGAATTCGCATCCGCAGGGAATCGGTCCGTGATTTCCGGACCCTTCTCCTCGCGGCAGGAACGCGACAGACAATTTGTGGCTACCGGGCCACACGTCCGGTCAAACGATCGTGACTGTCGCGATTTACGCCCCGGTCCTGCAAATGCGGCCGAGCCAGGACAAATGATGATTACGCCAAAGCGAAATTCATCGAAAACCTCACGCAATGAATTGTCTTTTATAATTGTATAACAAGAACAAATTTGCCGCAAAGATGTTTATCAATGCTGATCTATCGGTTTTTTATGGGACCATCTTGTTCTTAAGAAGAGATTTTTTTAATATCACAGGACGAACCAAGCGTATTGGATGACGATTTGCACCGTTCTAAACCGGTTATCGACTCAGATCGTTCTATATACATGAAAATATTACCGTTTGCGGACGTTCAAATCTGCAAAAGAACAAGATCGATTGGAGAAATCCCGCGACCGGCGGTGGGCCGATCGCGACCATGACGACACCGGTATCGCGGCCCCTCTGGCCGAAGACCCAGGCTCGGCCGTCGATGGTGGCAGGGCCGATGCGATTGCGGCCCTCCGCTTCCGGAGCTTGCCCGCCCCTCCTATCGCGGCACTCCCGCCGGCGTACCGCGCCGGTCGACGCATGGTCCCATCACCGAGAGCGGAAGCCCTGGTGAGTCCGTCCGCGGCTCGAATGCCGTGCCCTGCCCGTCGAACACCCTTGTCAGAATCGAAGCTTCGGAGATCGACCATGTTCCTCAGCCTGCCGGCATCACAGGGGCGACTGCGCATTTCCGGAAGCCTCCTGGGCGCCCTCTGGCTGAGCGTGCCGGCCTTCGCGCAGGCGATCGATCCCCAGGACCAGCTTGCCCTGCGTGACGTCGTCCGCGCCGCCTATATCCGCGCCGGCCAGCCCAGGACCGACGCAGAGATCTTCGCCTTATCGGTCTCCGCCCGGCCGCTCGTGACCTTCGTTCCGCGCGCTGCGACGGAAGCCGACATCGTCGGTCTCGTCGGGCGGCTCGGGCTCACGGATACCTCGCTGCCGAAGCAGCCGGAACCCGTCTCCCTGACCCGAACCCTCTCGAACGATCCGCTGCCCGATTATGGCGCTGTCGACCTGACCGAAGGGACGGCCACGGATCTCGCCGGCATGTTGCAACGGCGCGAGACGACATCGCGCGAGATCGTGTTGCAGTACATGTACAAGATTCAACAGCTCGATCATGCGGGCCCGGGCCTGCGCTCCGTCGAGCAGATCAATCCGGATATCCTAGCGCTCGCCGACCGGGCGGATGCGCAGAGGATGGAAGCGCAGCGCAAGGGCCAGACGCTGCCGCCGCTCTTTGGCGTACCGGTCCTGCTCAAGATGAACATCGGCACCGCCGACGATCTGCGCACCACCGCGGGCTCGGCAGCCCTGATCGGCTCCCGTCCAGCCGGCGAGGCGACCCTGGTGAGCGGGATGCTGGAGCAGGGCCTGCTCATCCTGGGAAAGGCCAATATAGGCCAGTGGGCGGGGCTGACGAGCAACAATCTAAGCAGCACGGGCGGCCAGACGATCAGCCCGTTCGATCCGTCGATCGCGGTGGCCGGATCCAGCAGCGGACCCAGCATCGCGGCCGCCATGCGCTTCGCGCCGCTCACCGTCGGATCACAGACCTCCGACTCCATCATCTACCCCGCCCAGCAGCAGCATCTCTACGCCCTCAAGCCGACGGCGGGCCTGATCAGCACGACCGGCATCGCCCCCTATTCCCGGCAAATCGACACGGCCGGTCCCATGGGCACCAGCGTCCATGACCTCGCACACGCCCTTAACGGCATGGTCAAGCTCGACACGACCGACACGCGCAGCAAAGCCTTCGTCCGGCCTACCGACTACAATGCCAGCCTGACCGGTGACTTGACTGGCCTGAAGGTCGGGATCTAAAGCGCGCCGTTCACCGAGGATCCTCAGCGGCCGGCGCAATTCGACTCCCTCGTCGGCGCGATGCTGAAGGCCTCGCGCGCCGCCGTCGTCCCGCTCGATCGCGCCCGGGTCGACGCCGCGGTCAAGACGGCGGTCCTGGCGATGTCGGACGACGATCTCGTTCAGGTCGTGAAATTTGCCGAACCGTCCACGCAGATCCCAACCGATCCGGCCGCCAGGGCCGCCCTGCTGAGCAATTTCCGGCAATCCTTCGCCGACGGGGCTAGGCGGGTCGAACCCGCGACCAACGGAGCGGCGTCATTCTACTTCTACGATGCCTACGTTTCGATTTCGAGCTATCTTGCCTCTCGCGTCTCATCGGCCGACGATTACAGGAGCGCGCTCGTCCGGCTGCTGGGCGACAAGTTCTCGCGACTGAACGTGGATCCGAAGGTCTTCGCCCGCACGATCGACGACCTCGTGGCCTTCGCCCGGAAGAACCCGAGCCTCGACGGCGGCGAGATGGCCCTGGCTGGTCTGGCCGCGGACAAAGTCGGCCGCTACGCCTCCACCGACGAATTCAATCGCGCCTACGCGAATTGGATTCGGATCTCGACGGCGCTGATGTCGAACGTCCGCAATACCCTGGGTGTCGATGCGGTGATCGGCTTCCTCGGCACGGACGACGACACCAATGACGGACTCGGTCTGTTCACCTTCTCGACGGAACAGACCTCCTCATCGCCCCAGCTCAACGTGCCCTTTCAGGTGGACGGGGCGCAGGCGAACATCCTCATCGACGCCAATCCCTTTCAGGAGCAGACGTTGCTGAGGATCGGCCAAGCCCTCCAGCAGCAACTGAGCTCCGACGCGTTCCGGCAATACCAGGCCGCGGCGCCCAAGCCCCCCGCGACCGGGTATGGCGACGATCAGCCGGACGATACCGGGCCGCTCCTGCCGCTCGTTCTCACGAACCTCGACGACCATGGCCGCGCCACCAAGGCCCATCTGCTGACGACCGAGATGGCACCACTGGTGCTCGACGTGACCGGCACGACCAAGACGCCGCACTTCGACGGGCGCATCTCCGGCAACGGCGGCTTGATCAAGGATGGGGCCGGCATTCAGTTCCTGACCGGGACGAGCGACTTCACCGGCGGGGTCTTCGTCTGGCAGGGCGGGCTCGCCGTCGACAAGACCGAGGCGCTCGGCGCCCCCAGCAACACCGTGACGCTGGAGGGCAAGAGCGCGCTGATCGCCACCCGGAGCTTCGCCCTCGGCCGACCCGTCATCCTGCGCGACGGCGGTACCCTCGGGGTGTTCGCCGGTGCGATGCTCACGGAGGATGCGGTCGTGTCCGGCAATGGCGGCCTGTTCAAGACTGGCCAGGGTCGATTGAACCTGCTGGCCGACAACACCTATACCGGGGGCACGTATATCCGGGCGGGCATCGTTTCGGTGTCGCGGGAGGAGAATCTCGGCCAAGCCTATGGCGCCGTGGCGATCGGCGGCGACGCGACCCTGGAGGCGACGGCGAGCTTCACGACCACGCGTCCCTTCACACTGGAGGGTGTCTCGGGTCTGGCCGTCGACCCGAATCGAGCCTTGACGGTGTCGAATGTCGTGTCCGGTCCGGGGGCGTTGTTCAAACTCGGGCTCGGCACGCTGACGCTGAGCGGGACCAACACCTTCTCGGGCGGCGTCCTCCTGGCGGCCGGCACCCTCTCGA
>NZ_BPQS01000091.1 GCF_022179385.1 Methylobacterium longum | reverse complement strand
CTCCTCATCCGACCACGTCCGGCGCCGACCGGCCCCGGTGAACAGCTCCAAGCGCCGGATCGGCTCCGACATAGCCATACGCCCTGACATCGACATGTGACGGAGCTCCCATTCCGCTCCGTATGCCGCCTTCACGCCGTCTGCCGGAAGGTGCCGCCCAGACAGCGCTTACCCTTGGCCAGAGTCTCGCCTACAAAACCACTGAGACGCGCGATCGGTCGACCAGCCGTGCGATCCGGGGCGTAGTCGTAGGCGACGACGGGCGGATCAGTCCCACTCCAGCGCTGGACGTCGCGCATACAGCAAAGCTGGTCGTTCTTGGTGCGACCGTAGCCCGGATTGAGCACAGGTGCCGCGGTCTCGTCGGCATCGTAGCGCGTTCTTACTTACGAACGCACACTTCAAAACAAGTCGCACCAATAAATGGTATCTAACAATTTGCAACACGACTTTTAAACAGTCTCACCATCGACTGCTACTGTTCGACTAAACAATCCGCGTAATTCAGAGAAATTTCGAAAAACTGCGTCAGCTTCCTGAGCTGACCGAGCGGCGACAATATTGCCATGCACCTTCTGAATTCCTATCGCTCCAACTGCATCGCGGCTTCCCTTCATATCACACCTCAAGCTATCACCAATCATCCAAATTGGACCTTCATCAACGCCTAATTTACGAAGGGCAAGCTCGAATATCCTACGGTCAGGCTTGTCAGAACCGATCTCTTCCGACGAAACTAAACAGTCTATATACTTCACCAGACCTAAAGTAACCATTTTTCGCATCTGACACTGAGCGAGCTGGTCAGTAACTATGGCCATCGGGATGTTAGCCATTCGAACATCGTCAAGAAAATCGGCGGCCCCCTCGAAGAGCTGAGCTTTATCTAAGTAGGAGCGCCAGAATGCTTGATCCAATTGCAGAGAGAAGAGCGGTTGACTCGCATAACCGGCCAACTCTAGCGTTCGCTGAAAATATAATAGCCGGCTGTGTGAAGCCGCTCCGGCCCCAAGAGCAAACTTGATCTCCAACCTTGCTTCCCCAAACCATTTTATAAATTCCTTCGCTCTAAGCTTAAGTTGTTTTTCTGCAAACCGGGCAGCCGTATCCATCCCACTTTCATTACAAATATCATAGTCATATAGCGTGTTGTCTAGATCTAACAGGATACATCGAGGGGTAGCTCTGAGTTTATCTGGAGAGAACTTAATCATGATTTGCCCAATCGTTCCAGCCTGACCCGATCAATCTGTGTAAGGACTATTAATTGCATAACTCCGCGCAGACCAGGACGCCAAATCGGAGAACCTTGCAAAAAGTCGGTCAGCTCCGGAGCAAGATTGGCGGCCGCGACTCCGATATCTTCAGCAGACGGCTCGCCCTCTACAACCAACTCACAATCCCCGGAACCGTTATAATTTTGCAAAGCAAAAATATCACAGTACGCTATAAGACATTGAGTAAGCTCACCAACCGACACGCCAGAACGTATATTGGCTATGAGCCTGAGAGCTGGCTCGCTTGCTTCGTAGCCGCGAATTAAAAAGCCCTTAACTCGAGGCTCAAGTTTAAGTATAATATCAGCCTTTTGTATCTGCGGCTCTATGTACAATGCGCGATCTTCAGCTCTACGATCCATAGACGCCAAAATTGCTTCTACCGAGTGGCCGCGCACGGAGGTATCACGACGAACCTTAAGAAAGCGCCTTAAATCTTCATCGATATCTAAAAAAAATTTAAGATCATAGATTTGATTTAGGGACGGAGACCAGAGAGCATGAAGGCCAGAAGCGACAACAAATTCGCTTGGATTTACTCGGAATGGCTTCGTCATCTGTCCCTTACTGTGATCATAATGAGGCGCCAATATGTAACGTCTATCGACTAATTTCGCTACGTCCGACTCATAACGAGCAAGATCGTTAGCTCTGGGATCTAAATGTGTCAAAGCTCGCCACATCGGACGGTGTCGGTCCCACAAGTGGTAGTCGTCGCCGCTAACATGCGCAACAGCTGACGATCCGACCAGGTCAGTTATCAAAGAAGCGAGTGTATCCTTTCCAGCTCCACTGTCGCCCCCTATGCCAACAACAATGGGTCTTCGTGTAGCTTGAAAGAAATAAGATCTACTAATAGAGCGTCGCGCTACTTGTATAAATAGTGCAGTTGACGAAACTAAAACTGTCGTGATGGCGACCGAAGCCGTAACTCTAGGAGTTACGGATACTAGATCAATAAAATTCAGAGCCGCTAGAATTTGTAGTATGGTGACGGAAAATGAAAATACGACATACAAGACCATGCCGCTGCGCAAAGATTTCCCTGCATGTGCGGCCAGGAAAGGAGCCGCCAAAACTGCCAAAGATAAAGACCATGGCAACAAAACGAGGAATCCTGTCATGGCCAATGTACCAAGACCGAGAAGCAAGTCAAAATTCAACCTCTGTATTCGCCACGCCGCGAACAATAAAAGAAAGCAAAATATTGGAAACAGAAGAATCTCATATTGCGTAGACGTCTTGATAGACATGCTGAGGGGTCCGGCAACAGTCAGCCCTTGATAGAGGAGAATACGCAGGGCAGGCTGTACTGCGATTGCAGCACTAGCAGCCAAGCTTGTTATGCAACAGATGATCATAATTTGGTTCGTCAAATGACGACGTCTACCACGTCCGTAGAAATACAAGCCAAATATAGGTATAAGTAAAACATTAAGTGGCATTGCGGCCGCGGCTAAGCCAAAAAATATCGCGGCTTTCTTGTATTCCTGCGATTTTGCAAAGTAAAATCCAGCGGCTGGCAACACTGGATACAGGTAATCTAAGCCCCCGTTTCGATATAGACACCATAGCATGATAGGCGAAAACCAATAAGCCGACAAGGTTGCCGTCCGGTTTTCGACCGGTACTATTCGAAGAAGGATATAATAAATTAACGAGTCGCACAGGAGCGCATTTGCCAGCACAAGGACGCGCGCCGGCACTTCTCCCAAGATGAAGCTGCCGATTGATACCAACGGCGCGAAGAAAACTGCTCCTGGAGCGTAATTCGATGACTCTGTTTCGATGGGCCGCAGAATCTGGCCTAATTGAAAGTCGAAAATCGGCTCATTTAGCCATTTTAAGCCAAGATAATTACCACTGAAGTATAATGCTAAGGAGCATACTATAGCCTTAATTAGTAACCCGATTGAAAAAATGGCAAGTTGATTCTTTGTCATTTGGCCCATAGATCCCATCTTTTCGTGCATACTGCATCAATAAGACTCAGAGATTTATCTAGATGGGTACGTAGATATGGTATGCTTTCGTCTGCTGGCCAGCCTTGAAGCTCAGGCGACACAAGGCAAAGCTTGAATCCGGCCTTTTTAATCTGCAATAAATCTGGTTCATTGAACGGGAAATCAGGAACGCCGACGATGTTTTGTTCATTTTGCAGCACAACTGGCTTAAAATAATCGACCCATACCCAATCGATCAAACCAGCTAAATTCAACGCTGTAGCGGTGGACTCAAATTGCGATACCCGAACGGCACATCGTCTCTCACCGCGCCTCGCACATTTTATTATGAAAGGAAAGGATTGGTCTAGGAAGAAAAACTTTTTCACACCACGCGCTGTCAATATCGTTTCGATGCGTTCTTCCAGGCCCTCCTCTTTGACGTTAATAATTAATGTACCGTGTTGGAAGCTACTAATCCAAATCTCGAATTTTTCGCCTTTAGCGAATGGATCGTGCTGAACTATAAGTTCATCTCCTTCACTGCGAACGTCGACTTCTACTCCAAACTTAGTGGGAGTGGCAGTCAATTGACCCGTTGAATTTCTACGATGTGCGATTATTTCCATCGATTCTGAACCGAGTAACGATAAAGGCCTAATGACGCTACATGAAATTCGGCCGGTCACGCAAGGGCTGACGTACACAAGAAACTAGGATCCGTCATCGCTGGAACCTTCTGATGCAGCATGCGTCTTCTGCCTCCGACCTGAAGACGCACGATGCTGAGCGATCCATAGTGATCTATTCTTAAGCAGCCGGTTGAGGCTTGCCGGCTAGCTGTGCGGATGCGAGATCTCCTTGGCATCCGAGACGATCCGAAGGGCACGCTTGATGAGATTGGGACTGGGCGGCTTGTAGGTGGGATTGGCGAGTGCGGTATCGGCTTCAAGCCGCTGGCGCAGCACCATCTCCGGCGAGAGCCAGTTGAGCACGCGCTGCCGGCGGACGTTGTAGGCCACGTTGAAGCCGCGCAGCACGATCTCCAGGCCGGTGTGGCTGTTGAGTATAATCCCTAACACCTCCCGCTGGACGCGGCCGTTGAAGCGCTCGACCATTCCGTTTGTTTTGGGCCTGTAGTGTCGTGTTTTGTGATGCTGCATACCCTGCCGCTCGCAGGCGGCCTAGAAAGCATCGGCCGTGAAGCAGGAGACGCGGTCGGTGAGCACGTGGGTGACCTTGAACGGAAAGGCGCCGAGGGCGTCCGTGAGGAAGGCCACCGCCGAGGCGGTGGTCTCGTCGTCCTTGACGGCGAGATGCACGTAGCGGGAGGCCCAGTCGATGGCGACGTACAGGTAGCGTTTACGCGTGACGTGGTCGCGGTCTTGCAACTTGGACAAGTGCTTCACGTCGACGTGGATGAAGCCGTTTTCGTAGTCCTTGAAGCTGCCATGCGCCTTGCCGGCCTTCTTGGCCGGCGGCAACCGGTTGAGGCCCTGGCCTTGAGGATGCGGTAGACCGCGTCGCAGTTAAGGTGTGGCAGGAAGTGGCTGACCACGAAGGTCAGCGCGTCGAGAGGAAAGTCGGTGGAGTGGCGGAGCGCGCAGACGATGGCGCGCTCCTCATCGCTGGCGCGCCGCGCGAGCTGGTGGGGGCGCGCCGAGCGGTCCTGGCAAGCGTCGGGGCCGTGTTTGCGCCACTTGCGGATGGTCTCGGTGGACACACTGTAGCGCTTGGCCAGCACGCCGGAGCTCCCGTGCGAGAGGGCGACCTCGGCGCGCACGGCCGGGGTCGTGTGGGCCTAGGGATGGATGGCGAGCATCAGCGCTCCCTCCTGGCAGACTGGCGGCGCACACCGTCGAACCGCCACGCATAAGCTTTGATCGCCCAATGCGCCGCATTCCAATGACGTTACGAAACCAGACAGTTGACATCCGGACTCAGAACGGTCGCGCAGACGGCTCGGTCGTGATGCATGGCTCCTACGGGAGGAGCGGATGGACCAGCTCTGGCTGAAGGGCGAGCAGTTTGCTGGGACCACGTCGCACCTGCCCACCGATACGCTGGGTAAGAAATGCTTAAACGAACGACGGGTGATCAGTCGCATCGTCCGCCTCTGAGGTCTGGCGGACGCTGGGGGACGCGCGCCTGGACATCTACGAGCTATTAAGGACGCTCTACAAACGTCTCGTGCGTTGGCGTCGGTGGGCGTTGACTGCTCCCTGATTGTGAGCATCGAAACTTCCTTGGACGGTAACCTAGAGCTGCGCCCGATCGATTTGCACGTAGTGTGGGGCGAGGCATTGACGGGCTGAGGCGGCTTCGATGCCGTCAGCCCTGTCGATCGAGCTACGTGAGCGCGTCGTCGCCGCGATGGCGGAGGGCGCTTCCTGCCACGACGCGGCCTCCCGCTTCGGGGTGTACGAGTCGAGCGCCAGCCGCTGAGCGGGGCGCTTACGGCTGGAGGGCCGTGTCGCGCCACGGTCACGCGGCGGCGATCAACGCTCGCGAGCCATCGAGGCGCACGCCCATCTGATCCGGGCCACCTACGAAGCCCAGCGCACGATCCGCCTACACGAACTGTGCGCGGTCCTGGCCGAGCAGGGCGTGACGACCAGCATGAGCGGGCTGTCGCGCTTCTTCGCCCGCCACCGCATCACCCGCAAAAGGGGGCGCTCCACGCGGCCGAGCAGGAGCGGGCAGACGTGAAGGCCGCACGGGAGGACTGGTTCGCGCGCCAGGACACCCTCGACGCCGACCGTCTGGTGTTCATCGATGAGACCGCTGCCGCGACGAACATGGCCCGTGGCTACGTATGGGCGCCGAGTGGACAGCGCTGCCGGATCGCCGTGCCGCAGGGGCATTACAAGACGACCACTGTCACCGCCGCGTTGCGTGGCGACGGCCTGTGCGCAGTCAATCTGGCCGACGGCGCCACTAACGGCAGCCGCTTCCGAGCCTACGTCACCGACACCCTGGCCCCGGTGCTGCGGCACGGCGATACGGTCATCCTCGACAACCTTGGGGCTCACAAGGTCGCTGAGGTACGTGAGGCGATCGAGGGGCGGGCGCGCAACTCCTCTACCTCCCGCCCTAACTCACCCGACTTCAACCCGATCGAGCAGATCTTCGCTAAGCTCAAGCGCCTGCTCCTGACCAGGGCAGCCCGCACCCTGCCCGACTTGTGTGCTGCCATCCGGCAGGCGCTTGCCCGCTTCACAGCGCACGAGTGCCGCAACTGCCTCGCCGCCGCCGGATACGCAGACGACGTGGCCATTGCTACAAATTCGGGCCCGGCTTAAGCGGTCATCCCAATTGAATCACAGCTACGCAGCAACCTTTTACCAAAGCTAATCTAAAAGGCAATCAGATAACTAGGTCATTGCATTGAGCGGTGCTATGTCCGAATTGAATCGATTTAGGATTTTTTGGAAGCGGCATCTTTGCAGCACACGTTGTCAGGTGGCTTATAAACCCCCCGGCCCAACAAACATGCATGATTGCCGCCGCAAATCCCATACGCAGCAAATTGGTGTCTCGTTCTTTTACTGCGGCAACCAAAGACCAAACGGTATAAATAGCAGCATATATAAGGAATAATACAGCAAACCACCACGAAATAAGGGCAAGCGCCAAGCTAAAAACAGAGCTTATGGTGATAAAAATCGGAGCAAACTGTCGCAACTTAGGTTTACTTTTGTGCAGAATCATATTCTGAGCGCGACCGTAACCAAAATTCCAGTATTGTTTGGCAAGACCGCGAACTGTGTCTCTTGGATAATAGTTAATCATAGCAGAAGAGCTAAGCCAAATCCTCCCGCCGGCCCTAGTTAGACGGCAGTCAAATTCTGCATCTTCGTTATGCGAAAAATCGAGTGCGTAACCGCCGAGGGCTTTGAAGACATCGGCACGAAATGCTGCATGATGCCCGTGATCGACGAAGCGTGAAGAACCACGCTGACGATGTGCTGAGCCGCCATTTCCCAGCACACTGTTTTGCGCAAACGCGACAGCACGTTGAAACGGTGTACGACCTACCGTGTTCATCGGAACGACAACACTATCTGCCTCCTGTGCCAACAAATCAGAGACACAATTCGTAACAAAATCAACAGCATAATCTGAATGCGCATCAACTCGTACGAGAATTTCAAAATCTTGCTCGACTTGCGACGCCAAGTTCAGCGCAGCGGATTGTGTCCGTCCAGGATTGGAACGAACAAAGATGTTCTTTCTTAGCTTCGCAAATTCCGAAGCAATTTCGACAGTATTGTCTGTGCTTCCGCCATCGTAGACAGTTATCTTTATATTTCCCTCGTAGTCCTGCTCAGATATTGAGCGCAAGCATTGATTGATATATCTAGATTCATTTAATGTTGGTATAACGATTAATATGTTTGGAACTTTGGTCAATACTTCCGATCTAACCATAATCTTACCTCCACCAATCTGCTGTACTAGTTAAGAACTGCGCAAGTCGGTCCGTGCCCGATGCCAATCATTATACTAAAAACCGATGGAATCGCCCAGGGTCTTCAATATTTTACTTTGGTTATCACACGAACGGCCAGCAAATTAGTTAAACTCCGGACGACGAGCCTCGATTTCACTAGTGCAGAGACTGCGTACTGAGTCATTATGTCAGGAATGGAGCAGCACGGCAATTAGAGCCTTAAAATTACGTTAATTAGCTCCGTCAAGTGTGCCGACCTATCGCCTACGGCTGATGAAAATAGACTAGCGCGTATCCTGAATAATACCGACTGAATTTCAGCTATAAATTATCCTATCTAAATTGAACGTAAGCGGAGCACTCAGAGATATCCCGCTTGTTCCGCAGATAAAGTAAGAACGTGATGTACAATACAGTTTGTTGACTGCATGGAGCTTCGGTATTAATCAGCTCAGCGGCTTCCGCGCTGGGCGAGGACGGCGGGGATGGTGCGCAGGAGGATGGCGAGATCCCGGCGCAGGCTCCAGCGGGTGGCGTAGTCGAGGTCGAGGGCGACGCGCTC
>NZ_BPQS01000090.1 GCF_022179385.1 Methylobacterium longum | reverse complement strand
GATCTCCCGGGCGCGGATCAGGCCGGCGATCTCCTCGACTCGGCCCTTGCCCAGATAGGTCGAGGGGCGGATCCGCGGCAGGCTGATGGCGAGGCTCTCGACCACGTCGAGTTCGATCGCGGCGGCGAGTCCGGTCGCCTCGTCGAGCCGCGCCTCCACGGAGCGCAGGTTCTGGGCTTCGGCCGCGCCTGACGCCTGGGCCGCCGCGTTGCGGGTCAGATAGGGGCCGACAACCAGGGTGCGTGTCTCGGCAGCAAGCTCGACTTCGGGCGCGCCCGGCGGCTGGAGGCGAGCCTCGTCCAGAGAGTGCATCTCGCTCATGCCGTCCTCGATCCCATACACCTGGCCTCCCGCATCAGGCGGAGGCGGTGGATCGGTACAGTCAACCGCTCTGAGCCCGAGGCCATGTAGTCGAGCAACCAGCCTGAATGCGGCCAGGTTCGGTAAACCCGGCTTTTCACTGGCTGATGGTTACCTTGCCCGCCCTGAAACGAGAGGCTGCATCCCCACCACAACTCGGCGCAGCAGCGCCCGCAGAGCCCCGTTCAGGCGAAGGCGTCCCGCAAGCCCGGATACCTCGCGAGCCGAGAACGGTTCAGCAGTCATGTCTAATCAGATGCACTCGGCCCGAACTGGCTTGTCCCATGTCGTCATTATAGGCGCAGGCTTTGGCGGTCTCGCGACGGCGAAGGCTCTGGCCGGATCGGAGATCCCGGTCACGCTGATTGACAGCAACAACTACCACCTGTTCGTCCCACTTCTGTACCAAGTCGCGACCGCCGCTCTATCCCCGGCCGATATCGCCGAGCCTATCCGCCACATCCTGGCACCCTACTCCAACGTCCGCGTGGTGATGGGCCGGGTTGCCGGAGTGGATACTGCGGAGAAGCAGGTGCACCTCACAGATGGCGAGGCGATCACCTACGACCGTTTAGTGATCGCCACAGGCTCGACCAGCACCTACTTCGGCCACGATGACTGGGCTTCCTATGCGCCTTCGCTGAAGAGCATCGAGGAGGCGCGCGCGATCCGCACCAGCGTCCTTCAAAGCTTCGAGCTGGCGGAGCGGGCTCAGGATCCGGTGGAGCAGGAGCGGCTGATGACCATTGTGGTCGTGGGCGGCGGCCCAACCGGGGTCGAGATGGCAGGTTCGATCGCTGAATTGGCGCGCCACGCCCTGGCACGTGACTTCCGCCATATTGATCCGGCTACGGCGCGTGTCATTCTCGTAGAGGCGGGACCACGCCTCCTTGCCGCATTTCCTGAAACGCTGGCTTCCTACGCGCGGCGGTCGCTTGAACGCTTGGGCGTGACGATCATGGCGGGGAAGGCAGTGGAGAGGATCGATGCCGCCGGTGTGACCATCGCGGGAACGCTGATCCCGGCTGCAACGATGATCTGGGGGGCGGGCGTGCGCGCTTCGGCGGCGGCGTCCTGGCTCGGACTCACGGCGGATCGAAGCGGACGCATCCCCGTGGCGGAAGACCTCTCCGTGGTGGGCAAAACAGACATCTACGCGCTCGGTGACACGGCACTCTGTCTCGATGACGCAGGACGGCCTCTACCCGGATTAGCCCAAGTCGCTCAGCAGCAGGGGACGCATCTCGGCCGCGCCCTGCGCGCGAACCTGACGCGTGGAACAGCGCTGCCGCCCTTCGTCTTCCACAACCGCGGTAACGCCGCCATCGTCGGCCGTCACGCTGCAATTTTCGATTTTGGGCGGGGCCGGCGCCTCAGAGGCTTCGCAGCTTGGCTCCTCTGGGCGGCGGTACATGTGGTCTTGCTGGTAGACTTTGCTCAGCGCGTGCGCGTCTCGCTGCAGTGGCTCTGGCGTTACCTGACCTACCGTCGCGGGGCACGCCTCATTACGACGCCGCCGCAACCAACGCGCGCTCCGTAAGTGCACGAACGACGAAGCGTCGCTTCAAGCAGTTCTGTAAGGTCGCGGCTCAGCTCTCTCTTGGGCGCCACATGGACCCACGATACTCACCGCGCCAGAAGATAGAACACAGCACCAAGATACACCGCGTAAGCACCGACAAACAGCCAAACGCGGCTTGGCCCGAGTTCCTGTCCATGCCGGAAATGGTTGAGTGCGATGTAGGCCAGCAGCACGAAGACAAGGAAGCCTAAGTTCACAAGGTAGAGCGCCGGATTACCAACCGACGCGCCAGCCAGGGCCGGCGGGATCAATGCAACGGTCAGGGAAACGATGCCGTCGGCCATGGCGGTGGAGACAGCGGTGGTGGTCTTGCCCTCGCGAGCAAGGCGCCAAGCGGCGAAGCTCTCCGGCAGGGCACAGAGCAGACCGATGACGAACAACCCGACCACCAGGTCCGACGCCCCGAAGGCGTCCGCCAGTCGCCGCGCGGCTACGACACTGGCCAGCGCTCCCAAGGCGATTGCGGGCACAGCGAGGAGTGCGCGGGCGAGCGGGGTCTTGTTGGCGGTGTGGGGCTGCGCCCGTGCTTTGCGCGGACGCAGCAACGCACGGGCGAGATACACACTCCAAGCTGCCAACAGCAGGAGCCCATCGAGTGGCTGCAGGCCCGCCCAACGAGGTGGAAGGGTCAGTGCTGCAAGCAGCAGGACGATGAGCAGGTAGGGTACGGCTTGCACCTCCACCGCCGCCGGCGCGACGACAGGCAGGTGTGGCTCGACTGCCGCAGCGCTGACCGAGGTCCGCTTCAGCGCGGGGTCCTGGGCGGCTTTCCCCGGCTTGTGAGCCGAGCGGAGTGACAGCCATGAGAGCAGGACGATGAGTGGCAGTGCCGGAACATTGGAACCCAGCGCAGCCCCAAGCCCCAGGTCAGGCCATCCGAACGCGACACTGGCGATGTTGACGGAGATTTCCGGGGCTGCGGTGGCCATGCCGAGCAGCGCGCCCATCACTGTGCCCCGCATGCCGGCGCGGCCGGCATAGGCATCAAGAGCCTCCGAGGCACGAGAGGCACCCCACTGCATCGCGCCGATCCCCACAATGACCAGAGACAACCAGAGCACGAGCAGGAGATTGCCGGACAACGTGTGTGTTTCCTGTAGGGCGCAGCGGCGCTGGCCGGGCGAAGCTTGCGCAATCCAACCACGCGAGGCCTGCTCCGTTCAGTTGCAGCACGGGATGCTGCTGCGCGCTCCACCACCCGATTTCGTTCCTGTCCGTTAGCAACGCTGTGACGGACAAATGCAGCTTCAACGATCCGTTCTGAGGCGCAGGATGCGCCCGTCCTCGTCAGTCAGGATGTAGACGAAGCCGTCAGGACCCTGAGCAACGTGCCGAATGCGCTCGCCCACCGGAACGCGCTCCTCCCCGGTCACATGTGTCCCGTCGAGTGTAAGGCGGATCAGAGCTTGAGAGGCGAGCCCAGCCAGCAGCAAGTCTCCGCGCCAACTCGGAATGGCGTTGCCCGTGTAGAAGGTCATGCCCGAGAACGAGACAGAGGGCGTCCAGTGGTAGATGGCGTCCACGAGGTCAGGTCGCGTCGGTGGCCGCGGGATCGCACTGCCGTCCGCGTTCTCTCCCCAGCTGACCAGAGGCCAGCCGTAGTTGCGACCCGGCTCGATGATGTTGATCTCATCTCCGCCGGTCGGGCCAAACTCTCCCTCCCAGAGCGCACCTGTATCCGGGTGGAATGCGAGGCCCTGGATGTTGCGGTGGCCGTAGGTCCAGATCTCAGGCCGGGCGCCCTTGCGCCGCACGAAGGGATTGTCGGGCGGCGCAGAGCCGTCCGGGTTGATGCGGATCAGCTTGCCCAGATCTGTCGAGAGATCCTGAGCTAAGTCACTGTTGCCCCGCTCTCCGGTCGAGATGAACAGCTTGCCATCGGGCGCGAAGATCAAGCGCGAGCCGAAGTGATTTGCGTTTGCCACGGCTGGCTGCTGCTGGAATATGACTTGGAAGTTCTCCAGTGCGGCATTGGCCGCGTTGAGGCGAGCACGTCCGACAGCGGTTGCGGCCCCGCCTTCGCGCGGCTCTCCGTAGCTCAGGTAGACGAGGCGGTTCTCGGTGAACTTGGGGTCGAGCGCGACGTCTAGAAGCCCGCCCTCGTAGACATAGACGCGCGGCACGCCAGCGATGGGCCGAGACACCTGCCCGTCAGGCGAGACGATGCGGAGGTGGCCGGCGCGCTCTGTCACGAGCATGCGCCCGTCGCTGAAGAAAGCGAGACCCCACGGATGATCAAGGCCACGAGCGACGGTCTCGACGAGGATCCGAGCCTTCTCAGACTTTAGGCGCTGTTGCCCTGCAGCAGGTACGACAGCCACCGTAAGCGCGGCACAGACCAGGACGGCGTATCGGTTCACAGCGCTTCTCCGGCCCTACTCCCGTGCAACCAGCAAGGTGGGGCGGAAGATCGCCGTCTCGGCGGCGGACCAGACCGCAAGGCGTTCGGTATTCCGGCCGCCTAGGGCATACCTCTACGGCAAGCGCAGAGCCGCCCGAGATCCTGTCCGCTGAGGTCTGCTTCGATCAGCGGACAGGCGTGTCTGCGGACGGGATCTCAGCGGGCGGTTTCGATCCGCCCTCCAGAGTGCTTGGCGAGTTCAGCCCGGAGGCGCGCCGCCTCGGCTTCGTGTCTCGCGGCAGATGCCGCGATCCGCGAGCACAGATGGTCATAGAACGGGCGTAGCGACTGCGTCAGGCGCATCATCGGTTCCTCCATCGTGACAGGCCACCCGCCACATGGTGCTCGGCGATCCGATCAAGCGGCGGGTGGACCTTGAACCAAGCCTCTGAGATTGGTTGTCCCTGGCGTGCCGCCAAGACCGGCTCGCGACGTGGCGCAGCTCTGCGATCTATGCGCCAGCCTCGGTACACTATGGGCATGCGGATAAAGGCCGGCACCGCCGGTTCACTATGGGTGCGCCTCTAGCAGATCGGCGTTTATGACCGCTTCCGACCGAGGCCGTCGTCTAATCGCCTCGCATAAAGCAGGCCCTGGGAAGGTCCGCTGTCCGGTAGCAGAGCCGCAGAGTGGCCGTCCGCCTGTCTCGCTGGAACAGCGCAGATCGCGCTCAGTCGAAGTCACTCTCGGGTACGGTGTCGCTGAACGGTACCGTGAGAACCGGCTGGCCGCCCTCGTCCATGATCTCGAACGCGCACCCCATCCAGTCCCGGATGAAGGTGTGACGCTCCCGCGCGACCATGATCCGCGCCTGCGACAGCGCACGCTCACGCGCGGCATTCAGGTCTGCAAACTCCTCGCCTTCCGGGTCTACGGCCAGACCCTCGGGTCCGGGACGATGCCGGACGTTGAAGAAGAAGCGCGCCATCAGGCGCCCTCGATCAGGCGGGCATACTCAGCCTCGGGTAGGCCGTAGCCGTCGTCCGCCACCTGCTCCATCGTCTCGCGATCCAGGATCGTGATCTTCCCGCGCTGCGCCTTGATCAGCCGGTGGCCCTCCAGCGCTTGCACCGCCAGGGTCGTGCTGGAGCGCTGCGTCCCCAGCATCAGCGACAGGAAGTCGTGGGTGATCCGGATGTCATCGCCGTCGATCCGATCGTGGCACATCAGCAGCCAGCGGGCGAGGCGCACGTCGATGGTCTGGCTCGCGTTCACGTAGGCTGTCTGGGACGTCTGCGTGATCTGCACCTGGATGAAGCGAAGCAGAAGCTTGTGCAGGCTCGCACTCCGGCTGATGGCCGCGCACAGCGCCTCCGTGGTGATGACCAGCATCTCGCCCGCGTTCTGGACGAACTGGTCGTGCGGCGTGCGGTCCGAGCCCAGCAGGATAGGCCAAGCGCCGATCAGCCCTTCACGGCCGATGAGGCCAGTCTCGACCCGGCCGCCCGAGCCTTGGGTCGTGATCGAGCTGAAGCCGACCTCGGGGAAGAACAGCTGCTTGACCGGGGTGTTGGACGGGATCAGCGGCTGACGCAGTTCGGTCGTGATCAGCTGCAGGTGCGGCTGGAGCAGCGCGAAGTCGTCTTGCGAGAGCGCCTTCAGCAGGCGATTGCGGATGCTGGAGTGCTGAGCCTGGGACACGCCTCTGCTCCCTGCTGGGGCAAGAGCACACGCAGTCTCCCAAGCGCCTGCGCCCGGATCATCGGCAGACGATGACTTCAGTAACTGTGCGCCTTTGGCGATTGCAATGCGGGAATATAATCGGTCATGGATCGAACACTGCGGACGGTGGGATACCACACCGGAGGTCAGCGGCACCTTCAAAACCACTCTAAGCTGTGTTTATAGCCGATGTTACTGAGCCATGCACGATTGGGATAGGCAAACGGCTCAGCTTGCCGGAGCCTTGCATGCATTCGATAGGTCGCCGCCCGGCAATCCTGCTCGCGGAGGGTGATGCCGTCATCGGCACGGACCTGAGCGACGCCCTGGAGCGAGCGGGCTACCGCGTGCTTGGTCCCGCGGGCACGGAAGCCGAGGCGCTGCGCCTGCTCGTGCAGGAGAAGCCGACCTTGGCCATCATCGACGTGGTGCTGAAGGATGGCCGCTGCACCGGGCTTGCCCGGGCGTTGCGCCAACGCGGTGTGCCGTTCCTCGTCCACTCGGGCTGTCGGCAGGATCAGTGCACGGCCGGCGACTTCCAGGGCGTGCCCTGGTTCAACAAGCCGGCCGTGGCCGAGGACGTGGTCATCAGCGTGAATGAGCTGGCCGCCTCGGAGCCCGCACTGGCGACCGAGGCCCCGGGCTCGCAGCCGACCGCGTCCATCCGCTCGCTCTATCCGAGCACCGCCACGGGCAATCCGCTGATCCGCAAGCTGGAGGGCTTTACGTCCCTGACCGAGGCGGACCGGGCCATGCTCGCGCGGATCAGCGCGGAGACGCGCCTCGTGGCGCCCGGCACCGATCTCGTGCGCGAGGGCGACGAGCCTGCGGGCGTGTTCCTGGTGATGGCCGGTCTAGCCTGCCGCCACAAGCTGCGGGAGACCGGCGCGCGCCAGATCATGGCCTACCTCGTGCCGGGCGACCTGTGCGACCTCGACGTCGCGCTGCTCGACACCATGGATCACACCATCAGCACGCTCTCAGCCTGCGAGGTCGTGCGTCTTTCACCCGAGACCGTGGCCGATCTGCTGGCCAATCATCCGCAGATCGCCAGAGGGCTGCGCAAAGCTCAACTCGTCGACGAGGCGACCTTGCGCGAGTGGCTGGTCAACGTCGGCCGCCGCTCGACCGCGGAGCGGATGGCGCACCTGTTCTGCGAGCTGCTCCTGCGTCTGCAGGCGGTCGGATGCGCCTCGGAGGACACCTACGCGCTGCCGCTCACGCAGATCGATCTGGCCGACACGCTTGGGATCACCCCGGTGCACGTGAACCGCACGCTGCAGGACTTCCGCCGCGCGGGGCTGATCGAGTTGAAGCGGCGGCAGCTGAAGATCCTCGACCTGCCGCGGCTGCGCGCCCTGGCGGAGTTCCGGCCCAACTACCTGCACCAGGGCGGACGGGTCGCCGCATAGGCTGCGCTGCAGCTCGTATAGACCGCAACGAAGGGTGACGATGTTCTCAGCGCCGTCCTTGCCGTGCCCATCGGACGCGTCCGCGTGCTGTCTCATCGCACGAGCCGGCGAGCACGTCAGGCGACCGGCTGCAGTGTCCACCCGGAGCTACGCGGGGCGGCCGGCGCGGCGACGGCGGAGAAGTCGAGCCGCAGCAGGATCATGTTGCTCTCGTCGGTGACGTCCATGCGCCACTCCTTACCGAGCGCGATGCGGTGCGCCTCATCCTTCAGGATCTCCCCGGCGAAACGGATCGCCTCGACCTGAGCAGTCTGGAAGTCCGGCAACTCGGTGCCGTCCTCATCGCGTCGGTCTTGGCCGTCGAAAATGTGGAAGTGGAAGCGTGGCACGGCAATTCGACCAGTCGAGGCGGAAGCTTGATGCTCTCAGTCGCGGTATGCAGGAAATCGGAACCGCGATGACTGCTATCCTACCGCCTTTCATGATGCATGCTGTTCACGTAGATCAGTTTTACCTTGGCCGGAACGACGCACCCATCGAATGTCATGCTTCTTACACTTCTGCCTGAGCGATGCTGAGCGGCATTCCGGGAGTGGCCACCGGTTTCATACGCTGCCCTTATACGAGTGTGCCACGCCGGCAGATTGCTTCCTGAGGCCAGCCGACATTCAGCAGTTGATACACGAGTGTCTGGTTCCCATCCGTTTGCAGACACAAGCGCTCATCCTCGGGTGAGCCTGATGCTTTCACATAGCAACACATCGCGCCTTCAGCCGCTTTACCTCTTCGACTTGGTGTACGTGAGACGGCTGTGGCTCGGTACTACTTCGACATCCACGATGGGGAGGCACTTCGCCGGGACCCAGAGGGGAGTGAGTGCGACAGCCCTGAAGCCGTCCGGGATGAGGCCATGCACGCCCTGCCGTTCGTCGCCAAGGAAGCGATCCCCCGGGCCGTGAGTGACACGCAGGCCTTCACCGTGCTG
>NZ_BPQS01000089.1 GCF_022179385.1 Methylobacterium longum | reverse complement strand
CGCCACGCTGGTGGACGAGGCGACCCTGCGCGAGTGGCTGGTCAATGTCGGCCGCCGCTCCGCCGAGGAGCGCATCGCGCACCTCATGTGTGAGCTCTTGCTGCGGCTGCGCGCGGTCGGCCGGACGGCCGGCGACGGCTACGCCTTGCCGATCACCCAGGAGGATCTGGCCGACACGACCGGCGTGACCAGCGTGCACGTCAACCGCACGCTCGGGAGCCTGAAGCAGCGTGGGCTGATTGAACTCTCAGGGCGGCAGTTGCGGATCCTGGATCTGGCTGGCTTGGAGGCCCTGGCCGAGTTCAAGCCCAACTACCTGCATCTGGGCGGGAGGGATGCTGCATGAACCTTCGCCTTCAGCCCGTGCAGGTTGCCACGGGCAGCGACGACCAGGAGAGCCAGCTCGTGTTCCACGAGGGTTTTCTCGTCGCGGTCCTGGTTTGCCTCTCCGAGCAGCACGACGATGATGCGGGCAAGTGGTTCCTGGAGGCCGGGTTCGGCCAGATCGACGACCTGAACGCACCGCTGTTCGCCAGCTTGGACGAGGCACAGGGCTGGATCCTTGATCAGCTTCAGTGACAGGTGGCTTTCCAAAGCCAGCCTGCTCATCCTCAAGCCCTATTGGAACTCAACGCCAGGTAGCGTGAGTGGCAATGCCGGCTATTCGATCGTTTTCCCGACGATCCGGCGGGGTGGATTGTGAACTGTCCAGACAGGTCCACCTCTGTCGGTAAAATGTGTCGGCTATTCTAGCGCCGGGTAAAAGCTTCGGTTGCCTGCTCGCCCAAACTTAGCGGATGAGCCGAACCTCGACTTCGGCCGCTGCAGCGATCTCCTGCCAAGCGGCGTCCGCGGTGACAGCGACGGCATTCGAGCGGGCAGCGAGCGCGAGACAGAGCCGGTCTCCGATCCCAAGCCCTTTCGGCCTGGTCAGCGGCTCTAGCAATGCTGCGCGAATGCAGAGGTCGTCGTCGGTGGGGGTGAGCGGAAACACCAAGCCGCTCCGCAGAGCTCTCACGGCGGCTTCATCAGCGCCCTTCCGGACCAACCATCCGGCGACCTCGCCGAAATTTACGGTGGTCATCGTGGCGGTGCCGGTGAAGGCTTCTAGCACCTGCTCCCAACCGGGTTCCCGGCGCAGGTAGGCGAGCAACGCCGAAGCATCGAGGACGCTACGCGCCACGATCGAGTTCCGTCGAGGATGGGGCAGCCAGATCGGTCGTGTCTACCAACGTGCCGTCTTCCCTGGCAGCCTCTGCACGCCGCGCCGTTAGAAAGGCGCTGACCGAGGCGCCGTCGCTGGCCAGGAAGGAGGAGGTCTGGACCTGAAGCTCGGCCATGGCCGAAGCGACTGAGCGCACCCGAAGCTCACCATCTACCAGGGTCAGCACGACGGGTCCGCCGGACTCCAGGCTGAGGGCCTTACGTGCCTGGGCTGGAATGATCAGCCGACCGCCGGCATCGATCTTGGAAAGCGTCGCGTTCATGACATCCTGCTCCGATCGGTCAGAGGTATACGTTTGTCTGGTGGAGGACATTCAGCCATCAGCTCGCCATAGGCCGCCAACCAGAAATACGACAGCCTTGTTATATACGCCATAAATCCTTGATTTGGCAGTTCTGCCAGGAGTGGCTGCCTTGCGGTCCCTCGGCGGGCAGTTCGCCCGCGGAGGTCTGGCCGAAACCGAACGGTTTCGGCCACCAGCGGGAGATGTGGCCGAAACATAGGCTTGCGGTGGTTTCGGCCGGCCGTTAGTTTCGGCCACCGCTTTCGACCAGATTTTGGCCATGCCCCGCACCTTCGCCTACCTACGCGTGTCCACCCTCGGGCAAACCACCGACAATCAGCGCCAAGAGATCGCAGCCGCAGGCTTCCAAGTGGAGCCACAGCGCGTGATCACCGAGACCGTGTCGGGCAGCGTCGCGACCTCACAGCGCCGCGGCTTCGTCCGCCTGCTCGATCGGCTCGAGGATGGTGATGTCCTCGTCGTGACCAAGCTCGACCGATTGGGCCGCAACGCGATGGATGTCGGCGGCACGGTCGCACGATTGGCCGAGATCGGCGTACGCGTGCACTGCTTGGCGCTCGGTGGCGTCGACCTCACCAGCTCGACCGGCAAGCTGACGATGGGGGTGATCAACGCGGTTGCCGAATTCGAGCGCGACCTCCTGATCGAGCGCACCCAGGCGGGCCTCGCTCGGGCGCGCGCTGAGGGCAAAGCGATCGGCAGACCGGCGAGCCTCACCCCGGAGCAACGACGGCTGGCAGAGCAGCTTCTGCGCGACGGCCAGGGCGCCTCGGCAGTCGCGCGCGAACTCAAGGCCAGCCGAGCGACAATCCGGCGGGTGGAGGCGGCGACGCGCGGAGCCGAGCATCGATGATGCTCCTGCCGGCGGTAGGGCAAGTAGGCACCGGCTGTGGCTTGAGTGCTCTCCCTTCGGTCGATGCCTCCTGGTCTAAGCGAGGAGTGGCGAAGCGGCCTCTAGGGCACGGCCATATGATCCGGGGTCCGATGCCGATTAGCCGACGCCAGCTCGCCGCTTCTCTGCTCGCGGCCACCGACATCGCTGACCGGCACGCGATCGCGGCCTTCATCGCCGACGCTGCGACGCAACCGGCTCCCAACCCGTTCCCCCACACGAGCGTCGGTGCTGTGCGCCAGGTCTGGCGGCAGCGCGCTGCGGAGTTTCAATCCTTCGATGTCGAAGCGCTGGGGCTCTCGTGCCTGCTTACGGCGGTGTCCGGCATGAACGTCGACGAGGCGCTCGTGCAGGAGATCCTGCGAGCCGGACCTCACACCGCCAACGTCTTTCATCGCGGCGACGGCTGCTGGATTGTCGGTGCCGTGCTCTATGGCAAGCCAGGTGCCGGTCTGCCCCTCTTGCCCAAGTTGAGGCACAAGCACCCCGCTCCTAGCGCCCGGTCGCGGGCTTCCAGAGGAACAGGGCAGCTCGATCTGTTCGCGCGGGCCTAAGCCTGATGGTCTCCCGCAAAACCTTCTACAACGTGGTCTGTCATACCCGACCTTCTGCATGATGAGAGCGCGGAATAAAGATGGATCTGTTAGGCGCCGGTTATAGATGTTAGGTGGTGTTAGTCCTGAATTTTGGGCGGAATTACTGGAAAAATCCCGGGTGGTTCCGCCTCGCGATATAGTTTATCCTCCGGAGGGACCCAGATCCGACTGGGTAGATGGCCTGGGGCGTCGGCGCTGTTTCTGCGGCTTGATCGGCTCGTCGCGCAGATCGGTCGGGGCTGTGCCGATTAAGACCTGTCCCGTCTGGCGCCATGGTTTGGCCGGAGCGGTCGGCCCTGTCACCTCGACCTCCGGCAAGCCAGCAAGCTGCGCAGCCAGCATGCCCAGGGCAGCGTGCCAGGCAGCATAGGTCGCACGCGCCTCGACGATCTCCTGGACGCCCGTTTCATAAACGGGCACGTAGCCCGACGCGCGCTTTCCCCGGCCATCGTAGACGGGCCGCATCCGCTCGACGACGACCTCGGGCACGTAAGGCCGGTCCCCGTGCTGACCGTTGAGGATAACGATTGTAGAGGTCACCAGGACCACCAGTCGCCGCGGCACGCCGACCGGCAGCAAATCGTCTTGGGCCGGTCCGGAACCGCCCCTGCGCTCGACCTTGATGATCGAGGCCTCGTTCCATGGGCTGACTTCGATCCGGTGTCCGTTGCGTGCGGCCGTCTCCCCATCCCAAACGACGAAGCCGAGGCAGTCGGTGCGCTCGATATAGAAATTCGGTAGGCCGAGCACGGCATCGTGCAGCTCGAGGAGGGCATTGGGCGCGGCAGCGAGCTGTGCTTGCAAATCACGCGTCTTGGCCGCCGTCTTGGCCGAAAACGAGGAGGTGTCGACCTTGTCGGTCAAGTAGCTGCAGCCTGGCGCCTTCGGCCCAGATAAGCCGAGCAAAGTCGCGCTGACGTTATGGAGCCTGTGAACGGCCTTTTCCCGATAGGCACGAACGATCAAGGCTTCGATATCAATTTTTTCTCGAACTAGCATGGGGACGCCTTAGGAGGTTGCACGAGGGTGCGAGGGTACCGCGAGGGCTTCGAAAAACACTCGCGGGATAATTTGTCTTTTGTTGTCAGGTAATTACCTAACCCTTGAGAGGGTTACGAAGGTTATTGTCTAGAATACATGAGAGAAGATTTCTGAGATCGGCGTATTGTGGTCTCACGTGCACGACGCGGGGAAACCCTCGCGACCTTCACGTGAGCCTTGTACCGCGTTCAAAGTGTTTCGTTTTCTGCGTTGCGCGGGTTTTAAGAACCTACGCATCACCTTCGCAACCGTCGCAGAACTAAGGCGTTTTTACTCGTCGGGTGCGGTCGCAATAGTTTGCGCACGCTGCGAGGCACTTGCCAAGTCTCCTTGCCCCGCCGGGAACTCCACAAAAGGGCCGCAACCCTTCGTGAGATGAGCGCGGGCGATCGCTACTTCCCATAGACACCCGATCTGCGCCCAGGCTCCTGCGCGGGCACATCGTGCAGCCGGACGTCGAGATAGCGCCGGACCCGCTTTTTTTCCCGCTCAAAGCCCTTCTGAGGCATTGCGCGACCGAATGCGGTCTCCTTCCAGGGGCGAACGCTGTTTGCCTCACACCAAGCCTCGAACGCCTCGTAGACGGCGCGCGCTGTCTCAGAATGCCCCGGAACCCGATCGAGGCAATCGGCGGCGAACGCTCCGATCGGATCCATCTCCTCGCGATATGCCGAAGTCGCAGCTGTCACGACGTCGGGCGTCTGCAACCCTTCGCGCAGGTAGAGGTCGAGCCCTTCGAGGAGCCAGTTTAAGATCCCGGGCCTCTCGGCTTCGAATTCGGCGAGGATTTCGTTCATCGGGCGGCGCTCCGCCTCCGGGATCGTCACTGCCCACGGCACGAGGCGCACGCGACGCCAAATGCCGTTGTCGACGCCGCCGATCTTCGGCAAATCATTACCAGACATCGCAGCCTTGAACGTCGGCGTGAACTTGAAGAAGCCCTTATTCAAGTGGCGAGCCTTGATTTCTTCACCGCCTGTTAGAGATTTCACCAAGCCTTCCTTTAGATCCTCTCCGCGTGGCAACTCAGAAATGCGCAGGTAGCGCACGCCGGGCAACTCGGCAAAATCAGGCGTCGCCTGATCGCCACGGCGTTGCCCTTGACCAGTCAAGCTTTCGGCGTTCAGGAGGTCGGCATAGTTCCCCATCATGGACGCAATCGCCTCCATGAATGTCGATTTGCCATTTGCTCCAGTGCCGTAATTATAAATGAAGCACTGCTGCCCGGTGAGACCAGTCAAGGCGAGTCCATGATAGACCTGCAGGAACCTGCGCACCAACGGATCAGGTTGGAAGCGCTTCATGAATGCATCGAACATCGGGCACTCGGCGCTTGGATCGTATGAAATCGGCGCGATCTTGGTGATCAATCGCGTGCGATCGTGAGGTTCAAGCTTGACGTTAAGTCGATACCCCGGCTCCTCACCGCACCAATCGGGGTCATCCTCTTTGGCAAAAAGGAGTGTTCCGTTTTCGCAGTTGAGCATCATATGATCGGCGTCGAGTTCTTTAGGACCGACGCTCTTGTGTGGGAGCGCCTGCGCAATCATGGCGGTAATCCGACCCCAGTTGCCGGACATGGTTGCGTGCTTTCGGCGCTGTTCGCGCCGGACGGTAAGGTTCTTCCGCACTGCATTGGCGCGGTCGAGGATTACAACCTCCTCAGACGTGAGCTCCTTGTGATCCTTCGATCGAAGCGGCGCGGCCTCGCGAATAAGCTTGGCTTCATGAGGCATTTGCTCGAGGAGCGGTGCCTCCCCATGAATGCGCTTAGCCGTGCGCTGTGCGTAGGCTATCGCGGCCTCGTCGCCACCCTCGCGCTTCCACACGCGCCCGGTCCACGTGTGCCAGCCGATTTCGCGGACGTGCTGCAGGTCCTGACCGAAGTGCAGGAGCATGCGCGCGCCGTTGCCCGTGTCATTCGGCTCAAGTTTCGCGCATGCCGCGAGAATTTCGAGGTTTGCTGCTTCGACTTCGGAGAGCTCACGTGAGAACTCTGCGTCGGCCTTGGCTTCGAAAGCTTTGGCGAGTGTGTCCTGCAACTCTCGTGGCGGCACGGAGGCCGATCCGGGCAGCGGCTGTGCGTTGTCGATGATGCTGACGATAGATGGCGAGGCTGCGTTGCTCATTAGCGAAGATCACAATCCGGGCTGAGTGAGGATAGGACGTTGTCGTTGGCACGCGCGTGCTGGAGCCAGGGCGTGAGCACTGGCTTGATCAGGGTCGATTGACTGGCTGGGAGAAGCACGACCGCGAGCCCTATTTGGCTCACGATGTCGGCTCGCTGGTTGTGTCCGAGAGGCTTGGCTCATAGGCCGCCGCTCATGACCTGTGTGGCTGCGTCAGCGGGATGACGCTGATGATAAAGTGGAACAGTCGAGTGGTGAGCTCAGTCAGCGCTCACGGCGTACCGATGTTGGCCCAAGCCGCCACGCTGTGGTTCGGTATGAAGGCGAACCGACTGCGGGACACGATGTACCTCAGAACAAAAAAAGCCCCCGGCAATGCCGCGGGCTTTTTCAGAACCTTCTGAGGGTGTTCCGAATATGGTCAAACTTTTTCCGCACGTCAATTTGGCGGGAAAATCCGAACCGGGTGCGCCGCTATGCTATTGCTGCAGCGAGTTTTTCCCGTTCCCCACGGGGCGCCCGAGCCCTCTTTTTCGGGACCGCCCGGAACGCCAGGATGTGCGCATCCGCTGGCAGGGCGCGCAGGAAGAGGACGTGCGCGTCCGCGGCGTCCCGCAGGGCGGCGATAGCCCGACCGCGCTTTCCCCGTGCCACCGGCACCCATAACTCGGCCGGGGCCGCCGGTCCCATCACCTCGACGTCGGGTAGGTCGGCGAGCTGCCTGCAGTATCCCGAGGGCGGCGATCCACACGGCATAGGTAGCACCCGCCTCGACCACCTACGGCGTCGTGCAGGTCGAGGAGCGCGTCGGGCGTCCCGGCGAGCCAAGCCTGCAGCTCTTGCGTGACCGCCGCCCTGGCCGAGAAGTGCGAGCTGTCGACCTTGTCGTCGGTGAAATTGCCGGCGCCGGCGTCCTTCGGCCCCGACAGGCCAAGGAGAGTCGCGCCGACTTTCCGGAGCCGATGAACGGCCTTCTACCGGTATGCCCGGGTGATCAGGGCACCGACGTCGATCGCCTCTCGATTTTTTTCACGGCCCCGCCTCGGTGTTTGCGACCATTGCGACCAATTGCGACCATTCTGAAAAATGGTCGCGATCCAAATTCTCTATTCTTTTCAATCAGTTTTATATGTCTTAGCGACCAATCGACCAATTTGGAGGATGTCGTGTGATAATGAGAAAAAAACCGCGCGAGTTTTGACAATCGCTCATAGGCGGGCGAGCGCGCAAAATTGGTCGCAATGGTCGCGCGCTCGCCTAAGCGAGTGATCAGGCTTGTTTTTCGGCGCCGCGACCATTTTGGAAATTGGTCGCGATTGGTCGCAATAGTCGCGGAAAATCGTAATTTTTGGCCGCAGAGCGGGCAAATGGGAGCATGGCGGACGGTCTGGCGGTCTGGCAAGTCCCCCCTTCGCCCGCTGGGATGACTTTCGGCCGGCCAGACATGCGCCTCGTGTCGGACTGGTAAGGACGACCAATCAGCCTTTGGCGACGCCCCCGTGATCTTACCGCCAACAAGCCCAAACCGGCGGAGGAGAAAGGTCTACCTTTCTCCCTGGTCGCCCGTCCCGAGCAGCATCAGCGGGTTAGAGGCGGCGAAAGGTGATGCGCAAAACTACCGCTCGAAAAGGACCGTTTTTGAGCGGGTCTTCAGCCAGCCGCTAAACCCTTGCCGAAGCTGACGCTCGATCGCGCGAAAAGGCGCGCCTACAATTTCGCAAAGCCTTTGACAGCCTTTGGCAATTTTTGCCATGATAGGCGAGGAGGTGCCACATGGCGACCATGAACGTTTCCCTGCCCGATCCGATGAAGGCTTGGGTCGAGGCACAGGCCGACACCGGCCGCTATGCCAATGCGAGCGACTATGTGCGGGACCTGATCCGTCGCGACCAAGACCGGGCTGGCAAGGTTGCCGAGCTGCAGGAGCTGATTGACGCCGGCATGGCGAGCGGCCCGAGCACCCGCACCCCTGATGAAATCCGCCAGCTTGGTCGGGAGCGTCTGGCCGCCATCAAGGCGAAATGACTTACAGGACGACGATCGAGGCTGACGAGGACATTGCCGGCGCATACGTCGCCGGCGCGCTGCAATTCGGCGCCGAACAGGCGGAACGCTACCAGGATGGGCTGTAAGCGCTGTCTGGGCGGCACCTTCCGGCAGGCGGTGTGAAGGCGGCATACGGAGCGGAATGGGAGCTCCGTCACATGTCGATGTCAGGGCGTATGGCTATGTCGGAGCC
>NZ_BPQS01000088.1 GCF_022179385.1 Methylobacterium longum | reverse complement strand
CGAGAGCCAGAACAGGTCCGCCATCGCCGCCTCCACGGTGTAAAGGGCGGCCCTGAATCATAAAACCACAAACCCTGCAACGGCTTGGTTCGGTTCACACCCTAGGATGCTAGCTCTTGGCTCTTGAGCAGCACGCTTTTCGGTTCTGCCTCTGCGCGCCACGTGCTGCCGGCCTTCACTCCGATGGCATCACCGCATAGCTCGGCCCGCGCCACCACCCGCGCGAATTCTCACAGGGTCGCCTCGGTCGAGGTCGCCCGCTGCCCCTCGGCAGCCCTTCGACAGTCCCGTGTCCACAACCTGCCTCTGTGGATCTCCCCTATCCGTGGGGTGCACCGTTTTGCACCCTATGCTCCCGAGCAGCGCAGGCGCCGCGGACCGCCCTCCCCGTCGGAGCCACTGCAGCCATTCCCGGCTGATGATCCGGACCACGTTCGGGTCGGACTTCCGGCCTTGGTGGCGTCGCTCCTGGATGGTCAGTAGCCCATCGCCTTCCGCCAGCCGGATCGCTGCCTGCGCCAGCCGCCGGCACACGCCCGCCCGCGCCGCGATGGCATCGATGCACAAGCCGCAGGCGCCGTTGCGGGCCATCTCGTCCCCGACGATGCGCAGGACTGCGAGCTGCCCGGTGGTGAACCGACTGGCGAGGGCAGGCGGCATCGGACCGGAGCAGGCCAGCCGACGGCGCCGCTCGATCGCCACGGATCGCTCAGGAGCCCGCTGGAGGCGCCTCGGCGGGAACAGCGTCACACGGCCGAGCGGGATGCCGACGGGCACCACAGCCTCTCTAATCGCACTCCTGCGGGTGTGCAGCGCCTCGGCCAAGCCCTGCGCCTCTGCGTCGGTGACGGTCTCGGCAGCGTGGGCCTGCCAGATGGTGCGCGACAGGTCGTCGAGCTGCGCGAGTGTCCGCGCGCCCTCGATCGCCGACCGCATGGTGGCGTGAAACATCGAACCCGGTCCCTCACGGGCCGCGGCTAGGGTCCAGGCAAAGCTTCCCCGGTGCGAAAGTTGGCGCTTTCGCTTGACTCCCGGTGGGAGGTCATGGCTTGTGAGGGGTAGTGACACCGGCCTCACAAGGCCCCAGGTTTTCAGCAGGCTCCCGTTTGGCGACGGGGGCCTGTTGGCTTTTCAGGGTCTATCTCGCGGCGACGGTCTCCTGAATGGTGGCCACGACTCGCCAAGGCGAGCATGGCCGTGATCGCCCATGTCGGCCGGCAGCCGCCTCCAAGTCAACGTGAACGGGCTCACCTCGTCCTGACAGCCCAGGTCTGATTGGCGTAGGCTCAGTGGAAGCCGACCGACCAGGACAGCACCATGAGCGCTCCCCTTCGCCGAGCCGAGGCTTTCTGCTCCAGGTTCGGATTGCGGGCGCCGATCCTCCTTGCCCCGATGGCTAGCACCTGCCCACCTGCGCTCTCCGTCGCGGTCGCCAAGGCGGGCGGCCTCGGCGGCTGCGGTGCGCTGATGATGCAGCCGGACGAGATCGCTGCCTGGACGCGAACAGTGCGGGCCGGATCAAACGGCGCCTTCCAGATCAACACGTGGATCCCAGATCCTGCGCCCGTGCGCGACCCCGATCACGAAGCACGCGTCCGCGAGTTTCTCGGGAGGTGGGGGCCGCCCGTTCCACCGGAGGCTGGCGACGCCGGGCTACCCGACTTCGAGGTCCAGTGTCAGGCAATCCTGGACGCTGGGCCAACGGTGATCTCCTCGATCATGGGGCTCTATCCACCCGCTTTCGTGGCCGCGATGAAGGCGCGGAGCATCGCTTGGTTCGCGGCGGTGACGACCGTGGCAGAGGCACGGGCCGCCGAAGCGGCAGGTGCCGATGCAGTCGTCGCTCAGGGGGCAGAAGCGGGTGGTCACCGCGGCAGCTTCGAGGCCGGCGAAGCTGAGCGTCTGCAGGTCGGCCTGTTCGCTCTGCTGCCCGCGGTCGCTGACTCGGTCTCGGTCCCGGTGATCGCGGCAGGCGGCATCGCCGATGCGCGCGGCGTGGCGGCGGCCCTGACGCTGGGGGCAAGTGCGGTACAAATCGGGACCGGGTTCCTGCGCTGCCCGGAGGCGGGGCTACACCCGGCTTATGCCGACGCTCTGGGACGTGCCTCCCCCGAGGACACGATGCTGACCCGCGCCTTCACGGGCCGAGCCGCACGCAGCCTCGCAACCCATTACGTGCGGGCGGCTGCCAGCGGCGACGCGCCGTCACCTGCTCCCTACCCGGTCCAGCGGGCTTTGGTAGCGGCGATGCGGGCACAGGCGCAGGCTGCGGGCGATGTTCAGCGCATGCAGACATGGGCGGGACAATCTGCAGGTCTCGCATCGGCGGAACCGGCTGGAGAGGTGGTGCGGCGTTGCTGGGAAGGCGCGAAAGCGCTGCTCTCGTGAGTTGATCTGCTACGCCGCAGAATGCGCCAACCGGAACGGTCCATGTCGGCCAGGCGGCACGGTTAAGTCAACGTCGAGGGCCGTGATGACCAGCCTTGAGCAGGTAGAGCAGGACATCGTCACTCAGGAGGGGCGCCTCCGGATCGCGCGGTCCGCGCTGACTATCTCAAGCCTGTCGGTAGCGGACAGGAGCCGTTGGCAGGCCTGCATCGACCTGTACGAACGGGGACTCCGCGAGCTGCTGGCTGCGCGCGACGACCTACGGTCCTTGGCGAAAGACTAGGGCGCCCACGCCTTGCGCAGCATCGCCCGTACCTGCGCAACGTGCGACGGCTCGGAGACCCCAAGCAAGGTGCCGATCGCTGCGTGGGCGGCCAACTAGCAGCGGGCGAGTCGGAGCAGATCATCATCGTCAGCTCCCGACACTCCTCTGCCCTTGAGAAGGTCCGTTTACCGCAGCTCTGATTGGCGGCAACGACCGAGCCTATCCGGGGAACGAACCCGCTGAGAGAGAAGGGTGCACGCGTTGAAGGCGAGGTTAGGCTCGGGATCCTCGCGCAGCGTTTGAAGCTCATGACTAAGGGCAGGGCGTTGCGGCTATTTAATCCAGGGCGTCAAACCAATAAGCAATCACTTTTTCGCGATTGCACTCGCTCCACCTAATACGGGATTGTCGGCGCTATAAAATTCGATATACAATTCTAAATACTGAAATAACTTATTACTCTCGAAAATATCTGAGTAAAAAACCGGCAATTGGACCGTCTGATGCGGGTCTAATCGCGAGGCAGGCCAGCTTTGCGCTAAATCGTCTCCGCAAAGTCAGATCCGTACCTAAGTAGTTACTACCTCACTTAGGAGGCTCCGTGACCCATTCCCCTCTGACCGATCCTCGGACGGCGCCCGCCCTCGTCAGGGACGGCGCGTCCTCTAGCACCCCCGGCGCCCGGCGGATCACCGCCTGCCGCTCCTGTGGCGGGGCCGACCTCGCGATGGTGCTGGACCTCGGGCGCCAGCCCATCGCCAATGCACTGCTCAGCGCTGAGGAACTCGACCGGCCCGAGCCTGTCTTCCCCTTGGAGGTGTTGGTCTGCGAGGCGTGCGGCCTCGCGCAGGTCAGCGAGACGATCCCGCCCGACGTTCTGTTCAACGCCGATTACCCCTATTTCTCCTCGTTCATTCCGGCCCTCCTACGTCACAGCCGCGAGCACGCCCTGAAGCTCATCGCTGAGCGCGATCTCGGGCCAGCGGACTTCGTGGTGGAGATCGCCAGCAACGACGGCTACCTGCTCCGTAACTTCGTGGACGCGGGTATCCCCGCTCTGGGCATCGATCCTGCGGCTGGTCCGGTTGAGGCGGCTCAAGCCGCGGGCGTGCCCACGGAGTGCGCCTTCTTCGGGCGAGAGACCAGCCGCCGGCTCGCGGCTGAGGGTCGAAGGGCCACGGTGATGCTGGCCAACAACGTGCTGGCCCACGTGACCGACATCAACGACTTCGTGGCCGGCTTCGCGATCCTGCTCGCCGACGACGGGATCGCCGAGTTCGAGTTTCCCTACGTCCGCGATCTTGTGGAAACCTGCGCCTTCGACACGATCTACCACGAGCACGTGTTCTACCACTCCCTCTCGGCCCTGGAGCCGCTGTTCGCGCGACACGGCCTCCACCTCAATGATGTCTGGCGCCTCGACATCCACGGGGGCTCCTTGCGCCTGCGGGTCAGCCGCACGCCGGGGAAGAGCGAGCGCCTTGAGGCCCTGCAGGCCGAGGAGCGCACCCTCGGGATCGGCCAGCTCGCCTATTACCGGGACTTCGGCGACCGGGTTGCAGGCATCCGGATGCACCTGCGCAGCATGCTCCACGCCTATCGCGCACAGGGCAAGACCATCGCGGCGTACGGTGCGGCTGCCAAGGGCGCGACCCTGCTCAACTATGTGGATCTGGCGGAAGGCACGATTGAGTTCGTGGTGGACCGCAACACGCACAAGGTCGGCAAGTGGATGCCCGGCGTCCGCCTGCCGATCCGAGACGTCGCCGAACTCGGCACGGCGCGTCCAGACTTCCTGCTGATCCTGACCTGGAACTTCGCGAAAGAGATCGTCGAGCAGCAGCGCGCCTACCACGCCGCGGGCGGTACCTTCCTGTGCGCGATCCCGACACCGCAAGTCCTTCGCCCGCGGGCTCGGCGACCGGCCCGCGCCGGAACCTTGTCCTCGCCTGATCCGGCCAAACCTCGGTCCCCGCGTACTGGCTTGCGGACCCGGCCGCTGGAAGGAGCTGGGACCTCGAACTTGCCGCCAGCACAGCCTCAAGGAAGCCCTTTCGATCGACTAAGCGGCTGAGGTGATCAAGTCAGAGCTGATTGCCCGCATCACGGCGCAGAACCCGCACCTCTTCGCGGCGGATGTCGAGGCGGTAGTGAATGGCATCCTTGACCGGATCGCCGGGGCGCTGGCAGATGCCGACCGCGTTGAGCTGCGCGACTTCGGGACGTTCTGCGTCCGTGACCGCGAGGCCCGCACCGCCCGGAACCCGCGCACGGGCGAGACGGTGGTGGTCGAGGCCAAGGCGCACGTTCACTTCAAGCCGGGCAAGAGAATGCGGGCCCGGCTCAACCTACGCACAGTCACCTCCGAGCAGGACTCAGGGCGGATCCTGCGGGCTTCCTGACCTTGCGCCTGCGCCTCCGTGGCACCGCCCCGCAGCTGAGCGTCACCCAACACCCTCGGGTGTCTGCTGCAGGCCCAGCCACCATTTCACCTTCGTAGACAAGGAGCCGGTTCGCCTCTTTGCCGGGGTCCCGGGCCCCCACGCCGCGTCCAGCCGGCTTGCCGCTTCTTCTATACCGAGCGGGTCGGCTTGCCGCCCGATCGCGAGCGCGCCTTCGAGAGCGGCGAGCCCTCGATCGAATGCGAACTTGTTTCCGAAAGACCAGCTCTGCTGGATGTAGGCGTCGATGTAACGGTCCCGCTCGCGCTCCACCTCGGGTGTGTCCGCACAGGCCAGCCGCGTCACGAATGGCAGCAGGCGCTGTCGCTGCAGCTCTGTCGCGTTGTCATTCAGCATCATGGCAAGCCGGCAGATTGGGCGCGAGAAGCAGTCCGGCATCCTTTCGACTGTACCGACACGCTGATAGGGAAGGCCGCGTGCGACGATCGCCGCCTCGTTGATGCAGGTGCCGCCCTCCGGCCCGGGGAACTCGTGCGAGCCTCGGAGAAGCTTCCAGTTCAGGATGTGATCGAAGTCGCTCATGGTGGCAAACTCCGTAGCCGCCCCCGGACCGAGCCTCGTCCCGCGCGGCGACAGCGTCAACAGGATCCGCCGATCTGGCGCCACCGAGCTTGCCAGCGTATCAGCCCGGTATGGCCACCCGCGTGAAGCAGCTGCCCCAGGGGCGAGGTTTCGTCCTGTTCGACGTCGTCTTCGAGGACGGCAGCCGCGCCTCGAACCGGCGCGTGCCGATGGAGATCCTAGGCGGCCTGGACGGCGATCAGCCGGCTCGCGACCTCATCGAGCAGCAGGAGGCGGAGGTCGCCCAGAAGGCAGGTCGGCCGCCGCGGGCCATCCAGAGCCTCACGCGCGCCGCTAAGCCAGAGCCGAAGCCAGCCCGGGAATAGCCGGAGACGTCCGCCCGGCCCGGATGAGGCGCGAAGGACATGAAGCGCCCTCGGCCGCTTTGGAGTACCCTGGCCGGGTAACGGACAGCACGCTGCGCCAAGCGAGAACGACGTCATGCTGTGTCCGCCTCCCGCTGATCGCGCAGCTGCACTAGGCCGAGACGGAGCTCACGCCCTCGTGAGGTATGGCTTTTGCTGTACGTGATATCAGGCGGGCACGGAGGAAGCCGACCATGTCTGATGAAACGCCTGTCGCGATGGCTATAGCTGTCCGCGCACTGGTCGATATCGAGTTGATCGACGGGGGCGATACTGCTGCAGTTCGCTTCGCTGCGGCGGATGGTCAGATCGTTGCCGTGCTAATCCCACGAAGGGTGTTTGTCGAGTTGCAGACGACGGCTCCAGAAGGCTCGGGTCCTGAACAATAAGCTGGTCGAAGCCCGCACAGCCTCGACCACCTCCTGCTCGCGGTCCTGGTCGTTGCCTCGCATGTAGACGACCTGCGAGCCGGTGGCGTTCTCGGGGGCGGCCAGGGACGGCTCGTCGTCTCCGGCGTCCACGTGGTCGGCATTGCCGTCCATGCGGTCGAAGACCGGGACGGCACCGAACGGCGTGATGCTGCACTGATTATAACTCAGAATGTAATCCGAAGGCCGCTCAGCGTACTAAGCGCCTGATCCAAAATGGACCAGGCGCATCAGAAGAACTTCCGTCGCAGCCGAACTAGCCTTCAATTTGCTACCAGAAAAGAAACATAGCATCAGACAAATTTTGCGCCGACCCAGTCGAATTTGGCTGTCCACCGCTAGTTTGGGATGCCTTTTCCAGCATAGCGATTGCCACTTTTCTATCGTCTTCACTGACAGAAAAAGTTTGATAGTGATAAGTCTTACCGCTCGAAGAAGTGCTCACCGTGCTGTTCAGATCAGCGGCAGATATAGTTGCAGGGTTAGGCATACCCGTCGAGGTGACTGTACTCGTCGAGTCGATCGAGTTCACCGACCCCGTGGGAGCCGTCGCGGTAGTCGACGCTGTCGGATCGGCGTTCTGACCGGTTGCGCCCGTCGAGCCGACCGTTGGGGCGGCAGTGCCCGTAGCACCAGTCGTGTCCACAGAGCTGATGGCTGCCGTTTGCGCCGTCTCGGTTGAGCCACTGCCCGTCGTGCTAGCGGAGCCGGCCGTCGTAGCAGGCACCATATCGGTCGAGCTGATGGGATTTGCGGTTGCGTCGGTCGGGCTAGTGGTTGAGGAGCTGGCGGTTGCTGTCGCCTCAGCGGCTGGGCTGGTGGATGTGGAGAGCGGCGTGCTTGTCAGGCTGGCCGTGCTCGTCGAGCCAGAAGTCGGGTCGGGCGAGCGGGTGGAGGCGCCGGTCCCGTCGGTGGTCGTCGGGCTCGCTGCACCCGCGGAAGCGGGAACCGAGTTACTGGAGTTCGCAGTCGAGCCTGTATCATTCGGCGAGGTGACCGCCTCCCCCCCTGAGCCACTCGTGCTCGTTGATCCCGTGGAAACGGTACTGGTCATACCGTTTGTGGTCGCAGTCGAGTTATCCGCAGTCGTAGAACCAGCGGCTGGGCTAGAGCTGACTGCGCTCGCCGTTTCCGTCGAGTTGGCAGCGCTTGTCGAGCTGGAAGAAGACGTGACCGGATTATTTGAGGTCGCCGCGGCGACACTCGGGGTCGTCGTGCTCGCGGAAGCCGCCGTCGGGATGGTGGCTGAAACAGTTGAGCTGGACGCGGTCGGGTCAGATGTCCCAGTCGAGTTCGTGACGGTCGAGTTGGTAGCGCTTGTCGAGCCGGAAGCGACCGTTGAGTTTGCGATCGTGTTGGCTGCGCCAGCGGTCGAGCTGGTCGTGCCCGTGGCTTCCGTGGCCGCGGCATTCCCCGTGCCGGTCGAGCTCGTCACCGAGCCGGTCGGGTTCGTCGTACCGGCGGTCGGGCTGGTCGTACTCGCGGTGCCGACGCCTGTGGTATTAGCCGTACCGGCCGTGTCCGCCGAGCCTGATGCCGCAGCCGTGGCACCGTACATGCCGGGGTCTTTGCCGTCTGGAGCCGAGACGGTGTCTTGGGCCACGGTCGGGTTAGAGCCGTCGTTCGAGTACGCCCGAATGTAATCGATTTTCATGTTCTGGCCGACGTCCGTCGCGCCGTCCTGCGTGGCGAGGTTGGCGATCAGGTACATCGGGTTCTTATAGTCGGCCGGCGTGGCCTGTGAGCCGGTGAGCTGACCGTCGAAGTAGAAATCCAGCTTATCGGCCCCCCACTTGACGCCGTAGGTGTGATAGCCGGAGGTGTCGTGCTCGGAGTAGACTTGGCGGTTCTGCTGCCACGGGATGCCGTTGGACGGGTCGGTGGTGTGGATCGTGCTGTAATCGCCGCTCGGGTTGCCGGCGTAGTGCTCGACCACGTCAAGCTCCTGCCAGCTGCTGCTGTCGCCTCCGGGTGTGGTCGGGGCCTTCTGGTTGGGCTGCATCCAGAACGCGTCCCAGCCGCCCTTGGCCTCGGACAGGTCGGCCCGCATCTCGAAGTAGCCGTACTTCTGGGAGAAGTTGCCCTGGGTGGTGATCAGGCCGGAC
>NZ_BPQS01000087.1 GCF_022179385.1 Methylobacterium longum | reverse complement strand
CACGTCGATGATCTCGTAGCGGGCCAGCAGGCCCCCGTCGGCGGTCGCGACCTCCGCGCCCGCCTGGATCGCGCTCGCCGTCGGACCCGCCGCCGGCAGGTACGTGCAGCCCGACATCGCCGAAACGGCGAGCAGCACGAGGGGAAGTTTGTGCATCCAGATGTTGCCCATCGGTAGTGCCGAGCCCGTGCCTAGCCCATGGTGACCCGGGTGTCCGTGGCGGGTGAGCCACACTCCGTCGGCGACGGCCGAGACCCGAGTTTCATCCTCGCTAAGCACAGCTTTTTCGGGGCAGACGGGTGAAGATTGTTTCGGCTTCGCGGGCGGGAGCCGGAAAGGCCGGACGCCCCGGAGCGCTGTCGGTGCCGTCGTCCCGTGAGGAGGTCGCGGTCACGCCCGGCGGCGCCTGCGGGATCGCCGGCGTGCCGGGCCGTCCGGGCCCGACGCGGCAGCGCCGGCCGCCGAGGCCCTGCGGCAGCCCGGCGGCGGGCTCTGGAAGCCCGCTCAGTTGTTCTGGCTCACCGCCGTGCTGATCTGGTCATAGACCCCGTTTACCCGCGAGGCATAGGTGCGGAGGCTGCCGACCACCGCCAGGAAGATCAGGCCGGCGATCAGGGCATACTCGATCGCCGTGGCGCCGTGCGCATCGCGGCGGAACCGGCTTAGCAGGGGACCGAGGCCGGCCGCGAAGCCCGACAGGATCCGGACGTGAGCGGCAACCCGCGCCATCCTTTCGCAGTCCGGCACACGCATCGTCGCAACCGCCCCCTCGTCATGCTCCGCCGCCCGGTCGGCACCGCATTCCGCGCCTCCTTCTAGCGCATCTGCCATTGCCGCGGGCTTAATGCGGTCTGCGAAACTCGGCTTTCGCGTCCGTCCCGGCCGAATATGGGCCCGGGACGGACGCGTTCGCGCGGATCAGGCGCGGCCGGCCTTGTGGCGCAGGTCGTCGATCCGCTGCGAGGCCTCGGCCTTGCCGAGGTCGGCGTCGAAGGCCTCCGGCTCCTTGGCCTCCTCCGACAGCGTCTTCAGGTAGGAGGCCTGGGCACCCGTCATCGGCTCGCCGCCGGTGGTCCACTCGCTCGGATCCTTGATCTGATTCGAGACGTCCTTCGGATCGGTCTTGGGATTGTCCTGGGCCGCATCCTGGGTGGACGCGCCCTTGGACTCGGTCTTCGAGGCTGTCTTGGCCATGAGGTTCTTGTTCCTGAAATGTTCTGTCGTCCCTCGGGCAACGCGGGGGTTCGCAGGCGGTTCCGGCCCATCTGCGGAGAGTCCGGCTTCCCGCCGCGGCCTTCCCTTCCGCGTGGCCCGGCCTATTGAAGGGTGACCGGCGTCCCGAGGACGCCTTCGGTTCCGCGAGGTCCGGATGACGTCCCAGACGGGGGTGACCGATGCGGCCGCCGCGGCCGCGCAGGTGCTCGTGGTGATGGGCGTCTCGGGCTCCGGCAAGAGCACCGTCGCGGCGCTGATCGCCGAGCGGCTCGGCTGGATCTTCGTCGACGGCGACAGCTTCCACACCCCGGAGCACGTGGCCAAGATGCACGCGGGCCACGCCCTCGACGACGAGGATCGCGCGCCCTGGCTGGCCCGGATCGCCACATGGATCCGGCATCGGCTGGAGGCCGGCGAGTCGGGCGTGGTCGTGTGCTCGGGCCTGCGCCGTGCCTACCGGGACGTCCTCACCGGCGGGAGCCCCCGGGTGCGCCTGGTCTATCTGGAGGGCGACAAGGCCCTGGTCGCCGGGCGGCTGGCCGCGCGCCGGGGCCACTTCATGTCCCCCCGGCTCCTCGACAGCCAGTTCGCCACGCTGGAGGTCCCCGGGCCCGACGAGCGCCCGATCACCGTCGGGATCGACGAAGAGCCCGAGTCGATCGTCGACCGGGTCGTGGCGCGGCTCGCGGCGGAGACGCGCGGGCGACCGGGAGCGGAGTGAGGCATGGCAGCGGAATCCGGCAAGGCCGCGGGGATCGCCCTGGTGATCTCGGACGTCGACGGCACCCTGGTGACCGGCGACAAGCGCCTCACGGGCGAGACCGTCGCTTCCGTGGGACGCCTGCGGGCGGCCGGGATCGGCTTCAGCATCGCCTCGGCGCGCCCGCCGATCGGCCTGCGGCACCTCGTGGCCGAACTCGGCCTCGACCTGCCGATGGGGGCGTTCAACGGCGCCAGTGTGGTGCGGCCCGACCTCTCGCCCCTCTCCGAGCGGACGATTCCCGAGGCCGCGGCCCGGGCGGCCCTCGATCGCCTTCTGGCGGAGGGGCTCGACGTCTGGGTCTTCGCCCAGGGCGCGTGGTGCCTGCTTGACCCGCAGGGGCCCTACACCGACCTCGAGCGCCGCACGATCGGCGCGGAGCCGCGGGTCGTGGCGGATCTCGGCACGCTCATGGGTGCCGCCGCCAAGATCGTCGGCGTGAGCCGGGACCACGCCCACCTCGCGGACTGCGAGACCCGGATCGCGGCGGCGCTGGCGGAGAGGGCGACGGTGCACCGTTCGCAGACATACTACCTCGACGTCACCCCGCCCCATCTCGACAAGGGCCAGTTCGTCACTTGGATGAGCGGGCATCTCGACATTCCGCCCGAACGGATCGCGACCTTCGGCGATGCCGGCAACGACCAGCCGATGTTCGCCCGCAGCGGCTTCTCGGTGGCGATGGGCAATGCCGAGGACGCCGTGAAGGCGTCGGCCAGCGCCGTGACGGACAGCAACGACGCGGACGGCTTCGCCCACGCGGTCGATCGCTTCATCCTCCCCTGACGGTCCGCCCGATGCGGGTCGCCTCCGCAGGCCGCCCTGTGGACAACCCCACCGCGTCATGTAGCCGGCCGCCCCTGTGGCCGCCGAAGCACAGGGGACCCGGACCCCGACCCGCCACACCGGTCGCCCACAGCTTGCCGGAGCGGGGCCGCTTTCCGGCCTCATTTGCCCGCGACCTAGCTTGACCACAGAACAAGCAGCACCGGGTCTCGGAATGCATCGCCTTCTCCTGGCCGCCGTCCTCGCGGTTGTGCCCGCCGCCGCCTTCGGGCAGGCCGCGCGCGACAACATCGACGCGCTGATCGAGCAGCAGGCCAAGGCGAACGGCGTCCCGGCGAGCTTCGTCCACGCGGTGGTCAAGCGCGAAAGCAACTACAATCCGAACGCCAAGGGCGGCAGCGCCCTGGGCCTGATGCAGATCAAGCACGCGACCGCCCGGAGCCTCGGCTACACGGGCGACGCCGCAGGCCTCTACGATCCGGCGACCAACCTGCGCTACGGGGTCGCCTATCTCGCCGGCGCCTACCGCACGGCCCAGGGCAACCTCACCCAGGCCTACAGCTACTACAACCGCGGCTACTACTACGCCGCCAAGCGCCAGGGCATCTCCACGGAGGTCGCCGCCGTGGTGGCGCCGGTGGCGGCCTCGGCCAGCGCCCTCGCGAGCCTGTTCGGCGGCGGCGCGGCGGATGCCAGGAACCCAGCCGCGGCGGCGCTGGCCTACGCCCCCGCCGCCTCGGTGGCGGAGGTGCCGACCGAGACCGTCGAGGTGCCTCTGCCGCCCCGCCGCCCGGCCGCGCTGGCCGGCGGAACGATCCAGCTCGCGAGCCTCTCGCTCGAGCCGGCCGCGCCGAATCCGGCGGCCTCCGCTCCGGTTGCAACGGAGCCGGCGGCTCAGGCCGTGGAAGTGCCGCTGCCGCCGCGCCGGCCCGCCGTCCTCGGGACCGCCGTGGCGGCCGGATCTCCGGTCGCATCCCAAGTCGCGTTCCAGGCCACAGCGCCGGCCGCGCTGGCCGAGTTGCGCCTGTCACCCCAGGCCGAGTCCGCCGTCCCGGCGAGCCCGACGCCGCAATCGGGCGCCTCGGCGCCGATCGCCGACGCGGTCGACGTCCCGCTGCCGCCACGGCGCCCGACGGTCCAGACGCTCGCCGCGGCGTCGCCCCGGCGCGCACCGGTCGGGGCGGCCGTGCGCGAGGCGGCGGCCCTGCCGGTGGAATAGCCGGCCCGGGCTCGGGGCGCGCCGCTTTCCCGCGCTGCTGCCCACATTAGGATCATGCCTGCGGCTTGACCATCGCGGTGTTCCGCAACACATAAGCGCCACGCCAGCATCAGGGTTGGACCGGCCCGGCATCGCTCGGGCCCGGTCACAGCGGCCGGACGGCGGCGGCGCAACACAGAACCCCGGGCAGGAAACGCCGGTCGCCGCGCGGATGTTCGGGCAGTCGCCCGGGATCGCGATGCATGATTGATCTCGAAGCGTCAGACATGCAGGGCACGACCTCTGCTTTCGAGCTGGCAGGAAAGCGGACGGCGCCATGACCGGCGTGGTGGAACAGGAATCTCTCTTTCTCACGGACCTCGGGCGCCGTGTCCGGCACGCGCGCACCGTGCGCGGCCTGTCGCGCAAGGTCCTGTCGCAGACGTCGGGTCTCTCCGAGCGCTACATCGCGCAGCTCGAGGGCGGCCAGGGCAATGTCTCGATCATCCTGCTGCGGCGGGTGGCCAACGCCATGGGCGTGCGGCTGGACGACCTGATCACCGGCAACGACGCGCTGCCGGACTGGCCGGTGGTGCGCGATCTCCTCAGCCAGGCGAGCCCGGCGCAGATCGCAGCCGCCAAGGAGGCGCTCTCCGGCGGCAGCCGGCCCGAATCCACCGGCCGCCTGCGGGTCGCGCTGATCGGATTGCGGGGCGCCGGCAAGTCGACGCTGGGCAAGCTCGCGGCCGAGCGCCTGGGCTGGACCTTCGTGGAGCTGAACGCCGAGATCGAACGCGAGAACGCCCTCTCGGTGCAGGAGATCTTCGCGATCTACGGCCAGGAGGGTTACCGGCGCCTTGAGCAGCAGGCGCTGCGCCGCCTCACCGAACATCCCGGGCCACTGATCCTGGCGACCAGCGGCGGCATCGTCGCCGAGCCGCTGACCTACGATCTGCTTCTCCAGGCGTTTTACACGATCTGGTTGCGGGCGCGGCCGGAGGAGCACATGAGCCGCGTGCGTGAGCAGGGCCATCTCGCCACCACGGGCGACCATGCCTCGGCGATGCAGGAGCTGCGCGCGGTCCTGGCGAGCCGCGAGCCGCTCTACGCCCGGGCGCCCGCCACCGTCGACACCTCCAACATCCCGGTCCCGACGATGCTCGACCGCCTGACCGCGACGATCGAGGCCCGCTTCGGGATGGCCGTACCGGCGGCGGGGTAATCCGCCACGCTCCGGTTCGGTGACAGCCATGTCTCCGGCGCAGCGCCGGAACCGCGCGGGCCCTTGATCGACGCGCTGCAGCACACCACGCTAGGCGGGACCGTTATTCCTCCTTCTTCCCGGCGCCGGAAACCCGCGGCTTCCTGCGCCCCACTTGGGGAGAAGATCCGTCCCCCCGCCGGAGCTGCGGACAGCCAGCCGGAGCCTCGGACATGAGCGTCCGTCCATGAGCGCCAGCCCAGCCTTCCATCACGAGGCCCACGACCTCGCGGTCGTCGATCCGGTCTGGTCGCGGCTGCGTGCCGAGGCCGAGGACGTGCTGCGCTCCGAGCCGCAGCTCGCCTCCTTCATCGTGGCGACGATCCTGAACCATGCGAGCCTGGAGGCGGCCGTCGCCCACCGGGTCGCGGCGCGGCTCGGGCATCCGGCCCTGCCGGCCGACCTCGTCGCCCACGCCTTCCACGAGGCGATCGCCGCGGACCCGGCCATCGGACAAGCGTTCCGGGCCGATATCGGCGCGGTGATCGACCGCGACCCCGCGACCCTCAGGGCCCTCGAGCCGGTCCTCTACTTCAAGGGCTTCCATGCCCTCCAGGCCTATCGCCTGGCTCACCACGTCTGGAACCGCGGACGGCGCGACCTCGCCCTCTATCTTCAGAGCCGCATCTCCGAAGTGTTCCAGTGCGACATCCATCCGGCGGCACGGATCGGGCGCGGGGTGTTCCTCGACCACGCCACCGGCTTGGTGGTCGGCTCGACCGCGGTGATCGAGGACGACGTGTCGATCCTCCACGCCGTCACCCTCGGCGGCACCGGCAAGCAGCGCGGCGACCGCCATCCGAAGATCCGCCACGGCGTGATGATCGGGGCCGGCGCCAAGATCCTCGGCAACATCGAGGTCGGGGCCTGCGCCCGGGTCGCGGCGGGCTCGGTGGTGCTCCGGCCGGTGCCGCCCAACACCACGGTGGTCGGCGTGCCGGCCCGCGTGGTCGGCACCGCGGGCTGCGACGATCCGGCCCGCGCGATGGACCAGCTCGTCGCGGTCGACCCGTTTATCCACCTCGGCGACGGCATCTGATCGGGCGACGGGTTCTGGACGGTCGCGCTTGCCGCCCCGCGGCAGGCATGGCAAGCCCACCGCCCACAAGCCAACCGCTCACAGGCCCACCGCCCACAGGCCTACGGCCCATCCGCGGCGCCCGCGCCGCCAGGGAGACGAGACAGCGTGACCAAAGCCGAGACCGCGAAGCTTCAGGACTACCTGCGTCGCAAGTTCGCGAACAACAACATCCGCCTGACCGCGATGAAGACCGGCGATTCCGCCGAGGTGTTCATCGGCGAGGAATCGATCGGTGTTATCGCCGACGACAAGGAGGACGGCGACGATTCCTTCGTCTTCCGGATGGCGATCCTCGACATCGACCTCGAGGAAGAGGCCTGAGGCGCGAAGCCCGGCGGGACCGGCTCCGGAGCGGGTTCGACGGGCCCGCGCCTGTGCACGGGTTAAGGCTAACCGGCGGTATTGCTTAACAACCGGTAAATGACCCGGCTAAACTGCGCGCTACCTGTCCAGGAGCGCGAATAATGGTCGTGTCGCCAACCGCCCTCGAATCGATACGGACCTTGTGCATCGGCCTCGCGCTCTCCGGGCTGATCGCCAGCGCCTTCGAGCTGTTCGCGGCGCGGCGGGCGAGCTTCAGCCTGCTGGAGCGCGGCGGCCTGCCGGCCGTGGCCGCCCTGCCGATGCTGGCCTTCTCGGCGCCCTTCATCATCCTGCGCAACACCGTGCGTGGCCGGCGGATCGAGGGGCGGCCGATACCGTTCGTCATGCTGGCGACCCTGATCGCCTGCGGCTGGGGCCTGCTGTCGGGCCGCGTCGCCCTCGACCTCGCGGCGATGCTGGTCGGCGCCTGAGGGCGACGCCGCGCGACATCAGGACGATGGCGCGCTCCTGAAGGAGCGACCACACCATCCCCGCCCTCACGGTGAGGGGCCCGAGCGCAGCGCGGGCCTCGACGGAGCCCTCCGGAGGGCCGCGCGATCCCCAGGAGCCCACCCACCGGGGCCTGTCGATCACGGCAGCTCAGGATGAGGGGCAGGCTGTGAGGGATGGGTAGGACGACCCCGTGCGCGAGCCCGCTTGGTGGCGTCGCGCGGCACCGCCTAGCAGACCGGTTTCCCGGCCGACGGAGGTCACGGCTCGGCCGTCGCCACCTGGGCGGCGCCGTCCTTGCCCTCCAGGGAAACCCAGGCCGGCCCGTCCTGGCCGGCGCGCTTGATGAAGCTGTAGCCGGTGCGCCGCCAGGGCCGGATCGCGTCGGTCTTGTTGTCGAGGACGAAGTCGCCCCGATCGGTGCGGACCGTCAGCACCGCGTGTCCCTCGTTGGTCTCGTCGATCACCACGGTCATCAGCAGGGTTCGCCGCGGCAGGCCGCGCTCCACCAGCATCCGCCGTTTCAGCAGCTGGTAATCCTCGCAATCGCCGAAACCGTCATCCGGGAAGTCCCAGCGGTCGACGACACCCCAGTGCGCCTGGTCGGTGAGGGGCCGGATTCGGGCATTCACCCGGCGGTTGACGCTCGTCAACGTCCGCCAGACCGCCACGGTGAGCGGGATCGCGGGCGGCTCGGCGGTATCGACGGTGCATTCCCGCGGCGCCCGCGTGCAGAACTCCGTCCAGCCCGCGATGGCGCGCACGGCGCCGGTCGGCTCGGTGACGGAGGTCTCGTTGGGCAGGATCAGGCGGGCATGGGCGTGGGTGGTGGCGCCGCTCAGCGTCAGGATCGTGCCGACCAGGGCGAAGCTGATGGCCTGGCGCGCCCGGCGCGCGGGCCCGGCCCAGCCTCGCCACTGAATGGGGCCGAACGTCTCAAATGTGAGTCCGCCATCCGCGTGCCGCATGGTCCAAGCCCCCGCCGCCCGATGATGACGGGAGGGTGACACGGCTTTTCGCGACGCACAACGGGTCTGGAGGGGCGATAGAACGCCCGACCCCGTGGATCGGTTCCGTTTTAGACCAGTGTTGCGTCCGCAGAACTCGTGGCGCCCGTATGCACCAGCGGAATGGCCGGTCTGCACCCCCGCGGAAAGCCTTGATTCGCGGCGGCTTTGCCGGCTTCTCAGCAGCGCGCCCGCGCAGGACTTCCTCCGGTCGCCCTCGATTCGCAAAATCCCGGCCGTTCATCCGAGGATGGGGCCGCACCGTGAGAAGGTCGCCGTAATGCAGCCCGCCATCCAGCAGGTGATCAGAGCGCTCGCCGAGGATGGCCGGGCCGGTGCCATCGGCATCGCGGAGCACGCGGTGGATTCCTATCTCGCCGGAGCGCCGAGCGACGGCGATCGCGTGCTGTCCCGCGATATCCTCGTCCGCGATCTCGCCAGCCTGCGGGGTATCGCGCCTCATCTGGCCGGCTTCATCGGCCGCGTCGAGACCTACGTCGCGAGCCTCACTCACTCGTCGCTAAGCCGCGCCGCCTGATCGCGCTCAGCGGTTTGCGGTGGTGACGGGCGAGGTGACGCCGCCCAGCGACACCCAGGCGACGGCGTCCTGGCTCTCGCGCTTGATGAACACGTAGCCGGTCCTGTGCCAGGGCA
>NZ_BPQS01000086.1 GCF_022179385.1 Methylobacterium longum | reverse complement strand
CACAGATCGTGATAGGTCACTGGCAGAACACGTACAACCGCGTCCGGCCGCATTCGTCGCTGGGCTACCGACCGCCCGCGCCTGTCAGCTTTCCGGATCTGGCCTTCCGGCTACCCATGGGTGCGACCATGCAGTAGCCTCGCAACTGGCCCGGTCCAAAATACCGGTCAGGTCAGAAGCCTTCTTCGCCGGCTGAGTGTCACTTTTGGGCTCAACATGCCGTCCGCATGAGGCACCAATACCTACATGCCGACCGTTCAATCCGGCCTTTCGCACTTAGCGAACGTCAAGCCTTGATGTGCAACCTGAGCAGTACTTCTATTTCAATTTCCTCAGTGACATCGCCCTCCAAGCGGCGCACTCTCAGCAGTAGAGCGGGAGGCAGCCATGAGCTTCAAAACTCGAGTCCATAATCCTCTTTCTGAAAGCTCCGAGGGAACGCTCATCGCGAGCGGAGTGACTTTGGCCGTTTTAGGATGCTTGCTGTTCGGCCTAATCTGATGGATTTGGCTTGCGGCAGCGAGATCTGCAATAAAAAATTTACAAAGCGCCGGGAGTGGGGTCGCAATGGCCGAAATTGAGAGCATTACTATTCGGAAAGTGATGTGGCGGCTGATGCCGTTTCTCTTTGTCTGCTACTTTGTTGCTTACCTCGATCGTGTAAATGTCGGGTTTGCAAAGCTGCAGATGAATGCGGCTCTTGGCATGTCCGAGGCCGCCTATGGCTTCGGAGCGGGGCTGTTCTTCCTCTCCTACTTTCTACTCGAAGTGCCCTCTAACCTGGCTCTGGACCGTTTTGGTGCACGGCTTTGGATCGCCCGCATCATGCTCAGCTGGGGCGTGATCTCCGGCCTGTTCGCATTCATACGTCCGATTTCCTCGGCGACAGGGATTTCGAACGAGTGGGTGTTCTTCAGCCTGCGCTTCTTGCTCGGTATCGCCGAAGCGGGCTTCTTCCCCGGCATCATCTTCTACCTGACCCTATGGTTTCCTTCGGTCTACCGCGCTCGCGTCGTTGCCCTGTTCATGCTGGCCATTCCCTTCTCATCGATCCTCGGCGCGCCGGTCTCGGGGGCACTCCTGAACCTCACTGGTGGCAGTCTCGACGGCTGGCAATGGCTCTTCATTCTGGAAGCTGTGCCGTCGATCGCCATGGCTCTCGGCGTCATCCTCTATCTCACGGATCGGCCAGCCATGGCGACGTGGCTCGCCGACGATGAAAAGGCGTGGCTCGAGGGACGCCTCGCGACAGAGCAGGAACAGAAGACCAAGTCCGGGCATGTCAGTATCACCAGAGCCATGTCTGACCCACGGGTGCTCGCCTGTTCCTTCGTCTACTTCTGCTTGAACGCAGCGAGCTACGGAGTGGCGTTCTTCCTTCCCACCATCGTAAAGGGGTTTGGGGTCAGCAACTTCCAGACTGGCCTGTTGTCGGCATTGCCGTTCGTGTTCGGCGCTGTCGGCATGGTCCTCCTGGGCCGCAACTCTGATCGCACTCTGAAGCGCCGAGAGCACGTCTGCTTCGCCATGATCCTAGCCGCAGTTGGCGTAGCGGGCGCGGCGCTGGTCTCTGAGCCAATCCTAGTGCTTGGTCTGCTTTGCCTTAGCCAGATCGGGGTCTCAGCCACACCACCGCTTCTATGGCCCATCCCGAGCGCGTTTTTGACGGGGACCTCGGCTGCAGCGGGCATCGCCGCGATCAACGCGATCGGAAACCTGTCCGGTTTCGCTGGACCCTACGTCATGGGCTACCTCAAAGACGCGACGGGTAACTTCTCTGCTGGCCTGCTGGTGTTAGCTGGATGCACCTTGGCCGGCGGCATCGTTGCGATGACGTTGAAGGTCAGCAGGCATTTGGAGGCCGTCGAACCGGCCCGCTTAGCTCCGGCAGAGTGAGCTTTGGCTGCGGGTCGCTCCAACATGGGGCGAACCGCAACCATCGTTTCCAACGTGCTGGACCACTTCCGGTCCTGAGATGCGAGTGAAGTGAGGGTGTTATCTAATAACCCAAGTCCGGCACCGCATCGTTAGTTGCCGGTCAGCTTGGCACCCGGCCAATAGCGCCTGCTCCGCGTAGGTTCATCGCCCGATTTCGACGGCCATCCAACCGACCAGTGAGCGATCGTTCGGTCACACGTGACTAGCTACTCTCCAGCTAATGCTTCATACGGCAGTGTCAAAGCAAGAGTTCAAAAATTTATTGAATTTTTATTAAACCAGTAAGAAGCTCACGTTGCTTGTTGATTCACTTTCACAGCCGTAGATATAGATATGGGGTTTGATGCTTATCCAAGTTTTATCTCCGTTTTACAAAAAGCCGAAGAAATTTCTGACTGGCATTCGCCCATTGGCTTCCGACGTCCGAAACTGATATGGTCGGCTCCAATAATTATGAATATGGCAAAATAGGATTTAAGGCACCTCCGAAATCTGGTGATCCAGAAAGTCGGCCCGTATGATCAAAGAAATATCATCTCACCCTTCCACCAGCACGCGCCGTCTTGCTGCTATCATGTCCGCCGATATCGCAGGCTATAGTCGCCTGATGGGGCATGACGAGGAAGGGACGCACGCTAGATTGACGCGCTATAAACGCGACATTGTTGATCCGACAATTACGGAGCACAACGGCTCAATCGTCAAACACATGGGCGATGGCTTTCTGGCCGTCTTTGATAGCCCGCTTGAAGCGACCCGTTGCGCGATTGTAATCCAGCAAACGATAGCTGCGCGAAACTCGACAGTCTCGGACAAAAATCACTGGCTGCAATACCGAATCGGTATAAATCTCGGTGATATCATCTTCGAAATCGATGATGTATTTGGAGATGGTGTAAACATCGCAGCGAGGCTACAGACAGCTGCTAAACCGGGAGATGTTAACATCTCGGGAGGCGTATACGAGCAAATCAAGAACAAACTTGTCTGCGGATACCAGTCTCTTGGCGATGAGCGACTCAAGAATATAACTGACCCAGTTCGAATTTACCGAGTTCTGCCCGACCCGTCTGCCGTCGGGCAAGCAGAGCACGGCCTTAAGCGATTGATACGAACCGCTGTTCCACTCGCCGGTGCTTGCGCACTGACCTTTGGCGTAGGCGTCTGGTATGCCAACCGCAACACCACGCCCGGTCAGACGGTTACGGCCGTCACAACCCGGCAGACCGATATTCCACTGGCTGATGTTCCGCCGCGGCCGCCATCGGCTAAAGTCATTGAGGCTGTTTCGTCTGAAGCGCGAGCGGATACCGCTAGCCCTATCCAAGTAGTTCCTCCCCCGCAAATCTCGGTTTCAGAACCTCGGCTGGTGGCTGCGATCACGCCACCACCCCTACAAAAAGCGAAGCCGTCCTCGCAAACCAAGGGTTCCCGCGACTGCTCCGATTGCCCAGATATGCTCAATCTCCCCGGCGGTGAGTTTCGAATGGGAAGTTCTTCGGACTTCACCGAAAAACCAGTGCACCAGGTTGTTGTTCCACCTTTTGCCTTGAGTCGTATTCCTATCACGAATGCCCAATGGCAAGCATGTGTTGCAGCAAACGATTGCAGATATCGGCCTGGTGGAGACGGTGAGCTTCCTGTAACTAACGTTAGCTGGAATGATATTCAGCAATATGTCGCTTGGCTGTCGAGGTTGACTTCAAAGCCTTATCGGTTGCCGAGCGAAGCAGAGTGGGAATTCGCAGCGCGCGCTGGAACTGCCACAGCCTTCTGGTGGGGTGCGCAGATGTCTCCCGGCTACGCTAATTGTCGGGGATGCGGAACGCCACATGATCCCGAAAGGCCAATACAGATCGAGTTGCTGCCGCCAAATGCCTTCGGCTTACAGGGCATGGGTGGTGGGGTTTCCGAATGGGTCTCAGACTGTTGGCATAGCAGCTATCATGGGGCGCCCAAGACCGGATCCTGGTCAACTCCAAACTGCCGAGAGCACGTCTTAAGGGGCGGGTCTTGGCTTAGTGACCCAGACGATGTGAGAGTCAGCAGCCGAGAACACTACGATAGTGGTGTTCGCTACCCCACACATGGGTTCCGAGTAGCAATCAGCGGAACCGGGGAGAGAGACCGATGAAGAAGCTGAGCGGTTACATGTGCTTTGCTGGAATTATGCTGCTAGGCAGCCCAAGCTATGCGCAAACACCTGCTCCTGCTGATGCGGAACTTTACCTAATTTCGCCAAGGGACGGCGCAAAGCTCAGAAGTCCAATAACTGTGCGGTTCGGGCTTAAAAACATGGGCGTAACTCACGCGGGCGATACGGCACCGAACATGGGTCATCATCATCTTCTTGTTGATGCGACAGATCCTATCAATCCCAGTGAGCCTTTGCCCTCGAACAAGAAATATCTTCACTTCGGGGCTGGCCAGACAGAGACAAAGTTAGAATTGCCGCCAGGAAATCATACGCTTCAGTTGGTGCTCGGAGATGCTAATCACAAGCCCTTTAAGCCTGTTGTTTCTAGCAAAATCATCCATATCCGAGTTCTACGCTCAAACGCAGATGCTGCTCTTTGACCGCTGGTGCATAAAAGGGTTCAGACGCCTTCCAGTTCGTCTGCCAAATCTGAGAGATATTTCAAGATGCGATTGCCTGCCGGGCCATCTAGGCACTCTATTTCGATGGTGACTTCCTGAGTTCTCCCCTTGGAAAGCCTCAGGATAGCCTCTGCTGCTTCCGCCGCTTTCCGTTCAGTGTCAGACTCGATTTTGACCGTGCACTCCGGCGCACTGATCATGATGCGACAGAAAACGTGTTCCATGAGGTGCAAACGTCGTGGAACGGCTCCGGTTCAGGACTTAGTCTGCGGCGCAGACACCCTCAACGCTGGTCTCCCAAACGGATTTCGCCACGCGTTCGATCGGCTTTCGGCACCTTCGGGAGGTGGAGTTCGCGCTCAACCGGCATCGGCCTACCCCCTGCCCTACTCTGACTCAGCGGCATCCAGACTTCGGGGCTTTCCGTCCTCGTCCAGAGCCACGTAGGTGAACACGCCTTCAGTCACCTTCTCCGGATTGGTGCCGGATCGGTCCCGCACCCAGGTCTCGATCTTGACCGCTATGGAGGTCTCGCCTTGCTCCTGAAGGGTGCAGTAAACGCTGACCTCGTCGCCCACCGAGATAGGTCGAAGGAACCGCATCGCCTCGATGCTGACGGTCACGAAGCGACCCTGGACGCGTTGAGCCACAAAGGTCCCGCCGGCGAGATCCATCTGGGAGACGGTCCAACCTCCGAAGATAGCGCCAGAGGCGTTGGTGTCCCGGGGCATCGCCACGGTGCGTAGATGAGGACCACCAGGGACGTTCGGGATCTCGTCGGCCATATCTGCCCCACTCCGTCCTACGGTGCCGTCCAGAAGACCACGTCAGCATGCGGTGAGCCCCCGTAGTGGGCGAACGGCTCAGCCAGATCTTGGTTCGTGGAGCCTCACGCTCGGTGTGCAGTCCAGCTTCCGCTGCAGGTCAGCAAGCTCCCTTCCTGGGTCCGCCATGTGCCACGGTTGACCTCATCCCCTTCGACGCTTCCTGTCACGAGCGCCGTCGTTGCGGCCGTCGAGATGGTTCCTCGGACAGAGCCAGCCTGTGAGATCCCGCCACTCACGGAATACAGGATGTTGGACGAAACGTTTGCCTCGCCTCGTGCGACAACCATCTCGAGGCTCAGGGTGGATGGGCAGACTCCGCTCTTCGTGGTCGCCTCGATGGTCCATCGTCCATCATACTTTGCTGGAACGGAGACAGAATTGCCTGCTGCCTTCAGCGGGACACCTATAAGAGTCAACAGGATTGCAGCGGACATCGCTCCATGGCGCATCAAGTTATGTCTCAGGTCTTCTTCTTGCCGAAGGGCACATCGGTGCCACGGTCAGTTTCTGAGTTCCAGTAAGGCTCTGTGTTGAAGTAGTTGTGTACGTGCTCTTCCCACTCCGGACTGAATGTCGGATCGCTGGTTGTTGTTGGATAAACCGGCCCAGATCTCATTTGTTCATAGGTGCTGTCAATCATGTAAGCACGTCGCTCTGTACTGTATGTCAGAACCTTCCAAGGAACAGCGCGCTCGTTAGCGGATTGATCTGAAGATGATGTCAGGCGGATCACGGCATAGACTATGCGACCGGAGGGCTTATCGATCATTAGCCTCTTGATAATGCCAATTGGGCTTGATCCGCTTAGCTTAACTTCGGTTCCTTCGACCTTATCACTGGCTATAAGGTTGCCTGCCCTTACGGCCTCGCTCTGTGCGTCAACGCCGATGTTTTGGGTGTCCATCATGGCAGCAAGCTCCGACAGCGAGGTTCTTACTGTTGGAGGAATCCTGCTCACGGTGGCGAGTTCCGGCGCCGTGCATCAGCTTGACCACAGCGCCCCTGGCACCCCGGTGAGCGGTCCAGCTACCGCTACAAGTCAGCAGGCTACCGTCCTGTGTGTGCCACGTGCCCCGGCCGATCTCATCCCCCTCTCAGCGTTGCCGGGCACGCTCCGCTTACCGTCGTCGCCTCAATGGCCCATCGTCCATCATACCTGACAGACATGGAGACCAGATTGCCTGCCCAGGCCAGCGGAGCGCCAGTAAGCAATGCCAGGACTGCTCCGGAAAACGCCGCTCGACGCATCCTGTGAACCGCTGTCGGCCCCCCCCCGCCATGCCTACTTGGCTGGGCTTTCGGAACAAGGCCGCTATCCGTCGCGGCTAGTGCACAGACGCCGACGAACGCACCACCTGCCTATCCACTAACCTACTGCTGTGGCTTCCGAAAAGGCGCTGCCTTGTGTACGTTTTGTCGGCGTCAGAGCACTAGCGGGTTCACCGAGGATGGCTCGACTTTCAATCTAAAATTATTGTATAGTAGCTGCTATTTTATTATTACTTTACTGCATTGCAGCCGGCGACGATCGGCACATGACTGTATATGTGACGAACGCTATCAAGCAATTCGCGGAATTAAAACACCGTGCTGATAGATGATGTCCAGATTGTTGAGAAAATTCCCTCGAAGGGCCGCGCGAACATTCAAGATCGCTGCATTTTAAGGTTTTGTTAACCGTGGTTCGCTCAAGTTCAGGGTTCCTCGACCGGCTCGCTTCGACGCCGCTGTGCGGTGACGCCTGCTGCTCCGTCCTCAGCTTGTCTTTAAAGGGGAGCGCTTATGTCCACGGTTCTCGTGGCGACCTCCGGAAAGGGCGGCGTCGGCAAAACGACCACCACCGCTTCCCTCGGAGCAGCGCTCGCTCAGGCCGGCCAAAGAGTGTGCGTCGTCGACTTCGACGTGGGCTTACGTAACCTTGATCTCGTTATGGGTGCCGAGCGCCGGGTCGTCTACGACTTGATCAACGTGGTGAACGGCGACGCGAAGTTAGTGCAAGCGCTGATCCGCGATAAGCGCCTTCCGCTGCTCCACATCCTGCCGGCCTCGCAGACGCGCGACAAGGATGCGCTTACCGATGAGGGCGTGTGCCAGGTAATAATGGAACTACGCGAGAAATTCGATTGGGTCGTTTGCGACAGCCCGGCCGGCATCGAACGTGGTGCTCAACTTGCGATGCGACATGCCGACATGGCGGTTGTGGTCACAAATCCGGAGGTCTCGTCGGTCCGCGATTCTGACCGGATTATCGGCTTACTCGACTCGAAGACGGTGCGCGCTGAGAAGGGCGAGAGTGTCGACAAGCACCTGATTCTCACCCGCTACGATCCTGCCCGTGCTGCACGTGGCGACATGTTGAAGCTTGAGGATGTGCTTGAGATCCTCTCACTCCCGCTGCTTGCGATCGTTCCTGACAGTCAGGAGATCCTACGCGCTTCGAATGTTGGCTGCCCGATCACACTCAGCAACCCGCTCTGCGCCCCCGCCCGTGCTTATACCGATGCTGCGCGTCGTCTGCTCGGTGAAACAGTGTCGATGACGCATTCCACTGAAAGAAAGTCGCTTCTAGGAAGAATCTTTAGCCGGAGGGCGGCATGATGCTGTTTAATCTATTCACTCGGAGCCACACGGCCGCCATTGCTCGCGAGCGACTACAACTTACCATCGCTCACGCGCGTATCGAGATGGACAGGTCTCGCTTAATCGACACACTTCGCGATGAGGTTGTCGCAGTAATCGCCAAACATGTTGTCATCGATCTTGATAAGGTCCAGATCAGGGTCGCAAGGCGCGAAGGCGTCCAATCACTAGACCTCGGCATCGAACTACCTGCTGGTTTCAATAGAAAAACGGCTGCCTAGCGATTCGTGAAAACCGCGACGTATTGTTCTCACAAACTGAGCGATAGGAGCGAAAGCATCCAGCTTCGATCATTTACAACTTCGGCATGGCCTTGAATCATTGGATAATGCTCGCTCACATTGTCCAACTCATGCTCAACCTGTTGGAAAGGCGACATCGGATTGGGCTTTTTCGGAGAGTTCGTCCACCGATACACTTTCTATGCCGTAGCGAGGAAAGCGGCTCATCGCGTCCGCCAGCGTCGTCAGGGTCGGTGTTTCGTATCGCCTGCTAAATAATTCGACATTATGGCCGGTGATGGCGTCCCGTAGGCGTTCTTCGATGCCAGTCCCGAGTGCGGGCGCCTTTCACGGATGCCTCCAGCGATGGTTGAACTAGACGTCGGGATCGAGCTTGAAGGTATCGCGCATACCCATCGAGAAAGCTGTCAGGGTGATCCGTTGTTCCTCCCAGTTAAATGGTAGCAACGACGCATTCACTCTCGGTTCGCTTGGACACTGAACCCCTGTGTCTGCACTCACCGTTATGTTCGTTCGCCACGCCTAAAAGGCAGGCGGTGCCTTCCCCGGTGGAGGAACCACAATCGATGGGAAGACCATTAATAAATCTCTTGTGAGTCGTGGATGGCAGAGGGCCGGTGCATTGAGGGTCCCCCGGATCTTGGTCCGGCCGAAAGGTGAGCTTCCGGGTCTCATTCGGCAGCCTGCAGGGCCGCCGCCAAGGCGAATTCCTGGGGCGTTCGCCACCCCAAGGC
>NZ_BPQS01000085.1 GCF_022179385.1 Methylobacterium longum | reverse complement strand
CGTCGCCGGGTTCCAGAACATCGACGACACACCACCCGAACCCGAAGCCGCCCCCGCCCAGGCCAGACCCTGCGCCTGCGTGCTCTGCTCCCGGATCCCAAAGGCGCCGGCAGACGATTCGGTCACGCCACAGACCAAGGCAAGCAGTGCCGCCGTTCCGGTGCGAACGCGAAAGCTGAACATCATGCCCAATTCCTTAGATCTGCAGATTCAATCCACGAGGAACGATCAATTTCGCTGATTCTGGAACGAACAGCCGCGAACGTCGGAGGCTGGACAGATCCCAGCTGGAGCCATGACGTACGGGGACATCGTCGCCCGCGAGATCGGCACCATGACCTATACGTCATGAAGGTGACTTAAGCGGCAGAAAACTGCAAGCTGACGGCGCGGCGTTTCTCGGTGCAGTCCGGCCGCTTTCGGCACGCGACGCGACGGGTGTGCTCTTTCCGCACCATCCGCCGCAATGCCGTGACGCACAGGGTCCTGACCGCGCCCCGGCGGGTCCGCCGAGGCGGTCGCGCCGAGGCCCTTGTTGCGGCGAGGCCCTTGTTGCGCCGAGGCCTTTGCGGCGGGGCCCTCCGGCCCCGACCGGGCAACCCGGCCGGCGAAGGAGCGCGCACGCCCGCGATACGTTTTGGGCTCGGCTCTCCCGAAACGACGCGACGGCCCTCGCGGGCGGCGCTGCGCCGCGGCCGAATCCCTGCGCCCGACGCTCCGCACCGGGCGGGCTTGCATGACCATGACCTAATGGGCTACTAGCTGACGTATACGTTAATCCTGGCCTGCCCAAGAGAAGCGCTTCCGAGAGAGCGCTGCAGGAAAGGGGGGAGCATGTCGGCCATCCACACCGGTGGCGGCTGCATCGAAGCAGCCGCGTTCTCTCGACCACGTCAGCCGGACGCGGAATCGGACACCCTGCCGGATCTCCTTCACCGGAGCGTGCAGCGCTTCGCGGACAGGCCGGCGCTGGAGTTCTGCGGGCGGGTCTGGAGCTATCGCGAGGTCGGTGCGCTGACCGATCGGGTGGCGGCGGGCCTCGCCGGGCTTGGGGTCGGGCGCGGTGTCCAGGTCGGCCTGTGCCTGCCCAACACGCCGTACTCCGTGATCTTCTACTTCGCGGTCCTCCAGGCCGGCGGGACCGTCGTCAACTTCAACCCCCTCTACACGTCGCGGGAATGCGCGACGCAGATCCGCGACTCGGGCACGACGATCATGGTCGTCTCGGACATCGCCCGGATCTACGATCCGGTCGCCGCGGTGGCCGACGAGGCGGGGCTCCGCCATCTGGTCGTCTGTCCGCTTGCCGACATGCTGCCCTTCGGCCGCGGCCTGCTCTACCGCCTGTTCAGGCGGACTGAGACCGCGCAGGTGCCGGCGGACGCGCGGCACGTCCCCTGGGCCAAGCTGCTCGCGGGCGCCGGCGGGCCGGGTGGGCGGGCCGCCCTGCGCCCCGACGATGTCGCGCTGCTGCAATATACCGGCGGGACGACCGGAACGCCCAAGGGGGCGATGCTCACCCATGCCAATCTCGCCGGCAACGTCCGCCAGCTCGCCCCGCTGATCCGGCAGGCGGGGTTGCGGGACGGGCACGAGCGCGTGCTGGCCGTCATCCCGTTGTTCCACGTCTTCGCCATGACGGTGGCGATGAACCTCGCGATCAAGATCGGGGCGCAGATCGTCCTCGTTCCGCAGTTCAAGATCGATCAGCTCCTCGCCACCATCGCCCGCACCCGGCCGACCTTCTTCCCCGCGGTCCCGACGATCTTCGGAGCCGTCAACAAGGCGGCGGAAACCGCGAAGGTCGACCTGCGCTCGATCCGGCTGTGCATCTCGGGCGGCGCGCCGCTGCCGGCCGAGATCGGCGCCCGCTTCGAGGCGCTCACGGGATGCCGATTGTCGGAGGGCTACGGGCTGACGGAGAGTTCGCCGGTCGTCTGCGTCAATCCGTTCGATGGCCGACGCCGCGCCGGCTCGGTCGGCCTGCCGCTGGCCGATACGGCGATCGAGATCCGCGACCCGCACCACGCCGATCGGCTCATGCCCCCCGGCACGAAGGGCGAAGTCTATATCCGGGGTCCGCAGGTCATGGCCGGCTACTGGCGCCGTCCGGCGGACACGGCCGAGGTGCTCGTCGACGGCGCGTTGAGGACCGGAGATATCGGCTACCGCGACGCGGACGGGTTCCTGTTCCTCGTCGACAGGATCAAGGATCTCATCCTCTGCGGCGGGTACAACGTCTATCCGCGCCAGATCGAGGATGCGCTCTACGAGCACGAGGCCGTCGAGGAGGCGGTCGCGATCGGCATCCCCGACGCGTATCGCGGCGAGAGCCCCAAGGCCTTCGTGAAGCTGCGCGCCGGGCATGCCACGACGCCGGAGGCGCTTCGGACCTTCCTGGCCGAGCGGCTCTCGAAGATCGAGATGCCCCGGGACATCGAGATCCGGACGAGCCTGCCGAAGACCGCGGTCGGCAAGCTGTCGAAGAAGGAACTGGTCGCGGAGGCGCGCGACCGAGCCGGCCCAACGGCCATGGACAGGCGGGCCTCGGCATGACGTTGACGCTCCGCATACTCCAGGAATACGGTGGCCTCCCTTTAGAGAAGGCCTTCTGTGTCCGACACACTGTATACCGTGACCCGACTCGCCCAGGAATTGGGGGTCACGGCGAGGACGGTCCGTTTCTACGAGGACAAGGGGCTTCTCAACCCGCAGCGAGCCGGGAACACGCGCATCTTCGCGCATCGCGACAAGGTGAGGCTGATCCTCATTCTGCGCGGCAAGCGACTGGGTTTCTCGCTGCGCGAGATCAAGGACTATCTCAATCTCTACGACGTCGATCCGACGCAGAAGGAGCAGTGGCGCGACCTTCTGAAGAAGATCCAGGGCCGGATCGATCATCTCGTCGAGCAGCAGAAGGCCCTCGTCGAGACCCTGGGCGAGCTGGAGAAGCTCAAGCTGTACGCGCTGACCGCCCTCGACGGCTCCGAGCCCGCCCAGGCACGCCGCGCGCGCTAGGGCCGTTTCCGGCCGCGTCGCCGCGGTACAGAGCGGCCGCCGACCGGGTATCCGGGGGGCCGTTCCCACCCTTCCCCCTCATCCTCAGGTGCCGGCGCGGGGCGCCGGCCTCGAAGGCGATCGCCAGGGATCGCGCGGCCGGCTGGCGGGCTCCGTCGGGCCCCCCTGCGCGCGCGGCTCGGGGTGCGGGAATCGGGCCGGAAGGCCGCCCTCCCGAGATGGGCCGGCCTGGCTGTGGCGCGTCACGCGTGGGAACGGCCCGCGGGCCCCGTCTCGACCCGCGCGCGCGCGCTGAACCGGCCTCCATCCCGGCGGACGGGCGCGTCCTCACAGACAGGCGCCCCCCATCCGCGCCGGCCCCGGCCGCGCGGCAAGCGCGCCGGGCGGCCGCTCACCTCGTCCCGCCTTCCCGCACGCGGCGGTCGGCGCCGCCCGCCCCCCTTCGTGATCGTTCCGAGAGGACAGCATGACCGACGTCGTCATCGCGGGCTACGCCCGCTCGCCCTTCACCCTGGCGAAGAAGGGAGGCCTCGCCCGGGTCCGCCCGGACGACCTCGCCGCGCAGGTCGTGCGCAGGCTCGTCGCCGAGGCCGGCATCGCGTCCGCGGACATCGAGGACCTGATCGTCGGCTGCGCCTTTCCCGAGGGCGAGCAGGGCTTCAACGTCGCCCGGCTGATCGGGATGCTCGCCGACCTCGACCTCAGCGTCGGCGGCGTCACCGTGAACCGCTTCTGCGGCTCCTCGATGCAGTCGGTCCACATCGCCGCCGGGCAGATCATGCTCGGGGCCGGCGAGGCCTTCCTGTGCGCGGGCGTCGAGAGCATGAGCCGGGTGCCGATGATGGGCTTCAACCCGATGCCGAACCCGGCGCTCCACGCGAAGCGCCCCGGCGCCTACATGGGCATGGGCGACACCGCCGAGAACGTCGCCCGCCGCTGGCAGATCACCCGCGCCGACCAGGAGGCCTTCGCGGTACGGAGCCACCGCAAGGCGGCGCAGGCTCAGGCCGAGGGGCGGCTCGCGGCCGAGATCGTGCCGATCCTCGCGAAGGGCGGCACCGTGGAGGCCGACGGCTGCATCCGCGCCGATGCCAGCGCGGAGGGGCTCGCCGCTCTCAAGCCGGCGTTCCAGCAGGACGGGACGGTGACCGCCGGCACCTCGTCGCCGCTGACCGACGGCGCCTCGGCGGTGCTCGTCTGCAGCGAGGCCTATGCCCGCCGCGCCGGCCTCACGCCGCTGGCGCGGATCGCCGCCATCGGCGTCTCGGGCTGCGAGCCCGAGATCATGGGCATCGGGCCCGTCGCCGCCTCGCGGAAGGCGATGGCGCGGGCCGGCATCACGGCCGACGCCCTCAGCGTGGTCGAACTGAACGAGGCCTTCGCGTCCCAGGCGCTGGCCTGCATCCGCGACCTCGGCCTCGACGAGGCGGCCGTCAACATCGACGGCGGCGCCATCGCGCTCGGCCACCCGCTGGGCGCCACCGGCGCCCGCATCGTCGGCAAGGCGGCCGCGCTGCTCGCCCGCGAGGGGGGCCGCTTCGCGCTGGCCACCCAGTGCATCGGCGGCGGCCAGGGAATCGCCACCCTCCTGGAGCGCGTGTGACGATGACCCAGATCCGCAAAGTCGCCGTCATCGGCGCCGGGGTCATGGGCTCCGGCATCGCCGCCCACATCGCCAATGCCGGCGTGCCGGTGCTCCTGATAGACATCGTGCCGGAGGGCGCCGCCGACCGGAACGGCCTCGCCGCGGGCGCCATCGCCCGGATGCTCAAGACCGAGCCGGCGCCGTTCATGGCGCCGCGCGCCGCCAAGCTGGTGGAGGCGTTGAACGTCGAGGACCATCTCGACCGGCTCCGTGAGGTCGACTGGATCATCGAGGTGGTGGTCGAGCGCCTGGAGGCGAAGCGGGCCCTCTACCGGCGCATCGACGCGGTGCGCCGGCCGGGCACAGCAATCTCCTCCAACACCTCGACCATCCCCCTCGACGCGCTGGTGGAGGGGATGCCGGAGGCGTTCGGCCGCGACTTCCTCATCACCCACTTCTTCAACCCGCCGCGCTACATGCGGCTGCTCGAGGTCGTCACCGGCCCGCGGACCGATCCGGCCCTGGCCGCCACGGTGGCGGATTTCGCCGATCGCAGGCTCGGCAAGAGCGTCGTGCGCTGCAAGGACCGCCCGGGCTTCATCGCCAACCGGCTCGGCATCTTCTGGATCCAGAACGCCATCGCGGCGGCGGACGACCTCGGCGTGCCGGTGGAGGAGGCGGACGCGGTGATGGGGCGCCCCTTCGGCATCCCCAAGACCGGCGTGTTCGGCCTCGTCGACCTCGTGGGCCTCGACCTGATCCCGCACACCACGCAGAGCCTGCGGGCGGCCCTGCCGGCGGAGGATGCGTTCCACGCCACCTTCCGCGAGATGCCGCTGATCACCAAGCTGATCGCGGAGGGGCATACCGGCCGCAAGGGCAAGGGCGGCTTCTACCGCCTGAACCGCGCCGGCGGGCAGAAGACCAAGGAGGCGATCGATCTCGGGACCGGCGCCTACCGGCCTTCCGCCAAGGCGGACCTCCCCGCCCTCAAGGAGGCGAAGGCCCCCCGCGCGGTGCTGGATCTGCCCGGCCGCGTCGGCGCCTACGCCTGGGCGGTGATCGGCCCGACGCTCGCCTATGCCGCCGGCCTCCTCGGCGAGGCGAGCGACGAGATCGCCGCGATCGATGAGGCCATGCGCCTCGGCTACAACTGGAAATGGGGTCCCTTCGAGCTGATCGACCGGATCGGCGGGGCCTACGTGGCCGAGCGGCTGGCGAGGGACGGCCATGCCATCCCGCCGATCCTCGCCGGGCTCGACGGCAAGACCTTCTACCGGGTCGAGAACGGCCGCCGGCAGGTCCTTCGGGCCGGGGGCGAATACGAGGATGTCGTCCGCCCCGAGGGCGTGCTGCGGCTGGAGGACATCAAGCTCGCCGCGCAACCGCTCCTCAAGAACGGCTCAGCCGCCCTGTGGGACATCGGCGACGGCGTCGTGTGCTTCGAGTTCACCGCGCAGGGCAATGCCCTCGACGAGCAGATGATGATCCTGCTCGGGAAGAGCATCAAGCTCGTCAAGGACAAGTACAGGGCGCTGGTGGTCTACAACGAGGCCCCCAACTTCTCGGTCGGCGCGAATCTCGGTCTCGCCCTGTTCGCCGCCAACATCGCCGCCTGGGGCGAGATCGAGAAGCTCGTCGCGCTGGGTCAGCAGACCTACAGCCAGCTGAAATACGCCCCGTTCCCCGTGGTCAGCGCCCCCGCCGGCATGGCGTTGGGCGGCGGCTGCGAGATCCTGCTCCACAGCGACGCCGTGCAGGCCCATGCCGAGAGCTATATCGGCCTCGTCGAGGCCGGCGTCGGCCTCGTTCCGGCCTGGGGCGGCTGCAAGGAGATGCTGGCCCGCTGGCAGTCGTCGCCGACGCTGCCGAAGGGGCCGATGCCGGCGACCGCCCAGGTGTTCGAGACGGTCTCGACCGCCACCGTGGCCAAGTCGGCGGACGAGGCCCGCGACCTCCTGTTCCTGCGCCCGGGCGACGGCATCACCATGAACCGCGACCGGCTGCTCGCCGACGCCAAGGCCAAGGCCCTGTCCCTGGTCGAGGGCTACGCGGCGCCCAAGCCCGTGACGCTGACGCTTCCCGGCCCGTCGGGGGCGCTGGCCCTGCGCATGGCCGCCGAGGGCTTCGCCCGGCGGGGCATCGCCACCCCGCACGATCTCGTGGTGGCGGGGGAACTCGCCGCGGTGCTCTCCGGAGGCGCGGCCGACAGCCTCGATCCCCTCGACGAGGCGGCGCTCCTCGACCTCGAACGCGACAGCTTCATGCGCCTGGTGCGGACGGAGGCGACCCTCGACCGGTTCGAGAGCGTGATCGAAACCGGTCGGCCGGTGAGGAACTGACGCGATGCAGACCTACAAGGCTCCCCTGCGCGACATGCGCTTCGTGCTGCACGAGCTGCACGCCGACCCGGAGGCCCCGGTCCTGCCGGGCCTGGAGGATTTCACCCCCGATGTCGCCGACGCCATCCTGGAGGAGGCGGCAAAGTTCTGCACGGAGCGGCTGCTGCCGCTGAACGCCTCCGGCGACGCCGAGGGCTGCCATTTCGAAAACGGCGCGGTCCGCACGCCGAAGGGCTTTCCGGAGGCCTACCGGGCGTTCCGGGAAGGCGGCTGGACCGCGATGGGCGCCGATCCGGCCTATGGCGGCCAGGGCCTGCCGGCGGGCATCAACAAGCTCGTCGAGGAGATGATCTGCTCGACCAACTTGTCCTTCGGGCTCTATCCGGGGCTCAGCCACGGCGCCTACAGGGCGCTGGCAGACCACGCGTCGGAGGACCTGAAGGCCGCCTACCTGCCCAAGCTCGTCGACGGGACGTGGTCGGGCACGATGTGCCTCACGGAGGCCCATTGCGGCACCGATCTCGGCCTGCTGCGCACCCGCGCGGTGCCGCAGGAGGACGGCTCCTTCAAGGTGACCGGCTCGAAGATCTTCATCTCGGCCGGCGACCACGATCTCACCGAGAACATCATCCACCTCGTGCTGGCGAGGCTCCCGGACGCACCGAAGGGCGTGAAGGGGATCAGCCTGTTCCTCGTGCCGAAATTCCTGCCCCGGGCGGACGGAGCCCCGGGAGAGCGCAACGGCGTCACCTGCAGCGCCCTCGAGCACAAGATGGGCATCAAGGCGTCGGCCACCTGCCAGATGTCCTTCGACGACGCCACCGGCTGGCTGGTCGGCGAGCCCCACAAGGGCATGCGCGCGATGTTCACGATGATGAACAGCGAGCGCCTGTCGGTGGGCATCCAGGGGCTGGGGGCCGGCGAGGCCGCCTATCAGGGCGCCGTCGCGTATGCCCGGGAGCGGCTCCAGGGCCGCTCACTGGTCGGGACCAAGCGTCCGGACCTGCCCGCCGACCCGATCATCGCCCATCCGGACGTGCGGCGGATGCTGATGACGATCCGCGCCTACAACGAGGGCTGCCGGGCGCTCGGCGCCTGGGTCGCCCGCAGCCTCGACGCGCTGGAGCGCCACCCCGACCCCGCCGAGCGGCGCCGGGCGGAGGATTTCGCCGCGCTCATGACGCCGGTGGTGAAGGCGCTGTTCACCGACCTCGGCTTCGAGGCGGCGAGCATCGGCCTGCAGGTCTACGGTGGCCACGGCTTCATCCGCGACCACGGCATGGAGCAGTACGTCCGCGACGCCCGGATCTCGATGATCTACGAGGGCACCAACGGCGTGCAGGCCCTCGACCTCGTGGGCCGCAAGCTGCCGGCCCATGCCGGACGCCTGCTGCGGAGCTTCTTCCATCCGGTGCTGGCCTTCCTCGACGCCGCGATCGAGGACGACGACCTGTCGCCGCTCGCGGAGCCGCTGGCCAAGGCTTTCGGCGCCTTGCAGCTCGCCACGGCCCACATCGCCCGGCGGGGCCTCAAGGACCCGGAGGAGGCGGGCGCGGCCGCCACCGAGTACCTGCGGCTCTTCGGACTGGTCGCGCTCGGCACCATGTGGCTGCGCGCGGCCAAGATCGCCCAGGCGGCCCTCAGGGCCGGCACCGACGAGCGCGACTTCTACGAGGCGAAGCTCGTGACGGCCCGCTTCTACATGGAGCGCATCCTGCCCCAGGTCGCGGGCCTGCTGACGGCCGTGAAGGCCGGCAAGGGCGCGATGATGGCGCTCGACGAGGCGATGTTCTGACGGGAAGCCCCGCGCCCTGCCGGCACCCGGCTCCGCCCGACCTCGGGGTCCCCCGCGGAGCTCGGGCGCGCTCGGGATGGGGCGGGGCACGTGGCGGCCCGGTCATTCCCGCGGCAACGACGGAGGAGAGCGATGGCGGATCTCGAGCAGGTGATGGAGGCGATCGAGGAACGGTCCGCGGTGCTCAGCACGCTCGGTTACCGGGTCCGGTTCGATCTCACCGATGGCGGCAGCATCCTGGTGGACGCGACCGGCGGCGGCGTGAGCGTCTCCACCGGCGAGGCCGGCGAGGCCGGCGAGGCCGTTACGGTGATGAAGCTGAGTTCCGACAACCTGCTCAAGCTGGTGCGGGGCAAGCTGAGTCCGATGATCGCCTTCTCCACGGGCCGCCTGAAGGTGCAGGGCTCGCAGGGCGTGGCGATGAAGCTCGCCGGCCTGCTCGAGTGACGCGCCCGCGCGGGACGTGATTCCGGCCGCCAGCGCCGGCGGGCGGCCATCGGAGGTCCATCAGGAGAGGTCGGATGAAGGTTCTGGTGCCTGTGAAGCGGGTGGTGGACTACAACGTCAAGATCCGTGTGAAGGCGGACGGCTCCGGGGTCGAGCTGGCGAACGTGAAGATGTCGATGAACCCG
>NZ_BPQS01000084.1 GCF_022179385.1 Methylobacterium longum | reverse complement strand
CGATGACGCTGCCGGACGCCTACCAGGATCACGACAGCCCCGAGAAGATGTACGCCGAGGCCGGCCTCGACGCCGACAGCATCGTCAAAACCGCCCTCACCGCACTGCCGGCGGCCTCCGGAAAGGCCGAGCCGGCCAGCAACGTGGTGAGCGTCCGCCGCCGCCCGCGCTGAGGCGACCCGCCGGGAACCGAATCCCGAACGCCGGCGCCGACGCGCGCTCGGGCCCGGGCTCCCGCCGCCCCGCGGGGTCGACGGGCCCGCGTTCGCGGCCGCGCGCCGCGGCTGCGCCGGCGACCGCTCCGCCTCCGTCACCCTGGCATCCGCCGGGCGGCTCCGGGATTGACGGCGTGGATCCTCACCCACGCGCCGCCCGCGCGGGAAGTGAAGACAGGTCGCCCGTGAGGGCCGCGGGCCCGCACGGGCTCGGGGCCTCGACGCGACCTCGCGGATTCCGCGTCGAGGCCCCGAGCCCGCGTCACCCGCCGCGCCCTGAGCCGGCCGGTCGTGCGATGCGACGCCCCCAATCCTGAATACATAACGCAGTGACGGCCGAGCTGGCGCGGAGCTTGCGAGACTCGCGGCGTGAGTCCGCGCCGCGCCAACGCCATCCCCCTCCTTGCCGAAGGCGCCCCGAAGCCGCCGGCCGTGCCGGCGCTCGCCCGGGGGCCGTTGTCACGCCGGGCCATTGCGCCCGTGCATCGGAACCGTTCTAACTCGCCCCCAAGGTGTGGGCCGGCGATCGATGCTTGAGATCCACACCGCCAGGGAGAAGACGATGGACCGCAGGACCTTCCTCAAGGGTTCGGCCGCGATCGGGCTGGCCGCACCGCAGGTCGCGAGGCCGGCACTCGCCCAGGGCGCCAAGGTGCTGCGCTTCGTGCCCCAGGCGAACCTCGCCAATTTCGACCCGATCTGGGGGACGCAGTACGTCGTGCGCAACGCCGGCACCCTCGTGTGGGACATGCTGTACGGCGTCGACGACCAGTTGAAGCCGCAGCGCCAGATGGTCGAATCCGAGGAGGTCTCGGGCGACAAGCTGACCTGGACCTTCCGGCTGCGCCCCGGTCTCAAGTGGCATGACGGCGAGCCGGTGCTGGCCAGGGACGTGGTGGCGAGCCTCAACCGCTGGATGGCCCGGGACCCGATCGGCATCATGATCCGCGGCGTCCAGGACGAACTGGCCGCCACCGACGACCGGACCTTCCGCTGGCGCCTCAAGAAGCCGTTCCCGAAGCTGCTCTACGCCCTCGGCAAGACCAACGCCCCGATGGCGCTGATGATGCCGGAGCGGATCGCCAAGACCGACCCGTTCACGCAGATCACCGAGTATGTCGGCTCGGGCCCGATGAAGTTCGTCCGCAACGAGTGGGTGCCCGGCGCCCGGGCGGTGTTCGAGAAGTTCGCCGACTACAAGCCCCGCGACGAGCCGAATTCCTGGCTGGCGGGCGGCAAGCACATCCTGGTCGACCGGGTCGAGTGGGTGATCATGCCGGACGCCGCCACCGCGTCCGCGGCCCTGCAGAACGGCGAGGTCGACTGGTGGGAGAACCCGATCTCCGACTTGGTGCCGCTCCTGCGCAAGAACAGCAACCTGAACGTCGATATCGCCGATCCGCTGGGCAATGTCGGCTCGTTCCGGATGAACCACCTCTATCCGCCCTTCGACAATCCGAAGATCCGCCAGGCGGTCATGACCGCGATGAACCAGGAGGATTACATGCGGGCGATCGTCGGCGACGACGACGCCCTGTGGAAGAAGCTGCCGGGCTTCTTCACGCCGGGCACGGCGCTCTACAGCGAGGCGGGCGGCGAGAACGTCGGCAAGGGCGACATCAAGCTCGGCCAGAAACTGCTCAAGGAAGCCGGCTACAAGGGTGAGCCGGTGGTCTGCATCGTGGCGCAGGACCAGGGGATCACCAAGGCGCAGGGCGACATCACCGCCGACTTGCTGAAGCAGATGGGCTTCAACGTCGACTTCGTCGCCACCGACTGGGGCACCACCGGCACCCGCCGCACGTCGAAGGCGCCGCCGGCCCAAGGGGGCTGGAACATGTTCCACACGTGGCACGCGGGCGCCGACACCATCAATCCGGCGGGCTACCCGGCGGTGCGGGCCAGCGGCGACAAGGCGTGGTTCGGCTGGCCGAACATCCCGCCGGTTGAGACCGCCATCGCCGAGTGGTTCGACGCCGCCGACCCGGCCGCCGAGAAGGCCGCCATCGACAAGGTCAACGCCGCCGCCTGCGAGGGCGTGGTCTACGTGCCGACCGGGTTCTTCCTGGGCTACCAAGCGTGGCGCAAGAACGTCTCGGGCATCGTGAAGGGGCCGATCCCGTTCACCTGGGGCGTGTCGAAGGCGTGATGGGGCAGGGGGCTGTCATGGCAGAAACAGCCGCTCACCGTCCCGCCCGCCTCCGCGGGGGAGGGGGGGGCCTGGATCAGCCGGGGTCGGCCGAGGGGAGCGGCGTCTCCGGAGGAGGCGCCGCCGTCACGGCGGGCACAGCCCCGTTCCGTGTCGTCGCGCCGCCCCGCTCCGGACCGCCTCCGGGGGCCACCCTCCCCCGCAGCGGGGGGAGCCGCAGCGGCACCCGCCCCTGCATCCCGCCCGCACGATAGCGAGGACCCATGCTCGGCTATATCGGCAGGCGAATCCTGGCCACCATCCCGGTCATGGCGGTGGTCGGGCTGTTCGTCTTCAGCCTCCTCTATTTCGCCCCCGGCGACCCGGCCGCGATCATCGCGGGCGACCAGGCGACGCCCGACGACGTCGCCCGCATCCGCGCCACGCTGGGCCTCGACCGGCCCTTCCTGGTGCGGTTCTGGGAATGGTCGTGGCAGATCCTCCACGGGGATCTCGGCACCTCGATCTTCACCAACCTGCCGGTCACCACCATGATCGGCCAGCGGGTGCAGCCCACCGTCTCGCTGATGCTCGTCACCCTGGTCTTCGCCATCGTGGTGGCGGTGCCGCTCGGCGTCGTCGCCGCCTGGAAGGCCGGCAGCCTGATCGACCGCCTCGTCATGGGGCTCGCCGTGATGGGCTTCTCGGTGCCGGTCTTCGTGGTCGGCTACGTGCTGGCCTACGTCTTCGCCCTCGAACTCGGCTGGCTGCCCGTGCAGGGCTACACGCCGATCGAGCAGGGCCTGTGGCCCTGGTTCGCCAACCTGATCCTGCCGGCGGTGACGCTCGGCCTCGTCTACATCGCGCTGATCGCCCGCGTGACCCGGGCGACGATGCTCGACGTGCTGAGCCAGGATTACGTGCGCACCGCCCGGGCGAAGGGGCTGGCGCAGGGGCCGGTCCTGTTCGTCCACGCCCTCAAGAACGCCGCGGTGCCGATCGTCACCGTCATCGGCATCGGCATCGCCCTGCTGATCGGCGGCGCGGTGGTGACCGAGACGGTCTTCGCGATTCCCGGCCTCGGGCGCCTCACCGTCGATGCGATCCTGCGGCGCGACTACCCGGTCATCCAGGGCGTCGTGCTGCTGTTCAGCTTCGTCTACGTGCTGGTGAACCTCGCCATCGACCTGTTCTACACCGTGCTCGACCCGAGGATCCGCTATTGACCGCGACCGTCGCGCCCTTCTCCGACAGCGCCCGGCAGGCGGGCGCCCCGCCCGAAGGCGCCGCCCCCAAGGCACCGCCGCCGGGCCTCGCCGTCGCGGCGCCGCTGCCGGATGTCATCCCAGCCCGCAAGCGCCGGGGGCCGATCTGGACCTATGTGCGCCGCAACCCGACCATCGTGGTCGGCGGCGTGCTGCTCCTCGTCGTGTTCCTGATGGCGGTGCTGGCGCCGTGGCTCGGCACCGTCGATCCGACCGCCCTGGCGCCCGCCAAGCGCACCCGGGTGCCCTCCGCGCAATACTGGTTCGGCACCGACATGCTCGGCCGCGACGTCTACTCGCGGGTGGTCTACGGTGCCCGGGTCTCCCTGCTGGTCGGTTTCTCGGTGGCGTTTCTCGCCTCGATCGCGGGGCTGGCGGTCGGCCTCGTCTCCGGCATGGTGCGCTGGCTCGACGGGATCGTCATGCGGGTCGTCGACGGCATGATGTCGATCCCGCCGATCTTGCTGGCGGTGGCGCTGATGGCGCTCACCCGCGGCTCGGTCCAGAACGTCATCGTGGCGATCACCATCGCGGAGATCCCGCGGGTGGCCCGCCTCGTGCGCGGCGTGGTGCTGTCGCTGCGCGAGCAGCCCTACGTCGAGGCGGCGGTGACCACCGGCACGCGGATGCCGGCGATCATCTGGCGGCACATCCTGCCCAACACCCTGGCGCCCATGACCGTGCAGGCGACCTACATCTGCGCCTCCGCGATGATCACCGAGGCGATCCTGTCGTTCATCGGCGCGGGCGTGCCGCCGTCGACGCCCTCCTGGGGCAACATCATGGCCGAGGGAAGGGCGCTCTGGCAGGTGAAGTTCTACATCATCCTGTTCCCGGCGATCTTCCTCTCGATGACGGTGCTCGCCGTGAACCTCGTCGGCGACGGCCTGCGCGACGCCCTCGACCCCCGCATGGCGAAAGACGTGTGATGAGCACAGGCGTGAGCGGCGCACCCCTCCTGTCGATCGAGAACCTGCAGGTCCATTTCCGCACCCCCGACGGGGTGAACCGGGCGGTGGACGGGGTCTCCTTCGCGATCCAGTCGGGCGAGACCCTGGCGATCGTGGGCGAATCCGGCTGCGGCAAGTCGGTGACCTCGATGTCGATCCTGCGGCTCCTGCCCGAGCCGCCGGCCCGCATCGCCGGCGCCATCAAGTTCGAGGGCCGGAACCTCCTCGACCTGCCGAACAGCGCTATGCGCAAGATCCGCGGCAACGACATCAGCGTGATCTTTCAGGAGCCGATGACGAGCCTGAACCCGGTGCTGACGGTGGGCCGCCAGATCGGCGAGACCCTGCGCCTGCACCAGGGCCTCGGCCGGCGCGAGGCCGAGGCGCGGGCCGTGGAGATGCTGACGCTGGTGGGCATCCCCGAGCCCCGGCGGCGGGTGCGGGAATATCCGCACCAGCTCTCCGGCGGCATGCGCCAGCGGGTGATGATCGCCATCGCGCTCGCCTGCTCGCCGAAACTCCTGATCGCCGACGAGCCGACCACCGCCCTCGACGTGACCATCCAGGCCCAGATCCTCGACCTGATGCGCGACCTGAAGGCCCGGGTCGGCGCCGCGATCATGCTGATCACCCACGATCTCGGCGTGGTGGCCGAGGTCGCCGACCGGGTGGTGGTGATGTATGCCGGCCGCAAGGTTGAGGAGGCGCCGGTCCGCGACCTGTTCCGGGCGCCGCGCCACCCCTACACCCGCGGCCTGATGGGGGCGGTGCCGAAGCTCGGCGCCGTCGAGCACGGCGCCGACGCGCGCCTCGCCGAGATCCCCGGCATGGTCCCGAGCCTGAAGGGCCGGATCGAGGGCTGCGTCTTCGCCGGGCGCTGCCCGGACGTCACCGACCTGTGCCGCGCCTACGCCCCGGCCCTGGAGCCGAAGGCGCCCGGCCACCTCGCCGCCTGCCACTACGCGCCGAAGGACGCCCTCGCGGCATGAGCGCCACGCCCGCACCCGCCGGCCGCACCCTGCTGGAGGTCAACGACCTCAAGAAGCATTTCTCCCTCGGCGGCGGCCTGTTCGGCCGGTCGACCCGCGTGCTCAAGGCGGTGGACGGCCTGTCCTTCACGGTGGCCCGCGGCGAGACCCTGTCGCTCGTCGGGGAATCCGGCTGCGGCAAGTCCACCGTCGCCAAGGCGCTGATGCGCCTCTACGCGCCCACCGCCGGCCAAGTGGTGCTCGACGGGAAACGCATCGACGACCTCTCGGCCGGGGCGCTCCGGCCCCTGCGGCGCCACATCCAGATGGTGTTCCAGGACCCATTCTCGTCACTCAACCCGCGGATGCGGGTGCGGGCGATCCTGGCCGAGCCGATCCGCAATTTCGGGCTGGCCCACAACGCCGCCGACCTGGAGAGCCGCCTCGCCAGCCTGATGGAGCGGGTCGGCCTGCCCCGCGAGGCGCTCGGGCGCTTCCCGCACGAGTTCTCGGGGGGGCAGCGCCAGCGCATCGGCATCGCCCGGGCGCTCGCCGCCGAGCCGGACCTGATCATCTGCGACGAGGCGGTCTCGGCGCTCGACGTCTCCGTGAAGGCGCAGATCGTCAACCTGCTGCGCGACCTGCAGCGCGAGCTCGACCTCGCCATGCTGTTCATCTCGCACGACCTCGCCATCGTCGAGCACATGACCCATCGCGTCGCGGTGATGTATCTCGGCAAGATCGTCGAGATCGGCCCGCGGCGGGACATGTTCCTGGCGCCCAAGCACCCCTACACGCAGGCGCTGCTCTCGGCGGTGCCGATCCCCGAGCCCGGGGCCGGGCGCACCCGCATCGTGCTCAAGGGCGACGTGCCGAGCCCGATCGACCCCCCCGCCGGCTGCCGCTTCCACACCCGCTGCCCGCACGCCTTCGACCGCTGCCGGGTCGAGGTGCCGGGCCTCGATCCCGTGGGCACCGGCCACTTCGCCGCCTGCCACCTCAACGACGCGGCCGCGCCGGCCCGCGCGGCCTGACAGCCACCCGGAGCCTCCAGTGCAGCACGACCTCATCCTGAAGGGCGCGCGGGTCGTCGACCCGTCGCAGAACCACGACGGGATCTGCGACGTCGCCTTCGCGGACGGCCGCGTCTCGGGCTTCGGCCGCGACCTGCCGGCCGGCCCCGGCACGCAGGTGCGCGACATGGCCGGCGCCATCGTCACGCCGGGCCTGATCGACCTGCACACCCACGTCTACTGGGGCGGCACGTCGCTCGGCATCGACGCCGACGATTTCTGCCGGACCTCCGGGGTGACCACCTCGGTCGATACCGGCAGCGCCGGGCCCGGCAATTTCGCGGGCTTCCGCAGCCACGTGATCGAGCGCTCGCAGGCGCGGATCCTCGCCTACCTGCACGTCTCGTTCGCCGGCATCTTCGGCTTCTCGAAGACCATCATGGTCGGCGAGAGCGAGGATCCGCGGCTGATGGCGCCCCGGGAGGCCGTCGAGGTCGCCGAGGCCAACCGGGACGTGATCGTCGGCATCAAGGTCCGGGTCGGGCGCCACGCCTCCGGCGACCAGGGCACCGCGCCCCTCGACATCGCCCTGCAGGTCGCCGAGGAGACAGGCCTGCCGCTGATGGCCCATATCGACGAGCCGCCGCCGAGCTACGAGCAGGTCCTCGCCATGCTGCGGCCCGGCGATGTGCTGACCCACGCGTTCCGGCCGTTCCCGAATTCTCCGGTGACCGCGCAGGGCGCCGTGAAGCCGGCGCTCCGCGAGGCGCGGGCGCGGGGCGTGCTGTTCGACATCGGCCACGGCAAGGGCTCGTTCGCCTTCAGGACCGCGCGGGCCATGCTGGCGGGCGGCTTCCTGCCCGACACGATCTCGTCGGACGTCCACCAGCTCTGCATCGAAGGGCCGGCCTTCGATCAGGTCACCACGATGTCGAAGATGCTCTGCCTCGGCATGAGCCTCACCGACGTCGTCGCGGCCTCGACGGTGAACGCCGCCGTGGCGCTCAAGCGCATGGAGTACGGCACCCTGAAGGTCGGGGCGCTCGGCGACGCCACCGTGCTGGCCGTGCGCGACGGCGCGTTCGACTACGTCGACACGCGCGGCGAGACCCTGACCGGCGCCCAGCGCATCACCGCGGAGGGCGTGGTGCTGAAGGGCCGGTGGTGGCACCCGGCCTGAGCCGGGGGTCCCCCGGCCCCCGACCTCAGGCAGCCCGGACGGTCGCCAGGAAGCGCCCGACCTCTGCGGCGAGGTGCTCGGATTGGCGCGACAGCTCGGAGGCCGCGCCCAGCACCTGACTGGCGGCCGCCCCGGTCTCCTCGGCCGCGCTCGCCACGCCCGCGATGGTGCTGGTCACCGCGCCGGTGCCCTGCGCCGCCTGGGTCACGTTGCGCACGATCTCCTGCGTCGCCGCGCCCTGCTCCTCCACGGCGGCCGCGATGGTGGTCGACACCCCGCTGATCTCCTGGATCCGCGCCGTGATCGCGCCGATCGCCGTCACCGCCTGACCGGTCGAGCCCTGGACCCGCGCGATCTGGCCGGAGATCTCCTCGGTGGCCGTGGCGGTCTGCTCGGCCAGCGCCTTCACCTCGGCGGCGACCACGGCGAAGCCCCGCCCCGCCGGGCCGGCGCGCGCCGCCTCGATCGTGGCGTTCAGCGCCAGCAGGTTGGTCTGACCGGCGATCGAGGAGATCAGCCCGACCACGTCGCCGATGCGAGCCACCGCCGCGCTCAGCTCCTGCACCAGTGCGCCGGTCCGGTCGACCTCGCCGACGGCCCGCCGGGCGAGGTCCGCCGAGCCGTCCACCTGCCGGCCGATCTCCTGCACGGAGGAGCCGAGCTCCTCGGCGGCGGCCGCGACCGTGTTGACGTTCGAGGCCGCCTCCTCGGCCGCCGCCGCCACGGTGACGGATTGGCTCGAGGTCTGGCCCGCCATGGCCGACAGGGAGCCGGCCGTGGCCTGCAGCTCGGTGGCGGAGGAGGAGACGAGGCCGATGATGCCGCCGACGGCCCGCTCGAAGCCGTCGGCCATCTGGCGCATGCCGCTCCGGCGCTGCTCCTCCGCGGCGAGCCGCGCCTCGGCGGTCTCCGCCTCCAGCTGCCGGGTGCGGATCAGGTTGTCCTTGAACACCTGCACGGCGGACGCCATCGCGCCGATCTCGTCCCGGCGGTTCCGGTACGGCACCTCGGCGGCCTCGCCGCGGGCCAGGGCCGACATGGCCTGCGTGATCACCGTGATCGGGCGGGAAACCCGCAGCAGGCCGAACAGGGACGCCGCCAGCGCCGCCGCGACCGCCACCGCGACGTAGGCGGCGACCATGGCGGCGTCGGCCTGCGTCAGGGCCGTGGTGGTCTCCTGGTGGGCGCTGCGGTTGTTCAGCTCCGCGTCCGCCGCCAGGGCGTCGCGCATGCGGTTGTACAGGTCGAGCTGCTCGCGGCTGCCGATCAGCGCCAGCGCCTCGGCCGGGCGACCCTGCTCGAGGAGCTGGGACATCGTCCGGTTGGACGCCTCGTACCGCGCCCACAATCCGCCGAACGTCTCCCACAGCGCCCGCTCCTCGGGCGAGGAGATCATGGGCTCGTAGATCGTCCGGTCGGCGGCGAGCTTGGCCATGGCGGTCGCCTGGAGCGTCTGGTTGTCGGCCCGCTGCTCCGGCGTCGCGTTGAAGGTCAGCATGCGGAACTGTTTGACGCGGATGTCGGCCACGTCATTCTGGATCGTGCCGAGGATCAGAACCGAGGGCAGCCAGTTCTTCGTCACCTCGTTCACAGAGTAGCGGATGCCCGACAGCTTGGTCAGGGACAGGGTTCCCTGACCCGCGGCGATGAGGGCGAGGCAGCCGAAGGCTCCGATCAGGGCCGCCTTGATGGACAACTGAAACCGCATGGAGGGACCCCAGAGATTGCTATCGATCCGAACCGATCGGATTGCGCGCGTCACCACAGGGTGAAGTCATGAAAGATATGTCTTAAGAAATAACTGCGGTCGATAAGTCCATGAATGCACGTCGGGGCGCATCAAAGACTTTAAGATATAGATATTTATAATATTGCGGGTGGATCGACGGATTTTATAACGCGAAAACACCCGAAATCCGAATATGCAAGACCAACCAAGCGTTTTGGGCCGCCATGACAGGTGCGGCTCCGGGACGGCCCTCCGGGGTATCACCGCCTTTACAGCCTCCGACCGCGCCCGATACACGTTTCCGTGAGACCCGGACCCTCTCCGGGCCGTCAGCGACACGCGGCCCAAGCCGCGGCGCGTGGGAGGATGGATGGACACGGGTCAGCCTCTTCTGGAGGTCGATGGCGTCACGCTCCGCTACAAGACGCCGGACCACCTCGTCACGGCCAC
>NZ_BPQS01000083.1 GCF_022179385.1 Methylobacterium longum | reverse complement strand
CGGGATCGCCGCCGACGATGCCCGGGTCCCGGTGCGGGCCCGGCAGGCGCTGCTGGCACCCGCCTGGTACGGGGCCGCCCTGGCGGCCTTCCTGGCCCTGTACTACGTGGGTCATGCCGCGCTGTTCGACCCGGGCCTGCAGGTCCCCGAACTCGCCAAGCTGGCGGTGATCTGACAGCGGCCACTCGGTAGAGGCTCTGCCTCCCGTCGAGGGAGGGGCGTGGCCCTCCGGCGGCAGATTGATCTGTCGACAGCCTCAACGCGCAGGAACTGCGCAGCGTCGCAGCCGTAGCCCTCCTGTCGCTGATCGATGCGGAGGCCATCATGATGTCGCTGGGCGTGTTTTGTGTCGTGGCAGGCGTCAGCATGGCTGCCGGGTCCCTATGGTCCCCGCGCTACCGCGCCATCCTTGAGGTGATGGGCGGGAGCCTGTTCATGGGCGGATTGGGCTTTGCAGGCGCAGACTTCGTGCTGGCATCCTGATCCGGCAGGGCCTTAAACGCTGCCGAGTTTCGGCTTTGGCGTAGGCTTGTATGCGCGAACCTCCGCACCGGGTCATGGGAAGCCGGGGCAGCAACGTACGCGTCAATACCCTTCCGCCCGTCAGCAGACTGACTGAACGAGACGGGGCTGGTCCGCCTCGGGCCGATGGGCCCGATGATCGGCGACGTGACCGTGGGGGCCGAACGCCGGCCCCGGCACGCGACGCGGACCTGATTTTTCGAGACTTTCGGAGACTTGGGGCGGCGCGCCGGGAGACGGCGTGTCGCCCTCATCGCTCCGCGGATCAGCGGACGGAGAAGGGCGACTGGTAGGGACGGCCGAACGGCACGCCGTTGTTGACCGTCTGCACCGGCGTCAGAAAGCCCTTGCCGTCGCGTCGGTTGTTGCGGGTGTCCACCATCGAGAGCGGGCGCTCGATCCATTCCATCACCGAGACATCGCCGGGCGCGCCGACTTGCAGGGTTCCGAGCTTCGGGACGCGGTCGATGATTCCGGCCGGCTTGTGGGTCGCCATCGCGATCACCTGCTCCAGGCTGAAGCCCAGTGGCAGGAACTTGCTCATCACCACCGGAAGGAACGGCATGCCGGGGGTGTTGCCGGAGAACACGTGCAGGTCCGACGAGATCGTGTCCGGCGGCGCGCCCTGCGCGATCGCAGCCTCGGCGACGGTGAAGTCGAACGAGCCGCCGCCATGGCCGATGTCGAACACGACGCCCCGCCGCTTGGCCTCCAGGGCGGCCGGCAGCAGCTTGCCGTCCTGAACGATGTTCGTGAACTGACCGGCGCTGTTGGGCGCTCCCGAGTAGCAATGCGTGAGGATATCGCCCGGCCGCAGCAGATCGAGAATCTGGCTCATCAGCGCCGGCGTCTCGACGCCGCCGATATGGACCATCACCTTCGCCGGCCGCCCCGACATCTCGCAGGCCTGGATGGCCCGCTTCAGCGGCTCGGCCCCATGCTTGAAGATGACGTTCTCGGACATCCGGACCTTGGCCCCGATGGCGAAATCCGGGTTCTCGGCGATCGCCAGGGCGCAGGCCTCCACCTGCGCGTTGTCGAGGTTGTACAGTTCGGCCACCGGGAAGGCGGAGAGGCCGTTGTTGGCGATGTGGATGAACGCGAACATCCGCGTCCGCGTCTGGGCTGCGATGTGGCGCCGGAGCGCCGCGATGTTGTTGGCTCCCGCGTCGCCCGCCGAGACGACGGTGGTCACCCCCGAGAACGGGACGGTCTCGTCGGCCGGGATGCCGATCGCCGAGCCGTAGGGATAGGTGTGGGCGTGGAGATCGACGAGCCCCGGCAGCACGAGCTTGCCGGAGGCGTCGATCGTCTGCTTGGCGCGCTCGGAGGGGATGTCCGGCTCGAGGGCGGCCACCACGCCGAAGCGGATGCCGACGTCACGCTTGGCCCGCAGCGACTGGCTCGGGTCGATGACCTCCCCACCCTTGATCAGCAGGTCGAAGCGGTCGGGCACGGCGGCGGCCGGCCCCACGGCCGCCATGGCGCCAGCGAGCCCGAGCCACGTACGACGCGACAAATCGGCCATGGTCCAACCTCCCTCGGGGCGCCGCCGCGCGCCGTTGGTCGGTGCGTCGGCCTGCAGATCCCGTTGCGCAGCGCACGTACTTCGACGGCGCCGGGCCGGAGCGTAGCTTTCGCAATGGTCAAGCTGCAAGGTTTCGGAGAAATCGTGCCTTGACGATCGCCAGAGATTATATCGGTTGCCGGCGGGCCGCCCCGGCCGAAGTCACCGGCTGCTCCGGGTTCCGGCAGACGGGCCACACGGCGTCGTGCGCCGAGAAGTCGGCGTCGAAGGACTGTTTTCAGGTTGCGCCGTTGGTGACCCGCACCACTGGGTTGGGTCGTAAGCGGGCGGGACGGCAATGTCCGCTTCGATGGCGTTGCCGCCCGAGAGCGGACCGGCAGAAATCCACACCCCTGAGGCACCCACGCGAGCTACATGTGGTGGCCGACGCGGGCTAAACGCGGAAGCGCCGCTTCGGAGAAGGTCCGCCGGAAGAGCGGACGGTCTCCTGCCGTGGGTGCTGCCGTCATGCTCCGGCTGTCGGGGCAACACTCTGTCGTCGACGCGCGATCAGCTTCCCCCGGAAGCGCAAGACATTTGCGTTCACCTCAAAGTCTGGATGAGGCGGCCACCGCCATCCTTCCAAGGCGCTGATTTCCAGCGGAATTCCAAGCGGCGAGACGGCCGACTGGTAGCTCTGCGGATGGCATGCGATTGGGCATGACGAATGATTTGCCCGCTGCCGCTCGCAAGACCGCTCATGCACCGCAATCGACCACGCCTCGAAGATGGAACACACCCGTCCCGGGAAAGCTCATGGCGATGTCTCAGCTTGGCAGAATCCACTGATGCACTTGACTCACCGTCTTGAGGAAGAGCCTCCATAGCCCATCACCTCATCATGAACCGGCATTGCGGCGTCTGACTGCGCCCTCTGCCATTGCGCCCGGCTTGCCCAATCCGATGGCCTTGGCGCGGGCGGAGCGCTGCTCAGCGTAGCGCGGCGTGACCATCTCGGCTCTCCCGAGGCTGCGTCATCAGCCGGTGTGGTCCGAGACCGACCGGATGGCGATAGCGATATGCGGTCCGGCGGTGGTCGCGGCCGCGGGGGGCGCGCAAGCGATCGCGCTCCAGCCTAGCATGTATCTGGCTCTGCAGGGCCTTCTGGGCCGAGCGGTTTGTTGAGACCGCGACCCGGTTGACAGGCAACCTTCCCGTCCAAGCAGACTTTGGACTTCGTGACCCATGACGCTCAGGGCGACGCGCCCCATGCCCTCGTCGTCGATGACGACGCCCTGATCCTGATGGAGGCCACCGCCATCCTTGAGGATGCGGGTTTCCAGGTGCTGGAGGCGATGAACGTCGTCCAGGCCCTGGGAATACTCGACCGGCATCACGAGGCGGTTCACCTGCTCTTCACCGACGTGCATATGCCGGGGGAGGCGGACGGCTTCGATCTGGCGCGACAGACCGCCGCGCGTTGGCCACACATCGCGGTCGTGGTCGCCTCCGGGCAAGCGGAACCGGAGCCCGGCGACCTGCCGGCGGGAGCGACGTTCATCGGCAAGCCGTTCAGCGCCGAGATCGTCCGGTACCATGTCCGCAAGACCCTTCCGGACGAGAGGCACCCGGAGCCGTTGAGAACCTAGTCGCCGACCTCGGGCGTTTGGTCGCCGTTCGTCGGGATAAGGCTGCTACGCCTCCTGGTCTCGTCTCACGCTGGGTTTGGCGCCGCGCACGGACCCAGCGGAACGGCCGGGATGGGCGCAAGGCGGCCCACCGGAGTTGGCCGGAAGCGGCCGGACCGCTTCGGATCCTCTGCCTCACCGCAGCACTCGATCACCTGGAGTGACGACAGACACGCGTTGCCCATGCTCTGGTGCTCCGGCGTAAATCTGACTCGGTGAAGCGGCAGGTATGCTCGTCTACGGCAAGTCCAATTGGACAGGTGATCCGAACCACAAGCTCGATACCGTCGTAGCGCTGCTGCGAGAGATGGCGGATGAGCCGCCGGGCCTCGCCCGTCATGGCACGCTCGTCACGGCCTTCATCGTAGCCGGAGAGTTCGTCCAAGGAATTGCGGACGCGGCGTTCAGCGAACACGGTCACGACGCAACCTCAAGCGCGCAGGATGCCTCAAGCCTTTTCTTGATGAGGCTGGCGCGAATGGTTTGGGTCTCGTGGCGGACGGGCTTCGAACGCGCACTCGACGCGCCCGACATGACGCCGCTCGCCGCGCTGAAGCTGCCGGATCGGATCACGACGCGCTGGGCTGAAGGCTTCGCTTTCTACGCGCTCTACCCAGAAAGTTACGCGATCGCTGCTGCGCGCTCCGGCTTGGGACCAGGAACGAACGTGATCGGAATCCGGAGCATCGGCGTTCCGCTCGGAGCGATGGTGGCATCCGGATTGGGATCGGAGCGCCTGCTCACCGTGCGTCCGTCCGGGCACCCATTCCGGCGCAGAGTGTCGAACGATCTCACGGACCTCCAAGGCCGTCCCGGTCCCCATCAGGATGGTTTCGCGATTGTGGACGAGGGACCAGGTCTGTCCGGGAGCTCCTTCGGCGCGGTCATCGACAGGTTGTGCGCGTGCGGCGTCGCGGAAGATCGGATCGCACTGTTCCCGAGCCATCCTGGCGCCCCAGGCGCGCACGCGGAAGAAAGGCACCGGGCGCGGTGGCCCCGTATGAGGTGCCACGTGGCGCGGTTCGAGGATGTGGTTCTGGCCCGCGGCGGGCTCACGAGCTGGGTTGCGGATCTCGTCGGTCCGGTCGAGTCGCCACTCGTGGAGATCTCGGGCGGAAGCTGGCGAACGCTGCAGGGCCGAGACACGGATGCGTGGCCGCCGGTCAACGCGCAGCAGGAGAAGCGCAAGTTCCTCCTGAGAGCCGGTGGCAGCGCTTGGCTCATCAAGTTCGCCGGGCTCGGGCTGCCCGGCCGCACGAAGCTGGACCGGGCGCGGGCTCTGAACGCCCAGGGGTTTACGCCGCCCGTCTCCGGCTACCGCCACGGTTTCATCATCGAGCGCTGGATGGAAGACGTTCGACCGCTCGATCTCTGCCGGGTCGCGCCGGATACCTACATCGATCAGATCGGACGCTATCTTGGATTCCGAGCGCGCTGCTTCGCATGCGGGCCAGATCGTGGTGCAAGCCTCGGCGATCTCCTCGCGATGGCTCGCCACAACGTGGGTGAAGCCCTCGGCTCCGACTGGGCGGGCAGGCTCGATAGCTGGACCGCCGATCGCCTCGCGGTGCTCGCAGAGCGGTCGCATCCCACGGAGATCGATGGCCGGATGCAACCTTGGGAGTTCCTGCTGAAGCCGGACGGGCGTCTTCTCAAGTGCGACGCCCTCGACCACCATGCCGCCCACGATCTCGTCGGCTGTCAGGACATCGCCTGGGACATCGTCGGCGCCTGCGTGGAGTTGCCGCTATCCAGTGCCGGGCAAGCTCGCCTCATGGCGATAGTGGCACAGGAAGCGGGGCGTCCGGTGGATCGCGAGCTGCTCGCCTTCCTGACGCCGTGCTATCTCGCATTTCAGCTCGGGGCCGCCGCAATGGCGGCTGACGCGGCGTACGACCTTGATGAAGGCGGGCGCCTGCGACGCTCGGGTGCGCGCTACGCTGCGCAGCTGCAGAACGTGCTTAGGCGATGACGCGTGCATCCGGATCGGCGTGAAAGAAGCGCGCGGCCGCGGCACGAACGGACGCCGCGCCGAGCCCGAAGGGCGCCGCGAGCGCATCATCCAGCGCCTGACCCTGCTCGTTGACTGCCGCCGTCAAGGTGCGGCGCCAGGCGAGGTGGGGTCCATACAGGTCCGAATGGTTCTCGGATGTGTTGATGAGGTAGCTCGCGGAGATCGGGAGGCTGGCGAGCTGCACGCCATGCTCCTGCGCGACTTCGAGCCATCGATGGTGAGAGCGCAAGATGCTGAACGGGTCGCGGCGGACTGGGTCCGCCGCATCGGGACGCAGCGACGCCACGGTGCTCGTGCCGCAGAGCCGATGGAACTCGCCGGGAAAGATGCCGGGATGTGGCAGGGCCGCCATCCGCTGGCTCTGAAAGTCCAGTATCGCCCCAGCCTGGATCAAGCCACCTACGTGCCCAGGTCCGATGCAGGCGCGTGCTGCAGCAACAGTGTCGCGATCGACCCAGTCATCGGCATCGACGAGCATGAACAGGCCACCACCCTGCGCCAAGACGTAGTCGTTGAGGGCGTGCTTCTTCCGGCCGCTGTCGTCGTTGTTGGGGCCGGTCGCCTGCACGGGCCAATCGGCGGGCAGGAAGCTCAGGCGTGCGTCGCCGTCCATGTCGGTTCGCGGTCGATCGTGGCCGACGACGAGGACGCGGAAATCCGCATCGGTCTGCGCCAGCACCGACGCGAGCGTGAGGTTCAGCAGTGTTTCGACGAGAGCCCAATTGCGGGCGCGTGACCGCGGCACCAAGGCGATACCGAACGTAAACGGAGGCGGGTCGCGCATCATTGCTTGCTGTAGCGGGCTGAAGGGGCATCCTCAGATTGTAAGTGTAGGGCGGTCGTGCCTGCCCGCCACGTCAGCCTCGCGGGAGGGTAGTGCGCCCGCCGCGCGCGACGCTGATCGCTTGCCCCGGGATGATGATCCAGCGATGCGGCCGGCCATGCCACCGGAAGACGCGTAGCCGAGCGTCCAGCCCGATCAGGACCGCGGCGCATGAATCGCGGTCAGCACAGTTGAGACCGACGAGGAGCCGCCGAGTCAATCGGCGAGCGGGCGAAGCGACCCGTGCTGCCAGGCATCCTGGGCCGATTTCAGTCTTGGCCGTCCAGGGCCGAGTGGAGTTGTTGTGATCACCGCCGGCTCGGAGTTCCTCCCCGAGGACGAAGACGTGGCTGGGATCCCGTTCCGAAAGCGAAATAGATAGGCACCGGTTCGCACTGATCGTTCCGCTCACGCGTTCCCCGAGCAGCGACAGATCATTGAGGGAACGCTTATGAAAGTTCGAACGCACAGGATGTTTACCACCGTGGCGCTGCTGTTAGCCACCACGGCCGCCCACGCCGAACCGTCAAAAGCCGCGGTTTTCGACTTCCAACTCGCCAATCTCGGTGCTCAGGGACCTACCGACGCGGACTTGGCTCGCCTCGGCCCGTTAAGCGATCTGCTGCGTGCTCAACTCAAAGATACAGGCCGCTACGTGATCGTATCGACAGCCCCCGTCAAAGCGGATGTCGCCAAGGGCGCAGAGCTGCGCAAATGCGGTGGCTGCGCGGATGATTTCGCACGCCGGCTTGGTGCGGACGTGGCGATCACGGGGGAGATCCAGAAAGTCTCGAACCTGATCCTCAACATCAACGTATATGTGAAGAATTTGAAAGATAATTCGCCTGAGCAGGCCTACAGCGTCGATATTCGCGGCGACAATGATCTCTCATTCGATCACGGGATAAAGTACCTCGTGAAAAACCGACTGCCGTTGCCCGGCGCCGAAGGCGGCGGCGGACAAGCTTCGCAGAGGTGAAACGAACGCGTCCACCCGACCCCAATCCGTGGATCGGCGGTGCTTAAACGCAAATGAGACATGCACGCGTGCGAAGGATCATTCCCGGTGGCGGCCGAGTTTGACCTTGGCGGCACCTGCCGCGGCTCGGAGCGTGCCGTGTACAATCCCTTCTTCTCGTCGATGATGCTGGCCGTTGAGGCACAACGTGTCGTTGAGCTGCGGTTAGTTCGTCTGGCCTGGGGCGGCAAAGAGGGACTGGCCGAGGCCCAGTCGATGGTGACCGAGAAGGTTCACGCCGCCGGTGAAGCCATGACGACGCTGATGCTCGGCGGCTCGCCCGAAACCGTCATCGCTCGCTACCGCGAGCACGTCGCTGCGAATACGAAGCGCTTGTCAGCCACCAAATTGGTCGCGCCTTAGTTGCAGCGAATCGGAAACACAGACTCTGCCACTCAGACAGCCAGATGAGACGGCCTTCATCGTCAAGGCCGCGTGCCCGGACGAGGACGCAGGGGAGTGCCGCCTCACTCTGTTCTACGCGGTCCTCGCCGAAGATCCCGCGAGCGGCATGCAGCTCGTCAGGGATACGGTCCAGAAAGGCGCTGACGTGACGCTGATCGAGATGTGCCTCTCCCAGGCTACGCAGGAGCCTTTGCCAGCCGCAGATCGCCCTCCGCCGCCCATAGGGTCATCTACCGCGCATTCTGCCAGAGCGATGTCAGCTCCCGGAACGCCGCATCGCCGTTCGCCTCCGAAGCCCCTTCAGATCCGAAGGATCGAGCCGATTGGCGCACGACCACAGCGTCTCGTGTAATCGACCAGTCGAACCGCCCCGGCTCCTTCGCGGAGGGCGTCACGCGCAGCGTGTGGGGGTTCGGCTTGAAGGTGATCATGAACAGCATGTGGGGGCAGACAGAGCCACCCGTTAGGGGACGAGAGACGATAAGGCCGCGTGGGACGTCACGCTGTTACCCATCGCTCGTGATCGGACGTGGCGACGCCGCGCGCGGTACGGCTGAGACCCCGGCGGGTCCCGAGGATCCGCCAACCATCGCGGCCGGAGTGGCGGACCGCGACGGGCTGGAGGCCCAGCGTCGGAGGAGCAGCGGCGCCGTCTTCAGGTGCGGCCCCGTCGGCGCCGTCGCAACAAGCTCGCACCTGGAACACAAGGGGCGGGCCTTCCTCATCGGACCTGATGGCAGATCGACTGGCTCGAGGCGGCTCCCCCCGCCGACCTACTCCGTTCGTCGATCAGAGCCACACCTCGCGCTCCCGTCTCGCCGCGCTGGCTTGGCTCGGCCTCCGGGCTCCCAGGCCCCGGAATGCCGGCTGCGCGCGATCAAGGGGTGAGCGCCCGCAAGCGACACACCTATCGTGCTCGCAGCCATCGGGCGCTCGTCAGGCTGCGGCGCGGGAGTACCCCGTTGACGGCTGGGCAAATGCGGCTGTCACAGCCCCCGCCGACGTAGCGGCAGCGGGCTCCGCACGCTGATCGCCAGCCCGGCGTTCCTTCCGGGGAACAGCGGCGGGTCCGGGATCCGGTTCCGGGACCGGAGGGGGTGATGCTGCGTGCCTTGGCGCGAGGAGTTGCTACACCGGGGCCGCTGGAACAACGACCAGTGGATCCCCTTCCCTTCAGGCTTAAGCACCTGGAGGAACCATGTCCAAAATCCTGAAGATCGCCACCGCCGCCACGATGCTCACGCTGTCAGCGAGCCTGGCTGTTGCTGCGCCGTGCAACGTCGGCACGACGACGAATGCGGCCACCGGGAAGGACAGCAGCTCGAATGTCGATGGGGGCTCGACCGCCAAGGTGACCCCCGGCGCCAAGGCGGAGTCCCCCGGCACGGTCGGCGCCATGACCAACACGGGCGCCGCCATGAAGGACGACGGCTCGAAGAAGGCTCCGGAAGGTCAGCCCGTGAAGCCCGGCGCCGACAACTGCTGAGTCCACCCCATCGGTCGGGCCGCCATATCGTCCTGGCTCGCCCGGCCAAGTGCGCGTCCCATCGACGCCGCTCGGAAGGTGCCAGGCCGGCCCGGTATCGGCCGCAGGGCCCCACGGCTCCGTCGGCCGCAGCTTGGCTGGATATCCTCCGGCTTCACCCCCGCCCTGCACTCCGATGCCGCCACCGCGCGGCGCGGCTCGATGGGCGGCCCAGGCATCAGACCTACTGTGTGAGCAGGATCTTGCCGTTCACCGGCCCCACGCCCTTCGGCACCGGCACGCTCGTCGCGTCGTAGTTGGCGTTCAGGTACAGGGTCGGTCCATCGTAGAGATCGAGGAGCTGCGTGACGATCACCGTGTAGGCGGGCTGGTCGCTCACAGCCGCCTTGCCGTCGATGAACAGCCGGCCCGCCGGCAAGTAGATCGTGCCCAGCATCGTGCGGGCGTTGTTGCTGATGATCCGGTACTCGCGCAGCGGCATCGACGGCGGCGAGGGCGGCGGCGGCGGGGGCGGCACCGGAGCCGAGACGCCGGGTTGCTCGGTCATCAGGAAGCCGGCCAACGGGCCGCTCACCGGAGCCGTCAGGCTGATCGTGGTGCTGGCGTCGAACAGCACGCCGGCCGCGTCGCCCATGAAGTAGAAGCCGACGTTCTGGCCCGTCATGCCGGCTGTTTTGTCCACGATCAGCGGGCCGTCCTTGATGATGTAGACGCCCGGATTGAGCGTGACGCTGGCCGTCCCGGTGATGTGCAGCCCGCCGCAATAGGTGCGGGGATTGAGCGTCGTGTCGGCCGTCACCGCGACGTTGCCGGCAGCGGGACCTCCGGGGCCTTTGCCTGGACCGGGCCCGGCCGTGGAACTAAAACTGTTGCCATCCGGCTACAGCAACAAATGGCAACACAGCGGTCAGCAGCTTCTTGCCTGCCGATGCATGGCGAGGGCCTTACCCACGCCGATCCTGTGGCCGGACTAGAACGCGGACGGCTTGGCGCCCTCGTCCGTCCGGAAGGCGTCCGTGGCGGCCTTGATCGCGTCGTCCGTCAGGTCGGGCTTCCGGCGCAGGTCACCGGCGCCGGGGATCTCTTTGGCCCTGCCGGAGAGCGACCGCGGCAACAGCACAACAAAAAGCCCGGCCTTTCGGCCGGGCAGTGAGGGTCCCTTTGCACGGGGACATCAAGACCAGGAAGCTTTGGAGAACAACCGGTCTCGATCTGGAAATTAGAAGTCGCGCTGGATGCGGACGCGGATCTGGGAGACGCCGTCCGAGGTCGTGGTGCGGACGAGGCCACCGGCGTTGATCGCGGCGACGCGCGAGTAGGCGGTCGGATCCTTGTCGACGTCGATGACGCGGCCGTTCTTCACGCCGATCTGCGTGTAGAAGCCTTCGAGACCGATATCCAGATCCTTGACGGGCGACCAGATCACGTTCGCGCCGGCGACGAATTGGTAGGTGTCGCGGAGCGCCTGGCTGAGCGCGTAGAAGCGCGTGCCGGGCGTGCCCACGCCGTTGGCACCGAACGAGTTCGCCGGGTTGATGATGTTGAAGATCTGGCCCTGGGCCAGCCGCGAGCCGCTGGCGAAGTTCTGCTCGCCGTAGGAGCCGAAGAAGGCCGAGCGCCACTCCGGCGACCAGTAGTGCAGGTAGGCCGCCGACACCGTGACGTTGTCGTTCTTCTCGATCTGGCCCGTGAACGGGTTGATCTGCGCGTCGTTGAAGAACTGCGTGAACTTCTGACCCTGGATGGTGGTGGCCGACTGGGTGTAGGAGCCCGAGTACGAGGAGTAGCCGGAGTAGAGCTGCGCACCGTTCGCGTAGGCGGCCTGGACGTACAGCGCGTCGCCCGGAGCGATGAACGGCGCGTTGACCTTGATGCCGCCCTGCACGGCGAAGCCGTAGGCCGTGTTGGTGTGTGCGATGCTCACGTTCGAGCCGCCCGTGGCCGCCGTTGCGGCGGTGCCGAGGCCCGTGCCCGGGATGAAGCCGAGGGTGTTCTGGACGTTGTTGGCATTCAGCTCGTGCACGGCGGCCGAGACCTGAGCCGAACCCCAGGCCTGATCGAGGCGGAGCACGCCGACGAA
>NZ_BPQS01000082.1 GCF_022179385.1 Methylobacterium longum | reverse complement strand
TACGCCGAGCGCGTCGCCCTCGACCTCGACTACGCCACCCGCTGGAGCCTGCGCCGGGATCTCGCCATCCTCCTGCGCACCATCCCCGCCGTCCTCGCCCAGCGCGGAAGCAAGTAATCCGCCGCGGGACCAACGGTCGGGCGACAGCGTCGCCAGCCTCATCATGCATGGGCGGCACGGCCTCGAGCGGGCGCCCGAACGCGACGAAGCCGGCAGCGTGGGCGGCGAGTACAACGGCGGTCGAGGGGACTCGGCCGCGACGGTTGCGCGGGAATGCTGCCGAAGACCGGCGAGGAGATCTGGATCCCGCTAGTCCACGCGGGCGAGCTCCTGTTTCCCGGGTCGATGGAACGCCGCGATACCAACGAGCGGGGGCGGATCGGCGGGCTGCTCCTCGTCCGCGACTGGGTGGACAAGGCCTCCGGAGGGCCGGCGCCCTGGCTCGTCCGGACCGGCGATCTCACCCACCTGCGCCCTGTCGCCGAGGACATGATCCGGGCGGCCGATCCGACACTCACCCACTCGTTCCGCCCCTGGCGGCACACGGGCATGACCGAGCTCGGAGATGCCGCGCCTACCGACGCGCAGAGCCGCGCCATCAATCGGCACGGAAGCGCTCGAACCCTGCCTCGCTACGTGAGAAAGACCCGACGCCGGATCATCGCGGGCGCGCACGAGCGCCGTCTCACACGAACGGATCGCGCGGATCTGTCGGAATGACCACCGGAAGATATCGCTAGGTCATCGTGACTCTTGGCGACCCCGGTAGGGCTCGAACCTACGACCTGCCGCTTAGAAGGCGGCTGCTCTATCCAGCTGAGCTACGGAGTCTGAGAGCCAGGCGGGTTAAAGGCCACGGGTTTGGTCCGCGGTCAAGCGTACCCGCCACCACACGCCGTCCAGCCTTCGGGAAGCCCTGCCAAGCCCGAGTCAAGCCCGAGCCAAGGCCAAACCACGCCCCCGGACGCCCGTGGCTTGGCCGGATCGACGCCGAGGCCGCGGCTTAGCCGGGATACCCTAGAAGACGGCGCCGGTTGCGGGTTCCGGGACCAGGAGTCTGCACGACGGCAGGCTCGCCGCGACGGCGTCCCGGCCGATCGTTGCACAGATGTGGTCGGCGAGGCGGAGGGCCATCGTGACGATCGGCAAGGTCGGGTTGGCGCTCCCCGACGTCGGAAACGTGCTTGCGGAGGCCACATACAGATTGGGAAATCCGTGGACGCAGCAATCCGGATCCACGACGCCGGAGGCGGGATCACGCGACATGCGCGTGGTTCCAATCTGGTGGTAGCCGTCGCTGGCCAGGGTCCGCACGAGGTCGAGCGGCTGACCGCGCGCGGCATGATACTCCAGGTGTCCGACCCCCGCGGTACGCAGCGCGGCGTCGAGACGTTCGTGGGCGCGGACGACCGACGTGAAGTCGTCGGGATGGTAGCGGAAATCCACGACGAGGCTCGAAGCGTCTTGTTCCAGAGAGACCCGGCTCTCGGGATTGGGCAGTTGCTCGGCATGGTAGCGAAGCGAGTACCGGCCGGATCCATTCAGGGCCGTGATCGGAAGATTTCTCGCTCGGAGCCCGGCCAATAGGGAGATGCCGCGCAGCGTCGCGGCCGGTTGGCGCAGGATGTTGCGCAGATGGTGCAGGCGATCCTCACGGCGCAGGGCGGCGAGGGACTCGTGCAGTCGCTCGGACCGGACCAGGCGGGCCAATCCCGGGCAGGCTGCCAGCAACACGAGCAGGGAGAGCGCGCCGTCGCGGTGGCGGTGATCGTCGAGCGGCGGCGCCCTGAGCGTGAACGCGATGTTCAGGAGCCTGTTCGCCGTCTGACATCGGGGGGGCACCTTCAGGCGTCTCTGGGCCCACCGGCCTTGCGAGTCGCAGCCGTACAGGAAGGCCGAGGCCCGTCCCGGATCGCGGAACACGAGCGTCGCGATCTCGCCCGTCAGGTGTCCCATGTAGTATTTCCCCAGCGGAGCCCGACCGGCCGCGAAGTGGAGCGGCCAGGCCCGGGCGAGCGCGAGGAGCATCTGGGTGGTCCGCAGGCCACCGGCGGCCAGCACGACGCGCCGCGCGAGAACCCGCTTCGCGCCCTGCGCGGAACTGACATCGACGCCGATGACGTGCCCCCCGGTCGGGTCGCAGACGACGTCGACGGCCCGGGTTCCCAGGCAGACCGTGATCTGTCGTGAGGCGGCGAGCGTACGGTGATAGGCCGTACCGAGCCCGACATCGCGGGCGAGTTGCCCGAGTTGCCCGGTATCGACGGCGTCGATTGCAGCCGGTGCCGACTCGGCCTCCTCGAAGACGGTCCCGCAATCGAGGAACCGACCGGCCTCGGCATGCCACCTGGCTACGTCGGCGTAGGTGACCGGCCATGCGGCGGCCGGGACCCACGGGCGCTCCACGAAATCGATCGGGTCGTAGGGAACGCAAAGCCTTCCCCAGGCCGACGACGTGCCCCCCAGACCTGCGCGGGTCGAGATGTTGAGGGGGGCGTGGGTGATCGTGTCCACGATAAGGACGGGGTGCGTCGCCGGTGATCCCGTTCCTCCGCCGCCGGCCTCCAAGACAATGACGGAATGACCACGGCCTCCGCAGGCAAGTGCGACGGCGAGACCTGCCGGGCCCGATCCGACGACGCACAGGTCGAATGTGTCGGCTCCATCGGGAGCCCCTTGTCGGATCGCCACAAGTCACCTCTCCCCCGAATAGAGCACATCTCATGCCAGTAGACATGCGGCCGAGCTTGTTTACAATCTATTTCTGTATAATGATCATTATAGATATATTAATACTCATATCGATCTGCGTTGGACATGAATCGAGACGGAAATCGCTCCTTGACAAGTAAATATCTGATATGATGTCGCTCATAATGGATCTGGAATAATAATCAAATATTTCGATATCTGAGCTATCCAGCGATCTTACCGCGTCAGATTCCTCGAATGGCTGAGCACGGCGGCGTAGATCTCGCCCCCCCGGACCGCCTGCCGATCGGCCGCCTCGGCCGAATCGTCCCCATGGGATTCGCCTCCACCGGGGCCGACGCGGCCGACCGCAGGACCAGTCGGCGGGCGCCGTCGGGCGGGATCCGTCCCTGCATCGGACGGACGGGAGTGAGGGCGATGAGTCCCGAACCGCCCCTCTGAAAGGATTGCCGCCCGGGCCGGTTGCGCCGTGGTGTCGGGTGGCCGCCCCGGCCAGTCCGGATCCGCGCCGGTCCCTGCGGGCGCCCGGCGCTCGCGCGTCCGCCCATTCGGGGTTGCGCGGCGCGGCGGATCCGGACAGGTCGGGGCGCGGTTCACGCCCGGCCACCGCGCCCGCGGCGGGCCCCCGACTGGAGACCGAGGTTGCCCGCGCCGAGTCCCTCGACATCGCCGCCCGATCGCGCCCGGCGCCGGTTCGCGGCCGGACGGGGCAGCCTCAGCCGGCCCGGCGCGGACCTGCGGCGGCTGCCGACCGGCCTCGACCTGCGCGGCGTGCGGCTCGTGGAGGGCGTGCGCGCCGCCTTCGCGTTCGGCACCGTCATCCTGATCAACATCTGGGCACAGTGGCCGCCGCTCCTGACCATGGCGCTCGCCGCCAACCTCGCCTGCTTCTGCGACAACGGCGGGCCGACGCGGACGCGGCTGCGGGTCCTCACCGCGTTCTCCTTCCTGGGCGGCCTCCTCTGGGCGGGGCTGGGCCTGATCCAACCCCTGGGGCTGCCCGTCGTGGTCCCGGTCGCCTGCGCGCTGATCTTCGCCTGCTCGTACGCCCGCGTCTGGAGCGTGCAGGCGCAGGCGGCCGGCAACGTGCTGGTGGTCGTCCTGTGCATCGCCCTCGACCGGCCGCTCACCCTGGGGCAGGCCGCAACCACCGTGCTGATGTTCGCGGCCGGGGGCCTCTGGGCGACGTTCCTGGCCCTGGTCATCTGGCGGCTGCACCCCTACCGGCCGGCCCACCGGGCCGTGGCGGAGGTCTGGCGCGGCCTCGCGCGGCTCTGCGGCGATCTCGAGCGGCTCGTCGCCCTGCCGGAGCCCGACGCGGAGGCCTTCGACGGGCATGCCCGCGATCACCGGCGGGGCGTGCGGACCAGCATCGAGACCGCCCGGACCATGATCCTCGACCTCGCCCGCTCCCGCGAGCGCGTCTCGGATCGCACCGGGCAAGCCCTGCTGCGCCTGGAGAGCGCCGAGCAGATCTTCTCGGCCCTGATCGCCGTCGGCGAATTGATCGACAGCCGGCCCGAGCCACAGCGCCGGGCGCTGGCCAAGATCTTCCTGCGGCGCCTGCGCCCCCTCCTGGTGACCATCGCCCGGGCCATCCGCGACGATGCCAGCCTCGACCTCGCCCGCCTGGAGCCCGCGATCACCCGGGCCGCGGAGGGCCTGTCGACGGATCCGACCCTGGCCCGCCTCGCCGAGCGGATCGTCGGGCGGGTGCGGATCGGCGCCAAGCTGTCGACGCCGGAGGGCTACCGGCCCGGCGGAACCCTCACGGAGGGCGGCAGCCTCGACCGGTGGACCCGCTACGTCGGGCCCCTGCGGCAGAACCTCACCCTCGCCTCGCCGAACCTGCGGCACGCCCTGCGGGCGAGCGCGGTGGCGGCGCCGGCCCTGGCCGCCACCCTGACCTACGCGGGCGCCTTCACGCACTGGCTGGTGATGACCGTGGTGCTGACCATGCAGCCCTTCTACGCGGCGACGTGGCAGCGGGCCCTGGAGCGGATCGGCGGCACGGTGCTGGGCGGCCTCGTGGGCGCGGTGCTGGCCTACTACGCCACCACCCCGCTCAGCGAGGCCGGGCTGATCCTGGTGCTCAGCATCGTGGGCTTCGCGGCGCGCCAGATCTCCTACGGCTTCTTCGTCGCCTGCCTGACGCCCCTCGTGGTGCTGCTGGTCGAGCTGCTCGAGCCCGGCCACAGCTCCTGGGAGATCGTCGCCATGCGGGCGGGCTTCACGGTGCTGGGCGGGCTGATCGCGGTGGCGAGCTGCCTCGTGCTCTGGCCGATCTGGGAGCCCGATCAGGTCCGCCAGGAGCTGCGGCGGGCGCTCGGGGGCCACGCGGCCTTCGCGGAGGCCGTCCTGCGCATGCCGCCCGGACCGGAGCGGGAGGCCGCGATCCTGGCCACCACCCGCGCGGCCGGCCTCGCCCTCAACGACCTGGAGGCGGCGCTGTCGCGGGCCCTGCAGCAGCCCCGGGCCGGACACCATCCGGAGGTGGAGGCCGCCCTCGTGGCCGACGCCACCTTACGCCGGATCAGCGCCCGGCTCACCGTGCTGCGGCACGCGCCGGAGGCCGCCGATCCGAAGGCGGAGACCTGGCGGGACTGGATCGCCGCGACCCTGGCGGCCGTGAGCGAAGATCGGCCTGTGCCGGAGCGGCCGGCCCGGGATCGCGGGCAATCGCTCGTCCGGCTGGTCAGCCAGGTCGAACTCCTGGTCGGGACCCTGCGCCCGGCGGAACTTCGCGCGGCCGGCGGGCCGGCGCCCGATCCCGAGCCGAGGATGACCGACCGCGACGGGCATCCCCCCGGGCCTTCCGAGCTCTCACGGGCCCGGTGATGCGCCGCGGATCGCGGGCGGAGGATCCGCGGCCCCGGTCCGGCTCAGTAGCGCGGCAGGGCGTTGGCCGGGCCGCCGGCATGCGAGCCGGCGTAGCGGTAGGCGGGCGGCCGGCCGTAGGCGGCCGGGACCCGCGACGCCAGCGGGGCGTTGCCGACCCAGCCCGAATAGGCCGAGGCCGGGTAGGGCGCGTGCTTCGAATCCAGGCCCTGCGCGAGGGCGGGCGTGGCGACCGCGGCGACCAGGGCGGCGGCGGCGAGCATGCGGACGGTCATGATGATCTCCTAGCGTTCTCGTATGACTTCATCGGGAAGTCATCCGGTCAATCCTGTCGAGTGAGGAAGATCGTCGTCGCGATGTGCTGTCGGCGGTCTTGATCGCTCCGGCTTTGCTTGGCCGAATGTGACCTCTCAACGGCGATACTGCGCCCCGGGTTCGCCCGCTGCCGTGCGGTGGCGCACGGGGGGTGCGGGCCGCGGGCCGGAAGACCGAACGCGCGGGGGGCACGGCCGGGGCAAAGCCGGGACATGGCCGGGACATGGCCGGGACATGGCCGGGGATGCGTCCCGCGCCGAAGCGTGCCACAGACCGCGGCCTGAAAGGGATGCACCACCATGCGGCTGATCGTCGGCCTCGGCAATCCGGGCGCGCGCTACGCGGGCAACCGGCACAATATCGGCTTCCTCGCCGTCGACGCCATCGCCCGCCAGCACCGGGCGAGCCCGTTCCGCCACCGCTTCCAGGGGGAGGCCGCTGAGGTGGTGCTGGGTCCGGAGCGGGCGATCCTGCTGAAGCCCTCGACCTTCATGAACGAGTCCGGCCGCGCGGTCTCGGAGGCACAGCGCTTCTACAAGATCGCGCTCGCCGACGTGATCGTGCTGCACGACGAACTCGACCTCGCCCCGGCCAAGCTCCGGGTGAAGCTGGGCGGCGGCAATGCCGGCCATAACGGCCTGCGCTCGATCACCGCGCAATGCGGCAACGACTACCGCCGGGTCCGCCTCGGCATCGGCCATCCCGGAGACAAGGCGCTGGTGCATTCGTACGTGCTCAACGATTTCGGCAAGGCCGAGCAGCCCTGGGTCGAGGACCTCTGCCGGGCCGTGGCCGACCACGCCGCGCTGCTGGCCGCCGGCGAGGATGCGAGCTTCCAGAACAAGGTTCACCTCGCCATGGCGGGCCGCGGCTGGGACGACGTGAAGACGCTGGGCGCGCGAAATTGACACGAAAACACGAGGACACGATATAGGCCGCAGAGGCTGCTATGAAGAACGTCACCGGGCCGATGAGCGAGGCCCTGCTGCGGCGGGCGCCGGTCGCCGCCGTGCGCGACGGCGAGCGCCTGTCGCGCTTCGTGGCCGATTCGGTCGAGCGGCGCGTCGGCCGGCCGCCGACGCAGTTCGAGGCGATCGAGCGATCCCTGGCCGGCCCCTCGATGAACTTGACCGACGAGAACGGACGCGCACCGACGCGCGACCGGATCTCCGATGACTGACCCAGTCTTCGTGGACACCACCGTGCCGATCCATCGGCGCGACGCCGGCTGCCCCTACGTCCCGACCGAGGCCATGGCGCGGGGCGCCGTGTTCGAAGGTCTCATTCTCATCAACCCTTTCCGCGCGTCGCCCGACGAAGTGCTGCGACGGAACTGATCACGGAACCGATCCATGGGCTTCAAATGCGGCATCGTCGGCCTGCCGAACGTCGGCAAGTCGACCCTCTTCAACGCGCTGACGCAGACGGCGGCCGCCCAGGCGGCGAACTACCCGTTCTGCACCATCGAGCCGAATGTCGGCGAGGTGGCGGTGCCCGATCCCCGGCTGACCGACCTCGCCCGGATCGCGGCGTCGAAGGAGATCATCCCGACGCGGCTGACCTTCGTGGACATCGCCGGGCTGGTGCGCGGCGCCTCCAAGGGCGAGGGTCTGGGCAACCAGTTCCTGGCCAACATCCGTGAGGTCGACGCCATCGCCCACGTGGTCCGCTGCTTCACGGACGGCGACGTCACCCACGTGGAGGGCAAGGTCGATCCGGCCGCCGACATCGAGACCATCGAGACCGAGCTGATGCTCGCCGACCTCGACAGCCTGGAGCGCCGGGCCGTCGCCCTGGAGAAGAAGGCCAAGGGCGCCGACAAGGAGGCCAAGGAGAGCCTCGAGCTCGTCAACCGGGCGCTGCCGCTCCTGCGCGAGGGCAAGCCGGCGCGGCTGGTGGAGCGCAAGCCCGACGAGGAGAAGCTGTTCCAGTCGCTCGGCCTGATGACCGCCAAGCCCGTCCTCTACGTCTGCAACGTCGACGAGGGCGACGCCGACAAGGGCAACGCCTACTCGGACGCGGTCTTCGCCCGCGCCAAGGCGGAGGGCGCCGTGGCGGTGGTGGTCTCGGCCAAGATCGAGAGCGAGATCGCCGTGATGCCGGAGGCCGATCAGGCGGAGTTCCTGGAGGCGGTGGGGCTCGCCGAGCCCGGCCTCAACCGGGTGATCCGCGCCGGCTACGATCTCCTCGGCCTCGTGACCTACTTCACGGTCGGCCCCAAGGAGGCCCGCGCCTGGACGATCACCAAGGGCACCCGCGCCCCCGGGGCGGCCGGGGTGATCCACTCGGATTTCGAGAAGGGCTTCATCCGGGCCGAGACCATCGCGTTCAAGGATTACACCACGCTGAACGGCGAGTCCGGCGCCCGGGATGCCGGCAAGCTCCGCCTGGAGGGCAAGGAGTACGTGGTGCAGGACGGCGACGTGCTGCATTTCCGCTTCGCCACGTGAGTTCGGTCGCGCTCAGCCCTGGGCCGCCCGCCGTCCCGGCGAGGGGGATGAAGCAAGCCAGGGCAGCGCGACACGGGCGAGCGTCGCGCCGACGGGATCGCTTCGCTTCGCGCGCCGGGACGACCTGTCCCGTTCCCCCGTACCCCGTTCCCCTGCCGGTCACCGAGACGAGCCCGCCATGCCCGATCCCGCCCTCGAGGATTTCGCCGTCGGCGACGTGATCGTCGGCGAGCCCCTCACCGTCACCCGCGACGCCATCGTGGGCTTCGCGAAGGCCTTCGACTTCCAGCCCTTCCACCTCGACGAGGCGGCCGCTGAGGCGACCTTCGCGGGCCGGCTGATCGCGTCCGGCTGGCACACGGCGGCCCTGGGCATGCGGCTGCTCCAGCAGGGACCGTTCCAGGGCGGTTCGTCGCTGGGCGCGCCGGGGATCGACGAGTTGCGCTGGCTCGCCCCGGTGCTGCCGGGGGACGCCCTGACGCTGACCTTCCGGGTCGCGGGCCTGCGGGATTCCGCCTCCAAGCCCGGGCTCGGCTTCGTGACCGCCGAAATCGCCCTCGACAACCAGCGCGGCGAGACGGTGCTGACCCAGCGCTTCACCTTCATGCTGGCCCGTCGCGGCACCGATCCCCTGCCGCCCCGGCCGGTGGAGACCGGCGTACCCGGGCCGGTCGCGGAGCCGGACGATGCCGAGATCCTGCCGTTCCTGCGGGACGCCGAGATCGGCGCCGTGCGCGAGTTGGGCGCCTATCCGTTCAGCGCCGAGGCGATCGTGGCCTTCGCGCGGGCCTACGACCCGCAGGCCTTCCACCTCGATCCCGCGGCGGCCCGGCGCAGCCATTTCGGCGGCCTCTGCGCCTCCGGCTGGCACACGGCGGCGGCCTACATGAACCGGATGCTCACGACCCGCGCCCGCGACACCGCCCGCACGGCGGCCCGGGGCCGGGTCCCCGAGGCGGGTCCCTCCCCCGGGTTCAAGAACCTGCGATGGCTGAAGCCCGTCTACGCGGGCGACACGGTGCGGTTCAGCACCAAGCTCACCGACAAGCGCGCCTCGACCTCGCGGCCCGGCTGGGGGCTGGCCTTCGCGCGCAACACCGGGGTGAACCAGCGCGGCGAGCCGGTCTTCTCCTTCGACAGCGCGGTCTTCCACCAGTGGGAGCCGTGAGCGGGCCCGTCACGCCGCCCCCTTGCCGAGGACCACGAGGGACTGACCCAGATATACGCCCGACGGCCACGGTGCCGCCGTGCCGTCGATGAACCGGACGGTCTCGAAGCCGAGATGGGCGGCCCAGGTCTGCCAGACGCTGCGCTCGATGAAGGTGTTGAGGTGCGGCACCGTGCTGGTGCGCTGCTCGCCCACGGTCTTGGTGAAGACCCCCCAGTGCGAGGGCATGCTGAACTCGAGGAACGAGGCCACGACCCGCCCGCCCGGCTTCAGCGCCCGGTACATCTCCTCCAGGTAGATGTAGCACTCCGTGTGCAGGAGGTGCGTGAAGACGCTGAAGGCCGCGAAGACATCGACGCTCGCCTCGGGGACCGGCAGCGCCAGCGCGGTGTTCCTGGCGAAGCGATACGTTCCGGGACACCGGCTCCTGGCGTAGTCGAGGAGATCCTGGACGACGTCCAGTCCGAGGTAGTCGACCGTGCAGGTCTGCGCGAGGTTGACCGCGAGACGCCCCGAGCCGCAGCCGAAATCGACGATTCTGTCGCCGTCCCGGAGCCCGAGATGCTGGAGGATCTCGCACTCGATCGCGCCGATACGCTGGTAATCGCCGCCCACGGCAACGCTCATCGCCTCATCGAGGGGCAGATCGCGCTTCAATTGCCGTACGTAGGTCTCGTAATCCTCGACGAAGTGAAATTTCGCCATGACGGCCACCTCGAAAGCCACCAGGCCTGACGGGATGAACAGTCCCTCGCCGGCCTGGACTTTCTCAATCCCGGGACAGTGCAGTGTCCGTTCTGCCGGACACGGTACGCTCGGGTAAAGTGCAGGCGGGAATACAGCGCACGGATTGAGTCCAGGGCTGCCATTTCGGCCACACCGCGCACGCGGATCCGGGATGTCGCGGCGGCAAGGAGGACGGAGCGCTTCCCGGTCACCCGGATCGAAGTCGGGCGCTATTGAGCCTGCACCCATCCCGGGATGCCGCGCGGCCGACCTGGGGGGGACGTTCAGAGGTCGCGCGGCCGGCGGAGGGCCGCTTCCGTGGGCTCCGCCGGGCTCCCGGCGCCTCAGGATGCGGGGGCGGGCCGGAGGGTTCCGCGCAGGCCGTCACCCGCTTGGCCAGGGACTCTCTTGGCGGGGCCAGGAACTCTCTTGGCGTGGTCAGGACTGTCTTGGCTCGGCCGGGGCCAACCCCGGACCCGCCCCCCTCACGCCGCCTTCCGGCGCTCCGGGTAGAGCCCGTACAGGCCCTCGTGGCTCGCGTCGCAGACGCCGCGCTCGGTGATGATCCCGGTGACGAGGCGCGCCGGAGTCACGTCGAAGGCGGGATTTGCCACGGGGCTTCCGGGGGAGACCACCTCGATGGTGGCGAAGCCGCCGTCGGCGAGCCGCCCGGTCATGTGGGTGACCTCGCGCCCGTCGCGCTCCTCGATCGGGATCTCCCTGACGCCGTCGTCGAGCGTCCAGTCGATGGTGGAGAATGGCAGGGCCGCGTAGAACGGCACGCCGTTGTCGTGGGCCGCCAGCGCCTTCAGGTAGGTGCCGATCTTGTTGCAGACGTCGCCCGACGCGGCCGTCCGGTCCGAGCCGACGATGCAGAGATCGACCTCGCCGTGCTGCATGAGGTGTCCGCCGGCATTGTCGGCGATGACCGTGTGGGGCACCCCGTGGCCGTTCAGCTCGAAGGCGGTCAGTGCCGCGCCCTGGCTGCGCGGCCGGGTCTCGTCGACCAGCACGTGCACCGGCACGCCCTCCGCGTGGGCGGCGTAGATCGGCGCCAGCGCGGTGCCCCAATCGACCGTGGCCAGCCATCCGGCGTTGCAATGGGTCAGCACGGTGATCGGCCCGTTCCCCTTGGCCCTGTGCAGGTCGGCGATGATCCGGCCGCCATGGGCGCCGATCGAGCGGCAGCTCGCCACGTCCTCCTCGGCGATGCGGCCGGCCTCCGCGAAGGCGCGGGCGAAGCGGTCGTCCGGCGCCACCTGCCGCAGGTTGGCCGAGACCCGCTCGAGCGCCCAGCGCAGGTTGACCGCGGTCGGACGCGTGGCGGCGAGCACCGCCACCGCCCGGTCGATCCCGTCCGTCGAGGCATCCGCCCGCATGGCCAGCGCCAGCCCGTAGGCCGCGGTGACGCCGATCAGCGGCGCGCCGCGCACGATCATGGTGCGGATCGCCACCGCGGCGTCGTCCAGGGTGGCGAGGCGCTTCAGCTCGAAGGCGAAGGGCAGGCGCGTCTGGTCGATCACGTGGACGCTGAGCCCGTCCGGGTCCGGGAAGATCGTGCGGTAGGGCTGGCCGTCGATATTCATGGCCGGTCCTGTGCCACAGCGGGACGGATTTTGCACCCTCCCGGACCGGCCGGCGGATCGACGCGGCATGATCGGCGACGCGGCGGGATGGCGCGAGGCCCCCTCCCGTGCGGGAGGGAGCCCCCGGTCGCGCTCCGCGGCCGGCGCCGGTGACCGGTCGGGTCGACAGGGTCGCCGCGACCGGGGCGGCCTCGGCTTGGGGATGCCGGGCCGCGGGCCGGTCAGCCTTCCTCAACCTTAGCGGCTCGTTAAGGGGGCCATGCCTAGCCTCGCAGGCAAGTCCCCGTCCTGCGTCCGGTCCCGCATGCGCTCGCTTCGCCGTCCCGCATCGCCCTACGATACCTTCGTCGACAGCGTGCGCCCATTCCTGGGCAAGCGCCTGACGGAACTCGGCGGGCTCGTGCTCTTCACCGGCGCGGTGGCGTTCACCGTGGCGCTCGCCACGTGGTCGATCGACGACCCGAGCCTGAACCACGCCACCAACCATGCCGCCCACAACGTGCTCGGCCAGCCGGGCGCCGTGGTGGCCGATCTCGCCATGCAGATCCTCGGCCTGGGCTCCCTCGCCTTCGTGCTGCCGCCGGCCCTCTGGGGCGTGCGGCTGATGCGCGAGCGGGACCTGCCGGAAGGCGGCCTGCGCATCGCTCTGTGGATCATCGGCTTCTGCGCGGCGAGCGCGGTGGCGAGCGCGCTGCCGCCCACGACGCGCTGGCCGCTCCCGACCGGCCTCGGGGGCGTGGCCGGCGACGGGCTGCTGTCGATGGCCCGGGTGATCGTCGGCGCGGTCTCGTCGGCGGCGGCGCACCTCGTCGGCTTCGGCTACGCCGCCGTGGCGATCCTCAGCCTGACCGGCGCCTGCCGCTTCGGCGTCGTCGAGGAGGAGTCCCTGCACGACGAGCCCTACCCGGTCCGGCGTGTGCCGGCGCGGGGCCGCGACGAGCGCGAGGATGCCGACGAGCCGGGCCTCGGCCTCGTCGGCATCGGAACCCTGGCGCAGGGCCTGATGGGGCTCCGCCTCGCCGTGGGCGACCGGATCGCCGCGTGGCGCCGGGGCCGGGCCGAGCCGTTCGACGGGGCCTCGCCGGCCCTGGCGGCGCGGCGCGCCTTCACGGACGCGGACCTGCCCTGGGCCGAGCACCGGCCCGAGGGGACCCGGCCTGCGAGCCGGCGCGAGCCCGTCCTCGGCCGGGACGACGAGGTCCCGGCGGCGGCCGAACCGGACCGCCGCGCGATCCTCGCGCACGACGACGACGACGAGACCGACGCCCTCGCACCCCCGAGCCCGGCCGCGCTCCGGCCGGAGCCGGCCGCCTCGCGCGTCGCCCCGCCGGCCGCCGCGCCCGTGCCGGCGCGGCGCGCACCCGCGCCGCCGGTCCATCCCGAGGATTACACCCTGCCGGCCCTCGACCTGCTCGCCGCCCCCCGCGGTCCCTCGCAGGCGAGCCTGGTCTCGGCGGATTCCCTGGAACAGAACGCCACGCTGCTCGAGGCGACGCTGGGCGATTTCGGGGTGCGCGGCGACATCCTGGCGGTGCGGCCGGGCCCGGTCGTCACCCTGTACGAACTCGAGCCGGCCCCCGGCACCAAGTCCAGCCGCGTCATCGCGCTGGCCGACGACATCGCCCGGTCGATGTCGGCGGTCTCGGCCCGCGTCGCGGTCGTGCCCGGCCGCAACGCCATCGGCATCGAACTGCCGAACGCCAAGCGCGAGACCGTCTACCTGCGCGAGCTCCTGGCCTCCACGGATTTCGCGGAGAGCAAGCACAAGCTGGCCCTGTGCCTGGGCAAGAACATCGGCGGCGAGCCGATCATCGCCGACCTCGCGCGCATGCCGCACCTGCTGGTGGCCGGCA
>NZ_BPQS01000081.1 GCF_022179385.1 Methylobacterium longum | reverse complement strand
GGCTCCGACATAGCCATACGCCCTGACATCGACATGTGACGGAGCTCCCATTCCGCTCCGTATGCCGCCTTCACACCGCCTGCCGGAAGGTGCCGCCCAGACAGCGCTTACGGTGCAGCCCGGCAGGGAAGAGGACAGGATTTTCCCGCTGGTGAATCAGGCCGTGCCATTCCCGTCACCGCGACCGTTCCACGCAAGTGCGGGAGGACCGCGATGCCGAGGGAGGATCAGTTGCAGATCGGTTGGGCGCAGCTCTAAAAATCGGACTAAAGCGACTGGTCGGCGCCAACAGACAACGGGCACCGGCACTTTTAGCAGTCGCCGCCTCAGATGCCGCTCATCGCAACCCCAGCGCGTCCCGCTTTAACCGCTTCTGGAAAACTGTTCCAGCATTCATGCGCAAAGCCATACCAAAATCGCGTTGCACTTTCCTGAGCACGGAACAGCATTCGCTCTTTGCGCGCGGAGCTTTCACATTTAAAGCCGAGGACATCATTTCCTCCGATCTCAATGAGGTAGCACGTGAGTAGTCTAGCAAAGAAAGGTGCATGGGTAGCGCTCGATAACATGAGCGCTGCAGCGCTAGCCTTTCTATTTTTTGTACTTACTGCCCGATATTTATCGCAGGAGGAATTTGGTGTCGCAGCCTTAGCATTGGGTGTGATTCAGATCGCGCAACCTTTGATTGAATCGTTATTTCATGACGCATTAATTCAGAAAACTGAATTAAGTGATGCTGATATAGCAACAGCTGCAAGCGCATCTGTAGTTTGGAGCTTCGTTCTGACCGCAGCGATATGCGTGTTTTCACCATTTATCTCAGAAATCTTGTCAACGCCTTCACTTGCGATCTTTCTAGTCCCACTTAGTTCCATCTGCATCTTTACGGGTCTAGCGGCAGTGCCGGCCGCCATTGCAAGGCGGCATATGGAGTTTCGGCGTCTCGCCATTCGGACAATTTTAGGGCGTATTACCGGTATAGGCATCGGTCTCGCGATGCTCTGGCAAGGTTTTGGGGTTTGGTCGGTCGTTGCTCAAGCCATAATTAGCTCCGGCCTCTCCGCAGCTCTTCTTCTAGTCGCATCACCACGGCCGACTGGTCGTTTAAATTGGATACAACTAAAACCCTTAATCCTGTTCGGCCTGCCAACCGTTGGAACACAATTTCTGTGGTATGCCAACAGTCGTCTCATAACTCTTATTATAGGTGGCGCTCTTGGCCCAATTGCCGCTGGCAATTGGAACGTCGCTACGCGGTTCGTTGAGCCGCTTCAAGCATTGCTGGCAACAACGGTTGGTCAGTTTCTTCTACCTTTACTTGCCCGCAAAAATGATGAGTCCCACGCCATGCAGCAGCCATTCCTAACGGGCACTCACGCAATGGCAACAGTATTGATGCCCTCATTTTTCGGGCTTGCCGCCTGCAGTCCGATTGCTTTAGTTGTCTTAGTCGGAGAAAAATGGCTAGAGGCAGCTCCTATAATGCAGCTTGTATGCCTAGTTAATCTTGCGCTTCTCATACGGCAACTGGCAGAGATAGCTTTAACAGTATCTGGACGGCCTCGCTACACGTTCTACACACATATTATCGCGACGTCTTGCTCGTTAATTGGCTCTGCAAGCGGCGCTTACTTTGGATTGATGCCTTCAGTTTGCGGATGGAGCACACGAGCGATTCCATTCTTGACAATAAATGTGATTTTTGTGACGAAAGTACTTGGGATAAGTTATATTGACCAGATTTCACCTTTATGGCGTCCACTCACCGCTAGCTGTGTTATGGTAGCCGTTATTCTATACTTGGAACATGAATTTGGAAGCTCTGTTTCCTCAATCAATATGTTGTTAATTATGATCTCTGCCGGCATTATAACTTATGGATCAACGTTGCTGTGCTTTGATCCAACAGTAAAAGCGATAGTTCTTAGAAGGATTTAATTTTGGCCACTATCAGATCGTGAATTATCAATCACTATGCGTCTTTAAACATTATGTTTCTGTCCTGAAAACCGGACCAGTCAATAATGATGAGTCTTAGGTCAACGCTGGTAAATGATCCGTAGATGTGGCTGTGCCTTGTGTAATCGCAGTCGCGCGTCCTGCTTTGCCTTGGCCGGCAGCCTGCCAGGTTCGGCCTGCCGCGCAGGATGGGCACGATGCTTCGACGGGGCGATCGGCCTAACCTTACAGATCGGCTCGACCCTGTAGGCCTCCCGGTGATCGTCAATAAAGGCGATTATGACCGAACCGGCGGTCGAGCTCCGCCGGCGCAAAATACTCAGACGCCTTCCTCAGGATCTCGTTGGACTGCCGGAGTTTGCGGTTCTCGCGCTCCAGCGCTTTGATCCGCTTGCGTTGGTCCGTCGTCGGGCCGGCCCGCTGGCCCTGATCCCGCTCGGCTTGGCGAATCCAGTTCCACAGCGTCTCGCCCAAACAGCCGATCTTACCCGCGATCGAGCGGATCGCTGCGTATGGCGAGCCGTACTCGCCCTGATGGTCAAAGACCAACCGGACCGCGCGCTCGCAGACCTCGGCCGAAAAGGGTGTGTTGCGCTTCGTAATGGCTCCAGCCTCTCAAGAGTTGTAGCCTCCCGCAAACTCGGCGCGATCCACTACCCTACAAGCCTAGCAGAGCAGCCCGGTGAGGCGCGGGCCATCCATAATGGGGGGAGCAGAGCCAAGTCATCGGCCGCTCCCGGGACGGTCGCACGACCAAGATCCACGCCCTCACCGACCGCTGTTGCCGCCCGCTCGCCTTCCTGCCGACCTGCGGGCAGTCCGCCGACTGCACGGCCGGCGCGCTGTTGCTGCAGTGCCTACTCGCCTGCCGCATCATGCTGGCCGACAAGGGCTACGACAGCGACGCCATCCGCCGACAGATCGACGCGGCCGGGGCCGCGCCCAATATCCCGGCCCAGGGTCAATCGGCGTTGCAAGCCATCTTTCTCCCCCGTGCACTCTCGCGGGCGCAACGCCATCGAGCGGATGTTCGGCCGCCTCAAGGACTTCCGTCGTATCGTCACGAGCTGTGATCAGCTCGCCTCAACTACCTCACTGCCATTTGTCTCGCGCCTACTGTCTGCTAGTAGATATGAGCCCGGACGGTATTAACGCCTGAGAAGCCTGCCAAATCCGCTAGCGGACGCTCACCCCGGTGGTCGGGCGAGGCGAAGAACACCGCCGCCGGCAGGAATGCGCTTCAGTGCGGGCGCTTGTCGCTCACGTAAGTCTACAGCCGTCCGATCTTTGTCTTGCCCGCGCCCGTCCTCAGCACACTCCATCACGTCGCCCAAGTAGATGATCCCGTTGATTTCTGTTCCATATTAGAACGCTCATTCAATTGCGTTCGTTGATGGCCGAGTATGGCAATCGCATTAAGCATTAGTGATGTCGCAATGCCGAGAGCGATACCGCCCAGTAGGCCCATAGGTATCAATACTGTAGCTTTAGGAAAAACGGGTTTTAGAGGTTGCGAGGCAGGTTGTACGACCTGCAAACTTGATAAACGCTCATTTGAACGCCAGGAATTTTCTGCTTCTGCATCAGCTCGCTTCTTGCTGTTAGCTTCTAAATATCCTTCGATCGTCGATAGGCGTCTCTTCAAATTGTTGTAAGTAGCCTCGCGGTCCGACAGCTCGGCAAGGCGTTGATCTAATGCTGCAAGATCCGCTTTTTGCGTGGTAGCGAGCGCGTTGAGGCCAGCTAGTTCGGCATTAGAGGTTACCAGTCTCTGAGCAGCATCTTGATATATCCGTATATTAAGTAGCGGAGGCTCAGATCCCATTTGGTCAATCATACGCTGCGAATTCTCGGCGGCTGGACGAGAGGATCCAAATATTTCAGGCGGCAAAGTAATGCGGCCGCGCAATGCGGTTAGTTGATATCTTAAAGATTCGAGTTGAGCTTCTAATCGTTTTACCGATCCAAGTGTAGCAGAAAGATCCGATCGGATGCTATCTCTTCGCCGTAGCGTGAGTTTTCGCTCCTCATCAATTGAGAATGTTCGATTCGATATCTCGTATTCTCGCAGCTCTTTAGCTGCGACGCTCAGTTGAAGCTCATGCCTTGTTTCCTGCTTCCTAAAAAAATCCGCGGTATCAGAGCCTTCATTAAGGGAGAGATACCGCTCTCGCAAAGCTTCAGCCGTTGCGTTGGCCATCTTTGCCGCAAATACAGGATTAATATCTTTATATGAAATTTTCATCAGGCTCGTGCCTGGCTCAACGCTGATTTTTAAAGAGTTTTGAACAATCAAATCAATCTGTCTTGACTGAGGTATGTCGTCGCGAAACTTCCTCGAACTTTGCCCAGGGTAATAAGAGTTAGCTCCTCCAATCACCGCCGCACGGTGTATAACGTCCTCGCTCTGCCCAATTAATACTTGTGACCTCAAAGCCTGTTCGTTGAGGACGGGATTGGGGAGGTCATTATGTTTCTCCTCAATATTGATAGCTCGTGAGTTGTTCAGATTGAGCCAAGCAGACGCTTCGTAGATACGCTCACTAAAGCGAAGAACAGCGAATACTACGCCATTTACAAGCAGAAAACAAACAATAACAACTACTTTGCGCTGCCAAATGGCTTCAAATAAGCTGTACGGCTTCATGTCCTGCGCGAATCCCGATGTTTGAACGAGGCGAAATCGGTAGCCACCTATCTGCAAGACGCAGCGGCGTTGTCCAAGTCTCACGATTGACGGCACTGTAGCGCCCGCGTCAAGTGCGGGTTATCGCGACAACCGCCGAAGCGATGCTCACAGATTCTTCCCGCGCAATTTCGTCGGAGTATCAGAAAGTTGGTGGATATTTGGTACCAAATCCTTTTTTACACAATACATCAAGTTTTTAAAAAATATAACCGTCAATTGAGATCAATACATGCATCGCGGAAAATAAATTTATAATTTGCAGATATCGTTTTCTTGAATACAACTTTTGCTATGCATCAACATCTTAAAAATAGATGAAACCTGTATCATTTGTTCCGCCGGAATTTGTTAATGGCGTTGGTCTGCAAAGTTTTATATTTTCTGCCATGAAAAGGGCTTCCCAGCAAATCAAGCCGCAAACAATTTTGTCGCGAATGGCTGTTCGGTCCCGCGGTGTGACGGTATAGTTGACCATCCTGCTGCGAGGGGTACGTTATAGATCAAATTCTCTATAGCAACGCTGGCACCACGTAGCGGCTGTGTCGAAGGTCAAGCCGTGAGTGGCCGCCAGGACGCGCAGTCGCAGACAATGGCGTTGAGCGTCACCAGAAGCTTTCGCATGAGTGCTGGTCCACGGCCTGATCGCGGCGGTTGGTCTCCATATTGATCATCCCGATGATGTGTCGCCGCCGACTTACGAGGTTGGCGGAGTGGATTCTCTCCGGTTCCGGCAGAGACTTGACCGGTGGTCTGATGCGTTCAGCGAAGAGGGCGATCACCTCAGCGTCGAGCGCGTCGGTCTTCGCCAGCCGGCCAATGGCTCAGGTGAAATCGCGGATCTGGCGTGGGTTGACAGGCCATGGTCCAAGTCTTGGCCGCCTGTTACAAACCAAACGGCCTCCGGGAAACCCGGAGCGGTTCACGACCACTTCGAGGGCCGCTCCTGGACCGGACTGCATCGGCACGCGCTGATGACGTGCATCGCCTACGCCTACCTGCAGCACCTGCGTCTGTCCGAGCATCGTCGGACGGAGCGGGGAAAAAATGACGGCCGGCTTGCCGGGTCCGCCGCCGTCACCCATCCTGCCCGCCGTGCGGCAGGCTATTCTCGGACAGCTGTTTGCCGCTCTGATCCCGCCCGTCCGATGTCCACACTGTCAGCGATGCTTCAGGCTACCGTCTGACCTCAAAGTGCCCAGGTAGTGCTAGGGCTGATGCTCAGATGAGCGGGGATGAGCCCTGCCCGCAAGCCGTATCTGTCCGACGTTTTCAATGCGGAGTGGGCGCTGGTCGCGCCCTACCTGACGCTGCTGCGTGTGGATGCCGGTCAGCGTGAGCATCCGTTGCGCGGGGCGTTCAGCGGGCTGCGCTACGTGGTCAGGAGCGGCTGTTCCTGGCGGCTGATGCCCCACGACCTGCCGCCCTGGTTTGCCGTCTATCAGCAGGCCCAGCGCTGGCTATTGGCCGGCTGTTTCGAGCAACTGGCCGAGGATCTGCGCGCGATGCTGCGCCTCGCCGCGGGTCGGGCGCCGGAGCCGAGCGCGGCCGTGCTCGACAGCCGGACTTTGCGCTCCACGCCCGAGATTGGCGAGCGGGCTGGCTACGATGGAGCCAAGCGCAAGAAGGGCTCGAAGCTGCACATGGCGGTGGACACCCTCGGCCATCTCCTGGCGCTGCACGTCACCCCCGCTGATGCCGATGATCGGGCCCAGGTGGGCCAACTGGCCATGGCCGTGCAGGCGGCGACCGGCGAGAGCGTCGAGGTCGCCTTCGTCGATCAGGGCTACACGGGCGAGAAGCCGGCCGCGGCAGCCCGCGAGCACGGCATCGCACTGGAGGTGGTGAAGCTGCCAAAGGCCAAGTGCGGCTTCGTGCTGTTCCCACGCCGTTGGGTCGTGGAGCTCTCCTTTGCCTGGGCCACCCGTTTCCGCAGGCTCGTCAAGGATTACGAGCTTTTTGCCAGCACACTGGCAGACCTGCACCTCGTTGCCTTCGTCTGCCTGTCAAACGGCGTTGAACTTTGACCCTGGATTGGAGTGGGCCCCTGATGATGGGCACGATCAGGCGGCGGTTTTGACCGTCTGCTGGGTGTGTTGCTCCTCGAACTGCAGCGGGCTCAGGTAACCGAGTGCAGAGTGCAGCCGGCGAGTGTTATAGACCTCCTCGATGAAGCGCGGCAGCTCAGCCGTCACATCGGCGAAGGTCTCAAACGCCATCGGGTACACACCCTCGACCTTGAGCGTCTTCATGAAGCTCTCAGCCTTGGCGTTGTCGTAGGGATTGCCGCGCCGGCCCATCGAACCGACGATCCCGTGCTCGGCCAACACCTTCCGATACGCCTCGGCGGCGTATTGACTGCCACGGTCCGTGTGGTGGGTCAGTCCCGGCGCTGGCCGACGTCGCTCGATTGCCGCGCGCAGAGCCGCGATGGTCAGGCGGGCGTCGATCGACCGGCCGAGCGCGTAGCCGACCACGCGTCGCGACCAAGCATCCAGGATGATCGCGACGTAGACAAAGCCGCCCATCACGGCGACGTAGGTCAGATGCGCGACCCAAAGCTGGTCGGGCCCGTCCGGTACGATGTCCCGGGCCAGGTTCGGGAAGATCGGGCTGTCGTGATCGCTATCGGTGGTCGTGACATAGCGGCGCCGAACGCGGGGCTGCAGGTCATGTGCGCGCATGAGGCGGCGGACCTTCTTGTGATTGACCCGCCATCCCTGCTGGCGCAGGGCCGCCTGGACGCGGCGCCAGCCGTACGCTTCGAACGTGTCGCAGACCGTGGCCATAGCCTCGACGAGGGCCGTGTCGTCGGCCGCACGCGGCGGAGCGTCGTAGTAGGTGGAGCGCGCCAGACCCATCAGCCGGCATCCCGCAGCGACGGAGAGGCTGTCGGGCCGGTGATCACGGACGTAGGCCCGCTTCTCGGCAGCGGCGTGCTTCGCAGTGCCCCCTTTAAAAACTCAAGCGGGACTGTCAGGAATTCCGTGTACGGGCGGCGGATTGAACATCAGGCCGCCATGGCCCGGGTGAAGCGCTCGCCGAAGATGACGGCGAACTGCGCTTTGGCCATGACCCATTCACGCGGGCCCATCTTCCACGCCTTCTCGGAGCGGTTCAAGACCAGGTAGAGCAGCTTCAGCGCGGCCTCGTCGCTCGGGAAGTGCCCGCGGGCGCGCACAGCCCGGCGCAGCGTGGCGTTCAGAGCCTCGATGGCGTTCGTGGTGTACAGGATCCGGCGCACCTCGCCGGGGAAGCCGTAGAACGGGATCACCTCGCCCCAGGCCCGTCGCCAGCTCTGGGCGATGGCCGGGTAGCGCCGACCCCATTCGCCCGCCTCGAAGGCCGCCAAAGCTGCCTCGCCAGCCGCGGCATCGAGTGCGCGGTAGATGTCCTTCAGCGCCCCCGCCACGGCCTTGCGATCCTTGTAGGAGACGAAGTCGAGGCTGTGGCGAAGCAGATGGACGATGCAGGTCTGGACCAGCGCCTCGGGGAACACCGCCCGGATCGCATCGGGGAAGCCCTTCAGGCCATCGACCACGGCCAGCAGCACGTCCTCGACGCCGCGGTTCCTGAGCTCGTTCATGACCCGCAACCAGAACTTGGCGCCCTCGTTCTGCTCCAGCCACAGGCCGAGGATCTCCTTGGAGCCGTCGGCGCGCACGCCCAGCGCGATGTGGACGGCCTTGTTGCGGACGACGCCCTCGTCGCGCACCTTGATCCGCAGGGCGTCGAAGAACACGATCGGGTAGACCGGCTCCAGCGGCCGGGCTTGCCAGGCGGCGACCTCCCCCAGCACCGCGTCGGTCACCGCGCTGATCAGGTCGGGGGAGACCTCGATGCCGTAGAGCTCGCGCAGGTGCGCGACGATCTCCCGGGTGCTCATGCCGCGGGCGTACAGCGACACGATCTTGTCGTCGAAGCCGGGAAAGCGGCGCTGATAGCGAGCGATCAGCTGCGGATCGAACGTCGCCTGCCGGTCGCGCGGGATCGAAAGCTCGATCCGGCCTGTCTCGGTCGTGACCGTCTTGCGGCCATAGCCGTTGCGCGTGTTGCCGGCGTCCTCGCCCGCCAGATGGTGGTCCATCTCGGCGTTGAGCGCCCGCTCGGCCAGGGCCTTCTTCAGCTCGTCCAGCAGGCCATCGGCCTCGAACGCCGTCTTCGGATCAGCCCCGGCCAGCAGCTGATCCAGGATCGCGTCACGGATACGGGGTGCTTTGCGTCGTGCCATCGGGAACCTCCGTCGGATCCACTATGGCCGCCCCCACACGAAATTCCTGACAGTCCCACTCAAGCTCAAGCGCCTGCCGGCCGACAAGCCGTTCGAGCGCGGCGATGCGCGCCTAGTAGGCTTGGATCGTGTCGGCGGCGGCCGCGTCGTCATCGAGCGCGCCAGCCTCGTACTTCTGCACCCAGACGCGCACGAGGTTGCGCGAGAGGTCGTGGCGCTTGGCCAAGCCGTGCAGCGTCTCGCCCGACAGGTACTCCTGCGCGACCTGACGCTTGAACGCGACGCTGTGGGAACGGTGTCGTGCCATGGTCTTCATCCTCCGAAGACCCAGCGAACCGGTCAATCAGCCTCGCCCAATCCGTCCACCCCCAGGGGCCCACTCCAGAAACACACGCTACGGTCAAGCGCTACCACTACGACACGCACGAACAGCTTCGAACGCATCTGCAACTGTTCGTGGCCGCCTACAACTACGGCCGCCGACTCAGAACGCTACGTGCCCTCATACCCTATAAAGCTATCTAAAAGCCTGGATGGACAAGACCTCTCGGTTCACCCCGAACCCGCACCACCAAATCCCGGGACCAAACACAACTGCCGCACCCGATGCGACCGCAGGCCGTACGCGCGCCAGATCCACTGTACGGACGAGACGCTGATGGGTGCGGCCTGGGCCATGGCACCCGGTTTCCCATGAGTGCTCTCGACGGGTGGCAGTCGTTGTATCCGACCGACTTCAGTGCCCGACAAAAAACCGGCTGACAGATATAGGAGCATCAAATCGCTTGCCGAAATGATCAACAGCCTATTCAAAGCCGACTTGATCCATCGGCGTGGCCTGTGGCACTCCTTCGAGGCCGTCCAGTTCGCCACCCTCGGATGAACCACCTTGTTCAAAACCGACCAACCGATTTTGAATGCGTCAATAGCTAAGGCTATCGTAATCTCGCTAGATCGAGCACCCGAATCGATGATAACAACGAGATTTACGTAAATTAAGTCTAAAACCTGAGAAGGATCAAAAAACTTCAATTGCGGAACACAACGCACTAACGGATGTCGAAGATCAGAACCATAAATTGAGGACTCGTAGTAGGAAATGATGGCCGCTGAAGAATTATATTCATTCTCAAGGATTGGATTTGGTTGTAGTAGACTCGGTTCAATCGGATCTGCAAAAGGCAGCGATCCAGCTGAACTACTTAATATCGCATTACAAGGAGGTATAAATGTCTTCGACACAGCTGATATCTATGGACAAGGTGAAAGCGAACGCATTCTGGCGGAGCAGCTGAGAGGGGCAAATAATATTAACATCATAACAAAAGCTGGACAATATTTTCCGTGGTATTGGCGAGCGCTGCGGCCCGCCAAAGCTGCCGCCAAGGAATTAATGCGTTATAGCGGCGCCTTTGAAGCAGCTATAGCAGCGTCCCGAGCAGGAAAACTTCCCACGGATTTTTCTACGGACAGAATGCATAAATGCCTTGACGGCAGTTTAAAGAGACTCTCGCCGCTGCCTGTTGAAATTTTTATGCTACATGGCCCGAGCGCAGAAACGACCTCGAGTCCTGTTTTGCAGCGCGCACTTCGTGAGATGCTCGAGCTTGGATTAGTGCGGCGGATTGGCGTGGCTTGCGACAATGAAGATGCAGCAGTTGCCGCAGTAAAAGGAAATGTATTCTCAGTTATTCAAGTACCAATTTCATACGAAAATTCACGTTTTATATCTTGCGCCCGCGCAGCCCGCGAGGCTGGGAAAGTCGTTATCGCAAGAGAAGTGCTTGGTGGGATACGTGCAGTAGGCGCACCAGTAATGCAAGAGCCGGAAGTCATTGACCGTATTACCAAGCCGTTATTGGCGGGATGGGCCGATGTAACGCTGATAGGAACTTCCAATGCAAAGCGACTCAAATCGCTACTTCTTTGTCTCGGAGAGAGCGGCTTTCTGTGAAGTAAAGTTTATTAGTTTTTCTTTTGAAGCCAAAGATGGACTCGGAGAACTCGTATTACGAAACGCACCAATGGTGCTATCCACTCAGAAAAACGCAACTCCTATTCTTCTCTAACGCAAGATGGATAAATGACCAGGATCGCATTCGTTGGCTGTGGGTATGTATTCGATATTTATATGCGCACGAAATGGGCACATCCAGAGATCGAAATTTGCGGCGTCTTCGATATCGATCTGACACGATCGACAACAGTCGCGAATCACTACGCAGTTAAGATTTATCAAAGTTTAGATCTTCTACTTGCTGATACCAGCATTGACTTTGTTATCAACCTTACCAACATTCAATCGCACTTTGCTGTAACCAAACAAGCTTTACTAAGCGGGAGAAATGTTTATTCGGAAAAGCCCTTCACTACTGATCTATCTCAGGCGAAAGAGCTCGTCGATTTAGCGAACGCAAAAGGCTTAATCTTAACGGGGGCGCCATGCAATATATTTACAGACTCCATCGCCACACTTTGGAAAGCCTTAAAAGACGGTGCGATAGGCAGGCCGGTACTTATATATGCAGAGCTTGATGACAACCCAGCCCACCTAATGAACCTTGAAGCAGTACAAAGCCCAACAGGCGCACCATTTCCTGTTGCTGAAGAACTTCAAGAAGGTTGTACTGTCGAACACATAGGTTACCATCTAGCATGGATCTGTTCGATGTTTGGTCCCGTCCAATCCTTCACGGGATTTTCTAAGTATCTGGTAGAAAAGAAAATATCCAAGCCGCTCCATCCGCACGATACTGCTGACGTATCTATCGCATGCTTGAATCTCGCTGCTGGTGTTATAGCGAGAGTCACATGTAGCTGGGTGGCGCCACGAAATCATGGATTTCGGGTCATTGGTGATCAGGGGGAAATTTGGGTCGATAACATCTTTCATGATCAATCAGCGGTATATCTGGAGAGATTTTCTCGCGTGAGTCTCGCCGCACGTAAATCTTACACTTTGCGGAATCAGCCGCTCTTTGGCTCAATATTCGGAATTGGCGGTCGTCGTCTACGTCTAGTGAGACGATGGAAATCTCACGCTGTCGAGTCCGATAAAGGCGCAAATCGATCTTGGAAGCAAAAATTTGTAAGTTGGCTGCGTCGCCGCGAAATTTATGCGCAAGACAAGTTGTTAGGTATCGCAGAGGCGGCCCGAGCCGCTAAAGCCGGCCAACCTCAGCCAATGCCAGCTGAATTCTTACTTCATCTCAATGAGATTGCGCTGCTTGTTCAAAGGTCAGGACCGAACGGTGTTGCAGCCGTGCCGTCTACAAGTTTTGAGCCCATCTCATCTCCGTCCGGGGTACTAAATCACGCCACTAACTATTCAGACACATACTCGCCACGCTTAACCGAAAGATATTTGACGCGCATCGTCGATGTGCTACACAGAAGATAGATTTTGACAATATTCACTGGGCGATTTATCCATTTCCAGCTTGATCGGCCACATCAATCACACTTTGTGGAGTTCCCTGGCTCCTCTATCAACAACTTTAAGCACATTAAGCATTGTTTATGTATAGGCTTAATTAAAAATATATCCTTATTCCGTGAGTTTTCGGTGCAAGTATAGAGCATCAGACGGCGCTACATCAAGACGACTCCTACTCCACAGCGGAAACACAATCGAACTACAAACCGCGTCTGTTATATGACAATGATGCGCGCTTTAGCTACTGAGTGTGTCAATTAAGCAGGAGAATCGCGTTGAAAGTGCTTTGGCTAGCCCGAACGATACCCCTTCCAGAAACATCCGGCGATCGTATTTATACCGCTCAAACAATCTCTGCCCTAGCCAAAACTGGAGCACGCATCGACTGCATGGGTTTGGAAGCCGATTTGACTGTCGAAGTCGGCAAAGTGACTAATTGTAATTGGGTACCAGTCGAAGGCGGCAAGAGGCCCTCTTATTTATTCCTTACTTCGCGCTTGCCAATGTCGGCTGTTCGACATCGAACGCGGTCTTATAGATCGAAGCTGCGAAAAGTGCTTGGCAGCCATCGGTACGATGTAGTTGTTTTGGATCATTATGCTATGAGTTGGGCACTGGATGATATCGATAAATTGCCTCGGCGTCCTAAAATAGTTCATCTTGCTCACGACTTCGAAACCGATGTCACTAAGCAAATAAAAGATAATTTTCAAGGTAATTTTGTAAAAAAATATTTGTTAACAATTAATCACCGGCGAACAGCAAAATCAGAATGGCGTCTTGTTTTGGCTTCCGATTTAATAATTACGCTCACAGATGAGGACGCAACCCACTTCCAATCTTTATCGTCAGAAATCAAGACAATAGTACTTCCTCCAGGGTTTGGACGGAACAGGTTATCCGATCGGACAATCGATGCTGATACTCCGCGTCGAGTAGTTGCGGTTGGATCCTTTGAGTGGCAAGCCAAACAAATGAATCTAGTCAAATTTCTAAAGATAGCGGACCCTTTATTTGCGAGGGCTGGCATAGAATTTCATCTGATCGGGCGAGTGCCTGCCGAATTGCTCGCACAACTCCCGAGCCTGCGAGCTACTACTCTTCGCGGTTTCGTAGAGAACATCGACACAGAGTTTTCTCTTGCGCGTGGGGCTCTCGTCTTTGACGAAAGCGGCGGAGGATTTAAGCTTAAAATGCTCGATTATCTTTATAATTGCGTGCCTATATTCGGATTAACCAAGGCATTGAACGGTTTGCCCGGTTCTGTAATGGAAAATGTGTTCGATGCTTATTCGCTTGAAGGCTTGGTTAAGCTAATTTGTGACAACATCGATGACATTCAAACGTTAAATGCTATGCAACAGAAAGCAGTCAAAGCCGCGTCAGATTTGTTTCGATGGAACTCCAATGGAGAGAAGCTATCGTCGAGCTTGAAATCTCTTTTATTGGGCGAATAAGTTGTATTAACGGTGCTATTTTACTGTATTGTTTCAAATTTTCAGACCGCTCGAGCAGTTCAATTTTTGGAATTCACAATGATTGAGCGGATAAGCGGTGAGATAGGCTAGCTACTCCGGCTGAGGGACACTCTGAGCGAGAGCCTACGAATATTGAAGTACAGGTGGGCGGTTTCATAGTCGTCGAACGACGTCGTGGGAATTCGCATGATGGGCTCGGTGTCTATAATGTTGAAGCGGGCAAAGTCACGCCTGAGGAATTTCATTCTGTAGGATTGGTATCGGGCCGGTTCTACCGCTGGCGCAAAGCCGGCGTGTTCGGCCTGGTGCTGCAGCGCTTACATGTGCAGGTAAACGTCCGCGGCGCCGTTGACTAGGATCACTACTTTGTAGACGCCACGGTGGTGCGCGCCCACGAGTACGCCGCCGGGGCACACCGGTCTAGCGCTATCGGATGGTGATGGCTCGACGGCGTCGGCGAAGCTCTCGGGCGCAGCCAGGGCGGCTTCTCGACCAAGCTCCATCTGCGTACTGAGGACTGCGGAAAGCCGATCGCGGCGGTGCTGACTGCCGGCTAGCGGCACGAGCAGTTCTCGCTGAACGCTCTTGATTGACAACGGCGCGGCGCCATCCCTGGAGCGAGGCCGCGCGCGCCTGCGGTCCCGCAGGACGGCAGGGGACCAAGCCTACTCCAGGCCGCCGGCGCGTCGTCGCTTCATGCAGCGCCGGATTGAGCCGGTCAGCCCGCCCCTGAGGACAAGCCGCGTCAGCCCACGGGATCTTCAGGAATTCTGTGTTCGGCCGGCGAATTAAACATCAAGGAGCCATGCTCCCGGGTGAAGCGCTCGCCGTAGATGACGGCTAACTGCGCCTTGGCCATGATCCACTGTAAGCGCTGTCCTCAGGCCACGGCTTTGAGGGCCGGCGTTGGCTGGTAAGCCCATGGCAGCAGATCATCGAGGTGCCGCTGCCGATGGCCCTCGACGATGCGGGTGATGA
>NZ_BPQS01000080.1 GCF_022179385.1 Methylobacterium longum | reverse complement strand
TTCGCCGGCACCGTCGACTCCAGCGCCGACATCGTCTCGGTCGGATTCCGCTACCTCTTCGCAGCACCCGCCGCGCCCCCCGAACAAGCCCCACTCATCCGGAAATACTGAGAATCATCGGCGGAGTGCGGGATCAGGCGCTCCGCCGCAGGATGCGCGTCCACCCGAAGCCCGAATCTGCAGGACGCGCATCCCCCGCGGTGATGCGCGTCAGGAACGCATCCGCACGTAGGTGCCGGGCGCGGGCCCCAGGGACGGGAGCGCATCGCCCCCGGGCTTGCGGGCCGGCACGCGCTCCGGCGCCTGAGCCTCGATCCACTGGAACCAGTAGGGCCACCACGAACCCTTGGTCTCGACCGCGGCCTTGACCCAGTCTTCCAGCGTGCCCTTCACCGGACCACCGGTCCAATAGCCATATTTCGGCTTCGCGGGCGGGTTGATGACGCCGGCGATGTGGCCCGAGCCTGCCAGCACGTAATCGACCTTGCCGCCGAAGGTCTTCGAGCCCTCGAACACCGACAGCGCGGGAGCAATATGATCCTCGCGGGTGGCGAGATTGAAGATCGGCACCTGCACCTTCTTGAGGTCGAGGCGGACGTTGCCGAGCACCATCCGGCCCTGCGCCAGCGTGTTGTCGAGGTAGCAGTTGCGCAGGTAGAAGGAATGGTTGGCCGCCGGCATACGAGTTGCGTCCGAATTCCAGTACAACAGGTCGAAGGCCGAGGGTGTCTTGCCCTTGATGTAGTTGTTTACGATGTAGGGCCAGATCAGGTCGTTCGGCCGGAGCATGTTGAAGGCGTTCGCCATCCGGGCGCCGTCCAGGTAGCCCTTCTCGGCCATGCGCATCTCGACCTGACGGATCTGTTCCTCGTCGGCGAAGACTTTCAGGTCCCCAGCATGAGTGAAGTCGACCTGCGTGGTGAGCAGCGTCGCGCTCTTGATCCGTCGGTTGCCGGTGGCCGCCTGCATGGCCAGCGTCACGGCGAGCAGGGTGCCGCCGACGCAGTACCCGGCCGCCGTGACCTCGCTCTCGCCGGTGGCGACGCCGATCGCGTCGATGGCCGCCTCGATCCCCTCGCGCATGTAGGACTCGAAGTCCTTGTCGGCGTGCCGGGCATCCGGGTTCACCCAGGAGATGCAGAAGACCGTCAGCCCCTGGTCGACCATCCACTTCAGGAAACTCTTCTGAGGGTTGAGGTCGAGGATGTAGAACTTGTTGATCCAGGGCGGGACCATCAGGAACGGGCGCTTGAGCACCGTCTCGGTCGTGGGCGCGTACTGGATCAGTTCGATCAGGTCGTTGCGGAACACCACCTCGCCGGGGGTGACCGCCATGTTGCGCCCGACCTCGAACCCGCTCGGATCGGTCTGGCGCACGCGCAGCTGCCCGCGGCCCGCCTCGAGATCCTCCTCGTACATCTTCAGGCCGCGGACGAGGTTGGCGCCGTTCTCCTGAAGCGTATGGCGGATCAGCTCCGGATTGGTCGGTAGAAAGTTCGAGGGCGAGAGCATGCTGGTGAACTGGCGCAGGTAGAACTGCGCCTTGTGGCGCGTATGCGCGTCGATCCCCTCGGCCTCATCCACCAAGCCCTCGGCCCAGCGGGTGGCCAGCAGGTAGGCCTGCTTCAGGAAGTCGAAATACGGGTTGGCCGACCAATCAGCATGGGCGAAACGCGCGTCGCGCGGCTCCGGAAGCACCACAGGAGCGGCCCGCTGGCCCTGCAGGCGCAGGTAGGTGGATCCCCACAGGGACAGGAAATCCTGCGAGAGACGGGCCTGAGCCTCGGCGCTCCGGTTCGGGTCGGACAGCCACGCCTCGGCGACCTTGCCGAGGACCTTCGCCGCGTCGGTCATCTCGTCGCCAGGGCCGCCCGACTGCGAATCGGGCGCCAGAAGGCGAGTGACGTTGCGCCCCATCGCCTCGACGAACTGCCCGGCATTGCGGGACAGCGCCTCGAAATCCGGGAGCGGCGGGTTCACGCCTTCCGGCATCGCGCCGCTTGCGACCATCGTCTGAGGAGCGGTCCGGTCCGGCGGCTGCGGGCTCGTCAAGCGTGCCTCCCTGTTTTTCATCTGTCGACCCGATTGCGCGAGCCTCGTTTCCGACAAAATAAGGAGCGAGCCAGAGGTTTCGCCAGTCCGGCTCCCCATGTCGCCGAAACATACGGCCGATCTTCTCATGCCCTGTGATCAGGCCCCTGTGATAAGGGATCGTGCCCTGTCCGACCTGCTTTCGCTGCGCGTTGGCCGCGTCCTCGCCCTGGCCGTGCTCGCAGGACAGCTCGCGGCCTGCTCCGGCGACGTCGTGCGCTCTCTGGCCTCCGATGCCGGCTATGGCCCCAAAGTGGTGGCGGCGCCGGGTTTCGTCACGGAGACGCGCAGCAAGGAGCGGCCCGACTTCATGCCGGTGGGTGTCGACGCCCCGAAGCGTCCGGTCCGGGCCAAGTCGGTCACCGGACAGAAAGCCCTGGAGGCGGAGCTGGAAGGCGCCCGCGGGCGTAACGAGGCCCGGGGCCGCGCGGCCCTCAGCGCCGGCCAAGGCGGCGCGGCCACCCTCAAGCCGGCTCCGGTGCCGCCACAATAAGGACCGTCGTTTTGTGGGTCGGCGGCGGCCAGCAACTCTGCTAGAGCATGGGGTTCGCGCGACCGGTACAGACGAAAGACGCAGCTTCGGGACGCGCCGATGGACACGCCCATGACCGACTTCCACCGCATCAAGCGACTGCCGCCCTACGTCTTCGAGCAGGTCAACCGGATCAAGGCCGCCGCCCGCGCTCAGGGCGCCGATATCATTGATCTCGGCATGGGCAACCCGGATCTCGACGCCCCGAAGCACGTCATCGCCAAGCTGTGCGAGACGGCCGGCCGGCCGCGGACCGACCGCTACTCGGCTTCGAAAGGGATCGCGGGCCTGCGCAAGGCCCAGGCCGGGTATTATCAGCGCCGCTTCGGCGTGACGCTCAATCCCGATACGCAGGTCGTGGCGACGCTCGGCTCGAAGGAGGGCTTCGCCAACATGGCCCAGGCGATCACCGCCCCGGGCGACGTCGTGCTGGTGCCGAACCCGAGCTACCCGATCCACGCCTTCGGCTTCCTGATGGCGGGCGGCGTCATCCGCTCCGTGCCGGCCGAGCCGACCCCGGCCATGTTCCCGGCGCTCGAGCGGGCCATGCGGCACTCGATCCCGAAGCCGGTAGCCCTGGTGGTCTGCTACCCGTCGAATCCCACCGCCTACGTGGCGAGCCTCGATTTCTACCGGGATCTCGTGGCCTTCGCGAAGCAGCACGAGCTGATCCTGCTGTCGGATCTCGCCTACGCGGAGGTCTATTTCGACGACAACCCGCCGCCCTCCGTGCTGCAGGTGCCCGGCGCCATCGACTGCACGGTTGAATTCACTTCGCTGTCGAAGACCTACTCGATGGCCGGCTGGCGCATGGGCTTCGCGGTGGGCAACGAGCGCCTGCTCGCGGCGCTCACCCGGGTGAAGTCCTACCTCGATTACGGTGCGTTCACGCCGATCCAGGTCGCCGCGACAGCGGCCCTCAACGGTCCGGACGAGTGTATCAACGAGATGCGCGGGATCTACCGGAAGCGGCGCGACGCGTTGGTGGAATCCTTCGGCAAAGCCGGCTGGACCATCCCGTCGCCCGCAGCCTCGATGTTCGCCTGGGTGCCCATCCCGGAGCGCTACCGCGAGATGGGCAGTCTCGAATTCTCCAAGCTGCTGCTGGAGAAATCCGACGTGGCGGTCGCGCCCGGCATCGGCTTCGGCGAGTTCGGCGACGAGTACGTGCGCATCGCGCTCGTGGAGAACGAGCAGCGCATCCGGCAGGCTGCGCGCAACGTCCGCCGGTTCTTCGACGGGACCGACAAGACCCTGCACAACGTCGTCCCGATGGCGCGGGTCGGCTAGCCGTACCCGCCGCGATTGTTGCTGCGGGGCGACACGCGCCGCCAAAGGCGTCGCGATCCCGCCGCGGCGCTTGTCAGCACGGACACTCATGGCCAGGGTCAGGCGTAGGGGTCTTCCCGCGTCCCGAGTTCCGCATGCGCCGCCTGAATCTGATCGCCGCCCTGCTGCTCGCCGCCGCGGCCTCGGCCTGCGCGCCGAACCCGATCATCGCTCGGGACCCGATCCCGGCGCCGGGGCCGGCGGACGCATATGCCTGCGATTCGAAGCCATTGCCGGTCAACACCTTCACGACCGACTGCCGCCCCTTGCCGGCGAGCCCGCAGGTGGTCCTGCGCGCCCGCGGCTGATCCGGCAAGCGTTCCGGTAACCGGTCCGTCCGGACGAACCGGACAGCGCGTCCGTGATCATCTAGACTGTAAGACCTTCGGCGGCTTGGCCGACACCGTCACGGAGCACTGCGTGAGCACCAAGATCCTGATCGCCGCCGGACTTCTCGCCACCGCGACAGGGCAGGGCGCATTGGCGTCCGATGCCGCCTACGCGGCCGCCCCTTACCAGTCGCACGCCTACGTATTCACCGCCCCGAACGGTCCGACGGTTCTCCAGACGGACGGATGCTGCCAAGTGATCGTCCCGCCGGGACGCCCCGATCTCGCCGTGCCGCCGGTCCCGGTCGCCGAGGTGATGAACGGCGGCGGTTTTGGCTACACGGGTTTCGACTACTACAACGATCAGATCACGGAAGGCCGCCTCGGCGCGCGCAAGCGGCCGAAGGAGTACGTGATCGCCCCCGCCTATATCGTGCCGCCGCGGTACTGAGCCGGCGTTACGGCGGTCAGCCCGCCGCTCTGCCTCGGGTTCCGGTTGCTCTCCGTCAGCGGGATCCGGCCCGAGTGGCCGCTCGCGTATCGTGTCGGCCGACGCGACGAAGGCCGGGCGACGCGGCGGCGTTTACAGGCCAAGCCCCCGGGGGTATCACCCCGGCCCAACACATCCACCTCATTCCCGAAGAACCAGATGCGCGCCGAGATCGAGCAAGCCTCGGATGCCGCCAAGCAGTCTATAGGGCTGCTGAGGAGGCATCTTTGACTGGGATACAGTCGATAAACGCCTCGCGGAGCTGAACGCAGCCTCCGAGGATCCCGACCTCTGGAACGATGCCGAGGCCGCCCAGAAGGTCATGCGCGAGCGCCAGCAGCTCGACGAGGCGGTCTCCGCCATCCGGAAGCTGGAGCGTGACCTCGAGGACGGCGCCACGCTGATCGAGCTCGGCGAGATGGAGGGCGACGAATCCTCGATCCGCGAGGGTGAGGCTGCGATCCTGGCCGTCGAGAAGGAATCGGCGAGCCGGCAGGTCGAGACCCTGCTGTCCGGCGAAGCCGACGGCTTCGACACCTATCTCGAAGTCCATGCCGGGGCCGGCGGAACCGAGAGCCAGGACTGGGCCAACATGCTCCAGCGCATGTACGCCCGTTGGGCCGAGCGCCGGAAGTACAAGGTCGACATTGTCGAGTGGTCGGACGGCGAGGAGGCCGGGATCAAGGGCGCCACGCTCCTGATCAAGGGCCATAACGCCTATGGCTGGCTCAAGACCGAGTCCGGCGTGCACCGCTTAGTGCGGATTTCGCCCTACGATTCCAGCGCCCGTCGGCATACCAGCTTCGCCAGCGTCTGGGTCTATCCGGTGATCGATGACCGGATCGAGATCGAGATCAAGGAGTCCGACTGCCGGATCGACACGTACCGGTCGTCCGGCGCCGGTGGCCAGCACGTCAACACCACCGACTCGGCGGTGCGCATCACCCACAATCCCACTGGGATCGTGGTGGCGTGTCAGCAGGAGCGCTCGCAGCACAAGAACCGGGCGACCGCCTGGAACATGCTGCGTGCCCGCCTCTACGAGGCCGAGCTGAAGAAGCGCGAGGAAAAGGCCAACGCCGAGGCCGCCGCCAAGACGGATATCGGCTGGGGCCACCAGATCCGATCCTACGTGCTCCAGCCGTACCAGCTGGTGAAGGACCTGCGCACCGGCACCCAGTCCACGGATCCCGACGAGGTGCTCGACGGCGATCTCGACCCGTTCATGGAAGCCTCGCTCGCTCAGCGGGTCTTCGGCGGGGAAGAGGCGGTCGAGGATATCGACTGAGTTCTCGTGGCCTGGGGACCGCGGCCGCATCCCGCGCGTCTCCCTCCCCCTCCGCGGGGCCGCGACGCGGATCGGGAGCGGGACGCGACGATGCCAGAGGAGACTCTGGCCCATGCGCCCGCTCTGCAGTTTCCAGAAGCCGGATTCCCGTCTCCTGACCCGGCCCTAATGGCTACCCTTCCTTCCCGCAGGGCGAGAAGTAAGGGTGGTGTTTTGAGCGCGTGCCGCCGAACCGGTTCGATGATCCCCGCATCTGATCGGCGCGAGTCCGTCCCTCAGTACCCCAGGGCCGATCCGTCCTTGCGCGGGTCCGAGCCGGCCACCAGCGTGCCGGCCCCGCGGTCGATCCAGATGATCTGGCCGCCGCCGAGCGGCAGCGGCGCGCGGATCGCCGGATGGCCGCGCTCCGTGAGTCCCACCATCACGGCATCGGGAATCCCATCCTCGACTTCCAGACTGCCGCCGTAGGCGAAGCTACGCGGGGCATCGAGCGCCTCCTGCACGTCGAGGCCCCGGTCGAGGAGGCCGGAGAGCAGCTCGACATGGCCCATGGCCTGGTAATGGCCGCCCATGACGCCGAACGGCGCGACCGCCTGCCCGTCCTTCATCAGCATGCCCGGGATGATCGTGTGCATCGGGCGCTTGCCGGGCCCGACGCTGTTCGGGTGGCCGCCCTCCGTGCGGAAGGAAAGGCCCCGGTTGTGCAGCAGCACGCCGCTCTCGGGCGCCAGGATGCCCGAGCCGAACCCCTGGAAGACCGAGTTGATCAGCGACAGCGCGTTGCCCTCCCGGTCGACCACGCAGAGATAGACCGTGTCCTTATGGGCACGACCCTCGGCGATCTCCTGCGCGATCTCGGGGTAGACCTTCGGCTCGCGGGCCCGGCCCATGTCGATCGCCCCGTGGGCGGCGGCCTTCCAGGCGTCGGAGAGCAGGTGTTCCACCGGGACGTTGGCGAGGGCAGCGTCGCCGAACAGGACGTCGCGGTGGTGGTAGGCCTGCTTGCAGGTCTCGGCGAAGAGATGGAGCCGGTCGAGGTCCGAGAGAGCGCCGACATCGTAATGCGTAAGCACGTTGAGCATCATCAGCGCGGCGAGGCCCTGGCCGGCGGGCGGGCACTCGTAGACGTCGTAGCCGCGGTAGCGGGTCGAGACCGGCACGACCACGTCGGGCCGGGCAGCGGCGAAGTCGTCCAGGGTGTGCAGGCCGCCCAATGCGGTGAGCCGGCTCACCATGTCCTCCGCGACCGGCCCGGCGTAGAAGCCGCGCGATCCTTCCTGGGCGACGCGCTGGAGCGTCGCGGCGAGTTTTGGCAGGCGCAGAACGCTGCCGATGGCCGGCACCTGCCCGCCCGGCAGGTAGGCCGCGGCGGCGTGCGGATCGCCGGCGACGCGCTCCGCGCCCCGCTGCCAGTCCCATCCGACGCGCTGCTGGATCACGAACCCGTCCTCGGCGTAGCGGATCGCCGGCTGGAGTAGCTCGCCCAGGGAGCGGGTGCCGTGCTCGCGGACCAGCAGATCCCAGGCCCCGACGGCGCCCGGCACCGTGACGGCGTGCGGCGAGGTCGGGGTGATGCTGACGCCGTGCTCGGCGTACCAGTCGGGTGTCGCGGCGGCCGGCGCGCGGCCCGAACCGTCGAGGGCGATCGGCTTCGTCGCGCCGGCGGGGGCGTAGAGGGCGAAGCAGTCGCCGCCGATGCCGGTCATCAACGGGTCGACCACGCATTGGACCGCCACGGCCGCGATGCCGGCATCGACGGCGTTGCCGCCCGCGCGCAGCACCTCGATGGCGGCGAGGGTCGAGAGCGGGTGCGAGGTCGCGACGGCGGCGTTGGCGGCGTAGACCGGTGAGCGCCCGGGTGCGGAGAAGTCTCTCACGGGATGTCCTGCTGTGCTGGCCGTCTCAGCGAGACGGGATTGCTTGATCCAAGTCTGTCACGCGTGCGGGCCTTGCGGCATCGCCGCCCAATGGCCCGGCGCCACCTCGGTGAGCGGACCATCCGGCGGCTGGTCGTGATCGGCGATGTCGCGGGCGGCGAGGCGGGCGCGCTCCTCGGCCGGATGCGGCACCGGCACCGCGGCGAGCAGGCGGCGGGTGTAGGGGTGGCGCGGATCCGCGTAGAGGGCGTCCGCCTCGGCCAGCTCCACGATCCGCCCGCGCCAGAGCACCGCGACCCTGTGGCAGAGGTAGCGCACCATCCGCAGGTCATGGGAGATGAACAGGTAGGACAGGCCCATCTCGTCCTGAAGGTCCTGGAGCAGGTTCACCACCTGCGCCTGGATCGAGACGTCCAGCGCGGCGATCGGCTCGTCGGCGACGATGAAGCTCGGCTTCAGCGCGATCGCCCGGGCGATGCAGATGCGCTGGCGCTGGCCGCCGGAGAACTGGTGCGGGTAGCGCCCCATGAAGCGCGGATCGAGCCCGACCCGCTCGAACAGGCCAGCCACCGCCTCGCGCCGCTCGGACCCGCGCATCGCCCGCCGGTGCAGCTTGAACGCCTCTGCGACGTAGTCTCCGGCGCTCATCCGCGGGTTGAGGGCCGCGTAGGGATCCTGGAACACGGTCTGCATCCGGGCACGCATCCTGCGCATCGCGGCCGCATCCAGCTTGGCGAGGTCGGTGCCTTCGAACGCGATGGTGCCGGAGGTCGGCGGATTGAGCATCGTCACGGCCCGCCCGATGGTCGATTTGCCGGAACCGGACTCGCCGACGAGGCCCAGGGTCTCGCCGGGGCGGATGTCGAAGCTGACCCCCTCGACGGCGCGGAACACCGAGCCCTTGCCGCCCCACCAGGTGCGCAGGGGATAGTGCTTGGACAGGTCGCGCACGGCGAGGAGCGGCGGGGGCTGTCCGCTCATCGCCCGGCCTCCGGCGCCAGCAGTCTCGGCAGGTCGTACCAGGCGGCGACGAGGTGGCCCGGGGCGGCGCCGGTCGCCTGGACCAGGGGCGGCATCTCGGTCCGGCAGCGGGGCGTCGCGAAGGCGTTGCGCGGGGCGAAGGGATCGCCCGGCGGGAGGTGGCGCATGTCCGGCGGTGCGCCCTCGATCTGGTGCAGGCGGCGGCGCCCGGTCCGGCTGCCCGAGAGGTCCGGCAGGGAGCGCAGGAGCCCGAGGGTGTAGGCGTTGCGGGGATCGGCGAAGATGTCGTCCACCGGGCCACGCTCCAGGATCCGGCCGGCATACATCACCTGCACGGTGTCGCTGATGCCGGCCACCACGCCGAGGTCGTGGGTGATCCAGATGATCGCCATGCCGAGTTCGCGCTTCAGCTCCTGCACCAGCGCGACGATCTCGGCCTGCACGGTGACGTCGAGCGCGGTGGTCGCCTCGTCGGCGATCAGCAGCTTCGGCCGGCAGCTCAGGCCGATGGCGATCATCACCCGCTGGCGCTGGCCGCCGGAGAATTCGTGCGGGTACTGGTCGAGGCGCGAAGCCGCATTCGGGATGCGGACGAGGTCGAGCAGTTCCGTCGCCCGGGCGCGGGCGGCCCGGCCGTCCAGACCGAGATGGATGCGCAGCGGCTCGATGAGCTGGGCCGCCACGGTCATGCCGGGGTTGAGCGAGCTCATCGGGTCCTGGAACACGAAGCCGATCGCGCCGCCCCGGACCTTCCGGAGTTCGCGCTCCTTCAGGGTGAGGAGATCGCGCCCCGCGAACAGCACCTGCCCGCCGGTGACGCGGCCGGGCGGGCGCGGGATCAGGCCGAGCATGGCGAGCACGTGCACGCTCTTGCCGGAGCCGGATTCGCCGACGATCCCCATCGTCTCGCCCTCGTGCAGGGTGTAGGAGACGCCGTTGACCGCGTGGACCGCGCCGCCGTCGGTGTCGAAGGCGACCGCGAGGTCGCGAACGTCGAGGAGGAGCTTCGTCATCGCCGCCGTCATGTGCGTTGCCTCGGGTCGAGGGCGTCCCGCAGGCCGTCGCCGAACAGGTTGAAGGCGAGCACGGCGAGGAAGATCGACAGGCCGGGCCAGATCGCCATCCAGGGGGCCTCGTCCATGAAGTTCTTGGCGGTGTTGAGCATCGCCCCCCAGGACGGCTCGGGCGGCTGCTGGCCGAGGCCCAGGAAGGACAGGCTCGCCTCCGCGATGATGGCGGCCGCGATGGTCAGCGTCGCCTGGACGAGGATCGCCGGGACGATGTTGGGCAGGATGTGGACCCGGGCGATGCGCCAGGGCGGATTGCCCATGGCGCGCGCCGCCTCGACGAACTCCTCGGCCGCCACCGCGCGCACCTGCGCCCGGGTCAGCCGGATGAAGATCGAGGTCGCCGACAGGCCGATGGCGATCATCGCGTTGACGAGGCTCGGGCCCAGGAAGGCGGCCAGCGCGATGGCCAGGATCAGGAACGGGATCGCCAGCAGCGCGTCGGTGAGGCGGGAGATCGCCCCGTCGATCCAGCCGCCCGCGTAGCCGGCGAGCATCCCGAGGGGCAGGCCGAGGGAGACGGCCAGCGCCACCGAGACGAGGCCCGCGCCGAGCGACGCGCGGGCGCCGAAGATGATCCGCGAGAGCACGTCGCGGCCGACCTCGTCGCCGCCGAACGGATGCGCGAGGCTCGGGGCGCCGCGGACGTTGCCCCAGTCGGTGGCGGTGGGATCGTAGGGGGCGACCCAGGGGGCGAGGGCCGCCATCAGCACGAGCAGGCCGACGATGACGAGCCCTGCGACGGCGCTCCTGCGCGCGCGCAGACGCCGCCAGAAAGCCGCGAGGGTGCCGGGTTCCTGGAGAATGGCAGGGGCGGGGGGGCCGGACGGGACGGCCTCCAGGATGCCAATCTCGGCGCCGGCGGTCTCGGCGCGGGCGATCTCGCTGCCGCTGCTCATGCCCGCCTCAGCTTCGGGTTCACGGCCGCGGAGAGCAGGTCGGCGGCGAGGTTCAACGCGATGTAGGTGGCGGCGGTGCAGATCACGACGCCCTGCACGGTGGCGAAATCCCGGTTGAACACGGCGTCGACCATCAGCTTGCCGAAGCCCGGCACGGAGAAGACCTGCTCGGTGAGCACAGCCCCCGACAGGAGCTGACCGAATTCCAGCGCCCCGAGGGTGATGATCGGAATCGCCGCATTGGGCAGCGCGTGCCGCAGGGTCACCCGCAGGGGCGAGACGCCCTTGGCGCGGGCCGTGCGGACGTAGTCGGAGCCGAGCACGCCCAGCATCGCCGCGCGGGTGTGGCGCATCATCACCGCCGCGATGGCGTTGCCGAGCACGAAGGCCGGCATCACCATGGCGGCGAGGTTCTCCGACAGGCTCTCGAAGGGCGAGACGTAGCCGGAGGCCGGCAGCCAGCCGAGCTCCACCGAGAACAGCAGGATCAGCAGGATGCCGAGCCAGAAATTCGGCACCGACAGGCCCCAGAGGGCGATCCCGTTGGCGATCGTGTCGGCGGCCTGCCCGCGCTTCACCGCCGAGAGCACGCCCATGGGCACGCCGATGGCGAGCGCCACCAGCATGGCGAGGCAGGCGAGTTCGAGCGTCACCGGCAGCTTCTCGACGATCAGCTCGGAGACCGGCTTCTGCAGCCGGATCGACTCGCCGAGATCGCCCCGCAGCACGCCGCCGGCCCAGTAGGCGTAGCGCACCGGCAGGGGCTCATCGAGGTGGTACTTCTCGCGGATGAAGGCGATCACCTGCGGGTCGCGCTCCTCGCCGGTGAGCGCGGTGGCCACGTCCCCCGGCAGCAATTGCTGCAGGGCGAAGATGATCATCGAGGCGAGGATCAGCGTCGGGACCGCGAGGGCGAGGCGTCGGACCAGGAACTGCAGCATCAGTTGAGCTTCAGGCCGGTGAAGCGCACGAGCCCGTCCGGGTAGGGCACGAAGCCCGTGAGCTTCTGGCTGTAGGCCCAGAGCAGCTTGCGGTGCAGGATGTAGATGCCCGGCCGGTCCTTCAGCACCTGATCGGCCAGCGCCTTCCAGGCGGCCTTGCGCTTGGCCGGGTCGACGGTCCCGCGCTCGGCCTGGAGGGCCGCGTCGGCCTCGGGGCTGCAGTATTTGGGGTAGTTCAGCGCCGCCTTGCAGGCGAGGAAGCTGTAGGTGTTGCCGTCCGGGTCGGAGCGGCCGCTCCAGGAATAGAGCTGCGCCTCGTAATTGCCCTTGTCGGCGGCATCGAGGGCGGTGGTGAAGTCCACCGCCTGGATCTTCACGTCGAACCCGGCCTCCTTGGCCATGGCCTGGATCACCTGTCCGGTCCGCGGCGAGTCGCTGTCGGCGTAGACGGTCAGCGTGATCTGCGGGTTCGGCTTGCCGGCCTCGGCCAGCAGCGCCTTGGCCTTCGCGACGTCCCGCTTCGGGATCGGGTACTCGGCGACGTAGTTCGGGTTCTTCGGGTTGACCCACTGGTTCCCGGCCAGGAACTCGCCGTTGTAGACGACCTGGTTGATGGCGTTGCGGTCGAGCGCCGCCTCGAACGCCGCCCGGACCTTCGGGTCGGCCACCGGCGAGCCGGGCTTGTTGGGGTTGAACAGGACTTCCAGGAAGCCGAGCTCGTAGGTCGATTCGAGCTTCAGCTTGGCGTCGCGCTTCACCTGCGCCACGTCGGTGGGCGCGAGGCGCTCCAGCAGGTCGAGCTGCCCGGCCCGCAGGTTGGTCAGGCGCACGGTGGCGTCGGGGATCGGCCGGAACTCGATCCGCTGGATGTGGATCGCGTCCTTGTTCCAGTAATCCGGGAATCGCTCGACCACGATCCGGTCCTGCGGCACCCGCTCGACGAACCGGTAGGGGCCCGCACAGACCGGCGCGGAGGCGAACTTGTCGCCGAGGCGCTCGGCGGCCTTGGGCGAGATCATCATGCCGGCCCGGTCGGTGAACTGCGCCATCAAGGGCGCGAACGGCTGCTTCAGGTTGATCCGGACGGTGAGGTCGTCGACCACGTCCACCGAGGCGATCGGCGCGATCTCCGAGCGGCGCTGCGAGCCCGGCAGCGTCATGTGGCGCTCGATCGAGTATTTCGCCGCCGCGGCGTCGAACTTCTCGCCGTCGTGGAACAGCACGCCCGGCCGCAGGTGCAGGGTCAGCACCTTCTCGTCGGGCGACAGCTCCCAGGACGTGGCGAGCTGCGGCACCGGCTTCAGGTCCGGGCCGATGTCCACGAGCTTGTCGCAGAGCGCCGCGAAGACCATCCGGCCCGCGAAGGTGCGGGCGAGCGTCGGATCGAGGGCGTCCGGATCCTCCATCATGCCGTAGCGCAGGGTCTGGGCGGCGGCGGGCGCGGCGAAGGCGATCCCGGCGAGGAGACAGGCGGCGAGACGCAACATGGGACCGTCCGGATGCGGAGGATGACGAGCGGGACGGGTTCGGCCGCGGCCGATCCGTGGGGCGGGCGGCACTGTCGCGCACCGCTATGGCATGCACAATCCCAGGCAGCATCCGTGCCACCGAGGGTCAGTTGCATCTTGAATTCATATGTTGCGCCGGTCCAGGCGACGGCATGGTGAGCCGGCTTCTCAAGGCGTCACGCCGCGGTAGATCGCGGTCCGCCCGAGGCGGGCTGCGCCGCGAAACCGTCGCCGGGGCGCTCTAGCCCGCACCCGGTCCCGGCCTCCCGCGCCGCACCGGCCCGGCGCGTCGGACGGGGCCGGCACCCCCGGGCCGCCCGGTGCATCGCCGCGATCCGCCCGTGTCTCCGGCGGCCTGCTCGAAAGCTGTGCACACGTGCGCGCGGGACCCGCCGCCATGCCCGGCGGCTAAAGTTTTACCGATCGGCGGAAGGCCTCTTCAGGCCCATCCATCGCACACCGCACCGATGATCCAGGCGCGGCGATGAGAGGCATGAATGACCCACGGCACAGCGTCATCCTGCCCGCGCTGTGCTGGAGCCGGCGCCGCCGGGATTTCTACGCGATCACCACGGACGTCTCGGCGGACGGCATCCGGCTCCGGTCCTCGGCCCTGCTGGCGCCCGGCGAGGATCTCACCTGCAGCATCCGCCACATCGGCCTTCTGAAGGCGCGGATCGACTGGACGTCGGGCCAGGATTTCGTCGTTTCGATCCAGGCGGGGCGGGCCGCGCTCGCGGAACTGGCGCGCCAGTTCGTGACGCTGGCGCGGGCCCAGGACCTGCGGGCCGAGCCGCTGCGCATCCACCGCCGCATCGTGCCGCGGCAGAAGATCGTCACCGTGACCCTGGCGGACGGCCGGGCGCAGGCGGGGCACGTCCTGAATATCTCGGCCTCGGGCGTCGCGCTGCTGATCGATCCGGCCCCGGAGATCGGCACGACGTTCCGGGTGGGTCGGACGGCGGCCCGCGTGATCCGGCACTTCACCGACGGCTTGGGAGCCGCCTTCGCGGAGCCCTTCGAGCCGAGCGCCGTCCACGAGGCCATGATCCTATAGGCAACGCGGCGCACGCGTCCGGATGCGTGCGCGCACGGGCGGGAACGCGCGCGCGAAAGGGCGCCGTCGATCCATCCTCGAGGGCGATGACCCCGGCCGCGCGCCCGGGGCGATTCAGGCGCGGCTTCGACGCGTCGCGGGAACCCCGCGTGGCCGACCGGCGGCCGGCGTCGAATCGGCGGGAGGCCCGTGCGCGCCGGGGCGCGAAATTCACAGCCGAAGGCCGGCCGAGAACGACGGACCGGACTGGCATTCGGCAGCCTCGCGGAGGGCATCTGCCGACTTTACACCCTGAAATTGTTGCCAGGCGGCAACATCAGGGCGGAACAGCCAAGGTGGACGCGAATCCTCGTTGCCGGCCGAAACACCTTCGCACATGGTGTTGGGGCACGGGGGCATCGCCAAGCGAGAGCCCGCAGGAGCCTGCCGCCAGACGCGGGCCAAACCTACAGAACGAGCGGCCAGACCCGGAAAACCGGGCACGTCCGCATCATCGGGTCTCGAACCTTTGGAGATGTCAATGAAGCTCTTGAAGAGCTCACTGCTCGGGTCCGCCGCTGCCTTCGCGGCGGTCGGCGCCGCGCACGCCGCCGACCTGCCGGTCAAGAAGGCGGTTCCG
>NZ_BPQS01000079.1 GCF_022179385.1 Methylobacterium longum | reverse complement strand
ATCGAGGACATCATCGAGCCCTACCTGATCCAGCGCGGCTTCGTGCAGCGCACCCCCCGGGGCCGCATCCTCACCCGACACGCCTACCAGCACCTCGGAATCGCGCAGCCCCGGCGTGAGACGAACGGGCAATCCGGCTTCTTCGACGGTTCGCCGGATTGAACCGCGCGACGCGCCCACATGCGCGAACCTCAGGCCAGCCTTCCGCCTGCGTCATGGCCCGCGGGCGCGGGCCGTCCGACCCGCAGCCGGGTTCTTGTGCGCCGCATCAATCGTAAGGTGCTGTAGCGGGAGCGGTTTTCGCCATCGACCGCCGGACAATACAGTCAAGCTTTGGCCGGAGGCGGCAAAGCTTCCGGCGATGAAAAATCGGCTCGGTCAATGGAACAGCGGGAAAAACGGTCCGTTGTGGAGGCGACCGCGCCAAGTCTGTGTTGGCGCTGGCGAGGCTTCCGCCTTCGAGGTCCTGCCCCTCGGTCTGCGGCTGGTCTTTGAGCCATCAAGAACAACGTCAGGAAACATCACTGCCATGAAGAGAATCACGCTGGCCGTCCTCGGCCTCACCGCTGCTGCGATCTCGGCCCCGGCCTTCGCGCAGGACGCGCTGCCGATCCGGATCCTGCCCTTCGCGAACCAGGACGATGTCGGTGCGGCCGCGACCCAGACCCCGGCCTTCCGCGCCGAGGCGCTGCGCTCGGACGCGGCCAGCATCGAGGCGAGCCGCATCGCCCTTCAGCGGTCGCGCAACCCGAAGGTGCGCAATTATGCCAACCGGGTCCTGGTCGAGCGCAAGGCGACCACCGAGGCACTGCTGCCGCCGAACACCTCCCTGTCGCGCAACGGCTCGGTGGTCTCGGATAACCAGGGCATCCGCACCGACCTCAGCAACCCGATCGGTCTCGTCCTTGCCCCGGTGACGGTCGCCGCGAACATCGGCACCACCATCGTCGGCGGCGCCCTCGGCGCGGTGGGCATCGTCGACAACAGCCCGGCCGAGCCCGGCCGTCGCGTGGCCCTCGGCGAGCGCGGTCAGGCGCGTTTGGCCCAGCTCCAGTCCGCTCCCAACGGCCGCGCCTTCGACCGCACCTACGTAGACCAGCAGGCGCGCTCCGATGCCCGCACCCTGGCACTCTACGACAGCTACGCGAAGTCCGGCGACAACGCGACGGGCCGCAAGTTCGCCACCGAGGCCCTGCCTTACATCGCCGACGAGCACGCCCACTCGGCGAGCTTGGCGGCCCGCATCGGCGGCTGATCTCGACATCCGCTGACACGCGCGAGAGGGCCGTCCCCCCGGGGGCGGCCCTCTTCGTTTTGCGCGGACCGTCATGGATCCCAGGGGGCGTTCGCCCGGGACCATCGGGATCCTGACACTGCGGCCCGGCCCGCGCGTCGTCGTGTAAAGACGACAGCCATCTGTCGCGACGATGCTATGGAGGCCCATGAGCATGACCGAGCCGGGGATCGCGATACCAGCGGATGGCGGATTCGGCCATCGCTTGAGCGTGCGCGTCTATTACGAGGACACCGACTTCTCAGGCTTCGTCTACCACGCGAGCTATCTGCGGTTCCTGGAACGCGGCCGCACCGAACTTCTCCGCGATCTCGCCGGCGACCAGTCGGAGCTGCACCGCGCGGCGCGCGGTCTCGTCTTCGTCGTGCGCCGGATGAGCCTCGATTTCCTGCGTCCGGCCCTGATGGATGACCTGCTCACGATCGTCACCCGGACGCGCGTCCTGCGGGGCGCGTCGATGCAGCTGTCCCAGGAGGTTCGCCGCGGCGACGCGTGCCTGGTCGCCGCCGAGGTCACGGTCGCCTGCGTGCGGGACGGCCGCGCGGTGCGCCTGCCGGACGCCCTGAGGCGGCGCCTGGCTCCGACGGAAGCCGGGTAAGCGCTCAGCCCGCCCGCGACGGGTCAACCTCGCGCAGGAGCTTGGCGAAGGCGTGGGCGATCGTCATCGCATCGTATTCGATCGACACGAGCTGGAAGCCCATTGCCACCATCTCCCGGGCCCGCGCCGGAGACGGCGCGAACGCGCAGGGCAGCTTGCCTGCCGCCAGGGTCTTGCGGACAATCTCGCCGAGCGCCGCCGTGACGGCCGAGCCGAGCGGGTCGATGGCCGTGCCCTTCGACAAGGCGATCGACAAGTCGGCTGGCCCGACCAGCACCCCGTCGATCCCCGGCACCGCCAGAATCTGCTCCAGCGCGGCGATCGATTCCGCGGTCTCGCACATGGCAATGGTCAGCGCCCGGGAGTTTCCGGCCACGAGGTATTCCGACCCGTCCCGAAGGCCGGACAGCAGCATGGCGCGATCCGGGCCCCAGCTTCGCTGTCCCACGGGGGGGAATTTCGCGGCGTCGGCAAGCGCCTGCGCTTGCGCGACGGTGTTGATCATGGGCGCCACGATCCCGGCCGCGCCCGCATCCAGCATCCGCGAGACCATGGCGACGTCGCCGACCGGCACCCGCACCAGGGCGGCCTTGCCGGCCAGCGCGACCTCGGTGATCGCCGCACAGCAGGACCGGTAGTCGTAGCCGCCATGCTGCTGGTCCAGCAGTACGGCGTCGAAGCCCGCCCGGGCCAGGGCGCCGGCAAGTGCCGGGTCGGCGATCACGGACCAGCCGAGGTACCGGGCCGGACCGGTGGGGAGGAGTTCCTGAAGACTGGGAACGGGAAGTGGCATGCGCGTCCTGTACAGGTCACGTGAGGTTCGCGACTCGACGCCGCAGTCCCGACCATAAGGGTCGCGGTTTCGGCAGGTCCAGCCCGGTTGGGACGTCCGGAGCGCCGAATGCCTCAGGATCGCCCGGATCGAAACCGATCCTTAACCCTGCCGCGGCCCTAACGGTGTCCATGGAGCGGCGGGCGTGGGGGCTGCCGGCGGCCCTTACTTTCGACAGATTCGCGGGCGACAGCGTTGATATCGCTCACGGATCCGGCGGACGCGGGCCCCGCCCGGCGCATCGCGATCCGGAGCAGGAGATCTCGACGGATGAACCCAGCCGACGCGATGCAGGCCGCGCCTGTCGCCGACATGACGCTGCTCGGCCTGTTCCTGCAGGCCCACTTCGTCGTCAAGATCGTCATGGTCGGGCTGCTCAGCGCCTCGATCTGGTGCTGGTCGATCATCGTCGACAAGACGCTGCTGTTCCGCCGGACCAAGGCCGAGATGGACGCGTTCGAGGACGCGTTCTGGTCGGGCCGTTCCCTGGAGGAACTGTTCCGCTCGTTCAATGATCGGCCGGCGACCGGCCTCGCCGCGGTGTTCGTCGCCGCCATGCGGGAGTGGAAGCGCTCCTTCGAGGGCTCGGGCCGGCAGATCCAGTCGCTGTCGCAGCGCATCGAGAAGCAGCTCGACGTCACCATCCACCGCGAAGTCGAGCGGCTGGAATCGCGCCTCCTGTTCCTCGCCTCGATCGGCTCGGCCGGTCCGTATATCGGCCTGTTCGGCACCGTCTGGGGCATCATGACCGCCTTCACGTCGATCGCGGCCTCCAAGAACACCTCGCTCGCCGTCGTCGCCCCGGGCATCGCCGAGGCCCTGTTCGCCACCGCCATCGGCCTGTTCGCCGCCATCCCGGCGGTGCTCGCCTACAACAAGCTCCAGGCCGAGGTGACCAAGGCGCAGTCGCGGCTGGAGGGCTTCGCCGACGAGTTCTCGGCCATCCTCTCCCGCCAGATCGACGAGCGCCTTCCGCTCGCCGCCTGAGTCTGATCCAGAGGAGACCGATCCATGGGTATGGCAGCGGGCGCATCGCAGGGCGGCAAGCGCCATCGGCGCCGGAGCCGTCGCGGCGGTCCGATCAACGAGATCAACATGACGCCGTTCATCGACGTCGTGCTGGTGCTCCTGATCATCTTCATGGTGGCGGCCCCGATGATGACGGTGGGCGTCCCCCTCGACCTGCCGCAATCGAAGGCTTCGCCCCTCAATTCCGACGTGAAGCCGGTCACCCTGTCGATCCGCCAGACCGGGCAGGTCTTCCTGGGCGAAGACGAACTCACCGACGAGATGATCATCCCCAAGCTGACCGAGACCGCCAAGACCGGAACCGAGGAGCGCGTCTTCGTGCGTGGGGACAAGCGGGTCGATTACGGTCGCGTGGCGCAGGTGATGGCGATCGTGACCGGCGGCGGCTTCAAGAAGGTGGCGCTCGTCACCGAGCCCGAGCATCAGTAAGGGTCCCCCTGTGGAGTTCCGCTTCGACCGCAAGGAACCGGGTGTCTGGATCTCCGCCGGAACCCACGTCACGCTTCTCGCGCTGGCGCTGTTCAGCGTCGCGGCGCCGGCGCTGCCCGAGGCGCAGGAAGGCGTGCCCGTGGAGGTGATCACCGAGAACCAGTTCTCCGAGATAACGAAGGGCGAGCGGCAGGCCGACAAGCCGATGCCGAACGCGCAGCCGCGGGCCGACCGTCAGGCCGAGAAGGTCGAGGATCGCGAACCCGAGAACGCCAAGACCGACGCGCCCACCGCGCCCACCCGGACGGCCGAGATGAAGCTCGCCAACGCGGAGGAGATGCCTCTGCGCAGCGAGCCGGATCCGTTGGAGACGGCCAAAGCCGCCAAGGCGGCGCAGGAGAAGCGCGACGCCGAGAAGGCGGCGGAGAAAGCTGCAGAGAAGGCGGCTGAGAAAGCTGCAGAGAAGGCGGCTGAGAAAGCTGCAGAGAAGGCCGCGGAGAAAGCCGCCAAGGCGGCTGCCGACAAGGCTGCGGCCGAGAAGGCGGCCAAGGCCGAAGCGAAGGCGAAGGCCGAAGCGACCGCCGCCAAGGCCGAGGCCGAGAAGCGCGAGCAACTTGAGAAGCTGATCGAGAAGCAGGAAGCCGAGGCCGAGGCCGCCCAGAAGGCTGCCGCGAAGGCCAAGGCCGAGGCCGCCAAGGAAGCGGCCAAGGAAGCGGCCAAGAAGGCCGCCGATGCGAAGGCCAAGGCTGAGGCGGAAGCCGAGCGGCAGAAGGAAATCGCCGAGGCGAAGGCCGAGGCTGCCGCGAAGGCCAAAGCCGAGGCCGCTGCCAAGGCCGACGCCGCCGCCAAGGCCGACGCGGCCGCGAAGGCCGAGGCCGCCGCGAAGGCGAAGGCCAAGGCGGTGGCAGACGCGAAGGCGAAGGCCGACGGCGAAGCGAAGGCGCGCAAGCAGGCGGAACTCGCCGACAAGTTCAATGCCGGCGATATCCGCTCGATGCTGGCCTCGAAGGCGCCCTCGCAATCCACCGGCGCTACTGGCCACGCGGTTCAGAAGGTGGCGGCGCTGGGTGCCGTGACCGGCAACGCGCAGCGTCTGTCGCCGTCGCTGCGTGACGCCCTCGTGGGGCTGCTCCAGCAGCAGATCGAGCGCTGCTACTCGGCACCTCCCGGAGCGGCGCAGGGCGTGGTCCTGCCGGTGCTGGACATCCGCCTGAACCCGAACGGTTCGCTCAGCACGGAGCCGCGGATCATGCGCGGCGGGTCGAGCACGGTGGACCAATCGATCGCGCAGGCCGCGCTCCGGGCGGTCCGCCGCTGTGCGCCGTACAACATACCGGCCACCTACGCGCCGTATTACAACGACTGGAAGGCCATCAACGCGGAGTTCGAGTTCACGGCGACCTGAGGCACTGCCCTCAGCCTCTCCGCCCTCGGCCGCCGACCCGTCTGATCGTCACTCGGATCTGAACTATGCAGAACGTCTCCTCCGTCGGGCGCCGCCCGACGTCCCTGTCGGCGCGCCTCGTCGCGCTGTTCGCCCTCCTCACGGCCTTCCTGACCGTGCCGGCCCAGGCGCAGCTGCAGCTGCGCATCGGCGGCGGCAACTTCCAGCCGATGCCGATCGCCATCGCGGATTTCGGCGGCGATCCGAGCCTCGGCGGTCTCGTCGCCGGCGTGGTCACCAACAACCTGCGCCGCTCCGGCTACTTCACGCCCCTCGACCACGGCCGCTTTCCGGAGCAGCCGAACTTCGACGCGGCCCCGAATTTCGAGAAGTGGCGCGCCACCGGCGTCCAGGGTCTCGTCACCGGCCGCGTCGTCCGCGACAGCGGGCGGCTTAAGGTGGAGTTCCGGCTCTGGGACGTGACCTCCGGCCAGCAGATGACCGGCCAGCAATACGGCACCGACGCCGCCAATGCCCGGCGCACCGGCCACCTGATCTCCGACGCCGTCTATACCAAGATCACCGGCCTCGGCCCCTGGTTCGACAGCCGCATCGCCTTCGTGGACGAGACCGGCCCGAAGGAGAACCGCCGCAAGCGCCTGATGGTCATGGATCAGGACGGCGCCAACGTCCGGGCGATCACCAGCGGCGAGATGTCGATCGTGGCGCCGCGCTACTCGCCGGCCACGCAGGACATCGCCTTCATGGCACAGGCCTCCGGCCACCAGCCGCGGGTGCAGGTCATCAATCTGGAGACCGGCTCGCGCCAGGCGCTCGGCAACGTCGATTCGATGAGTGCGAGCCCGCGCTTCTCGCCGGACGGGCGCAAGCTCGTGATGAGCGTGCAGCAGGGCGGCAACGCCGACATCGTGACGATGGACATCGCCTCGAAGGCGCAGCGCTCCATCACCAACGGGATGGCGATCGACACCTCGCCGACCTACTCGCCGGACGGATCGCAGATCGCTTTCGAATCGGATCGCGGCGGCTCGCAGCAGGTCTACGTGATGGGCGCGGACGGCTCGAACCCGCACCGCATCACCTTTGGCGGCGGCTCGGCCTCGCAGCCGGCCTTCTCACCCCGCGGCGACCTGATCGCCTATACGCGCCAGCGCAACGGCGGCTTCGCCATCTGCGTGTCGAAGCCCGACGGGACCGGCGAGCGCGTCCTCACCGAGGGCTTCCACAACGAGGGCCCGACCTTCGCGCCGAACGGCCAGTACGTGCTGTTCTTCCGCGATCCGGGCGGCCAGGGCGGCGGCAAGCTCTTCATGGTCGACATCACCGGCAAGGTGGAGCAGCCGGTTCCGACGCCCGCCTACGCGTCGGACCCGACGTGGTCGCCGCTTCTGGCGGGGCGCTGACGGTCGCGGCGCCGGGCGTCCGTCCCGCCCGTCTGGCTCCGGCCGATCGTCGCGAAGGCGCCGTTGGATGATCCCGCTGCGGCGCCCGCCTCGGGGCGTCGCGCGGTACGGGTGCCGCGCGTCCGCCGCGTCGAATCGGCATGCGGAGCTCCATCGTCCGCGGCTGCGGTCGCGGGGATGGATGACGGCATCCTCCACCTGGGGCGCCCGAGTCGGCGGGCCTCAGCGGGGCCTCCCAGCCGGCGGCGCGATCCCTGGAGGCTTCCTTCGAGGCCGCGGCCGCGCTCCCGCACCGCGGGATACGGGCAAGGGTCGGACGGTCCCGTCGAGCCATTCCGAGCCCGCCCCGTGCAGGCTCAGGGGGCTCGATCTCCGCCTCCCACGGAGCCGAGCGACGCCGCATCATCCGTCCTGCGCGCCGGATGGGCGCGCCGCGTGAAGAGCGCTCTTACCCCTGCACCATCAGCCGATCGCGCGCCCTCAGGGCGGGGAACAGCCGGCCCCAGAGCAGGGCCACGCCGATCGTCGCCGCGCCGCCGACCACGACCGCCGGGACCGCGCCGATCCCCGCGGCGAGGAGTCCGGATTCGAACTCGCCGAGTTCGTTGGACGCCCCGATGAACACCGTGTTCACCGCCGAGACCCGGCCTCGCATGGCGTCGGGCGTCTCGCCCTGCACGAAGGTCTGGCGGACGTAGACCGAGATCATGTCGGCGGCGCCGGTGACGAACAGGCAGGCCATCGACAGCGGCAAGGAGGTGGAGAGGCCGAAGACGATTGTGGCGGCGCCGAACACCACGGCCGCCCGGAGCATGCGCAGGCCAGCATGCCGCCGCAGGGGCCGGTTCGCGAGCAGGACCGCCATGGCGACGGCGCCGAAGGCCGGCATGCTCCGCAACGCTCCGAGGCCGAGGGGGCCGACATGCAGAACCTCCCCGGCATAGATCGGCAGCAGGGCCGTGGCGCCGCCCAGAAGGACGGTGAACAGATCGAGGCTGATGGCGCCGAGCACCACCGGCTGCGAGCGGATGTAGTCGATCCCGGCCGACAGCGCCGCCCAGGTGATGGGCGGCCGCTCGCTCACCGGCGCAGGTCGGTAGCGGATCAGGGCCGTCAGGAGGCTCGCGAGGGCGAAGCTCGCCCCGGCCCCGCCGAAGACCACGGCCGGCCCCAGGGCGTACAGGAAGCCGCCGAGCGCCGGCCCCATCACGGAGGCGCTCTGCCAGAGCGAGGCGTTCCACGCGATGGCCGAGCTGAATTGCGGCCCGGGCACCAGGGTCGGCAGCAGCGCCTGAAGGGCCGGGTTGGCGAAGGCCCGGGCGGTGCCGACCGCGATGACCAGCGCGTAAATTGGCCAGACGGCGTGGGGGCCCGCCAGGGCGAAGGCGAGCAGGCCGAAGCTCGCCGCACTCTGCACCGCGAAGGCCGCGGCGCCGACCAGGCGGCGGTCGTAGGTATCCGCCACATGACCGGTGATCAGCGCGCAGAGCACCGCGGGCAGGAAGCCGGCGAGGCCCACGAGGCCGAGCGCCAGGGCGGAATGGGTCAGGTCGTAGACAAACCAGCCGATCGCCACGGCCTGCATCTGATACGCCAGGCCCGTGAGAAAGCGGGCCGAGCCGAACAGGCGGAAGTCGCCGATGCCGAAGACGGCCCAGCCGGAACGATCATGTGCGGACATGGACCCCTGCTGCGTGGCACCGGTCCGAGAATCAAGCCCGGGGGTCGGCGGACCGTTCACGATCGCAGTGCTGTGCAAGCACCGCGACCCCGATACGGTCGCGCGGCACCGCCAGCCCGCTCAGTGCCGCGCCACGCCGGGCTTGCGCGGTGCCGATACGGTCGAGGATGCCGGCGGGCGGGGTTCGGGGCTCGGCTGCGGGAGGGTCCGCTCCGCGTGGTGGATCGGGAAGGTGCAGGTCACGCAGGTGCCGCTGCCCGGCTCCGTTTCCAGATGAACCCGGCCGCCATGCAGCTCGACGAAGGAGCGCACGATCGACAGGCCGAGGCCGACGCCCCGGTGGCGCGTCCCGAGGGTGTGGCTCTCGAAGCGGTTGAACACCGAATCGGCGATCTCCGGCGGCATGCCGCGGCCGTGATCGCGCACGCTCAGGAGAAGCTCATGCACGGTCCGGCGGGCCTGGACCTCGACGCGCTGCCCGGCATCCGAGAAGCCGACCGCATTGGACAGCAGGTTGAACAGGATCTGGCGGACCCGCTTCCCGTCGGCGTGGACGCTGCCGATATCCTCCGGCACGTCGAGCGCCAGGGTGATGTTCGACTCGGCCAGGCGGTCCTCGATGCCGCGGACTGCGGCCTCGATCGTGGCCTGGACATCGACCTCCTCGCGCTGCAGCTCCAGCGAGCCGGCATCGATCGAGGCGAGATCGAGGATGTCGTTGATGATGACCAGGAGCGCCGCCGACGAGCGCATGATGTGGTCGGAATATTCGCGCTGCCGCTCGTTGAGTGCTCCCACCGTTTCGTCGCCGAGGAGTTGGGTGAAGCCGATGATGTTGGTGAGCGGGGAGCGCAGCTCGTAGGAGACGTGATGGACGAAGGTGTCGCGCAGCTGCGCGGCCTTCTCCAGCGCCTCGTTCTTCTCGGTGAGCGCCCGCTCGACGTTCACGCTGGCGGTGACGTCGATCAGGGTGAGGAGCGTCGCGCCCTCGGGCAGCGGCTGCGCCGCGCAGTCGAGCACGGTGCCGTCCACCACCTCCAGCCGGCATGACCGCGCGGTGCGGGACTCGAGGCCGACGACGGCCTCGCTGATATCGATCCAGGGTTCCTCGGCCGGCGCCAGCGCCCGGCAGGCGGCGATGACGACATCCACGTGCGGCCGTTCCTCGACCAGGGCGGGATCGAGCCGCCACACGGTGCAGAAGGCGCGATTGGCGAGGGTCAGCCGACCGTCGGCTCCGAAGACCGCGACGGGTTCGGCCAGGGTGTCGAGGGTCTCGGCCTGGAGCCGGCGCAGGGCGTTGTAGCGGGATTCGGCGTTCAGATGGTCCGAGACGTCATCGAACAGGTAGGTCAGGCCGCCCTGCGGGTTCGGATCCGCGACGACGCGCAGCGTCCGTCCGTCGGGAAGGTACCACCAGGATTGATTGGCCTCGGCGGCGCGATAGGCGGCCAGAACACCGTGCTTCCAGCCGCGGAAATCCGCATGTTCCTCGAGCTTCCGCTCGGCCCGCAGGTGATCGAGGATCTCGCCGTCCGAGGGCCGGCCGTCGAGGAACGCCTGATCGAGGTCCCAGAGCTGGCGATAGGCGGCGTTGTGGAAGATCAGCCGCTGCGAGACGTCGAACATCGCCACAGCGGTCGGCAGCTGGTCGAGGGTGCGGACGTTGGCGTTCATCTGCCGCTGGAGGTCGGCCCGGACGCTCTCAAGTTCCGATACATCGATCGCGATGCCGACCTTGCCGCTGTCCAGGCCGGTCTCGAACACGTCGAGCATGCGCCGGCTGCCGGCCACGATCGCCGAGAGCCGCGGAACGCTCCGGGTCAGACCGGCGGAGCGGGCCGCCTCCTCGCGGGCGATGGTCTCGCGGGCGGGGCGGTCGAACAGTTCCAGGCCGGAAGCCAGGGCGGCCTCGCGGCTGTCGGCCTCCACGGCAGCCACGTAGGCGGCGTTGACCCAGCTCAGGCCGCCCTCGCGCGTGCGCCGCCAGACCGGCTGCGGGATTGCGTCGAGGAGCCCCGACAGGGCCGAGAGTCCTCGGCGGGTCTCGTCCAGGGTGGCGCGCAGGTCGGCGATCTCGCAGCGCTCCTGGCTGGTCTCGCGCAGCCGCAGCAGGGCGCGCCCGGCCACGGCCTGCCCGTGGGCCTCGATGTTGCGGCCGGTCTGGGAGGTGAGGCTCAGGGCGAAGCTCGTGCCGCGCGCCCGCAGGGCATCGACAGCGGCCTCGACGGCCGTGGCGTCCGCGGTGACGAGCCAGGTCCCGAAGGCCAGCACGCGGCGCGCGTAGCCGGATGTCGGTCGCTCGCCGTGGATCGCGAGGCTGACGTCGCCCTCCACGACGGGCTCGCTGCGCCGATCCCAGGTCACGATGATCTGACGCTCGGCGTTGAGCAGCATCTCGGCGCGGTCATGGGCGCCGCGCAGGACGTCGAGGGCTGCGGCGAGCTCGCGCTCGCGGCGGGTCCAGCGCCCGCGCTCGTAGAGGTGGAGGAGCGAGAGGATCACCGCGAAGACGACCAGACCGCCGAAGATGGCGAAGGCCGCAACGCTGTGGATCTCCCGCGCGGGGTGGGCAGCCGTCGCCTGGGGCAGCTCGGCCAGTGCCGCGCTCGCCAGGGTCAGGGTGAGCACGCCGACGCCGATCCGAACGTGTGTCGCACGACCGACACCCATGGCTTGCCCTGCCCCCGTACGTCGACGACGAAGCGGTCTGCGCGCGTCTTTACGCGGCGCCGAACGCTTCGTCCCCGCGGCGCTCTTCCGAACCGCCGCGGTCATATCGATCAAAGATTCGCCCGCACTCTAACGTGTGCCGGAATCGCGCCGGAAGGGGAACGAAGCGTGGCTTTAAGCCGACGGCACACAATCGCCCGTTAACGACACACAGAAGACACAGTTCGGCGGCGTCCGAACGGCTTGACAAAGGAAGAGGCCCGGCGCAGCGCGCCGGGCCTCTCATCGCCTGTGGGTTGCAGGCCCCAGCTCGGACCGGCGGCCGCTCGCGCGGCCCTCCGATCCGGGGCCGACGCCGCTCAGTAGCGGTAGTGCTCGGGCTTGAACGGACCGGCCTCGGACACGCCGATATAGGCCGCCTGATCGGGCCGGAGCTTCGAGAGCTTCACGCCGATCTTCTCCAGGTGCAAGGCCGCGACCTTCTCGTCGAGGGTCTTGGGCAGGGTGTAGACCTGCTTCTGGTACTTGCCCGGGTTGGACCAGAGCTCGATCTGGGCCAGCGTCTGGTTGGTGAACGAGGCCGACATCACGAAGGACGGGTGACCCGTCGCGTTGCCGAGGTTCACCAGGCGACCCTCCGACAGGAGGATGATGCGGTGGCCGTCCGCGAAGGTGATCTCGTCCACCTGCGGCTTGATGTTCGACCACTTGAGGTTCTTCAGGCCGACGACCTGAATCTCGTTGTCGAAGTGGCCGATGTTGCAGACGATGGCCCGGTCCTTCATCGCCCGCATGTGCTCGATGGTGATGATGTCCTTGTTGCCGGTGGCCGTGACGAAGATGTCGGCGCGCGGGGCGGCATCCTCCATGGTCACGACCTCGTAGCCCTCCATGGCGGCCTGGAGCGCGCAGATCGGGTCGATCTCCGACACGAGGACGCGGCAGCCGGCGTTGCGCAGCGATGCGGCCGAGCCCTTGCCCACGTCACCGAAGCCCGCGACCATGGCGACCTTGCCGGCCATCATGACGTCGGTGCCGCGGCGGATACCGTCGACCAGCGACTCCTTGCAGCCGTAGAGGTTGTCGAACTTCGACTTCGTGACCGAGTCGTTCACGTTGATCGCCGGGAAGAGCAGCTTGCCCTCCTTGGCCAGCACGTAGAGGCGGTGGACGCCCGTGGTGGTCTCCTCGGAGACGCCCTTGATGCTGTCGGCGAGGCCCGCGAACCAGCCCTTCGGCTTCTCGGCGAGCTTCCGCTTCAGGAGCGCGAAGAAGACCTCCTCCTCCTCGCTTCCGGGCTTGTCGAGGAAGGCGGTATCGCCGTTCTCGGCGCGCAGGCCGAGATGGACGAACATGGTCGCGTCGCCGCCATCGTCGAGGATCATGTTCGGCATGCCGCCGTCATGCCAATCGAACAGGCGCGAGGTGTAGTCCCAGTACTCCTCCAGGGTCTCGCCCTTCACGGCGAAGACCGGGATGCCGGCGGCAGCGATGGCGGCGGCGGCGTGATCCTGGGTCGAGTAGATGTTGCAGGAGACCCAGCGGATATCGGCGCCGAGCGACTTGAGGGTCTCGATCAGCACGGCGGTCTGGATCGTCATGTGGAGCGAGCCGGCTATCTTGGCGCCCTTGAGGGGCTGCGCCGCGCCGTACTCCTCGCGGACCGCCATCAGGCCCGGCATCTCCGTCTCGGCGATCGAGATCTCCTTGCGGCCATAATCGGCCAGCCCGATGTCCTTGACGATGTAATCCTTGGCCATGTGTCGACCGCTCCGTGTTCGCGTTGGGGTTCGGCGCGAGCCTGTACCACTTCGCCGGCCACGAAGCAATCAAGACATAAACATGTCTTTATGCGTTCCGGTCGGCGGGCGGCCGGATCGCCGGTCGCTCGCCTGAGGAAAAGACCGCGCCCCGTCAGCGCGTCGGCCGTGCCAGCCAGCCCAGACCGAAGGCGACGGCGGCCACGAGGGCGAGCGTCGTTCCGCGGTTCTCCGCGGCGCGTGCCGCGAGGTGGCGGCTGCGGCGGACGGCCTGCTCACGATAGTGCTGGCCGCGCTCGAGGGCTTCGTTGGCCAAAGCCTGGCTTCGGTCGCTCGCCTGTCGGAACCGGGCGCGAACCTCCTCCACGAGGTGCTCACCGCCGTCGCGCAAGTCGCGGACCGCGTCGCGCGCCTCGCCGTAGGCATATTGCGCTGCGCCGGCCGCCTGATCGTAAGCGCCGTCGAATTGGTCACCGGGGCGGCCGCGAAGGGCGCCGGCCGCGGTCTTGGCGCGACCGCGCAGATGGCGAAGGCCGCCCTCCAAATGATCTCTGTTCATCTCGTCCCTCCGATCCGGTCGCTGCTGGGGCGCAGCGCCTGCGTCGGGTCGCAACGAGGCCGAAACGCGACGGTTCCGTGAGGCTAGGCGGCAGCGCCTCAAGTTTTCGTGTGGTCGTCGTGACCTCACCGGCAACATCTTCCGAGTCCTGCGCTCTGCGGATGCCTGTCATGCCGCAGACGACAGGCCCTCTATCCATCGGCGCTGACGAGACCCTTCGCGCCTTCTCTCGCCACGACGCGGTCGCGCCGGTGACGGGCTGAGCCGACGACTTGGCTCGCGGCTGGATGATCTCGGGTGGTGACTAGATCTCGATCTCGGTGCCGACCTCGACGACCTGCCGGGTCGGCACGCCGAAGAAGGCGCCGGTGCGCTCGGCGTTACGCTGCATGAAGGCGAAGAGGTTCTCCCGCCACGGCGCCAGGCCGCGCTTGTCCTTCCGCGAGATGACCGTCTCGTGCCCGACGAACACCGTCATGTCGTCGAGCACGTGCGGCGGCAGGTGGCGCGATTCGACCGCGCAGGCGAGTCCCTCGGGGATCGAGGCCTCCTCCATGAAGCCGTAGCGGAGGATCACCCGGTAGAAGTCCGGGGCCAGGATCGTCACGTGGGCGCGCCCCTCCTTCGGCACGCTCGGCGTCTCCTCGTAGAGCGCCGTGATGATGAGGATGCGCTCCATCAGCGCGTGGTTGCGCGCGACGAAACGCGAGAGGTGCAACGGGATGCCGTGCTCGGCCGCTGACAGGAAGGCCGCCGTTCCCGGCAGGCGCAGCAGGTCGCGGTGCTGAAGGCCGGAGAGGAACACATCCTCTGGGAGCCTCAGGGCGACCCGGGCCTCCTCCACCAGCTCGTTGCCCTTCTTCCACGTCAGCATCATCAGTGCGACGAGCCCGGCGAGGACGAGGGGAAACCAGCCGCCTTCGAAGAGCTTCACGCTGTTGGCGGCGAGGAAGACGGCGTCGATGGCGAGGAAGAAGCCGTTGACCGCGCAGACCAGGATCGGGTTGTAGCCCCAGCGCAGCGCGATCAGCGCGGCCAGCAGCGTGGTGATACCCATGAGCATCGACACCGCGATGCCGTAGGCGCCCGCCAGCGCGTCGGAGGAGCCGAGCATGACGACCGCCGCCAGGGTCGCGACGGCGAGCAGCCAGTTCACCATCGGCACGTAGATCTGGCCGCGCTCCTCGCGCGCCGTCTGCACGATGCGCATCGCCGGGAGGAAGCCGAGCTGCACCGCTTGCTGGGTCAGCGAGAAGACGCCCGAGATGATCGCCTGGGAGGCGATGATCGTGGCCATCGTGGCGAGGCCGACGAGCGGCAGGTGGCCCCAGTCGGGGCACAGGTGGAAGAACGGATTCTCCAGGGCGCCGGGGTCGGCGAGCAGCAGCGCCCCCTGGCCGAAATAATTGAGCATCAGTGCCGGCAGCACGAGGCCGAACCACGCGAAGCGGATCGCCGGGGCGCCGAAATGCCCGAGATCGGCATACATCGCCTCGCCCCCGGTCACCGCGAGGAACGCCGCGCC
>NZ_BPQS01000078.1 GCF_022179385.1 Methylobacterium longum | reverse complement strand
CATCAGCACGACCTGTTCCGCGCTCGGCCTCTGTCCTCGCTTCATCCCCAACTCCTCTGGTCCAGGCTGATCCTCTCAATCAGCCCGGTCCAAAGCCAGCCGGTCAGGTCAAGCACGTGCAGGATGCCGGAGATGATCTGCCGGTCGTCTTTCCGCTCCGGTCCGGGCTGATCCTTGGGCATGAACGGGGCCATTACCGCCCACTGCTCGTCCGAGAGCCAGAACAGGTCCGCCATCGCCGCCTCCACGGTGTAAAGGGCGGCCCTGAATCATAAAACCACAAACCCTGCAACGGCTTGGTTCGGTTCACACCCTAGTTAAAGGAGGCGCAGATTGTGATTGGTCTTTGGCAGAACACGTACGACCGCATTCGCCGCAAGGCTATCGGTCGCCCTTGTCTGCCAGCTACCTGGATCTGGCCTTCTAGCTACCCATGGCAGCGGCCATGCAGTAGCTTCTCACGCAGCTCAGTCCAAAATACCGGTCGGGTCTGAGCTACGGCGGTCCAACCGTATCCGCAGCAAAAGCTCTTCGAGAACCCAGGGGCTTCGGACTGCCAACCGTGCTGTCACGCGCCGTCTGTCGTTCCATCTCGGAATTGAGTTCAGCACCAAGAAGCACGATGACGACGGAAAGCCAGATCCATGTCATGAACCCGATACCGGCTCCGAGTGACCCATAAATCCGGTTGTAGGAGTCGAACGTCGCCACGTAGAGCGAGAACACCGTCGATGTGCCGATCCAACCGAGGGCGGCGACGGTGCTGCCCCAACTGACCCACCTCCATTTGGCGGTCCGACGGCTTGGCCCATAGCGGTATACCAACGACAAACCGAGGCTCACGAGGACGAGCAGAGCGGGCCAACGCATAACCCGCAACAGCGTGTCAGTTCCTGTCCCGAAGCCGAACTGACTGAGGAGATACGGTAGGCCAACGACCGTGGCGATGGCCGCGACTGTTACGCTTGCTCCGCCCAGCGTGAAGAGAAAGGTCGTCAGGTAGACCCGCACAAGGTCTCGCTTCTCACGCTCTCTGTAGATCACGTTCAGGGCATCGAAGAGAGCGGCCACACCCGAATTGGCACTCCAGAAAGCGATCAGGAAGCTTATCAGGGATGCGGTGCTGAGGGTGCCGGCGCCCTTCTCGGCAACATGCTTAAGCTGAGCCGCAATCAGTTCGAGGACGCCGTCGGGTAAGACCCCATTGAGGACGCTCAGGTGCTGACCGATGGCGGCCGGATCCGAGACCAAGCTGTAGAGGGAGACGATCGTCGCGATCCCCGGAAACGTCGACAGGAGAGCGAAGAAAGCGACACTGCCAGCCGTCGAGAGGACCCTGTCCTGCGGGACAGCCCAGAAGACACGCGTGAGAATGTCCCGCCACCCAGGAGCGGGTATTTGCACAGGGTCATCAGCCGAGCGTCCACGGCCAGGCTTGCGAGCCCGCTCTTGTGCGGCTCTGATCGTTTCCGCGTCGGGAGCACGGGTGCTCACCGAACGCCAATCCTCACCTTCTGCCTCGTCTTGGGTCATGAGGCTGCTCATACCAGTCGGGTGGCTCTTAATGAGCCTATTGCCCTTCTGCTCAATGAGCCAGCACGCTCATCGAGGCATCGTGCCGTGAACGCGGGATGGAATGAGTGACCTGAGAACCAGAGATACCGCAACGGACAGGAGACTGGAGTGCAACCTGTTTGACCGGACAGGCAGCGGGGTGGGTTTAGGCACTCCGGCTGAGGTACTCTCGGGGCGAGAGCATGGGATGCCGCCGGCTTGCCTACGCCAGTCAAGGCGCCGCAAGCTTGACAGATCCTTGCTGTAGCGAGAGTCGGAGCGCCGCAGGTTTTGCAGTTTAGCATCGGCGCGATCCACTCGACGTCAGGATCGATAACAGGACTGGTCAGCGGTCGTCGCAAGCGTCCACCCGGCCACCAAACCCGTCGTGGACCTGTACGAAAGACCTGATTTTGCCAGTTCGATGCGAGGCAATCACCTCGTTGCAAACGACGCGAGCCTCAGCGGAGGTTGCATAAATTTCTGCCGGACGCTCAAGACGCATCTCTCCGTCAGACGAGAAAATAAGTGCCCGAACGGTGTATGACAGAGCGTGCATCGCATGAGTCCTGCGCTTCGATCACGCTGATAACACGAATTGACCCGCTTATGTTTGATCAAAACATTTCAGCCGAGAAGGACGATTTTCATGCCTCAATCCAGGCGGGTTCGCATGATACTTTCTAGCTATGAAGATAATTCAACCCCTGACATGCCAGATCCAGGTTGCGGGCGACTGGCAGACGCTCACCATCGCCCAAGCTCATAATCAACATCGGTCCGACCCTAAGCGCTGCTGCACCTGTCATGGCCCAGTCTACGTCTTCGGCACCTTCACGGGTAAGAACCGTCTTGGCCTGATGCATCGTAAGGGACACGAGGGGTGTCCGTTCAATGCGAGGGGGTTCTCAGGAGCACCGACCCCTCACCCAGATGCCCTGAGCTGAGCCGTATCGCCACTCGGAGGTGCCCGGGCATCCCGATCTGGGATGCAGGCGTAGGTCGCTGTTGAACCTCGACCCACCGCCCTACTGCGTCCTGCATCTCGGGCCGCTTCACGTACTGGCCCCAACCGTGAGGAACGGCATCAAGCTCCGCCAGCCCATGATCAGTTCGCGCGGCGGGGCTAACAACACGGCAAGGCCTGACCGGTGGCAACGATCTGTTAACCATAACGGCCGAGGTAGCAGTTAGCGATCGGCTGGGGGCTGAGCGTCGGAAGAGCAGCACCGTAACTTCAAGGTGCGGCCTCGTCGGCGCAGTCGCAACAAGCCCGCACCTGGAACACCAGGGCGGGCTTTTCTCATCAGATCGGGCGGCGGGGCAGATCCAGCGCTATGCCAGCGCCTGCGGATACGGCGACGTTCGACCAATGTACGCGTCGGGCTTGAGCGGGCAGCCGTTGTGCGCCTTGCGGTGGTACAAGCGCCGCAGGACGTTCGGCCCGTTGTACGTCCCGTTGATCGCCTCGCGGCTGTGACAGGCCGGGCAGCGCTGATCGCCATGGTGTGGCGATCGTGCTCACGGGTTCAGTCGGCTACTCGAAGCAGTCGGCTTGGAATACGCATTCGAGAACTACGCTTTCGCAGGCGCTTGGCAGCGCTCGCCGTAGCAGCGGTAGACCTACAATCATGACTGTTAGCCTGCAGTTCATCCCCGAGAACGGGGGTGGGGCTGGGATCCGGTTCTGGGAGCGAAAGGGGCTGTACGCGCTTCAACGGCGACCAGCCGCCACCGCAGCAGCGCGAGCGAGGGATGCCACGCCGTCACTTCTCCTGCAGCGGTGCCAACATTTGGCCGAATATCGCTCCCGAAAGTGAGGGGCAACTTCGGTCTAAGAAACCTACCTCGTAAATCGCCCGCTCCATCCCATATGTTGTTTACCCTCCGCGCAATTCAGTGCCCTGGGCAACAAGGCGGACAATATTATGGCGCGCACTTCCAACAACGGCACCGCTCAGATTGTGTCGACCGAAGACTTCAATGTTCGTGTGAAGCTTGCCTTCGAGAACAAGATAAACCCGGAGCTGAAGCCCATGCGTGCACCTCAACCGTTTCGCGCGAAGTGGCAGGGGGGCAAGCCATAAGTTCGCACATCATGGTCTCCTGCCCCTTTGACGACAATACGCGGAGCGGGAACGCCGGGGCGCAATCCATGGTGGCGGAAAAGGTCCATGCAGCCGGCGAGGAGATAACGACGCTCATGTTCGGCGGCTCGCCCGAAACCGTCCTCGCCCGAAACCGTCAACACGCCGCCGCGAACACGAAGCGACCGCCAGCGGCCTAGTTGGCCGCGCCTTAGTTGCAGCGAGCTGAAGATGTAGGCTCTGCCGATGATAGAGCCCAATCAGACTGCCTTCATCGTTAAGGTCGCATGCTCGGACGAGGAAGCACCAGAGCGTCTGCTCACCCTGTTCTACGCGGTCCTTGCCGAGGATCCTGAGAGCGGCATGCAAATCGTCAGAGATGCGGTCAGGGAAGGCGCTGAAGTAACCCTGACCGAGGTACGCCTCTCCCAAGCCACAGCGCAGGCAATCGACCTTCTTCCGGGCTATGCCAGAGCCTTATAAGGACGAGAGATCGCGGCCGCCTGCAGTGGCAGCACCTATCGCGCGCTCTGCCACCGCGATGTGATCTCACGGAACGCCGCGTCGCCGTTCGCCTCCGAAGCCCCTTCAGAACTGAAGGAGCGAACCGACTGGCGCACGATTACACCGTCGCAGGTGATCGACCAATCGAACCGGCCCGGCTCCTTCGCGGATGGCGTGACCTGCAGCTTGTGGGGGTTCGGCTTGAAGGTGATCATCCTCAGCATGTGGGAGCACGCTCGGCCATCTACGAGGGGACCCAAGGTGAAGCGGCCGGATTACCCTACAGCTCGCGCCGTGTGGCGTACCGGCCGCCGTCGCAGTGATGAACCGTGCCGAGCCCTGCTGCTCGCTCTCACCCCCTCACTGCGGTATGAGGACGGCCGCGCGGAGGGATCACCGTGAAAACCAGCACCGATTTCATCGTATCACTCAAGCATGAGCACACCCGCCTGGGCCGCATGTTGGAGTTGATCGACAATGGCATTTGGTGGACGACTGAAAAACCTGGCCACGTAAAGGTCGAGGGCCTGCAAGAGCAATTGGAAATGATCAAGGCCGCCCTGGACAAGATCGAGCACGTCGTAGGTCAGATCGGAAGCTGATACCCTGAACCAGAATGGCCTTCCACATCAGCTGCCAGTCAGTCCAGGCGTCGTTGCCCTCTTGGATGGCGCCGTTGTCGGCGTCCACTTGAAGACATGGCACCATCCAGGCTTTAGCTTCTCGCACCGTTCGCTTGGGTGCGAGGCTGGATAGAGAGATCGCTGCCGTCCGCCATCGCCGGCAGCGCTTGGGAGAGGTTGGGAGACGCCGCGTCTCTTGTAAGACCTCGGCCATAGATATTCGCGATGATGGTCCGAAATTGCGGTCTCGTGCTCTCCGGGATTTGAGCGAGCGCCTGTCAATCATAGCCCATGCAAGCGTAGAAAATCTCTGAACGTCTTCAGGTAAAACTTCGAGCTGAGCTGGCATTGGAGATTCCTGACGGACCAAGAATTGCCGGGCCCTTTAGTTCAACTCTTCCGCACACGATAGGATGCACGATCTCGTTGATCGGCAGGAAATCTCCTACGACACGTCGAGGCTGACCGGTGCAGCGGCAAGGAGAGCGCCGCCAACCTGAAGGCGGTCTGAGCCGTAGCAGGCTTATTGGGAAACCGAAGGCGCCGCGTTGGCCGTGGCGTCGTCGCATGTGCCCTGGCATAGCTTGGTGATGGCTGATCCTGTCCCGCACCCCTACTCCATCGAGGTCTCGCCGCTCGCCAAGCCGGAGGGTCACTTCCAGTGGGCGATCCGCAAGAGCGGCAAGCTCGCCGACCGGCCCGACCGCAGCGAGGCCAAGGCGTTCGAGAGCGCCATGGAGGCCGTCGAGCGGGCGATGAAGCCGGGAGCTGATGGCGGGCGTCGCTGAGCGCGCTACTGTGTGCTCGGCCTCTCAATCGGCCTACGACCTCCCTGGGGCTAGCTTCTGCAGCGCGAGGTCAGTTGCCTGGACGAGCTGCTCAGCTGCCTGAAGCACGGCAGGCTCTCGCGACATCGCGATTGCTGCCAGCTGCAGCGTGCGGAACTGGTGAAGGCGAGCGGACGGATCGACCCGCCGGGCAAGAGCTGACCGCAGGAGCCCCTGGACGAACTCGCGTGCTAAACGCTCATCGAAGTTCGGCATCTTCTGCACCCATGCCGCTGGGTAGCTCGCACGCCTAAGAATAACCTGGGTAACTAGAGCTGTTCCCGGTCAGGTAGCTACAGCCAAGTCGTTCTCGTAGCCGGCCGCGGCGAGGTAGTTGCGGCACTCCTGCGGAGTGAAGCGCGTGAAAGCGTGGCGGATCGCCGCCCAAAGATCCGGGATCGTGCGAGCGGCCGCACTCCGCAGCAGCGCCTTCAGCTTCGCGAAGACCTGCTCAATCGGGTTGAAATCAGGGCTGTAGGACGGAAGGTAGAGCAGCCGCGCTCCTGCGGCCTCGATCGCGTCCTGTACACCGGCGACCTTGTGGGCAGGCAGGTTATCCATGACGACGATGTCGCCCGGTTGCAGCACCGGGATCAGGGTCTCGGTGACGTAGCTGCGGAAGCGCCTGCCGTTCGTGGGACCGTCCAATAACGCGGTGGCACACAGTCCACTGGTGCGCAGGGCGGCGGTGACGGTGGTTTTGTAGTGGCCCAACGGGGCTGCGAGCCGGCAGCGCTCGCCGCGCGGAGCCCAACCATAGCGTCGCGCCATGTTGGTGGCAGCCGCTGTCTCATCCCGGAACACCAGCCGATCCGGATCGAGCTCGGGCTGTGCGTCGAACCACGCCTCGCGAGCAGCCCTTACGTCCGCGCGCTCCGGCTCAGCTGCGTACGTCGCCCCTTTTTCCAGCTGATCCCGTGGCGGGCAAAGAAGCACGACAGGCCGCTCGTGCTGGTCTGGATACCCTGCTCAGCCAGTCGATCGCGCAACTCGCGCAGGAAAAGATGCGGCTCCTGCTTGGAGATCGTTAGGATCAGCCCGGCATGCGCCTCTATGCGCTTCGAGGTATGATCGCCGCCCATCGGCTTGGAGGCGAGTTGGCCCTCGTGGCGGAAACGCTCCGACCAGCGGCTGGCGCTCGACACGCTGACCCCGAAGCGGCCGGCGGCGCGATGGTAGGAGGCACCCGCCACCACGGCAGCCACGACACGCTCGCGCAGGTCCACAGACAGGGGTGAAGGCATGAGCAAGCTCCTTCACCCACCAACGCGCCCCACGCAAACCCGTCGCAACCGGCGCGGGACCGGCTCTAGCTGTCGGTCAGCTGCCTGTGAACATCACCTCTGGCCCGGCACTCACCCCCTCCAGATGCAAGCGCCAGAAGGCGTCTGCGATCAGATCGGGTGCGAACGCTGTACCTTCCTGGATCCTTCCGGCGACGGTCATCGTCGTCACGGCTACGCCATCGGCCTTGAACGCCTCCGAGAGTGCGTAGGCGAGATTACGCAGGGCAGCTTTTCCGGCGGAGAGGGAGAACGCGCTGAGCCACGGGCGTGGATCGAGGGCGAGGCCGCCGCCGGTCAGGATGATGCTGCCTCGGCCGCGCGGAGCCATCAGGCTGTGCATCGTCTGGGCCGCGGCGTAGGCGCCGACAACGTTCACCTGCAGGTCGGCGGCGAGATCATCCGGTGTCGGGCTGCCGGGCGATCCGATGCTGACCCGATAGGCATTGTAGATCAGGACCTCGATCGGTCCGCGGTCGTTCTCGATGGAGCGTAAGACGGCGTCGAGCCCGATAGGGTCGGCGGCGTCGGCTTGGCGAACCTCGATCCCGGTCTCGGCGGGTACCCGGTCGGGCGTGCGAGTCAGCCCGGCTACGAAGAACCCCTCGCGGGCGAAGCGGCGAGCGACAGCTAAACCGAGCCCTGGCCCAATCCCGACCACGACGGCTGCTTCGCTCTGGCGCATGAACGTGTCTTTCGGCCTGCCGACTTCGACGCTCAGAGTGCTGGGAGGAGACCCTACGCTGTCAAGGGATCGCGATAGTGCGTTCCTTCAGCGGATATTTGGGCCAAATTCCAAGTGTGCGAATTGGCTATCTTATATTGGGAATTTTAGCTCTGACTTTACATCGTCTCTGACTGCGGTTCTCATGCTGAGCGGTGATCGATGGACTATTAAGGTCGTGGACGCCGTAGCGCCGAGGGGGAAGACGGTGCAGAACCTAGCCTCGTCCGACTACCAGTGGGGTGACAGTTCCCCCCACGAAACCGAACGCGCGGCAGAGGCTCGTCAGCTTTATGCGCGCAAACGCGCCGCCGAGGCCGCACGCGAGCGCTGTCTCGCCTTGGGGCAAGTCATCCAGACCGAGATCATCCCGCAGTTGGTGCTCCTGCATCCCCGCCTCGGGCCTGAGGAGATCAAACCCACATTCAAGACAGACGCGGAGCAGGTCGCGGCGTTCACCGATCTGGCGCTCGCGCCGGACGATGCGGCCATGATCGCGGCCTTCTCGGCGCTGGTTGCGGACGGCCATCCTGTCGAACGCCTGTTCCTTGACCTGCTCGCACCCTCAGCGGCTCTCCTGGGCAGGATGTGGGACGAGGACCTGTGCGACTTCATCGAGGTGACGACGGGAGTTGCCCGTCTTCAGTGTCTCGTGGCTCAGTTCCGGGTCGATAGCGCCACGGTCCAGCTTGATGAGAAGCGTCGGCTGCTCCTGATGGGCGCTCCTGGCGAGCAGCACACATTCGGCATCCGGGTTGTCGAGCAGTTCCTGCGCAGAGCGGGTTGGGTCGTGTCGATCGGGCTCTCCTCAAGTCCGGAGGAGATCGCCGCTCTCGTGGCCTCCGAATGGTTTGGCGTCGTCGGCCTGACGCTCAGCAACGAGACCCGTGTCGATCAGCTCGCTCTGGCCATCCGCTCCGTGCGCGAAGCGTCGTACAACCGGTCCATCGGTGTCATGGTCGGTGGTCCGGTGTTCTTGGAGAAGCCACAACTCGTCAGAAAAGTCGGAGCGGACGCATCTGCGGTGGATGCGCCAACGGCGGTGCTTCTCGCGCAGCGGCTGCTCGATCTTGCGGCCGACAGCGCCAAGATGGTCAGCAGTAACTTGCCGAGCGGACTTTAGAGGCGTGTTTGAGCTGGCAGTGTGAGAGCGGAAGACCAACAGTATAGACCTATTGCAGGTCGGCCGGCAGCATCTACCGGATCAGCCGGGCGGCCACAGCATCACGGCTCGGCCTCGCGCGTCTTATTTCAGCCGCAGCACTTGCAGCGCCTTGCGCACCTGCCGTTCGGCACACGGTTTGGCGATGAAGTGTGCGGCATCGGACCGGAGCGCCGCCTCCATGGGCTCGCAGCCGGAGCAGACAATGATCCTTTTCTTGCGTCAGTTGCGAGGTGTGCCATGGACGTCGTTTTGAGACCCGTCGCAGAGGCGCAGCCGGAATGGGAATTTCGAGACCGCCTGGGACGGGATCTCGGGAAGGTCACCCAATCGGCGGACCGTGAGGCGTACAAGATCGTCGCCAAACTCGGTTGCAGCCTCGATGGCGTCGTGACCTCTCACGCCACGCTGGATGGCGTGATGTCAGCCATCGCCACGCGCATGGGCGGCGCTTGCTCCCTCGACAGCCAGGATTGGGATTGAGCGCGGTGTCCACGCCCCCGCGATCATCGAGCCGGATACATCGCAACCGCCGGCACTGCCGCCGGCGCAAGCCGACGACGATGCGCAGATGGTGCGGCTGTGGCTCGCCCGATCCTCGAGCCGCAACACGCGCCGGAACTACGAGCGCGAGGCGCGGCGCTTCCTAGCGCATGCCGGCAAGCCGCTGGGCTCGGTGCGGATGGGCGAGTTGCAGGACTACCTCGCCAGCCTGCCGGGCTCGTCAGCGACAGTGGCGCTCGCCGCCTCGGCGCTCAAGTCGCTGTTCACGTTCGCCCAGGAGGTCGGATATTTGCGGTTCAATATCGGTGCGGCCGTGAAGGTGCCGCCGATCAAGAACACGCTGGCCGAACGCATCATGTCCGAGGCCGACGCGCTGCTGATGATCCGGCAGGAGCCGATCCTGCGAAACCGCGTCTTGCTGACGGTGCTCTACGGCGGCGGGCTGCGCATCTCGGAGGTCTGTGGCCTGCGCTGGCGGGATCTCACGGCCCGGGACGAAGCCGGGCAGGCGACGGTGTTCGGCAAGGGCGGCAAGACGTGGGCCGTGCTGCTCTCGGCCGCGACCTGGAAGGTGCTGACGGCGCTGCGGCAGGATCAAGTCGCCAAGCTGGCGACATGGTCGGTTGATGCGCCCGTGTTCCGCTCGAGGAAGGGTGGGGCGCTTGATCCCAGCGCGGTCCACCGGGTTGTGAAGGCCGCGGCCGCCAGGGCGGGGCTCCCGGGCGAAGTCTCGGCGCACTGGCTCCGACACGCGCATGCCTCACATAGCCTCGACCGCGGCGCGCCGATCCACCTCGTGCAGGCCACGCTCGGGCACCCCTCAGTGGCGACGACCGGACGCTCTCTGCATGCCCGGCCCTCGGAGAGTTCGGCGTGGTTCTTAGGAGTGTGAGCGGTCTTCAGACCACCTTCGGCCGCGGGCGGGGAGCGGCAATCTCGACCATCTTGCCGGTGATCGGGTTGAGGATGAGCACGATGGGCCGCCTTTTCCGGAAATGCGGTTAGAGCACCGCCCGACGGCGGCGGCACCACCGCAACTCAGAGTGTTGCATGCACGCGGTCAACGATCCGTTCATGCTGTTGGCGAACGCCCCCCCGGGCATTGCGACGGCAGGCGAGCGTAGGGCCGACCTCGACCGGATCATGGATCAGTCGGGGCACCGGGATCCGCGGACGGTGGTCGGCTACATCCGACGGGCGAACGCCTTCAAAGGGCAAAGCGGATCTGGGTTCTTGTAGGAGGCTGAGATGGTCGGGCCGAACCTCGAACAGGCTGCGCTGGTCATCGCTGAAAACGTCGTCTTGGCGGTCGTTCGTGATCTCTCGTCATCGCTTCGAGACACGCCGATGGCACGCGACGCCGCCATGACCGCAATCATGATCGAGCTGCTACGGGTCATGCCGACCGAAGACAGCGATCGGCTCGCGGAAGCCTGCAATTATGGTCTTGGCGAGTTGGTGATCACCGGAGCGCTGGGACCCATCGTCGAGGCCGTCGATCCCGACGACGGGTCGGTGACGATTTGAGCGCGATAGGGGAACGGGCCGGATCCCGTGATGACGTGGTTCGGCCCTGTGTCGTTCGGCATCCGAGCCGGAGCGACGGAGCGGCTGTAGCGCGGGAATACGGCCGTGCGGGGGCGGCAATGGCTGAGGCGGGTCCGGCGGGCGAACGCCTCCAAGGGCAACTCGGGGAGCGGGTTTCTGTAGTCGCGCTACAGGACTCTTTGGCAGACCCGTCTCACCTGCGTCCCATGATCAGGCGCAGCTTATCCGCGAGGTCCTCGCGTAGATAGGGTTTGGTCAGAAGCGGGAGGTCGGCTGGGACGCCCTGATCGCCTAGCGCCGTGCCTGTGTAGCCGGAGGCGAGCAGCACGCGAAGGCCCGGGCGAATGCGACGCGCTTCGACCGTGAGCTGCACCCCATTTATGCCCCCCGGCATCATCCCAGCTCGCTCGTCTTGAGCCTTCGATATCAGCCGCAACCTGATCGCGGGTTCAGCCCCATGGCATCCATCAAAATTCGTGTGTCAGCCGACGGGACCTATGCGGTCTGTCGCAACGGCTCCGCTATCTCTCCAGGGCTGACCCGAGCCCAGGCCGATCACTTGGTGACGGCGCTCGGCTGGATCTCGTAGGTCTCCTGCAATTGCGGCTTGCCACCCAAACTGGATGCGCGAGCGACGTTCTTGGGCCTAGGTGACATCCTCGAACCGAGGAGGATGCGTTGGTCTACGTGCTCATCATCATACTGGCCGGCTCTGGCGCCTCGGTCGGATCCGTCGAGTTCAACACCAAGGAAGCGTGCCAAGCGGCGGCGAAGGCAATTGCCGACTCCAGCCGTCCCTTTGCGGGTGCTTCCGCGATCACGGTGTGCGTCGCGAAGGGCTAGACCCGTATTCGATGCGCGTACGGCGTTCGTGAGGAGAGGCAGAGGCTAGACATCCATTGGCAACTTGTAGACATTAGCGATGAGCCGCTGGTTTTGAACCAGGGGTTCACGCCTGGGAGACGAAGCCGTGGGCAGGCGTCAAGGTGCCTGCCATGGCCGTCGCCAGCCTGCTCTGCCTCATAGTGGGAGGCGTGCTCACCGGCTTCACTCCGAACCGTCGTGTCCTACACTTAGTATTGGAAGCCACGGGCCTCATTCTGATCGTCCTCGGCTTGGTCTCGCTGCCTGGATAGATGCCCGCACCGAATGCGCGAGCGGCGTTCGTGAGGGCAGCGCATCCGTCACAGGGACAGATCTGTCTGCATCTGTGCAGGGTGCCTGCGTCGACGGTCCTCATCCCGTCGACCTCCACGTCCGCTCTTAGATCTGCCCCTCAGTAAATCGAGGGCGGGCGTGGATGCTGAGAACCGGCTCGGCCAAAAGGGAAACCGTTTCCGTTATGCGAAACCGTTTCGCATTTACCCGTCCGCGAGTAAGGCTGACAGGGTTGGCGCTCGGGATGGGTCGCCGACCTCCACGCCCGCTTGATGAGCCCGTCAGAGCTTTCCCGAGCGGGCGTGGATGCTCATGTGTTCCTGCCATCGCCGCAGATGCGCCAGCGATGTTCAAGCCTGACCCCTTCGTGATCTCGACTCCGGAACCATCGCTCGGCGGCTGGGCTTTCGCGAGACGCCACTGTTCCAGTGGCCGCACGAGAGGAAACGTCCGTTGCGCACATCAGTGATCACCGCGGCTCTGCTGGCCGCGTTCAGCGCCGCCACCCTCGTTACGCCGGCCTCGGCGACCCCTCTCAGCCCGGCTCCAGCCGTCGCTGTTGCTGGCGTTCAGGACAGCATCGTCGATGTTCGCTGGCACCCGATACGCCGCATGCGTCGCATGATGCACCGGCACAGGCGCCACCGCGTGTAGCAACCAAGCGGTCGCTGCCGGCAACATCGATCCAGGCTCGGCCGCGGATAACACCGCAGCCGGGCCTTTCCTTTGCGAGATGACGAACATGCTCACCGCAGCGCCGCCCGTGACGGCAGCTTAGCGCGCGCGGCCAGAGCGTCGGCCATCCTCGCAGCTGAAGGAAGCGCCTCCGTGAACCTGACCGCCTCGTCGTCCGGCGCTCTCATGGCCATCCATGAGTTCGGCCGACGTTGGAAGGCAGCGAGCAGCCATCGCTTCTGAACGAAATAGCCCCGCGCGGTGGCTCCCGGCGGGGCTGGGTAGGGTCGATCCGTCGGGCTGTAGACGCGTGAGCGGGCGGGCGAGTCTGCGAGGCTCACTACGCCTTCGCCATCTGCCGTCCGTGGTTCTGCACGATGTCGCGGAAGAGGATGCCGGTGGCCGAGCCTCAGCTATCCTGCCGCCATGCGTACAGCCCTCGCCGCTCTCGCTCTCGTCATCGCTGCCGGTGGAGTGCAGGCGCAGCAGCAGCTTCCGACCGTTCCCGAGCTGTTGACCGCTGAGCTGAAGGCATCGCAAGCTTGTGAGGCCGCGGGGGATCCGGCTGTCACCCATGAGCAGTGCAGGCTCCAAGATCGGCTCAGCGGCCGTCTGGCCCAGGCCGGCTACTGCCATGGCCGAAAGGGACAGACCGAGGAGAAGAAGGAGTGGCACGCCTGCCAGCCCAACTCGATCTACGAGGACGACATCGGGGCGGTGACGCGCTGAAGCCTGTAAAACGGACACATTATTTTAACGTTTCATTAAGGATGAAGTGACCCAATCAGCCCTTGAGAGCATTACCGAGGGGCCAACCATGACTCAGCTTGTCCAATTGAGCTTCCGCGTCAAGGAATATGAGAACGGCAATCCCTACATCATGCTTGAGCAGCGTGGGCTTCCCGGCGAAGCGGCAGCCGAGACAATGAAGCCTTTCGCTTTTGATCTCAGGCCCGGCACTACTTGTGAACAAGCTGACGGTCTGGTCCAAGCGATGCGCCTGATCATCACGCATGTACATTTCGAGGCGACGCCCGTCGTCATAGAGCAGGAAAAAGCAGCCTGACCGTCCAGTTCGTCTCCCATGAGGCGATCAGGCAGCACGGCGGTTCCGAGTTGCCTGAGGCACGAAAAAGCCCGCACCGGCGAACCGGGCGGGCTTGGTAGGATCAGCTTAGCGGGGGGAGCAGTTAGAAGCCCCCGCGGCGCCCATACCCATAACCACGGCCATATCCGCGACCGTAGCCGCGCCCATACCCCCGGCCATAGCCGTAGCCGCGCCCGCGGAAGGGCGGCCCACCATAGCCCCGGCGACCGTAACCAATGCGCGGTCCGCCGTAGCCATACTGAACCTCTTGCACCGCAGTAGCAGCCTTAGAGACGGCACCGATGCCGATCTGAGCCGCGGATGCCTGAACAGGTGCGAGAAACATGCTGGCTGCAAACAGCCCAGCCGTCAGTGGCGGTACTTTGAACAAGGGCTCTCTCCTGGCCGCGTCCGCGGGCATGCGGCATTGGCTTGGACAAACCCGACAGCTTCTCACACCGTTCCAGTTTATCTGTCTGCGCCTGCCGTCGCCGGCCCTCTCCAAGGCAACACATCCTTGAAGTGGTTACTGGGGGTTGATCGCCTCGCTCCGCCTTCGCCATCTGCCACCCGCGGTTCTGCACGATGTCGTGAAAGAGGCTGCCCGTGGCTGAGGTCGTGACCCGCGTCCCGGCGATTTCCTGCTGGGATGCGCTACACCTACTTGAGTGCTTGCGGATGCTGCGACGACACTCCCTTGTAGTGCCTTGGGATCAGCGGGCAGCCGTCATGGATGCGCCGGTGCGACAGATTCACAGATACCTGCCCGCTATAGACGCCTTGGATCGTCACACGGCCATGGCAGGCCGGACAACGCTTAAGAGCGTCCCGGTGGAGGACCCTCGCCTCGTCGAGGCCAAGGGTGAGCCAAGCGCCTTCCACTACCACTTCGCAGGATTGCGTTTGCGGCTTCATCCTGCCACGTCCCGCACGATGATCTGCGCTCTGGCCCAGGCTGCCCGGGCCTTCTGCGCCGCGGCCAGTTCGGCGAACGCCCGGGCTGCGCCGGTCGCCTCCATCGCAAGCATCTTTTCCAATAGGATCACCGCTGCCGTTGCAGCGGTTTCTGCAGCGATGGCCGAGGCTACGGTCGGGTGATGCTGCGGCATGGCGTTGGCTCGGTTGCGGCCGAAATCCGAGCCTCCTAGATCATGGTTACCAGATCGTTAATAATCCCCACAAAGAAGCCCGCACCGGCGGACCGGGCGGGCCTTTCCAGATCCGAGAAATATGGAGCAAGCAAGCCGGATCCGGACCGCATCTTAGCGATTGCTAGTCCGAAAGCTTCGACAGGCCGAAATTGATTACTCTGGCCTGCTGAGCGACTCAATGGCTGGAGACGGTGTCACAAAGAAATCGAGCCTGAACAGTATCAGCTCAGTCCCGTCCGTGACTTCCATGCGCCATTCCTGACCAAGGCTCTCTAACCTTGCGCCTTCCTCAAGAAGCACGCCTGCATACCGAATAGCTTCTCGGCGTGCGAACATTGTGTCCGGCAACTCGACACCCTTTTTGTCGAGAAGGACGACGCCGTCATAGACGTTGAAATGATAACGAGGCATGAGTTTCCCGGCCGTCATAAGGCGGGAGCGCTCGTCTCTCTCAGTCGCTGACGCCCGAGGGTCGTGGCCAGCGATTAGGAAGCCTACCAGATCGGTCATTTCAGTACAAACGAAGGCTCGTGCCGGCGTATGCGCGAACGGTAAAATCGCCAAAGAAAAGGCCCGCCACAGCGAGCCGGGCGGGCTATGTGCGCCATTGTGACTTGGAGAATTTCTGGATAGCTCCGCGGCGAGCTGAGTCGAATTACCCATTTAGGGGATGGTGGCTCAATCCGCCTTCGCCATCTGCTGCCCGTGGTGTTGTGCGATGTCGCGGAAAGAGGTTGCCGGCGCCTAAGGTCGTGCCGCGTGCCTGAGTGGCTATCCTGGCGGGATGCTGAGGTGCTGGCACGTTGAAGCTTACAGGTCAGCCTGAGGATCAGACGATCCGCCGCCGAATTGCTACCAGCCCGAGCTTGGCAAAAAAATCTCAGGGAAGGCGGCCGTCGTAAATCGAGTGGTCGAACACCATCTTCATAATTCAGGTTATGATGGGGGTTCCGCGATGTCCCGTGTGCCGTATAATATCCGCGGACAACTAATGACGCCGAGTTCCAGAGAAGCAATATCACAAGCGAATGCCCAGACTATTCGGGACGAGACAGAGGCGAGCCAAGTTAATTTCGACGAGCGAACCACGCTTCTCAGATCATTGCGCTTGGCGCGAGATGCGGACCTTAAGGAGAGCAGTTCGCTTCGCAGGGTAGGACCACGTGCAGCACTGCGAGCATCCTAGGGTGTGAACCGAACCAAGCCGTTGCAGGGTTTGTGGTTTTATGATTCAGGGCCGCCCTTTACACCGTGGAGGCGGCGATGGCGGACCTGTTCTGGCTCTCGGACGAG
>NZ_BPQS01000077.1 GCF_022179385.1 Methylobacterium longum | reverse complement strand
GAGCCGGACCCGGGGGCGCGGCGGGCGACGTTCGGGGCCTTCCTGGCGGGCGCCGCGCGGGTGTTCGCGCCGTCCGCCGACACGGCGGCGCGGATCCGGGGCGTGTACCCGAACCTCGCCGTCACGGTCCGGCCGCACCTCGAGCCCGAGCGCGCCGTGCGCGACACCGCCCTCCAGCGGCACGGACAGATCCGCCGCATCGCCGTGCTGGGTGGAATTAGCCTGCCCGAAGGCGGGCTCCTGCTGCAGGCCCTGGCCTCGAATGTCCGCAAACGCGGTCTACCGCTGCACTTCTCCATCGTGGGCTTCTCCGACCCGGCCCTCACGGGCGGCTTGGAGCGGGCAGGGGTCCTCGAGACGGGGCGCTACTCGACCGACGACCCGACCCTCGATTGCGTGGCGCGGGCGGGCCTGCAGATCGCGGAGACCGGCCGTCACTGGGAGGATGAGGAGACCCTCGATCTCGTCACCCAGGTCTCGGCCGACCTGATCCTGCTGCCGGCGATCTGGCCGGAGACCTACGCGTACGCGCTGACGCTCGCGCTGCGCACCGGCCTGCCGGTGGTGGCCTTCGACCTCGGCGCCCAGGGCGAGCGGCTGCGCGACCACCCGAACGGCCACCTGCTGCCCTACGCCCTGGCCGCCGACCCGGCCGCCCTCAACGACCGGCTGCTCGCCGTCGACGTCTCGGCGAACGGGAGGCGCCACGGGGCGATCCAAGCCGCCACCTACAAAAACCTGATGTGCGACTATTACAGTGAGCCGGCCTGACACGCTCCCGGCACCCCGCCTGGGTATGTCAACGCACTTTGGCCCCTTTTCTCACCGAAGCATGCGGCGAAACGCAGAGGTCAATCTATGGCTGCCCTTCCGCCGGCCCAGGCAGAAAAGACCCCGGTCGAGTCCTACCTGCATGTGCTGCATGCCCTGATTCTGCGCGACATGCGCACGCGCTTCGGCGCCTCGATCTGGGGCTACGGCGTGATCGTGCTTTGGCCCTGCGTGCACATCTTCGCGCTCATCGCGATCTACACCTTCCAGAAACTAGCGGCTCCGCTGGGAGACAACCGAGCCTTGTTCTTCGCCTCGGGTGCGGTGCCGGTTCTGGTGTTTCAATACATCTCCCGCGAGGTCATGAAAGCCGTCATCATGAACCGGCCCCTGACCTACTACCCGCAAGTCAAAATTTTTGACGTGATCCTGGCCCGCATCCTCGTGGAAATCGTGACCGGGTTTCTCGCGCTCATCGTCGTCACATCCATCCTCGTCGTCATCGGCACTGATCCGATCCCAGCTGAACCCATCACAGCCATGTGCGGCTATCTGGCCGCGATCATCCTCGGCATCGGTGTTGGAACCATCAACGTCGCAATCATCGGATTTTTCCCCGGCTGGATGATCGGCTATGCCTTGTTCAGCATCATTCTGTATGTGTCCAGCGGGGTCATGTTCCTACCGAGCTACATGCCCGAGAAGATCTACTACTGGATGAAGTACAACCCCGCCATGCAATTGGCGGAATGGGTGCGGTCTGCCTATTATCCCTATGCGGGACTTCAGATCGACCATATGTATGTGATCATGTTTGGACTGACCGCCGCCAGCATTGGCCTACTGCTGGTGAAGCACGTGGTGAGCAAGGTTCAGATGTGAGCAGGATCTAAAGAGATCGGCTTCGCGTGACCGTCCCGCTCCGCGCCGGCCACGCGGCCTCGCCCAGTTCTTGGTCAGTCGACAAGACCGCCACCACGTCGGAGGCTACTGCAGCCCTTCTTTGGGTCCCGCCAGCTATCGTCGAATGGCGCGACGCTGCCGCGGCGTGAACAAAGGCCTGAGAAAACCACTCCGCCCCAGTCCTTCCGGCCTCCTCCGGGGACACCAATCCGCTCCAGGCTGACAGCGCCCGCATGATCAAGAACCCCGTCCACGACATCGAGACGAAGTACATCCGCCAAATTCAGCGGCAGCAGCTCGAACTGGCGCTGATCAAGGCCGAGCGTGACGCCGCCCTGCGCGACCAAGAGGTGGCTCAGGCGCGCACCCAGGCGATGAGCACTCTGGTCGACGCCCTCTCCAGCAGTCTGCGCCCCTTCGGGTTCGATCGAAAGCGCTTCCTGGCCGCGATCCGAAAGGCGGCGCGATCCATCCCGGACCACGGTCCCGCCTCGCACCAGCACACCGTCCTGTTCGAGGGATCGAACAGGTTCCTCGGGCGCATAGCCTCCCCGCTATCGTCGCGCGATTGACGCCCATTCTCGTCCGCGCTGCCGAACAAACCCATTCAGAGGCTGGAGTCGAGGACCATGGATGTCGAATTGTTGACGATGTTCAACGCCGTCATCGCCCTCAGGGACAATTTGGATGCCGGACCGCACATCCTCAGTTCCGAGCTCGAATTCCTGTCGTTCGCCACCCGGATGGCTCCGCTGTCCAACGCGCAGCTACTCCAGGATCTCTGGGTCCTGTACGAGCTGAAGGAGAAGCGGAACGGCTATTTCGTGGAGTTCGGCGCCTGTGACGGCATGAGCCTCAGCAACACCCTCCTCTTGGAGAAAACGTTCGGCTGGCAGGGCGCCTTGGCAGAGCCGGCACGGGCCTGGCACGAGGCGCTGTACAGAAACCGAGATTGCTACATCAGCGACAAATGCGTCTACAAGACCGACGGGGTCGAGGTCTTGTTCAACGAGGTCGACATCGGCGAGCTCTCCGGCATGAAAGATCTCGTGGAGAGCGACTTCCATGCGAGTTTCCGGCAGGAGGGCCGGCAGTACGGCGTCGAGACCATCTCCCTCAGCCGGTTCCTCACCGAGGCCCGCGCGCCGAAGCGAATCGACTACATGAGCATTGACGTGGAGGGCGGCGAGTTCGACGTGCTGCAGAGCTTCGACTTCACGCGCCACGACGTCGCGCTGATCAGCGTCGAGCACAATTTCTCCGGGACGCGTGAGAAGATCTACGATCTTCTGACCGGCCATGGCTACCGCCCGCGGTTCCGGCAATTTTCCCTGTTCGACGACTGGTACGTGCGTCCCGATCTCGTCGTCGCATCCTCCTGACCGGAGCGCCTCGTGTCCGCAGCCGCCGCCCTCAACATCCTCGATTCGACGTTCGATCTGTTCAAGCAGATGGGCAGCGGCATCGCGCTGAACCTACAATGGCTCGAGATCTGCAGGCGGCTTCAGCTGGTTCGTGCCGAAGTCGCTTGGTCGGCCGACGCGGCCTTCGTGGCGACGAAGCTGAGGGCGCACGCGTCCTATTACGTGATGAACTACCAGCCGGACCACGGTTCCGAGCACATCAGAAGCGTGAACGCGGCCATGCTCGACAATGTCGTCGAGCATTATTCCATTCTCCGCGCGCATCTCGAGCAGCACGTGACCGCCTGAGAGCGTGTTTGAGATTGTAACCTCAGTAGCGTGCCTCTCAAATGCGCTTTAAGGTCTGTTACAGCCCGTCGGCAAGCAAAAGCCACCACAGAACCTATAGACCTCGCTTTTCGTACGAGCTATGCAGCGCATAACCGTACAAGGCAGGCAGGTGAAATAGCGTTGACAGAGCAGCGTCATACTCTGAATTATGTACTAGACATGGCCAGCCGTTTAGCTGACCAATTTTTACAGCTCACCCTGCACGGCCGAGCCGCGCCGGACCAAATGATATCCACTCTATTAGATGTTGCGACGATGTTACGGGAAAATGGCATCGAATGGCCAACTTCACTAGATTCGGCCATCAAATCTCTTCACGCTGACGCAGTTATGTTGCGCAAAAAACCCAACCTACTCGGCAACTTACGAGGCTTTGTAGACAGGGCAACACACGCGGAAGTCGTAGGATGGGCACTCAATCAAGGCGCGCCAGATTATCCGGTCGAACTTGAGATACTGGTCAATGGCGCACTCATCGCAACTCTCAACGCCGATCTTATGCGCCCAGGCCTTGCTGCGGCAATAGGAATGGGGGATGGCCGACAGGGATTTAATTATGCCTTCAACCCTAAACTTGAGCCACAAAAAGTATATAAGATTACTGTACGCCGGCGCCCAGACGGTGCAATCCTGGGGGAGGCCGACATTTCTTAATATCCGCGACGCTCGAATTATTTATAATGTTAGATCCGGCGATAAAATAAAATAAATATTACGACGGATTTCAACGGCCGCAGCTTCGATTCGCGACAAGGCTGTTTGTTTTTTTCGATTCGGAGGCGATAATAGTCTAAGTTGTATGTTAAGCTTTGGTTCTGTGGTTAAGTTTCTACGTATCGAAAAGGTCTACTCGAAAGGATTAGTGGCTCACGGTCGCAAAACAGTCACCTTAGCATGAGCCTGGTGGCGCGCGGAGAATGAGGCGAGCACAATCGTGTGCGTGCTACGTCGCTGGCTTGCCCAAGCATCATGATCTGACGCGCCATCTGACAGCCGCGCCCTGCAGAAATCTTAACCTATGTCATCTTCACGGCTGATTTTGCGAGTGCTCCTCAATTCGAGGTTGCAGTACCTAGCCGGAGCAGCTAACGCCGACGGCGTGATGAGATACGAACCGCATCCGATCCTGACCCAAAAGATGGTTGGCACCAGTTGCTGCCTCGTTCCCCTGAGTAAAACCCACACTCCTTCAATCATTGCTTGGCGGAACGATCCAAGCATTGCGAAGTGGTTCAATATCATTTCGCGCTTCGAGCCAATTTCGCATGAGCGCTGGCTGGCCGCTGCTCAAGCCTCCGGACGAGATTTCAACTTTGTCATTGAAGATCTCAAAGAAAGGCCGATTGGAACAATCGCTCTGTACGATATTCAATGGGAAAATCGATCGGCAGAATTCGGCAGGTTATTGATCGGTGATCCCGCAGCGCGGCGGTCTGGCCAAGCGCGAGAGGCGACAAAGCTCCTCTTGGCTGCAGCTGCTAGTGCCAACATCGACCATGTTCATCTTGAGGTTAAAGCCGTTAACATAGCAGCAATTACGCTCTACGTCTCCCTTGGTTTTAAGCCTATCCAGTCGTCAGATCCGGATTCAGGGCTATTAAAAATGGTGCGCGAGATAAACAATGGCCACTAAAAATATACAACTTTTTGCTCCGAGTTTTCGCAAGGAAGAGTGCTTATCGGCCATTGGTGAGTGCCTTGATCTTGGATGGACCGGTCTTGGTTACAAAACATTAGAATTTGAAAAGATGTGGTGTGACTACACATGTCTGAGACATGCTCATTTTCTTAACTCTGCTACAGCTGGGCTTAGACTTGCCGTGAAGCTTCTCAAAGAGCATCATGGTTGGGATGACGGCGACGAGGTCATAAGCACGCCAATCACTTTCGTTTCCACGAATCATGCGATTCTTTACGAAAATCTCAATGTTGTCTTCGCCGACATTGACGCGATGGGCTGCTTGGATCCGGAGAGCGTGCAGTCGAAGATCACGTCTCGTACACGAGCGGTCATCTTCGTCGGCCTTGGCGGCAACGTCGGGCAGCTTGGGGCAATTCGCAAGATTTGTGAGGCACGCGGCCTTAAACTGATCCTCGACGCTGCGCATATGGCCGGCACGCGCGTCACTGGTCGCTTCCCTGGTCAAGGATGCGACGCCGTTGTCTTCTCGTTCCAAGCTGTCAAGAACCTGCCCACCGCTGACTCCGGCATGATCTGCTTTGCCGAGCGCAGTTTGGACGAACGTGCGCGGCAGGCATCGTGGCTCGGGATCGATAAAGACACCTTTTCCCGAACGCAGATCGGCGGTGCTTACAAGTGGTACTACGACGTACCTGCTATAGGCTTCAAGGAGCACGGGAACTCCGTCATGGCGGCAATCGCGATGGTGCAACTGAAGTACTTGGACGCTGACAATGCCTACCGACGCCAGCTCTGCGCTTGGTACGATGAGCTTCTCTGCGACAACTCTAGCATTCGACGAGTCCCTGTGGCTGATGGCTGCGAATCTTCTCGCCACCTTTATCAGATTCGCGTCGATCGACGAGACGAGGTTCTACTAGCGTTAAATGGACAAGGTGTTTTCCCGGGAGTGCACTATCGGGACAACACCGAGTTCACAATGTATGCCCACCACCATGACAGCCGGACACATGCCAATCAATTTTCGAACGAGGTGATCTCGCTTCCGCTACATCTCAGGCTCACGCGCCAGGACGTCGAATATGTCTGTGCCTGCTTGGGCACCGACCTCGATCCGCATCATCGCTCCTGAACGCGCCAGCTCAATCACCCTCGGGCATGCAGGCAAAGAATCCCAGGTTGGCGCTCCACATTGCCAGCTCCAAAACTGCGGGAAGCAATGCCGGCGCGCTGATGTGCTATGAATTACGCAGGAATAATGAATGCGCGTCCGCGACCTGATCGCAGCGACCGAGTGGCACCCTTCTCCACGCCGAAACGCGCGGCCGGTTCTCTCGGTCCTCCTGCCCACGTTCCGGCGCGGCTCCGACGGCATGTTCAGGAAGGCTGCCCGAAGCGTTCTCTCCCAGACGATGGAAGATCTCGAGCTCATCATTGTCGATGATGCCTCGACTGACGGCACGTTAGAGCAGGTGCGTGCCCTGATGGAAACAGACGACCGCGTCTCGCTTCTCCGGCACCCTAGAAACATCGGACTTCCTGCCGTGTCCGAGTACGAGGCGTATCTGCAGGCGCGAGGCACATTCATCAGCTTTGCCTTCGACGACTTTGTGTTTGAGAAAACGGCATTCGAGTCGCTGCTGCGCGTTCAAGAAAGCGCACGCGCCGCCGTTGTTCACGGCCTTGTAGCTATGCCCGACATGTCGGGAAACACTTTCCTTCTGGGTGAAGCGCCTTACGGACACGACAAGCTGAGGTGGTCGAACTTCCTCGGCAACGCCGGCGTACTTATGACGCGCGAGGTAATTGAGACAGTCGGCTTCTATGATCCACACGTTATCTTGTCTCGCTTATGCGATTGGGACCTATGGTACCGCATTCAAAAGCGATTCGAGATAGTTGGCTCTCGCGTACAAGTTGGCCGAGAATTAGGATCTAGCCGCCCGGACAGTCTAGGCAATACCTACCCAATGCGTTTCGAGGTTGTCCACGAATTCATGGCGCTGCCTCGGGATACAGATCTTATTCCCGGTAGGATCGAAAACCGAGATGTCCTTTTCCAACCCCAGTCATGCTCCGTCGCTTTAGCGAACGGAATTCGCGAGGTTAGCTCTTATTTCGAAAATAAGTTCTGGTACGAACCATTGATCATGGCCTCGCAGCCCGAACCGGCCGCGTCGCCGCCGCCGGTAGTGTCCGTCTATGGAGATTGTAACGCGAGCGTGAGCCTCTACTTCGTTTCGGAGGAACTGCCGTTCCGGCGTGTGCGATTTATCGAACCGGCCGGCAACACCTGGTATGAAAACTCTCAGCTCGCGACATCGGACCTAGTCATCTTTGTACGTGAGTTTTTGTCAGAGAGGCAGGCGAGCGCCCTTCGATTTTGTCGTCTCGCGCAAATTCCGCACTTGTATTTCTGCGATGACAACTTCAACGCACTAATCGGCGAAGATCCAGCTTGGAACGCCTACTCGCTTGATCGAATGCGCTCAGAACTCACCACCTTCCAGGCGGTCTTGGTATCATCGCGCGAGCTGCGCGACTTTTTCATTGATAATGCCTTACATACTGATGTTGATATCCTCTCGCCAATCTTTGACGAGAGTCTACTTGAGAAGATTCGCAAAATCCGGGATGGCATAGGGCCGTTTGATGAAGATGAATTGCGAATCACTTACTTTGGAGGGCCTTTCCGGAACGCCGCCCTTTTGCGTGACGTCTTGCCGGCTTTAGACGCCCTGCCTAACCCAACGCGCCTTCAAGTCCGAGAAACGCCGGAAACGTATCCAACAACCAAATTTTCAATAGAATTTGCCGCGCCCAGCCTCGGCTTCTCGCATTTTCTTGAGAGCTGGTGTAAATTTAAACCCAATATTATCGTGCATCCAAGCGGCACAACGAGCAACATCCACTTCAAGTCCGATAATGCGATACTTGTCGCCTGTTATTTAGGTGCAGTCCCCATCCTAGCCAACGAACGGGCATACGAAGGGATTGGGTATATGGAAGGCGTTGAGAAAGCAGGCGCTGATCCGGCACAATGGTACAAGGCACTTCAACGGCTCGTCGAGGCGGGTAAGCGCGAAGAAGCATACTTGAGGCTGCTCAATTTCTGCCGCCGCCACTTCTCAGCAGACGCTTCATGGCGACCTATTGCCGAGCTCCTCGAGGGCATCATCCCACTGACAGAAGCAGCGCTCCAGGAACGTTATCGACTTGCAGCCTTTTACACTCCGGTTCACTCTATCCCGCCCGACCGCCGCACCTTGCGCCCTTCAGATGTCGAAGCTAATGCAGTTATCAAGCTGTATTCGGACAGAATCGCTGCTGAGCTTGTCCGCCAAGGGAAATTCGAGTCCAACATCGAGGGCTTGTATGTGAAGGGCTGGGCAAACATCGTTGGATCGTCAGAACCCTGCCGATTAGACCTCCACGTCGACGGGCATCTATACGACTCCTTTGATGCCGCAATTTATCGGGCTGACTTGGCAGAAGCCGGCAAGGGAGACGGACGTCGGGCTTTCCTAATCCCAATCTCGCCGGCCATTGGGGATGGCCGCGTCCACCGCATCGAGCTTAGGCTTGCCGGGGGCGAGAAGGGCCTGGTCAAATTCCTCGTGATGAGCGCTGAGTTTCGCCGCGGTCTAGCCCGAAAGCTGCGCGTACTGTTGGGGGGCCTTAAGTGATAGCTGTTTGGCTGGGAAGGTTGTTGAGACGCTCACGCAGGCGGTCGAGGAGCATGCCTGGCGCTTTGATGGCTGCCGTGGCCATGGCTCCCGTGGGGGCCAGCGCTTATTAGAGCTTCGGCGTGCTGGTGAAGCACTACGGCGTCTCCCCTGGAACGGGACTGTCAGGAATTTCATGTGTGGGCGGCCATAGTGGATCAGACGGATGTTCCCGATGGCACGACGCAAAGCACTCCGTATTCGTGATGCGATCCTAGACCAGCTTCTGGCCGGGGCCGATCCGAAGACGGCCTTTGAGGCCGACGGTGTGCTGGACGAGTTGAAGAAGGCTCTGGCCGAGCGGGCGCTCAACGCCGAGATGGACCATCATCTGGCCGGCAGGGACGCTGGCAACACGCGCAACGGCTATGGCCGCAAGACGGTCACGACCGAGGCGGGCCGGATCGAGCTGGCGATCCCCCGCGACCGGCAGGCGACGTTCGATCCGCAGCTGATCGCCCAGCATCAGCGCCGCTTTCCCGGCTTCGACGACAAGGTCGTTTCGATGTACATCCGCGGCATGAGCACCCGGGAGATCGTCGCGCACCTACGCGAGCTCTACGGGATCGAGGTCTCACCCGACCTGATCAGCGCGGTGACCGACGCGGTTCTAGAGTAGGTCACCGCCTGGCAAGCCCGGCCGCTGGAGCCGGTCTACCCGATCGTGTTCTTCGACGCCCTGCGGATCAAGTTCAGCCGTCGCCTTCCTGAACGGGGACGAGGCGTTCGACGTTCTCCCGTCCAAGGTCACGCCTGTCCTGATTGACCGTGTCTCATGCTTCACGCTGATGTCTTCGAGCACACATGCCAGCGGCAGGGTGCGCGGCATCGCATGTCCAAACCCTACAAGCCGCGCGACTTTCGGCCTGGTCGAACGGCTAAACGGCAGGGTGTAGCGGGAGGTGCTAAGCATCACGCTCTAAAGCAACCGGGATCTTAAAACGCTGCTGGCTGACTTCAACGTCGCCTACAACGGCTGCCGTCAGCGCGTTCTGAAGAGTCGCTCACCCGACACGGTCCTGCGCGGACAGCTTAACCGCAGTCTGTGCTAAACACGGCGGCTCTAAAGCACAAACGACGATGCCTGCCTTGCGCCGTCCCCGAACGACCCGGCAGCAGACGCGCATTCCCCCTGGGGGTCTTCGGTGCTACTACCTTAATTGGAGCTTCGGCGCGCCCCTTGCAATGATCGCCGGAGTAATTTGTATCTGGAGACAAAAGGGTTCATGGGAGTCACAAAGCTCGTACGCGATCTGATCGCTGGCGCGGAGCACCTTCCACCTCGTCGCTCCCCCGGACTTACTCCAGAAATTTCGGTTATAATGCCCGTTTACCGCGACCGAGCCAACGGCATCACGCGGCGAGCCATCGAATCCGTACTCACGCAGACATTCTCTAACATAGAGCTTATCATCGTAGATGACGGCTCCAATGACGGCCTCTTCAACATCTTGCGAGAATATCGTCGGGCCGATGACCGTGTCTCTGTTATACGCCACAACGCGAACTCTGGGTTGCCCGCGCTGCGCGTGAATGAGGGACTGCTAGTGGCACGAGCGCCACTCGTTGCATACCAATTTGAAGATGACGTCTGGTACAAAGACGCACTCTCACATCTCCATAAGAGCCTTCCGGGCGATACCGCAGATTTTATTGTTTACGGCAACGTCTTGATGGTCAGCCACTCCGGGGAACAAGTCGGCATTATCGGCAAAGGCCCCATTAACAGATCGTCACTTTTACAGCAGAACCGCCTTGCAAACTGCTCAGTACTACATCCTCTTTCTCTCTTGTCAAAAATTGGGATGTACGATCCTCAGGTCCTACTCCGTCGTTTATCTGACCACGATCTTTGGCTGCGAGCTTCGCGCGTTGCAGACTTCATCCACGTTCCCGAGTTGATTGGAGAAGTAACTGTTGCACACGAACACTCGCTCGGGCGTGGTGTGCACCTCGACCGTGAGCTCACCCTACCTTTGCTCGGCATTGATAAAGCGGCCAGGCTAGCACCTGAATCGATGCCATCCTATGACATTCTAGTGCCTTTCCGTCCTGTAACCCGATCTGTGGAGACTGCAGTATGGCGCGAGGCCGTGGCGCCATACGCAGCCCAGCATCCTGACCTTTTTACACGAGACGAACGCAGCGCAATCGCGGCAAAAACAAGCGCGGACCGTTGCAACGCGGTCTTTAAAGCAGCGTACTCGACATCGGTGGATGTTACACTCGGAAATTTTGTGCATAGCCTCAGCGGCGAAGAGCACCTGTTCACATTCTATGGAGAGGTGGACTTTCCTATCACCGGCTTTATAGAGCGCGCAATCTTATATCGCACGGTATCGCCGGCCACGAGCGTCTTTGCCGCCGATTGCAGTGAACGTGGCATCTCCACAGTGTATGTGATGGACGACAACATGTTCGCCTTCCACGAGGCAGGCTTAGAACACGCATATCTCAGGCCTGGAACTCCAAATTATATCGCGATAGAGCAGCAGGTTAAAACAGCGGATATAGTTATTGTGTATTCGGAGGAAGTAGAACGGGCCTGCCGGGTTTATAACCCGCGGGTTTTGCGTCTAGAGACAAACATCCGCGCCTCTCGCCTGAATTATGTGAGCCCGCACTCCACAAACGAGCGGCGCAAGGTGGCGCTTGTCACGAGTCCAATTAGAGAAGCGGAACTTAAGCTACTATGGTCGGAGATCACGGCGACGCTTAATGAATTCCACGATGTTGAGCTGCACTGTTGGGGCTTTGACCCGTCGCCATTAGGGTTGCCGGATAACCGTGTCGTGCATCGCCATTTTGATCAGTCCTACGAGCGTTACCTAGACCGTCTACAAGCGGAGAACTTTGAGGTTTTGCTGGCGCCGCTTTTCGACGACAATGCTGTCAAACGTAGCAAGAGCCCTATCAAGTACGTTGAGGCTGCTGCCGCGGGTGCGCTGCTTCTCGTTTCGGATGTGTCCGTCTACGGGAAGATTCGAGATGGATTAACCGCCATTAAAGTCGCGAACGAGTTGGGCGCCTGGAGGAGCGCATTAACAAAAGCTCTCTCTATGGATCCCGAAGATCGCGCCGAAATAATTGGCCGCGCGCGGCGCGATGTCGCTAAACGCTTTACCTCAGAGCAAGCGACTGTCGACATGGCCACTGCCTTGGTCGCGGCCGACTTACACTGCATTTTTCGCTCTATAAAGATTCCCTTAGGTCGCCCCTCAGTCCTCTATGTCTTTGGCCATACAGCCTTGGGCGGGGCGACTCTGCATCTTCTTGATCATGCCCGCCTGATGGCTGCCCTCGGAGTGAAGCCGATCATCTGCACGCGCCAGCAGGATCCCATCAACTCAGATTTCAAAGGCCGCGTGGACGCGGAAGGTTGGGAGCTTTTCACGTTTCCTTTCGAGGTTTCCCTTGCGCCAGAGGCACTTCGCGCAAACTCCACTATGAATTTGGATTTCCTTTCAAAGATGTGTTCCCGGCTAGACGTGCGTTTGATTCACGCGACACCCTACTCAGCAGATTGGGTTTCCGTTGCCGAAACACTTGAGCTTCCTCTCGTCCTTTCTCTCCACCAAGCTTATGGCGTTCCTACATCCCTGACCCAATTTGGTCGACCACACGGCGTGCACTGCTCGTCGCAGCTTTACGGCAGAATCTGGGCATCTAGTTTCGCTTGCCCGACGCATGTCTTTCCCGCTCCCGTGTCAGCGGAGCACTTCGTCATCGGCGAAAGTCGGGTGCGCGGGACGGGTCTTGCTCGGAACGGCAGGATTACCATACTTGTCTCGGGCACGGTTCAGCCGCGAAAGGGGCAACTGCGTGCTGCCGTTGCAGTCGCGAACCTTATCGAGGATGGCTATGATCTCGAACTTGTCCTTGCCGGCTATACGGAGTGGTTTCCCGAATATCTCCAGGCATGTCAGACGGAATTCGATCTCCGAGGCATGGCCGATCGGCTCACAGTGCACGGCTTTGTACAGGATATGAGGCCACTCTATGCCCAGGCGGATATTGTATTGTGCAGTAGTGACGATGAGTCGCAACCACAAGCAGTCCTCTTTGGCATGGCAAGCGGCTGTCTTGCAATCTCTGCGCCGGCAGGTGGTGTGAGAGAAATTATCAAGGATGGCTTTAACGGGTTCATCGCGAGCGGCACGAGTAGCGTCGCCCTACAAGAAGCGCTGACACGTGCTCTAAAGCTCAGCGATGTGGAGCGCCACAGGGCGATGGCTCGAGGCTTGGAAGCAAGCTGGACGCGATCCCACCCACGCTTTACACAGCTAAGGCTGGCTGAATTATACGTAGCTGCGTGCCGAGAAGCGGCCGAGCGGCGGTTCAGGGGTTCGAGGGCTGTTGAACCTCAGCTTGTAGAAATCACACTAGCTGGAGAGGTGGGTAAGCGCCTCTACATCTACGGCCTCATTGTCGACGGGAAAAACATCGACTTCGCATCATCCCTTGCTGATGGATGGAGCCAGCACGAAGACTTCGCTGGAAAGTTTATATTCAAAAATGAGGAATCATCATCCGTTTTGAATTTTCGTGTCGGTGTTGCGCGCTCAATGCAAGTAAAAATTTTAGCAACGCGGGAAAGCGGCGCAATCCAAGTTGAGGTCGGCGAACTCAGTACAGCTTTCAACGCGTTTTCTGAAGTGCCAGGCGGTGAATTTCGGGTCTTCGACGTTCCGTTGCCAGTCCTGTTCGGAAGTTCGTCGCGGAATATCTGGCCGTTTGAAGGCAGGCGCGCCGTTCAATCAGCGACGCGCGAGACAGCTCAAGATGATATTGTCAGCGTTGAAGGCCGCGGCGACAACGTTGTGGTGAATGGTACTACCCATACACCTCGTCGCGTGGTGCTTGCCAGCGGCGGCAAGATGATCGGAACATTCACCCCAGCAATTTCTGACGGTACCTTAAATCCTTGGACAATTGCTGTCCCGACGCCGAGTCTCGATTTCGGACCAAACCTCCTTATTCCTTTCGGTCGGACTGAGATTGGGCTTGAGCAGGTCGGCGCCCCAGTCATTGTCGGGAAGCTTCCAAACGGTGACGCAATCCTGCCGGGAGATGTAATTGGGGCAGAAGTAACTGTACTGCCATTATCCGAGCTCGACACAAGCATACTGGGTGCGGTCGACATAATCGAGGTCGAGGGTGAAAAAATTACCGTAGAAGGCTGGTGCCGCCCGAGCTTAAATCAGTCCAGCATATCGGTGGTGATTCTGGGCGACTCGCTTGTCATCGGGGTGACTGCTCCCTGGTTTGAACGCGCTGGATTATCAGAGGCGCTTGGCGACTCGGCCTACCGCTTCGGCGGCTGGCGAACTACCTTTATTGCTCAAAGGCCGAGGAACGTGCTGGTAGGACTTGCGTTAGAGTTTCCACCGCGCTCCGTCTATGTAATCGGCGGGGCAAGTATCAGTCCTCTCGAGGCCTCATTTCACGAGGATGGCTCTGCGCCGCCCGAGTACGACGCCTCGTCCGCGGTTGTCCGCTCGAGAGATGGGACAGGTGACATTAATTCAGACCGCGGCGACTTGGAGGACGCTGATGAGTGTAGCTCTTTGGAGCGGACTGGAGGTGCACTGTGAGCGAGCCGGTAAGTGTTTCTCCACTGACGGTCGGAGATCTTCTCCGGGATTGCCGCCGGCGCCCCTCCTGTTACGCCGCTCAAGGCCATCCCCGTGTTTCGTTCGTGGTTGGCATCACACAGGCCGATAACGAGTCTGCAATCGTGGATACTCTGCTGTCAATATTTCGGCAGACTTATGAGGACATAGAGATCATAGTCGCGGATTGCGACATGCGACTGCCCACCTCGCGCGGTTTAGCCGAGATTGTCGAAGTGGATGATCGCGTGGTGTTGATTTCGCCGCCGATAGGACGCGAAACCATCAGTCTGAGCCTCGGACTGATCGTGGGTCTTGAACATGCCAAAAGTCAGTACGTTGTGCTCTGCGCCGGCGGTTTTATCTACGCGGTAAATGCGGTTGAGCTGATGCTTGAAGGAGCTCGGCGTGTTGAATATGATCAGCGCTTCATCGTGGTACCAAGAGACCTTGGGGCTGGCACACCGCCTGTAAGTCTCTATTACGAGGAGCTCACGCGCTTCCGTGACGACGTTAGGCTTTCGTCACTTCTTATTCCGAGACGCGTGCTTGACCGGTGCCTCCCCGATCCAAGTGCTGGGCAAGAAATGGCACGGGACTTAGTCGCGAGACTTTCAGCGGTAGCGGCTTTCGAAACCATTGACTACTCCGTTGGTGTGGAGAAGCAAGGGTTTGCAGCGGACGCAGTCCGTGGTGAACCTTTCTCTTACCACCGTCTTCGGACCGGCACAAATAGGCGTTCGAGAGCAGAGCTGACTACCGCCAACATTAGCTCTCTCGAACTATTTTCCCGGCAAAAACCAAAGGATTGCTCGTTCATCCTAGTTGTCGGTCGAATTGACTCTTCATCGAGCCTCGTATTCGATCCACTCTCCGAAATAGCGGCCTTCGAGGTGGTTTTTATCGAGCCGGAATTCTGCCGACATTCCGATTTAGTTAGTTTGATATGTCGCGCTTCTCTAGTCATTGTGGTGCGACAACTTTTTCCCTCATCAGCAGGCGCCAATGTGGCGACTTTGGCGGCGGATATTGGAACGCCAGTAGCTTATTATATCGATGACAATTTTACACTCCTTGGGTCGGAACGTTCCGATTTAGCGTGGTACACTGTCGGAAACTTGCAGCGTGCTCTGACTGGCTTTCAGTCGGTCTTTGTGACTTCACCTCCACTTAAAAAGTTTTACGAAGAGAATGAAATTCACCGGCACGTAAGGCTGCTCTCCCCTGCTCTGGAAAAGTCCCTAGAACTCGCTTGCTGTTTATCGGCCGGGGATATCAAGATAGCTGGCTCGGAGCTGAAGGTCGCTTCTTTTGGGGGGGCATTCCGCCATAAATCTTTCAATGCGCTGGTGGTTCCAGCTCTTGAGGCGGTCGGAAGTCGCTTTCCTACTCGATTGATTATCCCGGATGGAGCAAATATCAGTACTAAGCTGCCAACCCATCGAGCCCGACTCCACCGGTCTTTCAATCAATTCATTCTGAACTGGCGCCGGTTAGCTCCCGATTTAGTGGTTCACCCGCCCGGTGAGTCGGTCAACATCAAATACAAGACCGCGAATGCCATCTTATGCTCGTATTATCTTGGTGCCGTCCCGATAGTGTTCGACGAAGCCGCATATGCCGATTGGGATGAGAATGACGGTGTAGTAAAGGTGAGGCACCGGACGGCGGCGTCGGTCGAGGAAGCTTTCTCTCGGATGGCCAGCGAAAGCTTACGGCGGGCAGCTTTCGAGCGGCTAAGAGCCGCCGTACAGCGACGGTTTGACGGCCTAGCTAACCTTCATGCCGTCTCTGAATACATTGACGGACCGGAGGAAGTTTTGGTGGAAGCTCGGCGATTGCGTGCGTTGGAACTGTCGCTTACCCACGAGAGCACCAACACGGGTAAGGTGTAGTTGTCCCTTATAGATCAAGTAAGTCTCTCGGATTGAACGGGACCTTCAACCATCGCTTTGGGTCGGCGTGAATGTAGGTTTTTCGGTTTTGTGAGAGCTTTATGGGAGGAGCGGCGCCGTGAAGAAGATTGGAGCGTTTTCGGTTTAATCGGGGTCGTATCCTGCGGCGGCGAAGAAGTTGGCGTACTCGTCGGGGATGACGGCATCCACCAAGCGCCCGATGGCGGCCCAAAGCCCTTCGATGGTGCGCTCGGCGGCCTTGCGCAGCAGCGCCTTGAGCTTCGAGAACGCCATCTCGATTGGGTTGAAGTCGGGGGAGTAGGGCGGCAGGAACAAGAGCCGCGCGCCTACGGCTTCGATGGCGGCCCTCACGGCCGGTCCTTTGTGGCTGCTGAGATTGTCCATCACGACGATGTCGCCGCGGGCGAGCTCGGGCACCAGCACGCGATCGACGTAGGCTTGGAAGGCATCACGGTTGATCGGCCCATCGAGCACGAACGGCGCGGCGACCCCGGACAGGCGCAGGCCCGCCACCAGGGTCGTGGTCTTCCAATGACCATGCGGGATCGGCGAACGCAGACGCTCGCCGCGCGGGCAGCGCCCGCGAAGGCGGGCCATGTTGGTCGCCGTCCACGTCTCGTCGAGGAACACGAGGCGGGCGGGGTCCAGCTCAGGCTGCCCCTCAAACCACGCTTCGCGCGCCGCCTTCAGGTCCGGGCGGTCCTGCTCGGCAGCGTGGGTTGTCTTTTTTTATTATGTGAGGTCGCGCGCGTCGAGGGTAAGCGCTGTCCTCAGGCCACGGCTTTGAGGGCCGGCGTTGGCTGGTAAGCCCATGGCAGCAGATCATCGAGGTGCCGCTGCCGATGGCCCTCGACGATGCGGGTGATGA
>NZ_BPQS01000076.1 GCF_022179385.1 Methylobacterium longum | reverse complement strand
GGCTCCGACATAGCCATACGCCCTGACATCGACATGTGACGGAGCTCCCAATCCGCTCCGTATGTCGCCTTCACGCCGTCTGCCGGAAGGTGCCGCCCAGACAGCGCTTACCGACGAGGAAGGCCCACAGCGTGCCTACCCCGACCCGGAGGCCGTGCTCGTCCTGCAGCTGGACGCGCATCTACGCCAGGGTGATGTCGACCTTCTCGTCGATCAGCGTAGACGAACGGTCAAGTCGAGCGGATGAACCGAACTATCAAGGACGCCACGGTCAAGCGCTACCATTACGAGGGCCACAACGAACTCCGGCAGCACCTGCAGTTCTTCGTGGATGCCTACAACTACGGACGCCGGCTCAAGACCCTGCGCGGCCTTAACCCCTACGAGTTCATCTGCCAGGCCTGGACGAAAGAGCCAGAACGCTTCAGGCTCGATCCGTCACACCACATGCCGGGACCGAACATCTAGGCATGTAAACTACGTTTTTGATACAATATAATAGCTTATTAATATTCGAAGGTGTGAATACAAAAGCGCGGCGCGGCGGTGACCAGCGGGGCTGAAAAGACGAATGGCGCCCTGGCCGAAGCCCGGGCGCCCGAGACGATGCAGCTTGAGGTCGAAACGTCAGGGGCGTCATCCGCTCGGCCGCACCCCGATCTGTTCACGGCGCGGGACGGAGGCATCTGGCAGCGATCAATGGAAGCAAACTGAGAACGCGTTTTGCACGGAGGCGCAAACCTCATTGCCGACCATGTTTCTTTAGAATGACTGGCGCCATCTCCCGAAACATCAAGTCGGCTATGTAACGACAGCCCTCTACGTTCGGGTGTATCAGATCGTATAATAGATCTTGAGTATTTTTCAGTTCCATTTGAACGTCTATTAGCATGCGGCCGTGCTCTTTTGCGAACGACCTCGTAGAATCATTTATGGAGCTCTGCAGTGTGGCGTAGGCGTCAAACCGATCTATCTTGGGCCATTTCGAAATGACCCATGGTTCGGTATTGTCTGATCGATGAATATACGTGGCGAACCAAATCGGAACGCCATGAATATCCGCGACCGAAGCAAGAACCTGCAGCAGCTTGCGCCTTTGATCTAAGTCGGCAATGTCTCTTTTATCCAGCACTGTCCTATCCGATCCTGACGGCTCGACAATCGGGTTTAGCTGATAATGCTTCGTCCAATAGCCTCCATCCGTTGCACACGCGACGGCATCGATGGGGCCGGCCATGATCAAAACGCCCGCAAGCTTGTATTTCAGACCCTTTGTCAAAAGCACATTCAGGAGGTTAAGAAGTGTTGCGCCAGTGACGCCAGAATTCAAAACCCGAACTGGATGCTGCGCTTCACTCCTGAATTTGTGCTCCAGCCGCGAGCAAATCCTGTACTTTTCTTCAATCCAATAATTTTCTAGTATACTGTCACCAAGAGCAAGTATTGATTCATCGTCTGATGAGAATTCGTGCCCTGTCCATAGAAATCCATCGCTATCTGTGCGGAGGCGGCACGATTTATTTTTTAAGGATCCATCCGTTCCGGATAGATAATCTTCAGGAGGATGGACGGTCAAATCCGTTGAAGGATCAAATTCTTTCAACCGAATAAATCTCTTTGGCATTTTTTGCTTCCGCCAAGCCTCCGAAGATCGGTTAGGCACGTTTGTAGCCCTTGTGCCGTGGGCTGAACAGCCGCTCGTATCGAAAAATGCGATCTAGTGGCGGATCGGGCGGACTCGTCTTAAGCAGGTTATGGCCTCACGAGTCGCCGGATCCGAACGCATGATGCGACGTGGCGGAAAAGAAAAGGCCTCACGCGGCGGCGGGGCTGAGAGCCGCTGATAGAAGAGGCGAAACCGTCGTATCGGCGGGCCAGATCACGGGTATCGATGCTGGCGCTCCGCGTTGAGGCGATGCTCGAGGCGCTGATCCTCGACAATCTCTTAGAGTCCGTCCGAGAAGTCAGGCTGAGCGGGCGAGCCGCCTGACGAGGATCATGACGGCTGCGGCGTAGAGGAAGGCTCTGGCCGAGGCGATAGTCGCCTCTGGGTCCTTCCAGAGGCGGCGATTGCGGCTGATCCAGGCGAAGAACCGTTCGACCACCCAGCGGCGTGGATGCACGGCAAAGCCGACTTGATCGGGCGGCTTGCGCACGCTCTCGACCGTGATGATCGTGGCGGTCGCCGGTCTGTTGCCGGCATAGCCTGCATCGGCGAAGGCTTTGGCGATGAACGGGAAGGTCCGACGCGACAGGCGCAGCACCGGCACGGCCCCGTCGCGGTCCTGTACGTCGGCGGGCTGAGGATCGAGGACGAGAGCGCGCCCGTCCCTGTCGACCAGCGCTTGTCGACCAGCGCTTGGCGCTTGCGCCCCTTGACCCTCTTGCCGGCATCGTAGCCGCGCGGGCCGCCGCTCTCCGTCGTCTCGATGCTTTGGCTGTCGAGGACCGCGGCAGACGGTGAGGCGTCCCGTCCGCCTCGCTCGCGATCGGCCATGACGAGGTGGTGGTTGATCCGGCCGAACAGCCCTGTGTCGCGCCAGCGGCTGAAGGAGCCGAAGGTGGTCGAGCGCGGCGGCAGATCCTTGGGTACCAACCGCCAGGAGATCCCACCTCTCAGAACGTAGAAGATGGCCTTCAGGACCTCCCGTGTCGTCCAGAGCGGAGGCCGGCCACAGGGCGCTGGCTTCGGCATCAAGGGCTCGATCACCGCCCACTCGGCGTCGGTGAGGTCCGTTTCAGAGCGAAGGCCCACGCGGCTATGCTGCCGCCGGGTGGTCGGGGTCCACATGGCAAGTCCAGGTCAGGCTTCAGCACCCTCCTGGAATCATCGCCATCCCGGCCACTCAACCCCGCCTCAGACCCTTACCGGACGGGCTCTGAGAGTAGCGCGACTGCTGCTTCGCTTCTTCCTTGAGGACTCGCGTTCATTCGCGGATGTGGCTGCTATCCTCCATGCGGCGGCGGTCCATGTTCCGCTGCTCTCACGGATGATGTCGATCAGTTCGCGTGGGCCCTGCGCCAATGGAATCGCCGGATTATCAGCAAGCGAGCCGGGCGCTGGCGCCGGCACGCTCTCCTTGTCGTTGCGCCCGCGTGTGACCATCCAGCCGATCAGCCACGTTGTGTACCCACCTGCAGGCCCGGATGGAGGACCAGGCCGAGTGCATGCTCGTGCTGATCGCGGCGACGCCCGAGGGCCGGAAAGAACTAGTCGGCTTCCAGGTGGGCGTGCGCGAGAGCGCCCAAAGCTGGCGCGAGCTGCTCGTCGACGTGAAGCGGCGTGGGCTATCGATCGCGCCCGAGATCGCGGTCGGCGACGGCGCACAGGGCGCGAGTCCGCTATTAATCAACGTGCCGATGCGGCAACCTCAGTACGTCGAAGAATTTATCTCCAAGGTATTGAGGGGGAAGGTCATTCCATCGCCACCGAACGCAGCGTCCCGCCGACGTTGCAGACATGCTTGAAAGTGGCTGCGGTAATGTTGTTCCAGTCTGCGCACTGACCGACAGGAATGTCCTTGGTGGTCGGATCCGTCGTGCGGATGAAGGCGCTCGTAAGTACACCGTTGCCGGCCGCGGGAGATTTTATAGCCGGTGCTGTGATAGCGTTGGCGAATGAGACACCCGCAGTGCTAAGATTAAGCTGATTGGTTCCGGCATAGTCTCGCAACAGCAGACCATTCGTTGCAGCGTAGATTGTGGCGTAGCCAGAGGCTGCGCCGAACCGCGGGCCGAGACCGCTTTCGGCGTATGTCTGCCAGAGGTTTGTAGCCGTGTTAAAGTCTAGGTAGGTCAAGCCTGTGCCGCCCTCGCTGACCTTCTTGCCAGCGAGCAGGCGATGCGTGCGCAGATGGATTGCCCCCTGATCTGGGGCAGTGCCATATCCCTTATTGTTCGGTCCCATGTCGATGCCGATGCCACCCGGGGTCGTGCCCAGACCGTCCGTCGAGGCGCCGTTACGGAACAGGATGCCGGTCGGTGGGGAAGCCGCAAAGTCGAACCCGTACTTCAGCAGCGTCTTTGGCGCGATGTAAGCGAAAGTCTGAAACTCAGCGTTGGGTGACGCGACTAGTGCCATCGCCATTGTGTTGCGGCCGTTCGTCGGCACGCTGCCCTTCTTCCCAGCGATAATGAGAGCCTTCGTGTGTGGGACCGTGAGCGGTGAGGCGTCATTGTACGTGAAGTCGCCGCCGCTGTTGTTTGAGGCGTCGAGCTCGAGAGTGGTCGCGGTGGCCGTCGGTTTGTGCGACCATGCCTCGCCGTAGAGCGCCCAACCTTGTCCTTTGCCGAACACGTTGCTGATGCCGGTGAGCCCAACCGTTTGCGATCCGACCGTGGTGCTGTAGTCGTCTGTCCGGAACCGAGCCGCTTGAACCGAACCGTTCCCGCCGTCGAGGCGCTTGTAGTGCAGCCCAAGAAGCCGGCCCTGAAACCCGGCGCCCGGCGTGGACTTGTCGGCACGCGAGATGAAGATCGAGGGGGTCGGGTCAGTGCCCGTGCGCGGAGCCGCGTCCGTACCGTCCGAGATCGTGATCTTGGTCCCGAGTGCGGGCGTGAGGTCGAAGCCCTGAGACAGGGTGGGAGCGACTGGCTTCATGCCTAATAGGATGTCCCCAGACGAACCGGGCCCTGAGATCTGCATGGCGTCTGGCTGAAGCGTCGTCTTCCCATCATGGCGCTTGCCGAACTTTAGCGCGCCGAACAGGATGTCGCCGTTGGCTGGGTCGCTGCCGATAATGCGGCCTGGGCCGAGGACCTGATCAGCACGTACCGGTAGAACAGCGATGGTAAGCGTCGCTGCGGTGACGAGAAGGCGGTCCGCACGCATCAGATGATCTTCCAGATATTGGTAGCGTCGCGCCGCAGGCAGACCGGACCTACCGGGGTGTCGAGGACGATCGTGTTGTCGCTCGGATACATGATCATGTCGCTTGTGCTGGCACCAGCCTTGATCACAATTTTGAGGGTTACCTAAGCGCAGGGCCGGGCGGTGCCGGCGCCTCCTGTAGGCGGCGTAGCAACCGCAGTAACGGCTTTGTTGTGTAGAGGACATGTCCATCATCACCGCGAGGATCGCCGACAAGGCGATCAGCCGGATCACGGCTTGGAGGCCTCATCCTCACTCAGCCCACAGCGCGAAAAGTGAGGGCGGCAGAGATGCGGCGTAACCGTTCGGCTGGCACCACGTCCGGCTGGTCAGACCTGATAGAAGGCGCGGTACCAGGCCACGAAAGCGGCGATACCCTTCTCAGGCGGCGTGCTGTCCATGGAGCCCACGAGGCGGTGCAGTAAATCAGTGCTCGCGTGAGTGCGCGGTACGTCGCCCGGCGGTAGCGGCTTCAGGATCCGCTGCGCCCGCCGTCCAAGCGCCACCTCTAGAATGTTGATCATCGCGTCGAGGCGCAGTGGTTGACCCGCGCCGATGTTGACGAGCCGGTACGGTGCGCAGTCGCTCAGGGTGTCGCCCGGCATGCGCTCCACGTGCGCGCCCGGCAGTGGCGGCGGCCGGTCGACCAAGCGGCGGACGGCCTCCACGAGATCCTCGACGTAGGTGAAGTCCCGTTCAGCCGCGCCTCCTGCGAAGACTTCGATCGGCTCGCCGTCCAGGATCTTCCGCGTGAACAGAAAGAGCGCCATGTCCGGCCGGCCCCAGGGACCGTAGACGGTGAAGAACCGGAACGCGGTGGTAGGGATGGAGAACAGGTGCGCGTAGGAGTGGGCCATCGCCTCCATGGCGAGCTTCGTGGCGGCGTAGAAGGTCAGGGGGCTGACGGCGCGGTCGGCTTCGCGGAAGGGTAGGATTGTGTTGCCGCCGTAGGCGGAGCTCGTCGAGGCGAGCAGCAGGTGCCGCACAGGGTGCGCGCGGACTGCCTCCAGCAGGTTGAAGCTGCCAATGAGATTGGCATCGGCGTAGGCCTGCGGGTTCTCCAAACTGTAGCGCACGCCAGCCTGAGCGGCGAGGTGGACAACGACCTCGGGACCAGTGCGGCCGATGAGATCGTGCAGCAAGCCGGGCGTCTCGATCCGTCCCTCCACCGCCTCAAACTCGGCCGACTGAGCAAGATCGCGGTGGCGAGCGTGCTTGAGATTTACATCGTAGTAGGTCGAGAAGGCATCGAGGCCGGTGACGGCATGCCCCTCAGCCAGCAAGCGGCGGCAAAGGTGATAGCCAATAAACCCGGCGAACCCTGTTACCAAGACACGCATTTAGTCCTCCAATGAGATCGCACGGAATGCGTCGCTTTCAAAAAGCTCAAATCAGATAGAACAGGCGTCAGGGGGACTACGAGAACGGCGCCCGCAGCGGCCGACTGACAGCCGGAAATGGAAATGGCTGCGGGCAATATGGCTCGAGCCCAGGATCCGCCTCTTCCTGCCTTGCTGCATCCCTCTCAGACCAGCGGCTTCGGAGAGGCGCATGGAGCCGCTGCGTTCGCGCCCCTGGATCAACGCGGATCAGAGGTGTTCTGGCCGATGTCCTGCTTTTCACGGAAGCGAACGCCAGCTCCTCCTCCGTTTTCTGGGATAAATTGGATGCCCGCTGCCTCGAAAGCGCGCGCGATGTCCGCGATGGTGCGGTCGTACGGCGTCCGCTTACCCGCTTCGAAATCGACCACCGTTTTTTTCGAAACAGAGGATGTCTCGGCTAGGCGATCTTGCGTCCACTCCAAAAGTGCTCGCGCAGCGCGGCACTGAGCGCGAGAAATGGTCATTTTAGCGTCACATTCCACTTTTTGGGTTGACTAAGGCTGTTGCAGATTGCAATATTTAAGTAACGTTTCTCTATTAGGGTGTTCCGGTGGTCCAGCGATCCCTTTCTTGGTCTGCTGCCTTACGCGATATCCGTGCAGATCGCATCCAGTTGCTCCCAGACGAGCGGAAAGCTCGCTGCCGACAACGAGCGTTTGCGAAGCTCGCCGCCCAGCGTGCAAGCGCCACGAGCACCGTTTGTCCGCTGGTCAATGCTGGTGTGTACGATCGCCGAGCTATCACGCGTACAGCCATCGTTGCAGCGAAGGCTCGTCGTGCCGTTACCGGTGAAGCTTGGAGCGTCTGTATCTCGGCGGCTCTGACCGGAACGTGGCAGGCCGCCAAGGCTGCCCGGCTCTCTACGATGTCACGTCAGCAGAGGCGCTTCGAGCGGGCTCGGCAACCGGTGCACCGTGACAACCTTCTGACGGTGAGGGCCGCGGAAGGTGAGGGGAGGGCTATCTAAGACGGTGATCCTTCACCAACGCAATCTCTACGGGCCGCCTACAGCCCAGCCCAGGTAACCAAGGCCGCTCGGGCACAGCTGTTCGCTTGATCCCGGCGTTCCGCTGACACGACGGCCTGCAGCGACAGTGACATCGCGCAGATTGAGCATCTCACCCCGACCTGAGCGGAGAAGCACACCATGCCCCAGAAGAACCCGCGCAGACGCTTGGCCGACCCCGCATACCCCACCGTGGCTTCGTTGAGCCTCCCGGTGAAGCTCATAGCTCGCGACGAGGACGCAGAGCTCAGGGCACTGATCGAGCGCTATGAGCAGCTCCTGTGCGACCGGGAGCATCTGACCCACCGGGCGCTTAAGGCGCTTGCTGTCCGCCCGCTTCCCCAACGCGAGCGCCACGATGCCCTTCGTCGTTCCTGAGGATGTCGGTACCACGCAGCGCCGGTCCTTATCGGGATGCCGGCGCCTCCAAGCTTGGGAACGCACGGCCGGTACCTACGTCCTCTGCGGCCAGCGCATCGACGGCGTGCGCGAGCGCTGGATCGTCGAGCACATCCGGGCCCTCGAACTCGGCGGAGCCGATGATCTCGAAAACATGGGACCGGCGCACGAGGCCTGCGCTCAAGAGAAGACGAGGGACGATCACGCTCGCACGGCTGAGGCCAAGCGTCGGAAGATCCGCCATTTAGGCGCTGCATTCCCCACTCGTCCGTTGCCGGGCTTACGAACGTGTGCTCTCAAGCGCAAGGTCAATGGTACCGTCGTACATCGCGAAACGCCTGCCCGACCGCTCGCCGTTGATGTACCAAAAGCTGAGCGGGGACCGGCGTTAGAGCTCAATCCGAACCCGATCTTGGTGGATACTCCCGCCGACATAGCTGATCGAGTTTACGCTACCTCCACGCCTTCCGCTAAGGAGAACAAGACAGGAACCACAAATCAGATGGCGAAGCAACCCCCAACCAGGCAACTAGGAAAAACGGACGGCGGCCACGAGCATGCCACCGCGTCAGGCGAGATCATGCCGGCGATCCCTGCTCATCTTGCTTTCCTGTTTGAAGACCGTCCTTTGCTGCCGGGCGAGAATGGGGACCAGTACGACGCTCTCCTGCAAAGCATTATCCAGCATGTCGAACCCAGCGATGTGATTGAAGCGCTTTGGGTCAAGGAGATCGTTGGTCACATCTGGGAAGGCAAACGGCTGCGCCGATGGCGCGGGCAAATTTTAGTCCAAGCTCAGCTGAAAGCCGTCGAAGAGCTTATTAAACCAAGCCTCCAACCGTCGAATTCACTCGATTTATCTACATTCGGAGCTCCGTCCGCCAATTATCTTGCGACAGGATGGATGTCCGGCATTGAAATTGAGAAAGAAAAGGTCAACGAAATTTTGCAGAAGCGGAGCCTCACGATTGAAGATGTAATGGCGCATGGCTTTCTGCTGAACCTGCCAGCCATCGAACGCATCGACCGACAATCCATGTTGGTGGATCAGCGAAGAGACACACTCTTACGTGAGATCGAGCGGAAGCACGCAATCTTCGCGCAACGGGTACGGTCTGCCACCGCAGACGTCATCGACGTCGAGCATACTGAATCCCAATGAGACGATGCCGCGACGTTTGAGGCTGGGATGACCACTGAGCGCGCCATCCATGCTAATCGCCGCAATGCTCACGCAAGCACAGGTCCACGTACGGCCGCTGGAAAGGCGCGCTCGGGTCGGAATGCCCGCAAGCACGGCCTTTCCGCGGTAGATCCGGATCCCCAGGCGGATATTGAGATGGAGCGTCTGGCCGCGCTTATCGCGGGCGAACACCGCAGTGATGCGGTCATTCTGGGATCTGCGTTGGCCGTTGCCGAGGCGCAGATACAATTTCAACGGGTTCAAAAGTTTAAGACGGCGCTGCTGGGCGACAGCCCTTTAGCTCCAGGATGGAATGCCGACGCGAATGGCCCCGTGCCCCTCGAAATGTTAGAGGAATTTCTCACTCGGCTAGAGCGGCTGGAGCGGTACGAACGTCGAGCCCTGTCGCGCCGGAAATTCGCAATTCGTCGGTTCAACAACTCAGTCAACCAGGCGCTTCGGGTGAAGGCGAATGCACCGCAGGATGAGGGGACCAGCGGACGAACGTGCTGAAGGCGCATGGCATCGCTAGCTGGGGATCAGCGCAACATAATCCCGAGTGCGGCTAGGGAGTGTGGCTGAGGCTCGCGAGTGTTGGCCGAACGACCCCGGACGTGGACCGGTAAGAGTACGCATTGCCGAGCCAACCCGATCACAAGCGCACGGTCCAACAATACATAGCCGCCGACGGCTGCCGCGTCAGATTACGGCACCACCTAGGGCGCAATGATCAAAGCGGGAGACTTTTAGAGGTTGCGGATTGGCACGCGCGTCCTTCGAATAAAAGAAGATGAGATCTCCATATTTTTAGCACTACTCAACAAATAAGTTGGCACATCCGACTGCGCTGTATAGGGGCAAAATTGAACTCATACGCCTGTTATTGATCGGCCCCCACGCGGTGGTCCAGGAGCAAAGTTAGTGCGCTGTGGGCCTGGAGTTGACCCCGTTTGTGGTCCACGGCCTATGCAAGTTTTCGGGCTGTGACAGCTTGGTTGGCGAAGGCTCGGGGCGTCAAGCCGCCCAGGGCCGTATGGGGCCGATCTTCGTTGTAGTGGCACCTCCAGTCCTCGATGCGCTCGCGGGCATCGGCCAGCGACAGGAACCACGAGGCGTTCAGACATTCCGCCCGTAGGCGGCCGTTGAACGACTCGATGTAGGCGTTGTCGGTCGGCTTGCCCGGTCGTGAGAAGTCGATCTCGACCCCGTTCAGGTACGCCCACTGGTCGAGCATGCGCCCGGCGAACTCCGGTCCATTGTCCACCCGTAGGCTCTTTGGACGACCGCGGAGCTTCACCAGTGTGTCCAGGGCCTCGGTCACCTGGAAGGCGCGGAAGTTGGCTCTCGGTGTGAGCGAGAGCGCCTCTCGCGTATGGCAATCGACGACCGTCAGGATCCGGAACGGACGTCCGTCGAAGATGCGATCAGACATGAAGTCCATGGCCCAGACCTCGTTGGGTCCGCCGATCGCCGGCCGCCCTTGCCGGTAGCGCCAAGCCCGTTTGCGTTTGGGCAGCTTGGGCCGGATCGACAGCCCCTCGTCGCGATAGATCCGGTAGGTGCGCTTGTGGTTCACCTCCCAGCCCTCCCGTCGCAGTAGGATATGCAGCCGTCGGTAGCCGTAGCGCACCCGCGCGGCAGCGAGTTCCTTCAGCCGCATCCGCAGCGCAACCTGCGGGTCAGAGGGCTTCCTGTAACGCTGGGACGAGCGGCCAAAACCGCTGGCCTGGCAGGCCCGACGCTCGCTGATGCCGTAGGCCACCTGCAGGTGGCCGGCGACTTCACGGCGAGCGCCGGGCCTTACCACTTTCGCTTGAGCACGTCCTGCAACATCGAGCGGTCCAGCGTCAGGTCGGCCACCAATCGTTTGAGCTTGCTGTTCTCGTCCTCCAGCTGCTTCAGCCGCCGGATCTCCGGCACGCCCATGCCGACGAACTGCTTCTTCCAGCGGTAGAACGTCGGCTCGGACACACCCATCTTCCGGCAGACCTCGTCCACCGTCGCGCCGTTCTCCGCCTGCCGAAGGGCAAAGGCGATCTGTTCGTTCGTAAAGCGCTTGCGAGGCATGGCATCCACCCTCCTTCAGGGTTCAGGATGCCCGAAAAACTTGCGCTCAGCGCGGACCAGTTTGCTGGGTCAGGGTCACCTCGCAACTGCCCCGGCCCAAAAGACCAGTCAGGTCATTAGTCACTTGTCTATTCTCCATAAATGGAAATCACTCCCCTTCCTATGGATTGTTTCTTAAACGAAATAAAGGCGTCTTGCCAAATATTGCTCCGAGTTTTTGCCGGCCAAGCACGCAAACCAGGAACAAATGTCTGCGTTATAGTGCGAGGAGGACAGTAGGTGCGCCCCTTACTGTCCTTCATTGGTTTTCCCAATCCCTGCAGAACCATCAGAGGTGCTGCCAATGCGGCCCTGTACAAAACGTCTGCTGGTCCGAACTCCGGTGTCTGAGCATTTAGAACCCTGCTGGATATAGTCAAAGAAATAGAGTTATTCTCGGCAAAAATCTTTATTGCAACATAACTCTGATAATCAGTCCACCAAGGGGAGGATAGATTTTCTTCATCGTCTAGAGATGAATGACCCAATCGATAAAGATATGCATACCTGTCTGGATATAACGTCTCAACACTTGGATTGAATATTCCGCCGCGTGCAAATTCGATCTGCTTTGACAGCTCCGGCTCGCTGAACAAAGATGCGTTTGCTGGTCCTTTTGTAGTAGCTGCCATGATCTATAAGCTCCAGAATTTTGCCAACTTCGGTAGTAAATTCTCCGCAGAATATCTTGAGGCTTGGTTCATTCTTGGTGAGCAGCCACGCTGCCGTATAGCTGCGCTTCTTCCCTGCCGCATTTGCTAGCGCGTTAGGGCGCGTTGTCGTACCTGAAGCACTGCTCGGCCACAGTCGACGAACCTGCGGAGCGCCGAATGAGAAATCGACCGGCATCAGGCGCGCTCCAACAATCCGAGGAGCATCGTGCCGGCTGCCGCGATGATACTGCCGCAGCCCCTTCAAGGCAGCATCTCGGCTACTGGCCGTGGCTCGGCCGTCACCTCCGGCAGCCCGGCACTCCTTCGCGGTATGGTCAGATCCTGCCCACGTCGTCCGCGAAGGCAGCAAGATCGCGCGGGTGAAGGCCGCCAATTCGTCCGCGTCGTCGTTGTAGATGATTTGCTCGGCGATGGCGACGAGCCGGACACAGCGGTAATTCGGGCCCTCTGGCTGTCCGTGCAGCGATTCGTCTGTGGCCGCGCTTTCCATGTCGGTGAGGGCGTCGCCAAGCCACCCGCGACTATTGCCGACAATCGTCCTCTCAATGATGATGCCGCCATGAACATCCTCCGAGATTTCCAGAGTCTAGCCCGCCTCTTTCATTTAGACCTCGTTCCATAAAGCTCTGACGAGCCGCCTGACGAGGATCATGGCGGCCCGCAGGAAGAAAGCGTCGGCATATCGTTTGTTTGCATAATCAATAACATCAGCATGTTTCATCAGATCGGAATCGAAAGTTCAGCCGAGAGACTGCTTCCAGGAACGAATAGCTTCATAGTAGCAAAGCCAATACAATGCTTGTTGCATTTATACAACGTTCGAGCAGATTGGACCCTGGTTGCAAATATTTCCGTGGAATGTTTATTCGGAATTGGTGTAGATTTCAAGGCATCGAATTTTATAATTGGATCAAGGCATATGCGTAGTGGTGCAATCTGTTGCGCGGCAAATCCCGCTACAGCTCCTAAGCTGTCACGCTGCGCATTCCTCTTTGGCGTTTCGCTCATCGCGCTGGCAGGAAGTTCTGCTTCTGCACTAGCCCAGGCATGTAGTTCAACGACCTCATTCCCGTCGACCAGCGGCCCTGGCGCTACTATTGTTAACTGTGGGCCGAACCAGAATTATTCGAATCAATCCTTCCAGACTGGGGCTGCCACTTTTACTTTCAATGTTCGAGACAACACGAATATTAACTCGGATGGAAGCAGCCAAACCGTAAATATAGCTCCAAGTTTCTCCTCTCCTGGAACTATCACGGTAAACATAAATCCAACGGGAACTGTTAATCAGACCGGAAATACATTTGGAGCATTTCTTATACAAGGCGCTGCAACTGTCAATTTCAACAATGCCGGATTCGTTAATGGCAATGTTAGTCTGACTAACAACAATATCAATAATATTACTAATACTGGTCGCATCGGCGAAATTACTGCGAGCAACGTCCAATCCACGATTATCAATAATGCGGCTGGAGGCATTATAGGCATGCCTGTGGCCAACAATCCTCAGTTGGCCGTTGGTGGAATCGGCATATTCGATGGAGTCACAACGGTCAATAACAATGGCACAATATACGGTCAAGTTTATCTCACCGGTCAAAATTCATCCGGGAATACATTCAACAACAATGGAAACTTCCTTATTGGTCAAACTAGCGGCCCCCAATCGGTTATCAACGGTGATTTCAACAACAATGGTACTGTAGGTATCGGTATAAGTGCCGCTGTGAACGCCAATTTCATAGCTGTAAATTTTAACAACGCTGGTACGATCGATCTCAGGAACGGCACGGCCAACAACCAGCTGACAATCGGAGGTAACTACGTAGGCAACAATGGTAACCTGCTGCTGCAGGCGTCGACCGCCAATAAAACCTCCGATCGGCTGATCATCCAGGGTAACGCCAGCGGCAACACGGGCATCTCTGTTTCAAACCTCACCCCGGGTGTTCCTTTTACGACGTCGCCAACTCTGGTGCAGGTCAACGGCACCCTCACACCCGGCGCCTTCAGGCTGACCAATGCCCAGGGCTTCGGCACGCTGCAGCCGATGCTGGTGACCAGCGCAAACGCGGTCTCGCTGGGAGGAACGACCCCGGCCGCCCCTCTGGAGCCCGTCGCCACAACCCCGGTCGTCACGACCTCGGGGCGAGTCGTCACAACCCCGGCCGCCAACTCGACACCCGCGGTCACGGTGGCCGTCGCTGCGGTACCCAATGCGGTCGCTCTGTCAGGCCCCACCGCCGCCATCGCTTCGCGCAGCATCGCCACCCAGGGCTCCAACGCGATCCTCGACCGCGTGCAGCAGTTGCGCGACACCAAGGTCGCCGGCGCCGACATCGCGCCTGCCATCGGTACACCCCTGGCCTACGCGCCGATGGGCTACGCATCCCTGATCAGCAAGGACCCGATCTCGCAGAACGTCGTCCAGCCAACTGCGCCCGTCGACAACAGCGTGAAGGTCGCCACCTGGGCCCGCGCCACCGGCGACCTGGAGCGGCGCACCGGCTCGTCGACCTACAGCTTCATGGGCACCGCCGCCACGCGCGACCTCGGCTACTCGCAGCAGACGGGTGCTCTGCTGGGCGGCGTCGACGCGGTGATCAGCGGCCTGACCAAGGCCGATGACGGCCTGATCCTGGGCCTGCTGGGCGGCTACACCACCGCGACGGTCAACCTCAACAACAACGCCGGCCAGCAAGCCTATGACGGCGGCACGGTCGGCACCTACGCGACCTACCTGAACGGGCCGCTGTTCGTCGACGCGCTGTTCAAGGTCGACCTGCTCGGGCTCGACATTATCGCGCCCGGCCTGAGACAAAAGACGGGCCTGACGAACTACTCGTTCGCCTCAAACGTCGGCTATCGCATCCCGCTGAGCGCCGGTGCCTACATCGAGCCGACGGCCGGCATCGACTACGTGGACACGCAGTTCAATCGGACTTCGGCCTTCACCGAAACAACGGTGCCGCTGCGCAATGGTGACGCCTTCCGGGGCCGGATCGGGACGCGGGTGGGCTCGGAGGTGATCGTCGGCAACGTGCGCTTCGAGCCGAGCGTGACGACCTACGTGTACGCGGTGCTGGCCGAGAGCAACCCGAGCGGGGTGTTCAACGGCGTGACCAGCGTCACGGGTCTGCGCGATCAGGGCAAGCCGCGCGGCGAGGTGCAGGCGTCGCTGAACGTGTTTGACCTGTCGACCGGCATCTCCGGCTTCGTGCGAGCCGACATGCGGGTCGGCAGCGACCTCTTGGCCGGCGGCGGTCGCGTCGGCGTGCGCTACACGTGGTGAGCAACAGGGCTCATCAGCCCGGCTGAACAGAGAAGGGCCCGGCTCATCAGCCGGGCCCTTCTCGTTTGGAACGGTCGCGGAACCTGTAAACGGCGGCACGCTTTGTAATGCCGAGATCACTGTTGATGAGATGGTGCGATGACGGGCCGGACCCATTGGGCGATAATTGGATTGGGTGCAGCTCTATGGAGTTGCGCAAGTCCGGCCTTGGCTGAAAATTCTCGCTACGATGTGTTAGATGTTCAGAAGTACTCTGCGCAGTTGATCCTGCCGGATGCACCGCCTCGATATTTCCTATTGCCTAGCAATACGGCGTGGGCTGTTGGCTATGTTCCCCGACGGCACCACAGACATCGGCGCTTCAGCCGCACCGATATCGAAGGCATAAGGCGGCTGCAGAGGATGCAGTAATCCCGCGAACGATACTGCGTGAACAAGGCAGAGGACGCCGCTTGCAGAGTTATTTGACCCCTGAAGTCGCGTGGTGCAAGAGACGACTGATAGTTTAGCGCAGACGGCTCGCGGATGCGGCCTCAATATCGAAACGCGAATACCGCGATTTATGGGCAGAGCCACAGGCTGATAACAAGGATAATGCCAAGAGCATAGATCCCAGCAGCCTCATGGATCCCCCTAATATTAGCCGTCAGTGATTGAGCCAGGCGACTGCGGTGATATTCATACAAGCATACGGCCAAAATTAGGCCAGACTGCCCAGAGCGAAACGGCGAGGACTGCGATCGAAACCCAGCTCGCCAAGGCGCGCCGATCGCGAAGAAGGCTGCACTGCCATATGATCAGGATCATCTTTGGAACAAATCCTGAAAACTGTCTGACAATAGTTTGGCTCTAGCATCGCGCTGCTCAGCCTCTGCACTGGCGTCGGCCTCCGGGTTCTCTGTGCGCTTTATTGTTAATGCCACGCTTCGGTCGCGGATGGGTTATCGCCCGGATAAACAGGTGAGACGTGCGCGATAGGACCCAAATGTCGGCGTTCGTAAATTGGTACGTGCCGGAATACGGGTCGTGCTCACTTTCGCACGAGAGCGTCACGCTCCTGTCCCTGAACCAGCAAACTGGCCCGCGCCAAGCGCAATTTTTTCCACTTCAAGGTTTGCTTTACCGACCTCAGGGCATGCGGGTTAGAAGGCGCAGGCCCTCGATATCGAAGCGGGTGTAGCGACGGCGCCCATCGGTCAAGGCGGCCACGCGCTGGCTATATGGCGCCGCAACCGCGTCACGCTCAGCCCTGTGCCAGGGAGCGCAGGAGAAGCATGAGATCGGTCCGTATGTTTCCGTGAGCGGACGTGCATGCACGGGGACGACGGCGGCTAGGAGAGCCGCACCAGCGGCCAGCGTCAAAATTGGGTGTGCGGACATAGAGGACTCCTCGTGCGGTAAATTGCCGGATCGTGCAGCGCTGCACCTGAACAACCGATATTTGCTCAGCCTGAGGTGCGATTGCAAGTTCTGAGTGGCGATTTTGTGATTGACTGATTTTACTTAAATTGCGCAGATCAGTCAGAAATTACAGATTTTCGGTGGCAGTGATGAACCTGTTTGTCGCGATCGAGATGCAGATCACGCACGCGGCCTTTGAGCTCGCGCATCCGGCTAGTAGCGATCACCTCGTCGTCGGCCTACGCCACCACCTGTCCGCGCTCATCCAAGCGACGCTTCCACCCGAATAGTAGGCCCGGTGAGTGGCCGTGCATCCGCGCCGCCGAAACGATCATGCTGGGTCGCATCGTCTCATCGACGAAGCGCGCTTTCTCGTGGGCGGTGCAGCGCCCTCGGCGCTCGCATTGGGTTGGTGATCATGATCCGCTGTGTGGCGTTCGGCAGAGCGCATGCCTAGGCTTCCGCTTCGGCCTTCAAGGGGGCGCACGGTGTCCGATCGAAATAGGAACCACTTCAGTGCTCAACTGTGGCGGAACTTGAATTGCAGAGCCGCCCCTAAATCGCGTATAAATTTCGCCTTCTTGGACCTGAGCCCTCGCGCATGCGCGCCCTATTGATCTTGTTGGTGAGCGCGGCGTTGTCCCTAGCTGCGGACTACGTCGTGGCTGCACCCAGTGGACGGCGGGTCGCGCTTGTCATTGGCAACGCGCATTATACCCGCTTCTCGGCTCTTGCTAACCCAAGCAACGATGCTCAGGACGTGGCCGACGAGCTCCGTAGGCAGGGCTTCGAGGTGATCAGTGGTTTCGATCTTGGTCGGGAAGCGATTCGTGACCGCTTACGCCAGTTCGCCCGCTCGGCGCAGGGAGCGGAAGCTGCGCTGGCCTACTACGCGGGTCACGGACTGCAATACCGAAACCGCAACTACATCGTTCCGACAGATGCTCAGCTGCAGGACGAATTTGATCTAGAGTATGAGACCATTCGCATCGATGATGTGGTCGAAGAGCTAAAACGGGCAGACGGTGTACGGATTCTGATTCTAGACGCATGCCGCAACCTGCCGATGAAGTCGAGCACCGGTCACGAGGCTTTTTTCGAGAACGGCCTCGCAAAATATAGCGGCCGCGGCCTAGTCGTCGCCTACGCTACACAGGCTAACGCACTTGCTTATGATGGGGTGGGGCGGAATAGCATCTTCACGAAAGCGTTTTTGAGTACGCTCAAGGAACCGGGTCTGGACTTGTCGACGTTTTTCCAGCGGGTCAGCAACTCCGTTGATACTGAAAGTGAGGGGCGGCAGACACCCGAGCTTTCACTCTCCTTTCCTGGCAAATTTGTTTTCAATCGGGGCGAGACAGACCGAGAAGCGTGGCACAAGCTTCGCGAAAGCAGCGATCCGGACGCCCTCCGCGACTTTCTAAAAAAATTTCCGAATAGCGACCTTGGCGATGCGGCAAATAGCAAGCTTGCCCTAATCGAGGAGATACGGCGAGCCTCGCAGCGCGAGGCAGAGTTGAAGGCCACACGCCTAGCGGAATCGGAGCGGCGGCAGCGCGAGGAAGAAGCGCGTCGTCTACAAGCTTTCGAGGAAGAGCGTCGCAGAATTGAAGCTGCGCGCTTCTTGGAGGAGGAGCAGCGTCGGCGGCTGGCCGAAGTGGGGCGAAAGGCGGAGGAGAGCCGCAAAGCGGAAGAGGCGCGCCAGCAGCAGCTAGCGGCGCAAAAGGCTGAAGTCCTCCGCTTGGCCGAGGTGGCGCGAAAGGCGGAGGAGAGCCGCAAAGCGGAAGAGGCGCGCCAGCAGCAGCTAGCGGCGCAAAAGGCTGAAGTCCTCCGCTTGGCCGAGGTGGCGCGAAAGGCGGAGGAGAG
>NZ_BPQS01000075.1 GCF_022179385.1 Methylobacterium longum | reverse complement strand
TGCCGGCCACCAGCAGGTGCGGCATGCGCGCGAGGTCGGCGATGATCGGCTCGCCGCCGATGTTCTTGCCCAGGCACAGGGCCAGCTTGTGCTTGCTCTCCGCGAAATCCGCCGATGCCAGCAACTCGCGCAGGTAGACGGTCTCGCGGGTGTCGTTCGGCAGTTCGATGCCGATGACGTTGCGGCCGGGCACGACCGCGACGCGGGCCGAGACCGCCGACATCGACCGGGCGATGTCGTCCGACAGGCCGATGACGCGGCTGGACTTGGTGCCGGGGGCCGGCTCGAGTTCGTACAGGGTGACGACCGGGCCCGGCCGCACCGCCAGGATGTCGCCGCGCACCCCGAAATCCTGGACCGTCTGCTGCAGGTTGAGGGCGTTCTGCTCCAGCACGTCGGCATCGACCTCCTCGCTGCCGCCGGGTGCCGGCAGGGCGAGCAGTTCGAGAGAGGGCAGCTCGTAGTCGGCGTTCTCGATCGACGCGATCTCGAGGTGGCGGCCGGCCGGGATCAGGTGCGCCCGCGGCGCGACCATCGGGAGCGCGGCCGGCACGGGGACCGGCGCGGCAATCGTCTCGGCGGTCGTCTCGATGGTCCTCTCAGGGGTCGTCTCGGCAATCGTCTCGGCCGTCGTCTGGACCGGAGCGATCTCCGCCGCGACGGTCGCGGCCTCGACCGCGGCGGGCTCGGTCTGGGGCGCCAGCTTGCCCCGGAGCAGGACCGGGCGCGGCGTCATCGGGATCACCACCCGCTCGGCCTCGCCCCGCTCCGGGACCGGTGCGACGGTCGCCGAAGCCGGGACGGATTCGGGCTGAACCGGGAGCGTCGGCTGACCGGCCGCGCGGATCGCCGCCCGGGCCGCCATGGCGCTGAGAACCGGGGCGCGGCGGGGAGTCTCGGCGGACGGCGCCACCGGGGGCTCCGCCGGGGCGCTTCCGGGACCGAAGACCAGCGACAGGGCCGTCGCCGCCGGCGCGGACGGCCCGAACGCGCTCCGGATCGCGGCGGCCTCGTCGACCCCGGGGATGCCGGCGGACGCCAAGCCGTTATCCTGCCCGGCGGAAGGCCGGGGCGGCTGGTCGAACCGCACCAGCCGGTCGAGGACGTAGACCGGCCGCGGCGGCAGTGCGGTGAGATGCGCGATGTCGTGGGTCATCGCGGCGACGTGCGCGTCGGACGCCCCCTGCGGTTCGGCCTTCGCCGCCTCGGCGGCCGTTTCCAGCGCCGCCCAGGCCTCCACCGATGACCAGTCGCCGCCGTCGAACCAGGGCTGGACCCCGGACCAGTCCGGAAGATCGGACCAGTCGCGCGCGGGCGCCTCGACGGCCGGAAGCGGCTCGACCGGGGCGATCACGGCCGTGGACGAGGCCAGCTCGACGGCGGGGCGCACCGGCCGGCGGTCCGGCGTGCGGAAGTAGCGGACGCCCGGCGGGGCGACGAAGGGCTGGCGCCACAAGGGCAGCGCGTCGTCGGCCGGATCGGCCGCCTCGGAAAAGACGGTCTCGGGTGGCGCGAGGCGCGCGGCCTCCGCGCGGGCCATCGCCGCCCGCTCGGCCTCCTCGCGGGCGGCGCGCTCGGTCTCCAGGGCGAGGCTCGCCGCCTGTGCCTCGGCGCGGGCCCGCTCCAGGGCGACGCGCTCGGCGTCGAGGGCGCGCTGGCGGCGCTCCTGGAGGACGGAATCGGGCGTGCGGGTCCAGCGCACGGCCGAGGCCGACGCAGGGGGAACCGGTGCGGCGAGCGGCGCGCCCTCCGGGGCGATGGCGGCGGGCCGGCGCGGCTGGCGCACGAGCACGCCCGGCGAGGAGGCGCTGCGGTCGATCCGGCTCTCGAAGGAGGCGTCGAGCGCGTCGAGGCTGGCCCGGTCGTCGAAGACCTGGGACGGCCACTGGTGCCCGGGCTGCGCCGCGCCGGCGGCGCGCGGAGAGCGCTCCGGCCCCTCGCGGCCGACGAGAGCGGCCGGCGTGGTCAGCCAACTCGGCTCGGTCCGGCGACCGGGGACGCCGTAGGCCGGCCGGGCCGGCAGCCCGGCCGGCGTGCCTGACAGGCGCCGGGCGAGGCTCGCGCGGAACGCCATGAGTCGATGCGCCAGGGCTCCGAGTGAGAGGCCCGGACGGTCACCGCCGCGGACGGGCCGGGCGGGGTCACGGTGGGAGTACGGAGGCCGTCCCGATGCGCGCATGGGTTCTCGAACGATACTCGAAACAGGGATCCGCCGACGCGCGGCGGCTGCCGTCAGTTAGGCCATTTGTCGTTAATGGAGGCTTGCCGCCGCCCCGCTCCGCGGAAACCATAAGGTCCCGGGCGGAGTGTGCTGCACTGCACTGTGCTCGGTCATCCCGGACGCCGGGCGAGCGTTCCGGACGTCGCGCGGGCGTTCCAGGCGGTCGGGGTCGCCGCATGGGCGGCGGACCGCGCAGGCGCGGAACCGCGCTGCGATATCCGCCGACGCCGCGTCCACGCCCTGCCCGGGCGAAGTCCGCGGTCATGCCGCGGAGCGCCGCCCCCGGGACCGGCGGCCGATCAAAAAACCCGGGCCCACGAAGCTGTGGCGCTCCTGCGTGCGTTTGCCTAGGCTGACAGCCTCCTCTGCCGTTCAGGTGCCCGTGACCCAGCCGCCTTCCCTCTCCCTCGCCGATCCCCGGACGGCCGGCCCGGCGCAGTTCCGGTCGCTGTATCGACACGGCTTCGCCCGGGTCGCGGCCTGCACCGGCCGCAGCCACCCGGCGGAACCCGAGCGCAACGCCGACGTGGTGCTCGGCCTCGCCCGGACCTGCCACGAATCAGGGGCGGCGCTCGCCGTGTTCACGGAACTCGGCCTGTCCGCCTACGCGATCGAGGATCTGCTGCTCCAGCAGACCCTGCTGGACGCGGTCGAGGCCGCCGCCGCCCGGGTGATCGCCGAGTCGGCGTCCCTCCGGCCGCTGCTGCTGGTCGGCGCGCCGCTGCGCTGGCGCCACCGCATCTATAACTGTGCCCTCGCGATCCAGGGCGGCCGGCTGCTCGGCGTCGTGCCGAAGACCTTCCTGCCGAACTACCGGGAATTCTACGAGAAGCGCCACTTCGCCTCCGGCGCCGGACTCGCGGGCGAGACCATCCGGGTGGCCGGTCACGAGGCGCCCTTCGGCACCGACCTGCTATTCCCGGCCGAGGACCTGCCGGGCCTCGTGGTCGGGGTGGAGATCTGCGAGGATCTGTGGGTGCCGGAGCCCCCCGGCATGCGCGCGGCGCTCGCGGGCGCCACCGTGCTGGCGAACCTGTCGGGCAGCCCGATCACGGTGGGCCGGGCCGAGTCGCGGGCGCTCCTGTCGCGGGCAGCCTCGATGCGCGGTGCCTGCGCGTATGTCTACGCGGCGGCCGGCCAGGGCGAGTCGACCACCGACCTGTCCTGGGACGGCCAGACCAGCATCGACGAGTTGGGCGTGCGCCTCGCCGAGGGCGAGCGCTTCCCGGACGGGCCGGTGACGACGCGCGCCGACATCGACCTCGACCTGATCGCCCAGGAGCGCCTCCAGGCCGGCAGCTTCGACGACGACGCGCGCCGGCACGTCCTCCCCTATCGTCGCGTCCCGTTCCGCCTCGCCCCGCCCGCGGCCGATCTCGGCCTGATCCGGCGGATCGAGCGCTTCCCGTTCGTGCCGGCCGATCCCGCGCGCCTCGCGCAGGATTGCTACGAGGCCTACAACATCCAGGTCGTCGGCCTCGCCCAGCGCCTGGAGGCCACCGGCACCCGCAAGGCCATCATCGGCGTCTCGGGCGGCCTCGATTCGACCCACGCGCTGATCGTGATCGCCAAGGCCTTCGATCGCCTGGGCTACCCGCGTTCCGACATCCTGGCCTACACGCTGCCGGGCTTCGCCACCTCGAACGCCACCAAGATCAACGCTCACGCGCTCATGAAGGCGCTGGGCTGCACGGCCGCCGAGATCGACATCCGCCCGGCGGCCAAGCAGATGCTCGCCGACATGAACCACCCCTTCGCCAGGGGCGAGGCGGTCTACGACGTGACCTTCGAGAACGTGCAGGCGGGCCTGCGCACCGACTACCTGTTCCGGCTGGCCAACCACGCGGGCGGCATCGTGGTCGGCACCGGCGACCTCTCCGAGCTGGCGCTGGGCTGGTGCACCTACGGCGTCGGCGACCAGATGAGCCACTACGCGGTCAATGCCGGCGTGCCCAAGACCCTGATCCAGCACCTCATCCGCTGGGTGATCGGCAACGGCGAGGTCGGGCCGGACGAGGCCCGCACCCTCCAGGCGGTCCTCGACACCGAGATCTCCCCCGAGCTGGTGCCGGTGGACCAGGACGACAGCCCGCAGAGCACGGAAGGGACGATCGGCCCCTACGCCCTGCAGGACTTCAACCTGTTCTATACGCTGCGCTACGGGTTCCGGCCCTCGAAGATCGCCTTCCTGGCGCTCCACGCCTGGGGCGACCGGGAGCGGGGCTTCTGGGCGCCGGACTTCCCCGAGACCAAGCGGGTCGCCTACGCCCTGCCCGAAATCCGCCGCTGGCTCGGTGTCTTCCTCGGCCGGTATTTCGGCTTCAGCCAGTTCAAGCGCTCGGCCCTGCCGAACGGGCCGAAGGTCTCGGCCGGCGGCTCCCTGTCGCCGCGGGGCGACTGGCGCGCGCCCTCCGACGGGTCCGCCCGCATCTGGATCGAGGAGCTGAACCGAAACGTCCCTGAAACTTGACCGTCACAAACTCGACCGATTGTGCCATTATGAGCACGGTCAAGCCGATTCTTTGCAGTGCGAGATCTCGCATTGGGAAGAATCGGCTTCGAGGGCGGCCAGGCGGAGGACTTCGGATGCGAAGCTACAACCTGTTCCGGCTCAAGGGCGAGGAAGGTCTCTGCTGCGCGGTGCCGGAAGCCAGCACCGTCCCGCCCTTCATCGGCGCCGGTCGCTGGACGTTCGGCGGCAAGCTCTGCGACGGGAGCCGGCAGCCCCTCGACTTCGACGACAGGGCCGCCGACACCGCGGTGCGCTTCAACGGCTTCTACCTGTTCCAGACGGTGGACCGGCGCTTCATCGACTGACCGGGTGGGCTGACGGCGGCGCGTCGGTCGGGAGCGCAGGAATGGCGCCCCTCCTCCGCGGGGAAGCGACGCCAGGCCAGCCGCTCACGCTCGTTCGACGACGGCAGCGGACGCGCGGAGCCGTCCGATCGCAGCTGGGACCGCGAAAACCGGCCTGCCCCTCTCGCGTCCGCACTCGCCAGTGCAGGAGCCATGAAGTCCGGTATTCCGACGAAGATTCCTTAAGGGCTGGCGTGCAGAAATCCCGGCATCGTCGGGATTCCGGAGCCGCCCAAATGTCGGAGCATCGCAGAGAGGCGCGCCAGAGGGTCTTCCTCAAGGGCCGCATCGTGTTCAACAACGGCTCGTCGAGCTTCGACTGCTTGGTGCGCGATATGTCCGCCACTGGCGCGCGCTTGGTCATGAGCGACGCCACCACGCTGCCGGAGGCGTTCGACCTGTACATTCCGCAGAAGGACCGAACCTTCCGCGCGACCCTGCGCTGGCGGCGCGAGGATGGCATCGGCGTCACCTTCGCGGACGAGCAGGCCCGGGCCACCACCGCAGCCCCCGCTCCGGCGGCGACCGACGCCTCCGTGAGCATGCTGCTGAAGCGCATCGGTGAGCTTGAGACCGAAAACGCCGCCCTGCGCCGGCTGCTCGCCAGCATGGCCCAGACCGGTGAGGCGGCGAGCGCGGCCTGAGAGTCAGCCCTGTCCTTCGAGGACGGCGCGGATCCGCGCGGCGTGCTCGGCCAATACCGTATTGTCGGCCATGCCCCCCTCGTGGCGCTTCAGAGGCACGCCCTCGCGCCGCGGGACGACGTGGACATGCAGGTGGAACACGGTCTGCCCGCCGGCCGGCTCGTTGAACTGAAACACCGTCAATCCGTCGGCTTTGAACGCGGTCTTCACGGCCTGGGCCACGCGTTGGACGCTGGCAGTCAGGGCGGCGAGCGAAGCCGGATCGGCGTCGAGCAAGCCTCTGGCGGGCGCCTTCGGAATCACGAGGGTGTGGCCCTCGCCCTGGGGCATCACGTCCATGAAGGCCAGCGTGTGCGCGTCCTCGTAGACACGGTGGCACGGGATCTCGCCCCGCAGGATCTTGGCGAAGATGTTGTCGGGGTCGTAGCGGGCGTCGGCCATGCTGCTTCCGGGTCCTTCCTGAGCCGCGACAGGTTGCACGGGGCGCCCGGCCGCGTCCACACGGGAACCGCCGGCGGACCGGAACGCTTGCACCGCCGCGGTTGGGTCCGCGTGTCCCGGCACCCGGCCGGGCGTCCACATGCAGAACCGAGGTCGGGGAGTTCCGGATGGCGCACGAGAGCACGGGTGCGATCTACGCGGCGGCAGGCGCGAATCTCGCCATCGCGGCGGCGAAGTTCGCGGGCGGGGCGCTGACGGGCTCCACCGCGATGCTGGCCGAAGGCGTGCACTCGATGGTCGACACGGCCAACCAGGTGCTGCTGCTCGTCGGGATGAAGCGGGCCGAGCGGCCCGCCGACGCGCGCCACCCCTTCGGCTACGGGCGCGAGATCTACTTCTACGCCTTCGTGGTCGCCCTGATGATCTTCCTCGGCGGCGGCGTCTTCGCGGTCTACGAGGGCGTGGAGCGGATCCGGCATCCCGAGCCGGACGTGGACGCCGAGTTCCTCGGCTACCGGCTGCCGGGCATCTGGGTGAACGTCGCGATCCTGGGCTTCGCCATCGTGGCCGAGGGCATATCGTTCTTCGTGGCGATGCGGCAGTTCTGGGCCGAGAAGGGCCGACACTCGGCGCTGCGGGCGATCCGGCGCAGCAAGGACCCGACCCTGTTCACCGTTCTCGCCGAGGACACGGCCGCGCTGATCGGCCTGCTGATCGCGCTGGCGGGCGTCGCGCTGAGCCATGTCCTCGAGATGCCGAGCCTCGACGGCTGGGCCTCGGTGGGGATCGGCCTCGTCCTGATCGGGATGGCCGGGTTCCTGATGGTCGAGACCCACGGCCTGCTGATCGGCGAGGCGGCCGACCCCGAGATCGTGGCGGCGATCTCGGAGCTGGCGCGCGCCGAACCGGGCGTGCTCCACGTCAACGAGGTGCTCACCCAGCACCTCGGCCCCGCCGACATCCTGGTCAACCTCAGCATCGACATGGCCGACGACCTGAGCGCGGGCGACGTCGAGAGCTTGGTGACGCGTCTCGACCGGGCGCTGAAGGAGCGCAACACGGACGTCAAGCGGGTGTTCATCGAGATCCAGCAGCAGGGGGATCACGGGGTACGGGCGGCGGCCTGAGGGGGTGTGCCGATCCTGCCGGACGGCCGGCCCGAACGGCGTTTGGCCGTCCTCCGGTTGCGTCCGGACAATGCGGATCAACGCGGAGGACCAGCCTGCCGCCCTTCGCAGTGAAGCGTCGCACCTCACGGCCGCCGTGCGGAGGATCAGGATCCCTACGGCGCGTCCCCGGTGGCCGGGATCGAGGCTGCTCCGGACAGAGCCGCCATGGTCCAACTGGTGGTCGCGGCCTTCGGCACCCGCGGACGGGATCGGGGCCCGCGCCTGAGCCGCGATCCGGCCGCTCAGGCGCTCCGGCCCACCTGCTCGAGGCTCAGCGCCCAGACCCGCTCCTGCACCGCCTCGTTGCGGCTCTCGGACGAGGAGGTCTTCGGCCGGGAATGCGAGAAGTAGCGGCCGGTGACGCCGTCGAGCTCCGGGGCGCTCGCCACGTGGAGGGACGTCCGGGCCCCCTTCTCGGGGGTGGTCAGGAACGGCCGTATCAGCGACCACGCGGTGCCGAACAGGCCGCCGGTGTTCTTGGCAAAGCCCGTGTTGATCACGCCCGGATGCAGGGCATTCACCGCGATGCCGCTGTCGCGCAGCCGCCGGGCCAGCGCGTAGGTGAACAGGACGTTGCCGAGCTTGGCCTGCGCGTAGGCCCGCATCGCGCCGTAGTGCCGGGCGCCCCCGATGTCGTCGAAGTCGATGTGCCCCCGGTAATGGGCCGCGGAGGCGACGTTGACGATGCGCGGCTCGGCGCCGGCTGCCGCCGCGGCCTTCAGGGTGTCGAGGAGTTCGAGGGTCAGGAGCACGTAGCCCAGGTGGTCCAGAGCCCAGGTGCGCTCGATGCCATCCACGGTGAGGGTGCGCCGGTCGAAGATCGCGCCGGCGTTGTTCACCAGCACGTCGAGGCGCGGGTAGGCATCGCGCAACGTCCCGGCGAGCCTGCGGATTTCGGCCTGCGCCGACAGGTCGGCGACATGCGCATCCACGCGCGCGCCGGAGGCAGCGTCCCGCATCATCCCCGCGCAGGCCTGCGTCCTGGCGGCATCACGCCCCACGATGACGACCCGCGCGCCGCGGCGCGCGAGCCCAAGGGCGGTCTCGTAGCCGATGCCGCTGGTCGCCCCGGTGACGAGGCAGACCTTGTCGCGCATCCCGGCGGCCTCAGAACACCGCCTGTCCGACCGCGAAGGCGATCACGACGATCACGATGGCGACCAGCAGGAACAGGCCGAACAGGATCCGCGCCAGCGAGCCGGCGCCCGAGGCGATGCCGGTGAAACCGAGGCCGCCGGCGATCAGCGAGATCACGAAGCAGATGAGGGCCCACTTGAGAAGGGTCATGGCGTCACTCCGGAGGGGCCCCGTGACAGGGCCGATGTTCGCTGCCTCAACCGCCGCCAAGCGCGACCGTTCCGCGGGGGTTTCCCCTCGGGCCGCTTTTATTCTCAGGGCGCCTCAGCCGGTCTTCGTCACCGCCTGCGCCGGCGCGTCCGCGCGCTCCAGCATGATCTCCGCCAGCGTGTGGTAGAGGCCGCCCCGGCAGACCGCCTTGGAGGCGGCATCCGCCAGGAGCGCGGCCACCATCAGCGGGATCACCATCGTGTGGTTCTGGGTCATCTCGGTGACGATGACGAAGCTGGTGATCGGCGCCTGGAGCACGCCCGTCAGGTAGGCCACCATCCCCATGAGCACGAGGGCGCCCACCGGCATGTCCGGCAGGACGCCGTGGATCGCGCCGCCGAGGCCGGCCCCCACCGCCAGCGACGGCGCGAACAGGCCGCCCGGGATGCCGCTGATCGAGCTGAGCACGGTGGCGGCGAATTTCAGGGGCGCGTAGGCCAAGCCCGCCGCGGCGTCGCCGTGGAGGATGGCCCGGGCCTCCTCGTAGCCGGTGCCGTAGGCGCCGCCCCCGGAGGCGAGGCCGCACAGGGCGACGCACAGGCCGCAGGCCGCCGCGAAGGCCACGGGCCGGGTCTTGATCAGGCGGCCGGACGTTCCGGGCAGGCCGCGGGCGAACAGGATCACCACGCGGCTGAACAGGCCGCCCGCGAGGCCGCCCGCGACGGCGATCAGCGGCACGATCCAGCTCGCCGCCAGCGGCAGGTCGGCCTGGGTGGTGCCGAAATAGGTATAGTTGCCGAGCAGCCCGAGGGAGGTCAGGCCCGCCGCCACGATCCCGGCCACGATCAGGCCGGAGGAGCGCGCCTCGTAGGCCCGGCCCAGTTCCTCGATGCCGAACACGATGCCGGCGAGCGGCGTGTTGAACGCCGCGGCGACGCCGGCCGCGCCGCCGGCGAGCAGCAGGCCCGGCAGCCGGTCCGGGGTCAGGCGCCCGAAGGCCGCCATGATCGCCGCGCCGACCTGCACGGTCGGTCCCTCACGACCCGCCGAGGCCCCGGAGAGGAGGCCAAGGAACAGGACCAGCACCTTGCCGAGCGCCACCCGGGGGGAGATGAGGGAGAAACGGAAGTCCGCGTCCCGGGCGTGCCGGGCGGCGATCACCTGCGGGATGCCGGACCCTTGCGAGTTCGGGAACACCGTGCGGGCGAGCAGAGCCGCCAGCGCGAAGCCCGCGGGCGTCAGCACCAGGGCGATCAGCGGCGAGGGCGCGGTGAGCCGCCGGAACCCGTCCTGCGCGAGGTCGGCGCCCTTGGCCATGAGCACGGCGGCGAGGCCTACGCCGATGCCGCCGGCCAGGAACAGCAGCCGGCTGCGCCAGAGGGGGTAGGCCCCCATCGAGGCCGAGCGCAGGCGCAGGATCGAGCGGCGGTAGCGGGAGCGCTTCGGGGCCTCGATCGTCTCCAGCGCGTCGTCCCGCATCTCGACCATGGTAGAGCACTGCACCCGCGCTGCCGAAGCAGCCGCTATACCGCAACCGGCAAAGATTGACCCCCGGCACCGCTTAAAAAGCGCGTCCCGGCCTCCGCCGATTACGCGGAGGCGCGGCGCGAAAGCAACGGCGCAGTTGCGGACCAGATCAATCAGGTCCATAGCGCCGCGGCGATGCAGACTATCTTCTCGACCGATGGAATCCGACCGGAGGACCGATTCCGCCAGTGGCGGGATCTCTGCGAAGATCGCCTCGTTCCGATGGCGCAGAACTGCCTGGGCGACGCGCCGTTCCACGCGACGATAGAAGGCAGGGAAATCGGATGCCTGGTGTTCACGCGATTTTCTTTGAGCAATCTCAGAGCCGCGACCACGCGCCCGATGCTTCGACATGAAAACAATAAATCTGATTATCTTTTCTTGAGTATAGTGCTCTCCGGCACCGTAAAGGCTGAGCAAAACGAATATTGTGGGAAGGATATTGCCGGAGATTTCTCAATACGGGACACGAATACGCCCTGGACGATCGAGCACGGCGGATACAGCGAGGTTCTGGCCGTTCAGATCCCCCGGGTCCGGCTCGAGGCCATGCTGGGATCGGCGCGCCGCTTCGCCGGGCTGACCGTGGGCGGCAACCTGCCGACCACGACGCTGACCCGCTCGTTCCTGGGGAATCTGCTGCGCGCGGGCGACCGGCTGACGCCGGACTCGGCGGAGCGCATGATCTCGGCGGGGATCGACCTCATCATCGCCAGCCTCGCCGAGCGGATGGCGATGGAGGCACCCAAGGCCCTGCAGGGCACCCTGACCCTCCAGCGGGCGAAGGCCTACGCGGCGGCGAATCTCGGCGATCCCGACCTCAACCCGTCGCGGGTCGCGGCCGCGGTGGGCGTTTCCCTGCGCCGTTTACAGGAACTGTTCCGCGACGACGGGCGCAACCTTGCGGCCTGGATCTGGCAGTTGCGGCTCGAGAAGGCCGCCCAGCGCCTGTCCGATCCGGCCTATCTCCATCTGCAGGTGGGCGAAGTGGCCTACCGCTGCGGCTTCGTCGACCAAGCCCATTTCTCCCGCCGTTTCCGCAACCGCTACGCCGTCAGCCCGCGCCAGTATCGCCACACCGCCCTGGCCCGGGCCACCGCAGCCATGCTGTGAAGGGCCGGCACGCGCCGGATCGCCCGCCGCTCCCGCGGCCCCGGAGGGAAGAGGCGACGGCCTGGGCGGGCAAAGCCCGGCACGGGTGTAGCGACGGCGGATGCCGCGCCATCCGGCGTCCGCCGGGTTCGCCGACGGGTCTGTCGCCGGCGGCCCTCACCGCTCGGCGGCGCACAGGTCCTCCACCGCGCGCACATACGACTTGGCGTCGAACTTCTTCAGGGAGTTCTCGCTCTGATAACGGACCGTGCCGAAGACCGGGCGGTTCTGCCAGGGGCGGTCGTGCAGGCCGTACACCCAGGCGACGTTGGTGAAGGAGTTCGGGTCGCGCCCGTCGAGGAAATAGCGGTTGTTGAGGCGGAGCGTCCGGGCGAACCCTTCCTGGGGCGAAGGCGACCATTCGAGAATCTTCTTGCCCCAGTACATCCGCAGCTGGTTGTGCATGTAGCCGGTCTCGCGCATCTCGCGCATCGCCGCGTTCCAGTAGCGGTCGTGGGTCTCGCCGGCCGCGAGTTGCTCCTCCGAGTAGGCATGGGGGCGCTCGTCCTTTGCGTGCTCGGCGAGGGTCTTGCGCGCCCATTCGGGGACGGCCCTGTCGTAGTCGTCGTAGCCCTCGGCGTAGAAGACGTGGTTCATGGCGAGCTCGCGCCGGACGATCAGTTCCTCCAGGTAGGCGCCGCGGTCGTCGTCATCGCCGACCTTGGCCGCGCGGATGGCCTGCGCGATCTCCACCGGCGAGATCTGCCCGAAATGCAGGTAGGGGCTCATGTGCGAGGCCGCGGCCGCCTCCGGCATGTTGCGCCCGGCCCCGTAGCCCGAGAACCCGTCCTTCAGGAATGCCGCCAGGCGCTGGCGGGCCTGCGTCTCGCCGCCGACAAACCGCTTCACCGGCCCGACCACCCGGTCCAGCGTCATCCCGGCCAGTACCGCCTCCGGATCGGAGACGTCGATCGCACTCTTCAGCTCGAGCGCGCCGGCCGCGCGCTTCGGCTTGCGCGGCGCCAGGGCGGCGATGAACGGATCCCAGAGGCGGTTCAGCTTCGGCCGCAGGGTCCGGGCGGCGAATTCATGCTTACCCGACGCCGTCTCCACCGGCACCACCACGTCGCCCTCGACCTGGACGATCCGGGTCTCCACGGCCGCGGCGATCTCCCGGTACCATCCCTTCTGGATGGCGAGGTAGCCGCGGTCGAGCACGAGGAGCGCCGCATCCGCGGCGAGGTCGATGGCGACCCGGGCGGGCGAGGCCTTGCGCATGACGAAACCGACGCCCCGCTTCTCCAGGCCCGCCTTCGCGTCCGCGAGCCCCTGGAGCAGGAAGGCGTAGTGCCGCGCATTGGCCTCGGGGAAGCCGCTGGCGCCGTCGAGCAGGCCGAAGCAGGCGACCACCGGCAGGTCCAGGCGGTTCGCCTCCGCGATGGCGAATTCCAGCGCCGGGTTGAACGTCGCCCGGTTGGCCTGCTGCAGCAGGTAGAGGACGTAAGCCCCGTCCGCGCGGGGCTCGACGTCGTTGAGGACCCGGATCCGCTCACCCTGGATCGCCATGCTCACCCTGATCCTTGCTTCGCGCAGCGCGCTGGAGACTTCGGAGACTTGGCGGATGAGCTAGAGCGGACGATGAGTTCGTCCCTCCGCGGGGGCGGGGCGCAGGGACGCAATCGATCCGCGGCCCCGCGGCGCGGATCACCTCGACAAAACCTTCCCTCATCAGGGACTTACGCGACGGGCGACGCGGCCGTGGCTGCGCCGATCAGAGTTCATCGGCCCCGGGGGCGCTGCGACATTTTCGACACACGCGGTCGCGGACGCGTGTGCGGGCGCACAAAAGGACAGCCCTGCTGTCCTGGTGCCCTTGCAATTTTCCTCCGCGAGCGCAGATTGTGCAGCGCGGGATGGCGATGGCGTCGTCCTCCCGCAGCCCTTCTTGGGCGTTTCCTCCCTAGACTTCGGGCCGCTCCTTCGGGAGTGGCCTTTTTTCTTTGCCGACCCGCGGTTGCCGGGCCGGCACCCCGGCGGCATCCTGCCATCGGGCGGAGGAGTGTCGGGTCATGGGCCTGCTGGACGGATTGCTGGGGCACGGCACCGCGGTCGATGCGGCGACCCTCGCGCGCAGACTCGACGGGATCCTGATCGACGGCGAGACGGCGCGCCTCGCCTTCCGGATCATCCGGGACGTCTTCGTCTTCACGGAGCGCCGCGTGATCCTGATCAACGTGCAGGGCGTCACCGGCAGCAAGGTCGAGTTCCTGTCCGTTCCCTACCGGGCGATCGTCCGCTTCTCGGTGGAGACGGCGGGCACGTTCGACCTCGACGCCGAGCTCAAGATCTGGGTCTCGGGCATGCCGCAGCCGATCGAGCGCACCCTCGGGAAGGGCACGGATGTCCCCGGCATCCAGCGCGCCCTGGCGGAGGGCGCGCTGGGCTGAGACCTCCGCGGCCTCAGCGCGTCGCGCCGCCCCGGCTCGCCGCCAGCGCCGCGGCCTTGCCGCCGGCGGCGTAGAGGTCGATCCGGGAATAGACCCCGAATTCCGAGCCGTCGTCGAGGAAGCCGCCGCCCGGTCCCTGGGTCTCGGTGAGGATGGCGTTGGCCTCGTCCAGCGTCAGCGCCGGGAAGGCCGCGGTGAGCAGGTGGCCGGCCTCCGGCGCGACCTTGCCCACGTCCTCCCGGCGGCCGGCGGTCTCCGGATGCACCACCGGCAGACCGTAGGTTTGGGTGGCCGCGTAGAAGGCCGCGTTGGCGGCCGGGTCCTTAAACCGGCCCGTATCCTGCGCGGCGCAGGCCGCCACCGCGTCGCCGCAGCCCGCCTTCAGCGCCGCGGTCATCGCCGCGCGGGCCTCCGTCAGGACCGCCCGGTAATCGGTCACGCTCACCGTCCTGTCGGCCTCCGCCGTAGCCTTGTCGAGCACGGCCGGGTTCTTCCGGATCTGGCCGACATAGGCCGGATCGTTGGCCAGCAGGTGGGCGAGCGCGTGCAGCGAGGTCGCCCGCCCGCCGAGCACATCCATGGCGTAGTGCGCCCCGACGATGATCCGGTCGTTGCCGTACTCGGCCGCGCGGGCGACCATCTGCTGGTAGCGCTCCGGCACCAGGAGCGCGAGCAGCATGGACTCGGTGTAGCCGTAGGTGGTGTGTCCGCTCGGATAGGACGGGCTGTCGACGAGGTTCTGCGAGGGGCCGCGCAGCCAGTCGAGGCTGTGGGACGGGTCGCCGAAATAATCCTTGCCCCGGTAGGCGCGCAGGCGCGGCAGGGTCTGGAACGGTCGTGAATTGCCGTAGCGGTCGGCGCCGGGGCTGCCGGCGGGGCGATCATAGGCCTTCCCGAACGCGTCGGTCACGGCGCCGTCCGCCAGGATCGCCGCGGCGTCGGTGGAGACCGGGGTCTGGCCGTTGGTGGTGGCGTTGGCGAAGAAGTACTTGCCGGAGTTCGAATCCGCCTTCGTCACGTTGTTGGTGTAGCCGATCAGGTTGGCGACCGCCGGCGCGATGCTGGTGAAGGTCTTGTAGTCGCTGTAGGTCGCCTTGGCCTGGTAGGCCTGGGCGAGCGTGGTGCCGAGGCCGTCGGCGAGGTTGGCGGCGTTGCCGTCGGTGATGAAGCAGTCCCGCAGGGCGAGCTGCTGCTGCTCGGGGAAGGGGAGCAGGACCGGCTGCGCGAGGTCGCCGGTCTGGATGTCGCCGGTGACCCGCAGGTTCGCGTCCAGCGCCGCCCGGCCCTCCGGCGAAAGCTGCAGCCGCGCCACCGGGACCAGCCCGCGCAGGGCCGTCAGGTTGGCGGGCGATTGCGCCAGCGCCGGGAGGGGCATAGCGGCCCCAAGCAGCACCAGCCCGATTCTCACGGTCCCGTTCATGCGCCCCTCCTCGTTTCCGGCCCGGGCTATCCCCGCGCCCGGGCCCGGATCATGAAGTTGTCGTAGGTGTATTCCGCCACCTGGAACCAGAGGTACTCCTCGTTCCGGAAGGTGCGCATCGCCTCGTAGGCGCGGCGGAAATCCGCGTTCTTGGCGGCGATCTCGCCGTAGACGTCGTTGGCGTTCTTGAGGGCGGCCTCCATCACCTCCTGGGGGAAGGGACGCAGCTGCGCGCCGCCGGCGACCAGGCGGCGCAGGGCCTGCGGGTTGCGGGCATCGTACTTGGCCTGCACCTCCGCGCCCACCTGCGCGGCGGCGGCCCGCAGGATCGCCTGATAGGATTTCGGCAGCGCCTTCCACTTCTCGGCGTTGAACCAGAAGTGCAGCATCGCGCCGCCCTCCCAGAACCCGGGATAGTGGTAGACCGGCGCGACCTTCTGCAGGCCGAGCCGCTCGTCGTCGTAGGGGCCGATCCACTCGGCGGCGTCGAGCTTCTTGCTCTCCAGCCCCGCGTAGATCTCGGGGCCCGGCACCGCCTGCGGCTGGACGCCGAACTTGGTCAGCACCTGCCCGCCCATGCCGCCGATGCGGAACTTCAGGCCCTGCAGGTCGGCGAGGCTCTTGATCTCGCGCCGGAACCAGCCGCCCATCTGCGCCCCGGTGTTGCCGCCCGGCAGGCAGACGAGGCCCGCCTTGGCGAAGACCTCGGCGAACAGCTCGGCGGCGCCCCCCGCGTGCCACCATGCGGCGGCGCCGCGCGCGTTGAGGCCGAACGGGATCGCGGTGGCGAGCGCGAAGGTCGGGTCCTTGGCCATGCCGAGGGTGGCGGGCCCGTGGCCCATCTCGACGGTGCCGGCCGCGACCGCGTCCAGCAGGCCCTCCCCCGGAACGGGCTCACCGGGGCCCTGCACCTGGATCTGGAAGCGGCCGTCGGTGGCCTCGGCGACGATCCGGCTGAGGGCCTCCGGGGCGCCGAACAGGATGTCGAGGGTCTTGGCGTAGGCCGACGACAGGCGCCAGCGCAGCTCGGGGGCGCCCTCCGCGCGGGCCGGGGCGGCGAGCGGCCCGGCGACCGCCGCGCCGAGGCCGGCCGCCAGCACGGTCCGGCGCCGCGGCCCGGTCAGGGGGAGCAGCGCGATATGTGTCTCGTCCAACGGCATCTCGTCCGAGCGTGTCCGATCCGTCCGGCGCGGGATCGGGGCCGCAGGTAGCATGTCCGCGCCGGTTCTCGAAAGCCGCGGACGGCGCGGGCAGTTCCGTCGCGGGTCGCAACGCGCCCGGGCCCGTGCTAGGCGCCCCGGATGCGATCCGAGCCCTCCGTCACCCTGCACACCGTCTGCGGCCTGGAGGAGCTGTCCGGCCACGGGGCGCGCGGCGTCAGCCACGTCCTGTCGCTGCTCGATCCCGGCACGCCGGAGCCCGAGGCCTTCGCGGCCTACGGCGCCCACGCGCGCACGACGCTCCACTTCCACGATTGCCTCGGGCCCGGGGACGGCCTCGTGCCGCCCGAGCCCGGGCACGTGGCGGCGATCCTCGCCTTCGGCCGCGACCTCGACGGCGCCGGCCACCTCCTGGTCCATTGCCATTACGGCCTGTCGCGCTCCACGGCGGCGCTGCTGATGCTGCTCGCGCAGGCCGAGCCGGAGGTCCCGGCTGAGGCCCTGGTGGCGCGCCTCCACGCCCTGCGCGAGCCCGCCTGGCCGAACGCCCGGATGATCAGCTTCGCGGACGGGATGCTCGGCCGGCAGGGGCGGCTCAGCGAGGCGGTGCGGCAGCTCCACGCGCTGCAGCTGCGGGTGCGGCCGCACCTCGCCGAACTGCTGCGCGGGCTCGGGCGCGGAGCGGAGGTGGAGGCGGCGGAGCGGTGACGGGCAGGCCGCCGGTCGACCTGACCGTCGCGGCTCAGGTGCGCCTGCTCATATTGGCGCCGCCCATGCCGTCACAGCAGCAGCCGCCGGCCTTGCCGGCCTTGGCGTGGTTCATCGCCATGCCGGCCTTGCCGCACATCATCCCAGCCTTGCCCTTGCCGCGGCAGCAGCTCATGGCGGAGGCGGGTACGGCGCTGAGCAGCGCCAGTACGGTGGCGATCGCGAACACGCTCTTCATCGTTCCATCTCCTGCAGCCCGATCGTCCGGCCCATCGCCCTAACCCCGCCCTCATGGCGCGGTCGGCGCACAACCGTCCAGCCCGATCGCACCGGACCCCCACGGCTCGCCCCGGCGAAGCCCGCGGCTCGTCACTTGCCCGCGGGCGTGAAGCTCCCGTCCTTCCACACGTAGAGCACGTAGCCCTGCGCCGTGACATCGCCCTTGGCGTCGAAGCCGACGGTGCCGAGCACGAGGTCGAACCGCTCGGCGTGGAGCGCCTGCGCGATCGCGCGCGGCTCGGTGGAATGGGCGAAGTTGCCGGCCGCGACCAGGGCCTGCATTGCCGCGTAGCCGTAGATCGTCGAGCCGGTGGGATCGATGCCCTCGGCCTTGAAGGTCTTCACCACGTTCGCGGCGGCGGGCTGCCGGCTCGGGTCGAGGTAGAAGGTCATCAGCACGCCGTTGCTCGCCGGTCCGGCGACCTTGGCGAAGTCCGGCGTGGCGATGGAGGAGGTGCCGAACCATTGCGGCCGGAAGCCCCGGTCCGCCGCGATCCGGACGAGCCGGCCCATCTCGGCGGCGTCGCCGCCGTAATAGACCACGTCGATCCCCGCGCCCTTGAGACGGTCGACCAGGGCGGCGTCATCCGCGTCGCTCGGCGAGAAGGACAGCGACAGCGCCTCGTTGACGCCGATGCGGTTGAGGTTGTCCTTGGTGGCGGCGGCGAGCGCCCGGGCGGCGGGGGTCTGATCCTGGAGCAGCGCGATCTTGCGGTCGCGGAACCGCTCGGCCAGCACGGCGGCCGACAGCCGGGCCTGATCGTCGTCGCGCCCGCAGACGCGGAACACGGTCGGCAAGCCGCGGTCGGTGAGCCGGGCCGCCACCGACGCCGCGGTGATCATCACCACGCCGTTCTGCGCGTAGATGTCGGAGGCGGCGATCGAGGCGTTCGAGCAGACATGGCCCACGACGAGGCGGACGCCGGAACGCACGAAATGGTTGGCCACCGCGGTCGCGGTGTTGGAATCGCAGGCGTCGTCCTGGACATCGAGGGTCACGGGCTGCCCGTCGAGGCCGCCCATGGCGTTGGCGTCCCGGGCCGCGGCCTCGACCCCGCGAAGCACCTGTTCGCCCACGGCGACGTAGGGGCCGGAGCGCGGCACAGCCACGCCGATCATCAGGTCGGCCGCCGCCGGCCCTGCCGACAGGAGCGCGATGCACAGGCTTAAGGAAACCAGCGCGGGCCGGAACGGCCAGGCTGCGGGGACGACGCGTCCGATCTTCATCGGGCTCTTCTAGGCATCCTAACGCGCTGCGGCCACGGGGTGCGGCTCCGTAGCCGCAGGTCCGCACCGCACACAACGCCCATACGCGAGGACGGGGCGAAACGCGATTTTTTTCCGCGGTCGATCCCGGCGCCGTCCCGTCGTCACTTCGCGTAGGCGTACGCGGTTGCCGCGGAGGCGAGGGGTCCTGTGACGCCGTTGAAGGCGGCGAGCACCTTGGAGACTTCGGTGAAGGGGGCGTTGGAGACGTAGACGAGG
>NZ_BPQS01000074.1 GCF_022179385.1 Methylobacterium longum | reverse complement strand
GTTGCAACCGCGATGGTAGACCCCGCGGAAGCGGGCTCGCCGAGCATCAGCGCGACTGCTCCTGCTGCCGATACGATCGAGAAAAAGCGGAGCAAATGAGCTGATCCTACCTGTCCAACCAAGTACGTAGGTACAGACAAGCGGCGGCCGTCGACAGTTCCCTCCTCGGCCTGACGGTTCAGTGCTCGACGATCGAGTGCGCCGCGCTACTCCCGAGCAAGCTTCGGCTCGGGCTTGGCAGCTCGCGTCAGGCTCTGGATCGCCCGCGGCGGCCGGCCAGACTTCTGAGCAATCTCGGCCTCCTGCTGTTCGATGAGTTCGCGAGCCGGCTGATCGCCGTCCAAGCCGCCCAGGATATCCATAGGCACGCGCCGGTTCGAGGCGCGGCTGCCGTACTCGAAGACGACATCGAACAGGATGAAGCCTCGGTCCTGAGGCAGTTGCTTCGCGCGCTTGGCCATGCGGGCTGATACGCTGGTAAGCTCGGCAGTTCCAGATCGCTAGGCGGCCGAGGTGTTGGCCGAGCCGCTGCTGATAGCGGACATCCTGCCATGGCGCGGCCGCGGCAACGTCATTGCGGCGGCGGGTACGTTGCTCGTCGACCTGCTGGAGCGGACGTAATGCTGCGACCTGCTGAGGGTGGCGATCAGACCTTCGTCCTGGATATTATCCAGGCGGATGACATGCATCTCGTCATGCTCTTGGAATGTGCCGCGTCTATGCCACTCGACGCGCCCATCCCTCAATCAACCCGTCAAGCGCGTTCTTCCCCTCAAGACGGGCTTCCTCAAAGCTAGGGTATGTCACTGAGCCTTCCCGGACGACATCCCCGCTTCGTCGAATGATCCAGTGAAAGTGCCCCCGCATCCAGGGACGTGTCCCGATGGTGATCAAAAACGGGTGTGAGACGCGCTTCGACATGGCTGCAACATAACACGCCCCGGCAACATGACCGGCACAATAATGTGTTCTGTGGTGATCTCCTGATCAGCCCCCGCGGCGTGTCTGGGGATCGGTCTGTGAGAAGCCCGGGAACGCCGCCTCCGCCAGCCCGCAGGCGGCCGCGACCTCCGCGGCGGCGATGGCCGAGAGGGGCGGATCCAGCGGGGCTCCGGTCGCGGGATCGACGGCGCGAAACGTCTCGGGCGACGCCGCGTCCGCGGTGCCGACCAGGGCGGTGCCCCGGATGCCCCCGGGCGAGGCGGAGAAATTACTCATACAAATAAGCTAGTCCGGTTCCCCCGCGGTCGCAAGCCTTCAGGCGTCTCCTGCCTACGGCTGCCGACGCTTGCGCTCCTACAACTTCAGGATACATTCGCGGCGATCCTGCCCCGTCCCGGTGGCGTGGACCGGAGGTGACGGGTGAGGCAGGACCGCGGGCACGAAGATATCCGGCTTCCGCTTGCCTCAAGCTGGCGTCGCATCCACGGCTCCGTGGCGCGCGATCTCGGCGTCGCGATTCTGTCCGGCCGCCACGCGCCGGGGGATGTTCTGCCCGGGGAGATCGAATTCTCGGAGCAGCTCAAGGTGTCCCGCACCGCCTATCGCGAGGGGATTCGCATCCTGAGCGCCAAGGGCCTCGTGGAGAGTCGCCCGCGCACTGGGACGCGCGTGAGCCAGCGCAGCCGCTGGAACCTGCTCGATCCCGACATCCTGGCCTGGGCGTTCGAGGCGGAGCCGAGCGAGGCGTTCATCCGCGACCTGTTCGAGCTGCGCATGATCGTCGAGCCGGCCGCCGCCGCCCTGGCGGCGGAGCGGCGCTCGGGCCTCGACATCGCCCGGATGGGCCACGCCCTGGAGGAGATGGGCCGCCACGGCCTCGCCACCGAGGCGGGCCGGGCCGCCGACCAGGCCTTCCACAACACGATTCTGGAGGCGGCGCGCAACGGGCCGCTGATGGCCCTGTCGAGCTCCATCGCGGCCGCGGTCACCTGGACCACCATCTTCAAGTACCGGCAGCAGGACAAGCCGCGGGATCCGATGCCCGACCACCGCGCCCTATACGATGCCATCGTGGCGGGCGACCCGGAGGTCGCCCGCGCGGCGATGACCGCACTGGTCCGGCTCGCCCTCGCCGATACCGAGATGGCCCTGCGACCCTGAGCGTACCGGTTTCCGGTGGGCGAGCCCTCCGGCGGGTGTCGGGGCGCAGCCCGGACAGCCTCGGGTTCCGTCCGGCGGCGAGGCGCCCTGCACCCGCAGCGGGTCCCGGACCTGTCGGATCCGGCACCCTCATCCTTCAGTGGTTGTCGCGCGGCAGCCCGCTGGTCTGCGCGATCCGCGGGAAGCGCTCGGCGCCTTCGAGGATGGCACCCGTGTGCATCTGCTCCACGGCGGCGCGCTGCATCGCCTGCCAGGGCGCCTGCCAGGGCGTCTGCGAGGCCGGATAGGCGTAGCCGCCTGCGGCTTCCAGGGCCGCGCGCCGCCGGGCGATCTCCTCCGCGTCGACCAGCATGTCGGCGGTGCCGCGGCGCAGGTCGACCCGCACCCGGTCGCCGGTGCGCAGGAGCGCGAGGCCGCCCCCCGCCGCCGCCTCCGGCGAGGCGTTGAGGATCGACGGCGAGGCCGAGGTGCCGGACTGGCGACCGTCGCCGAGGCACGGGAGGGCGTGCACGCCAACCCGGATCAGCCGCGCGGGCGGGCGCATGTTCACCACCTCGGCGGCCCCGGGATAGCCCACCGGCCCGGCGCCCCGCAGCACCAGCAGGGTCTCCGCGGTGATGCCGAGGCTCGGATCGTCGATCCGGTGGTGGTAATCCTCGGGTCCGTCGAAGACCACGACCGGACCCTCGAAGGCGTCCGGATCCTCCGGGTTCGAGAGGTAGCGGTCGGGGAATTCCGCGCCGATCACGCTGGTCTTCATCACCGCCGCCTCGAACAGGTTGCCGCGCAGCACCAGGAACCCGGCGGCCTCCTTCAGGGGCCGTTCGATCGGCCGGATCACGTCCTCGTCCTCGATCACCGCGCCGCGACAATTCTCGCCGATGGTGCGCCCGTTGACCGTGCGCGCCCTCGCGGATCAGGCCGCGGCGCATGAGCTGCGCCATCACGGCGGGCAGGCTGCCGGCGCGGTAGTAATCCTCGCCGAGATAGGCGCCGACCGGCTGCAGGTTCACCAGCAGCGGCACCTCGAGCCCGTAGGTCTGCCAGTCGGTGACGTCGAGGGCGACCCCCATGTGCCGGGCGATGGCCGCGAGGTGGATCGGCGCGTTGGTGGAGCCGCCGATCGCCGAGTTGACCACGATGGCGTTCAGGAAGGCGTCGCGGGTCAGGATCTCGGAGGGCTTCAGGTCCTCCGCCACCATCGCGACGATGCGCTTGCCGGTCCGGTAGGCGGCCTCCTGCCGGTCGCGGTAGGGCGCCGGGATCGCCGCCGAGCCCGGCAGCATCATGCCCAGGGCCTCAGCGAGCGTGTTCATGGTCGTGGCCGTGCCCATCGTGTTGCAGAAACCGGTCGAGGGCGCCGACGAGGTCACGAGCTTGATGAAGCCGTCGTGGTCGATCTCGCCCGCCGCCAGCATCTCGCGGGCCTTCCAGACGATCGTGCCGGAGCCCGTGCGCTGGCCCTTGAACCAGCCGTTGAGCATCGGGCCGACCGACAGGGCGATGGCCGGGATGTTCACCGTGGCGGCCGCCATCAGGCAGGCCGGGGTGGTCTTGTCGCAGCCCGTGGTCAGCACCACCCCGTCCAGCGGGTAGCCGTAGAGCAGCTCCACGAGGCCGAGATAGGCGAGGTTGCGGTCGAGGCCCGCGGTCGGCCGCTTGCCGGTCTCCTGGATCGGGTGGACCGGGAATTCCAGCACGATCCCGCCCGCCTCGCGGATGCCCTCGCGGATCCGCTCCGCCAGGACGAGGTGATGGCGGTTGCACGGCGAGAGGTCCGAGCCCGTTTGGGCGATGCCGATGATCGGCTTGCCCGCGCGCAGCTCCTCCAGGCTGAGGCCGAAATTCAGGTAGCGCTCCAGGTAGAGCGCGGTCATGTCGATGTTGTCGGCGTTGTCGAACCACGCGCGCGATCGCAGGGGCCGGGCGGTCGGGGCGTCGGTCATCGGTGGGTCCGGTGGGCGGGGCTGGTCGAGAACCGATAGGTGATCGTGTTCCGGTAGGTCTGGCCGGGGTCGAGCCGGGCCGAGCCGAAGGCCGGCTGGTTCGGCGTGTCGGGGACGAGTTCCGGCTCCAGCGCCAGGGCGTCCGACTGCCGGTAGGCGAGTCCGGACTTGCCCACGGCGGTCGCGTCGAGGAAGTTGCCCGCGTAGAACTGCACGCCCGGCTGGTTGCTGCCGATCTCCAGGATCCGCCCCGAATGCGGATCCTCCACGCGGGCCACGGGATGGGGGTCGGCGGTGGGCGCGTCCGTCACCATCCAGTTGTGGTCGTAGCCGCGCCCGCGCACGATCAGGACGTCGCGACCCGCGCGGATGTGGGCGCCGATCACCGTGGGCTTGCGGAAATCGAAGGGCGTGCCCGCCACCGGGAGGTGCGCCCCGGTGGGGATCAAGGTGGCGTCGACCGGCGTGTAACGCTCCGCCGGGATGGTCAGGACGTGGTCGAGGATCGAGCGGCCCGAGCCTTCGCCCGCGAGGTTGAAGAAGCTGTGGTTGGTCAGGTTGACGATGGTCGGCCTGTCGGTGGTGGCCTCGTAGGTGACGGTGAGCGTGTTCGCCTCGTCCAGCCTGTAGGTGGCGGTCGCCGACAGCGTGCCGGGATAGCCCTCCTCGCCGTCCGGGTTGACGTAGCGCAGGGTGACCGAAGGGGCCGTGCCGCCCGTCACGGCGGTGATCGTCCAGAGCCGCTTGTCGAAGCCGGCGGCGCCGCCGTGCAGGGCGTTGGGGCCGTCGTTGGTGGCCAGCGCGTAGGTTTGCCCGTCGAGGGTGAAGCGGCCGGCGCGGACGCGGTTGGCGTAGCGCCCCACGCTCGCGCCGAAATAGTTGGGCTTGGCGAGGTAGCCGGCGAGGTCGTTGTAGCCGAGCACGACGTCCGCCGGCGTGCCGGCGCGATCCGGCACGTCGAGGGTCCGCAGCAGCGCGCCCCACGAGAGGATCCGGGCCGTGACGCCCTTGCCGTTGGTCAGCGTCACCTCCTCGACCGTACGGCCGTCCGGGAGGGTGCCGAACACGGTCCTGACCGGCTCGGCCGCCTGGACCAGGGCCGGAATCGCCACGCCGGCGCACAGTGCCACGAGTCCCATTCCCCGCATCGCATCCTCCCCTGTCGGACCCCTCCGCCGTGCCGATTCTGCGCCGGCGCGCGACGGGGATGCGGTTGACGTCCGCGAATCCGATATATACTCAGACAAATGATGCGGACGATGCGGTGTCCCGTCAAGACGGCCCGGCAAGGGAGAGGACGCGCTCGATGGCAGGACCGATCGCGGACGCCGGGACAGCCGCGGCCCTGGCGGGCGAGGCCGCCGCGGGCACCCGGGGCAGCGCCCGCCGGGCCCTGTCGCTGCTGGCCAGCCTGTTCTTCATGTGGGGCTTCATCACGGTCATCAACAACACGCTGCTGCCGCACCTGCGCAGCGTGTTCGACCTCAACTACACGCAGACCACGCTGATCGAATCCGTCTGGTTCATCGCCTACTTCGTGGCCTCGATCCCGGCGGCGGCGCTGATCGCCCGCATCGGCTACCAGCGCGCCCTGGTGAGCGGCCTCGCCATCATGGCGGCCGGCACCCTCGGCATGGTCTGGGCGTCGCATGCGGTCTCGTACGGGATCACGCTCACCGCGCTGTTCGTGATCGCCAGCGGCGTCACCCTGCTGCAGGTCGCCGCCAACCCCTACGTGGCTGTCGTCGGCCCGACCGAGAGCGCCCCGGCGCGGCTCAACCTCGTGCAGGCGTTCAACTCGCTGGGCACCACCCTGGCGCCCCTGTTCGGCGGCTACCTGATCCTCGCCAAAGAAGATAAATATTAGTATAATACATAGACTTAGATTGTAAGGCGCGCCGTCTACCCACGTTCTGCCCCATGCCAAATCATAGGCTTTCCACGTACCGCCGGAGACGGTTCGGGATTGATCCGCCCGCACCGGATGCACGAGCGGCGTTCGTGAGGGGCGGATATGATCCGGCAAAGCGGCTGCCGGGGTCAGTTCGTGAACGTGCCGGTGCAGGTGCTGATCTATGAGGAAGGTGACATCCTCGAACATGTCGAGCCAGCCGGCTGAGTGCCTCCCCAGTAGCGAGCGAGCTGCTGGAGCTGCCTCTGATCTGGTCTCGCGCACGTTTGCGTATCGGTCACAAGACCTCTAACTGCACGCCCGCATTGAGGCGGTGCAGGTCGAGCGCGATGCGTGGCACCGGGAGGCTGAGCGCTACCGACCGGTGCCGACCACGACCGGGAGCCCCGCCGGGATCTGGTCGCACTTCCCGCAGTGAAAGCGCCGGGCGACGAGCAGAACCTCTTCCGCTCCCTGGGCCTGAAGCTGATCCCAGGTTCGCCACGTCATAGCTCGGCATGACGTACATTTCGGGATGCGCAGGCCGCGATACCCATCATCGGTCCAGTCGCTCACCGTCCGCATGCGGGCTGAGGCCACCATCGCAAAAACATCTCGTGCAGGCTTGCGCCTGAAGGCACGACCGGTGGTCTGCAAGAAGGGGGCCTGACGTCTCGACAGCCGCATAAGCCCTCGCCACTTTGAGCGCAGGCCCAGGCAGCACGCCCAGACCTCTGAGCCGCAGGATCGGAACTGCCGTATGCTTGGTGCCAAGGAGGAGGAAGCTATGGGCTACATCATTTCGCGGACGAACCCCGCGAATAAAGAAAAGCCCAACACTAGCAACCAAATCGATACCGCCTTGGAAGCATGGGAGAAGGTCGTAGAGCTTCAGAAGGACGGCTACACGGTCCGCGTCACCTCATCGGACGGCGCCGACATCGACTTGGATGACCTCAAAGTGCGCGCGCTGGCGGCCGAGGGGCCCTAGTCTGCGGTAAGCGACGGCCGCTCGAGACCTCACGGTCCCTTCCGCGCCCTATCCCCCTCTCTTGCCGCCACCCTCGATTGCACCATGGCCGGGAACGAGCACAGAACGAGGCCAGCGCACAGCAGCGGCAGAGGCGACCCCGGCATGCACGGGTCTTCGGTCGGGTGCGGGGAGGGCTCAGAACTGACCGTCCGGCCCGGAGAGCCAGTGCATTAAGCCGTCCGAGGCGGCGACGCTCCGGCGGACCCTCTCGCGCGGCTCGTCGTCGGGCTCCTCGTCGCGTCGGGCAACGTAGACATCGCGGGCACGGGGGACATAGTTGCGGTCCTCAAGGCCGGCCGTCCGGTACGGGGGCGGGACGGTCACGCGCTCGCGGCGCGCCTCCGCCCGCCTGACCGCTGCCCGGATGTCATCGGCAGCGGCCAGGGACGGCAGGTTCCGCGACGGCTCCGGCCGCGACCGGTGGGCGGGGCGTTGCACATCGGCGGCCCGGACGCGGTGATACCCGTCATCCTCCGGGTCGGGTGCCCGGAGGTGCCGCGGGGCTTCCGCGACCCTCAGGCGAGGGCGCTCCTCGTCCGGCCAGCGAACGCGCGGGGGCGCATCCGCCATCCTGGTGCGAGGGCGGTCGCTCTCTTCCGAGGGCCGGATGCGCCTAAGTACGTCCGCGGCAGTGACGCGCGGGCGCTCGTCCCCCTGCTTGGGCGGCCGGCTCTGCCTTGTCCCCTCAGCAATCCTGGCAAGGGGACGCCTGTCACCCGCGTCTGAGGCACGAGCACGCTGTGGCGCCACGGCGACACCCTCCTCGGATGGACCGGCGCGCTTGATGGCCGGCGCCGGATCAGCCTGATCCTCCTCCGGGGAAGGTGTCTGCCTGTCAGATTGTGCGAGCCGGACGCGGGATCGCCCCCCGTCGTCCGGCGGCCGGACGGGCACGGGAACCGGGGTGGCCTGCGGGCCGGGAGCCCGGCCTTCATCTGCGACGGCCCCGCTCTCCTTGGCGGGTGCGTCCGCAGGCCCGGGGGTAAATGTCAGCTTGGACGGCTCCGGCTTGGCTTTGACCGGTTCCGACCAGGGCAGCGACTGTCCATGAGCTTCAGCCCGCAGGCGCTCTGCGATGGAGGGTGAGGCACTGTGAGGTGCTGCCGAAACGTCCCTGTGAGCGTCGCTGCGGGACATGTACGCGCTCGTGCTTGCCACCCCGGCTACGAAGGCGACGGCGACGGCGGACAGGAACCTCGTTGACGCGGACATGGACGACCTCCCAGGGACGGCAGGTGGTGTCACGGGCTGCGCGTGGCAACCGCGGGGCCTCGAAACCTGTCCCGCCGCTCGCCATCTCGAGCCTAGGCCCCCGCAGCACGGCCAGACCTACGATCCGCAGGAGAAGCTGGCGCGCAATTGCAGAGAGTTTGCGCAGGTGGCTCTCATCATGCGGCCGGACCAACTATGGCGAACGCGAGCATCAGTCCGTGGAGCCTCCAAGCGAGCGGGTTGCTGACAGGTACTATCCTGGCATCTGCTCCGGCTATGATCCAGTCTGAACTCGTCACCCGCCTCGCTGCGCAGAACCCTCACCTCCTCACGAAGGAGGCCGAGGCGGTGCCGGACACCATCCTCGAAGGCATCGCAGAGGCTCTCGCGGTTGGCGACCGCATCGAGCTGCGCGACTTCGGCACCTTCTCGATCCGAGATCGTGACGCCCGAACCGAGTTCGATGCCGCCTTCGACGTGCTGAGCGGGCCGGAGGAAAGCGCCGGGCGGGCGGACTGGGACGACCCGAAGGAGCGGGTCATCGTTCTGTAGGACGAGCGGCTATCCGGCGCGGGATCCAGAACGCCTAGGAGCCCCAGCGGCGGTGATGCCGTGCTGCTGCAGGGCGCCGTAGAGTTGGCTTGGGTCAAACATCGAGCAGGCATGATTCAGGCTGATCGGGTGCGGTTTGTAGGGCTGTCCCATCTCCATCTCGGGCCCCTTCCCTGCTGCTTCCGGCTGCTCACACGAAGTGTGTCGGCAGCGCCGCCGTCTGCGCGACCTGGAGGAGAGCGAGGGCCAAGCCCGAGATCATCGACCACGCCACGATGTGGTCGGTCACGGTCATGCCCTTGGTCATCATCTTAGTGCCCATCGCTCGTCCCCTTGTCTGCGCAGCCGTGTATCGGCTGTCCTGGGGCGACCGTATGGTTAAGCTGGGTTGCGCCAATATTTCTTCGATTGTTGCGCGAGGCTGGACTCGATTAGTTGATCCCCGCCTGCACGCCGCCAACCTCGACGCGGACGTTGCCGACCTCTTCGTTGAGACTGCCGAGATGGACCCGACGCACGCCGACTGGCGCGCGATGGCGCTGGAAACCGCCTGGGCCCGGATTAGTGGATCTGCATCGCGGCCACCGCGCCTGTATGCGGCCGCAGCCCCGACGGACCTGGAGCCTTGGGGACGGTGTTGCACCAAGCAGCCAGCTTGATCCTGATTGCTCGGAGCTACGCTGCGCTATCATCCACGAGGCTTGGTCCCGTATGCGGGAGTGGTAATCATGATCGCTGCCGTCATCTTCATGGCTGTCGCAGCTGTCCGGGCGCAGACTGCATATTTGCAGCAGTTCGACGACCCTGATCACGCCGAGCCTTACACCAGGAGCGCTCTGCGCATGGCCGCTGCAGGTGCGACCTGCTTCGTTGTCGCGAAGATGGCTTCCTGACGCTCACACCTCAGTTTCGCGCTTTACGATTGCATCCTCATCGGTGCCCTTCTGCGCCAAGCCGCCGTCCGTACCCCTGACCGGGTCCGACGGTGCTTTGGGGCTGACCGGAGGAATGGATCGTTGCTCGATACCCACACGAGCCCAGCGCTCCGCATCGTGCGCGATTTCGGCGAGATCCTGCGTGTTCGCGGTCAGCGGTTTGTCCGGCATCGGGCGGCTCTCCATGCCTGAGAGCAACCCGTCGGCAGCGACCGCAGGTCCGAGACCGCGGAGCCGATCCGCCTCACGCCTCTGCTTCAGCAGGATCGTCCCACTCAATGCGAGGAGGGCGAGGCGGCAGCGCAGACATGGCAATACCAAGCCGGGCCACCGTTCCGACGATGGCGATGATGGCGCAGGTCAGAAACGCGTAATCGCTCATAGCGCCGCGGTCAGATCGAGAACGGGCCGGCGCGATGATGCCGGGCAGCGCGCTGGCTCGCGCGAGCGTTGTGCAGACGGCGCATCTGCTCTTGAAGGACCTCATCCTCGTGCGGAGGACGGGCTGGCATCGTAGGAGAGTGATGAGCCGACGCGTGGCCCTCGCGCTGCTGATGGATTGGTTTCATGGCCGCTCCCTCGTTAGTACTTAAGCAGAAGCTTAACCATTCGTTAACCGATTGCAACCCGCCGACGCGAGTGGGCTAGGAAGACGCCCGTAAGTTGGCCGCGCTGCTTCGGGTACCGTTCGAGGCATGCCCGCTGGAGCCCCACGCATGACTGCAGCCAGTATTCTCGCCCTCGTGGAGAGCATCGAGCGTCACGGGTCCGATGCACCAGCTGCCATCGCCTTCCGCACCGCCCTCACTCGCAAGGGGCGAGAGGCGCACTTGGCTGGCGGGTCCGCAACCCTCGACGCCATACAGCGCGAGATCGTAACTGCCGACCCACGTCGTGCCGTGGCTCGGACGACCATCCTGGCCGCCGCGTGGTCCGGCATCACGGAGCGCGGACGATGACGCCCTGCGAGCGCGCCGCCTACGACGCGGGCATCGTGGCCGTTTGCCAGATGGCGTTGACCACCGCGGTGATGCTGAGGATCCGAGATGACGTCAGCGACGGAACGTCCTGCTGTTTTCCCGCTCCCTTGAAGACGTGATCGGTCGCGGCGTGTATGGTCGCACCGAAATCATTGCTGTGAGCTTAAGATGCGGCAAACCCGCGAAGCAATGCAGGATACAATAGAGACTCTGCAACGCGATCTCGATGAAGCAAGGCGTCAGCAAATTGCAACTGCTGGTGTGTTAAAAGTCATAAGCGGTTCAGTTTTTGATTTACAAGTCGTACTTGACACTTTGATCACATCCGCTGTCAAACTTTGCGATTCAGATTGCTCGAACATATTTCAGCGACAAGGGGATATATATCGTCTAGTATCAAGCTACGGTTTTTCCGAGGAATACATTGCGCTTGCGGATACACATCCATTGCGAGCGGGCGGGAATAGCACTGCGGGACGTGTGGCATTCGAGCGGCGCCCAGTACAAGTGCTTGACGTACTGACTATACCAAACTACGCGGCAAGTGAATACCAGCGCTTGGGCGGATATCGCACGTTGTTCGGCGTGCCTTTGCTCAGGAACGGCGAGCCAGTCGGTGTGCTGTTGCTGGGGCGCTTCACGGTGCGTGCCTTCACCGAGAGGCAGATCGAGCTTGTACAGACGTTTGCTGATCAGGCGGTAATCGCCATTGAGAACGCTCGACTTTTCAACGAAATCGAGGCGCGTACGCGCGAACTGACCGAGGCGCTAGCGCTGCAGACCGCTACCTCCGAAGTCCTAAGAGTGATCAGCCGTTCCGCGTTTGACCTTCAGGCTGTCCTCGACACGTTGGTCCAGTCGGCCGCCCGGCTATGTGGTGCGGACCAGAGTTGCGTCTTCGAACGCGACGGCGAGGTCTACCGATGGCTGTCCGGGTTCGGCTTCTCCGATGAGGTCGTTACCTACGCCAAAGCGCATCCTTTTGCTCCTGGCGTCCACAGTGCAACGTCGCGGGTCGCTCGCAGCGGGGAGGTCGTCCACATCCCTGACGTGCTCGCCGACTCAGAGTACGCCGCCACCGAGCATCAACGTTTGGGGCAGTACCGAACGATGCTGGGTGTCCCGCTCCTGCGCGAGGGCGCACCCATCGGCGTGTTCACCTTGGGCCGCACGAGAGTGGAGCCCTTCAACGAGCGGCAGATAGATCTTGTCCGGGGTTTTTCCGATCAAGCTGTTATCGCGATAGAAAACGTACGCCTCTTCGAGCAGCTTCAAGCTCGAACCCGCGAACTTGCTCACTCTCTGCATGAACTGCGCTCCGCTCAGGACCGCCTGATCCACACCGAGAAGCTCGCCTCGCTTGGCCAACTCACGGCTGGCATCGCCCATGAGATCAAGAACCCGCTCAATTTCGTGAACAACTTCGCCGCGCTGTCGAGCGAACTCGTCGACGAACTGCAGGAGGCGCTTCAGACCGCGTCGCTCGACGGCCGGATCCGGGCCGAGATCGATGAACTCGCCGACCTGCTGAAGGGCAATCTCGCCAAGGTGGTCCAGCACGGCGAGCGGGCCGACTCCATCGTCAAGAACATGCTCTTGCACTCACGCACTGGCTCGGGTGAGCGTCGGCCCGTCGATGTCAACAACCTCGTCGAGGAGAGCCTGAACCTCGCCTATCACGGTGCCCGTGCGCAGGAGCCGAGCTTCAACGTCACGTTGTCCCGCAACTTCGATCCCGCGGCAGGCGCCGCTGATCTCTATCCGCAGGAGGTAACCCGCGTGCTCCTGAACTTGGTCACGAACGGGTTCTACGCCGTCGCCAAGAGAGCCGACGGTGCGGGAGCAGGATATCAGCCGACGCTCACTGTCACGACGCGTGACCTCGGCAGGCGCGTGGAGATCCGGGTCCGAGACAACGGCATCGGCGTTCCGGAGAGCGTCCGGGCCAAGATGTTCGATCCCTTCTACACCACGAAGCCGGCCGGCGAGGGGACGGGCCTCGGCTTGTCACTGAGCCACGACATCGTCGTGAAGCAGCATGGCGGCACAATCGATGTTGTCTCTGAGGCTGGTCAGTTCACCGAATTCACAATCGTACTGCCTCGCGGCGGTGCCGAGGCGGTCCAACCGGGGAGCGCCCCATGAACGTCCTCATCCTCGTCGTGGACGATGAACCCGACGTCACCGACCTGTTCCGGCAGCAGTTCAGACGCGAGTTGCGAGCCGGCCGCTTCGCCATGGTGTTTGCACACTCTGCCGTCGAGGCTCTGGAGCACGTCGCGGCTGCAGACGGGGCGAGCCTGATCCTGGTGTTTTCAGACATCAACATGCCCGGCATGACCGGTCTGGAACTCCTGCCGCTGGTGCGCGCCGCCCGCCCTGACGTGCCGGTGATCATGATCACGGCCTACGGCGACGCCGAGACGCGCGAAAGGGTCTTGGCTGGCGGCGCCGCGGGGCTTCTGACCAAACCGATTGATTTCGGCGTGCTGCGTGCCGAGATCGACGCACGCCTTGCTGCAGTGGCCACTCGCTGAGGATTGCTGATAGGTTTGAGCTTACTGGGGACGATCAAGCGCGACTGCCTTCAAATACTTTGGTCGTCGGTCTTTTGAGATCGGCCGGCCATACGAGCTTCGCGTATGTATTACTGCTCTGGAACCCTACCTTCCGCGTCGTCGCAGCATCGCCCGGTGCAACGCCTCCGCCTCCCGCAACTCGGCGTTGGTGGCCCTCACCATGTCGCGCAACTGGACGGAGGCCGCCCGGATCTGACGGTGCATTGCAATGCTGGCCGCAGAGCGTCGGCCGTGGGTCAGAGGCGCCTTTCTGGCGCGCTCACGTCCTTCTGGCGTCCGAGCGCCCGTGCTGGCGCCACCATGCATCCGGCAACGTCCGTTCGCCATGGCCGGGGATCGGCACGCCACCCCGTCACGAGTGCAGGCACCGCAGCGCGCGGAGGCCCAGGCTCGCGCCATGGCATCCCGCCAACCGTGTGCATGGGGTGCTTTGTCGAAATCAGGAGGCACCCCGCCCCCCTCTCTTCCGACGCGGTGCACCCCCTCCCCCCATCTGCTGCTGGCCACCGATCACGGCCTGACCGCCCTCGCTGACGTAGTTGTGCTGCACCACCACCGTCTGCTGCCCGCCGGCGCGGACCCGCTGGAGCGTCTGCATCCCGGCCTGGAACGACCCGTTCAGCCGAGCCACGGCGCCGGCCATTCGAGCTGCCTCGACGCACGCCGCCTGCTTGGCCGTGCCCATCGTCCGGTCCGCGATGTCGAGTTGCTGGCCCATGACGGCCGCGGCCTTCATCGCTAGGACGTGGGTGGTGGCCATCTGATGGGCCAGCATCCGCTCCAGCGCATCGCCGGCCTGGATCGTGTCGGCGGTATCCAGGGCCAGTTCGAGGGAGCCCGCGTTCTTGGCGAGGTCGAGCCGGTCCCGGCTGGCATCGGCCGCCACGGCATCGGGGTTCACCAGCGTGTCGAGGATCGCCGGCAGGGTCTTGGTCGCGAAGTCCTCGGCCGGGACCAGCTCGCCCCCGACAGCCCGCGAAGGGGCATCGATCCGGGCCCGAACGGCCGCTTCCTGCCGGTCCGCGAAGCCTGAGGGACCGCCGCGCTCTTCTGCCCGCACCCGGGATGCCCCGAGGAGGGTATCGCCGGATCGTTGTCTCGGCATTATCCCACACCTGTGTGAAGAAGCATCCTGGAACTTGGCCAAAATATAGCAGCTCCGAAGGTGAAGCCCACGCTAATGGCAAATCAGAGGGCAATTTTTATATCTATCGGTCCCGAGAGAGCTTGCCCTGGCGCGATGATGGGTGCACGGACACATCAACTCACACTGGAGAGTGGAACGTGGACGAAACCGTAGAAACAATCGAGCGCGCTAAAACCGACTACGTCGAACTGACGGCGGACCTCGTCTCGGCTTATGTGTCGAAGAACGCGGTACGTCCTGCGGACATGGCGGAGCTGATCGCCAGCACGCACGCCGCGCTCGCTGGGCTCGCGCAGGGTGCCGCGGCCGGAGCGACAGCGGTCGAGAAGCTGACGCCTGCTCAGATCCGCAAGTCGATCACGCCGGACGCGCTGATCTCTTTCATCGACGGCAAACCGTACAAGACGCTGAAGCGGCACCTGACCGGTAACGGCATGACCTTCGACGAGTACCGCCAGCGCTATGGCTTGCCACGGGATTATCCGTCCGTCGCGGCTAGCTACTCCGAGCAGCGCTCAACGCTGGCCAAGAACCTCGGTCTCGGCCTACTGCGCAGGAAGGCGGCCCCGAAGGCTGCAGAGCCCGATGAGATCGTATCGGAGAAGCCGAAGCGCGCCGGTCGGCCGCGGAAGGCGAAGGACGCTGCAGAGGCGTAGTGAGAGGGAGGCTACGGATCTCTCCGCAACCGATCCCCGATGCGCCTTTCTCCTGTATCGCGGCGGTCGAGTGCCCTCACACTTCCGCTCGCGAGGCCGCCGGATGCAGTGTCCTTCCTTTTCGCGCTTGATCTCCAGCCCAACGCGCAGGAAGAACATGGCCGTCAAGCGTCGTTGACCCAGTGCAGCAATGAGAACGGTCCGATGTTGGTCTTATTTGACATGAAGAAGGCGGCGCTCGCTCTAGCGCTGGCCTGCCTCCCCCATGCCGCCGGTGCAGTTGAGGAAAACGTGATTGGCCGGTGGATCTATGCCGGCTCAGTCCGCAGTACCCTGCTGTCCCGTTATATCGGACCGGAAGGCCGCACGCCCGACGGCGAAGCAATGGAGCGTGCAGGGCGTGCTTGCGGCCTTAAGGCTGGGGTCGACCAGATTAATAAGTTTGATGCCACGCCCATCGGTGACGAACCAGTTGTGTTCGGACCATTCATCGACCGGAAGAGAGTTGATGCCACCCTGGCTTGCGTTAGGCGGTACGTGCCGGCAGCCTTCATCACTCAGGCGCGCCATGTTCTCGATTAGCCAAGCCCTCACGGACTGGCTGACTGGCAAGGGCTACGTGCGGCACCGCGACGATCCCGAGGGGCGAACTGAGGAGCGGCATATGGCTGACAACCACAGCAAAGAGCGGATGCAGGCTGAGGAGGCTTTCGCAAAAACGCAGGATCGGTTCGGCGGAAAAGCCTCTGACCAGCCGACAGTAAGCGCTGCGGATCAGAATACCGCGCGCCTGAGAGCTGCGCGCCTTGAGCGGGATGCCGCTAAAGCCAGGGCAGAAAAGCCGTGATGCTCAACGCCATAAGCGAAGCATTTACTGAGCACATAAAGGCGAAGAGCTATCTGAAGTGAGGATGGCGCCGCTCGCGATGCGGGCCTCGACGGCGCGCCTTTCCTAGTCGTCGCGCGTTCCCTCCAATGGCGTATGCCTGACGCCAAGGAGGAGTCTTCCATGGCCGATCAAGATCGTGCGCTTATCGACACGCACGGCGAACAGGACAACGTCGCCTTGGCCCAACTGGGAGCGGCCGTGATCCTGGCGTGGCCCTTATTGGAGCCCGACATGCAGCGCGATTTGATCGCGACAGCATCTGTAGTGGATGGCGTGAAAAGAGACCCGAGCTTTGAAGAGGTGCTGACCCGGCTTGTTCAGATGAACAATCGCAGCAGAGGTTGAGCATGCCTACTGTCCTCACCGAGCACCTGAAAGCGAAGGGCTATCTGAAATGAGCGATACCGACGCTCATCCCGGGGACTTAGACGAAACCCTCCGGCTCGTGACGGCGCTGGCAGAACAGCTGACGAGGTCTCAATTCGCTGAGGGCTCGATCTCCCCCGTGAGACTCGGGGTGCTGATAAGCTCTGCCCAGTTCCTTCATGACAACAACGTGCCATGGCCAGCAGTTGTGCGAGAGGCCATGGGCAGGCTCGCGGATCGGATGGAAGCTGCTAAATTGGTCTCAGCCGGTGGCAAGACCGAGGGCTATTTGGAATGAGCAGAGCCCGGCTTGCTATGGGGCTTGCCGGTTTTGTCGTGGCATTCGTATCAGTGGTAGGGCTCAAGTCTAACGGCTACCCGAACGCTCTGGTCATCGTCCTCGGGGCCGCTATCCTCGCGGGTATCGTTGTCGCTGTCGTCGTTGCCAAGTGGCGGTAGCCATCCGCCGCCTCGTAGAGGAAGCCCTGAAGCCGAAACGATTATAAGGTGACGCATGAGCGATCCGGAACCCGATGCCATCTTTCGAGAACGGCTGCTCCGCGTCGTCAGCGAGGAGCTTCGTCCTTTTGTGCAGAAGGCGACTGGACCTGCACTTGATGTCGTCGGCCGCCAGTACGATCGGTTCAGGACCGGTGTGCCCTTGAGATGGCTTGAGACAGGGCGGTACCGATCCTGATCTTGTCCTTCGCCTTGTGGAAGATGGGAGGAAGGATACTACAAGCAATTTCATCTTTAGCCGTAGTTCTCGTTATCACCCACTCCGACCGGATACCGAGTCTCCTTTGCAAGCTGATCACCGATCATCTTCAGCAGGATCTGCGCAGCTAGCTGCATCTCGCTCGTTCCATGCACCATCACGGCATCGTGCGCCGCGATGCACGCGCGCACCATCTCCTCAAACCCCTCGGTCACTGACCTCTAGTCCATCGCTCTTGGTTCGATTTCGTACCTACCATGGGCTGTTGTGGCCTCACACTCCACAATTGCATACGTAGTTGGCGCTGAATGCATTATGCAGTTCACAGTGGAGTCAATTTAATTGCCCACAACCGTGACGTGCGCTAAGGCCCTGCTTCCGCGGATGAGGTGCAGCGTGGCAACGGATCGTAGCTATCAACTCCGCGCAATCGCGCGGGCCTTGAACGCCCCCGTCGAGTCGTTCCTGGACGCATCGGAGAGCGCCTCCGATCTGACAGCCGCAGTGGAACTGATGAGGTGCTGGCAGAGGATTACTGACGCCAGCGGTCGGGAGCGACTGCTACAGCTCGCCCAGGAACTCTCCGATCAGGGACGCGGCGGCCGTCTGGCAGCCGAGTAGCGCGGGGAAGGCGCCCAGTGGAAGAGGCGCTGAAGGCGATGCGCTCCGGCAGTCATGCCGGCCTTTGAACCCGTACTCGCCCTCAGCCGTTGGCGTGGCTCGCGCCCAGCCGGCGCTGATACGCGCGGAGATCCATAATGAGCCGCCCCCGCCGCGTTGGCCTGCCTTGGTACGCCCTGGAGAGCTATCCGGCGTTGCGCACAAGCCTCGACGATGGTGCGAAGCTGCCGCCCCTGTACGACACATGGCGGATTGCTACCGAGCAGATGGAGCGTGAGGTGCAGCGCAGCGGTGTCGAAGTCGTGCGTGTGCCGATCGAGCCGAACGCCTTCGCCGCATGGTGTGCACGGAACGGTGGACAGAGCGATGGCGCGGCGCGGGCTAAGTACGCAGCCGAGATGCTCGCGCAAGACGCTGCAGTCTAATTAGAACGCTGGCCACCGCCATCTTCATCGAGGAGAACGGCGGGGGGCCGGGGATGTAGCTGAGGGAGACTGAGCACGCGAACTGATGCGCCTCACCGAGCAACTGAAGACGAAGGGCTACCTGAAATGAGGAGCGCGGAACTGGCGCAGGCGCTACTAGCTCGACAACTGGAACTTGCATGTGAGGGCCGTCTTGCCCGTGCTTAGGTTCGGAAGCCTCGCCACATGTCGAGCAGACATTCACGAATGCAGGCTGGTTCCGTTCGCGGCGAGAAGCTCGTCGAAGCGTGGAACCGCTCCGACGCGACTTACATCATCGATCAGCTTAGCGATGATATCATACTGGAAGCGCGCTTCCCTAAGATGCCGGTGCTCGCCGAAAAGCTTCAGCTAACGGGAAAAAAGAAATTTGCCCTCGGCCTTAAAATTTATCCGAGAGATTTTCCGCCCTTCAATATCGTGAGCGCCACGGAAGACCCTCATACCATCTGCCTCGTTTTGGAAGACAGTGACAAAGATTTGCTTGCAATCACCATTGAGTTGAATGATGACGGTCGATTTGCACGCATTATCAGCTATCGATCAGGCAAGCCCAAGCGAAAGTCTAGATAGCCATCTCCGCGCCGTAGAAGAGGCGCTGAAGACAAGACGGTCGTAGGTCCGCCGGTCGGGTGCTGTGGCCTGTGAGCCACGCGATATCTAAATTCAAGAGCTGTAAAATTTTGAACTAGAGCGTTTTCGGTTTAATCGGGGTCGTATCCTGCGGCGGCGAAGAAGTTGGCGCACTCGTCGGGGGTGATGGCATCCACCAAGCGGCCGATGGCGGCCCAGAGCCCT
>NZ_BPQS01000073.1 GCF_022179385.1 Methylobacterium longum | reverse complement strand
GAGGGCCAGGCGCAGGAGCTGAAGGGCGAGGCGCAGAAGACGGTCGGCGACGTCAAGGACGGCGCCAAGTCCCTGGCCGAGACCGTCACCGGACGGCGCTGAGCGCGCCCCGACGGCGCCGGCCGCGCCGGCGCTGCCCCGGCCTACCGGCCGGGCATGTTCCAACCCGACACAGGAGACCCTCATGAACCGCGACCAGATCCGTGGCGCGTCCCGTCACCTCAAGGGCCGCGCGCAGACCACGCTCGGCGGGCTGTCCGGCGATCCGGGCCGGCAGCTGCGCGGGGCCGTCAACCAAGTGGCCGGCGGCGCCCAGTACGCCTATGGCCGCGCCCGTGACCGGGCCGAGGACCTCGCCGAGGACGGCCGCCATCTCGCCCACGAGGCGCGGGAGCGGGCCGACGACCTCATCGAGGACGGCCGTCACTACGCCGAGGAGGCCCGCCGCCGGGTGCAGACCCACGGCCGGCGCGCCGTCCGCTACGCCGACACCAACCGCACCCCGACGCTGCTGGCCTTCGTCGGCGTCGCCTTCGTGCTGGGCTGGCTCGCCCGTCCCTCGCGCTGAGCGCACGCAACCCTGGAGAACCCCATGATCCGCAAGCTTCTCACCGCCTTCCTGCTGCCGAGGCTCATCGCCTTCGTCACGCGCCGCGTCACCGGCCGCGCGGCCACGCCGCCGCGCCGAGGCTACTGACCGCCAAGCCGGCGCCGACCGGCTCGGCCATGCCGTCGAACCCCGAACGGGTGCTCGGCGGCGTCGGTTCGGCAGGTCCGGGCTCGGCAGGTCCCGGCTCGGCGGATGTCGGCGGCCGGATCCCAGCGGGCCGGCCGAGCGCGTCGAGCCTTTCACCACGGGCGGCCACGGCGAAGCGGCGAGCTCCTGGGTCAACCCGGGCGCCAGCAGGGCCATGCCGGAGGCGGGCCGGGCGCGTGCCATCGGCCCGATGACCGTCGACCACCTCACGCGGCAGACCGGCGTGGATCGCTTCGAGATCGGCGCGCCTGCCGCGCGGGCTGCCCTCGGCCGCTACGCGACCGACGGACGCCGCTTCGCCTGACGGCCGGAGGCAGAGGCCACGCCCCCGGTCGGGCGCGCACCCAACGGGCGCCGGTCTCAGTCAGTCCCATCCACGGGGCCATGACGACGGGATGGGCTGTTCCGCCGCGCCACAGGGCCCGGCCGGTGCGGTCGCCGGGCCGGAAACGTCGGACCGGAGCGGCGTTGCCGCAGCGGCGCGCAGTGGTGCGGGACAACCCTCCGGCATCGGCAGTCTGGCCGCGAAAGGCACGCCCGGGGCCGGGTCAGGCGCTTCGGGTGTCCAGGTCCCCGGGATCGAGACGCCGCGCATCGTGCCGGGCGACAGCCTGTGGAGGATCAGCCGGCGCATCTCCGGCGAGGGCGAGCGCTACACTCTGATCTACGACGCCACCCGGGAGCAGATCCGCGATCCGGACCTCATCGATCCCGGGCAGGTCCTCGTGCTGCCCGGCACGGGATCCCCTGACCGGAAACCCTGACCGGACTCCCTGCCACAGCCCGGGAAACGACGCGCGGGGGATAGGATTGGCCCGCAACCCGCGCCGGTGGGACGCGCCGGTGGAATCCGGCAGGCCCAGCAGCGCCGGCCCCCCGGGCTCGTGCGACCGCGGTCTGAACGCGGGCAGGGTGGCGCCGCGCACCCGCGCGGCGCCACCCTGCGGTCAGTAGCCGACGTAGCCGCCAGTGCTCCGGGCGGGGCGCGCCGCGCCGTTGACGCTCGGGGCCGGAGCGGCCTGCTGGCGCTCGGCCTGCCGATTGGCCAGGGCACGGCCCGCCGCACAGCCTCCGACAGCGCCGAGAACGCCATGCCCGGCGTAATGACCGGCGATGCCGCCGACGATGGCGCCCTTGATGCAGCCCTTCGCTTCAGCCGCCTGACCGGCGGCCATCAGGGCACCCGCCGCCATGGCGGCCACTGCGACACGCGTCATCATGGTATTCATCCCTCCGCGGCATCGTAGCCGCGACAGCGATGTAATCAGCCCCTCACCCTTTGAAAGATGTCGCCGCGCAAATTTTAAAGAGAATACGCCCTTGAATTATGCGGACACACGACGTTGCGGTCAACTAATCGCGCAACATGCCCATGCGTCCGAACATGAATATTGCTTGAACGCCATCCGTCGACACCGCGAACGAAGATCGCCGTCTGCCTCGCGAGCCGAAGAGGGCGATGTCTGAGCGGGCGATGTCCGAGCGGGCGATATCCGAGCGGGCGCGAGGGTCTCTGCCACACGGAACCCCAGGCCTCCACGCCGCACGGTCTCGATATCGGGCGGTCTCGATATCGGGCGGTCTCGATATCGGGCGGTCTCGCGGCCGACGGGTCGTCGGGACGACATACCTGCTCGCTCACCGGCCTCCGACAGACGAGCGGAGTGCGACGTCGGCGCCGGTCCGTCGTGGCCATGGCCTGACGGCCCAGCCAAGGCGCCGCCCCGGCGATGGCCGTCGTCCGGTCCCGGGCATCGGGGTGGCGGGAAGCGACGGCGAATCCGCCGGAATCCGGGGTGACGCGAACGGCCGCGTCGGGTATCTCTCCACGGCGGCCGCAAGAGCGCAGGGCCTGTAGCTCAATGGTTAGAGCCGACCGCTCATAACGGTCTGGTTGCAGGTTCGAGTCCTGCCGGGCCCACCATGGGCCTCGCGTTCGCGGCCCCCGCGCCTCCGACGGCGTCGGATGGCCGCACCGGCACAGCCGTCGGCGCGGCCTCCATCGGAAGACGCCCTCGTCGGCAGAGGATCTTGCCACGAACCCTTAACGCCAGGTCCTGTAAAGTCGACGACCGAACAGGCGACCCCGTGCGGCAATGACTTCACAGCGCGAGATCAAGTCCCTGACCGGGATCCGCGGTGTCGCCGCCTGCTGCGTGGTCGCCTATCACTACCTCGCCCTGGGCGCCGGCTCCGGCGCGGCCGGCGCCGTCCTCAAGCACGGGTATCTGGCGGTCGACCTGTTCTTCGTGCTGAGCGGATACGTCATGGCCCTGACCTACGGTCAGGATTTCCGGGGGGGCTTCGAGGCTCCGACCTACGGGCGCTTCCTGGCGCGGCGTCTCGCGCGCGTCTACCCGCTCTACGCCGTCACGAGCGTGGCGTGCCTGATCCTCTACGCGGTGGATCGGGAATCCCGGGACCTGCTGCCGGAACCGTCCTGGCTGGCGGTGGGATCGAACCTCCTCCTGGTTCAGGCCTGGGGCATCGGCCACAGCATCAACGGACCCGGCTGGTCGATCAGCACGGAGTTCTTCGCCTACGTCCTGTTCCCCTGCCTCGTGTCGGTCCTGATCTTCGGGGCCGCGCGCATCGCCGCCGTGCTCGCCGCTATCGGCGCGGTCGGGCTCTGCGCCCTCGCGGCCGTCCCCGACGCCGCCGCGCAGCAGACCGTCCGTTTCGGCCCCCTCGACCTCTACATGGGGGAGACCGCCTTTCCCCTCGTGCGCTGCGCGATCGAATTCTGTCTCGGGCTGCTCGCGTGGCGCCTCATGACGGTTTCGCCCCTGCGCCGCGTCGCCGAACGCGGGTTCGTGGGCGATGCGCTGGCCGTCGCCGCGATCCTGCTCCTGACGCGGCCGGACGCGGACGTGATCCTGGTGCTGCTGTTCATCCCCCTGATCATGGCGCTCGCGGCCGGCAGGGGCGTCGCGGCCCGGATCCTGGGATCGCGCCCGCTCCACGGGCTCGGCATCCTGTCGTACTCGATCTACCTGGTCCACCGGCCGGTCCTGGATCACCTGAAGCCGCCGGTCCTGCGGATGCTCGAGGGCTGGCAGATCCCGCATCCCCACCTGCTCTCGGCAGTCATCCTGATCCCCTGCACCGTGCTGATCTCGGCGGCGACCTTCCGCCTGATCGAGAAGCCCGGCCGGCGGCTCGCCCACGGGATCCGGTTCGGGCGCCGCACCCTGGCGCCCGCGGCGGTCCCCGGGCCGCAGACCTGACCGGCCGCCGCTGAGGCCCCCGCCTGCGTGACCCACGCCGTCGCGGCGCTCCAGGGTGGCGCGGCGCGCGGCCGGCACCGCCTGTTGGAGCGGGCCGAGAACCGGTCCCTTGACCGTGGGTTGCCTCTGTAGATGCAGCGCACGGAGGGGTTGATTGCCCCGCTATTTCTTCGACATCAACGACGGACAGTTCCTGCCCGATACCGAGGGAACGGATTGCGCGGATTGCGATGCCGCCCGCCGGGAAGCGATGATCAGCCTGCCGGAGATCGCGCGCTGGATCATCCCCGGAGACGGCGACAACCAAGCCTTCACCGTGCTGGTCCGCGACGAGACCGGGACGGTCGTCTACACCGCCACTCTGACCTACGCGGGCCTGAGGCTCGACGGCGCGGCCGTCGCCGAGACCGGTCCGGTCCGGTAGCGGCCCTGGAGACCGCCCGCCGCGTGCCGTGAACGGGATCCGGCCGCCGGCGTTGCCCCCGTGCCGCCCCCGAGAGGCGGCATGAGGAAACACGCGAGGGCACGCACATGAAGACATTGATTTCGATCGTGGCCGCCGGCCTCCTGGCGACGGGTTCCGCGGCGCTGGCCGCCGGGGAAACCGGCGCGGCCGGCGGCGATGCCCCGCGCGGTCCCCGCATGCAGGGCTCGCCGAATGCGGCCGGCTTCACCGGGAAGAGCGACACGACCGGCTCGGCCAAGACCGGTGCTCCGGGTTCGGAGATGCCGAAGCAGGATGGCCGGATGCAGGGACCGCCCAACGCGGCCGGCTTCCAGCAGGGCAACGGCGGAGCCGCGGGCGCCTCGGGCAGCCGCTGACCGCCACGGCGCGCCGCGGCCGCCTGCCGTGGCGCGATCGCGTCGACCGCGCGGGCGGCGAGCCCGCATCGGGGGAAGCCTGAGCGAAGCCCGGAGGAAGCCCGGAGGAAGCCGGTTGGCGTCCTCCGCCGGCCTCGCGTGAGGTCAGCGGGCAGCCGCGACGGCTGCGTCGGAGGAGGATCCATGAAGCACGGCGCGCGCAACGACATCCCCGCCACGGTGACGGCGATCAAGCGCGGGGATCTGATGGCCCAGGTCGAGGTGGAGCTGGTCGGCACCACCTACCGGATGGCCTCGGTGATGACGCTCGACTCGCTGCTGGAGCTGGGTCTCAAGGAAGGCGACACGGTCCACGTGCTCGCGAAGGCGGTGAACGTGCTGCTCGTGAAGCCGTAGCGGCGGCACAGGATTCGCACCGGCGGGGCCGCGAGGCCCGCCCTCCGCTGCGGCGGATCGGTCATCCAGCCGTCATCGGGCTGGCCTAGGGCGGCGCCTTCCGCCCTGGCCCCGATGCGACGACCGGATGCATTCACCCGATGGATTGGTTTGACCCGCCCGAAGACGACTACCTGTCACCGGACGTCACGGACAGCCGGATGCGCCTGTACATCGCCGCGGGCTTGATCGGCATCGGGGCGCTCGGGCTGTTCGGCGGCATGCTCCACCTGCTTCCGGCCTGACGGAAGCCGGCCCCGGAACATGCGGCGCGGCCTCAGGCGGCCTGGATGTCGTGCAGGAAGCCGTCGACCTCGCCCTTGACGGCCATCGCCTGCGCGGCGAGCGCGGCAGCGGCATCGCGCACCTGCGCGGCCGCCCCCCCCGGTCTCCCCCGCGGCCGCCCGGACCCGGGCCACCGTGCCCGAGACGTCCTGCGTGCCCCTGGCCGCCTCCCCGGCGTTGCGCGAGATCTCGCCCGTGGCCGCCGTCTGCTCCACCACGGTCGCGGCGATCGCGCCGCTGATCTCGCTCACGCTCGCGATCGTGCGCGCGATCTGCGCCATCGCCTCCGCGGCCCGCGCCGTCGCCGCCTGGATCGCCGCGATCTGCCCGCCGATCTCGTCGGTGGCGCCGGCGGTCTGGTCCGCCAGCGCCTTCACCTCCGCGGCCACCACCGCGAAGCCGCGGCCGGCCTCGCCGGCCCGCGCCGCCTCGATGGTGGCGTTGAGGGCGAGGAGGTTGGTCTGCCCGGCGATGCCCGCGATGGTCGTCACCGCCGCGCCGATCTGCTCGGCCGCCCCGCGGAGGCTGGCCATGGCGGTGTTGGTCGCCTCGGCCTCCCGGGCGGCGTCGGCGGCGACCGCGTTGGCGCGCATCACCTGCCGCTCGATCTCCTGCAGCGACGACACCATCTCCTCGGCCGCCGCCGCCACCGTCCGGACGTTGGACGCGGTCTGCTCGGCCGCCGCGCTGGAGGCCACCGCCTGGCTGTTGGTGTCGTCGGCCACCCGGGTCATGGAGCGGGCGGTGGCGTCGAGTTCGGTGGCCGCCGCGGTCACGATGTCCAGGGAGCCGGCGACCGTGTGCTGGAAGGCGTGGACGAGCTGGTCGATCCGCGCGGCCCGGTGCCGGCGGGCCTCCTGCTCGGCCGCCTGGGCGGCCTCCAGCTCGGCCCGGGCGCGGGCGTTCTGGCGGAACACGTCCACGGCCCTGGCCATGGCGCCCATCTCGCCGGCGGCGTCCTGCGAGGGCACCGCCACGGCGGTGTCGCCGGCCGCGAGACGGCCCATCGCGGCGATCATGCCGGCGATCGGCCCGATGATGCTGCCGGCGATCAGCACCGCCAGCACACCGCCCAGGACCAGCGTCAGGACGACGAGGGTGATCTGGATCCAGCGCGCGCGCGCCACGGTCGTCTCGACCGCGCGGGCGTTGTCCGCGACCGCGCGGTTGATCATGTCGCGTGCCGCGAGGCTGCGCTCATCGATCGCGCGCGCCAGCGGCTTGATGCCGGTCTCGAATGCGGCCTTCAGCTCGTCCAAGGCGCGCGCCGTCGCCCGGAAGTTGCTGCCGTAGGCGGCCAGGCTCTGCGTGACGGCCCGGGCCGGGGTCGCGAAGGCGGCACTCCCGTCCCCCTCCGTGAAGGCCTTGAGGGCGGATTCCGCCTTCTCGACGCTCTTGGCGAACGTGGCCGGACCGTTCGGATCGAGCGTCGCCAGGAAGCGCCAGTTGGCGACGCGGACCAGCAGCATGGCGGCCTCGACCGTCTGGGCCGACCCGAACAGCGCCCCGCCCTGCGCCCCGCCCGGGGCCCCTCCGGCCTGGGCGCGCACCGCGGCCACCAGGGTATTGGTGGCGCCGGTCAGCTCGTCGCCGCCCGCAAACAGCTGCTGCTTGGCGTGGATCAGGGAGGTGCCCGCGGCCCTGAGGCGTTCCAGCTCCGGCTTCAGGCTCCGGGCGGCGTCGCGGATCTCCTCGTATACCCGGCGCCGCTCATCCACGAACGCCAGATCGATGAGCGTGGCGCCGGTCTCCTCGATCTCGCGTCGCGTCCGCTCCAAGTCGGCGATCCGTTCCGGCATCGGGGCGACCCGGTACTGCTCGGCCTGCCCCATCAGACGCAAGGCGAGGTTGCCGACCGAGAAGATCGTCCGCGCGATCAGCTCCAGGCGGCCGCGGAGGGCGTATTGTTCGTCGATCACCGCCTGCTGGTGGATCGAATATCCGCCGATGCCGGCGGCCAGCAGAACAAGCAGAGCAAAACCTATATATAGCCTCCAGCGGATGCCGAATTTCATGACAACAGTTCCGTCGCGGGTCGATTACGATCTGAATACCCCGTCACAGAGTTCACGGTGGAATCCTGTCAATCCTATTGAATACATATGATCATGTTACATCTTACAGTTATGTGCCGCGCGATGGAGAAGCTTCACCATCAGGACGATCAGGTATTTCGATTACAATATTTCGTCGATACAGCCACGTCACCGACCGCATCTTCGGCGCGTCCGCGACCGAGCTCATGCGCCACGGACATGCCCGCCTGTAGGGTCAGGATCCTGCGACCGTTCGGGGGATTCGGCTCGGCCGGTCGGGCCGAACCGCCCGTAGAGAGCCGGCAGCACCACCAGGGTCAGCAGGGTCGCGCTGATCAGCCCGCCGATCACCACGGTGGCCAGCGGCCGCTGCACCTCCGCCCCCGTCCCGGTGGCGAGCGCCATCGGCACGAAGCCCAGCGAGGCGACGAGGGCGGTCATCGCCACCGGCCGCAGCCGGGTGAGGGCCCCCTCTTGGATCGCCGCCCCCAGGGGCCGGCCGTCGGCGACGCGCTGCTTGATGAAGGTCAGCATCACGAGGCCGTTGAGCACCGCCACGCCCGAGAGGGCGATGAACCCGACCGCGGCCGGCACCGAGAGCGGCATCCCCCGCAGCCACAGGGCCGCGATGCCGCCGGTGAGCGCCAGGGGCACGGCGCTGAACACCAGGAGCGCGTCCCGCGCGCCCCCCAGCGCCGAGGTGAGCAGCAGGAAGATCAGGAAGAAGCACACCGGCACCACCACGGTCAGGCGTGCCTGGGCCGAGGCGAGGTTCTCGAACTGGCCGCCCCAGGTCACGGAGGAGCCCGCCGGCAGGGTCACCTGCGCGGCGACCTGTGCTTGCGCCTCCGCCACCAGCGAGCCGATGTCGCGTCCGCGGACGTTGGCGGTGACCACGACCCGGCGCCGGCCGTTCTCGCGGCTGATCTGGTTCGGTCCCTCGCTGACCGAGAACTGTGCCACCTGCCGCAGAAGCACGGAGGCGGCCCTGCCGTTCGCCCCCGGGGGGAGGGGCACGGGCAGGTTCTCCAGCGCCTCCCGGTCCTCGCGGACCTGATCGGTCAGGCGCACGATGATCGGCACGCGCCGGTCGCCCTCGAACACGAATCCGGCATCCCGGCCGCCCATGGCGGCGCCGATGACGTCCTGGATCGCCCCGGTGCTGAGGCCCAGCCGCGCCGCCTCGGTCCGGTCGATCCGGATCTCGAAGACCGGCAGGCCGGCGATCTGCTCGACCTTCACGTCGTCGGCGCCCTCGATCCCGCGCAGGATCGCGGCGATCCTGTTGGCGGTCTCCAGCATCGGCTCGAAGGCGTCGCCGAACACCTTCACGGCGAGGTCGCCCCGGGTCCCGGCGAGCAGCTCGTTGAAGCGCAGCTGGATCGGCTGGGAGAACTCGTAGACGTTGCCGGCGAGCTCGTTTAGGGCCGCCTCGATCCGCTCCTGCAGCGCGGCCTTCGACAGGGCCGGGTCGGGCCAGTCCGCCTGCGGCTTGAGCATCACGAAGGTGTCGGACGAGTTCGGCGGCATCGGGTCGGTGGCGACCTCGGCGGTGCCGGTCTTCGAGAACACGTAGGCGACCTGCGGGAACGTCGCGATCGTCCGCTCGACCGTGAGCTGCATCGCCTGCGACTGGGTGAGGGACGTGGAGGGGATCCGGGTGGCGTTCAGCGCGATGCTCTTCTCGTCGAGAAGCGGGATGAACTCGGTCCCGAGCCGGGCGGCGAGCAGGCCCGCGCCCGCGAGGAGGAGCAGCGCCGCCCCGACGAACGGGGCGGGCGCCCGGATCGCGGCGGCGAGGACCGGCCGGTAGAGCGCCGTCAGGCCGCGCATCAGCGGGTTCTCCGCCTCGGCGACCCGGCCGGTCAGCGCGATGGCGATCAGGGCCGGCACGAAGGTCAGCGACAGCACGAAGGCCGCCGCCAGGGCGAGGATGACGGTCGCCGCCATGGGCTGGAACATCTTGCCCTCGACCCCCGTGAAGGTCAGGAGCGGGACGTAGACCAGGATGATGATCGCCTGCCCGTAGAGCGACGGCTTGATCATCTCCTCGGCCGACGCCCGCACCGTCTCCAGGCGCTCCTCCAGGTCGAGCGCCCGCCCGATCGCGCGCTGCCGCTCGGCGAGGTGGCGCAGCGCGTTCTCGGTGACGATCACCGCCCCGTCGACGATGAGCCCGAAATCGAGGGCCCCCAGGCTCATCAGGTTGGCCGAGATCTTTCCCTCGACCATGCCGCTCACCGTCATCAGCATGGCGACCGGGATCACCAGCGCGGCGATGAGCGCCGCCCGGATGTTGCCGAGCAGCAGGAACAGGACGACGATGACGAGGGCCGCCCCCTCCGCGAGGTTCCTGGCCACCGTCCGGATCGTGGCCTCGACCAGCTGCCGCCGGTCGAGAAGGGTCTGGACGACGATGCCGGGGGGCAGGGCGCGCCGGATCTGGTCCAGGCGGGCGTCGACGGCGGCCGCGACGGTGCGGCTGTTCTCGCCGATCCGCATCAGGGCGGTGCCGATCACGGTCTCCCGCCCGTTCTCGCTGGCCGATCCGGTGCGCAGGTCGCGCCCGATCCGCACCGTGGCGACGTCGCGGATCCGCACCGGCACGCCGCCGCGGCTGGTCACCACCACGTCGGCGATCGCCTCCGGATCCTCCAGGCGCCCGGCCGCCCGCACCACGTAGCTCTCGCCGTTGTCCTCCAGGTAGCGGGCGCCCTGGTTGGCGTTGTTGGCCTGGAGCGCCCGGGCGACGTCCGCGAAGGAGAGGTCGAGGGCGGTGAGCTTCGTCGGGTCGGGCTGGACGTGGTACTGCTTCTCGAACCCGCCGATCCCGTCGACCCCCGCGACCCCCGGCACCGCCTTGATCTGCGGCCGGATGATCCAGTCCTGGACCGTGCGCAGGTAGGCGACCTGCTCCAGCTCGGTGCGGAGGTCCTGCCCCTCCGGGGTGCGGTAGCGCCCGTCCGGCTGCCAGCCCGGCTTTCCCGCCGGCACGGTCGTGCGCTCACCCGGCGGCGCGTACTGCACCGACCACATCGTCACCTCGCCGAGCCCCGTGGAGATCGGCCCCATCCGCGGCTCGACGCCCGGCGGCAGATCCTCCCGCACCTGGGCGAGGCGCTCGGCGACCTGCTGGCGGGCGAAGTAGATGTCGAGTTCCTCGGCGAAGACCGCGGTGACCTGCGAGAAGCCGTTGCGCGACAGCGAGCGCGTGTATTCGAGGCCCTTGATGCCGGCGAGGGCCGTCTCCACCGGGTAGGTGACCTGCCGCTCGACGTCGACCGGCGACAGGGCCGGGGCCAGGGTGTTGATCTGCACCTGGTTGTTGGTGATGTCGGGCACGGCGTCGATGGGCAGCCGCGTCAGCGCGACGGCGCCGAAGCAAGCCGCCAGCAGCACGATGAGCAGCACCAGCCAGCGCTGGCGGACCGAGACGGCGAGGATGTGGCGGATCATCGGCCCGGCTCCTCAATGGTCGTGGCCGGCATCGGCCTTGCCGAGCTCGGCCTTCAGCAGGAAGGTGTTGCCGACCGCGATCTCGGCGCCGGGCTCGAGCCCGGCGGTGACCTCGTAGGCCTCGTCGTCGGAGCGGCCCAGGTCGACGGCGCGCTTCTCGAAGCCGTCGGCCGTGCGCACGAAGACCACGCTCCGGCCCGCGATCGTCTGGACGGCCGCCTTGGGGATCCGGACCGGGACCGCGTCCTGCGCGATGTCGACCTCGGCGGTGACGAAGGTGCCGGGCCGCCAGGCGAAATCGGGGTTCGGCAGGGCCACCACCACCCGGGCCGAGCGGGTGTCGGGGTTGAGGAAGGGGCTCACGAAGATCACGCGGCCCTCCGCACGACGATCCGCCTCGCCCGCCCGGCCCGGCGTCACCGTGACCCGGGCACCCTCGCGCACCTGGGCGAGATCGAGGGTCGGCACCGAGAGCTCGATCCAGACCGTGGAGAGGTCCGCCACCGTGTAGAGGTCGGCCGGGTCGCCCTCCTTGCCGACCGCGGTGCCGACATCGACCCGCCGCTCGACGATCCGGCCGGCGAGGGGCGCCCGCAGGGGGTAGCGGCGCAGGCTCGACTGGGTCGGCGTGGCCTCGTCGCGCTTCTGGGCGGCCGCCACCTCGGCGGCGTCGAGGCCCAGGGCCGACAGTTTCTGGCGGGCGAGGTCGACGCGCAGCCGGTTCTCCAGGTAGGCGGCGCGGGCGTTCTCGAAGGCGGCCTCCGAGGCGCTGCGCGAGGCGAGCAGCTTCTGCTGCCGCTCGAAGTTGATCGTCTGCAGCTCGGCCTGGACCTGGGCGGTGAGGTACTCGCTCTTGGCGTCGGCGACCTCGCGGCTGTCGAGGACGGCGACGATCTCGTCCTTCTGCACGGCGTCGCCGAGGCGCTTGCGCATCTCCGCGACGGTCCCGACCACCCGGGACGGGACGCGGGCGATCCGGTCGGTGTCGGGGGTGATGGTGCCGGGCACGAGGAGGTGGCGCGCCAGGGTGCCGCCCGCCACCGTCCGGGTGACGATGCCCTGGCCCGTCACCTGATCGCGCCGCATCCGGATCGTGCCCGGATCGTGGGCTCCGTCGCCGCCGTGGGCGTGGTCCGCGTGCGGAGCCTCGGGTCGATCCGGGGCGTGAGCGTGGTCCCGGTCCTGATCGTGGCCGCCGCCGGCCGGGGAGGGGGCGAGCCCGGCGGCCGCGAAAGTCCGCCGGAGGTGATCGGGCAGGGCGGGGACGGCGGCGCCGGGGGCGATGCCGGCGGCCAGCAAGGCCGCCGCGAGGGTCGCGGCAGGGGTCGCGGCATGGGCCGCGGCAAGGGTCGCAACAAGGGTTACGGACAGGGGGATGCGCATGGGAAAGCCGCTCGGCCGGGACGGCGGGCCGCCGCGCGGCGGCTCCGGAGGGTCCCGTTCAGGTGTCGCGTGAGGGCGAACCCGGAGCCGCTTCGGCGTCCGGGCGGACACCGCCCGCGGGCGGCGTCAGCTCACGCGCGCGGGGGCCGCGGCAGACGGTCGGGGATCACGGAGGGGCGGCCCTGGACGAGGGCCGCCGGCAGGGGCCGGCCGGGGAGGGGCGGGGGAGCGACGTCGGCCGCCTCCAGGCGCGCGGCCTGATGGCAGCCGCAATGGAGGTGCGCGCCCAGACCGGGGTCGACATCCGCGGGCGCGGCCGGGGCGTCGAGGACCAGACCCGCGGTCCGGCCGTGATGCCCGCCCGCGTGGAAGGCGAGATCCGCCGCGAGACCAATTCCCGGCGCGGCGACCGTCAGGGCCAGGACGAGGGCGAGCGCGCGGGCGGCGAGCGCCCACCAGCCGCACGCCCGGGCAGCGCGCCTATGCCGAACCCCGCATGTCATCGCCGGTCTTATGGGCGATGCGGGGCCGCCGAGACAAGTGTCGCCGCCCATCCCGATCAGGCCGCCAGCCGGAGCACCCAGTCGTAGAAATCGGTCCAGGTCTCCGTCCGCGGCGGCGGATCCGCGACCGCCGGAGCCGCGACGGCCGCCGACCGTTCCCGGACGTCCCGGGGAGCGCAGCCGAACTCGGCCCGGAAGGCCTGGGCGAAATGGGCGGCGCTCTCGAACCCGCAGCGATAGGCCACCTCGGAGATGCGGACGAAGCGCCCGTCATCCGCGGCGAGTTCCCGGTAGGCGCGGCCGAGCCGGCGCTGCCGGATATAGCCCGACACACCGCCGAGCGGCGCGAACAGCCGGTAGAGGGCGCTGCGCGAGACGCCGAAACGCCCCAGGAGGCTCTCGGCATTGAGATCCGGGGAGGCCAGCTCGCCCTCGATGTAGCGGCGCATGGCCAGGAGGAGCGGCGCGCTCTCCGGCGCCGCGCCGGCCCGCGCGGCGTCGGAGCGGCCCGGGATCGCCGCGCCGAGCAGCACCGCCGTGGCCCGCGCGGCCGCCTCGGCCTCCCCCTCCGAGAACCCGGTCGCGTGCGCAGCCAGCGCACGCAGATGGGTGTTCAGCATCCCGCCGAAGGGCGTCTCCCCCCGGATCACCGCCCCGTGCAGGGCGTCGAGGGCGCCCCGGTCGGCACCGAAGAGCCGCCGCGGCAGCACCACCGTGAGGGCCTCGTAGTCCGTGCTGCTGGCGGAGAGCGGGCGCGAGAGGTCGAACAGGCAGATGTCGCCCGGGGCGCAGTCCCGCTCATCGCCGCCGGTGGCGATCCGGGCGCGCCCGGAGAGGCGCACATGCGCGAGGATGTGATCCACCCCCATGCGGGCCACGAGGGCGCGATCGCGGGCGAAGCGCAGGCCGGACGCGCCCGCCCGGCAGAGGATCGCGTTGCCGAGGTGGCGGACCTGGGATTGCGCGCGGAACGCGCCGACATCCTCCTTGCGCACCGTGAAGGTCCAGAAGGGCGCGACCGCGTCGCGCCAGGCCGCAGCCTGATCAAGGCCTGGACTCTCGCTCCTGAGTTGCAAGACAGAATTCGAACGCATCACCCGTGTCCTGCCCCCACGATGCACAATGCTCGCGGAGGTCGCCTGACTACGATAATTCCGGTTTCTTTGAAAAGAGCGCCGCAAAGAGCGTCCGGATCCATACGGAGGGCCGCCGCCGGATCGGAGATCCGGCGGCTCGGGCATGCCCCCGGCATCCGCGCGCCCGCGGCGTCCGGCCTCGCGCGCGGCGGCGCGAGGGGCATCAGGCGTTGGCGTCGGGGAGGGGCATCGGGGAGGGGCATCGGGGAGGGAGCGCGACCAGGAGCACCGCCCCGCGTGACCACGGCGCGTGTGACGCCGGCCACGATCCTCGGGCCCGTCAGGACGGCGGCCGCGCCGGGCGGCGCGCGGCAGGATCCGTTCGCCGCGACTCTGTCGACCGGGAACAGCGGGTCCGCCCGCAAGCTTGTCGGAAGATCGAATCGGTGCGCGACGCGCGGCCGGCGCCGCACAGGATGGCGCACGCGGCCGGCCCTCGCGGCCGCACTGGCAGCCCGGACCCTCCGCGCGCCGGCAACCCTCATGCGCGGAGCCGGGGGCCCGAGGCGCCCCGATCCCGTCGACGACGCAACCCCGGAGACCACCATGACCAAACTGTTCATCGCCCAGGTGCGCCGGACGGGCGGCTCCGGGCCGCTCGTCACGGTCAGGGCCGAGGCTGAGGGCGAGGCCCGGCTGTTCCTCGCCGCCGCCTACCCCGACGCCGAGATCACCGGCCTCGCCGAGCCCAGCGACTGGACGAGCGATGCCGATACCGGGACGCGGACCGGCGACATCCGCGAGCATCCCGGCGTGTCCTGGCAGCCGCCGTCCAGCCTCGCCGACTGAGGACGGCCCTTGCTCGGCCCCGGAAATCGCCCGGTTCGCGACAAATGGAGCGGTGGAATTTACGCGCCGTCAGCGGGCGGCGCCGAGGCTGCGGCATGACCTACGGCGATCCGACACCGCGGCTCTTCGCGGCCGCCGCCTCCCTCACCGGGACCGGGATCCTGATGAGCCGCCCGGATCCGTCCCTCGAGGGGATCCTGATCGGCCTGCTCTGCCTCGGGCTCTGGGCCCTGGGGACCCTCGCGGCGTGGCCGTCCCGCACCGTCCGGCCGGCCCGTTCGACCCGGCCGCGGGTGCTGGAGGCCGTCATCCTTGAGGCGCCCCGGTTCGACACGCGCCGGTTCGACACGCGCCCGGCCCTGCCGGTGCTGCTGCCGGCCCCGCGGCCGGCACCCCGCGCGATGGTGCAGGCCGGCGCCCCCCGGCGGCCCGAAGTGCCGACGCACCGGCAACGGGTCATCGAGGGCCACACGCGCAACCGCCGGTAGGTCGAAGCCGCGGCAGAGCCGGCCGGATCGGGCCCGCGCGCCAGCACCCGCCGGGCGCCCGTCGCGAGCTTCTACCGCAGCATCGTCGCGAGCTTCTACCGCAGCATCGATGCGCCCTGTCCGGGGTTTGCCCACAGCCAACCCAGGAGACAGCATGGCGGACAAGGCTGACGTGACGACCTACACGGTGAAGCAGGCGCTGGCCGCGAAGGTCGAGGATCACATCGAGATCGCGGTCGAGACGGAGGACGGCACCACGCTGAAGCTCAAGGCGACCGCCGACCAGCTGGACGCCTTGGTGGGCGATCTGGAGACCATCCTGGACGCCGACGACGCGGAGGGCGAGGCGGCCTGAACCGCCCGGCGACGGGATCCGGCCTGCGCCTCGGCGCCGGCCGGAGGAAGGGGAGCGGCGCCCGATCGAGGCTCGATCGGGCGCCGTCGCGTTTGCGCAGGGCGGCCGCGGCGTCCGGTGCGGACCAAACCGGGCTCCCGCGCGGTTGCCCGTGGGCGTGGGCCGTCCGCGCATCCGTCCCGGAGTATCCATGGCTTCCGAGCCGAGCGCCGCCCCACGACAGCCGGCGCAGGTGCCGCCGCCCCTCGTGCCCGGCCTGCGCGGCCTCCTGACCCTCGCGGTCGGGGTCGTCCTCGTGGCCGCCCTCTACCTCGGGCGCGAGGTGTTCATCCCCCTCGTGCTGGCGGTGCTGCTGAGCTTCGTCCTGGCTCCGGTCGTCAACCTGCTGCGCCGGCTGCGCCTCGGGCGCATCCCCTCGGTGATCGTCGCGGTCCTGCTCGCCCTCGGGGTAATCGGCGGCATCGGCGCGGTCATCGGCACGCAGGTGGCGGGGCTGGCCGGCAACCTGCCGCAATATCAGGCCACCGTGCAGAGGAAGGTCGCGGGGCTCCAGCAGGGCTGGCTCGGGGAGGCGAACCGGCTGCTGCAGCGCCTCAGTCACGACGTCACCGCCGCCACCCGGAAGGCCGACGCCGCCGGCACCGTCGCGGCGACCGCGCCGGGCGACGACACCCCCAAGGCGCAGCTCGTGCGGGTGCAGGAGCCCGAGCCCTCGCCGCTGGTGCTCGCCGAGAAGGTGCTGGGCCCGATCGTCGAGCCGCTGACCACGGTCGGCATCGTGCTGGTGGTCGTCGTGTTCCTGCTGATGCAGCGCGAGGACCTGCGCAACCGCATGATCCGCCTGTTCGGGTCGAGCGACCTGCACCGCACGACGGTGGCGATGGACGACGCCGCGGGCCGGCTCGGCACCTACTTCCTCGCCCAGCTCGGCATGAACGCCACCTTCGGCGTGCTCATCGGCGTCGGGCTCTGGGTCATCGGCGTGCCCAACCCGCTCCTGTGGGGCGTGTTCTCGGCGCTGATGCGCTTCGTCCCCTATATCGGCGCCTTCGCGTCCGGGGTCGGCCCGGTGGTCCTGGCCGCCGCGGTCGATCCGGGCTGGTCGATGGTGATCGAGACCGCGGCGCTGTTCCTGATCGCCGAACCGGTGTTCGGGCAGGTGATCGAGCCGCTGCTCTACGGCCACTCCACCGGGCTCTCGCCCTTCGCGGTGATCGTCTCGACCCTGTTCTGGGGCTTCCTGTGGGGGCCGCTCGGCCTGATCCTGGCGACCCCGTTCACGGTCTGCCTCGTGGTGCTCGGCCGCCACGTCGACAGCCTGGAGTTCCTCGACGTCCTGCTGGGCGACCGGCCGCCGCTGACACCGGTGGAGAACTTCTACCAGCGGATGCTGGCCGGCGACCCGGACGAGGCGCGCGACCTCGGCGAGGCCATGCTGAAGGAGCGCTCGCTGTCATCGTACTACGACGAGGTGGCGCTCAAGGGCCTCCAGCTCGCCGCCAACGACTACGCCCGCGGGGTGGTCACGTCGGCGCAGATCGAGAACATCCGCACCTCGGCCCGGGCCGTGGTGGAGGATTTCGAGGACCATCCCGACGCGGAACCCGCGCGCGACGTCAACGCGGTCAACCCGAGCGAGACGCCGACCCTGGCCGAGCGGACCCACATCCGGACGGAGGCGGTACCCGGTCAGGCCCCGCCGCGCGAAGCCCGCCCGGAGGCGTGGCGCGGCGAGGCGCCCGTCCTGTGCGTGGCCGGGCGCGGCCCCCTCGACGAGGCCTCCTCGGCGATGCTGGCGCAGCTGCTGCGCAAGCACGGGCTCGGCGCCCGGGTCGTCGGCTACGAGGCCGTCTCGCGCGACCGCGTCCGCGACCTCGACCTGACGGGGGTGGCGATGATCTGCATCTCCTACCTCGACATCAGCGGCAGCCCCGCGCACCTGCGCTACCTGCTGGAGCGCCTGAAGCGGCGCGCCCCGCACATGCCGGTTCTGGTGGGCCTGTGGCCGGTGGGCGAGAAGGTGCTGACGGACGCCGCCCTGGGCCGGCAGATCGGTGCGGACGCCTACGTGTCGTCGCTGCGCGACGGCGTCGAGGCCTGCCTGGGGTCGGCGCGGGCCGCCGCCGACGCCGCCGCGGCGGCCTGACCGCGCAGGCCCCGGTCCTCCCGCGACCGGGGCCTGCGCCTGTCCGCGACTCGATCAATCCCGTTCTGGGGACGCGAGATTCCTGATAGGGATGACCCTTGAGACAGAGTTCCAGGGAGTGCCGACGGATGGGGGCGCCGGTATCCGACCGCGTCATCGCCCGGCGTGAGGGCGTCCCGTCGGCCCGAGCCGCCGCGCCGGGGCGCGCGGCGCCCGCCCCGGTCTGAGAGGTCGCGATGGTCCCGTCACCGCCACCGGCGCCGTTCCGGCTGCAATGCGTCGTGCATCGGGAGAGCGCCAGCGGCATCATCATCCACGACGAGCAGATCCTCGGCACCTCCGAGGCGGCGGCGGTCGCCGACGCGAAGGCGCGCTTCGCGCATCTGCTGGCGGGTCGGTCCGGCTCGGCGGCCCTGCGGGACGCGGCCGGGCGCGTCGTCTGGTCCACGCGCCAGGACGGCCCGCCCGCAGCGGGGCCGGCCTAGGCCCCGCAATCCGTCGGGGGGCGATCCGGTCCCGAGCGGGTCCGCGTCGCCCGGTCGGGCGGCGAAGGCGCGCGGCCGCCCGGGATGCGGGTGAGGCGGGATCCGGAGAACGGGATCGCGCACTCCGTCCGTCGCGGCGTCGATCATCCCGGCCTCGATGGCCCCGACGCGTCGGCGCGCCTCGATCGCTTCGCCGGTCCCGGGAACAAAACCCGTCCCCAAGCCGTCCGACCTGCGACGCGTTCAGCCCGTGGACGACACAGGTCTTCGGGCAACCGGGGGGATCCGCCGACATGCATGCCCGTTGCGACCGCTGCGCCACGACCGGATTGCCGCATCCCGGCCGCCGGCGCCTCCTCCTCGGGGCGGCGGGCGCCTTCGCCGCCACGGCCCTGCCGAACGCCGTCGCGCAGGCCGCGGGCCCGGTGGACAAGACCGCGCTGCCCCCGGCCGAAGCGCTCAAGCTCATGAAGGCGGGCAACGAGAACTTCAGGAACGAGGCCCCCGCCCTGGCAGCGAACGGACGCGAACGCCGTCTCGAACTCGCCCGCGGGCAAGCCCCGTTCTGCGTGCTGGTCGGCTGCTCCGACAGCCGGGTCTCGCCCGAGATCCTGTTCGGGCGCGGG
>NZ_BPQS01000072.1 GCF_022179385.1 Methylobacterium longum | reverse complement strand
TCGGAAGGGTCAGCAATCCGGCTGATCCTCGACCGCGCCGGCCGCCGAACATCCGGGGCGCGTCCGCTTGGCTGAAGTCGGTGACGGTGCCGCATTCAATCGAGCTCCAGCGAGGCAGAGATACCGCCGGGCAGCGTGCAATCTATCGCAGCAATGCAACTTCTGATTAGTATCGTCACGGTAGCTTGGGGCGTTCCGGCGCTCAGCGAGGCTCCCGATGTACCGCGCCCTTGCGTGTCTGACCGATGAGCATACCCCGTGGGTGCTGCCGCTGGCCGCCTGCGTCTGCTGGATCTCCTGCTACGTCGCGCTGCACCTGGAGCAGCGCGTCAGGTCCGGTCGCTCGTGGGCTCTGGCATGGCTCCTCGCCGCCAGCTTCTCGGCCGGCGCGGGGATCTGGAGCACCCATTTCATCGGCATGCTGGGCTACGACCCCGGCGTCGTCGTCGGCTACGAGGCGGCGACGACGCTGCTCTCCCTGATCGTCGCCGTCACCGCGTCCCTGGGGGCCTTCACTCTGGTGCGCGCCGCGCCACCGGGCGCGGCCTGGGCGGGCGCCATCGCGGGCCTGATCCTCGGGGGCGGAATCGCCTGCATGCACTTCCTCGGAATCGCGGGCGTGGTGCTGCCCGGCCGTTTCGCGTGGGACACCACCCTCGTGATCCTGGCGATCGCCCTCGGCTGCGGCCTGTCGGCCACCGCTTTCGCAATTCATATTCGCCGCGCGGACCCGAGAACGCGGATGATCGCCGCCACCGTCCTGACGAGCGCCATCGCGGGCCTGCACTTCACGGCCATGGCGGCGGTCCGCGTCCTTCCGGATCCCGCCTTCGCGACGCCGGATCTCGGGCTCGCGCGGGGCGCGCTCGCCGGCGGCATCGCCGGCCTCATGGCGGTGATTCTGGCCTTCGCGGCCCTGGCACTGATGCTGGACCACCTGCGAACGATGAACGCCGCTCTGTCCGGCCAGGGCATCGTCCTGCGGGAGAAGACGCTGCTGCTGGATGCGACCCTGGACAGCATGGATCAGGGACTCATCATGGTCGATGCCCGCGGCATCGTGCAGGTGTGCAACGAACGCGCCTTGGCGCTGCTGGATCTGCCGCGCGCCATGATGCAGGAGCGTCCGAGCTACAGGGCCGTCCTGCGACACCAGTTGCGCAACCGCGAGCGCAATCGCACCGACCGGTCGTTCCGCGATTGGATCGAGCGCGGCGGGTCGGAGCAGGCCCACGTCCACGAGCGCCTGCGGCCCAACGGCCTCGTGCTGGAGATCCGCACCGTCCCGCTTCGGGATGGCGGATTCGTGCGCACCTTCACGGACATCACGCAGCGCAAGAACGCCGAGGCGGAGATCGCCCGCATGGCCCGGCACGACATCCTGACCGGCCTGCCGAATCGCGGCCTGTTCCGCGAACTCCTCGACAAGCGCCTCGCCGGGATCGCGGCCCGTGGCGAGACCGCGGCCGTGCTGTACCTCGATCTCGACGGCTTCAAGGGCGTGAACGATACCCTCGGTCACCAAGTGGGCGACGCGCTGCTCTGCGCCGTGGCGGAGCGATTGCAGTCGGCGGTGGGCAACGACATCGTGGCCCGGCTCGGCGGCGACGAGTTCGCCATCCTGCTGGCCGGCGGCCAGCGGCAAGCCACCGACGTCGCCGCGCGTCTCATCGCGCTGTTCGAGGCGCCGCTCCCGGTCGGTGACCTGCGCGTGGGTGTCGGCCTGAGCGTCGGCATCGCCCTGGCGCCGGAGCACGGCTCCAACGCCGAATGCCTGTACCGGCGCGCCGATCTGGCCCTGTACCGCGCCAAGGCCGAGGGGCGCGGCACCTTCCGCGTCTTCTCGGTCGACATGGACGACGAGGCGGAGGAGCGCCGGGCCCTCGAGAGTGAACTGCGGCAGGCCTTGGCGGACGGCTTGCTCAGCCTGCACTACCAGCCGCAGGTCGACGGTGCCTCCGGCCGGCTCGTGGGGTTCGAGGCGCTGGTGCGCTGGCTGCACCCGTCGCGCGGCCAGATCCCGCCCACCGTGTTCGTGCCGCTGGCGGAGGAGAGCGGGCTCATCGTCGCGCTGGGCGACTGGGTTCTGCGCGAGGCCTGCCGCGAGGCGGCGACCTGGGCGCCTGAACTGAAAGTCTCGGTCAACCTGTCACCGCGCCAACTCCTCAAGCCGGACCTGCCCGAGACCGTGCTGGCGATCCTCGCCGAGACCGGCCTATCGCCGGACCGGCTGGAGCTGGAGGTCACGGAGAGCGTCATCATCAACGACATGTCGCGGGCGATCGGCATTCTCCGGCGCCTGAAGAGCTTCGGCATCCGCATCAGCATGGACGATTTCGGCACCGGCTACGCGTCGCTGGCGACCCTGCACGCCTTCCCGTTCGACAAGATGAAGATCGACCGCTCCTTCGTGGCCCAGCTCGAATCCGATCCCCAGGCCGCCGTGATCGTGCGGGCCGTCCTGAGCCTGGGACGCAGCCTCCGGATGAGCGTCGTCGCCGAAGGTGTCGAGACCCCAGCGCAGCGGCGGTTCCTGGCCGACGAGGCATGTGGCGAGATGCAGGGGTACCTGTTCGGCAAGCCGGCCCCCATCGGCGATTTCGCCGACATGCTCGGCGTTGCCGACCGAAGCGGCGCCCTCGCGGCCCCTGCGGTCAAGGTCGCCTGATCGCGGATCGACCGAGCGATCGACGGGGGGCCCAGACTTCGGCACCCGCGGAGCTCGGGATTAACCGGATACTCAATCCTAAGTAGAAATAGTAAGCGGCCCGACACACTCTCTGATTGCAACCAGGGGTTGGGCCAAGCATAGTGATCATGGGCGCGGATAAGCGCTGAACCGATCATCACGCCGTGCCCATCGCGGCAGACTGATGTTCAAGTCAGCTAAGCCCGCCCGCTCGGGTCGCAGTTTCAGAGAGCATAACTCAGGAGAATACTATGCAGACGACCGCTCCCTCCGTCGAACTCGCCGCAAAGATCCTGAGCGCCTACGTCACGAAGAACAGCATTCCGATGGGATCGCTGCCGACCCTGCTGTCCGAAGTTCACCGCTCGATCACGGAGCTCGACAAGCAGCCGGCGATCCAAGCCAAGCGTCTGACGGACGCGCAGATCCGCGCCTCCATCCGTCCCGACATGCTCATCAGCTTCGAGGACGGCAAGCCGTACAAGGCGTTGCGCCGCCACCTGACCCTGCGCGGCCTGACCCCGGAGGCCTACAAGGCCAAGTGGGGTCTGCCGGTGGATTATCCCCTGGTCTCCGCCACCTACAGCGCGCGCCGCTCGCAGATCTCCCGCGAGATCGGCCTCGGTCAGCAGCGGCGGTTGAAGAAGGTGGCGGCCTGAACGTGCGAGGCTCTGCCTCGAACGGACGATCGCGGCGAGGACGGCGTGGCGCATCGGGCGCCGCGACCGTTCGCGCCCGACAGCCGACTCACTGCACGCTCCGGTGCGTTCGCCGTGGCAGTCCCAAGCCTCGTCCTTGCGCACGCGTTGAACGGATTGCTAGGGGGCGCGCCGAGCGGGCGACCCGGACTTCGGCGTGCGGGCACGCGCGGTCCGGCCAGAGTCACGAGCGTGCGAACGAGGTGCAGCCGCTTCCGGTCCGGCGCGGCGTCCGGCCCTGCCATCCCCTGACTTGGCACAACTTGTGAGAGAGAAACGGACGGGCCGATTCAATCCTCATTAACCAAGCCGGTTGATTGTATCACATAGCGCGGCTCGATCACAGGTTGTTGTCGGGTGAGCGCAGTCGAGTACGATGCGGCTGAACGGCGATGGCCTTTGACTTGTCTGCGGTCCAAAACCCAGTGCCCCGGCGCGCCGGTTCATCCAGGATCGCCGTCGCGGCGCTGCTGATCTGCGCTCCGATACTCGGCGGGTGCATGTCGAGCCGGCCGCAGACCGCCGCGGGCGCCCGGCCCGACGTGACCCAGACCGGCTCGATCCCCGAGGCGCTGCCGCCGACCGTCGTCGCCGCAGCCCAGGAGGAAGTCGGGCGCACCATGCGCCTCGGCCTCGCGCATTATCGCCTCAACGTCGGCGACAATGTCGAGGTCTCGTTCCTGATCGATTCCAGCGTGGTCCAGCCGACCTACCGGCTCAATCCGAGCGACGAGTTCGACGTCGATTTCCGGACCCACCCGGAATACAACCGCACGGTGATCGTCCGGCCGGACGGCAGGATCTCGCTGCCGGGCAAGAACGGCATCAAGGTCGCGGGCCTGTCGCCGGAGGCGGCCGCCGCGCTGATCAAGAGCACCTACGACGACGTGCTGATCGATCCCGTCGTCACGGTGATGCTGCGCCGGTTCCGCACCGTGACCGACGATTTCCGCGATCTCACCCAGCGGGCCGACATGGGCCGGGTGAAGGTCCTGGCGATCGAGCCGGACGGCAAGATCAACCTGCCGATGGTCCCGGCGGTCCAGGCCGCCGGCCGGACGGTGCACGAAGTCGCCGGCAGCCTCAACGCCGCCTACAAGCACCAGCTCGCTTCGGTGACGACGAGCGTGCGCCTTGCGAGCCTCGTCCCGGCCAACACCATGGTATTCGGCGAGGTGCGCGCCCCCGGCCCCGTCACCCTGCAGGGACCCCGCACCCTGGCGCAGGTCTTGGGCTCGGCGGGCGGCGTCCTGCCGACCGCCGCGGGCGAGGCGGTGCGCATCATCCGCTTCGACGCGGAGGCCGCCGGAAGCGTCCGCATCGTCGATATCGGTCAGCCGGGCTTGGCCGATTCCATCGTCGTGCCGCCCAACGCCACCGTCTACGTGCCGCCCTCGCTGCTCGCCAAGACCGCCCGCGCCGTCGACCTCGTGGTGCGCCAAATCCTGCTGTTCAACGGGACCGGCTTCGGGGTCAACTACATCACCGGGCCGGCCGCCAGCACCTCGACCACCGCATCCGTGAGGTCCGGCACGTGACGCCCTCGCGGCCCTGTTCCGACACATCCGGCCGGTCCTGCTGATCCTGGTCGCGGCGATCCTGGGGGCCGGGATCTACCTGCTGCTGACGCCGGCCGAGTACACGGCCGACGCGAAGCTGATCATCCGCCTCGGGCGCGAGAAGGCGGGCGCCCCGCTCCAGGGCGGCGCCAACCAGAACTACATGTTCTCGGAGCGCGCGCAGAACGTGAACAACGAGGTCGAGATCCTGCGCGACCCCAGCATCGTGCGCGACGAATTCGCGGCCCTGAAGGCGATCACGCCCACCGGCGATCCCGGCCCGCCTCCCGAGGACTGGGCCGACTGGCTCATCTACCAGGGGCGCCAGGCGATCCGTGGCGCGAAGGCGATCAAGACCTGGGTGGTCGACACGGTGCGGGTCCCCTTCGAGGCGGTGGGCCTGCTGCGCCATCTCACCCCGGACGAGAAACTCTACGAGGCCTATCTCGCGGCCTTCAAGGTCATCTTCGTCAAGGAGACGGACGTCATCCTGACCGGCTTCACCTGGACGGAACCGCATTTCGCCGCCCAGGCACTCAACCGGCTGCTCGACGCCTACAAGCGCCGGCACGTGGAGGTCTACGCCGACGAGACCCCCGCCTCCTTCTACCAGAGCAAGCTGGAGCGCGCCCGGGCCGACCTCGCCGCCATCGACGCGCAGCTGGCCACCTATCTCAAGGGCAACAACACCGCGAGTTTCGAGATCGAGCAGCAGAACGACCTCGGTACGTTGGCCGAGTTCGCCAAGCAGAAATCCGCCGCGCAGATCGAGCGCGAGGTCGTCGAGACACGGCTCAAGCGCACCCGCGAGGCCGGCCCCGATCGCTGGCAGCCGACCCCGCCCGACGCCGACCCGACGGTCACGGCCTTCGATCAGCGCTGGGCGGATCTCAAGACGAAGCGCGCCGAACTCGCCGTGCGCTTCCGGCCGACCGCGCCCGAATTCGTGAGCCTGGACCGCGACCTCGCGGCGCTGTCGCGGCAGAAGCATCTGGCGCTCATCGCCGCCGACACGGCGAAGCTCGCCGTGCTAGCCGAGCGAATCCAGAGCATCACGGCGATCGAGCAGAACCGCCGCAAGGCGGCGATCGGCCAGAGCGACGCCGCCCTCGCCTATGGACGCCTGGCGCAGCAGAAGAGCCTGCTCACCGAAGAGATCACCGAGTCCCAGAAGCGGATCGACGCGCTGAGGACCGGCACCGGCCTCGACGCCCAGGCCGTCACCTCCTCGGCGCTGGTGGCGCGCGCCGTCCCGCCGCGACTGCCCTCCGGCCCGAACCGGCCGCTGATCCTCGGCCTCGCGGCCGGGCTCGGATTGCTGGCGGCGCTCGCCTACGTCGCCCTCGCCGAGATCCTGGCCCAGACCTACCGCAGCGCCGCCGAGGTCGCCCGCTCCCTGCGGGTGCCCGTTCTGGCCGCGGTGCCGCTGCAGACCGGAGCCGCCGCATGATCGTCGCCGCCACCGTCACGAGGATCGACCCGGCCGTCCTGGAGCCGGCCCTGATCCAGCTCAACCGCCAAGCGGCGCGGTTGCGCCGCGTCGGCATCACCGCGGTCCAGCCTGGCGAGGGGGTGAGCACCCTGGCCCGCGAACTCGCCGGCGCCTACGCCCGGCGCGACCGCAACACCGTGCTGATCGAGGCCAACTGGTCCCGGCCGTCGCTGGCGAAGGCCTACGGCTTGGCCGGCCGCCCGGGTTTCGCCGACATCGTCGTCGGCGAAGTGTCGCCGAGCCGCGGCGTCCACGCGGTCGCCGACGGCTTCAGCGTCGTGCCCGCGGGGAGTGCTGCGGCGATTCGACGGGCGACGCTGGATGACGGCCGCGTCGAGGACTTTCTGGCGCTCGTCGACGAGCGCTTCGACCTCGCCATCGTGGATTGCGAGCCCATCACCGAGATCGGCGACGCGGCCGCGCTCTCGCCCTTCGTGGACGGCTTCATCGTGGTCATCGGCGCCGAGCGGACCCGCCGGGCCGTCGCGCAGAGGGCCTTGGCCGACCTGAAGGCCGCAGGCGGCGCCCCGCTCGGAATCGTCCTCAACCGCACCCGGAGGCCCATCCCGAAATGGCTGTACCGGTGGCTCGGGTGAGCACCGTCCCCGCCCGCGCGCTGCGGATCCTACCCGTCGCGGGGATCGGCTTCGCGGCGGCGGCCGCGGCCGTCGCCCTGAGCGCGGCGCCGCTGAAATTCGCCGTGGTCGGGCTCGCGGCGGCCTCCGGCGGCGTGGGCGCCCTGGTCCTCGGACGACGCTACCGCCTGACGCCGCTCCTGCTCGTCGCCCTCGCGGTCGGTCTGACCGTGAAGCTCGACGTGAGCTTCGCCCAGCATTTCGAGGCGGTCGGGCAGTACCTGCCGAGCATCGGCGGCGGCGCCGGCCTCACGGTGAGCGTCGCACTCCTCGTCGCCGTGGCGCTGATCGTCGCCAAGCTGACGGGCCTCGGCGAGCGCGTCCCCGGCCTGCGGCTCGACCGACCCCTCGTGCTGACGCAGATCGGCTTCCTGGTCGCGGGCCTGCTCTCCCTCGCGAACGCCACCGACACGGCCTACCTCTGGTTCGACATGTGGCGTTTCCTCGGCCTGCTGCTGGTCTCGATCGCCGTGTCGAACCTGTCGGAAGCCGACATCCGGACCCTCGCGCTGGCGATCTGCGCCCTGTGCCTCGTGCAAACCGCGGTGGCGGGCCTCCAATACGTGTCGGGCTCGGAACTCGGCCTCTCGGTCCTGGGTGAGGAGCAGATCGTCGAGGAGAACATCAACTTCTCCGCGCAGCGTCGCGCCGGCGGCCTGAAGGTTCATCCCAACATCCTCGGCTACTACTACGAATTCGTCTGGCCGCTCGCGCTGGCGCTCGCGCTGTCGCGCGGACCGATGCTCCTGCGCCTCGTCGGGGCGGCGGGTGCCCTGTCGGCGCTGGGCGGGGTCGTGCTGACCCTGTCGCGGGCCTCGTGGCTCACCTTCCCGCTCTCGGCCGCGCTCCTGATACTGCTGGTCTACCGCGACCGGCTGTTCTCCCGGAGCAGCCTGCTCGTCTTCGGCCTCGTGGCCGTGATCGGCGCGATCGCGGGGATCTATGCCGGCCCGCTGATCTGGGAGCGTCTCACCGCCGACGACGGCGGCTCGGCGGCCCAGCGCGGGCCGCTGAACGCGGCGGCTCTGGCCCTGTTCGCGCGGTTTCCGATCGTCGGGGTCGGCCTGAACAACTTCGGCAACCAGTTCGCGATTCTCGACCAGACCGGTCTGTCGCGGCTGGCTGGCCTGTTCGACCGGTCGAACCACGTGGTGCACAACCTGCACATCCTGATCCTCACCGAGGTCGGAATCGTCGGCTACGCCGCATTCGCGCTGGTGTTCGCCGTAGGCATCGCCCGCGGCTTCCGCGCGGCGCGCCGCGCGCCGGTCGGCGATCCCCTAGCGGCCATCGCGGCGGCCTGCGCGGTGGGGCTGATCGCCCATCTGCTGCACGGTCTGGTCGATCCGGGCTTCCGCTTGAACCTCGGTATCGCCGAACTGCTCTACACGGGCCTCGGGCTGATCGCCGCAATACGGGCGGCGCAGCGGCGGCGGGCGATCGGCGTGCGCCGGCCAACCGTGCCCTCGGCCCGGCCCGCGACACCGCAATCCCCCTCTCCTGCGCCGAGGCGCGTCGCGTCGCGTCCCGGCAGCACCCTGGGAGCAGCTGTCCCGGAGACGCGCTCTCCCCTCAGAGCACGCGGAGACCGCGCATGAGCCCCGTCGGCCTGAGCGTCCTGATCGTCACCTACAATGCCGGCCGGGACATCGACACCTGCCTGGAACTCCTGGCGGCGAGCCGGATCGAACGGCCCTACGAGGTCATCCTCGTCGACAACGCTTCGACGGACGGCACACCGGAGCGCGTGGCCCAAGCCTTCCCGCGGGTGCGGGTGATCGCCGAGCGCACCAACCACGGCTTCGCGGGCGGCAACGCCGTCGCGCTGGCGCACGCGACCGGCGAGACGATCCTGCTCCTCAACCCGGATGCGTTCCTGCGCGACCCGGAGGCACTGCCGGGCCTGATGGCCCATCTCGACGCGCATCCGGAGCTCGGCGCGGTCGGCCCGCGTCTGACCTTCCCCGACGGGGCGCATCAGGTCGGCGATGCCGGCTACGAGCCGCGCCCGCTCTCGATCCTGGTGCACGCCGGTGGCCTGTCCGGGCGCTTCGGCCTGCGCGGCCTCTACCTCGCGAGCCGCCAGGCCGGCGGCCGCCAGGCCCTGGACGTCGATTGGATCTGCGGCGCCTGCCTCCTCCTGCGCCGGTCGGCGATCGATGCCATCGGTGGGCTCCGGAGCCCGATGTTCCTGTACGGCGAGGACGTGGACTGGGGTTGCCGCCTGCGCGATGCCGGCTGGCGGGTCGCCTACCTGCCGGGCATCGCCGTCGTTCACCTTCAGGGCGGCTCGGGGAGCACCCGCTCGGCCCGCTGGCTCGACGGGCTGGCGGCGATCTACCGCCTGCGCAACGCCGGGCGCGCCCTGTCGTCGCCGGCCTTCTTCTCAGGCCCGCTCCGGCTCGGATTCACCCTGCGGGCCCTGGCCTACGGCGTCGCGGCCCGGCTGCGCGGGCAGCCGGACCTCGCCCGGAAGGCCGAGGACATGCGCAGGTTCGCCGGCCACCTGCGCAGTCTTCGACAATGAAGACCCTGTCTTTCACCGCTTCTTGCGGATGAAGACCATGTGGTATCCCTTGAACGGGCCCGGCGTCAGCCGGAACAGCAGCTCCCAGAACTTGCCCAGGACGATGTTCTCGCCATGATAGAACGGCTGCCCGTCGAAACTGTAGGTGAAGTGCTCGAACCGATCTGTTGGGAAAAGCCGCTTCCGCGCCGCCTCCGTGTTCATCGTGTAGAGCGGCACGAACGAGTCGATCTCGACGCGCCGCGGCTCGACGAGGCGCAGCACCCGGGCGTGCAGGCGCTTCGGGACGAGCCGCGCGCCGACCCCGACATAGCCCCAGCGGTTGGGCGTCCAGGCGCAGAGCCAGCCGCCGGGGGCCAGCACCCGGCCGAGTTCAGTCGCCGTGACCTCGGGATGCTCGATATGTTCGAGGACCGAGAAGGCCGAGATCAGGTCGAAGCTCCCGTCCGGGAACGGCAGGACGCCGTCATGGCCGATCAGCCGGACCTCGTCGGCCGACTTGTTGCCGAGGACCGCCTCGTCGACGTCGCAGGCGATCACCTGGGCGCAGCGGCCCCGGAAATCCCCGAGGTGCCGTCGCAATGGCACCGGATCATCGCTCCACTTGCCGCGCCCGGCGCCGAACTCCATCACCCGCATGTCGGGCTTGAGCAGCGCGTTGACGCGGACGATGTACTCCATCCGGTGGTCGTGCCGGGAGTAGCCCCCGGCTTCCATCTCCCGGAACAGGCGCTGTTCGACCGTGACCATTCCTCAGGCTCCTCCGACAACGTTGCGCGTCGCGCGCGGGTGAAGGCGGACGGGCCGGGCGAGCGCCCGGCGGTGGCGATCCTCGGCACCCGCGGGGTGCCGGCGGCGCACGGGGGATTCGAGACCCTGGCGGAGCGGCTCGCGCTGGAGCTCGTGGACCGGGGCTGGCGGGTCGAGGTCTACTGCCAGGTGCGCGAGCCGACGCCGCCGACGTTGTGGCGCGGCATCACGCTGATCCCGGTGGCGGTCCGGGGCGACGGCGCCGTCTCGACGATCCTGTTCGACCTGAAATGCACCCTGAAGGCCGCCTTCCGGCCGGCCCTGCCGCTGGTGCTCGGCTACAACACGGCGGCGTTCTCGCTGCTGTACCGGCTCACGGGCAAGCGCAGCGTGATGAACATGGACGGCATCGAGTGGCGGCGCGACCGCTGGTCGAAGCCCGCCAAGGCCTGGTTCTGGCTGAACGAGCGCTTCGGCAGCCTGTTCTCGACGCATCTGGTGGCGGATCACCCGGAGATCGCCAGGCATCTCGCCCGCAGGACCTCGCCCGCCCGGATCACCACCATCGCGTACGGGGCCGATTCCGTCCTGGACGCGCCCCTCGACCCGCTCAAGCCCTTCGGCGTGCGGCCGCGGGGGTACGGGCTCCTGATAGCCCGGGTCGTGCCCGAGAACCTCGTCCTCCAGATCGTTCGAGCCTGGAGCGAGATCCGCCCGGGCCTGCCGCTGGTCGTGCTCGGGAAGCTGGACGCCGCCGACCCCTATCACCGCTGCGTGCGGGCCGCGGCGGGGCCGGACGTGATCTTCGCCGGTGCCATCTACGAGGCCGAGACGGTCGCCGCGCTGCGGCTCCACGCCCGCTTCCACATCCACGGCCACACGGTCGGCGGCACGAATCCCTCCCTGGTCGAGGCACTCGGTGCGGGATCGCCGATCCTGGCCCACGACAATCCGTTCAACCGCTGGGTGGCGGGTGACGAGGCCATCTATTTCGGCGACGAGACCGAGTTGCGCCGCGGCATCCTCGCCGTCGTGCGCGCCGCGCCGAAGCGACTGGACGCCATGTCGGCCGCCTCCCGCCGGCGGCACGCCGAGGCCTTCGAGTGGCGCGGCATCTTCGATGCCTACGAGGGCGTTCTGCGCCGGCATCTCGCCCGCGCGCGTGCGCCGAGACGCGCCTGGCGCAGGAAGGTCGGACGGGAGCAGACCCCCGTCTGACATCGATGTCCCGGTCGCCGGGCGGCGACGCTCAGTCTCAGGCCGCATGACCTTCCTCCGAAGCCGGGCGGGTGCTGCGGAGTTGACGCTGCGCCAGCATCGTCACCGTTCCGGTGGGTACGTCCCGGAGGGTGCAGACGCCGATGCCGATCGTCGCCCCGTCGCCGATCGCGACGGCGCCCTGGACGGCCGCGTGGGCGCCGACCACGACGCCGTCGCCGAGGCGGGGCACGTCCGCCGTGATCGGTCGGTCGAGGGGTATCCAGTTCCGCGGGCCGACGAGGGTCCCGGGCAGCAGGACGAGGTCCAGGCCCGCCTGTGCACAGAACGCCACCCGTGCGGGGTGCGGGACGAACAGGCCGGGCCCGATCCGCGAGCCCGGATGGAGGCTCGCACCCGTCAGACGAAGGGACAGGTCGGCGACGAGGGCGGCCGAACGACGCCAGCCGCGGCCGTACAGCAGGTGTGCCGTCCGGTGCAGGATCGCGACCTGCATCGCCGGAAGGGTCAGGTGCATCAGGCGGCGGAGCCGGGGGGTCGGCTTGCCGCCCGTGGTCTGGCGGAGGACGCGGGCGAAATCGGCGGCCAGCAGGCGGCGGATGTCGGCGACGCTGTCCTGCGCCGGCTCCGGCGATCCGGCATCCGGAACTGCGCGGGCGGTGCTCATGCCGCGGCCCCGCGGCCCGGAAGGGGGCGCCAGGGTTGCGGCATCACCTCGCTGCGCGGGTCCACGTCCTTGAGGATGATCGCGCGAGGGCCGATCCGGGCCGCGTCGCCGACGCGCACCGCCCCGAGCACGATCGCGCCCGCTTCCATGACGACGCCGTCGCCGAGGACCGGCAGGCCCGGGCCGCCGCCGATGTCCCGATCCGGTTCCTTGAGCAGGCCGCCGATGGAGGCATGCGTCCCGAACGCGACGTCCCGGCCGACTGCCCCGGCGATGACCGAGCCGTAAGGGTTCGGAATGAGCAGCCCGCCGGCAATCCGGCTCGAGGGTGGAATGTCGGCGCCGGTCCACCAGCCGTTGATCAGCCACAGCAGCCACGCCGCCATCCGCCAGCCCCGCTCATGGGCGTAGCGCGACAGCCGGTAGAGGCAGGCCGCGTGGTAGCCCCGCCGCAGGGTCGCGGAGCCGTAGCCACGGCGGCGCCAGTGCGCCCGGTCTGCGGCGAGGGCCGTGCGCAACTCCCCCCAACGCTGGCGCCGCGCCGGCGGGGCTTCCGGTCCGTGGGTGAGCGACAGCCCATGGCCGTCCATGGTGTCGGACATACGCAGTCCTCCGCATCTCAATTCACGACATCTATGCAACCATAAATTGAAGATGTGGTTGCAAGCCATACGCAACCTGCCACGATGCAATCGTAAGGCGAGTTAATCAGTCAGGCTTCACCGGAAGATGTATCGCTTAGTAAACAGATCGTTCGGGCGCGGCCGGCTCGGCGGGTTGCGTTACGGGGCCAACCTGCTCGGACAGGCCGCCGGGCGCGGCCTCTACTTGGCCGCGGGCTTCGCCGCCTTCGTGATGATCGGCCATGCCGCCGGGCCGGAGGTACTGGGCCGGTACGGCCTCGCCCTGGCCGTCCTGGCCGTGGCGCTCATCGCCGCGGATTTCGGCACAACCCTGACCTTCGGCGCGCGACTGGGAGCGGTCGGTCCGGAGATGCGGGCCACCGAATTCGGCCGGATGCTCTCGGCGCGGCTGATCCTCGGGCTCGGTTCCGGCACGGTGCTGCTCTGCCTTCTGCCGCTGCTGCCGGGCGCGATACGTCCGTCGCTCGCCTTCGCCGGCCTGCTGATGCCGCTCACAGCCGCCCGCTTCCTCGACGCGCTGTTCCAGGTGTGCGAGCGTCCGAGCTGGTCCGTCTGGCCCTCGCTCGCGAATGCCGCGACCCTGATCGGCGGCACCGCACTCGCACTGTGGTTGCAGCTTCCGGAGCCCGCCCTGAGCCTCGTCGCGGTCGCGGCCGGCATCACCTACGGCGTCGTCGGGCTGTCGCTCGCCGGGCGCCTCGTCGCCGCCCGCCCGGCGTCCCTGTCGGATGGCCTGGCGACGATCCGGGCGGCCGCAGGCGTCGGGATCTCCAACGCCCTCGGCTCGCTCAACGGGCGCATCAGTCTCATGATGCTGGCCGCCTTCGCGGGTGCCGTCGAACTTGGGCAGTTCACCGCCGGCTTCCGCGTCTTCGAACTCGGCGCCGCGGTGGCCATCACCCTCTGCGCGCCCCTGGTACCGGTCTTCGGCCGCGCGGTCGGGACGCCCGCCGGGCGGTCGGCCGGGGGCTTGGAGGCCCTTCGGACCCACGTGCGGATCGCGCTGACCGTGATCGTCGGCGCGGCCTGCGCGTGCGCCGTGGCGGCCTGCGCCCTCGCCGAACCGCTGGTGCGGCTCGCCTTCGGCTCGGATTTCGGCGGCGCCGTTCCGGTCGTGCGCGTCGCCACCGTGATGAGCGTCCTGCTGATCGCCGCCACGATCCTGTTCGCCGGCCTCGTGCCCCTGGGGCGGACCGCCTTCGCCGTCCGCGGCAGCGCGGCGGCCTGCGCGACCAATCTGATCGCCTGCACCCTGCTGATCCCGCGGGATCCGCTGATCGGGGCGGCCGGCGCCGCCCTCCTGGCCGAGGCCGCGATGCTCCTCGTCCTCGTCCACGCCTTCTGGCGGGAGGCCGGCCCGCCCCTGGAACTCGCGACCGTGCCGCTCCTGGCAGGACCGGGGCTCGCGACCGCCTTCGCCTGGGCAGCCTTCCCCGCGCCTCTCGCACCGGTGACGGTGCCGGCCGTGGCGATCCTGTCGGCGGCCGCCGCCGCGTGGCTCTGCCTGCGCCGCGTCCCCGCCCAGACCGTCCCTCTCACAGTGTCGGAAGCCTCGTCATGAGCGACGCCCCCGTGCTCTCGGTCATCATCCCGACCTACAACCGCGCCGACACGCTGCGCCTGTGCCTGCGGGCCTTCGACCGGCAGGAGACTGATGCGCCCTTTGAGGTTGTGGTCTGCGACGACGGCTCAACCGACGGCACCGGCGCGACCATCAGCCGGGCAGTCGCCACCGCCCGGGCGCCGGTGGTCCATCTCCGGCAGGAGAATGCCGGCGCCAACGCCGCCCGCAACCGCGCCATCGCGGCCGCGCGCGGCGCACGCCTTCTGATCGTCAACGACGACACGATTCCGGCCCCCGACCTCGTCGCGGCCCATCTCGCCGCGCATGCGCGGCGGGGTGGGCGCGAGACCGCGATCCTGGGGCGCATGACCATCGATCCGGCGCTGCCGTTCTCGCCGTTCTCGGCGCTCCATCACGACGCCTCCTACGACGCCCTCGTTGGCCGGGAGGAGGTCGGCTGGGACGCGTTCCTGACCTGCAACGTCAGCATCGACCGGGGATTCCTGGACGAGACCGGCGGCTTCGATCCGAAGCTGTTCTGGCACGAGGATATCGAACTCGGCGAGCGGCTGGCCCGACGCGGCATGCGCCTGTTCTACGCGCCGGAGGCCCTGGGCTACCATCACCATCTCCTCGACGAATCGGCCTATCTGCGGATCGCCGAGCGCGAGGGGGCGGCCCTGGTGCTGTGGTACCGCAAGCGCCCCGATCTCGTGGCGGATCTCACCCGGCTCGGCCTCGTCGGCCCCCCGCCCCTCGGCGCGGCCGCGCGCCACCGCGTCGCCGACCTCGCGATGCCGACGGCCCTTCTGCCCGGCTGGCAGATGGCGGCGCGCACCCTGACCCGCATCAGCCCGGAAGCGGGCCGCACCGTCTGGCGACGGCTGTTCCAGCGTCGCAAGCGCCTCGCCATCGCCCGCGCGCTGGCGGCGTGAGATGATCCGGATGCGTCCCGTCCCGACCCTCGCCCTGCTCCTCCTTCCGGCCCTGGCTGCCTGCCAGGCCGCCGACGCCGGGTCCCAGCAATCCATCTTGGTCGATCCCGCGGGCGGCAGCCTGCCGGGCTACCGGACGGTGGCGCGGCTCGCCGACGTCCCCTTCACGAATCTCGGTCCCGGCTCTCAGGTGCTGGTCCGCGGCGGCAGCTACGGCGAGGTGGTGATGATCGGCGCCCGCGGCACGGCCGAGGCACCGGTCACCATCACGGCGGAAGCCGGGACGCGGCCCGTGCTGTCGAATTCGGTGGTGTTCGAGAAGGCCGCCTACGTCTCGATCTCGGGCCTGACCGTGCAGGGCGCCGTGAATTCCGGCTTCATCATTCGCCGCGGGTCGAGCCACGTGACGGTCGCGGACTCCACCGTGACCCGGTCGGGGCTCGGAATTTGGATCGGCGACGGTGCCGGCGCCGGCCACCGGATCACCGGCAACACGCTCGCCGACAACCAGACCCACGGCGTCGCCGTCGACGTGATCAACGCACCGCCCGAGGACCCGAGCTACATCCTGTCGAACACCGTGACGGGCAGCGGCATCCACGGGATGGAGATCAACGGCTCCGGCTACGTGGTCGAGGGCAACCGCGTGTCCGGCAACGGCGTCGCGATGTCGGGGACGTCCGGCATCCACGTCTACGCCAAGGACGCCGCCCAGGACGCGGGCGACCGCAACGTCATCCGATACAACATCGTCACCGGCCAGAAGGAAACCACCGGCCAGGACGGCAACGGCATCCAGATCGACCAATGGTGCGACGGCAACACCGTCGCGTTCAACGTCGCGGCCGACAACGACGGCGCCGGGATCAACCTGTTCGACGCCGGTTCGAACAGCGTGGTGAACAACACCGTCACCGGCAACATGCGCGATGCCGGCGGGAAGCACGTCTACCGCGGCGAGATCGTTCTGGCCTCCGACTACACCCAGAAGATCGACCGCACCTCCGACAACCGGGTGCTGAACAACATTGCCTACGCCACGCGTCCCGGTGTCTCCGCCATCGTGGTCGAAGCGACCACCATCGACAACGGCAATGCGCTCGGGCCGAACTTCGTCGGCAGCGCCGCCGGCGCTCCGCTCTACCGCTGGGGCACCGCGGCCACCAGCGACGGGGCGAGCCTGCCGCTCGGCGGCCGGGCTCCCGACCTCGCCGGTTCGCCGGGCTTCCGGGACGCCGCCAGCCCGCTGGCCGGCGGCCTCGCCCTGACCTCATCCCCCGCCCGCGCCGGCATTCCGCTCGGCGCGCCCCGCGACCTCGCTGGCCGGCCCTATGCCGACGGCGAAGCCCCGACCTTTGGCGCCTACAGGAGCCCGTAACATGCTTCGCATCGGCATCGACGCGCACGTGCTCACCGGCAAGCCGCAGGGCAGCCGCACATGGCTCGTCAACATCATCGGGCGCGCCGCCGCACGGCACCCGGATGCCACCTACGTGGTCTACTCGACCGATCCGGTGGCCTGCGCCCGCATCGTCTCGGGCAGCAACATCGAACACCAGCGCCTGCCGCGGGTGCCGGCCGCCCTTCGGCTCCTCGCGGTCTGGCCCTGGCTGTTCCTCCGCGACCGGCTCGACGGACTACTAACCACCTACATCGCGCCGCCGCTGGTGCCGGGGGACCGGCAGGTGGTGGTGGTGCACGACATCCTGTTCGAGACCCATCCCGAATTCTTCCCCTGGCCGATGCGCTGGCGGAACAAGATCCTGACCCGGCTCTCCGCCCGGCGGGCCAAGCTGGTCCTGACCATCTCGGACTACAGCCGCGATTCCATCGCCAAGGTCTACGGCATCGAGCGGAACCGGATCGCCGAGGTGCGTTGCGGCTCGACGCCGCCGCAGACCGGCACCGAGCGGTCGCCGCTCACGGACGGCCGACCATACCTGCTGATGGTCGGCCGGCTGGAGCCGCGGAAGAATCTCGGCCTCGTCCTCGACGCCTTCGCGCGCCTGCCGGAGGGCGCGGCCCGACTGATCGTGGTCGGCACGGGCGATGGCGAGCGGCCGGAGACCCTCGAGCGGCTCGCCCGCACGCCGGATGCGGTGCACATCGCCGGGATCGACGACCGTGGCCTGTCCGACCTCTACGCGAGAGCCGCCGCCCTGGTCTTCCCCAGCCGCGGCGAGGGCTGGGGCATCCCGGTGCTCGATAGCCTCGCCCGGGGGACGCCGGTGATCGCCTCCAGCCTGACCGCCATCCCGGAGGCCGGCGGCAGCGCGGCGAGCTACTTCGACCCCGACGCACCCGATCGGGTCGAGCGCCTTGCCGAACTGATGGGAGACGCCATCGAGGGCCGGCTCCCCTTCGACGCCGGCGCCGCGAGAGAGCACGCCGCCCGCCACGACTGGGACGGGCCGGCCGCCACCTTCGTCGACCTGATGCGCCGCAGCTTCACGGCCCGCACGCACATCCGCGACCTGCTGCTGCCCGTGCCGCATCTGCGGGGTTGACGCGACTCGCGCGTGATCGGGGGCCCGGAGGACCGCGTACGGGGGCGATCGGCGGATGGGCATCGACGGGCCGGTTCCACCGCGGTCGTCCGGGGGAGGTTCGTCGCGATCCGTCCGCCGGTGCGGTCGCAGACCCTCGACCTGCGAGCCGCGCTACCGGGGGGCCTCGGCGATGACGCGCTTGCCGGATCGGCAGGGGAAGAACAGGCTGACGAACCAGAACAACGCCACCGCACCAACGGCGGCGGCACTCCCGACTAACGGGCTCAGGGCCATCGCGACGATGATCCCGTGATTGAGCAGCAGCGCGAAGGCGACGATCGCACCCAGCGCGGCGGCGATCGACGCGCGTATGATGCAGCACTCGGATGGTTGCATGGCCGTACCTCCTCGTCACATACAACCAGTGCGAGCAATTTGCGATCCATCATTCAACGTGAAGAAGTACTTACGCGTCATGGCGAGGGGTTCGTCCAGCGTGCCGACTGCGTCGTCGGTTCGGTGCTCTGCCACCGTCCCCGTATGTCCGATGACGATTGGCCGACAGGGGAACCTCCGTACTCCGCAGCGCGGTCCGCACCTGACCGCGGGTTGATAGGAGCCGACCCGCACTTATACTACCTGGAGTTGCAAAAGTTGCGGAGAGCGCGGGAGGTGTGCCCGATGTCACAGGCCTGCGCTGCGAATCGAAGGCGGCCGCTGTCGCGTGCCGTGACGGGTTGCGAGATGGTCGTGCTCGCGCCGTTCATACTCCTGAGCACGATGTTCATCGTCCTCATGCTGCCCATCACGATACTGGCCGTGCCGGCGCAGTTGATCGTGAATGCGCACACCGATGCTTATTGTCGGTTCGTCGCAAGGCTTCTGGTTTTCGCCGCGATCAATGCCGTTGTCGTTCCGGCCGCGGTGGCATACGCGTTCTGGCAATAGCCTCCAGCGGCGATAGTTGTTTCACTCGCCGCGTCGCTGCCAAGGCGCCCACATCGCTCGAAAGTCGCAGAATCTCGGCGCGATCGTGCGGCGTCTGCACGAGGTCGCGGCGGCAGCTCCGGATGGAGACAGTCTCGTGCGCGGGCATGCTCATCCCATCGCATGGCGCTCATCCTGTTGCTTGAACGCGCATCATGCTGTCGTGAAGACGACGCCGAGCTTGTTTCCGATCCTCCAGAGGACGCGACAGGGCCGCGGCGGTGCGTGCTCCGAGACCATCAGCGTGAACCGTCGTGGAAACTCCTTCGGGACGCTCGCCTCGATCTTGGCCCCGAAATCGTTTGTCTTGAGCGTCACGCAGAGGATCGCGTCGCGCTGTCCATCGAGGAAGATCCGGCCCCGGCTCCTGACACCCGGCAGCGGCTCGAGGCAGCGCTCCCCTCCCATGACCGGCACTCCGCTCCCTTGCGGCAGCCATTTATCCGTACCGGTGTTAAAACTTTCAGTTGTATCATTGGCTCCGCTGGCAACCGGTGGCGGAGGGGTCGAGGATGTCAGGCCTTGCGCGGCTGCTCGGTGACCGAACGGACAAAATCCAGGCAGGCCCGCCGATCGCGCAGATCGTGGACGTCTTCGAAGGCCGTCAGCAGCTCCAACGTATCGTGAAGGGTTTCCGCGTTCGCGTGCCGGTCCGACAAAGCCGAGACCTCAATCCCGAGGGCGTCGGCAATGCGTTGCAGGATCGGACGATCGATGTTTCGCGTGACGGTCATTCGAGTGCTCCGGACCGAACAGGTACGGATTGAGGCACGCGACCGCTTTGAACGACACGAAACAGACTTCCGGACCTGCAAGAGGTATGTGGATGGACACCGCCCGGTGTCCGTGTGTTTGAGCGCCTACGGCCGGCATGGGCCGTGTCAAGCGACCGGTCTATTCCGATCGAACGGTTCCTTGGAACCCGACCCCGGGTCGGCGGGACGCGATCCGATGCGACCCGCTCGACCTCCTACAGATTACCGCTTCCGCGTTGCTCCCCCGGCTGCGCGTCGAACACACCACACAACCACTTCGAATGGGCGATCAAGGTTTAGGCTCGGAACTTACATGGAGTTTTAGCGAAAACCAAGAGCTGTGTTTCACCACGCGGACCAGGGCAGGTCCACAGGGACCCGTGATCATCGAATGCGGTCGATCACCGTTCCGAATGCATGTTCGTTGTTCGATCGTCGCGTCCGACTTGG
>NZ_BPQS01000071.1 GCF_022179385.1 Methylobacterium longum | reverse complement strand
CTACGCCGAGCGCGTCGCCCTCGACCTCGACTACGCCACCCGCTGGAGCCTGCGCCGGGATCTCGCCATCCTCCTGCGCACCATCCCCGCCGTCCTCGCCCAGCGCGGAAGCCGCTGATGCACAGCGTTGTGCGGCCCTGAGCTGTCCTACGTAGTTTACTGAGAGGTATGGTTAAGCCTCATAGGACCGGACCCAGGGACGCGGCTATGAAAGGCCTTCTGCTGAACGCGCTGTTCGGGTTGATGCTGGGCCGGTTCGGTTCGGTGTGGGGGCTCGTTGTGTTTCTGCCGCTCGTGGCGGCCGAGCTGGCCTACGGTGTCTACGTCTATCACCTGGGCATGAACGCGGGCTTCGTACGGCGCGCCTTCGCTCTGACGGCATGCGGCCAGTTCGGCTTTCTGCTCGGGGCGCTTCTCCGTCCGATGCGGGGCGAAACGTAGACGCTGCCCGCACCCGGCCACCCCATCAACCCTGCTGCGCGGTTCCGGAACCCTGGAGGGTCCTGGGCCCGTCGGTGGCTCGTCGACCCGCGACGGCGGGTTGAGGCCCTGAACGTGTCTCAGACCATAAGCGGCGCGATCGAAGCCTTGCCGGTGCGGCTCACATCAGGGCGAAGACTGTTCGCGCGCATGGGCACGATCGCCATCTTGAGCGGCGTGCTGCTCGGGATGGCGGCCCGGATCGGTATGCTGCTCGGGGGACTGTTCTGGCTGTTCGGTTTGATCTCGCTCCAAGATGTGATCCTCAGGCATTACTGGCGCAGTGCGGCACAGACGCCAGAACGCGAGGTAACCCGTGATGTAGGCAGCAGTCACTGCAGCTACCCAATTCATGTCAAGACGCTACACATCAGCGGTGGGCGGCCACGAGAAAGGCAGTTTGTTTCTCCCCTTCAGGGTTTAAGCGGCAGATTATAAAACAGTCATTGATTTACGTTGTCTTATGGAAGGGGGAGCAATTTTCTGATGCCGCCCTTCGCGGTCCGGGAGCCGGATGTTCATTTGCCGATCCGCTTGCCGATCACCGCCCGCTGCTGCCCCCAGTCGGCCGCGGCCTCGCGTAGGGCGCCTCATCCTGCCCGCCATCCGTGGCCGGGAGCCCGCTGACGCTCAGCAATCGGCCATCCGCAACCGAGCTCGACCTTGGGCGTTGGGAAAGCACAGCCGTATCGGCATCCCAACAAGGTCTTCACATGCTGCTGATCTCGTTCCTCGTGGCGGGCACGTTCGTGCTCGCCGGATCGTTCTCGCTCCTGGCCGCCCTGGCAGACTAGGGCCGTGGCGGGGGGGCGGCTCACACGCCGATCCCCCGCGCCGCCAGAACAGCGCCCAGGGCCGCGGCAAGCCCATCGGGCAGGAACGGTTTGCGCAGGAACCTCGCGCCCATGGGCATCTGATCCACGCCCGGCCACTCCACCCCCGACACGATAAGGATGGCGAGTTCCGGCCAGCGGGCGGCCACGGCTTTGGCCAGGGTGAAGCCGCTCAAGGGCTCGCCGGCTAGGTCCACGTCCGCAACCATGGCCACCAGTTCGGGGCGCGCCGCGAGATGGGCCTGCGCCGCTTCGACGGTTGCCGCCTCGGCGACCTCGTACCCAGCATCCCGCAGGGCCGCAGACGCCTCCATGAGCTGCAACGGGTGATCCTCGACCAGCAGCACGGCGAGCCGCGGCGCAAAGGCGTCCGCCATACGGGATCTCCACCAACCAATGCCCCTCAACGCCCTTCAACGCGGCAGGCGCCGATTGCGTCCCGGTCGAACGTCACAAAAGCCGCATCCCCGCGAGGATGTCGCGACGGCGCCGGCTGACAGGCGCGTTCAGCCATCCTGCGCCTGAGCGCCGAGCCAGGAACGGTGCCTGAATCCGCCGGTTTGCCCTTCGTAAGGGAGGCATCGATGGGCGACACAAACCCCACCAAACCCGGCGACGACGCGCCCCCAGGAACCCCTGGGACCGGCGAGAACCTGTGCCCGGCCTGCAGCGGCACGGGCAAGGTTGATGGCGAGAGCTGCCCGGAGTGCAAAGGCACCGGCAAGGTCACGACTGGCATCGGGGGCGGCTGAGCCGCGGGTGCGGGTCCGGCGCGGGCTGCGGCCGGCCGAGCCGCGCGGCGTCCATCTGGGTGGCGTCGCCGTGGCGGTCGCGACAGGTACGCGGAGCCGGCTCACGGGTGCTGGACATCCGTGAGCCGCGCACCCGGCCCACGAACGTGGCGCCCACCGCGCACCGGCGGGCGGTGTCTCGATCTGCCCGCCCGCACCCTTCGTCGTCCCGCAGAAACTTCGGCACGGGCTCCGGTAGGGGCCGCGCTGTTCGTGGATGCGCCCCATCAACCCCGCGGTGCCCGCCAGCCGGCCGCGTGTGCCTCGGCCTCCGAGCAGAACCATCGTTCACCGTCGGACTCGGTGATGACGGTCCGCGCGTAATCCCGGGACCCGGGCACGTGGTAGATGTGGTCGCCCGTGCGGTTGATGTTGCCCTTGATCGCGCAGCGGGTCGTGCCGGATGCTTCCGGTCCAGGCTTGGCGGGGGCGGGGATCGGCCCGTCTGGACCACCGTTCGCCGCAAAGCCCAGCGCCATCGCCCGCTCACCTTTGCGCCACGCCCAGGGCGGCGTGAACGAGCCAGCCCACAGCCCACGCCGTGCGGCCTTGGCGGCCTCCTCCCGGTCGACGTAGGCGGTGCTGTAGCGGCGATAGGCGATGCCGAAACCCTCGCCCACGAGCCAGCCGTTCAGATCCTCCGCCCCAAGCCTGCAGATCGCGACGGTGCGCCTGTAGCGATCCGTTGTGATCGGATCGCAGGCGACGTTCCCCGCGCCGATCTTGTCGGCCAGCGCGTTCGCGGCGACCTGACCGCAGCGGTACTCCTTGCCGGACCGATCCCGGCACAGTTGCGCATGCTCGGGGGTATCGACCCCCTGCAGGCGGAAGCGGGTGCCGCGGATCTCGATGGTATCCCCGTCGATCACGGAGGCGCGTCCGACGACCGGCTCCGCGCCCAGGGCTGGAGCGGACAGGCTGACGGCCAGGGCCACGTGTCGGCGGCGCAAGGGCCAGCCCTCAGTGACGCCGATGCCGGCGCCGGTGCCCCCGACGCCGACCCTGTCGGGGGGCGTAGCGGCTTCCGCCGCCGCCTTCGCCGACGTGCTGGCCCGCCATGCCGCGGTGGCGGTGATGGCGACCACCGTGGCCATGGCAGCCAGGGCGATCGGGAGCGCCGGGCTAGCCAGCGCGATGGACGACCCGAGTGAGACGACAGCCCCCGCGGCGAGTGTGATGAGGCTGGCGCGCACCGGTCAGTCCCGGTGCGAGGCGCACTTGCCGTCAGCCTTCCGGTCGCCCGGCCCTCCGCGGGATCCGCAACGGGCCTCGGCGGCGCTGGATGCCAGCACGGTGACCAGCATCGGCGCGGCGAAGGCCGAAGCCGTGCCTTTGACCAGGGGGAGCGCGCGGCGCGCGGTGCGTGTGCGGGGCATCGACTTCCTCCTCGGAAGCCGACACTGCCTCACTCGCCTTCAGGTTGTCGAGCAAGATTGCGGCACTACCTGTACCCATCGGCCCTTGGACGGTCGGGCATCGAGCGTGCGGTCGGTCGCGCCCAGGTCGGCCGCCTCCGCGTCGCGCAATGCCGGGCCCCTTGGATCGCCGTGCGGCCCACGTCGAGGCCTGACGCGTAGGCCTGACCACCGTTCCAGGCCGGAACGGTGCGGTCGCCCCGCTCCTGTACGGTATCGGCGTCGTCCGGCAGCCGGCACTGGGCCTGAACTCCGGTGGGCGGCTGCGATGGGCCGCTGCTCGGAGCCGCATTACCCCTGTCGATGTGCCCGAGGCGTTCGTGACATCACACGGCGGCGTTGCAGGCGGACGGGGGTCGACGGGCAGGTGCGGACGGTTTCCTGTCCCTCGCCCGTGACGCCTCGCCCGTGACGCTTTGGCCCGGCCGCCGTGGGAGAGGCGGCGCATGCGGGGGGATCTGGACACCGTGGGGCGCCGGCCCACGCTCGTCGTGTCATCCCGCTTCGGCCAGCAGTTCGGCGCTGGATGCGACCGTAAACCCCTCGCGGTCGAACACGTTGTAGAGGACGCCCGCGGGATCGAGCCCGAGCCCCGCTATGTGCGAGACCGCGGCTTCCTTGGCTTCGGCCAATGTGCTGAACGGATCCGGCAGCTGGTACAGCCTTGCGTGTTGTTCCTCGCCGTCGACCTGCACCGGTGGCGTCGTGATCTCGACTGTGTAGGGCATGATGCTGGCCTACCGGCGCTCAGTGGAACACGCCGAAGAACCACAGCAGCAGCAGGATCGGCAGCGGGATTCCCAGCAGCCATAGCAAACCACCGCGCAGCATTCGCCTCTCCTCTATGTCGACAATCGTACCGGAATACCGGTCCGCTGATGATTAGAACGCGCCAACACGGGAAAGCGATGCAAATAATCCGCATCAATGCTGGGGGAGGGGTGTCGGTAGTACTGCAAGCGGCCGGCGCTTGTGGCTGCGGAAACCGGTTGGATCGCTCTGTCCAGGCGATCCTGGGGCTGGGCCGCGGCACACGCAGGTCCACCATTTGCCCGGTGAGGGGGGGGGGAGGATCATCATGGCCGCCATCTCGCGTGAGCGTGCCGCTCGAACGTCGGCCGGTGGCGGCGGGATCACGGCCATCCGTGCACGGGCGCACAGCGGGTGAACCGCGGGTCGACTTCGGCTCCCGGTGGCCTCAGCGCCGAAGCGCCTCAATCCACGCCTTCACCGGATCGACCACGAAGGCCACGTATGCCGCCCACGTCCGTGCCCAGCCGTGCACGGGCATGTCGGGATCGTCGGGCCGCGCCGCCATCAAAGCCGCCACGTAGGCGTCCTCGCTCGCCTTGCATTCCCTCAACGCATGACGCCCGCGGCCGGACCGGCTGCCGTTCTCGGGCTGGCGGTCGTAGGCCGCGCGCAAGCACCCGTGCCACGCGCGCTCCATGGCCGGCAGTTCGGCCGGCTCGACCTCCAGGGCCGAGGCCGGTCCGGCACCCGCGAGCGTGAGGACCAGGGCCAAGCCGCGGATGTGCGCCGTGCGGCTACTCATCGGACGCGTCGGCCAGCTGCGCGCCCGCCGCGGCAAAGGCCATCTCGCCCGTGGCCGTCTGCAACTCATGACGCGCTGTGGCGTCCGCCAGCGCGATCAGACCGGCGAGCATCAGCCCGACCAGCAGGCAGCGACGAACGGTGAGTACTGGGAGCAGCATGGAAGGCGCCTCTCGGAGACGCGAGCACCCTAGCCAAGCTTTACGGCGCCGGCTGCCGCACCGGCGACACAGCGGTACGAAATGCGAACGCGACGCATGAAAAAACCCGCCGTTCGGAGGCGGCGGGTTCTTGCAGGGTCCACACGCTTCAATCCGGTCAGCCAATCGCCGCTCGAAGAGTCACGATCCCTGCCGGTCGTCGTTGGGCGGACTGTCCTGGTCTGCATCGGCGGCGCGCGATGCTCGGGGGCTGGTGCCGTGATATCTCATGGCGAACCTCCTCTCCGGTGTCGGCGCCGCATGCGATGCGCGCCGAGGCCCTCAGGCTAGGAGCGTCCGGCAGGGATGGCAAGAGCCCCCATGCGGTCTGTCGGCCTCGCGAACGCAGACCCTGGCGCCAATGGTCGCCCCGCCGGGATCCCGGTGGCGTCCGTCCCCGCCCGGATTGGGCAAGGCGCTGACGGGTGTGGCCGTGCCGACCGTATCGGGGACCGGTCCCTGGGCGGCGGCAGGCGTTCGGCGGATGCGCCGACGCCTGCCGCGGAGATGGCTACTGCGGGTCGGCGCAGTCCTTCATTCCGGGGCGTCTACGCACCGGCGCTCAGCGCGCGCCGGCCGCGCCTGCGGCCGACCCACCCGCTCCGGCGCCCGCTGTGCCAGCCGAGCCACCGGCCGTACCGTTCGCGCCCATCGAACCCGCGCCGGCTCCGGACGACGGGCCGGTTGTGATGGTCGAGCCTGTGGTGGCCCCACGACGCGCCGTGTCGGCCGCCGATGAACCCGTGGTGGATCCCCCCGCGATGTTGCCACCGGAGCCGTTGCCGCCGGGAGCGCCCTGCGCCCAAGCCGAGGCCGGAGCCGACAAGGCAAGCGTAGCGACTGCAAGTACCGTTGTGATGCGCATGGATTTTCCCTTCTGGCGTTTCCAGTAACGGTAACTCTGCCTTGTGCCAGGAAGATCCAAAGAATAGCCGGCCGCATCTGAGGCGGGGCATCGCCCGGGCGCTGGGTGTGCGGGGATCCCGGCGGCGCGGGCCGGGGTGTGGACGGTCACACAGGTGCGACGAATACAGCAGTGAGGATCAAAGGCCGATCGCCCGACGTTTGCTCTGGATCCCCAGCTTTCGGGAGGAGGGTCCCCATGGGTCTGATCGCCTTTATTGGTTTCGTCGTACCTTGGATGATATTCGCTGCATGGATGTTCCGCCTGCCCAGCGCCATTCGCCTGGGTGCGCCCTCTACCCCCTGGCGCCCGCTCACGGACTTCGCCGGGCCCGCCCGTGACCAGCGGCGGGAGACCAGCCCTTACAATTCTGGGCGCAACGATGGATCGGGCCGGACCGGCGGCGACAAACATAGCCCGATCGGGATGGCCGGAGGCGGGGCGCTCGGCACGAGCGTGGAGCCTACCGAGCCGACCGACAAAATCGGCTAGCGCGGCGTAGGGAACGGCGCGGTCTGAAGATCCGGTTGGGAACCGGGGTCTGGACGAGTGGCGCCCGTCCAGGCGCGTCCCGGACGGGGTCTCTGCGACCGCGGCGGCGAGGCCGCACCGGGGCCGGGGATGGCAGGCCCCGGTGCGGGTCTTCCGGCGCAAGCCCCGGGCCGGACGCTGCGGCCATCCTGGCACATCGTGGTTAAGGGTTCGTCAACGGGTGCCGTTCTGTTCGCGGTGGCCCGTGACAGGCGGCTGACCGATGCCGGCGTTCTCAATCTGCGGCTTGGGATCGTTCGCGGCCCGTTCTAGATGTGCCTGCGGACGCCGGTCTCGACGCCGCGGCCCGCTAAGTGGCGCCCGGTGGAGCGATCCGCCTGCCGGGGGTATCGCTGAGCCCGGCGCGCGATCGTCCGTTCCTGTGCTGGAGGCGGCCTTGATGTTCCGATTTGCTCTCACGGTGTTGCTCGCGGCCACGCCAGCGATTGCGGCTCCTGCTCACCGGCAGCCGACACCAACCACCCTGCCGTCGAGCGGCGATCCCGGCAGCGGCACGGGGATGGATCCGAAAAGAAAAGCCGAGATGGACAAGGCGGACCGCGCGCGGGACGCTCAGAAAAAGACGTTCGATACTAAAATGAACAGGACGATGAATACCATCTGCCGCGGCTGCTAGTCGGCGCGATCCCTCACGGACGGCGCGGCGCTCATTCCCTCGCCCTCGGCCCGCGCGACGTGCCGGTGCGACGTGCTGGCCGGGCGCCCCGTCGCACGTTCGGGTGCGCCGCCGATCGGCGCGCTGTCCTCGGGTAAGCGCTCCTCGAGGCGCTGACGTGTCGGTCGACCCGGTGCGGATGCCGCCGTTCCGCAGGCGATGCGGCGCCGCGCGGGCCTGCTCCTCCGGTCCGCGGGACAGGGCGTCGGATACGGTGCTGCCCGGAGCCTGCGCCATCCGGTACCGGGCTCGCGGGATGCCCGCATCGAGGCCGGCAACGGAGCCCCGCCAGCAGGGGCATCGCGCTCACGTCGGGCGCGCTCACCGTCCGCGAAGATCGGCGCCGAGGGTCTTGGGTTCAGCCGGAGTCACCGGCTGCGGGGCGGTCCCCCTCAAGCCGCGAGGGCGGAGCGGACGGCGGGATGCGCGCCCAGGCCCGGCCTCGCGCCCGCCCAGGGTTTGGCCGCGCGGCCGGCCGGAGGCTTCCGCAGTTCTGGCCCAGCGGAAGGAGGCCTGCCGCCGAAGCAAAGCATTCCGCCGCGGAGGGCGCGCCAGGATGTCGCGACGCCGCGCTCACGGCGTGGCTAGAACTTTGGGTTGATTTTCTTCGGTCTACAGGCGCGATCCCGCGGACTTCAAGGATCCATCAGGTCGACGCCGCCCCACATGGTTGTGTACTGTTGCCCTTTGTAATATTGACTTCCAAGATACGACGCAAATATGCCGCAGCTTGATTGTCCAGATTTGCGTAGGGCAGCCATGACTGAACAGGTGCCGCGCGTGGCGAGAGAGTTTCACGTCGGTCCGGCCGGCGACCGCTATGCTCTGACGCGCGATCTCAAAACCGGTGAGCCTTACGTGCTGCATCGTCCCTGCGAGAGCGATCCGGAAGTCCAGCTGGACCTCGGCTCGTTCCTCGTGCTGTTCCGCGGCCAGGAAAGGGACGACCTGCTGCAGCTGATCGGGTCGTTGCTGCCTGACGATGAGCAGCCGGTGCGGGACGGCCTCGGTGTTGTCCGGCCGGCGCGGTTCATGTCGCGCTGGATGCCCAGCCGGCAGGATTGAAAGGTCTGTCCCGGCGGGAGGGCGGTTCGGGCGGACGCGAACCGTGCTACCGTCAATCTCAGCCCCGCATCTGCTGCCGAGCTGATGGAGGTCCACTCCATGCGGCTCACCCTCGATTACCGAGGCGACTGGATCGTCGATCCCCGCGAGCTTGCCGAACGTCTCGGTGTGAGCACCGCTTATCTGAGGCGCATGGAGCAGCAGGGGCATGTCGATGCCCGCATCCGGGCCAGTGCGGACGAGGAGCCGGGGCACACGCGCGTCACCGTGCGGTTGCTCAACAAGGGCTGGCGCGGCGTCTTCGATCAGAGCGGCACACTCCTCAGCGAGGACGCGTGGTGAGGGCTCGCCATCCGGCGAAGCGTGCTACCATGAATGGTCAGTTGCGCTCCGCACCGCCTGATCGGGAGATCTAGATGCCGTTCCTCAGCTGGTTGATCTCCAAGATCCTGCAGTTCTTCATGGGAAGCGCGCACAATCGCAGGGCCGACCTGATTGCCCGGGAAAAGGAAGCCGGAGCCTTCGAGAGCCGGTCCAGCGGCAAAACGAGAAACTTCGCGGACGACTACAATGCCGCTGCCATGATGCTCCGGGAGCGAATGGACCGGAAGTACCCGAACGGCCATTACGCGCGACTGAGATCGAACGAGAACAGCCCCTACGATCACGGCGAAGATCGCGCGCATGCCGTGGATACAATGTCGACCGCGATAGCGATGGCGCTGCGGGACGGAGCCAGCGTGCGGCAGGCCGCCGAGGCGGGGGCGGCGAGCGTGGGCATCTGATCGGCGCGGCGGCACCTCAAGGGTCGGGCCGGTCCTCAATGCCGAAGCAGGGCAGCGGCCACGCCGACGAGCGTCCCGCCAGCGATGGGCGCGAACAGCGCCAAGATCGACACCAGGATGATGAGCGTGATGGCGGCGTTCTCGCCCCGCTTGGAGTCTCGCGACGGACGCCGCGGCGGCTCCCAGGGCGGTGGGACGGATCGCTGATCGGGTGGGACGAACATCGGCACCCATCGGTTTGCGGGCCATAGACGGGGGCGAGGGTGATGTCTCTCCGCCTTAAAAGGCGGGGCTTCCATGCCCGGACGGACACGGCGTCTCACATCCGAGACGGACGATATTTCTTGCGGCGTTTTGGTCGCGGTCATGTTCCGCGCCACACTCGCCACAAGTCCATCGCCTGATCGCAAGCCCGGATCGACCCTTCGGACCGCTGATGCAGCCACAGGCCGAGCAGACTTGCGTTGTATAGGCTTCATCGACCTCAGCGTAGGCTACCCCTGCGTGATCGCATTTGTACCGGAGGTAGTTCCGCAGCATCGACCACCCGGCATCGAGAACGCTCTTTGCCATGCGGGTCTTTGCCATTGCCGAGGCCGATATATTGCCGACCGTGATCTTGCGGGCGCGATCCACCAGCGTCCGCGAGAACTTGTGGAGGCTGTCCTTTCGCCGGTTTGCGATCTTGGCGTGGATTGTTCGAACCTGCCGCTTGCGCTTCTTGCGCTGCGCCTCGGCAAGCTTCGGTTCGAGGTCGCGATAGAACCGGGCCTGCTCAAGTTCCGGCCCGTCCGAGCATTTCGCGACGGACTTCAGCCCGAAATCGACGCCGACCTCAGCCCACCCTGCGCCCTGACCGCGGTCAACCTCGCAGACGAGGTTGCAGTACCAGCGACCACGAGCATCCTGCGAGAAGTTGCCCGACTTGATCCGGCCCTCGGCGACCCTGTGTAGCCAAAGGCGGAACGGAACCCCGCGGAGCAGGGCCGTCGCGCCATCCAGTGTGATGTCTTGGTTCGTGAACGGAACCCACCCGAGAGCGCGCTTCGGTCCACGGCTTGCGCGCCAACGCAGCTTCGGCCGCCGCGCCGCTCTCCGCTTGATCAGGAACTCGTCCACGACCTCCTGTACGACCTGCGACGGCAGCCGGAGAAGCTTGCCACTGCCCTTCGTCAGATCCCGAAGCTGCTTCTTCGTCGCCCAGAGCGAGCCGCGCTCGGCCGACCGGGCGCTGATCTCGTTCGCATAGTTCCAGACCGTGTTCACCGCATTGGCGAGTCCGGTCAGCCGCCTACCGCTCGTCGCATCCTTGACGCGGTAGCTGAAGGTCTTCAGAACCTTTTGGTCTGCGGCGCACATCGCGTTCTGCATATAGGCCAGAAGGCGTGCTTGGTCTATGGATATCCGAACGGGTCGGCACGTCGTTGTTTGCCTGCACGCGCACCTTGTGTTCACGACGAAGCGGCGCGGCAAGGTACTGACGAAAGCCCACCTCGAACGGCTGCACGCCATCTTCGCCAGTGTGTGCGCGGCCTTTGAAGTCGAACTACGTGAGTTCAGCGGCGAGAGCGATTGCGTCCACCTACTCGTGTTCTACCCGCCGAAGGTCCGGCTCTCTGAACTCGTTAACAGCCTGAAGGGTGTCTCTAGTCGGCTCCTGAAAAAGGAGTTCCCGCAGATCTCGGCGTTCTGGTCGGTCCGCAAGAGCCGCGGCGTGCTCTGGACCCCGAGCTACTTCGCCGGGTCGGTGGGCGGTGCGCCGCTCACGATCTTGAAGCAGTACATCGAGAACCAAGGCTGCGCTGATCGCGGCTAACGCCGCGAGCGCGCCTCCATCCTCTCCCTGAAGGAAGAGGGATTGGCGCGCGTTCTGCTAAGCGCGAACGACGGGCGCGTCACCGTGACGATCGCCCGCTCCCGGATCGCCTCCTGCCGCGTTGTCCCTCCGGAACCGCAGGAGGAGCCGCATGGCCTACGTGACGATCGAGAAGGATGGCGAGCCTTGGATGTTCTGCCATTCGACCCATGCTGGTGAGCTCGAGAAGCAGATCGAAGCAGCCAGGGCTCAGGCGCCGACAGCGACCTTCACGCATCGGCTGTCGACACCGGTGGAGAGCCAGCACTGCGCGGACGCGATGGATGCGCAGGGCGGGCTGGTCGAGGATCCGTTCAAGTTCTTCGCCGTGCCGGTAGCCGACGACCAGGCGGCCTGAGCGTCTCGGCCGAGCGCCGCGGACAGATCGAACCTGTCGGACGGATGTCCCGGTTGTCCGGCGTCCGGACCGGCGGTCAGTCGACCGCCTCGGTCGGCCGGAGGTGGTCGCGGCCGGCAAGGCCACGTTGCCGGTCAGGCTGCGGCCGAAGCAGGCTTCCACCGCGCGCCCGAAGGCCCTCCGCTCCGCCGCGGCGCGCCGTCTCTCACCATCGCCATCAGCCGGGCAGATCGGGCGGAACCCCCTCGCGGCGTCTGCGGAGGATCGGCGCAACAGCGTCACAGACGTCGGCCGGCGCTCCTTGCGGGCGGGCCGCGTCGCGAGCCTAGTCCCCGATCTGCGCGCCGCGGTGCGCCGGGCCCCGGAGCGGTGCCGAGGATCCTTCGGCCGGAATGCGGACGCCCGAAGGTGGCGCTCGCGCCGCCCGGGAGGGGCACGGGCGCACCCGCGGCTCGAAGCTGCGCGCGGCGCCGGCAGGCGCCGTACAGCAGGCGGCCGGAGACTGTTTACGCAGATGCGACAATCCCATGGGCCGTATCTTTTACTACCTTGAATGAGCGGCTGGAACGTCCGACACAGACTTTACAGAAATGTCAGGGTGCGGACATGGTCCCGGGCGGAATGCGCGGTCTTCTGCTGCCGGCGGCCGCTGTCGCATCGGGCGGCCCCGTCTGTGCGCGGGGCCGGCCACCCGACGGGGCCGGCGCCCTCCTTGAGGCCCGGGCGGGCCGCCTCGCCCCGACGCTCCGCGCGACGGAGTCGGCCCGACGCGGTGCCGACGAACATGTCTGACGCGCATACGCAGCTGGTCGACCGGATCTACGAGGCCGCCGTCCTGCCGGAGCTCTGGCCCGAGGTCCTCATGGATCTCGCGCGCTACGGCGGCGCGGACGCAGCCGTGCTGTTCGCCACGGACCTGGACAGCTCGCGGTTCATCACCACGGCGAATTTCGCAGACACCATCCGGGCCTACATCGAGGAGGGCTGGTTCGCCCGGACGGATCGCACGCGGCGCCTGCTCGCGAAGCGGCATGCCGGGTTCGTCACGGATCTCGACGTCTTCACGCCGGAGGAGTTCGCCCGGGAGCCGGTTTTCCGTGAGTTTCTGAACCCGCGCGGTTTCGGGATGGGCGCGGCCAGCGTCATCACCGTTCCGACGGGCGATCAGCTGGTGTTCGACGTCGAGCGCCTCACCGAACGCGGTCCCATCCCGCCGGATGCCGTGGGCCGCCTCGACAGCGTGCGCCCGCACCTCGCCCGGGCCGCCACGCTGTCGGCCCGGCTCCGCATGCAGACCGTGCGCGCCGCCGCGCAGGCGCTGGAGACGGTCGGTCTCCCGGCTGCCGTTCTCGGGCGCAAGGGACGCGTCCTGGCGATGAACCGCAGTTGCGAAGGCCTGCTGTGCGACCTGATCCTCGACGGGCCTCGCCTCGTCCTGACGGATCCGGCCGCGGATAGGCTCCTCGCTGACGCCCTCGACGCGGTGTCGACCGAGGGAGGGAGGCCGGCGCGATCCATCCCCGTGGCGGGCCGGGACGGTCAGCCGCCGACCATCCTGCATCTGCTGCCCATCCGACGGGCTGCCGCCGACCTGTTCGCGGCGGCCGAGGCGATCGCCGTGTTCACGCCTCTGGCAATGAAGCACGTGCCGGGCCTGTCGATCCTCGAAGGGCTCTTCGATCTCACGGCCGCCGAGGCGCGTGTGGCACGCGGCATCGCGGGCGGCAGCACGGTCGCCGGCCTCTCGGCCGAGTTCGGGACTTCGTCCGCGACCGTGCGGTCGCAGCTCAAGGCCGTCATGGCGAAGACGGGCACCACGCGGCAAGCAGAACTGGTGCAGCTTCTGGCCGGCGCTGCCCTCCCGGTTCGATGAGCGCGAGGGCCGTTCCAGCGGGATCACGGAAACGGTCCGGACCGGTCGGCCCCGGCGATCCGTCCGCTGTCGGAGTCACCGGTGGTCACCGCCGATCGGCCTCCTCGAGACGGATCGCGCGCGGGCGGTGGCAAGGCTCGGCACGTGGCGCGCAGCAGGGTTCGCCGGCGCAAGCGGCGCGGCAGAGGCTGTTGCACTCCCGGATCATATCCAACATACATAATCTCGCATACAAATTGAGCGCACGCATCGCTGCAATCCGCGGTGCAGCAGGGCCGCACCCTCGCGAGGCGGCGGGACGCGCGGAGGCGCTCCTTGTCGGACAGTGTCGTTGAGCCGCTTGCCACCCCGTGGATATCGAAGCGCGATGTGATCCGACGTATCGCCGAAGCGATCGGCCAGCCCGAGGCGGTGTTCTACGACGCCGCCGGCTGCACCTCCGCCATAGCCGAACAGGCCGAGTTGCTGCGGATATTGGACGGCCTGACAGACCCCGCCGACCGCCAGAAGGTGCTGACCTTCGCGCAGGCGGTGGCGTCCGGGCGGACCCAAGCCCTGCCGTGATCGTCGTCACCAATGCCCAGGGACGGGCCGCCCGCGTGAGCCCGCAATAAACGGCGTTCACTGGCCCATCGCGCGAGGTGGTCGCGGGCTTCGGCCGGACCGAGGTCGCGCATCCGGGGGATCGCGGGGTCGCCGGCAAGGTCGTCGCAGGCGCCCTGCGCCGCGATGGAGAGACCCTGCGGGTGGCCGGGGGAGCGGTGCCGTCCCTCGGGCCACCGGACCGCAGCCTCCTGGGCTTTCCCGGCTCGATCTACCGGATCGCCGACCGCGTCAGGCCGGCTCTGCGGGCCCCCGTTCGCGCGGGCGCTTCGTGCCGCCGCCTCCGCATCCTGCACTGAAGTCTGCCCCGGCGCTGGAACTGAGCGCCGATCACCGGCCCGCGCCGTCTTGAGGCGGGACCGGAGATCCGTTCGGCTTCGAGGGTCACGCGCATCGGCGGCGGCAAGCTTGGCTGTATAACACGCCTGTGACTCAGTATCGTTAACGACGTTTTAGGGTTGCTACTACGGAAATAAATGTGATGTATGAATTCATGGCCGAGTTATTGAGTATTAGCCATGAACTACGTAGGTATATGCTTTTTCAATGATGTCGGGCGGTGCTTGTGCGGCCCTGTGGCCGCCGGCGGAGGCAGTACCCTCGCGGCTAACCAGAGCAGCTACGCGACCGTGAACGACGTTCGATTGAGTGTGCCCGGCGGATCGATGGTCGCGGCGAGTACACCCTTGGCGTCGGCATCGGGTGGCGGCGCGGGTAGGACTGCGGCTTACACGATTGCGGGCCGGCGTTCCGGCGACTCCGTCTCCGATTTCAGATCGGGGACTGCGGCGAGTCCGAGCTGGAGCGGCGGAAGCGGCTCCGGCGGTGCCCCTGCGCCCGAGGTGAATGCCGGCCTCGGCCTGCTCCTCGCGGGCATCACGGTCGCCTATCTGCGGCGGAGGCGCGACCGCCGGCTCGCGCAGTCCCCGGTTCGCGCAGTCGGGCTGGACGGCACGTCCTGATGCGTGACGGCCGCGCGCAGCGGGAGGTAACCCTCCCTCGGGCTATTCGCGGCTTCGTGTACGGGTGGGCCGTCTCCGCCTCGTGCGGGGCCCTGCTGGCCTTCACGGCCGGCACCGTCCTGTCGGCGATTCTGCAGCGGCATCTGCTCGAAGCGCAGCAATCCGCCCAGCGTCTCGTCGAGTTCAATGTGGGCGAGGCGTTCGGGTTCGCGGCAAGTCTGTCGCTGATCCTGGCCGATCCCTCCCGGCGCGTCTCGCTGACCGGACCGGACATCGCCGTCCTTCTCCTCGCGGCGCTCGCTTGGTTCGTGCCGGAACATCACGGGGTCTATCTCGCCACGACGCTCGCGGGAGCATGGTTTCTCCTCGGCGGGCGCACCGATCGCCGAAGGGCCGACCTCGGTCAGATCTGGCTGGCACTGTCCATTTACGAGTTGTGGGCGAAGCTGGTCTTCAAGGTGGCCTACCAGGTGATCGAGGTCATCGAGGTGGGCCTGATCTACAGGATCGGGCGCCTGTTTTACGGCCGCCTCGGAATCGCCGGGGCGAGCCTGAACGTCCGGGACGACTGGTCGATCGTGATCCTGGAAGGCTGCTCGTCCTTTCACAACCTGTCGCTCACCGGGCTGATCTGGCTCTCGATCCTGAAGATCGCCGAGCGAGCGGTCGGCCCGGCGGCATTCCGCGCGCTAGGCGTGAGCGCCTGCGCCGTGGTGGCGATCAACTTCGGGCGCATCCTGGCGATGCTGCCGTCGCACGAGGCCTACCAGTTCTGGCACGACGGTGCGGGGTCGTCCCTGGTGGCGCTGGGTTCCGTCGCGGCGGCGATCCTCCCCATCCTGGTCTGCGTGGAGCGGGACGCATGCCGACTCAGCCCGCGAACCTGACGCCCTGGGCCCGCAGCGGCCTCGCTGCCCTCTGCATCCTGCTCGCCGTCTCGGTGTCGGTCCGGTCCTATGCCTACTGGCAGCGGTTGGCGGGTGGCGCGCCGGCGTGGGAAGCGTCCGGGCAGCCCGTGGACCTCGGCGGGGGCGCAACGCTCCCCCGGGCCGCTGCCGCGCCCTTCACCGTCCGGGTCGCGCCCTGCGCATCACCGGTGGCCGTCGATTTCCTCCGCGCGAGTCCCTACGAGCCGGACCCATCGCTCCTCGGACGGCCGCAACCCGCAGATCGGGTCTTCTACGTCTATCGCGGCCGGGACCTCGGGACGCGCTTCGTCACGATCAGGCTCAACGCGATCTACCTCGCGCGCTTGGCCTATGCCCGATTGACCGGGCAGGACGTTCCCGCGGCCGACGATCTGGCCCTGAAGATCATCGTGCCCGCGGGCTGCGAGGCGTCGGTAGACCAGGTGATGGCCGTCCTGCGATCCGCCGACCCTCCGCCCGCGCCGTCCGCCCTCTACGACCGGGCACCGCCTCCTTGAACGGGTCGCCGGAGGCGGGGCTGCTGACGGTAATTTCTGGTTCGGACCATCGCGCTGCCGTGCTGCCCCTCGTCCCGCCCTTCTCTGACCTGAAGGGATGGCTTTGGACCGGGCTCGTTAAGAGAATATGCCCGGACCACAGGAATTGGAGATGAAGCAAGGATAAAGGGCGAGCGCGGCACAGATGGTACTGAAGTTACGGCAGATTGAAGTGCAAAAGGCGCAAGGAAAGAGCATCACCGTTGCCTATAAGGAAGCGGATGTATCCGAGCCAAGCTGCGCGCGGCGTGCCTACGCCAGGAGGTTCACTACTCGCTGGAGGCGCAGATCGTGATCGGTCTAGGGCAGAACACATACTACCGCATCCGGCCGCATTCGTCGCTGGGCTATCGCCGCTTACGCCCGTCACCGTCCTGGATCTGGCCTTCCGACTACCACCCAGGGCAGCGGCCATGCCGTAACCCCTCTTCAGGCCCAGTCCAAAATATCGCTCTGATCAGCTTGCGCAGCTGGTTCAAAGTTTGGCTGAACAGATTCAAGCTAAAAGCTACTGGTGACGTCGACGGTTTGACGACCGAGAAATATTCCGCTCGCAGCCAATGCAAACGCGAGGAGTCCAGGCTCGATCCATTGGGCTTCGCCGCACGCTCAACGTTCCTAGAACCGCGTGCAGAAGGGCCGGAACGGAGAGCCTCGCCGGATCGCGGTCAGCGCAGCCATGTACAGCACGCCTTGTACAGATGTTCGCCCAACCGCGATGGATGTCCGGCCCCGCATCAGGCCAGAATCGCGGTTGATCGGCGCGATGCCGACGAGAGCTGCGAGCTGGTGGCGTCCGATGGTGCCGAGTTCAGGCAGCTGAGCCAGAAGGGTGCGCGCGTTGACGTCGCCGACCCCGGGAACGGACTTGAGCAGCGCCCCGGTTTCGCATCAAACGGGAGAAGCCTTGATGGTTTGGCCGATATCACCGTCGAGCTCTGTGAGCTCCTTCTCTAGAAAGGCGACGTGGAGGCTAAGCCGCCGGATCAGTTGCTTGCCCACGGCTTGATCGCGGCGGTTGGTCTCCATGTTGATCATCCCGATGATCTGTCGCCGCCGACCTACGAGCTCGGCCAAGTGGCTTCTCTCCGGTTTCGGCAGAAGCCTTACCTCTTCTCGGTGGTGGACCAGCGCCGTCGACGCTGAATACCGGTCCGGATCTCGCCATGCACCGGCGGGGCGGTCGGATCGGCTGACATAGCCTTACCCATAGGCCAACGCCTATGCCGTCGTGAGCTATGCCGCCTGTCCGATCAAAATAGGGTGCGGTCCAGGGGGCAACACCACACCTGTTCGGTCCGATTGGGGGACTACTAAAGCGGAGCCTTCTATAATAAACAGACCAACTGTTTATAGCGCGGCCTCGTTGCAAAGCTTCTAACACACCCAGGGATAAAATTGGGCACACGAAACGAGAGGAAGCTCGCGATGGGGAGCGACTCGGCCTGCCCTCGAGTACTCAGGCCTAGTACAAGAAGTACCGGATCTAATCGAAGCTTGATAATCTCACGCGCGAGCAGGCTGTATGTAACGTCAGTTAACCCCCAAGCCACGATCATAGATTCAAGATCAGAGGACCTGATGATGGAAAGCGCCATAACCGATGTGATTAGCATGACGCGGCCTGTTCAATTGCAAGCGCTGGCAAAGATGTCGGCGGATCTGGGACGTGAATTTTGCTTGGTGCAAGGACCGGGCGGCAATAGTTCACTCAAGGAAGGCGATACGCTCTGGGTTAAGGCGTCTGGTTCATGGTTGGCCGAGGCGCTCGACAAGCCGATCTTCGTCTCACTCTCGCTTGCCAAAGTTGTCGCTCTGCTCGCCGCAGGGCAAGGTGACGATTTCGCTTCAGCCATCCAGTCTAACACCATGCTAAAGGCTTCCATCGAAACAGGTCTGCATGCGCTTATGCCGCACCCCGTTGTTATTCACACACACTCCTTTGGCAGTGTTCTAACGTCGACTCTCCGTAGAGGCTATGACAGGTTGCAGGAACGACTGGGCGACCACATCCAGTGGGACTGGATTCCTTATCGACGGCCCGGTGGTCCGTTGGCGGTGGCAGTAGCGCAGTGCTTAGCAGCGCGGCATAGGTTGCCCGACGTGTTGTTGCTCGCTAATCATGGCGTCGTAGTTGGGGCGGACACGGCTGAGGATGCGGCAGCAATACTGCGTGATGTTGAACGTCGACTCGAATTCCCGGTGCAGGAACGACTTGCATCTAGGACGATGAGTGGGAGTATGAGCAGTACCGGCAGAACATTTGACCTTGACCAAGCATATACTCGTCTAGCATCCGATGCAACGGCTTTGAGATTTCTAACGGAAGCGCCACGCTTCCCAGATCAGGTTGTTTTTGTCGGAGGTGCCCTCCCGCTAGTTCGCGCCGGTGAAAGCGTCGAAGAGGCCTCGAAGCGCGCGCAAGAACGATTCGGCATTCAGCCAGTCGCTGTGATTGAGCGACATGTGGGTGTTCATTTGCGTCGAGATCGCACGTCGGCATCCGACGCCACCATCCGCGCGCTGCTGGATATTGCCTTGCGATTGCCCGAGCACGAGACGTTTGACGGACTCTCCGAGAGTGCTATCGAAGTGCTTGCTAATTGGGACGCCGAAGCATATCGCCAGAAGCTCGATAACAGCAGGTGAGGGTAATCACTGATGCAGATCGTCATTCCGATGTCAGGGGCAGGAGAGCGATTTCGACGCGCAGGTTATACGTTGCCGAAGCCGCTCATTGTTGTCGAGGATAAACCAATTATTGCACATGTCATTGATCTTTTTCCAGGCGAAACTAATTTTGTCTTCGTCTGCAATCAAGATCATCTAGATAACTCTGAATACGGAATGGCGGAAACGCTGCGTAAGTACTGCCCTACAGGCAAAATCGTCGGTGTCGAAGGTAAAAAACTCGGCCCTATTGCAGCGGTACTGGACGCGCGAGAGCATATATCCCTCGACGAGGAAGTGTTTGTAAATTACTGCGATTTTACCTGTTACTGGGATTGGGAGGATTTTAAATCGTTCGTCACCGAGGTTAGGTGTGACGGCGCCGTTCCAGCGTATCGCGGCTTCCATCCCCACAGCATCGACTCAATCTATTACGCATTTATGTCGGAAAAAGGTTTGTGGATGCAGGATATTCAGGAAAAGAAGCCGTTTACAAATAATCCTATCGACGAATTTGCCTCAAGCGGGGGATATTACTTTCGAAGTGGTAGGATTTGCTTGGAGGCCTTTGATGCGGTGGTCGCTCAGAATCTTGAGGTCAATGGCGAATTTTATGTCAGTCTTGCTTATAAAATTCTCGCTCAGCGTGGCCAGAGGGTTGCTATATACGAACTACAACATTTCATGCAGTGGGGCACGCCGCAGGACGTCGCGGAATATAATGTCTGGTCGCGCAATTTCCGGCGGATTCTCACAATGCTTCCACGTACTCCAGTTCAAGAAGGCACGTTGCTGATCCCAATGGCAGGTCTCGGCATGCGCTTCGCCGAGCGTGGCTACGCAATTCCTAAGCCTCTGCTGGATCTATCGGGTTTGCCAATGGTACTCCAAGCTTTCTATAGTCTTCCTGAGGCTGCAGGAGCGAAATTTGTCTTGCGCGGTGACATGCCGGGTCATGCCGAGATCGCCTCCATGCTTCAGGAGGGGGTTCCTGGCGCCACAATCACCTTGCTTGATAGTGTCACTGAAGGACAGGCCGTCACTTGTGCCGCAGGTGCCGAGGGCCTCAACGATGACATCCCTATGACAATCGGCGCCTGCGACAACGGGCTGATCTTTGACGCTGCAGCGTTGGATGCTTTGCTAAGTAGTGACGGTCCCGACCTTATTGTTTGGACCGTTAGGGGACATCGTCCTGCCCTTTCAAAGCCTACCTCCTACGGTTGGGTAGAGACGGACGAAAATGGGAGGGTTCTTGCGGTTCGAGTCAAGATGAAGCCCGAGGATGCCTCGACGGCGCCCATGATCGTGGGCGCCTTCACCTTCCGGAGGATTGCTGATTTTCGTTCGGCTTACAAGCGACTTGTCGAACGTGACGGTCGCATCAATGGAGAGTTCTACGTCGACAGCATGGTTGAGGATGCTCTTGCCATGGGTCTCGATTGCCGCATCTTTGATGTTGACTGTTATTTAGGTTGGGGCACCCCAAACGAATATGAAGCTTTCCGTTATTGGCAGAGTTGCTTCCACAAATGGTCTGGTCACCCCTATAGGATCGAACTCGATCCGATGGTTCCACCTGATCGTCGTGCTGCTATTGCCGCGGCTGTTGCATCGGTAAGTCCACCTCGGCCGTCGCCGCACTGATCAAGCGCGAGACACGCACACCTGCCTAAGCTAGCGCCTGGGCTGCTGGTGTGTTTCCATCCTCAGAAAATTTGAGGAAGTCTGCGGAGTTCAGAACCGGAAAGGCTAAGGTTTGAGCTTGATCGGCACTAGTGTTGTGACTCAGAAGAGGTTTGACAGTTTGGAGGATGGGTAGAACGTTGGGCGCTTCCTGATGGAGCTGCGCCATGTCGCGTAGCCGAAAGGCAGCCCCCCAATCTCAACCAGCAGGAGCAGGGCGAGATCCAACGCCTGCTGCGCCGACAAGGGACCGGGCGGGGCTGGTTTTGCGTCGGCGCATCATTCTGGCCCGTGCCGAACCGAATGCGACCAACTTGGAGATGGCTACGTCGCGGGGGGCAGCCGCTAGATGTTCGGTCCCGGCATGTGGTGTGACGGATCGAGCCTGAAGCGTTCTGGCTCTTTCGTCCAGGCCTGGCAGATGAACTCGTAGGGGGTAAGGCCGCGCAGGG
>NZ_BPQS01000070.1 GCF_022179385.1 Methylobacterium longum | reverse complement strand
GCCGCCCGTGATCGACACCGCGTCGATCATCTCGGCCCGAACCGCCTCCGCAACGGCCGGAAGCTCCGACTCCGGAAGACCGCGCAACGCCGCAGGATTCGGGACACGGTCCAGCAACGCCGATTGCTCAGGTGATATCGCCAATGGTCGCATCCGCTCGTTCGAGTGTAGCGACGGCCCCGCCGCGAGCCCTGGGCCTCCGCGACGCCAGCACCCAGGGACACGCGTTCATGCTAGAACACGCCCGTCCGCCGCTGTCATGATAGTGCCAGTTACGGACGATCGGCGGCGCGATCAATGTCGGGCCCGCGTTTTTTTCAATCACGTGCCCTCAGCGCCACAAGAGGTCCGCCTTTGAGCCCGGCTCGTCTGTGCACAATCCTGCTCACGTACGCGATTACCGCAGGCGGCCAAGCTTATGCGGAGCCGCGGCCGCCGGACGGCAATCTCGACTTCCTCTGCAACTTCCTGGGCGATTGCCCGAATCGGGTCTCGCCGGGAGGGCCCGACCGCGATGCGCGGCCGTTCGGCGGCACCCTCAGCCGCCCGTGCGCATGGCGGACCCGACCGACGCCCGAGGGCCCGCGGCGGGTGCGCGCATGCTGGTGAAGCGGCCCCGGGGTCTGATCGCCGCGGGCCTGGTCCTGGCGTCCATCGGTGGGGCGCCCGCCTCGGCCGACGATGCCTGCCCCGGCCTATTCGCGGACGGGCGGGTCCCGGTGCTCACCAACCCGAAGCTGGCCGTACGCACGGTGCCGCTATGCTTCGAAGCCTTCGCGGTGCTGCATTCGGGGGTGACGCGCACGCCGCTCTACGCCGCCGAGCACCTCACCCGCGGGAGCGTCGCCGAGGCCCGGGCGGTGGCGCGGGACGATTCCTTCCACGAGGAGAGCCGGCTGCCGCCGGACGCGCGCGCGTCTCTGGAGGATTACGTCCGCAGCGGCTTCGATCGGGGACACCTCGCGCCGGCCGGTGACATGCCGACGGTGAGCGCCCAGGCGGAGTCGTTCACCTTCGCCAACGTCGTGCCCCAGAATCGGGTGCTGAACCGCGGCCTGTGGGCCGATATCGAGGAGGGCGTGCGGCGGCTCGCGACGCGGCGGGGTTCGGTCTTCGTGGTCACCGGCGCAATCTTCGCGGGAGACGCAGTGCAGCAGATCAAGGGCGGCGTCCTGGTCCCGACGCAGTTGTTCAAGGCGCTCTACGATCCGGAGACCGGCCAGGCCGGCGCCTATCTCGCGCCGAACGACGGGTCCAGGGATTGGCGGACGGTCCCGATCGACGACCTCACCCGGGCCTCCGGCATCGACGTCTTCCCCGGCCTTCCGGCCGCGGCCCGCACTGCCGCGCTGACCCTGCCCGATCCGGACGACTCCGCGCACTCGGGCGCGCACCGGCCGCGACGCGAGGAGACGTGGCAGGACTGGCTCCAGCGGGAGGGCAGCCGCGTCCTGCGCAAGCTCGTCCGCGACGTTCTGCGTGCGATCTTCTGAGAGGGACCCATGGCTCAAGACAAGCGGGACGGCCGGACCCGGCCTTCGGGTGCCGGTCAGGACCGGTTCGAACCCTTCGCCGACGACGCCTCGGTGCGCAGCATCGGCGCCCTGTCCTTCGAGAACGGCACCGATCGAATCGTCCTGCACGGGTCCCTCGACCTCACGCGGGACGAGGCGGGCCTCGCGCAGGCCCGACGGCTCCGGGAAACCCTGGAGGCGATCGTGCGGGCCCTGGAGGCGGGGGACCTTCCGGAGGCGGTCGCGGAGGCGCCGGAGCCCAAGCCGAAAACGGTCCGGAACCCCTTCGCCTGAACCGGACGCGCGCCCCGCTCCGGGGCGGAGCCTTCGCGGTCGCGGACCGGTCCGGCTCAGCGGCCCCTCCGGCGTTCCGAAGCCCGGGTCTGCGACGCGACGGGATCGGCACGCGATCCGGGCGAGCGGCCCGGGTAGGCTCTCGGACCGACGATCTGCGGCTCCGCCGTGATCCCGGGGCCGGAGCGCGCCGCGGGATGGCTGGGGTCGCCCGATCAGCCTGCGGCCCGGCAACGGGGGCGGGCCGTGTTCCGGGGCGCCGCCGGCGGGCCCGGCCGCGGGCTGACGGAGTCGGGGCCGGCGGGTGAAGGCAGCGCCGAAGCTCGGGCGAAGAACGGGATTGTCGGACGCGATTGCCCGGCGTGCCGAGGCCGGCAACCTTGCCGCTGCCCGGCGGGCCTGATACTCGATCAGCGTCATTCTAAATCTTGAGGGACGTGCGTACAGGACGGGTGCCATGGCCCCGCACCTGACCCGTGCCGCTGGCACGCACCGCGCATTCCCGCACATCACGCCGAGGACGATCCGCGATGGCTCGCGAATTCATCTACCACATGCGGGGCCTGACCAAGGCCTACACCGGCGGCAAGAAGGTCCTGGATAGCGTCAACCTGTCCTTCTACCCCGATGCCAAGATCGGTGTCCTCGGCATCAACGGCTCCGGCAAGTCGACGCTGCTCAAGATCATGGCCGGCCTCGACAAGGACTTCACCGGCGACGGCTGGGTGGCCCAGGGCGCGCGCGTCGGCTACCTGCCGCAGGAGCCCCAGCTCGATCCGAACAAGAGCGTCCGCGAGAACGTGATGGAGGGCGTGGCCGAGAAGCAGGCCATGCTCGACCGCTACAACGAGCTCGCCATGAACTACTCGGAGGAAACCGCCGACGAGATGACCGAGCTCCAGGACCGAATCGAATCGCTCGGTCTCTGGGAGCTCGACTCGAAGGTCGATCAGGCCATGGAGGCCCTGGGCTGCCCGAGCGATGAGCAGCCGGTCGCCACCCTCTCGGGCGGCGAGCGCCGCCGCATCGCCCTGTGCCGCCTGCTCCTGTGGGAGCCGGAGCTGCTGCTCCTCGACGAGCCGACCAACCACCTCGACGCCGAGACGGTGAACTGGCTGGAAGGTCACCTGCGCCAGTACCCGGGCGCGATCCTGATCGTGACCCACGACCGCTACTTCCTCGACAACGTCACCAGCTGGATCCTGGAACTCGATCGGGGCAAGGGCATCCCGTACGAGGGCAACTACTCGGCGTGGCTGGTGCAGAAGCAGAAGCGCCTGGAGCAGGAGGGCCGCGAGGACATGGTCCGGCAGCGCTCCATCGCCCGCGAGCAGGAGTGGATCGCCGCCTCCCCGAAGGCGCGCCAGTCGAAGTCGAAGGCGCGCATCACCCGCTACGAGGAGCTGGTCGCCAAGCAGAACAACAAGGTGGACGCCTCCGCGCAGATCGTCATCCCGATCGACGAGCGGCTCGGCAACAACGTCATCGAGTTCGAGAATCTCAGCAAGGCGTTCGGCGACCGGCTGCTGATCGAGGATCTCTCGTTCAAGCTGCCGCCGGGCGGCATCGTCGGGGTGATCGGCCCGAACGGCGCCGGCAAGACGACCCTGTTCAAGATGATCACCGGCCAGGAGAAGCCCGACAGCGGCAAGATCGACGTCGGCGAGACGGTCAAGCTCGGCTACGTCGACCAGTCGCGCGACGCCCTCGACCCGAACGCGACGGTCTGGCAGGAGGTCTCGGGCGGCAACGACATCATCTATTTCAACAAGCGCGAGATCAATTCGCGCGCCTATTGCGCGGCGTTCGCGTTCAAGGGCCCCGACCAGCAGAAGAAGGTCGGAACCCTCTCGGGCGGCGAGCGCAACCGCGTCCACTTGGCCCGCACCCTGAAGGGCGGCGCCAACGTGCTGCTCCTCGACGAGCCGACCAACGACCTCGACATGGAGACCCTGCGTGCCCTGGAGGACGCGCTAGAGGATTATGCCGGCTGCGCGGTCATCATCAGCCACGATCGCTGGTTCTTGAACCGTATCGCCACCCACATCCTGGCCTTCGAGGGCGACAGCCACGTGGAATGGTTCGAAGGCAACTTCTCCGACTACGAGGCCGACAAGGTCCGCCGTCTCGGAGCGGATTCGATCATGCCGAAGAAGATCAAGTACAAGCGGTTCTCGCGCTGATCGCGGCGCGCCCACCCGGGGATGCCCGCCATCCCCGGGTCAGCCGTTCCGTGACCGCGCCTCCGCGAGGATCGCCGACAGGCTGCGCGTGAGCGGGATCATCGGCTTCCAGCCGGTGGCCGCCGCGAAGGCGGCCGGGTCGCAGCCCTCGCTGCGCACGCCCGCCGGCCGGACCCGTTCGTCCCTCACCCGGATCGTGAAATCCGCATCCGTCAGGGCACGAAGGGCGTCGAGGATGTCCGAGACCGGCGTCACGGTGCCCGATCCGACGTTGAAGATGCCGCCATCGGGCAGCTCGTCGATCCGCGCGATCACTTGCAGGCATGCCGCGGTGAAGTCGGCCACATCGAAGAAGTCGCGCCCCGCCGAGAGATCGCCCACCTCCACGACCGGCGGAGCCTCTCCGCGCTCGATGCGGGCGATCTGCCCGGCGAAGGAAGCGACCACGAAGGTCTCGCTCTGCCCGGGCCCGATGTAGTTCGACGGCCGCAGCACGAGGTGCTTCACGCGGGCGTTGGCTAGCACATCGCGCAGGATGTACTCGCAGGCGTTCTTGGTTCGCCCCGAGATGGTGTCGGGTCGCGGCGTCACGCTCTCGTCGGGACGCGCGCGGTCGCGGAACGCCTCGCCGTAGACGACGGTCGAACTCAGGAAGACCAGGGCCGCGCGGGTCCTGGCCACCGCCTCGGCGAGGTTCAAGGTTCCGAGCAGGTCTGCCCGCCAGGCATAGGCCGGCGTCTCGCTCGACCGCGCCACGGAGGCCAGGGCGGCGAGATGGAAGACGAGGGTCGGCTCGAAGGCGGCGACCGCCTCGGCGAGCCGGCCGGCATCGAACGGATCGACGGCGAGGAAGGTCACGCCGTCGAGGGGCGGCTGCGCGCTCCGGTCGATGCCGAGGATTCGGCTGCCGGCCGGGAGCCCCCGCCGCAGCGCCTCGAGCAGGCGGCGGCCGAGATAGTCTCCGGCTCCGGTGACGAGGACGCGCATGAACCCAGCCCCTCCCCGGCATGGTCGGCGGCGGAAAGCCGGGTTCGATCCGCCGCGTCTATACCGGCCGCGGTCGCGACGCGAGGGGCGTCGCGGCGCGCCGAGGCGCCGAGGATGCCGGGATACGCGGGGGTCGTGCGGCACGATCCGAAACCACCGTCCGTGGTGGGGACTTGGCGTCGGCGCTCGCCTCGCTCCGGCGCCGGGCGCGACGTCGGGTCCTGGAACGGTGAGGCTTCGCGGAACGTCCTGTCGTCGGAACCTCGGATCGCGTCGACAGAGGACGACCGTGTGACACCATCAGCGTCGACCGGCAGCACAGACCCGGCGGATCCCGGGTGCTCGCCGGGATCCGGCGCGGCGGTGCCGGTGTCCACATCTGAACAAAGGCGCGTGATCGGCGCACTCTCCGGCAGCGTCCGCGCTGCAGTGCGGTATCATCCGACCGCGGCGGTCCGCGCCGTCTTCGCCCTGCCACCCTGCCGGTGACGGTCCGTGTGACGAACATCGACGCGCTCGAGCGGCCTTCGGATCCCGGTCGGCTGCGGCCGGCCCCGCAGTCGCCCCCTCAGGACAAGCCCGCCAAGCCGGTCCGCGACGCGCGGGTCGACGTGCTGCGCGGCTTCGCGCTGCTGACGATCTTCGTCGATCACATCCCCCGCAACGCGCCGGCCTTGTTCACGCTGCACAATTTCGGGTTCTCCGACGCGGCCGAGATCTTCGTCCTGCTCGCCGGGTACTCCTCGATGATGGCCTACGGAGGCCTGTTCCAGCGGGCCGGGATCCGCAGGACGCTCGGCCGGATCGGCAGGCGCTGCCTGCGCATCTACCTGTTCCAGGCGGGCCTTCTGCTCGCCACGCTGATCATCGTGCGGATCTGGATGGATCTCACCGGCCTGACGCCGCGCTTCGGCGTCGCGCCGCTGATCCAGATGGGGCTGCTGCCTGGCCTCCTGCGCGGCCTCGCCCTGAACGCGCTGCCCAACTACCTCGACATCCTGCCCCTCTACATCCTGCTGCTCGCCCTGTTCCCGCTCATCTATTTCGGGCTGCGGCGCGGCGTCTGGGGCGTGCTCGCCCTGTCGGGGACCCTGTGGCTCGCCGCCAACCTCGATCATCAGTTGAACCTGCCGAACGCCGCGGCGGTGGATGACGGGTGGTACTTCAACCCGTTCGCGTGGCAGTTCCTGTTCGTGATCGGCGCGGCCCTGGCGCTGGCGATCCGCTCGGGCGGCGGCCTCCTGCCGCGGCGGGGCTGGGCCGTGGCGACCGCCGGGGTCTACCTAGCCTTCGCCCTGTTCCAGGGCGGATCCTGGGCCGAGTGGAGCCTTCCGAACCTCAGGCCGCTGGCGATCGACGTTCCGGACAAGAGCCACGTCGGCCCCTTGCGCCTGCTGGACATCCTCGCCCTGACCTACCTGCTGTTCAGCGCGCCCGCGGTGGGGCGCTTCTGCCGGCACCCCTCGCTCCGCCTGATCGATGCCTGCGGCCGACACTCGCTGGAGATCTTCGCGGCCGGCTGCCTGGCGGCGCTCATCGGCCGCATCCTCTACCGCACCTTCGACGCCACATGGGCCCTGCAGATCGCCGTCAATCTCGGTGGGATCGCGGTCATGCTCGGCTTGGCAAACCTTCTGGACGCCCGGCTTCGCCGAACGGCACCGAAGCCGGCAGGCTGAGCGGGCCGTACGACGCGGGAGAGGGATGATGCCGCCGATGCGCCGCAAGGCCGATCTGCCGCAGAAGGTCTGCGTTCAGTGCGGCCGTCCGTTCGCGTGGCGCAAGAAATGGGAGCGCGTCTGGGACGAGGTGCGCTACTGCTCGGACCGGTGCCGGGCCGAGGCCCGAACCACGCGCAGGGGCGACACGGCTGAGAACAGCGCGACAGAGGAGACGTGATACCGGGCCGGATGGGACGGTTGCGCACGCGGCGGTGCCCCGTCAGACGGCGTGACCGCCGAGGGCGGCGAGGCTGGACGGCGTGTCGATGTCGAGGGCCGTCGAGGGATCGCCCGGGATCTCCAGCACGTCGGTCCGTCCCCTGAGGAGCGGTCCCGCCCCATGGTCGCCCTGCAGCCGGGCGATATCCGGAGCCAGACGGCGCAGGTTCAGCAGCACCGGGTTCCCGCGCCGTCCGTCCTGCACCGGGACCACGGCGACCGGCAGCGGGGCGGCGCCCGCGAATGCCTCCACTAAGCGGTCGATATGGGCGGCGGTCACGCACGGCATGTCGCCGAGCACCACCACGGCGGCGCTGCAGCTGGGAGGAAGTGCCGCGAGACCGGCACGCAGCGAGGTTGCGAGGCCGAGACGGTAATCGGGATTGACGGCGTGGATCAGGTCGAGCCCGGCCAGCGCGGCCCGGACCCGGTCGGCATGCGCCCCGAGCACGGCGATTACCGGACGCGGCCGGGCGCCGAGGGCGGCTCCGGCCGCGTGACGCACCAGCGGCACTCCGTCGAGGAGCGCGAGCAGCTTCGGCTCAGGGCCGAACCGGCTGCCGAGTCCCGCGGCGAGAAGAATCGTGCCGACGTCAGGCATCCGGCGACGGGTCCGCGTCGGCCGCCGTCGCCGCACCACCGGCCCGGGGCTGCGGGCGCGAGACGATCTCCATCAGGAGCCCGCCGACGCCCAGCGCGACGATGTCGGCCCGGGTCACCGCCAGATCCGCCAGGAGGCGGTGCAGGATCCAGTCGAAGCCGTTCTCCTTCGGTGAGCGCGCGCAGCCCGGCGCGCCGATCACCGGCACTCCGCCGCGGCTCCCGACGAGAAGCAGGTTTCCGGGATCGACCGGCATCCCGAGATGCGCGACGCTGCCCCCCGCGGCCTCGATGCCAGCCGGAATGACGTCGCGCCGGTCGGCGATGGCCGAAGCGCCGAACACCACCACGAGATCCGCCCCGTCGCCGTCGATCGCGTGGGCGAGAGCCGTGGCCACGGCCTCGTCCGCGTGCGGCACCCGGATCTCGCGGACGATCGCGGACCCCGTGGGGGCGAGGCGCTCGGCGAGCACCCGGAGGGTCTTGTCGATGGTCGCCTCCTTGAGGCTCGGCAGGCGGGTCGAGATCACGCCCACCCGGCGGCGGCGGTATGGGGCGACCGCGAGGGCCCCGCCCGCGGTCGACGCGCAGGCGCGGGCCAGCACGCCCCCCGGCACCGCGTAGGGGATGATCTTCACGGTAGCGACCATCTCGCCGGCCACCACCGGCTTGAAGCGCGGCAGCGTCGCCACCGTCACGGCCTCGTCGACGGCGTTGACCGCGTCGATGCGGGCGGGATCCAGGACGAGCACCCCCGCCGTTTCGGCGAACAGGTTGCAGCGGCCGGTGAAGGGCGCCTCGACGCGCAGGTTCGCCCCGGCCAGGTGACCGGCGAGCTGCGCGGCGGCGGCGTCCTCGCCGACGTCGCCGGGCTCCAGGGCCGCCGCGACGATCTCCGACAGGCCGGCCCGCGCCAGGGCGGCGGCGGCATCGGGGTCGATCACCGACCCCTTGCGCAGGGTGACGTCCGCACCCCGGACGGCGTGGGCGCTGATCATCCCGGCGGCCTCGGCGACCGGCACGGGACCGAACCTCACGCGGCCTCCGGGCGGGGTGCGCGGCGCAGGGCGGCCACGACCTCCGCCAGGACGGCGAGCGCGATCTCGGCGGGGCTCACCGCCCCGATCGCGAGCCCGATCGGCGCTCGGATCCGGCCGATCTGCTCCGGGCTGAAGCCGGCCGCGCCGAGCCGGGCCACCCGCGCCGCGTGGGTCTTCCGCGATCCGAGGGCGCCGACATAGAAGCACTCGGCCGTCAGCGCCGCCTTCAGTGCGGGATCGTCGATCTTGGGATCGTGGGTCAGGGCCGCGAGTGCGCAATAGCGGTCCAGCGGCGGCACGCGGCTCCCGAGCACGGCCTCCGGCCACTCGGCCACGAGTTCGACGCCGGGGAAGCGCTCCGGCGTCGCGAAGGCGGTGCGCGGGTCGATCACCGTGAGCGCAAGATCGAGCGCCGCCGCCATCGGCGCCATCGCCTGCGAGATGTGGACCGCCCCGATCACCACGAGCCGCACGGGCGGCACCTGCACGGTGAGGAACAGTGTCCGCCCGTCAGCCTCCACGAGGCCGCTCTTGGCCGACGCGAGGTGCTTGCCGAGCACCGGGCCAAGGGGATCGCCTGCGATCTCCGCCTCGCGCACGAGGCGCTGGCTGCCGTCGGCGATGTCGGTGACGAGGATCGCGGCCCGGCGCGCGGCGCGCTCGGCATTGAGGCTTGCCAGGATGTCGGCGCGCATCAGTCGAGCCGCTCGACGAAGACACGGATCCGGCCGCCGCAGGACAGGCCAGCCCGCCACGCGGTCTCGTCGGCGACGCCGAACTCGAGGACGCGCGGTGCACCGGCTTCGATCACTTCGATCGCCTCGGTGATCACGGCCCCCTCGACGCAGCCCCCCGAGACGGACCCCAGCAAATTGCCTGCCTCGTCGACGACGAGGTGGCTGCCCACGGGCCGCGGCGCCGATCCCCAAGTCTCGATCACGGTGGCCAGCGCCACGGCGTGGCCGTCGCGTCGCCAGGTTTCGGCGGCGGCGAGGATGTCGGTATCGGTGCTGAGCATGGCCAGAGAAGCCTTGGGCGGGCGGGCGCCCCCCGCATCCATCAGGTATGGCCCGGGCGGCGCGATGCAAGGCACATCGCAATGAGGCACATCGCGATAAGGCACCCCCGGTACCGTCCTGGCGCGGCCCCGCCCGTATTCGGGCGAGGCCGCGTCCGGTCAGCGGCGGCTGTGGATCAGGAGGGCGAGACCGTAGCCCACCGCGCCCGCGATCAGCAGCGCGACGAGGGGATTCTCCTCCACCCGGGCACCGACGGCTTCGCGGCCGTCGCGCAGGTAGGAGCCGCCCCGCTCGTAGACGTCGCCCGCGACGTCCCGGGCCCGCGCGGACGCGTCGCTCGCGTAGTCGCTCGCCTGATCGGCGATATCCCGCGCCTTGTCCTTGGCCTGTCCGTAGACGTTCTGCGCCTGACCCTGGGCGTCGCGGAAGCGGCCTTCCACAGAGTCGCGATTCGAGCCGACGAAATCGCCGGCCGCACTCTGAACCTTGCCCGCGGCTTCCTTGGCGCCGCCGACGATCCGATCCGTATCAACCATGGCACTCTCCTGGACGTGAGCACGGCGCCGCGACGGGGCGCCGCTCGATACGCCGTCGTCCACTCGAACGCGCGAGATCGCGTTTGTGCCCCGCACCGCCGCGGAATTTGTGTGCGCCGGGCGCGGCCGGGCCGGCCCCGTCAGAGGCCGATCAGTTCGGCGATGGCGGCCGCACCCGCGGCCGGAGAGGTCTCGCCCCGGGCCACGCCCGCCTCCGCCTCGGCCGTGCGGCGCCGAACCTCCGGGGAGCCGACGAGGCGTTGGTGCAGGCGCTCATCCACCAGCGCCCACATCCACTTCACGTCCTGCGTCCGGCGCTTCGCCTGGATCTCGCCGGTGGCGGTGAGCTTGCCCCGATGGTCGACGATCTTCGCCCAGAGCGCGTCCAGCCGCAGGTTGTGGAAGCCCGAGATCGTCACCACGGGCGGTGTCCACGTCGCCGAGGCCGGGGTGAGGATGTGCAGCGCCGCCCGGTATTCCGAGGCCGCCGCGTTGGCCCGCTGCTCGGCCTCGCCCGCATCCGCCTTGTTGACCGCGATCATGTCGGCGAGTTCGAGGATGCCCTTCTTGATACCCTGGAGTTCGTCGCCGGCGCCGGGCAGCATCAGCACGAGGAAGAAATCGGTCAGGTCGGCCACCGCGGTCTCGGATTGGCCGACCCCCACGGTCTCCACCAGGATCACGTCGAAGCCCGCCGCCTCGCAGAGCAGCATGGTCTCGCGGGTCTTGGCCGCCACGCCGCCGAGCGTGCCCGAGGACGGAGACGGGCGGATGAAGGCGCCCGGGTCGTGGGCGAGCCGGGCCATCCGGGTCTTGTCGCCGAGGATCGAACCGCCCGTGCGCGAGGAGGACGGGTCGACTGCCAGCACCGCCACCTTGTGGCCGGCCTCCGTCAGGTTCGAGCCCAGAGCGTCGATGGTGGTCGACTTGCCGACGCCCGGGACGCCGGTGATCCCGACCCGGATCGCCTTGCCGGTTTGCGGCAGCACGGCGTCGATGAGGTCCGACGCGAGGGCCCGATGATCGGCGCGCTTCGACTCGGCGAGGGTGATGGCCCGGGCCAGGGCGGCGCGGTCGCCGCCCAGCAGGCGCCGGCGCAGGCTCTCGATGTCGATGGTCGGCGTCATGCATCCTTCATGGCGGTGACGAAGGCTTCCGTCGAGGGGGCTACCGGTCCGAGGCGACGGCGCAGGCCTGTGTCCGGACGACCACAAGGGAAACCTTGTCGGTTCTCCACAGGGATCGGCCGGCGGCGCGCCCCGCCAAGGTCATGATCCTGCGCCACGAGGGAGGCCCCGCCCGAGCGCCCCTGGATCATGCCGGAACATCCCGTCTCACGCCGCGCCCTCCTCCAGATCGGTGCCCTCGCGGGTGCCGCAGGCCTCGCGCCGTCCCTCGGCGCCTGCGTCACCGACAACCTCGGCACCGGACCGTCCCTGCCCGAGAAGCAGTCGGCGCTCGACGTCATGCCGGTCCTTCTGGTCGCCACGACGCGCAAGCCCGTCGGCAGCCCGCCCAGGCCGCCGTATTTCAGCAGCGATCGCGGCCGCGGCCTGAGCTTCGCGGAGGTGCGCCTGTCGCCCCCCGACCGGTCGCTGCTCGGCAAGGTCTCGTCCGTCATCACGGGCGATTGGACCATCGGGGCCGTGCCGAAGGCCGAGACCGGACCGGGCGCCGCCGAGGCCTTCGCCCAGGCGGCCCTGGGACGCGACGTGCTGATCTACGTTCACGGCTACCGGGAATCGTTCGAATCGGCTGCCGTCAGCGCCGCGCGTCTGTCGGACGGGATCCGCTTCCGCGGCGTCTCGGGCCTGTTCACGTGGCCCTCCGCCGCCGCGACCTTCGACTACAACTACGATCGTGAGAGCGCCCTCTGGTCGCGCGACGCCTTCGAGGACCTGCTCAAGGCCCTGGCCGCGTCGCCGAGCGGCGGCCGGATCAACATCGTCGCGCATTCGATGGGCACGCTCCTGACCCTCGAGACCCTGCGCATGCTCCGCGCCGAGGCCGGCGAGGCGGCCATGGCGCGCATCGGCGCGGTGGTGCTGGCCGCGCCCGACATCGACTTCGACCTGTTCTCCAACGGCGTCGCCCGACTGGGACCCGACGTCGCGAAGATCACCGTGATCTCCGCCACCAACGATCGCGCCCTGGAGCTCTCGGCGGCGCTGGCGGGCGGCGTCCGGGCCGGCGCGGTCGACCGGGCCAAGCTGGAGGCGCTGGGGGTGCGCGTCGCCGACGCCTCCGATTACGGCGGCGGCCTGATCAACCACGACCTGTTCCTCTCGAACCCCGAGGTGCAGGGGGTGGTCAAGCGCGCCATCGCCCGCGGCGCGGGGGTCTAGGACCGCGGCCCGGCGGTCACCCGGTCCGGGTCGCCATGCTCTGCGGCGGCAGGGGCTCCTCCGGCAGGACGGAGGCGTCCCCGGAGACGTCCAGATGGTCGATCCGGTCGGCCCAGACTCGGAAGCCCACCAGGGGATTCGGACCGAACGTGTGGGTCAGCGGAACGTCCGCGGCGTCGCGGCCGTAGGCGACCATCACCCGGCCGATCCGCGGGGCGTTGTTGCGCGGATCGAACACGTGCCACCGTCCCCCGAGGTAGACCTCCATCCAGGCCGCGAAGTCGCCGGCCGGATGGGGCTCGAGTTCGCCGATGAAGCTGACATAGCCCGTGCAGTAGCGAGTCGGGATGTTGAGCGCGCGACAGAAGGCCACGGCGAGGTGGGTGAAATCGCGGCAGACCCCGCGACGGCCGGCATAGGCATCCTGCGCCGTGCGATCGCCGTGGGCGAATTCATAGCCGAAGGCGATGTGGCCGTGCACGAAGTCGCAGACGGCCTGCACCCGCGCCCAGCCCGGCTCGGTATGGCCGAACAGCCGCCACGCCTCGTCCGCCAACAGATCCGATTCGCAGTAGCGGCTGGGCAGCAGGAACACGAGCGTCTCGGCCGGCAGTGACTCGATCGCGTGCTGCCCGGCCTCCGGCACGACCGGATCCGGGCATCCGTCGTCGCCGATCACCGCGTCGGTCCCGATGGTGAAGCTCCCGGCCGGCGCGGTCAGACGACCGCACAGGTTGCCGAAACCGTCGTGATAGAGATCCACCGGCACCGGGGGCTCGGTGCGGAGCGTGTCGCGCGCCTCCAGGGCGCCGGCCCGGGTGGAATGCACGTTCAGCATGACCACCATCGGTACGGGATAGGGAAAGGCGTAGCGCATCTCGCAGCCGAGCCTGATCCGCATGCGCGGCGATCCTTCTTCGCGTCTGGTTTCATCGCGCCCTCCACCCGGCAGGATCCGCGCCACGGCTTTCGGGGCGGCTGCGTCGGGATGGGCTTGGCGGGCGTCCGGTTCACCCCTACAGCATCCGCGCGTGGCGCCGATGGCTGCCGGAAGGGACGCCAGCGTTTCTTACCGGGGCAGCGCGTCGCACCCGTGCGCGATCCCGCTGACCGGGCGCGCCAGAGGACGGTTACGAGAGGGATGCCGGCCATGTTCACGCTCGAGATCGACGGCACCGCCGTTGCGGTGATCAACAGCGACGAGGCGTCCGCCAAGGACCTCTTCACCTGCGCGGGCTTCAAGGAAGACATCCGGACCATGACGAGCGACGGCAAGCCGCTCTGGAACGGCACCTCGGCGCTCAAGGTTCGGGCCGCCACCGAGGACGAAGTCGAGATCTTCGAGGATGCGCTGGCGGAGGACGACGGCGAGGGTGAGTTCAAGGACGATGCCCACCACGGCGACGCCGACTCGGACGACGAGGACGAGGCCGACATCGTGTTCCTCGTGGATATCGACGAGGACGAGGATGAAGCCGACGCCTGAGGGCGGCTGAACCCGAGCGCCTCCCGGGTGGTTTCCGATCGGATTTGGATTGGATCCCGGGAGGATGGCATGGCGGACAGCGGGCGGATCGTCGACGCGCTGGTGCGCGCGCGGCGCGGCGGGCTCACCGCGGGCGCCGCACTCAGTGGGCTGGCGCTGATCGGCGGACTGGCCTACCGGGCGCTGCGCGGCACCGCACCGCCGGAGACCGGCGGACCGGATTTCACCCGGGTCGCCGAGGACGAGGCCCGGCTGATGCTCCGGGTCATGGTGGCGGCGACGACGGCCGACGGGATGGTCGACGCCGCGGAGCGCAAACGCCTCGACGCGGCCGTGGCCGAGGCGGGCCTGGATACCGACGGTCGGTCCTGGCTGGAGCGCGAACTCGCCAATCCCGCCGATATCGACGAGATCGCAGAGCGTGTGTCGGGACCCGATGCGGCGGCGCGGATCTTCGCGGCGGCCCGGCTCGCGATCGATCCCGACACGCTGCAGGAGCGGCAGTTCCTCAAGATGCTGGCCGAAGCCCTCGACTTACCGCCCGGGGCCACCGAACGCGTCGAGCGCGACATCGCGGCCTGATCGGCAAGCGGAGAAGCTCGACTGCCGCCCATCGCGGTCGAGCTTCATGCTAGGCACTCGGATCATGGCACGGCCCGGGCGTGCCGTTAGCGGGGAGACGGGACATTTCATGCCAGGATTGTCAGTGCCCGCACTGGTGCGCGCCCGGCGGATGGCCGGCGCTCTGGTCGCCGCCATGCTGATCTCGGGCGGACCCGCCCGCGCGGCCGATCCGGCCCCCGGCCCCCTGACGATCGCCGAGCAGGGCAGCTTCTTCGTCGGCGGCCGCGACATCCAGTCCGACACGCTCTCGACACTGCCGGCCTACGCGCCCTCGGGCACGATCAGCGTCGACCAGATCTACGTCCGCTACCAGATCCCGGTGAGTTCGGGCCGTCCCCCGCTGGTCCTGATCCATGGCTGCTGTCTCACCGGCAAGACCTGGGAGACGACCCCTGACGGGCGCATGGGCTGGGACGAGTTCTTCGTTCGCCGCGGCTTCCCGACCTACGTGATCGATCAGGCCTGGCGCGGCCGTTCGGCGGCGAGCCCGTCCCAGATCAACGCGGTGAAGACCGGGCGCGCCGAGCCCAACACCCTGCCGCCGGTCTTCTCGGCCGGGCGCGAGCCGGCCTGGGCGATCTTCCGGTTCGGGCCGGAATACCCGAAGGTCTTCCCCGGCATGCAGTTTCCGCTCGAGGCCCAGGGCGAGTTCTGGAAGCAGATGGTGCCGGATTGGTCGGCCGCCCTGCCGGTCCCGAACCCGACCGTGCCGGCCCTGTCGGACCTCGCCAAGCGCCTCAAGGGCGCGGTGCTGGTCTCGCACTCACAATCAGGGATCTACCCGTTCCAGACCGCCGCCCTCGATCGCACGGGCATCCGCGCCCTCGTGGCCATCGAGCCGGCCGCCTGCCCGGATCCGGCCAAGGACGACCTCGCCCCCTACCGGGACCTGCCCATCCTGGTGCTGTTCGGCGACTACGTCGACGCCTCGTCCCGCTGGGCTCCGCGGCTGAAGCAGTGCCGCAGCTTCGTGGCGGCGGCGAACGCGGCGGGCGGCAAGGCCGAGCTGATCCTGCTGCCGGAGATCGGCATCCACGGCAATTCGCACATGCTGATGCAGGACAAGAACAGCCTCGACATCGCGGACTGGCTGGCCGGCTGGATCGACAAGCGGGCGCCGGGGAAGTCTTGAGGCGCGCGGCCCGGGCGGTCCCACTCAGCCCCTCATCCTGAGGTCCCTGCGCCAGCGAGACTCGCAGGAGAGTTCCAGGATGCGCGCAGCCGGCCTGAGAACTCCTTCGAGGCTGCCGCTCGCTCCCGCGCCTCAGGCTGAGGGGTTCGGAACGAGGAGACCCGTTGGGAAATCTCAGCCGGGTTTCCGCTCGCTGAGGAACGTGCCCATCCGCTCCAGCGCGCGGCGGATGTTCTCCGCCGAGTTGGCGTAGGACAGGCGGATATAGCCCTCGCCGTGAACGCCGAAATCGGGACCGCCGATCACCGCGACCCCCGCCTCCTCCAGCAGGGCTGACGCCAGGGCTTTGGCCTTCCAGCCGGTCCGCGAGATGTTCGGGAACGCGTAGAACGCACCCTTCGGGGCGATGCAGGACACGCCCGGCAGGGCGTTCAGGCCGTCGACCACGATCGCCCGGCGCCGGTCGAACTCGGCGACCATCTCGGCCACGCAATCCTGCGGGCCGTCGAGAGCCGCGATGCCGGCCCACTGGGTCGAGGCGTTGACGCAGGAATGCGCGTTGACCGCGAGCTTGCGGGCGGCCTCATAGAGCGGCTTCGGCCAGACCGACCAGCCGAGCCGCCAGCCGGTCATCGCGTAGGTCTTTGAGGCGCCGTCGAGGTAGACCAGCCGGTCACGGATCTCGTCGTATTTCAGCAGCGAGTGATGCGCCTCGCCGTCATACGTCATCGTGCCGTAGATCTCGTCCGACAGCACCGCGACGTCCGGGTGTTCGGCGAGGCCCTTCACCAGGGCGTCGATCTCGGCCCTCGGGGTGACGCCGCCGGTGGGGTTGGCCGGCGAGTTGACGATCAGCAGCCGCGTCTTCGGCGTGATCAGCGCCAGGGTCTCGGCCGCCGAGAAGGCGAAGCCGTTCTCCTCGCGGATCGGCACCGGCACCGGCGTCGCGCCCGTGAACTCGATCATCGAGCGATAGATCGGGAAGCCTGGATCCGGATACAGGATCTCGGTCCCGGGGGCGCCGAACATCAGGATCGCCATGAACATGGTGACCTTGCCGCCCGGCACGATCATCACGGAATCGGGCGAGACCTCAACGCCGTGGCGACGGTGGATGTCGCGGGCCACCGCCTCGCGCAGCGGCGGGATGCCCACCGCCGGTGTGTAGCCGTGATGCCCGTCACGCAACGCCTTGATGCCGGCCTCGACCACGTGGGCGGGCGTCGGCATGTCGGGTTGGCCGATGCCAAGGTTGATCACGTCGCGCCCCTGGGCAGCCAGGGCCTGGGCGCGGGCCAGCACCGCGAAGGCGTTCTCCTCGCCGATGCAGGAGAAGGCCGGGACCACGTGCAGCATCGCGCCCTCCGGGAGGTGTTGTGTCAGTGCTTGGTGCGCTCGGCGAGCTTCATGGCGCCGACCGACATCGCCACGGCGATCGCGCCGAGGATCACGAAGGTCTTGACCGAGGCGTAGAACAGCGCCGGCTCGATGCCCGTGTCGGTGTAGAGCACGAGGCCGATGGCGGCGAGCGGCAGGGAGATGAGGATCAGGAGGGGGACGAGCGGGTTCATAATCGGCACTCAAATCCGGCGCGCGGGCGTCCGCGGCTCATAGCGCGCCTCCATACCATCCTGCCGCGAAGGTTGGGACCCCGGGGGATGCAGTTTTTCGCCGGAGCGTCGGGTCACTCACCGATGCGCAATCATTTGGCGCGATATTGTCATCCTGGGAGGGCAGGCAAGTATGCGCCGATCGACGGTCTCGTGGGGCGGCGCAGATGGCGCCTCCAGCAAAGGTCCATCCAGCATCGACAGGCTCGCCGTCCATATCGGCAAGCTCCTGCGGCATCCTGCCTATCGGCGCGAGAGCATCGTGAGCCCGCTCCTCCGGCGCCACCTACCCTACGATGCGGGCTACGCCTGGAACGACGAGGCCGGCCTGCGCAAGCGCCTCGCGGCGGCCGGCCTCGACGAGGCGAGCCTCGATCACCTCATCCGCAACGTCCAGGCCGAGGCCCTGCGCCTGCGCCGGCCGAGCGACACCTGAACGGCGGCCGCCTCAGGCCGGCACCCGCACCGTCGCCCGCAGGCCGCCCAACGGACTGTCGTGCAGGACGATGTCGCCGCCATGGGCACGGGCGATATCGCGGGCGATCGCCAATCCCAGGCCGGACCCACCGGCATCTTGGCGGGCGTCGTCGAGGCGCACGAATGGCTTGAACACCTCCTCGCGGCTCTCGGCCGGGACGCCGGGCCCGTCATCGTCGATGGAAACGTAGAAGGCGCGGGCCTCGAGCCGGCCGGAGATCGCCACCGTCTCGCCGTGGCGCGCCGCGTTGGAGGCGAGGTTGAACAGGCAGCGCCGGAAGGCCCCCGGGCGGACGGTGACCTCCGGCGCCCCGACGAGGTCCACGGCTGAGACGTGCGCGCCGAGGCGCTCGACGTCGGTGCGCAGATCCTCCAGCAGGGCGCGCATGTCCGTGGGCGTCGCCGGCTCGGCGGAGTCGCCGCGGGCGAAGGCGAGGTAGCCCTCCAGCATCCGGCTCATCTCGTCGACGTCGCGGCTGAGATCTTCGATCTCGCTGGTCTGCTCGAACAGGGCGAGCGACAGGCGGAAGCGGGTGAGGATGGTGCGGAGGTCGTGGCTGACGCCGTTGAGCATCGTGGTGCGCTGCTCCATGGCCCGCTCGATGCGCCGCTTCATCTCGATGAAGGCGTGGCCGGCCTGCCGCACCTCGCGGGCCCCGCGCGGCCGGAACTCGATCTCGCGGCCCTTGCCGAACCCCTCCGCCACGGCGGCGAGCCGGAGGATCGGCTTGATCTGGTTGCGCAGGAACAGGATGGCGACGCCGAGCAGCACCAGCGAGGAACCGATCATCCAGACGAGGAAGATGTGGGAGTTCGACGCGTAGGCCTGGCTGCGCCGCGCGGTGATCCGCATCACGCCGTCAGGGATCGCCACGCGGATCTCGATCAGGTTCGAGCGACCGACCGTGTCGATCCAGAACGGGCGGCGGATCTGGCGCTTGATCTCGTCCGAGAGGGCCTCGTCCAGGATCGAGAAGAACGGCCGGGGACCCGGGGCCGGCAGCTTGGCGCCCTTGAGGATGTCGAGATCGAGATTGAGGCGCTCGCCGGCGATGCGCGAGAGGATTTCGGCGTCCTTGTCCTGCGGATAGCTCTCGTAGATGTCGATCAGCGCGGCGACGTCGGCGGTCACGGCGGCCGAGAGGCGCTTGGTCACGAGCTGCCAGTGCCGCTCCATGAAGGTGTAGGCAATCACGGATTGGAGCAGCACCACCGGCGCGATGATGATGATCAGTGACCGGGCGTACAGGCCCTTGGGAAGCACGTCGCCGACCGCCCGGCTGACGCGCTTCCAGAGCCGGTGCGGGCCCGAGCGCGGGGGATCCTTGCGCAGGGCCCGCGCCAGGGCGGCCTCGTGCGCGTTCATGGGACGGGGCGCCCGGGCCGGGCCGGCCCGCGCGCGCGATAGCAGATCGGTTGACGGGTAGACCGTATGGCGGCGGACATGGTGCGGGCGGCTGCGGGAGGCCGACCCGTTATCGCATCCGCGTCGGGATCGGCCAAGACGGGCGATCGAGGCACGGCTCCGACCGCGGGAGCCGTGCGCTGGGGTCCGTCGCGTCCTTTCCCCGATACGGGCTCCGGTCGGAACGCGGGAGGATCCGGGCTGCCGGCCCCGACATTGGCCCGGACATCGGCCGCGTGGCGCCGTGCGCTACTGCGCCGTCCAGCCGCCATCCATGCTGATGTTGGCCCCGGTGATCTGGCTTGCCGCATCGGAGCACAGGAACACCGCGAGCGCGGCGACCTGATCGACCGTGACGAACTCCTTCGTCGGCTGCGCCTTGAGCATCACGTCCTCGATCACCTGCTCCTTGGTCAGGCCGCGGGCCTTCATGGTGTCGGGGATCTGGGCCTCCACCAGCGGCGTCCAGACGTAGCCCGGCGAGATGCAGTTCACCGTGATCCTGTGCGGGGCGAGTTCCAGCGCCGCCGCCTTGCTCAGACCGGCGATCCCGTGCTTGGCGGCCACGTAGGCCGACTTGAACGGTGAGGCCACCAGCGAGTGGGCCGAGGCCGTGTTGATGATCCGGCCCCAGCCCTTGGCCTTCATGCCGGGGATCGCGGCGTGCATCGTGTGGAAGGCCGAGGACAGATTGATGGCGATGATCTGCTCCCACTTGTCCGCCGGGAACTCCTCGATCGGCGACACGAACTGGATGCCGGCATTGTTGACCAGCACGTCGACGGACCCGAACGCCTCGTTCGCCTCGCGCACCATGGCGGCGACCGCCTCGGGCTTGCTCATGTCGGCCGCCGAGTAGCGGGCCTCGACCCCGTAGGTGCCCTCGATGCCGACCCGCGCCGACTCGATGGCGTCCGCGTCCCCGAACCCGTTCAGCACGATGTTGGCGCCCTCCGCCGCCAGCGCGCGCGCGATGGCGAGCCCGATACCGCTGGTGGAGCCGGTGACGAGGGCGGTTTTGGTCTTGAGAGTCATGGGGCCTCCTGGGACACGGACGCGCCTCGGATCGGGGCGGCGCCCGCGGGGGACGGTGCGCGGCCCTAACTAGCGCGTCAGGACGGTGCCGGCACAGGCCCGGCCGATGGCGGTGCGTCCGGGATGTCACCGGTCTCGGGAGCGGCCTGTGCCGGGACGGCGATCTCCACCCGCAGGCCCGGGGCGTTGTCGGCGAGGCGCAGCGTCCCCTGATGCAGGCGCACCACCGCATTGACGAGGCTGAGGCCCAGCCCGAAGCCCGGACGCGAGCGGGCATCCTCCAGCCGCACGAACCGGTCGAGCACGCGGCCGCGCTCCGCCTCCGGAATGCCGGGCCCGTGATCGGAGACCGCGAGACGGATCGAATCCCCCATCCGCCATGCCTCGAGGGTGACGCTGGCCCCTCCCGCATGCGAAGTGGCCCCATATTTCAGGGCGTTGTCGATCAGGTTGGCCAGGGCCTGCCCGATCAACTCGCGGTTGCCGGCGATGATCAGGCCGTCCTCCGCGCGCACGTCGAGGACGAGTCCCCGATCCTCTGCGACGGCCTCGTACAGGTCGCCGACGCCCCGAACCGTCGGGGCGATGTCCAGCGGCAGGAGGATGTCCCGGGCACCGCCCGCCTCCAGCCGGGCGATCATCAGAAGGGCGTTGAACACCCGGATCAACCCGTCGCCCTCGTCGATGACGGCTTCCAGGGCGGCGCGCAGCTCATCCGGCGAGCTGGCGCGGCGCAGGGCCTCGTCGGCACGGTTGCGCAGGCGGGTCAGCGGCGTCTTCAGATCGTGGGCGATGTTGTCGGAGACCTCGCGCATGCCGCGCATCAATTCGCCGATGCGCTCCAGCATCAGGTTGAGGCTCGAGGCGAGGCGATCCAGCTCGTCGCCGTTGCCCGCCACGTGGAGCCGTCCGTCGAGGTCGCCCGCCATGATCGCCCGGGTCGTTTGGGTCATGGCATCGACCCGGCGCAGGACGCGGCTCGCGGCGAGCCACCCGCCGATGACGCCGAGGATCACCACCGCGGCCAGCGCGGTGACGAAGGCCCGGCCGATCACCGCGCGGAGTCGGTCCCGCTCTTCCGTGTCGCGGCCGACGAGGAGCCGGAACCCGCCCGGCAGGGTGAAGACGCGCACGATCGCCCGATGCGCCTCGGCATCCGAATCGTTTCGGCCGTAGCGGGTCTCGCTCTGGCCCGGCGTCGCCAGCACGGCGGCGGGGACGTAGCCGACGTTACCGACCACATGGTCGCCCCCGGCCGTGGTCACGAGGTAGAGCGAGGCTCCGGGCTCGCGGGAGCGCCGCTCCACCACGGTGATCAGGCGGCGCAGGCCGCCGGTGTTGTACTGCTCGGACAGGCCGTTGATCTCGGCGTCGATCGTGGAAACGATCTGGTCATCGAGCACCGCCCGCGCATTCCATGCGACGTAGCCCAGCGCCAGGAAGGCGCAGAGAGCGAAGATCGCCAGGTACGCCAGCGACAACTTGAACGCGGTGGTGCGGAACAGCTTCTGGATGCGGGCCGCACCGGTCTCGCCGGGTACCGAGGCGTCGGCCGCCGACGCGCTCACCCGGCGGCGCCCTCGTCGACGCGCAGCACGTAGCCGGCCCCGCGCACGGTGTGGATGATCGCGGTCGGGAAGCCCTTGTCGAGCTTGCCGCGCAGACGCGAGACGTGGACATCGATGACGTTGGTCTGCGGGTCGAAGTGATAATCCCAGACGTGCTCCAGCAGCATGGTCCGGGTGACCACTTGGCCGGCATGCCGCATCAGGTATTCGAGAAGCCGGAACTCCCGCGGCTGCAGGGGGATCTCCAGACCCGCCCGGGTCACACGATGGGACAACCGGTCGAGTTCGAGATCACCGACCCGATACCGGGTCTCCTCGGCGGTGCCCTGTCCCACCTGCCGTCGGGCCAGGGCCTCGGTGCGAGCCAGCAATTCTGAGAAGGCATAGGGTTTCGGCAGGTAATCGTCGCCGCCGGCGCGGAGACCCTTCACCCGGTCGTCGACCTGCCCCAGCGCCGACAGGATCAGCACCGGCGTCGCCACCTTCTGCTCGCGCAGGGAACGGATCAGCGACAGGCCGTCGAGCTTCGGCAGCATGCGGTCGACGATCAGAACCTCGTAGCCGCCCTCCTGCGCCAAAGCGTAGCCGTCGAGCCCGTCATGCGCGCTGTCGGCGACATGTCCGGTCTCACGGAACGCCTTGACCAGGTAGGCTGCGGCCTCCCGGTCGTCCTCGATGATGAGCAGCCGCATGGACCCGCTCCATAGCGCGCTGCGCCGAACGGGGGAATGTGCTTCCGTCGCCATGGCCGAGCCACTCCCCTCCCCTCTCGCGGGTTGAACGGGCCGGGGCATCGGGTGACGCCTCGGCCCGTTCCGAAGCCGCGTCTTGGAGCCTCGGAGGGCACGAGGTTCGATGCGCCGCTTCGTCCGCGATCCTGAAGATCGACGGCGTGGCTAACGTGGCCCTTCCCCGATTACGGGAGGTTCGCGGGAAGATGACTTCGCGGTAAGGCCCGGCCGAGCGGGGTGCCAAACGCGAACGGGCCGCCCCATGAGGAGCGGCCCGTTCGCGTCGGTGTTCGTGAGGAGGGAGGGGTTGCGATGGGCGGGTCTGGCGGCGACCGACTCTCCCGTGTCTTGAGACACAGTACCATGGGCGCTGGCGTGTTTAACGGCCGAGTTC
>NZ_BPQS01000069.1 GCF_022179385.1 Methylobacterium longum | reverse complement strand
ACCGGAGAACGGATCTCCACCCATCGCGTCCCGGACCAGAGCGGCCAGCCCGTCCATGCCCTTGCGGAAGTCCACGGGCCGGGTGGCCAGCATCACGCGCACCGCGCCGGAGGGCCCGATCATAGGGGAGCCTTCAGCGCCCGGATCACCGCGGCGATCTGAACCGGGCTCGCGCCCTCAGCGATGCGGACCGTGGCGCCGGCGATCTCAACTTCGATGCTGTGGCCGCCGCATCGCTCCCTCAGCTCGGGGCTCAGCTCGGCAGACGTCGGCTCCTGCGGGCCCACACTCATCACGGCCGGCACGAACTGCAGTGGGCGCTCGCCGTCGTGCCCCCCAGCCTGACGCACCAGGCGGCGCCACGTGAACAGCTGCGAGGCGCTCAATCCATGCCGGCGCGCCACCGCACTGATCGAGGTGCCCGGCCCATCGCTCTCGGCGACGATGGCGGCCTTCTCCTCATCCGACCACGTCCGGCGCCGACCGGCCCCGGTGAACAGCTCCAAGCGCCGGATCGGCTCCGACATAGCCATACGCCCTGACATCGACATGTGACGGAGCTCCCAATCCGCTCCGTATGTCGCCTTCACGCCGTCTGCCGGAAGGTGCCGCCCAGACAGCGCTTACGTTCATCCGACCCGTCGCACTGGTACGGGAATGGCTCGACGCGGCCGGGATCTCGGCGGGTCCGGTGTTTCGGCCGGTGTCGCGGTCGGGGAATGTTCGTCAGGGCGATGGCGTGCGCCTCACGGACCGATCCGTCGCCAACATCCTGCAGGGCTACTGCGCCGCCGCCGGCCTCGATGCTTCGACGTTCGGGGCACACTCCCTGCGGGCCGGCTACATCACCACGGCGGCCGAGCGCGGTGCCGATCTCGCCCGGATCATGGACCAGTCAGGCCACCGGGATCCGCGGACGGTCGTCGGCTACATCAGGCGCGCAAGCCTGTTCAAGGGACATTCGGGGAGCGGGTTCCTTTAGCTGCTGATAGGGCGTCTTCCAGTTTCTTGATCCGGTCGAAGGCTTCCCCAAGCGCCGCATCGGTCTGGCGGATCAGGTTCGCGTGTTTCTGCTCAAGATCCTGCTACCGAGCCCGCAGCCAATCAGTCCGCTGCTTCTCGTTCATCTGGTCCCAATTCATAGTGCGTCCTCCGGTGAGAGGCGCGCCCTTTAGCCATCGCAGCGCCCAGAGTCACGGACGGCCTACACCCGCCAGGATCCGCCGCCGGTCCGCATTGTCTTGTAGCCGCTGACCTTCGCCGCCTCCGGCTTCGGCTTTGACGCGATGCCCACCGACTGCGTAGCCGACCTCGCCCGTATTATGGACCAGTCTGGGCACCGGGATCCCAAGACCGTGATCGGCTACGTCCGTAGGGCGAACGCTTTCAAGGGGCACAGCGGCTCAGGTTTTTATAATTCCTGAGTTAATCAGTTAGAATTTTTGTTTATTATTGTTTGATGCTACTTTGGTACTATTACACATGAGAAGCCTATAGAACCGTAACCGCAAGTCCCACCGCCTCTAACGTTGTTTGATCCAAGCTTGAATTTATTGGAACCGCAAACTTTTTGAGCTTCTTCTAAAATTCCTCTTCCCCAATCCGCGCCATAAGGACCGCATCCCCAACTCGTTCCAGATCCCAACTCGTGTGTTGTTACTGTTACATCAACGCCATCGATGCGTTTTTGCAAAGAGTCTGAGATTTGCGTTTGTGCTGACAGTGCGCTTTTTGCAGCCGCTACTTCGCTGCTTGCTTGGGCGACGGCAAGACCTGCTTGCGAGGACAACTCAAATCCGTTCAGAGTGTCAGAAGGGAAGACTATCGCCAGCGGACTAACAGCGCTCGCTGTGAGCGTCAAGGTTGTCCTTGGATAGTATCTAGTGCTGCCATCTGCTGCTAGTGATGATTTCTTTGTGCATGTGATGGCAAATGGATCAGAAATCTTTATATGCGCGGCTCCGTATAGCTTTTCGGATTTATGCTCAGAATTAAAATCAGCGCTAGTGCATTCCATATTCTGATCATCATATGCGATTGATGTGATGTGACCCGAATATCCTGCATTTGCGTAGCCGGATACGACCAGATTTGACGGCTGGTTTATTGAAAATGTTAGCTGCAATCCGGAATTAGCTATCTGCATACAATTGTTAAAATTAGATAGCGCGTCAGTCGCCACACTCGAAGATGCGAAATTACTGGAATTCCAGCTGTCGAATTGACTCTGTCCAACCTTGCAGAATTCTTCGAGTTTTTGAGAGCTATTGCTACTCGTTGCAGAGAACTTGAAGGGAATGGCTTTTACAACGGCCTCAAGACCAATTCCACTAGCTGAGGTGTTGACCGAACCATCCCTCTTACAGAATGAAGAATAGGAGCGAGCTAGTTCGACCTTGTTTTGCTCAAGCTCTGAAAAGTTTCTTGTAGAATTTTTATAAACATCTGTACATGCCTTTGTTGCTGCTTCATCGGCATATGCAAAATTTGGAGAAGTGGCTAGAACAACTGATAATATTTTCAGTTTCACTTTACCACTCCATCAAGGCGCGTGCGCAGACGACTACTGCATCCTTTAGACTGCCATATCGGCTGACGACTGTCGATATCGTCAAATTTCAATCTTTCGGCCTCATCCAGCATCGTTTGTGGGCAAATTTTCAATTTAATCCGTCGCGCACTCAAATGTTTTCTCGCGGCTGCCGTAGTTTCACTAAATTCACGACCCTGAGCGGGCCAGCCGTTCAATGCTCAGTAACGAACCGGGCCGCCCACTCCTCGGAGGATAGTTCGGGGCTGACGAGGCACAGCACGCCGTTACTGAGAGTCGCCTTCTCCTGCGCGACCCAGCGCTGCCAGTTCGCGAGGGCGTCGGCCGCCCGCAGATCGCCCGCCGCGTCGCCGAACGGGGCATCTGAGAGTAGAGCGGTCGGGGCGCCGACATAGCGCGCCGCCTCCAGGCGGGCGAGACGGCGTTCGAGATCGACGAGGCTCATGGCTCCGTCAGTGTGTCGTGGTGCGGCCGGCACACTGGGTCGCGCGGAGCAGGGCGTCGTCACGGCCGCGGATCCGGTCACGCACGCCCAGCGTCTCGGTGTAGCTGATGATGCGCCACAGCCTGTCCTCGGTCAGGGACGTGCGAGCGCCGTTCAACGGGACGGCGAGGACCACGCCGATGAGAGCGGCGTCCGTCATAGTGCGGGCCTTCTCGTCGCGTTCAGGCGTCACGGCCTCGATCTCTATCTGGTCGGGGTCTGGATCGGGCTCACCGCGTCGGCGTGCTTCTGCACGGACAGCAGCAAGCAACCCATCCTGAAAGCGGTCGACCTCGCCCATCAGGGCGCCGAACTCGATCTTGTCGAACTCCCGCATGTCGTTGCGGGCCCAACGGCTCGCTGGGATCGGATACTCGACAGGCCAAGCGCACCGCACGACCGGATCGCCGTCGGCAATGGCTCTGGCATGGCGGGCCTGATCCAGGGACGCCTCGATCTCGGCAGGGGTCGAGCCCCACGCGACGTAGAACAAGCCGCGGGGCGGGCGGCGGCTCGCCTCCATCTTGGATAGACGGCGCTCCAGGCTGGCGAGGTTGGCGCTCATCCGTTGGCTTCCTCCAGGCGGGCGAGGCGTTCCGCCATCTGGGCGGCTGTGATCGCCTCGATGTGGGCGGACACCGCTTTGCCGATGTCGGCGGCTTCGCTGGGCGTGATCTCGCCGGAAGCCACGGCCCGCAGCATGGCCTCGGTCGCTTTGGGCAGGTCGGCCGCGCTCTCGATCACCGGCAAATCGAAGGAGATTGACCGATGCCGGCGCGGGGACAGCAGCCGGTCGAGGCAGAGCTTCATCGCAGGGCCGTCGCCCTCTAAGGCCATCTGAATGGCCCTGCGGGAGAGGGCTTCTGCCTCGCCCTCGAAGATCGCCTCTAGAGCCAAGGTGGAGCGGTTGCGGCTGCCCTTGGGGCGGCCAGCGGGGTTGCCGGACTGGCCGGGCTCGAACTGAGTTTCTTCCTTCGGCATCACGCGCACCCCGGCTGGACGGTCCTGCAAACAACAGGATAAATACAGGTTGCAGATAAATAGCACTGACCAAGAGGTTTCACGACCGATCCTCCGGCTCGGGCAACATCAGGTCTTTGGCGCCCTCGGCTAGAGCCTGCAGGGCAGCAACAGCGGCTTGCTGTCGTGGCCCCTGTGAACCGTCTTGTGCCTCGATCGTCACCGCGATGATGAGAGCAGCCTGCCGGACGGCTTCGACGCCCTGGTTGAAGGCGGCGCGCTCGCGGGGCGTCATCCCAGAACCTTTACGCCGATGAAGCAGACGATCCCGGCGAGGCCGAAGCGGATCGCGCTGTTGGTATAGATCCCGGCGATGAGCGGCTCGTCGCAGCGATGCCGGTAGGCAGTTTGCGCCCGGATAGCGGCCCAGCCCATGAGGGTCACGGCGGCCATCACGAGCACCATCCCGGCAGACCGGTCCAAGCCTCACGGACGAACGCGAGACGCTGCTCGGCGCGATCGAGGTCGACCTCCGCAACTTGGTGCAGCACGGCTTCCATCGACTCGGATCCACCGAGTGCCGCAGCCGCACTCCCCTGCCGGCGCATGGCAGAGCGGTGCGCCTTCATCGCGGGTCCAGCCTTCGGTCCGGTCTCGACAGCTTCCAGGGTCGTGATCAGGGTGGCCACGATCGGTGCGACCTCGCGCCAAGACTGCACGGTTGGCTGCTGAAGTGCTGGGCGTGGCTCCTGGCTCGGCGTCGGAGCGGAAAAGCTGGTGATCAGCGGACGCTTCATGTGGTGCTCCTAACTATCCGCCACGGCCCCTGGCCCCCGAACCCCTGACATCTCTAGGAGTTGGTGTAGGGTCAGGAGGGCCCGATGGCCTACGACCAAAGCGGCGGCGCAAACCCGTCCCAGAAAGAACGTGAAGCCGGCGAGCGTGCCGGTCGGAAGCTGCTCGGTGAGAATGGGTGCCCGCAGGCATGGCCCTCGCCCGAACAGCAGCACGCGGCTGACCGCACGAAGATGACCGTGAAGCACAGCCTCAAGCGCGGCTCGCAAGAAGCTGAACGGACGGCGGGCGAAAAGTAAGTCGCAGGCTGGCAGTTTCTGGATCACGACACGCGCCTTCTGATCCCGGCCCACACGCTCTCCAGGACGATGGTGCGCCAATCCGCGTAGGTCCTGTCCATTTCGGCGACTGAAATCTTGGCCGCGCTCAACGCGTCGGAGACGCCGGCTGCGTAGATAGCATTACCGATCCGACGCAGCTCGGCTCGGCAGGCGGTCCCGACCGGGTCCGCGGCGAGCCCAGCAACGTCGAGGACGTCGGTGGCGCCGGACGTGCCGGGATCCATGAACGGGCGGCCCTTGAAGGCGGCGAGCCTCGCGGCGAACCGCTCGCGGTCGCCCTTCACAATGACGCGCAGCAGGGCGTCGGCGGCCTCGATGGGGGTCACAGGCATGGCGGTTCCTTCAGGCTGCATCGTCAGGGGTGCTGGGCCGGCGTCCCGACCAAGGGCGCGGGCGGTCTGTGAGCGCCGGGGGGAGCAATGTCACCTTGTCTCGGCGGCTGGTCCGGACGGCGACACGCTGAGCATCGGACCGCGCCGGCATGATCTGCCGGTCGATGATGATGCCCTGGTCGAGCCGCTCGACGCACCAGCGGTCCGCGACGTAGGCAACGCGGACACCAGATGTAGTTGGCCGACAGCGCTCGCGGGGGAACGGGATGATGGTTCCAGTCGGCGTGCGCATGGTGGTCTCCTCAGGCTGCGGTGCGGTTCAGGGCGGCGTAGCTCGCCCAGACCCGGCGCTTATCGAGCGGGTCGAGGCTGGCAAGGGCGGACAGGGCCGGCGGCAGCAGTTCATCGTCCTGCTCGGCGCGCAGCAACAGATCGGCGAGGGCCTGCCCGCGCGGGCCGGTCGACAGGTGGACGACGGCGCGAAGGCAGCGGAGGCGGGCAACGCGCTCGGGCTGGTCGATGTCGGACCGGAATGGCCCCCAGGTGTCGGCGGCGGGGATCATCGGCCGTAACACCGCGAGGAACAGCCCGATCCGGTTTCCAAAGTTTCGGAAACCTTGTGTTTGTTCGCGTGACGCGCGCACGCATGCATAAGGGTGGATGGGGAAGTTTCTAAAACTTTGGAAACCTGAAACCTTGCGGTCATGGCTAATAGCTCTCTCGGCTCTGGGCCAAGGTCAGGCAGATGCCGCGGTAGCCCTTGGTCCTGATGGCCTTGATCTGCACCGGGTCGGGGAAGCCGCGGCGGCGCATGGCCTCCTTGAAGGTCTTGCCGGTCCCGGCCGGCTCGCCGACGGCCTTGGCGTAGTCGGCCCATGCGTTGAACAGCACGACCTTCGCCTCGAACTTGTGCTCGTTCTCACGGTCCACGTCGCACCGCTCGTCGAGGAATTGGGCGAAGACGTCCTGATCGGCGAAGTAGTCCTGCGTCGCGGCCAGCACGGAGGCGGGCTTGCACAGGCCGTGCTGCTGCCAGTCCAGGCAGCCATCGATCATCCAGCGCAGGATGCCGGGCCACTGGGCGCGAAGCTGCTCCTCCAGCGTCGGATCCGGATGCGCGGGCTTGCGGGTGAACGGCACGATCAGGAACCGACGCCGGATCGCGTCGTCGAGGTTCGTGATGGCCGGCGCGTAGTTGCCGAGCACCGACAGCTTGAACTGTGGCCTGAACTCGAAGCTGTCCTGCCGCATGAACCGGGCGCGAATGGTCTCGCCGCCGGTGAGGGACTTCACCCGCGCCTCGGCCCACCGCTTGCCGGCCTCGGTCTCGGACGCCGACACCATGCGGGCGCCGGCCAGGGCCGCCAGCTCCTCGGGGTGCCGTTCGTGCGGCGAGGCGGTGAAGGTGTCGAGCGCCGCAACCTTGGCGTACTCGCCCATCGCGCCGCCGACGATGTTGGCGAACACGGATTTCCCGTTGCCGCCCGGCCCATGGAAGAACGCGAGGGCCTGCTCCTGCGTCGAGCCGGTCAGGTTGTAGCCGGCCCACTGCTGCAGGAAGCGCATCAGCTCCTCGTCACCCCCGGTCGTCTCCTCCAAGAACCGGATCCAGCGTGGGCACTCGGCGTGGATGGCCGGGGCCACGGCGGTGTTCTTGGTGATCAGGTCGGCCGGTTTTGGCGCCCGGATCAGACCCGTCCGTAGGTCGACCGTGCCCGCTGGGGTGCCGAGCAGGAACGGGTCGCGGTCCCAGTCATCGGCGATGACAGCCACACCCTGATCGCCGCTGGCCATCTCCTCGACGCCACGCGCGAAGCCCGCCCGGCCGGCTGAGCGACGCGTGCCGGTGGCCTCGTCCAAGGACATTTCGCGGGCCAGCTCACGGGTCCACGCGAAGGCGCGGCGGGTCTTATCCTGCCGCCACCGCTGGCCGTCGTAGACGAACCACGACTTCACAGTGTGGTCGTACCGAACCTTGGCACCATGGCGCTGGATGAACTCGACGGCCACGCGGTCCTCGGACAGGATCTCGCCATCAAGGGCTTTCGCTGCGTCCGCCACGGACGGGTCGCCAGGGCGGTCGGAATTCGGTTTGAAGGTCTCGCGCCGCAATTCTTCGGCGTGCTGATCGTGCTCGCTCAGGCTCATGCTGAGGCGCCTCCCATCACGGCATCGTTGAGGTCTTTGTGGTCCGCGGGGGGCCACACGATTTCGACTGTCCGTCCGACGGCGCTCCAGCGCACACCGACTGCCTCGACCGCCCTGCGGCTGGCGCCGGCATCGTTCTCGCCGATCACGACAAGGCGCTGGACGTCCGGCAGCACGGGTAGGCGTCCGATGGCGCCCGACGTCCCGAGCGCCCAGATCGGGGCGAGGCCGTAGTGCTCACGGGCGGCGAGGGCGGTCTCGATCCCCTCGGCAACGTGCAGGGTGTCCGTCACGACTGATACGGGGTCGAGCATCACCGCGGCGCCCTCGGCGGTGCCAAGCATCTTGCGCCCGAGCTTCGTCCCGTCCGGCGCCAGCGCGGTCCGGTGGACCCCGATCACCTGACCCGTGGTGATGCAGGTCAACGGCGCGATCTGCGCGTGCGCGGTGCCCTGCTCCCAAGGGCAGTCCGAGTGGTAGAGCAGGGCCGTGCCCGCGATCTCGGTCGGCAGCGTCAGGCGCCGCCGGTTGAGGTGCAACTCGACCGGTGTCCCGAACGGATCCTGACCGACGCTGCAGATGGCCCTGGCCTGGGCCTGACGGCGAGTGGCCGCAGCACGTACTCGGGCCTCGGATCGGCGCCGCGTTTCGGTCAGGCGCCGGATCTCTGCCGGATCGACCCGACGTGCCGTGCGCCAGTAGTCGTTCCCAGCCCCGAGCCCAGACGCGATGTAGTCGTTGCAGGTCGGCCAGGGGTCGCCCGCGAAGCTGTGGGTCATCACCCCGAGCGGCGAGGTTTCGCACAGCCAGACAGCGAGGCTGCGATCCTCCTGGCTGTGGCCAGGGCCGGGGATGTAGGCGCGGTGACCCCGCACCTCACCCCCGAACCGGGCCGTCACCTGATGCAGGTCGGTGACGATCATGCGCGACGCGCCTCCATGTCGAGGCGGTCGGTGAGGGCGGCGAGGAGGTCGCCCTGGCGGATCGTGAGGTTGCCGTGCTGGCGGGCGATGTTGTTGAGGAAGCCACGTTCCCAGTCCGTCAGACGCCATGCTCGGTCTTGGCAGAACCGCACGCGGGCACGATGCTCGACCTCTTGGCGAGGCGTGTAGGACCGGCGGAAGGCGTAGACGTTGAACGGCGGGATTGGGTCGCGCGGGCAGTCGGGCCGCGGGGCGGGGGCCGCCTCAATGCTCCGGGTCTCGCCGGTCGCGATAGCGTTGGCGAGGTCGGTGAACCCAAGGCCCTCACGGTCGAGGACGCGCCCGATTGCTCGGGCTGCGGAGAGGGCTTCGTGGTCGACAGTGCTGCCGAGCATCGGCACCAGCCGGACAACCTTCTGCGGGATCGGGCGCGCCTGCGTCATGCTCTCACCCGCCAGTCATCGATGACGGGGAAGGCCAAGCTGGCGACCTCAGCGGCTACCGCTGGGGTGAGACCTCGTTGAACAAGGCGATGGACTTGAAGGGCAACGGGTGTTGCGGCATATCCATGAGTGTCAGCCCGCGAAGCGACATTCTTGGAGAGCCCTGCCGTCGCCCCGCGATGCGCGGGGTTCTTCATTTGTGGGTCCTGAGTTGTGCGCCGGCCGGCTCGGCGCAGACGTGACCGGCACGGCAGGGGTGCGCCCCGCCGATTGCGGGGATCAGGCGGCCTGCCGCGGCTCCATGCCGAGGAGCTTCCGGGCGGCGTGGTTCGGGATCACGAGTCTGCGCAGGCCGATGCGCCGCGCCTCGATCTCCCCCCCTCTGGATCATGTCGTAGATGAGCGAGGGGCTGACCCCCAGCTCCTTCGCGAGCGGACCAGCCTTCGTGGCCAATCCCGCCTCGACCGTTTGACGGACACTCATGCGCTGTCCTCCGAAAGAGCAGCTAACAACCTACCTTTCTCAAACTACTCGACGTTCTGGCTGGGCGCAAGTAAGGTAGGCCATCTCCTGCTCTTTCTGGACGCAAGCGATGAAAAAGCCCGAGCGATCACGACGCGCCCGTGGTTCGGAGCCCGCGCGGGCTCCTGTGACCACAAAGATTACGCCGCGGCTTCGGAGCCGGCTGGAGGCGTCAGCGGAAAAGGGAACGCGGACGCTGGGTAGCGAAATAGAGCACCGCCTTGAACTGTCGTTCCGCTTGAATTTGACGGGTCAGGAAGGAATTGGGGCCGTCTTCGACAATCAAAGTGCCACCGATTTTCTGTCGTCTGTCGGATCTGTTTTCGGCGATCTGCTGAGGATGTGTTCAGACCGCGGTCTTTCGGAGATGGAGACTCGGAAGTCGCTTCGTGCTGCGCTTTCGGTGCTGGTCTCGCGTCATCTCTGGATGGGCGAGACGTTTCCTGATGCGGACAACAATGCCTCATCTGCGGATGGCAAATTGCGGGATCTACCGCCCGGACAGCTTGGTCGCCGGCTTGCTGTGGAACACATGATCTGGGACGCGGCATGGAGCGATCGCGCCGCTGTGGATGATGCTCTTGATGGCCGCGTGGCGAACCGCTGGACCGGGGACGGATCGGTCATTGAATTGGGCAAGCCTCCGAAGTCCGATCCGGCGCGGCGTGCCCCGAAGGATCTAAGCCTCGATGAGATTGAGGCAGACCCGCGGTTTGAAAAGCAGAAAAACCTGCACCTCTACAAGCGTATCGACTGATTTTGTCGAGGAGTTGTTTTAGGAGGCGCCGGTCTTAAACGACAGGAACGACAAACAGATTTGTGACACAGGCGGTCTGAGCGTGTTTTACTTCCCGGATGCTTCGTCTCTGGGAGTTTCGACGTGCGCACCGCCCACGATGAGTTCCTGACCCTTCGCCTCCCGGCCTCGCTGCGCCGGGATCTCGACGCCGCCGCCCGCGCTGGCGGTGTCCGCCTGTCCGTTGCGACCCGCACGGCGCTTGCGGTCGGCCTCGCCTCCATCCGCTCGACCGATCAGCCCGATCCGACTCCGCCCGCGGCCCCGGCTGTGCGCCTGCCGGTAGCCGCCTGATGAGCGGCGGGTTCTCCTCGGGCTTCAAGGCCCTCCGCGAACGTCGTCACGGCGCCGTCCGAGCCGATCCAGCGCAACTGGATGGAGATGGCCACCTTCGTGCATGACGACAAAGATGTCGGGATCGTAGAAACAGCGTTTCTCCGGCAATAGAAATGCCGACACGATTTTCCGACACAAACGGGGCCGTTTTAGGCGGCTCGCGACCGGCTCCCGTGTCTCGTCGGGAAAACGATCGCTTCTCCGACACCCAGCAATCCCAGCGCCAGACGCATATCCGTCCGCTGCGGTGGTGTCCGTATGGAAGCTTGTCCGTTGGCCGAAATCGACCCTAGCGGACGCGATATCCTGCCCTCCATCGCTGCCCGCTACGGCATACCCTATCGGACAAAATAAGACATGCTCCGGCTGCATGGTCATTCCATTGGAGCAGCCTTACCGGGATGTGGACAGCCAAGACACAGAGCAAGGTGCTCGTGAGCTGTAGCTTGCCCCCCAACTCCGGAGAGCCGCAGGAACGAGTTTCTACGGGTCAACCTGCGATGAGGTCTTTGATGCGGGCAGCCAACGCTTCCATCGCGAACGGCTTCGTCAGGATCTGCATACCCGGCTCCAGGAGGCCGTTGCCGACCGCCGCGTTCTCGGCATAGCCCGTGATGAAGAGCACCTTCAGGTCCGATCGAGTAACCCGTCCCGCATCTGCCATCTGCCGCCCGTTCATGCCGCCGGGCAGGCCCACGTCGGAGATGAGCAAGTCGATGCGCACGTTCGATTGCAGCACCTTCAGGCCCGCCGCGCTGTCGGCCGCCTCGATGGCGGTGTAGCCGAGTTCTTCGAGAACCTCCGTTACCAGCATCCGCATGGTCGGCTCGTCGTCCACAATGAGGACGGTTCCATCCTGTTCAGTCCGGGGCGAGGCCGGCAGGACGTAGGAGGCGTCTTCGGCGTCCACCGCGCCGTAGTGGCGGGGTAGGTAGAGGCACATCGTCGTGCCCTGGCCCACCTCCGAGTAGATCCGCACCTGTCCGCCGGACTGTCGGGCAAAGCCGTAGATCATCGACAGCCCCAGGCCGGTGCCCTGGCCGGCGGGCTTGGTGGTGAAGAACGGATCGAACACACGGGCGATCACGTCGGGGGGCATGCCCGTGCCTGTGTCCGTGACGCAGAGCGAGAGGTACTGGCCCGGCGGCATGTCGCGCTCCCGGGCCGCACGGTCGTCGAGCCACTTGTTGGCGGTCTCGATGGTGATGCGGCCGCCGTCCGGCATCGCATCGCGGGCGTTGATGCAGAGGTTCAGCAGCGCGTTCTCAAGCTGCGGCGGGTCGATGAGGGCTGGCCAGAGACTGGGAGCGCCAACCGTCTCGACGTAGATGGATGGCCCGACAGTGCGCCGGATCAGCTCCTCCATACCGGCCACCAGCCGGTTCACGTCGGTGGGCTTGGGGTCGAGGGTCTGGCGGCGAGAAAAGGCGAGGAGGCGGTGCGTCAGGGCCGCAGCGCGCTTTGAGGCACCCTGGGCGGCTTGCATGTAGCGGTCGAGATCGTTGAGGCGACCCTGGCTCATGCGGGTCTGCATCAGCTCCAAGCTGCCGGAGATGGCCGCGAGCAGGTTGTTGAAGTCGTGCGCCAGCCCGCCGGTGAGCTGACCGACCGCCTCCATCTTCTGCGACTGCCGCAGGGCGTCCTCGGCCTCGGCCAGCAAGGCCGCCTGCTCATGCTCCGCCGTCGTGTGGCGCCCGGTGGCGTAGACCTCGCCCTCCTCGAACGTGCCGGTCCAAGCGAACCAGCGGTAGGAACCGTCCGCGTGACGCAGGCGGTATTCGTAGGGCTTGGTGAGCGGCCTCTCGAAGATGCCGGCGAACGCGGCCTGCGTGGCGACCAAGTCCTCCGGGTGGGTGAACGTCACGAAGCTCTGGCCCACGAGCTCGGACGCCTGCCAGCCCAGCAACTCCGTCCACGCGGCGTTGACCTGGGTCAGGACGCCATCCGCTCTGGCGACGACGAGGAGGTCCCGCGAGAGCCGCCAAGCGCGGTCAAGCGCACGCGTCCGCTCGGCCACGCGCGTCTCCAAAGTCGCGTTGAGGTCCTGTAGGGCGAGCCCGGCCTGCTCAGCGGTCCTGCGTGCCTCAAGGAGCTCCCGCTCATAGCGCCGCCGGTCGGAGGCGTTGAACACCGTCACCCGAATGAACCGGATGGCGCCCGCCTCATCCCGCCGCACGACGGCGTTGACGAGGACCGGCAGGGTCGTCTTATCCGCACGCACGAGGTCGAGGGCGACCTCGTTGAACGAACCCTGCATGCGCAGGAGCGGAGCGAAGTGGGTCTCGTAGTAGATCTTGCCGGCGATGTTCAGCAGATCGAGGAAGCGGCGCCCGACGAGTTGCTCGGAGGCGAACCCGGTCCAGGTGGAGAAGGTACGGTTAGCCCTGGAGATCCTGCCGTTCGGTAAGGTGGAGAGATAGCCGCACGGCGCGTTCTCGAAGAGGTCTTCCAGCTCGTCGGCCTCCTGCACCTCGGAGACGGGCGTCGCCTCGTTCAAGTCCTCGACCTCACAGGAACGCCTTGATGGCCGCGATGGTCGCCTCGGGAGCGCTCAGGTTCGGGCAGTGGCCCGTCGCGTCGATGAGAACGAGCTCGCTATCGCGAAGGTTGCTGTGCACGTACTCCCCGACCGAGAGTGGCGCGATCACGTCCTCCGAGCACTGGATCACGAGGCAACGCGCGGTGACGCCGGCGAGGTCGGCGCGATTGTCCGAGAGGAAGGTGGCACGGGCGAAGCGCTTGGCGATGTCGGGGTCGGTGCGGCAGAAGCTGTTGGTGAGCTCCTCGCCGAGCTCGGGGTGGTCCGGGTTGCCCATGATGACCGGCGCCATCGCCTGCGACCAGCCCATGTGGTTACTGTCGAGGAAGTCCAGAAGCTCGTGGACCTGGGCTTCGCTGAAGCCGCCCTCGTAGTCGCCGTCGTCGATGTACCGGGGCGACGGGCACACCATCACGAGGGTGTCGAACAGCTCGGAAGCCTTCTTCGAGGCGAGGACGCCAATCATGGCGCTCACCGAGTGTCCGACGAAGACGCCACCCTTCACGTCCAAAGCGCGGCAGAGCTCGACCACGTCGTCGGCGTAGCCGTCGAGGGAGGCGTACTTCTCCGGGTCATAGGCGGAGTGGTCGGAGCCGCCCGCACCGACGTGGTCGAACAGGACCGTGCGGTAGTTGTTCTCGAAGGCTGGAGCCACGAAGCGCCACATGTTCTGGTCGCAGCCGAAGCCGTGCGCGAAGACCATCGCGGTTGGTCCGGCCCCGGCCAGCCTGATGTTATGCCGCTGGATGATTGACAACGCTGCACTCCTCCGCGCTGCCCCCGTCGTTACACCCGATGCTCCATAACGCCCAATCCGCGCAGGGCTGCCGAGCCCAAAATCAGCGCGCAAGTCCGCATTGGCATACTCCAGCGGACAGGACGATAAGCCTACGGTGGGCCTGCCATCGCGGGTAGGTCCTAACAGGCTGCAGATGGCTCGGTATTCCGCCGCTCCGGCAGTGGTGAACCGTAACCGTGGTGGTTCGTTCTGGGACTGTGGACCGGCCGCCGAGATGGGAGGGGGAGCTTTGCTCGCCTGTCGCGGCAGTCGGTCTGCACCATCCTCATGCCCTGGCCGTCATGCGGCATCGCCCAGTCGTCGGACCCCGCGGGTCTGATCGGGCCGCGGGTTGCTGTGAGCGGCTGACCGGCAGCTCGCCGAACCGCTACGCTTTCATTATCGCGGGTGGCACAGTGCCGTCCCATGCCGATCCGACGCGAGCACCGCTTCTTCTATCCCATCGACTAGCCGCAGCTCTCGGCCGTGATCCGGTTCGGCCGCGCCAAGGGCTGCTGCGAGGGCTGCGGGCGGCCGCAAGGGCGGGGGATGGTCTATCACCTCGGGGACGGCCGCTGGTGGGACGCTGAGGCTGCCTCCTGGCGCGACGGGTGGGGTAGGCGGATCCGGCTCAAGGCCGGCTCTGCCGACGTAATTCGGAACGTGCGGAGGACGCGGGTTGTTCTGGCCGCAGCCCATCGCGACCACGACACCTCTAACAACGCGGACGCCAACCTCGCGGCGTTTTGCCAGAGGTGCCACATGATCCATGACCGGCCGGAGCATCAGAGGCGGCGCTGGCGCACGCTGTTCCAGCGCAAGGCGCTCGGCGACCTGTTCGGCGGTCCCTACGGTTGAGCCGCTACGCTCAGGCAGCGATGAGACCGGCCCACTTCAGCGCCTGCTCAACCTCCTCGAACACCGACTCCATCGCGTCGTCGTTCGAAGCTTGCGGCGCCTGGACCAGAGACATCGAGATCGGCGGTGAGGTGAGAAATACCTGAGCTTCTGTAGCAATGTCCAAGCGTGCATCGGCGCGCCGCCGGAACAGTTTGAAGGGGATGACCCGCGGCGTCGCGATCACTCCAGCAACCCACTTCAGCATCGGGCTAGACAGCTTCGCGTGTTGAGGCGCGTCCCGATTACTGGGTTCTTGGCCGCTGCAGAATGCGAAGTCAATCATCCGTTTACACCGTGCTGACCTGAGATGGTTAGAGTAGCCTTAACATGAGTTACATTTCCCACGGCAGGCGCGTTGCAATCAGTCGCGTCCGCGAGTGAGGACGTCAGGTTCCATACGACATGAACACGGCGAGCCGCTGCCGTGTCTCGTTAAATCATATTTAAACTGGGATACTGAATATAGAATGCAGACGTGTCCTATGAGCTGGTTGTCTCATCCATGCGCTTGTCAATCAAGTCTTCGCTCGCCGGCCTGTTCGGGCTGGCTGCTGTGATCTCCGCAGGCCAGGGGCTGCTCAGCATCCGAGATCTGGCCGAGATCCGGCAGAACGTCAGCGAAGTCGGTGCGGTACGCCTTCCGGCTGTCAACACCGTCAACCGCATCAACACCGCCACGCGCGACTACCGGGTCAAGCTCTACCGGTTCGTCGCCGCTTCCAACTCGCCGGCTGACCTCGCTGCCAATACCAAGACGCTCGCTGCGGCCGCAGACGCGATCGCCCAGCTCCGGCGTGAGTATGAGCCGATGATCAGCTCCCCCGACGAGAAGGCCGCCTATGGTCAGTTCTCGATGGCCTGGGCTCAGTACCTGAAGGATCAGCAGCCTGTGCTTGATGCCATGGCTGCCGATCGCAAGGCGGAGGCGCTGACCCTCCTGGTCAAGCCTGAGTTGGCGCAGCTGGCCAAGGGAGCCGGAGATGCTCTGCAACAGGGCGTCAGCCTCAACAAGCAGGCTGCAGAGGCCGCTGTGAGTGCCAGCATCGCGAGCGCCGATGCGGCCACCCGCACCGCCTACATCGCCATGGCTGTCGCCCTGCTCACCTCGCTCGGTGCGGCTCTTTTCAGCCTTTTGGGCATTGCGCGGCCCGTTGAGCGCATGACCTCAGCGATGGGTGTGCTGGCGTCCGGTGATGCGACCGTCGCTGTTCCCAGTGTCGGGCGGCGGGACGAGATCGGCGCGATGGCGTCGGCCGTTCAGGTGTTCAAGGACAACCTGATCCGCACGCGTCAGCTGGAGGAGGAGACGGCGCTCGCCCGTGCCTCAGCCGAGGAGCAGCGCAAGGCCGGCATGCGCCAGATGGCCGACAGCTTCGAGCAGGCGGTCGGCGGCATCGTCGGCATGGTCTCCTCCTCGGCCACGGAGCTGCAAGCCACAGCGCAGCAGATGACCTCGACGGCCAGCGAGACGGCCAGTCAATCCACGAGTGTAGCCGCTGCTGCTGAAGAGGCCGCCGTGAACGTCAACACGGTCGCGGCCGCCGCTGAGGAACTGGGCTCGTCGGTGCAGGAGATCGGCCGACAGGTAGCCGGCTCGGCGGAACTCGCCCGAACGGCCGTGGAAGAGGCCGCCCAGACGGCCGCGCTCGTGCAGGAGCTGAACGGGGCCGTGTCGCGGATCGGCGATGTGGTGACGCTTATCTCGACGATCGCCGGTCAGACTAACCTCTTGGCCCTGAACGCCACCATTGAGGCAGCCAGAGCGGGTGAAGCGGGCAAGGGCTTTGCCGTGGTCGCCTCCGAGGTGAAGGAGCTAGCCAACCAGACCGCCCGGGCGACGAGCGAGATCTCGGGGCAGATCGGACGGATCCAGGGCTCGACCAGTCAGGCGGTCGGGGCCATCGGCTCGATCAGCGCGCGCATCCAGGAGATTAGCGGCGTGGCCACCAGCATCGCCGCGGCCGTCGAGCAGCAGGGTGCGGCCACGCAGGAGATCGTGCGCAACGTCGCGCAAGCCGCGCAGGGTACGGGTGAGGTGACCAGCAACATCGCCGGTGTGGCACGCGCGTCTGAGGACACGGGCGCAGCGGCTCATCAGGTGCTCGGGGCGGCCTCCGAGCTGTCGCGTCAGTCCGAGCAACTCGCAGCCGAGATGAGCCGCTTCCTCACCACCGTTCGCGCTGCCTGAGGTCGCTATGGCCGAGATCCACATCCTGCCGGCCCGCCATCCCGATGCAGATCAGATCACGCGCCTGAGCGCGGATCTCGCCGCCGCGCAGGAGCAAGGCGTGGATCTCGGCTCGCGCGTGAGCCACATCCACGCCAACGGGGAGACGCTGCTCTCCATGAGCCACGGCCTGGAGGGTGCGTTAGATCGGCTGCGTCAGTCGCTGCACCAGCTCGGTATGCAGGATCAGCTCGAAGTGGCCGCGTTGCAGCAGCTGCTCGAGAAGGTTCAGGATCTGGCTGATAGAGCCCAGCGCTTTTCCAGCGGTTCCTGAACCGCGCTTTCCTTAGTCGAGTAGCGGCGGCATCCCGTCCAAGTCGCTGGCGTAGAGGTCGAGCGCGTTTTCTGGCCGCGCGAGGATCGGCAGCGCGACGGCAAAACGATACAGGACCGTCAAAAAAGCTGTCGCACAGGGCGACGGCTGGTGTTGATCGAGGCGCTGCTGTTAGGCGTACTGGCGCTCGGAGCTGCCGGATCTTCTCGCACCACCATGGCAGCCCGGCAGCAGGACGGGTGCATCGAACCGCTTGCCGACGATGCTGAGGGTTGTAGTGAACACCACCCGCTGCGTCTCGTCCCGCACCAGGGCTAACAGCTCGCTGCAGCCGTTCTGGTTGAGATTAGGCTGCGCGATCTCCAACAGGATCTGCGCCGCACGCCGCCCAGCCTCGTCAGGGCTGGCGCACACCTCACCCTCGGCGTCGCTCACCGCCAATACGTCGTCATGGATGTCGAAGAAGTAGCGCGGCATCGTGAGCGTCCTTTCGGTGGCAAAGGCGGCCGATCAGGTGAGACACGCCGTATGCCCGGCGGTCCGACAGTTGCCGGGCGGCGAGCGCGATCCGCGCTGTTGCAGTGCTGTGTAGGCGCGCCAAAGCGCGGCAGAAACCTAACCAGATGGCCTAGTCCGCGCCGAGCGCAGAGCCGCGCGATCTAGGGCGACGTCTCCACCTCTGACCGGCCTTGCCTGAGCTGCGTGAGCGCGGCTGCCTAGAGCACAGAGGAGCGACGGGGCAGCTGCCAGAGGTCGTCCTTGTTCGGGAACGGCTCCAGGCGCTCGCCGACCGCAAAGGTCAGGGCGGTCAGGAGAACCGGCATGAGCAGGAGCACGGCGGCCGTGATCATCACCGCCGCCTCAGCGCTGGGCGTACGGGCCGGGATAGACCACCCGCACCACGCGCCCGGAGCGGTCCTGCGCCAGGGTCCACTGCGCGTCACGCTGACTGACAGCCGGCAGGGCGGGAGCGCTGCTCTGCAGGGCGACCATGGCCGGGAGCGGCTTGGTGATCAGCGTCTCGGCATGCCCCGCACCACCGAAGGCCAGCACGCCGAAGATCGTCAGGCCGATGCCGGTACCAGCGGCGGCGGCGAGCGTGAGCGGTGAAGCGGTGCGTGCCATGATTGGATCCCCCTGCGTTTGTTAACCAACCATTATGGTTCCAATCGTTAGATGTCAAATCAGATGCGATCTATGCCTTGCGGAGCTCATCATGCTACACCTACGGCATGACCAAGGGTGCCCCTCGACCTCAGACCAAGACCACAGCTGCCCAGACGGACGGCGCTGCCAATGACCCTGACGTGCTGCCGCTGGACCGGCAGCTGTGCTTCTCGGTCTACGCCGCAGCCCATGCGTTCACGGCTGCCTACAAGCCGCTGCTCGAGCCGCTCGGTCTCACCTATCCGCAGTACCTCGCCATGCTGGCGCTGTGGGAGGAGGACGGGCAGAGCGTGAAGCAGATCGCCACGCGTCTGAGGCTCGACTCTGGCACGGTGACGCCGCTGCTCAAGCGCCTGGAGCGAGATGGTCTGCTGCGCCGTGGCCGGGATCCGGCCGACGAGCGGCTCCTGCGGGTGGAGCTGACCGACGCGGGTCGTGCTCTGCGCCGGAAGGCGGGTGCTGCCAGGGAGCAGATCGTCTGCGCGCTGGGCGGGACGGAGGAGCCGATCCAGGCGCTCAAGCGCGAGATCGACCGAGTCACCGCCCTGCTGGAGCAGCCTGAAAGCGAATGAGATGCCGCAGGGGGAGGGCCTGCTGCCGCGCAGGCCCCCGCCGGTGTCTCAGCTCGCCATCCGTTGCCCCTGCCGGCGGTCCACCTCGAACGCCTGGAGATCCAAGGCTAGATTGATGATCTGCTCCGACTTGAGGCGGGCAGGCTCCAGTGGGCCGCCAAACCCGTGCTGTAGATAGACCTCCTGCACCTCCGGCGTACGCATCGCGCCACCCATGGTCCAGTTCGGGAACAGACGTGCCGGTACGTCGCGCACGTTGATGATGGCCGCGGCTGAGTGGCGCGTGTCGCGGGCGATGCGGTTGTAGGTCTCGGTCACCTGGGCGCGCTCACCCTCAAGGATCTGCACGAACCACGTCTTATCGAAAATCAGGAAGCCGGTGACGCCATCGCGGCTGTTGTTGCGCTGAGACACCGAGAGGATCTCGCGCATGTTGGTCAGCATGGCACGGCCATCACCCGGGACAGTATTCCGGCTGTAGTAGACGAGTTGATGGATCATCGGCGGCGTGCCTTGCTGATGTGAGGGAATGCGGAGCCGATCGGCCCGGTCGCGTAAAGCGCCTGCATAGGTGCGTCGACGTGCTCACATGTGCCAACAGCTACTAAGAATATCTGAATTAGCTCTCTCCCACCCCCTCGCGTCCCCTCTCTCACGTGAACAATATGTTAATATTTTCTGACTTAACTTAGATTTACATGGGGAGGAATTGGTGCCGTGACGATCGTGGAGCTTGTTCGCTTGTTCGCGGAGCCGTTAGACACGGCCGTTGTTCTCACCGACATCGACTTGGAGCGACCGGGCCCGACGGTGCTGTACGTCAATCCGGCCTTTGCTCGCATGAGCGGCTACGCCGGTTCTAAGGTCGTGGGGAACTCACCGCGTTTGCTGCAGGGCGAAGGCACGAGAGGGGAACTCACCCGGCTCGTGGCGCGCAGGCTCCGAGACGAGGGCCGGTTTCACGGCGTGTTGGAGAACTACCGCAACTCGGGCGAGGCGTACCTGTGTGAGCTTGACGTCCGCGCGCTGCAGGGCACGGATAAGCAGCCGCTAGCCTTCATCGCATTCGAACGAGAGGTCGTTCGCCGCAGAGGAAGGCCGTCCAAGAATGGTGTTGGCCGCTACACACCTGTTGGGCTAGACCCAGTCGGCATGGGCCCTTTGAGCTTACAACCGGCTATCTTCGGTTGAGACCTCCAGCTCGGATCCGAGACAGCGCTGGACCGGCCTAACGGCTCATTAACTATTTCGCTGCGGCACGGCTACGGTTCTCAACCGCTCGGCATCGGCCCGCCATGCGTTGCACTCGATCTGCACGGCCTCAAGGCGCTCGTACAGGTTCCCGGCGTTGGCGCCGGTCTCCATCAGCATGTCTTAGGCGGCGGCGAGCTGCTCGCGCAACTCGGCGTTCTCCCGGGTCAAGGCGAGGAGCAGGGCGGTCACGTCATCGCTCATCCCCACCCCTGCGCACCAGATCCGAGCCGGCCCATCTAGCTGCCCGGCCAACTGGCCTTAATCGCGTTCATCATGCCGGCTGGGCGCAGCGAGCGTAAGGCAAAAGCTCGGCTTCTCCCGAGCCACAAACTTTCTTCTATATTTCGCTTCGACAGCGTCCGTTCAGAACGGATCAATAAGCCGGAGGCGAGCGTCTCGAAAAATAATCCCCCATTCGACTTTATGGTCCAATAATCACCATTATATTTCATGACACAGGCGCGTGGTGAGGCTTGGTAGCCGCGCATTAAGTGGGACCGGACCACGGCTCTGGCAGTAGCGCTTGGAGGGTACGACTATGAACTGGGCCGCCGTATTCCTCGTCGCCTATGCTGCTGGGCTTGTGGAGTTCTGGCGCCTTTGCGACGCCGCTCCGCTCATGCATGCCGATCAGCCGGGCACTGCCAGCTAGGATCAGTACTAGCCGAGCAACCACATCACCACCCAAGCTAAGACGCCGATCCAGCCCAACACGATGAGCGCCACCGCGAGCAAGATGGCTGCTAAACTGAAGCGAGCAAACAGCCGCTGTCCTAAACCTCGCCCTGCTTCTGGTTGCGGGGGCTTGCCTACGTCGATCTGAAATAAGCTCATGATATCAGCCGGGTGTGTCTGGGCTCAGAATGAGAACAAGCTCGCATCGTTCCGAAGTTCGCGAGACATCGGCGAACCACTTGGAACTGGTACTGACCAAGCAGAGGAGAGACCGTCGGGCCAATCCTTATTCCATCGCGGCTGAGTTTTTTCGGAGCCGCTTGGTTCATCGCGGAGTCACGGCGTGGCGTTGGTCCGAGCCCTGAGCTGGGCATCGATCGTGCCGGCCGTGCGGAGCAGGCGCGCCTCGTCGATCCGCGCCGTCACGACGAAGGACAATCCGCCCTCGACCCACGAGAAAGCTGCCACGTCGCCCTCGCGGGCATAGCGGAAGCTCGACCTTCCATCTGCGGCGCCGACACGGGAGTAGAGCGTCAGCCTTGTGCCCTGGTCGTCGTCGTACATCAGCAGCGCCGCGAGCGTGTTGCCCGCCGGTAGGACGCGGCCACCCATTAAGTGGAAGCCCTCTGCTCCGAGGTCCGGCACGAGGACTGGCTGACCAAGGCGCTTGGACAGCCATTGGATGAGATGCGGTTCCTGGTCGGCCTTCACCTCGACGGGGTGCAACACCTCGGCCGTGAACGTCCGGAAGGCCGCGACGGCATCCCGTGTCGCGGAACCGGCGCCCGACCTTTCTAGGATCGGCTTGGCCTGCATGGCTGCGTGACCCGCCCATCCGCCGGCACCGCCGATCACGAGGCTGATCGCGGCCGCCGCGGCGATGGGCCAGCGGGATGCGACCGGCTCCGGCCGCAGCGGGATGAAGTTGGTCAAGCGAAGGCGTTCGGGTATTGGCTCGTCCGCGATTGAAGCGAGCTGCTCCCGGAGGCGCCGGCGGACGTCCCGATCGGCAGCGACGCGTGCAGCCTCCTCGGGATGGCTCCCGAGCCATTTCTCGACAAAAGCCCGGCGCGCGGGATCGAGCCGGCCGTCGACGAGGGCAAGGAGGTCGTCCTCGTCGATCGGGCGCGGGGTCGCGCCGCTCATTTGACCCTCCTCAGAAACCCGTTTCGTCCTGTCTCGATGAAGCCGCGCATCCGTTCCCGCGCCCGGCTCAGGCGCGACATCACCGTGCCAACGGGGATGCCCAGCACCTCCGCCGCCTCGGCGTAGGACATGTCCTCGACCGCGATGAGCAACAGCACGGAACGCTGTTCCTCCGGAAGCGCGGCGATGCCCGCGAGCACGTCCTTGACGCCAGTGTCCGCCTCGGGATCGGCGCACGGATCGGGAACTTGTTCCAGCGCCTCGGAGCCGACCTCCCGCCCGGCCCGGCTGCGCCGCTGGACCATGCGGAGGAACAGGTTGCGTTCGATCTTGAAGAGCCACGCCCTCACGTCGCCGTCCCGATGGCGACCCGACCAAGCGGCGACGGCCCGCTCCAGCGTGTCCTGAACGAGATCGTCGGCTGCCTCCCGGTCGCGCAGAAGCGCGAAGGCGTAGCGGCGCAGAGCCGGGATCTGCGGCTCGATCAGCCGGGCGATCTCGTCCACGCCGCTTTCCTCCACGTCGAACGGACGATCGTTACGGCTGGGCGACGTGCCACGCACCGTTGAGAAAGCCGTCGCCGGTGATGTCGCCGGGCTTGGTGTCCTTGGCCCAGGTGTAGAGCGGCTTGTTCTTGTAGGCCCACTGTTTGCTGCCGTCGTCACGGGCCACAACCGTCCACGAGCCGGATGGGCTGGCACCGGCGGCCGCAGCCAGCGGCGGCCAGTTGCTGGCGCAGGGACCGTTGCAGGCGGACTTGCCGGCGCTGTCCTTGTCGAAGGTGTAAAGGGTCATGCCCTTGGCATCGACGAGGGTCGGACCCTTAGCAGTCTTGCCCGTCGCCGCCGGTTCAGCTGCGAAGGCAACCGTGGACAGCAGCGCGGCGAGGATAGTCACCGGAAGCCGGAACATGCGCATGGATTGAACCTCCCACGATCCACCCGGATCGGAAGGGAGAGATGCCGATGAGACCGGATCTATTCCATCACCGTGAAAATAATGCGAGCGCGACCTGAGGACGAGGTTCAGGCGCGAACGCCCGCCCGCGTCAGGCTTTCTAGGGTTTGGACTCGATCAGCACCAGAAGGCGATGATTGCAGCCAGGGCGACGGCTGAGGCGTAGTTGCGAGCGAGCTTGTCGTACCGGGTGGCGATGCGGCGGAAGTC
>NZ_BPQS01000068.1 GCF_022179385.1 Methylobacterium longum | reverse complement strand
CATCACCCGCATCGTCGAGGGCCATCGGCAGCGGCACCTCGATGATCTGCTGCCATGGGCTTACCAGCCAACGCCGGCCCTCAAAGCCGTGGCCTGAGGACAGCGCTTACGTTGAAGCGCTCACCATGCCGTTTGTTTTGGGTGTGTAGGGACGCGTCTTGCGATGCTGCACACCGTGCCGCGCGCAGGCGGCCTCAAACGCATCGGCCATGAAGCAGGAGCCGCGGTCAGTGAGCACGTGCGTGACCTTGAACGGAAAGGCCCCGAGGGCATCCGTGAGGAAGGCCACTGCCTAGGCGGTGGTCTCGTCGTCCTTGACGGCGAGATGCACATAGCGGGTGGCGCGGTCGATAGCGACGTACAGGTAGCGTTTGCGCGAGACGCGGTCGCGGTCTTGCAACTTGGGCAGGCGCTTCACGTCGACGTGGATGAAGCCGACCTCGTAGTCCTTGAAGCTGCCGTTTGGTTTGCGGGCCTTCTCGGCCGGCGGCAGCCGATTGAGGCCCTCGGCTTTGAGGATGCGGTAGACCGCATCCCGGTTCAGGTGTGGCAAGAAGTGGCTGACGACGAAAGTCAGCGCGTCGAGGGGAAAGCCGGTGGCGCGGCGGAGCGCGCACACGATGGCGCGCTCCTCATCGCTGGCGCGCCACGCGAGCTTGTGGGGACGCGCCGAGCGGTCCTGACACGCATCGGGACCGCGTTTGCGCCACTTACGGATGGTCTCGGTGGACACGCCGTAGCGTTTGGCCAGCACGCCGGAGCTCTCGTGTGAGCGGGCGATCTCGGCGCGCACGGCTGGGGTTGTGCGGGCCTGCGGGTGGATGGCGAGCATCAGCGCTCCCTCCTGGCAGCACGGCGGCGCACACCGTCGAACCGCCACGCATAGGCTTTGATCACCCAACGCGCCGCATCCCAATGACGTTCCGCAACCAAACAGCTAGCACTACTTTGGCAGTCCCCTTCGGGGTGTCGGCGTCGCGCTACCTGACGGGAGGCGATGCCGCCAAAACGCCGCTGTTTTCGACTACCTTAGGTAACCGCTGATGCGGATAATTATCCGCCTTCGACCCGTTCTTAGGTCTATACGCCTTTCTGCCAAAGTAGTGCTAGAGCGTGTTACGAACCTGGGCGCAAGTGCCTGCCACCATGCATCGAAATCAATAACGGATGTAAATAATATTCTTGTGGCACTGTCGGTTTAGCTCAGGCCCGTAATACGCTCTAGAGCGCTCTTCCCCGAAGTGACGCCGGTTCGGCCAAAGAGGTTGCGTCACCTCTCAACCCAGGTGAACCAGAACCAGCATTTCTGACGGGCCTCAATCGTCTCAAAATACTTGACGACGGACAATTACCGAAATTTCAGGGATTGCCAAACATCTGCGCCCCGAGAATGGCTATCGCCTCGATCACGGGCACGGCGCTCAGGTTAACCAGGCCGCTCGCCTTGTCCTCGCTAATCTTCCCGCTGGGATAAGCCGTTCTAATATTTCCAACGACGTCGGTTCTTCCGACCAATTGATACCAGTCCGAGGCCGTCACGGGCACTCCGAAAGCTTTGGCAAGCGCGAGCATCAGTTCGTCGCCCTTCTGACCTCTGCCGGTATTACATCCTTTCAAAACGACGGCCCCCTCCTTAGAAAAATAGGGGCGAAGAGACATCCAGGAGGATTTCTCGTCAGTCACGGCTTTCAGCGTGATCGCAGAGTTTTCTTTCACTCCGGCGCTATCCTTGCCCATGGCGACGCCCTGCACCCCCGGAGCACCATGACCATAGATAATCAATACGTCGATTTTGTCCGATCCTAAAGATTTCTGAATATCGGCCACGGCCTGAGCATTGCCATTACAAGACGCGGCGATCTTGATCGTGATATCACCGGAGCCGCGGCTAGATAGCTTATCGAACCTGCTGCTGTCGCTTGATATTGAGCTATCAACTAAATGTATTTTTTTTCCCATCGCAGGCTCCGCATCGATCCGGCAGTTATCCAGAATGAAATCTTACTGATTCGAGCATGGGATTAATATCAATTATCATACCATGCGCTGTGGACCGCTCCAAGTAACAAGAGCGTATGGCGGCGACGGTGCGAGCCCTCAATCGCTAGAGGCTGTTACAGACTGCTGCGAAGTCGGTAGCCCTGCGTAGAAGCAGGACGCTGAAGGCGACGAGGTGCAAGCCGGCCAGGGTAGCGGCCAGGAGTTCGTAGCCACGGGACAATCGGTGGAAACGCGTGGCCCCGGCGAAGGCGCGCTCGACGACCCAACGGCGTGGCAGCGGCATGAAGCCGCGCTTGGCCTCTGGTAGCTTCACGACCTTCAGGGCAATGCCGTGAGCGGAGGCTGCCTTGGCTGCGCGCTCACCCGTGTAGCCCTGATCGACGTAGGCGAGGTTCACGCTGTCGCCAGTTGCCTCCTCCACGGTATCAGCCGACGTGGCCACAGCAGCGCGATGATCGGCGTTGGCCGGTGTAACGTGCAGGGCTAGCACTTGGTCGAGTGTATCGACGGCCGCGTGCAGCTTCGAGCCACGGGTGCGCTTGTGGCCGTCCCAGGCGGCGCGGGCACCACTCTCGGGCGTAGAACGCAGCGTCCGGCTGTCGAGCGCCACGGCTGAGGGCTCCTCGGCACGGCCCGAAGACAAGCGCAGCACGGCACGCAGGTCATGGACCAAGCTCTCAAAGCAACCCACCCGCAGCCAGCGTTGGGCTTGGTCGTACACGGCATGCCAGGGCGGCAGGTCGTGGGGCATCGCACGCCAAGCCACGCCGTATCGCACCACTTAGCGCAGCCTATTGAGCACCTCCCGCAGACCGTGCTCGCGGTGGGCGGCAGTCTCGGGCAGCAAGGTTAGGTAGGGGACGACCAGCGCCCACTCTTCATTGCTGACATCGGACGGATAGGCGCGACAGGACTGCATCCTTCCAAAACTGGTGCAGCCGCAGGTCCGTAACAGCCTCTAACACTACTTTGGCAGTCCCCTTCGGGGTGTCGGCGTCGCGCTACCTGACGGGAGGCGATGCCGCCAAAACGCCGCTCTTTTCGATTACCTTAGGTAACCGCTGATGCGAATAATTATCCGCCTTCGACCCGTTCTTAGGTCTATACGCCTTTCTGCCAAAGTAGTGCTAAGCGGATTGGATTGTTCCGGCACCGTAATGCCGGGCCAACCTATCGAGAGTGCTCTTGGACTGTGAAGGCATCATAAGTCGAAGCTTAGCTAAACTCCGGCTGTGGCCTCCGCTCGTGAAGCCATCACGTTTTTGCTCACGCGGTGGCTCGTGATCAGTTGCGAAATTACTATTTCAAATCCGTCGTGAAGATTTGCGCTGACAACGACGTTTGATGTCGATCCCGACTGGACTGCTGCGGAAAAAGGAGCGTCAATGCTCACGGAGCGACGCACTCAGAGCCCGTTTGGTAAGTCCAATGAGTCAGGGAGCTAAGCTGCCACGCAATGGTCTTGCGTTCATTATGTCGCACCCGCGCGGTAGGCGTCCGTGGCGGTAAGTCGATCGCTGGTGACCTAGCCGCTGTGACCTGTGGCCGGGGCTGGTTCATGCCCGTGGGCTGACGCTGAGTGGTCAGCGCGCCGGAAGGCAGCGGTGTGCATGCCTTAACCCCGCCGGTCCCAAGGGCCGACAGCGGGGTCGGGTTGGTGGCGGGGGCAGGTCTCGCCGACGACCCGGAGCACAGCATGCCTTCTCTTACTCAGGGCCACATTCAGACCCTCCCCTCGGTCCCCGCGGCTTTTCGACCGGCCTCCTGCCCTGCTGGATCCACCTCATCCACACAATTGCACTCGCGGCCGTCTAACGAACCGCGTGTCGCCGTCCTCCCGCTCAGCGCATGAGGGCGGCCATGTCGAACCGCAACATCTCGTGGGCGGCCGCCCTGCGCGAGTTGAAGGCTGATCGCGCCGTCCGCTCACCGGTGCGCGAGGAGCGCCTGCGCTCGAACGCCGGCCTGCGTGGCGCTCCCGCTCTCGCCATGAGTGTTTGGCGCGGGCACTCAAGCCGGCGATACGTCGTGGTCGTCCAGCCACTCGACACCCCTGATCTCACCGCCGAGCAAGCTGCAGTCGTCCTCGTCGTCACTCGAAATTCGCGAGGGCAGGCCTCAATCGTCGCTGCTCGCGCCTGTGAAGCGGGAGATCCCGGCTTTCTCGGCTGGCTCGCGGCCTGTGCCAAACTAGGCGCGCGTGAACTGCACACTTATCGATTGGCCGAGACAGCGCCTGAGCGCATCGCGGTCGCGGCTGATCTCGGCGGCCCCACTGACACCTCTGCTGCGGAAGTAGCGTGATGGCACGCCGGGAGTTCAGCAAGGCGGTGCTGCGCGCTGCCCTCGCCCGAGCTGAAGGCCGCTGCGAGGGCCTTCTCACGGATGGCGATCGCTGTCCGTGCTCACTTCAGGTCGGGCGATTCCATTACGATCACATCGTCCCGGCCGCGCTGAAAGAGGACGCCTCACTGGAGAACTGCCAGGTGCTGTGTCGACCCTGCCACGCAGCCAAGACAGTGGTCGATGTCGGCGTGATCGCACGGGTCCGACGAGTGCGCGACCGGCATGCAGGAATTGCAAATCCTCATCGGTGCGCTTTACCAGGCAGCAAAGCGAGCCCGTTCAAGCGGCTGATCGGCGGTGGCGTCATTCGCCGCGACACGGGCGAACGATCGGATCGACGAAACAAGTAGAGGACGCGCACGCGAAGATTCCGCCGCCTGAGGACAGCCGCCGCATCGCCACCCGCTACGACCGGCTAGCCCGCAAATACCTCGCTGCCGTCTGCCTCGCCGCTACCGTCTGCTACTGGATATGAGGCCGACGGTAGGCCGAAATCCGAGCCTCAGAAGGTCTGTCCTGTAGGCAGACCCGCCGAGCCGTCCGCTGTCAAAGCGGACTGCGTCGGTGAGCGCCTCGGTAGCCATCCTGCGCTCCAGCCTTCACGACGTAGGCCTGCCATGCCTCTGGCGCATCCGGCTGTTGCCGATCAAGGCCATCACCCGTACCACACCATCACGGCTCACCGTGTTCTCAATCGTCACCCTGATCGCTGCGCAGCGAAGCGCCTGAGGGCGCCGGAAGGTTGAAGGTGCCGCATGGTAGTAAACGGCAATTTTCTATTTGACCTGGAGTGATCGATGAAGAAGAGGATTTTGGTTGTTCCGGCCGGAACAGAGATCGCGCACGAGGTTATCGAGAGTCTGCGGTTCTCGAAATTCTGGGATGTCTACGGTGGAAATTCCGTTAAAGATCATTCCGAAATACTACTGAAGAATAAATGTCACTTTGTACCGTTCGTAGTCGATCCGAACTTCATAGATTCCGTGCAGAATTTAGTTAGGGATCTAAACATCGATTTCGTCATTCCGGCGCATGATGAAGCATTATTCCGGCTCGCCGGCCGCGTCGAGGGCGCCATCGTCGTGGGGCCGAGGCCGGACTTAGCGGAGATCTTGAAGTTAAAATCAAGTACGATTGCGAAATTAAAGGGCGTGGTTCCCGCGCCGCAGGTCTATGCACCGGGTGAAGAAATATTTCCGGTCTTCTGCAAGCCCGATCGCGGTCAAGGCTCGCGAGGCGTCAAGATCATCCATGATCGAGAGGAGCTTGATCGGATCCGCGCTTCGGACGGGAATATCATCGTTCAAGAATTGCTGACGGGTGAAGAAGTGACGGTCGATTGCTTCTCCGACTCGTCGAGTCGGGTCCTCTTCGCGGGCGCCCGCAGCCGGGTCCGCACGACGGGCGGCATCTCCGTCCGATCCCGACAGGTCGACGATGATGAATTGCCCCGTCTTGCGAGTGAAATTTCAGAAGCCTTGCAATTGGCGGGGGCCTGGTTTTTTCAAATGAAAAAAGATGCCGATGGGCAATACAAGTTGCTTGAGGTCGCAAACAGAATCGCAGGTTCTTCTGGATTTCAGCGGGTACGCGGCATCAATTTCACGGATGCTTGGCTTCATCAATTGTCCGGTCAATCAATAAGACTTCAATCGCCATTAAATTTCAAATTCGTGTATGATCGTGCTCTCTATGTTAAGACGATCGTCGAATCAAAAATCAGTGTTTTATATGTCGATTTTGACGATACGCTTGTTATAGATGGCAGTACAATAAATCATCGCTTGGTGGGTATCCTGTATGGCGCGAAGTTTAATAAGAAAATGAAGGTTGTTCTTCTGACGAGGCACGACGGGGTCGTGGAGGAGAAGCTTGAACAATTTGGGCTGTGTGGGTTCTTCGATGAGATCATCCACCTCAGAAATGGCGAGATGAAATCGAACTCCGTGCAAGGCTCGGAAGCTATGTTCATCGACGATTCGTACCGCGAGCGGCTCGACGTCGCCGAGAAGTGCGGTGCGATAGCGATCGGTCCAGAGTCCCTTGATCTCGTCGAAGGCGTCTTATGAGCCAGGCGAAATCACAGATAGAGCGACTCGTCCTGTTCGGTGCGGGCGCGCTAGCGCGCGAAATACTGGTTGTGCTCTCGCGACTGCATGCGGTCGGACATGAGATCGAGTTTGTCGCGTGCCTCGTCGATCCCGATATCGCCGCCGCGGACAGCCTTCACGATCGCCCGGTTTCTCGGGACATCCACGACTTCGCGGGCGATGATAGCCTTCGCTTTGTTGTTGCGCTGGGTGAGCCCAAGGCCAGGGCACGGGCAGTCGAACGCCTGCGATCGATCGGAGCACGCTTCGCTTCGATCATTGACCCCGCCGTGCTGATCGGCGCGAGCAGCAGCGTGGGCGAGGGCTCCATGATCCTCGGTCACGCCTCCATAACGGCGGATGCGCATCTCGGCGCACATGTGCTGGTGAACCCAGGCTCCACCATCGCGCACGACAACCGGATCGACGATTTTGCAACCCTAAGTCCGGGCGTGAATTTGGCCGGACACGTCATCATCGAGGAGGGTGCCTTTCTCGGTACCGGCGCCTCTGTGATTCCGGGGATTCGCATCGGTGCACACGCCCTGGTCGGTGCGGGCGCGGTTGTCATTCGAGACGTTCTCCCGGGGCACAGGGTCGTCGGCAACCCTGCCCGCATCCTGCGCCGCGGTTGAGCCAGCCTGCTGAGCCAGCCTGCGCGATCGCCGTTCGAGGGCTGATCTCACCAGGCGGGCCGACTGGCTGCACGGAAAGCAGGGTCCCAGATCCGCGCGGTACCCGTTGAGGACGCCGGCCGCAGACAAGGCTGTGTGTTGGACGATTACGTTCGCGGCCTGCCCTCCCCGCCCCGGCGACAGCCTACGCGCGGCAAACCTCCTCGATGGCGCGGAGCACTTTCTCTGGCGTGACCGTGTAGTTAGCGTGGAACGGATGCACCGCCTCCCCGTGCTGGGTGGTACCGCGCACGAACAGCAGATCCGCGCCGCTCGACTCGATCATGCTGGTATAGCCGCGGAAGTTGAACGACAGGCTCTCATGGATCAGGGCGACGACCTTGGCTCCGGGCCGGCAGAAGATGCAGTTGGTCAGCGCTGAGCTCGCCGATCCGACGACGATATCTGCGGCGTGGTAGGTGGCGATCTGTTCGGCGAAGGTTAGGGTCTCCGGATGGACGACCTCGAACCCGTGTAGCTGCAGGACGCCGACGATCTCCGCTTCGTTCAGCAGCTGGCGCTGGACGAAACCTCGCCGCGAGAGCACGATCCGACGCCCACGCCGGCGCAAATCGACGCCGCGCTCGCCGAGCCGTCCGAGCACTTTGGAGCGCAGGTCACCGAGGACGTCCCGCGGCCAGACGGCATCGTAGACCGGATGGCCGCTACGCGTGTCGAACGGCAGCAGCGTCGGCGCCGGAGCGATGCCGAGGTCCCCGACGCGGACCGGCACCGCGGGCAGCGGCAGCACCGGCCGGTCGCGCTCGTCGAGCAGTTCGATGATCTGCCGGTGGGTTTCCGGCATGTCGTCGTCGATGCAGATCGGAAACCCGGCCGGGCAGGCAGGATCGTTGAAGCACAGCATGCGCCCGGCGAATTCCAGCAGCCAGTGGCCATAGTTCCGGCTCTGGAGGCCGAACATCATCAGGCCAGCCTCGATCGGACGCACTTCGGGGGGCGCGACGACCAGCGCACGGCCGCTACCGTAGACGGCAACCATGATTTGGTCGGGATTGACGCCGTCGCGGATGTCGAAGGTGCTGCTGTGAGGGTGGGCGGCCAAGTCGTAGATCAGGCGATCGCCCTGAAGTACGACGTTGCTGCGCGGGAACGCCAGACAATCCCGGAACAGCGCCACATACTGGGGCGGCGCATCCAGGGAGCCGACCCGGGATATGAGAGTCACCGGACCATCAAGGAATCTGATCTCAGGCTCTTGGATCCATCGGCCGGGCCGCACTTCGTGGTAGACGCCACCGCCGTCGGTGGCCGCCTCGCGCGCCGACAGGATGTCGTAGATGCGTGCCGGCTCGAGGCCAAGCAAGCCGCGCGTCTGTTCGTGCAGAGTGGCCGCTTCCGCGTGTAGACTCTCCTCCGCCAGCAAGCCCATCTGAAGGATCCGGATGGCGCGGATCTTGCTTCCTAGGCTGTGTCCGTCGACCGTCGAGATCCCGTGACCGCCGCCGCTTAATTCGTGCGCCAGCCGATAGCACTGCACCGAGGCCTCGGTCTGGTATCGACACTCGTAGTGCCAGGCGAGACGCATCAGGATCTCGACGCCGTGAGCGATCTTCGAGTCCGAACCCCCGTCCTGCCGCAGAGCGGCGACGAACGCGGCAGCCTCGCCGAAGCGCCGCCGCTCGCATAGGCTCTGGAGGCCGACGGTGACGGCAGCCGCGCGCCAGCGCTCGCTGTTCTCCGCATCGACTGTGGCGACCAGATTGAAGACCTGCGCGGCTTCCAGAAAGAGATCGCAGCCTTCCAGACGGAAGGCCAACGTCTCGAGGTGCTGAACGATCAGCTTCGCGCGCAGGGCGGGGGCAATACCCCCGGCTAAGATTGCAGCGAGCTCACTGACGACCCGAGATGCGTTGCCGCTATCAATGCTCTTGACCAAGTCCAAGAATGCCGCGGTCGGACGCACATTGCCCTCCTGCCCCGTCGCGTCGCCCGCGCGAGGGCCGCAAGTTGACCGGTAGCGGAAGCCGCCTGCTCTGGCGAGCGTCCGATGGCCACCGCAAGTCAGCTTCGAGACATCGTGATGCAAATAGGACAGAGGTCCTTTTCTCTGTCCCGTCGCGAGTTGCGATGCAACTTCAGCGATAGACTGTTACAGCATTCTGCTGCGGATAGAGCGGGCCGGCGTCACCGGCCAATCCGCGCGTTCGGCTTCGCCGGTCAGGTCGCCTAATGACGCGCGCCTTCCGCACCACCCCGCGGACATGTATAGCGGCCCGCGCCGCTGAATCGCACCATGACGACGGCGAACGAGGGAAGGCGTATCCGAGCGATGATCCCCGTACTAATTCCGAGCCTCCCGGAGACGGATGCAATCGTCCCCTACCTGCGCCGGATCGACGAGGCTCATATCTACAGCAACTACGGACCTCTCACCAACGCGTTCACGGCCCGGCTCTGCGAGTTCATCGGCGCCCAGAGTGGCGACGGCCCGGTCCACGCGGCCTTGACCAGCAATGGTACGGCGGCGATCGAACTCGCCCTGCGCTACCGCGGCGCGGGCCGCACCGGCCGTTACTGCGTCATGCCGTCCTGGACCTTCATCGCCACGGCACACGCGGCAGCCAACGTCGGGCTCACGCCGTACTTCACCGACGTCGATCCGGAAACCCTGGCGCTGACGCCGGAGATCGCGGCGCGCGCCCTGCGGGCCAATCCCGGCGATGTAGCGGCGGTCATCGTCGTGAGCCCATGCGGAGCTCCGATCGAGGTCGGTGCCTGGGAGACGTTCGAGGCGGAGCACGGCGTGCCGGTGATCTTCGATGCCGCCGCGGCCGCGTTGAACCTCCGGCATGTCGGCGCGCAACCCCTGTGCGTCAGCCTGCATGCCACCAAGGCGCTTGGGATCGGGGAAGGCGGCGCGATCATCACGCGTGATGCCGCGATGGCGGCGGCGATCACCGCGATGACGGGCTTCGGCTTCTCGGCCGGCAGCCGCGTTTCGGAGATGCGCGGCGGAAATTACCGGATCTCCGAATACGCGGCCGCCGTGGGTCTCGCCGTCTTCGACGACCTTGACGCGCGTATCGCCCGCCTGCGCGAGGTTTCGCTGGCCTACGTGGCAGGATTCGCGCGGATCGGCGTTTCAATGCAGGCGGGCTTCGGTCGTGACTGGTTGACCATGACCGCCAACGCGATCGTCGACGCCCGTGTCGTCGCCACTGTGACCGCAGCCTTCGACCAATCCGGAATTCAGTGGCGGCGCTGGTACGGCAGTGGCTGCCACGCGCACCCGACCTTCGCCACCTGCCCACATGATGGCCTTGCCGCGACGGACGGCGTTGCCAAGACCGCAATCGGAGTGCCGTTCTTCCCGACGATTGCGCCGGAACAGATTGCGCAGGTTTGCAGATGTGCCGAGCAGGCTCTGTCGTCGTGCTGAGGGCGCGCGACAGTTCCGGTCCTAGTTCCGCTCCCACCTAAACGGTCGACAATGATGGTCGAGGCTTTTCGGCAGACCCTGATCCAGGCTGCCCGATCCGGAACGCAGGAGGGATTAGATGCCCTCGATCGAGCCGTGAGCGTTGCAGAACCAGATGACGTCGTCGCCCAGCACCTGGAGACCCTCGGATTTCGGTTCGAAGCCGAGGGTAGTATAGGACTCGCTGCCCAGGCCTACGCGCTTGCCGCGCGGATAGCTCAAGCGCGAGCACCTCGCTATCATCTTGCTGCGATCCGTGCACGTATCCTCGACCTGTGTCGACGCGGTGAATTCGATACGGTCGTGCCCCTGCTAGACGACCTGCAGCGAGCCAAGGTTGCGGGCCAAAATCTTGGCCATAATAGGCTCTCGTTCTTGATTGATCTCGCGTGGCAGTACGAGCTGAGCGGCGATGTGTCTGGTGCCGTGGGCTGCTACCTGCTTGCGCGGATCGTGCGAGACCAAGACGGCGGCGAGGCGCTTACGCCCGATGGTGATTCGCTCGAGCTCAAGATCAAAAATCTGCGCCGCTTGCAGTTCTACGACTTGCTTGACGCGGGGCAATACGACAAGGCAATCGCGCTTCATGAACGGACCAGGCACGTGTATGGTTCTGGCCCGCTTGCCGCCCACGAAGTTGTCTCGGTCAAATCTCTCTTCGAAGCCGGCGGAGCAAGCTATGTCGAAATCCTGCCCGGCCGCAGGATCACTGCTCCCCGCTTGAAATTCTGGGAGCCGCCGCCGCCTCTCTCGTCGACGGCGGGCGATCTCGACATGCCGCCGCTGTACCTTGCCTTCGTGTCGGAGGCGCATGCCTTCCCGCGAAGCAACGTCGTCGTTGCAGACAAGCGCGTCGTCTACGACGTCGCTGCGCATCCGCGGCGCAAGGACATCCTGATCCAGGATGGAGTAAATCTCGATCAGATCATGATGGCGGCGTTCGGCCAAACCCATGCCCTGATCGAGCTTCCCGAGAACGCCGAGCGGATCGAGGCCGGGCTGGTCATGTTCGGTCTCCAGAGTCGCAACTACGGACATTGGTTCAGCGAGTTCGTGCCGCGCATGATCTGTTACAACGATCCGCGCTGCCCGGATGGGATCCCGCTCTGCATCGACGACCACATGCCGGGCACCCACGAGGAGATCCTGGCACTGCTCGACACCCGCAACCGGCCGGTGATCAAGCTGCCCGCGAAGCCCGTCTCGTTCGGTAAGCTCGGGATGGCACCGGTGCCGGCCTTCTTTCCCTTCGACATGAAACCCGGACAGCCGTTCTACGATACGATCTGGCCTGCTGACGTCTTCAGGGCGATCCGGGATCGGATCCTGCAGCGAGCGCGCGACCGTGGCCTGTTGTCCGAGCGGCGGGATCGTCGCCTGTTCATCTCGCGCAAGGCATTCACGCAGCGCGTGCTCGAGAATGAGCAGGAGATCGCCGATCGCTTGCGCCCGCTCGGCTTCGAGGTGATCTATCCGGAAACCCTCTCGTTCCTGGAGCAGGTCGCCCTGTTCCATTCCGCAGCCCTGGTCGTCGGGTCATCGAATTCGTCCCTCAACAACACGCTCTTCTCCCAGGAAGGATGTCAGATCCTCGGTCTCATCCACGAGGAGCTGAGCTTCAATTTCCGAGGCTACACCAGCTACGTCGAGTCTGGGGGGGCGCAGATCACGTTCCTGCGCGGCAAGTCGAGTCAGCGGAGGGGCAACGTGCACGCCTTTCACGCCAACTACCGCGTCAATCCGAACCAGGTCACCGATGCGGTCGCTCAGTTGGCGACGCGATCACCTGCCATCTCCGGCCGCATCATGACGTAAGGGAAGGCGCGGCGCCTGAGGTATGCCTGAAATCCGGGCGCCGCGGGTGACGCGTCACGGAGCCTACGGCAGCTCATTCTCAACGACCGAAGGCGGCAATCGGTCGGGATATTAGCGAGGACACGATCGATGCAAACCGCCGCTGAGACCGTCGTTCCGGCCCCGCCTCAGCTAGAGCCCTGGCAGGCCGACTTCTCGACCATCTACCGCAGCGGGCGGTTCGACCACCTCTGGTACGCGGCGCGCTATCCCGACGTCGGCCTGACCGACCTGTCCCCGCTTGAGCATTACGTGAAGTACGGCGCAAGGCTCGGCCGGCAGCCGCGGCCGGACTTTCCAGGCACGTCGGACGAGGCGGTCGACGGCACCTACGTCAACCCGTTCGCCGCGTGGCTGCGCCAGCAGGGCGACGCCGAAGCTGGCTCTGAGGATGGCAAGCCGATCGTCTCGGTCCTGTGCATCACCTACAACCAGGAGTCGTTCATCCGCCAGACGCTCGACAGCATCCTGGGCCAGCGGACGGACTTCCCCTTTGAGCTGATCGTCGGCGACGACAAGTCCAGCGACGGCACCGCCGAAATCATCGCCGCGTACGCCGCACGGCACCCGAACCTCGTCGCGATCCTGCGGCCCGAGAATATCGGCGTCGTCAAGAACCTGGACGACATCGCCGGGCGCGTCTCGGGGGAATACGTCGCCATCTGCGAGGGCGACGACTACTGGACCGACCCTGACAAGCTGCAGCGCCAGTTCGACTACATGCGGCAGCGGCCGGAATACACCCTGTGCTACCATCCGGTGAAGGTCGTCTACGAAGACATGCCGGCGGTGGAGGAGCAGTATCCCGAGCACCCCAACCCGCAGCCGTCCCTGTCCGACCTCGTCGCGCACAACTTCATCCAGACCAACAGCGTGTTCTACCGCTGGCGCTATCGCGGTGGCGAGAGGCTGGAGATCGGCCGCGGCATCATCCCGGCCGACTGGTACATCCACCTGATGCACGCCGAGGTCGGCCGGATCGGGTTCCTGCCTCAGGTCATGGCGGTGTACCGCAAGCATGCCGGCGGGATATGGGCTCACGCGTCCGACCTCGCGCGGCACAAGCGGCTCGGCAGGTCTGAGATCGAGTTCTACCGGCAATTGCGAGGTCGCTTCGGCGGCCGATTCGCCGAGAGCTTCGCGGCGTCGCAGCGGCTGATCTTCGTGCGCCTCGCGGAGGCCTGCCTCGACGAGGCGGACGTGCTGGGTTTGCGCAGCCTGATTGAGGACCATCCCGACATCGCCCACAACACCCTCGGCGAGATGGGATTTGATATCGCACGCTTGCCGGCCGGCGATGCCGATGACCTGCGCGCGTGGCTCGAGGAGCAACTGACCGTCAGCGTCATCGTGACCGCGCCCGATCCCGGCGCCGATCTCCGTCCCGCCCTCGCGAGCATTCTGGCCCAGCGCGGCCTGTTCCGGCTCCGGGTCGTCATCGGCTTCGAATGTTCGACGCAGGCTGCCGCGGCGGTGGTCGATGCCCTTCGGTCGGTCGATCCGGATCGCATCGACGTGCGCCCGCGCCCGCAGGATCTCGGCCCACTCCGGAACCTGCGGGAATGCATCGCGGCCTGCGACGGCCGTTACATCGCCTTCTGCGACGCGGAGACCCGCTGGATCTCAGACCGCAAGCTCGCCAAGCAGCTCCGGATCCTTCGGAGCGATCCCAAGCTCGCCCTGTCCTTCAACTGGGTACTCGTGCACCGGGCGGCGGAAGGATCTGTGCTTCCGCACGAGGCGCAGGGGCGGCTCGCGACTGGGAGCCTCCACTTTTCGGATCTCGCCGCCGCACCGGTCACCGCGCACCGCGCGTGCGGTCTCTACCGCGCGGACGCTTTGCGGACCCTGCCGCAGGCGTTTTTCGAGGAGCCCGGTGCCGGCGACTGGCTGATGGATCTCTACGTCGCCGATCGGGGCCGCATCGCGTTTCTGCGTGAGATCCTCTCAGTTTGGGACATTCGGGCTGGCGGATCGGGGTCGGACCGCCCCGACGCGATCCAGACCGCTCGAATCGACCTCCAGCGCCGACATTTCGCCACCCTCTTCGGCCGAGGGCGCGGCTTCGAGCCCTACGCGCTCGTCAGTACGGTCGCAGACGGCGACGCCGCGCTATCTGCGGACTTCGCCCGCGCCCATCTGGAAGCGCCCGCCCCCGGCGCCGGGACTGAGATCCAGGACGGGCACGTGGTGTTCGCCGGCTGGGTCGTCCCGACCTACGGAGCCAGGGCGACGCTCGTCGCCGAGGTCGGCGGCGAGACGCATCGGTTTCCCATCGATCGGCAACGGTCCGACGTGGTCACCGCCTTGTTCGGCGACGGCCCGGCACCAGCGGATGGGGCGCGCTGTGGGTTCCGGTTTACGCTGCCGTTCGATCGGTACCTGGAGGTCCGTCTCATGATCGAGGCCGAGGACGTGGTCCTACCCTGGCTGTCGGTCTCCGTCGCCCAGCGAGTCGATGGCGAGGCGTCTGGCTGAGGCGGATCCCGCCACCCAGTGCCTCGGCCCCGCCCACGCGGGACTAGGCGCCCGGAAAGGGTTGACCGGGCTGACGGGGCGATCGTATCACCCGGGGCGACGCGCGGCCTGGTCGCTGCGATGGCCGGTATGCGGCATCCGCCGCGCTACCGGAGCTTCGGCGCCGTCGGCGCCACGATGGGACGGAGCGGGTTTTGGGCGAGGACGTCGAGGCGCTACGGACAGAGCTCGCCGAGACGCAGGCTCGCCTGAAGGAGGCGCAGGGGGAACTCGCGCGTCTGGTCCGCTTGGCCGAGGCCGATCTTCAGCGGCGGCGTCCGGGCGAGCAGTCGAGCGTCGTCGCCGCGTCGGTTCGCCGGCCCGCCGCCAAGGACGTGGCCGCCCGCATCGCTCGGCTCGTCCAGCTCTACCACGAGGCCTCGACCGCCTCCCCAAACGGCGCGCCGGTGGTCGGGGAGGACACGATGCTCCGCTGGCTGGAGACCTCGGGCCTGTTCGACCGGGACTTCTACCTCAAATGCAACGGCGACGTGGCGAGCGCCGGGGCCGACCCGACGCAGCACTACTTCAACCACGGTTACGCAGAGGCGCGGCCGCCGAGTGCGCTCTGACGCCGGTCCGTACCGTTCGTCTGGCGCCGCGATGATCGAATTTTCGCTGCGCTCGACGGCAGCCAGCGGCCGGGACCTGTGCGAGGACACGATCGATGCAGACCGCCGCTGAGACCGCCGTTCCGGCCCCGCCTCAGCTAGAGCCCTGGCAGGCCGACTTCTCGACCATCTACCGCAGCGGGCGGTTCGACCACCTCTGGTACGCGGCGCGCTATCCCGACGTCGGCCTGACCGACCTGTCCCCGCTTGAGCATTACGTGAAGTACGGCGCAAGGCTCGGCCGGCAGCCGCGGCCGGACTTTCCAGGCACGTCGGACGAGGCGGTCGACGGCACCTACGTCAACCCGTTCGCCGCGTGGCTGCGCCAGCAGGGCGACGCCGAAGCTGGCTCTGAGGATGGCAAGCCGATCGTCTCGGTCCTGTGCATCACCTACAACCAGGAGTCGTTCATCCGCCAGACGCTCGACAGCATCCTGGGCCAGCGGACGGACTTCCCCTTTGAGCTGATCGTCGGCGACGACAAGTCCAGCGACGGCACCGCCGAAATCATCGCCGCGTACGCCGCACGGCACCCGAACCTCGTCGCGATCCTGCGGCCCGAGAATATCGGCGTCGTCAAGAACCTGGACGACATCGCCGGGCGCGTCTCGGGGGAATACGTCGCCATCTGCGAGGGCGACGACTACTGGACCGACCCTGACAAGCTGCAGCGCCAGTTCGACTACATGCGGCAGCGGCCGGAATACACCCTGTGCTACCATCCGGTGAAGGTCGTCTACGAAGACATGCCGGCGGTGGAGGAGCAGTATCCCGAGCACCCCAACCCGCAGCCGTCCCTGTCCGACCTCGTCGCGCACAACTTCATCCAGACCAACAGCGTGTTCTACCGCTGGCGCTATCGCGGTGGCGAGAGGCTGGAGATCGGCCGCGGCATCATCCCGGCCGACTGGTACATCCACCTGATGCACGCCGAGGTCGGCCGGATTGGGTTCCTGCCCCAGGTCATGGGCGTGTACCGCAAGCACGCGGGCGGCATGTGGGCCGCCTTCGACACCGTGCTGGCGCGACACAAGCGGCTCGGCAGGTCTGAGATCGAGTTCTACCGGCAGCTGCGGGGCCATTTCGGCGGCCGCTACGCCGCCGAGTACGAGGCCACGCAGAAGCGCATCTTCCGGCGCCTCGCCGAGGCTTATCTCGACGAGGAGGATCCGGCGCGCCTCGCGCAGCTGATCGAGGGCCATCCCGACATCGCCGAGATGGCCCTGAAGGAGATCGGTCTCGACGCTCCTGGCCGGCCGCGGCAGGACCCCGCTGCGCTTCGGGGCTGGATCGAGGACCAGCTCACCGTCAGCGTGGTCGTCACGGCCTACAACCATGCCGGGACCATCCGGCGCTGCCTCGACGGAGTGCTCGGCCAGCGGGGCCTATTCCGAATGCAGGTGGTGGTCGGCGACGACCGGTCGACGGACGGGACCGCCGAGATCATCGAGGAGTATCGCGCCCGCCATCCGGACCGGATCACCATCCGGCCCCGGGACCGGAACCTCGGCATGCTGCACAACATGCGCGACTGCATCGAGGCCTGCACCGGCCGGTTCATCGCGTTCTGTGAGGGCGACGATCACTGGATCTCCGACCGGAAGATCGGCCTGCAGCTGCGGATGCTGCGGACGGACCCGGCGCTCGATATGTGCTTCAACTGGGTCCTGCTGCACCACGTCGCGAACGGCTCGTTCATGCCTCACGAGGAGCAGGGCCGCTATCAGACCGGGACGATCAGCTTCCCGGTGCTCGCCCGGGCCCCGCTCACCGCGAACTTCTCGGCCTGCTTCTACCGGGCCGAGGCGCTACGCCGAGTGCCGGTCACCTTCTACGACGAGACGGGCGCGGCCGACTGGCTGATGAACCTCTACGTCGCCGACAAGGGCCGCATCGCGTTCCTGCGGGAGATCCTGTCGGTCTACACGATCCAGACCAAGGGGCAGTGGTCGGGTCTCGACGAGACCATCAAGAACCTTCTCATCGGCCAGTACCAGAAGCGGTTCGCGACGATCTTCGGCGAGGGCCGCGGCTTCGAGAAGTTCGACGTCGGCTGCACCATCGCCGAACTCGAGGGTGAACTGCCCGACGCCTTCGCGCGGGCCCATCTCGAGGCGCCGCAGGATCGCGTCTGGGTCGAGATCCAGGACGGGCAGGTCGTCTTCACCGGATGGATCGTCGCGGCGAGCCGGGAGAAGGCCACCCTCGTCGCCGAGGTCGACGGTGAGGTCCAGCGCATCCCCGTCAATATCCACCGGCCGGACGTCATCGCGGCTGTCACGGGGGACATGCCGACGACGATAGAGGAGGCGCGCTGCGGCTTCCAGTTCGCCCTGCCCTACGCGCTGCACCTCGAAGTGCTGCTGCGGATCGAGGTGGCGCACGAGATGGTGCCCTGGCTGTCGATCATCCTGACGCACCGCGTGAAGAAGACGGATTAGCGAGCCGGTCGCTCGGTCGCGTGTTCTGCGTCAGCGGCTCATGTCCGCCGGAACCGGCCTTCGCATCCGGTGTCGAGGAGAAGGAAGCCGGCCATGGTCCGGATCGAGAAGCCGGCGATCGATCCCAATCGAGTCGCCCAGGTTGCCACCCTGGCCGCGGGCGCGCATCCCGACGGCGGCGCCTTGTGCGCGATGGAGGCCGTGGCCTTCATCGCTGGCGAGCCGGTGTCGGACCATCCCGCCTGCACCGCCCCGAGCCTCGCGGCGTTCATCCGCACTTGGAGCGACGGCCTGCCTCAGGCCGAGCGCGATGCCCTGATCCGCCCCCTCCTCCCGCGGCTCGTCGGGACGCACGGCTCGGAAGCGCTGGAGCGCCGACGAGTCGCCCGGGTGGCCGACTGGCTCGTCCGGACCCACGTGCCCGCCTGGTTTCACCTCGCCAAACTGATCGTGGAGGGGGATGAACTGGCCGATCTGCCGGCGCTCCAAGATGTCGCGGACCTCGCGTCCCTGTGCGATCGCCTGAAGCGCGCCCGCAAGCGCGCGGCCGTCGCGAATCTCACGCTGCGGCAGACGGGCCCTGAGGTCCGGGACGCGGCCTGGGATGCGGCCCATCGGGCCGCCTGGGTGACCGTCCGCGACGCGCTGGAAGCCGCCGGCCCGCGGATTCTCGCCGCCGGATGGGATGCCGCCTACGCGTCCGCCTACGCCGCGGCCCGGGCCTACGGAAAGGCGCCGCTGGACCCGACGCGGCGCGCGCTGCAGGAGACGGCACGGGTGCTGGTCGAGGATCTGATTGCGATGCAGGAGCCAGCATCGCCCGGGGGCGATCCGGCGCCATGACCGGCGGCGCGCCTGCGGGTCAGGCCTCCGCGCGAGCCGCCCCGACTCTGGCGGGGGCGCGCTGCCTCGTGCTGGGCGGTGGCGGCTTCCTCGGGCTGAACCTGTGCAACCGTCTCGCTGCCGCAGGTGCCGAGGTCACCTGCTTCAGCCGCAGCCACCCCCAGCCCGAGGCCCTCGACCGGCGCGTCGCCCGGATGACGGGCCAGTTCTCCGACCGGCTCGCCATCGCCAACGCGGTCGAACGTCAGGACATCGTCTTCCACTTGATCGCCGGGTCGATCCCGGAGAGCTCGAACCGGGACCCATCCGCCGAACTTGAAGCCGCCCCGATTGCCACTCTGCACCTGCTCGAGATCTGCCGCTCCGCACGGGTCAAGAAGCTCGTGTTCTCATCCACCGGGGGCGCGATCTACGGGATCCCACGCGCCATCCCGATCTCCGAACAGGCCCCGACCGACCCGATCTCGGCCTACGGCATCAGCAAGCTGATGATCGAGAAGTCGCTCTACCTGTACCGGCATCTACACGGGATCGACTACCAGATCCTGCGGATCGCCAATCCCTACGGACGGTTTCAGCTCGGCACCAAGCATCAGGGCCTGATCGGGAGCTACATCTACCGCATCCTCTCCGGGCTGCCGCTGGAGGTCTGGGGGACCGGGGAGGTGGTGCGCGACTTCCTCCACATCGACGATGTCAGCGACGCGTTCCTCGCCGCCACCGCCTACGATGGACCGCACAAGGTGATGAATGTCGGCAGCGGCATGGGCCTGAGCGTCAACCAGGTCATCGCCGAACTGGAGCGGGCCTTCGCACGCGATAGCCTGCCGTGTGTGCACAAGCCGAGCCGCGCCGCCGACGTACCGGCCAACGTGCTCGACACTGCGCTGATCCGGTCGGAACTCGGCTGGCACCCACAGGTCCCCCTGCGGGATGGCCTGATCGGCACCATCGCGTGGATGGAAAGATTCTTAGCCCAAACTCAATCCAGCGACGTCCCACCAAAAACTAAGGGTGCCTGACGACGTTTGAAAGAAGCCATGGTGCGAAGCGCCTTCAGCGTCCGGCCCCGCCTGTGATCGCAGACGCACCGCCCGAAAGCTGGCTTGTCCCCGTCGGCACGCCTGCGGTTCCGAGGGGATACCCGTTCGTGCCGATGTCATAGGCCGTGTTGTCTTCGGGAAGGCCGGTCTTCGGATCAATGGTCACAGTCGGCTTTCCGAGCTCCACCGGCCGGATCGGGCCAGTGGCCTGCCGGCCGCCGGCTAGGGGCGTGATGACCAATTCCGGACGGACGGCGTCAGAACACAGGCCCTGGCAGATCGGCTCGACGAGGTCGGTCGGTTCGCAGATCGCACGCATCGCACCTCTGACGCAGGCGCATCGGCAGGCCGCGGAAGCCTCTGCGGATGTCAAAAGCAGAAGGCAGAGGACGACGAACGATCGCATGACAACAGCCTTCGGAAAACGGCGAGACGACCTCTACCAGACTGTTGGACCGAGGGCGACTCGTCGCGCAACTCACGGCTCCGCAAGTCGAATTGATCAAGCACGCCATCCCTGGCGATTGCGCTGTGACCCGCCTTGGGCTTAAGAGCGGCAGCAGTTCGCTCAATTTTGGCCGGAGCATGGACCCCATTGAGTCGCACTCTCCGAGGGATGTGGGTCGCTTCTTGCATGCAAGTTACGAGAAGGCATGTAATCTTCGATCGACGAACAGGCTGCGCCTTGTGTTGGGCACACCATCGGCAGCCGATTGTACATCATGACTGACCGGTACGCCGTCGTCCTCACGAGCATCAACCATCCGACACGCGCGGTCGCTGAGATCGCCCGCGATGCCGTTCAGCTCGCTGCGGAATTCGTGATTGTCGGCGATAGGAAGAGTCCCCCAGACTTCGTACAGTCTGGAGCGACATATCTCGATCTCGATGCTCAGGCGCGGACGGGATTTCGCTACGCCAAAGAGGCACCGACTCAGCATTACGCTCGGAAGAACGTCGGCTATATTCACGCCATCTCAAGCGGGGCAACTGTCCTGATTGAGACTGACGATGATAACATTCCACGCCCTGATTTTTGGAAGCCGCGATCGGCGCAGATCACCGCCCGAGTCGTCGAGCATCCAGTTTGGACCAACGTCTACCGTTATTTCCATCCGGGGCTGGTATGGCCTCGGGGACTACCGCTCGATCAGGTCAATGCACCTTTGCCAGAGCCGACGGAACGCCGGACAATATTCTGTCCGATTCAACAAGGGTTGGCTGACGACAATCCCGACGTCGATGCAATCTACCGGCTGCTCCTACCCATTCCATTGCGATTCGAAGCGGCGGAGCCAATCGCCCTGCGCGGAGCGTGGTGTCCCTTCAACAGCCAGAACACCACATGGTGGCCGGACGCGTTCCCGCTACTATACCTTCCCTATCATTGTTCGTTCCGGATGACTGACATCTGGCGTAGTTTTGTCGCTCAGCGGATCGCCTACGCCAATGGTTGGGGCATACTCTTCCATGCGGCGACGGTGTTTCAGGAGCGCAACGCGCACGACCTGATGCGCGATTTCGCCGAGGAAGTGCCGGGCTATCTCCATAACGCAGCGATTCGAGCGGCGCTCGACAAAGTCAGTCTCAGGGCGGGATCGGCGCATGTCGCCGACGGAATGCGGGCTTGCTACGAACGCTTGGTCGCGCTTGAGTTGGTAGGGCGCGAGGAGTTGCCGCTGCTCGAGGCTTGGCTCAGCGATCTGCAGGCCTGTTCCGCGCGGCCGTAAGTTCACAGACTCGACGGCGATAGCTGAGACTATTTCAGGAGTACGCCTTGGACGAGGCAGTGCAGGCGCTATCAGAGCCCACACATGATTTCTGGCCCGTGCCTCTCGCACGGATGTCCTGCGCCCTCGGCACAGCCTACGAGCCTGACACCGGTGCGCTGTGCTGCCCCGGTGGCGCGAACGGCTTCGCCATGTATGGGCCTTACCTGCCCGTCGAGCCAGGCCTCTACGAGGTCGTCATTGATGTCGAGCTCACCGGGCAGAAGAACCCCAAGCTCTACCTTGATCTCTGGATCGAAGGGAGAGTCTTGACGAAGCGGGCGGTGCTGCTCGATCGCGGACACATAACCCTGCGTGGCTGGGTACCCGCCGCCAGCCGCCTTGAAATCCGCGCGCATACCGTGGGCACTGGTTTTGTTATTCATGGGATCAGCACAAGGCGCCTCGATCCGACTGCTGAGATCGTGCCTTCACCAGCGGAGTCAATGAAAGACTTGCGCAGGCAGCAGTTGCGCACGGCATTGGGCGTCAACGCTGACGAAGCCCAAGAGCCTTCCCTGCGGGTCGAAGCCCTCCTGGACTCCACCTTCTCCGATCCAGGCTTCCTGTTCCTGGATGACAGCGAAGTCGCCGCGCACGAGATCGCTCTGGCGCGCGGCGGGATCCAATCGTTAGCGGTGCAACTTCTGTTTGCCCGCAACAATACCCGTTTGATGCAGAAATCCGATGATCTGCCGGAGCTGATGAATGGCTATCCCGACATCAGCAACGCGCTCCAGCTCGATATGCTGCGCGATGGAGCGATGGTTATCCCATCGTTGTTCGGGCCAGGAGCGATGACGAGCCGCGTCAGTTTTCCGGTGCTGTCTCCAAAAAGTGTCGTAAATTTATTTTACGAATTTGACGAGCCGCACCACGTAATTATAGGGGTGAACACATCATGGGTAGGCGCGCTTTCCTTCGTTTGGTTCGTCGATCTTGATATCTTAATCTACGATGCGAGTCTGCATTGGTTGACCGATTACGAGCCGACCTTGCCGATTTTGCGTCGCTTTGTGACGCTCTGCGCGCAGCATAGCGCTGCGGCGCGGGCTTACCGGGAGGCGGGCAAAACACCTACCTGCATCAGTGGCTTCATCGCCAATATGGGGCACTATTTTTGGAACGAAGTTTCTGGCCTCGAACGCGTGTTGCGTGCGGGCTATCGACCCCAAGTCCTGCTCGCTGATGCGCGTTGGCTGCCGCTGCGAGATATTTTTTCGGACGATGGGCTTTCAATCGTGGCCGAGGTCGAGCCAGACCCCGATGCACTCTTTCTGATCGCTCTGAACCGAGGTCTATTTCTAGTCCGGCCGACTGGCAATGCCATCGACGCGACCCTGGCCGCGAAGATCGAGCGAGTCAATCGACGCGTCCTCGATAGCCAACGACCAGGACAGATCGCGGACGTCGATGTCACGACTGAAGGCTCTTTCGTCTTATTTTTTAATTTACGGGCCCACAACAAATCTTGGCTCGAGCAGATCGAGGGAGCAGTCGAAGTTGTGGCGCGGCTTAAGCAGCTTGACGCTTCGCGCCGGATTGTACTTTTCCTCGACGGATACGCTGATTGCGCCGAGATCGCAGCGGCGATCCGTGAGCGTTTGGCGCCGACGTGCCAGGTGATTGACGGAACGCATGCCCCCTTTGCTGAGACTTTGGCCTGGGCATATCGCTGCGACCTGTTCGTGGCTGTAATAGGAAGTGGGCTTGTTCCTCTCACTTGGTTGGCTGGGAAGCCAGGCGTCTGCCACGGAGATCACCGACACCTCGACCAGATGTCATTTTGGCCGCTGGTCCGACTTGGATACGATCAGCTATCCTGGCCTCGCCACGAAGATGTCGTGATGGTCGAGGACGCTTGGTACGCGAACTACAGTGTACCGACCGCCTTGATCGCCGATCTCGCAGTTGATCAACTTCGCAAGAGTGTGGAAGTCGCTGCCAGAGCAAAGAACTCCTAAACCACTAGTTCACGGGCGTTTCTAAACGGCGCCCGCAGCTCTCAGCATTGGCGTTGTTGGAAAATTATTTGGTCACGACTGTGTCTCTTGTAGGCGCGGGGTCGCTACTGTCACATCATCCACGCGCTCGCGCAGATCCAAGCTTTAAGGTCGGCCTGTGCGCCGGTCCTACATGAGAGCGGTGCAGTGACCCGAAATCGCACCGCTAGGTGAACTTCAATATCCGACTCAGCTCGAACGGGAGGGTGCTCTAACTGCTTGATCCAACTCGTATCATGGTGCGCACGCGTCTGAGTAGAGGGTGAGATCGAGCCCGCGCCAGGGCGCCGCGGATCTCACCCGCCAGCCGCGCCGCGACGATCTCGCGGGCGGGATCGTCGTAGTGGACGATGTCGTAGAAGGTCCCCTCCTCCCGGTCTCGAAAAATCCCGCTGAGGTCGAGCGCCGTGAAGGTGCGACGGTAC
>NZ_BPQS01000067.1 GCF_022179385.1 Methylobacterium longum | reverse complement strand
GCATCGAGGTAGCCGTGCTCAGCGCGACTGCGCCGGTGAGGCCGCACCGAGGCTACGGGGGGAGTAAGCCCCGGTGCTGCTCTTCCGGCGCTCGACCCCCGGCCGATCGCTAGGAACATGTCGACGCTGGGCTGGTAAATGGAGCCTTAGCATCATGGGACGGCGTGGATCGTGTGAGTTACGATCGGGCCGCGTCCAAGCTAGCTCCAAAATTTCGTTTCGCAGCTTGAGCGGCCGACATCGCCTGTTGCTCACTGCCGCGCTCGCCAAAGGCCACGGTGACGCTACCCTGCTGCAAGCGCCAGGACCAAATGGGCAGCGGCTTCCCCTCGGCGTCCAATTTCTGGCGGATCGTGTGGACGAACCTGATCCCGTCGACGTCCGCTGTCATGCTGTGCCTTCAGAGTGGAACACGAAGTAGCCCACGAACCGCATCGCGTCCTCAGCTCTCGCATGGCGGAAGCCGACAGGCGGCGGCTCTGAAGGGCGCACGGTCCCAACGAACTCCCAGTCAGCGGCTTGAATGAACGACGGGATCGGCCTGCTCTGTCCGATGGCGCAACGGATCGCGGGCTCGAAACGGCGGCCAAACACGGTGTAGGATTGGGCCGGCATCCTACCCCTCGTGTCGCTGGTGACGCTTTCGGCAAGGTACTCCGTTGACGCCGGCATGGAGCTTCAACGGAACGATCGCAAGTCGGTTCGGTGAAGCATCCTGTTCGGCGGCTTGTTCCCGCACCCATCGCGGTCGCTCAGTGCAATTGCAGCACCTTCAGCGCCTTGCGCACCACCGTCTCGGCACACGGTTTCCCGATGAAGTGGGCGCAGCTGGGAAGCCGCTCGGCTTCCTCGCGTAGGCAGCCCGAGCATACAATGATCTTCGTCTCTGGCCAGCGGGTGATCACCGCATGAGCAAGGTCGCAGCCGTCCATCGGCCCGGGCATGTTCAGGTCGGTGTAGAGGAGGACGACGCCGCTGTTCGCTTCCAGATGTTGAAGCGCGCCGTGGGCATGCTCGGCCTCCAGCACCTCGAAGCCGAGCGCGTTGAGCATAGCCGCTGCCGCCATGCGGATCAGGGCTTCATTTTCGGCGAGGACGGCCAGGGGACGGGAAGCTGACATAGATCAACAATCGCCAAGAGCGTCCCGCGTTTCAGCTTGGCGTTATACAAATCGTTCGCTGGCGGATCCTCGGTGCATAGCTCAGTCCCGCTTATTGCTACGCTTTCCCCACGGCCGGTGGCACAGTGCGGCTCCATGCCGATCCGGCCCGAGCACCGCTTCTTCTACCCCATCGACTGGGCGCAGCTCTCGGCCGTGATCCAGTTCGGCCGCGCCAAGGGCCGTTGCGAAGGTTGCGGGCGACCGCACGGGCAGATGTCCACCACCTCGGCGACGGCCGCTGGTGGGATGCTGACGTCGGCCGGTGGCGTGACGGATGGGGCAGGCGGATCCGGCTAGGGCTGGAGAGCGACGTCCTCGGCCGTGTCGCCAGGACCCGGGTCGTTCTAGCGGCAGCCCATCGGGATCACGACACCTCGAACAACGCGGATGGCAACCTCGCGGCCTTTTGCCAGCGCTGCCACATGATCCACGACCGGCCGGAGCATCAGAGGCGGCGCTGGCGGACGCTGTTCCGGCGGAAGGCACTCCGCGACCTGTTCGGCGGTCCCTACGCCTAACTGCCAGCGCATGCGCCGCGTTCGGATCTGCGAGTAACACAACGCCCAGCCGCTGAGCCGAGGCTGTTCGCATTCTGTGGGGCTGTGCTTTCACCGCGGCAGCCGGCGTCCTAAGGCTCAGCTACTGTGCAGGCGTCTCCTTGAGGCGCTCCCCATGCTCAACCGCTTTATCCTGGTCCGTGGCGCCTTCATCGGACTGCTGCTCGTCGGTCTTTTGGCGTTGGCTGACGGTATAGTTCGTCAGCAGCTGCAGCAGGCCACGGTGAACATGGCCTCACTGCCGACCGCGGAGGTCGTACAGACGACCGGCGCGGTGAAGTAGGCAGGATGCGCCGCGCGCAGCCACATCTTCCAAGTGGAGATGCCGCAGGGCACGAAATCCATTTCGGCTTATTAGTCCATGTGAAGAGACCCGCGCCAGGAGGCTGTGGGCTGATCACGGTGAAGCCATGGCCGGAAGTGACCTGATCCTCAGCGGCCTGTTCGTAGCCGGGATACTGATCTCGTTGACCGCTGATTTCCGCCTGCGCAATGCCGCCGCCGCGTCCCTGACGACCAGCTGCATCACAGCCGCGGGCGCAGGCCTTGTGTTCTTAGCCTGCGCCGCTGCCATCCGCTGACGTCACATCGAACCGAATGGACCTTGGTCGGTTGTGCACTAACTACCCATGCGAACGACAGAGGGTCGCCATGGACACTGTGCAGGCGACAATGTTGGGGTGCGGTCTCATGTTAGCGGGCTGGGCGACCGCCAACTTCGACGCACACCGCTGGCACCTTGCTGGGCAGCGCACCCCGATCGATACGCTCACCGTGCTATCCTTCGCACTGCCGTTTGCCGGGTTGGTCATGATTGCGGCCACCGCTGCCTGACGGCGGTAGCCCGAGCCTCGACCCTGGCGGCCGAGCGGGCCGATTTGCTGCGGCGCTGAGCGGGTTCAAGCCGCCTTCTTGCGGCCACCGCGCTTCGGACCTTTACCCACCGTCGGGCTAGCCCCGCGAGCAGCGCTCTGTGCCGGCCGTCCAAGTCCGATTGCTTTTGCCAAAGCAGACCTCCGCTCGGTGTAATCCGGCGCCACCATCGGATAGTCCCTCGGCAGCCCCCATTTCTCGCGGTAGTGCTCAGGTGTCAGCCCGCGCGTCGTGAGGTGCCGCTTCAGGGTCTTGTAGCTCTTCCCGTCCTCAAAGCTGATCAGTGCGTCACGGCTGACGGAGCGCTCAACCTCTGTTTTAGAAGGCTTTGCGGCAGAGAAACCTGCGGCTGGCGACGTATCACCCTGCGCCTTCGCCCGTATAGCGGCGTACACGGCGTTCAGTAACTTAGGTACTTCCACAGACTGCACGTGGTTGTTTTTAACATAAGCGCCGACAAGATAAGCCGTCAGCTGCAGGTAGTTAGGATATCGCGCCTCAAAATCCTTTTCCATGGCTCGCTCCTCGCGACATATCCTGCACCGTACAGCAGCTGATCCACGTCGGCTGTGGAGAGCTATCCTGTGGTTCAGCGCCAGAGCCGGTTGAGCATCGGAAGCGATGCTCATTGATCAAGCTTCATCAGCCCCGAATGCCGACAATATCGATGCGCATTATGGTGCGCTTTTACACAAATTACAAATTGTAACTTAAGTTATCTGAGAACACTAAAATGAGTTTTGCGCCAAAAAATCCCATGTAGTTTCCGCATCCTCGCTTGAGCAATATCGGAGGGTGGAACATGCCGATCTAGCGCTTGGCGCATTCATAGTTCCAGCGCAGCTAAATAATGATAGTAATACGATACGCCATTAATTAGAGGAGAGCTTAAGATGCTTATGGCTAAAAAGCTTCCAGCATGGCTTTCACGGCGTGGATACGGAGATCGCCTAAAGCAGCGCATCGTTACGATGCATTCCCGAGATCATGGTGTCCAGGCTGGGATGCCGGAGTTGCTCTCACCTGAGGAGCAATCCTTGGGCGAGAATGTACTTCTCTTCCCCCTAAGATATCTTGTTGGGCAACCTGACCCGGCCTGAGACCGGCCACTCACGGTGCCCAGGCCGACGCTCTGGAGATCGAGGCGCAGGCCAAGCGCCCGCTGGCCGACGAGTACGACGCGGCGCAGGAGCAGGGCGCGGTCCAGACCCGCGGTGGCAACCGGGTAAGCAACCTTCCCGAGCGGAAGGATGCCCCGGCCGTTGCTGACCTCGGACTGTCGTACAAGGCGATCCACGAGGCCGGCAGATCCGCAACGCCAAGGCGGTGTCGCCGGGCATCGTGCGGCGCAGCCTCGACTAGCAGCTGGCCCAGGGCAAGGAGCCCATCAAGGCGCCCGTGCGCACCGCAGATACTGGTTCGCACGGGCCGCGCCATTCCTGTAGGCTTCCAGCTGGACGGGAGCTGAGCCATGGGCGAGCCGATCGAAGACGACGTGCTGGCACGCGCCAAGCGCACCTTCATCGAGAAGAACCATGATGATCGCGCTTGGGATACAGGCTTTACTGAACGGGAGGCCCGCCACGGCCACAACGTCGCCTGCCTGACGGAGCTTGAGCGCCAGGAGTACCTTGAGCAGGCGCGCCACGAGCTTCGCACCAGTTCGCCGTCCGAGCGTTTGGACCGCTGCAAGCGCGGCGCAGGAGGATTGAGTAGCAGGCTCGGCACGCCGCGGACCTGCACGTCGAGCTGACCAACGTCCTGTGCGCCACGGCGGCCTGCGCGATGCCATCCTGCACAGCGCGGCAACGCGGCGTTAACCATGTCGGACGACCCTTGCTGCAGCAGCGAAGCGGCGAGGACCTCATGGCAGCGTCACCCCGACCGACGGCGGCATTTCTGGCGCGGTACCCGGTGCCGATCGAGCTGATTTCGTCGCTCTACCGTGCGGACGATGGCGAGCGTGACCGCTTGCTGTCCGCCATACCTGAGCACGGGCGCGCACGGCTGGCCGCCTACTGTGCCGAGACAGAGCGGTTGCAGCCCCTCTGCCTGCGGGTGGCGTCCACCTGCGCGGAGGCAAGCCTCGTTCGGGCGGCCGGCGCCGCGATCGGCGCCAGCCTGTACGCGCGCTCGCGGGTCGACGCAGCCACGGCACACTGAACGAGCATGCGAACACCCAGCCAGCTGACGTGCGAAGTAAAGGTGGATGAGGTTTGGCACCTCGCCACCGTCGCTGAGGTGCGCAGTCGGCACCTGATGGCCCAGAAGCGTTGCCCGGCCTGTCACGGCCAAGTCATCTTCGCCGGGACTTACATCGGCGGGGGGAGGCTAAAGCTGCAACACCGCAGATCACATACCGGGTGTCCACTTAAGCCCGGGACGTACTCAGGCACCCCATCACCCCACCCCCAGGCGGTTGCCTGACAGCGGGCTCGGCTTCCAGCTGCTCCACGCGATCCACCAGGGCCGCGCGTACGGCGGTCGAGTAGCCTCGTCAGCGGGCAGGCTACTGCCGCGGCGGCGCGGGCCGCACGAGCCACGTGACAGACGCGTAGGCACCCAGCCAGGAGCCGATCGCGGCAAAGGCCACGTAGACCGCATTCTCGGTGTAGCTGATCACGGCGAACGCGGAGAGCAGGTACCAGCATGCCGACCAGTTCGCAGCCGGAATGCGCCTGCGGGCGGTCACGGCGGCGTTGAAGAAGACGTAGGCCGCATCGGTGACCGCGGTGGCGGCGACCACGCCCACCGCGATCAGCGGATCGATGTTTTGCATGAGGCGCTCCCAGGGTTACCCGGGGATCTCGGCCATTCGGACAAGATCAAGCAACCACGGGCCTACGCGGCTGGCTCAGCCAGTATGCCTGACGATCGAACGGGACGACTGACGTCGGCATAGCTATGGGCATGCACGATGGCGATTTTAGCGGCATCGGCGGCTACAGCAGGTAGCTCGCCCCCGAGATGATCAGGAGCAGGTTGATCGCCCGCGCGAAGTGCACGTCTGACAGGGCGCGGTAGCAGAGCAGGCCAGCGGCCGTGCCAAGCAAGGAGCCCGGCACGCAGAGTAGGTCGCCCAGGTCGACGCCGTGACCTGAATGCGTGCCGTGGACGAGGCTGAGCGTCAGCAGCGCTGCGACCTGCATGATTAGGATGAACGGCTGGAACAGAGCGCGCTGTCGATCCTTGTCCCAGCCCTTCATGGAGCACCAGATCGTCACGAAGGCGCCAGGAAAGCCGACCGCGCCGCCCGTGATGCCGCCCACGATGCCGACCCCGATGTCGATCGATGGGTGATGCCATCGCATGACAAGAGGTCGCCGCAGGAGCATGTACGCCCCGTAGAGAAGCAGGAAGGCGCCGAGCGCGTGCGTGTAGAGACCTCGGTCGGCGTGCAAAAGCAGCCAGATCCCAAGGGGCAGACCAAAAGCGCCGCCTATTAGGAAAACGGCTAGCCCGCACCAGTCAATGACTTGGCGCAGGGCCCAGACCATGGCGGTCTGATTGGCAACGCTGCACAGCATCATGATCTCGACCGCTTGAATAGGGTCGATGGCGAGGTGGAACAGCACTGCGCCGCAGATGGCCGAAAAGGCGAAGCCGCCGATGCTAGAGAGAGCTGCTGCGGCGGTGATGGCCATCATCACGGTTGCGCTTGGAACACCCGCGCGACCGGCTAGGACGAAACAGGTCAAAGTTGCGCACAGCAGTACCGCTTCGTACCGGCCGCCCATGAACCGCTGATCGAAGGCTCGGGCTAGAGAGCGCACCAACGAAGCCTTCGGCGGGAGTCCCAATGCGACCTTTGAACCGTCATGATTTGGCATGTCAGTCGGTATCTGAGACGGCGATGGGAACGACCGTGCCGACTTCGGCTGCTTCCGCTTGGGCAAGCTCCGCTTCGTCCATAGTCCGAGCGAACCATGCGTAGTGGGACAAGCCTGCCACCAGGAGAACGGCGAGAAGGACAACACGCATGCAAGCCTCCTTCAGGCTAGAGATCGGGCGGCGACTGAGAAAGCGTCGTCGCAACAGGGCCGTGCAGCGCACAGCCTAGCGCGGAACACTTGTCGTTTCCTAAGATAACTGGAGGATCAATTCTGGATCGTGCAGTTGGCGATGTCGCCTGTCGGTAGAAACTCGCAGATGGTGACAGCTTCAGTTTTTGGGGCAGGAGCTTCGACTGATGCCTCGCTGGTCGGCGGCGAGACGAGCATCGTTGTCACGAAGGCAGTGGCCGCTAGGATGAAGCCGGCGATGAAGAGCGTCGAGATCCGCATGGCGTGTCTCCGATCCAGAGCGAGGCTGCATAGCCGGGGGCTACGATGATCAGTCTCCGGCCTGCAGTGGAGCAGCATTGGCGAAGCGTCGCCTCCCCCAAAAAGGGGGTATCGGATGCGTAATCAGATTTCATCTTGTTTTCATTGAGAAATCATATTCTTATGCGAAAACTCGCATAAGCGATTGCTGCATTCGTAATCGAGATTATCCGCTAAACAGCGCAAATTATAGGCAGATGCCATGGAAGCGCTCGCCTTGTCGCGCCTGATCGAGTCGATCTACGACTGCGCCATTGACCCGGCTCTCTGGCCGAGCACGCTGGAGGAGATCGCAGCCGCCCTCAACAGCATAGCTGGGACGCTCAACGTCATGGATTTCGCCACAGGCGCTGAACGGACGCTCGTGCACGTCGGCATCACCGATCATTACCAAGCGCTCTACCGCGAGTGTTACCAAGGCTGCGACGTGTTCGCCCACAGCCTCCTCCTGTGCCCGGTTGATCAGCCGGCGACGTCCGAGGAACTCGCTGCCGAGGAGGAGCTGCTGCAGAGCCGCATCTACCGCGAGTGGGCCGTCCCCCAGGGCTTCCGCTACGTGCTGCTGACCGCGCTCATCAAGAACCAAGCACGCTTGGCGTTCATCGGCGTCACCCGCGGCGAGAAGGGTGGCCCTTACGACGCCGAGGAACAGGCCCGCATGGCCCTGCTGGCGCCGCACGTGCGGCGCGCGATCACCATCGCCGACCTGATCGATCACAAGACCCTTGAGCGCGACAGTCTCGCAGCTACGCTGGACGCGCTCACGACCGCCGTGCTGGTGCTCGGCGCAGACGGCCGTCTCGTCCATAGCAATGCAGCCGGACGGGCTGCGCTGGCGCGCGAGGATTTGCTGCTCTCCCGGGTCGGGATCGTCGAGCCGTGGGACCGCACCGCGTGGCCGGTCTTCCGCGCCATGATTGCCGCAGCGGCGGGCGGAACGGTCACGCTGGCAAGACGCGGCGGCGGAAACGCGGTCGTGTCAGCTCTGCCGCTCTGCGGTGAGCGCCGCCGCAGCACCGCGCCGCGTGCCGCACGGGTTGCCCTGTTCGTTCAGGACAATCCCTGCGGTCCGCACGCCATCGAGCTGCTCGGGCGGGCCTACAGCCTCACCGGGGCCGAGCTGCGGGTCCTACTCGGTCTGGCCGACGACGCAACGCCCGCAGATATCGCCAAGCGCTACGGCATCGCGCCTTCCACAGTGCGCACCCACCTCAAGAGCCTGTTCGCCAAGACGGGAGCTAAGCGGCAGAAGGATCTGGTCAAACTGCTGCTGGCCATTCCGCCCGTCGTAGCCAAGCCCTTGTAGATGGACTGGCCCAGAGTTCGACGCCTCTTACCGGGCTAACTCGTGGGCAATATCGGCGAGGCCACCTCGAAATAAGTCTTCAATGCGCGATACCGCACCTTCATCGCGGGAGTTTTCCAGGCGGAACGACGCCCGCCACACCACGACAGTTCCCTCACCTGCAGGGGCTACGGTGAGCGTCGCGTGGTGCTGTTTTACTGGCCATGGGCTATGCACCAAAGCGTAGCTGTACATCATGGCGTCCTCATCGCGATCGAGCTGAACCTCAACGAGAGTGCCGATGCCGCGTACGTCGAGACTGCGGACAGTCTGACCTTGATCATGGGAGAGGAGACACGTCCGTGCCTGCCCATGCCAACGCCGGATGTCGCAGAATTCGCCGATGACAGCCCACACGGCCGCTGGAGAGGCGGAGATCGTGCGGGTTTGTGCCACCTCCAAGGCTGGCCTCTCGGACGAGCCGAGCAGCGTCATGGAGACAGCAGTCGCGAAGGAGGCATAGCGCGCCGCGAACGCTGGCAGCAGCAAACTCATTGGATCGCCTGTCGGCTCGGCGCAGCTGCGTCCGGCTTTGCCTATCCCGCGTCAGCCATACGGGACCGAGTGTCGGTGCGTCCTCCCTCAAACAGGGGAGTACTCCGGTTTTCCTCCTCGTCCGGGCGCTCTCGCGTTCGCCATACCGTCCGGCCCCAGACCCTCACCGCATAGCTCGGCTCGCGCTACCACCCGCGCGAATTCTCGTTCGGCCTGATCGGTCGAGGTCGACCGCTGCCCCTCGGCAGCCTTTCTTTGGTTCCGTATCCACAACTTGCCTTTGTGGATCTCCCTTATCCGTGGGGTGCAGGTTTTTGCACCCTATGCTGCCCAGGAGTGCCGGAGCTGCGGATCGCCCTCCCCGCCGGAGCCATTGCAGCCACTCCCGGCTGATGATCCGGACCACGTTCGGGTCCGACTTCCGGCCCTGGTGGCGACGTTCCTGGATGGTCAGCAGGCCGTCACCCTCGGCCAGCCGGATCGCTCCTTGCGCCAGCCGCCGGCACACGCCCGCCCGAGCTGCAATGGCGTCTACAGGCAGCCCGCAGGCCCCATGTTGGGCGACCTCCTCTCCCACGATCCGCAGGACGGCGAGTTGCCCGGTGGTGAACCGGCTCGCCAGCGCGGGCGGCATCGGACCGGAGCAGGCCAGCCGACGACGGCGCTCGATCGCTACGGATCGCTCAGGAGCCCGCTGGAGGCGCCTTGCCGGGAACAGCGTCACACGGCCGAGCGGGATGCCGACGGGCGCCACGGCCTCCCTAATCGCGCTCCTGCGGGTGTGCAGCGCCTCGGCCAAACCCTGCGCCTCTGAGTCGGTGACGGTCGCGGCGGCGTGGGCCTGCCAGATGGTGCGCGACAGGTCGTCGAACTGCGCGAGTGTCCGCGCGCCCTCGATCGCCGACCGCATGGTGGCGTGAAACATCGGTCCCGGTCCCTCACGGGCCGCGGCTAGGGTCCAGGCAAAGCCTTCCCGTTGACGGAAACAGGTTCCGTCTTGACTCCCGGGGGGGAGCTATGGCTTGTGAGGGGAGATGAGTCCGGCCTCACAGGCCCTCGGTTTTCAGCAGCCTCTTCCTTGCCGGGAAGGGGCTGTTGGCTTTTCAGGGTCTATCTCGCGGCGACGGTCTCCTGAATGGCGGCGGCGACTCGCCAGGGCGGGTGCAGCCGGAACGGTCCATGTCGGCTGGGCAGCACGGTTAAGTCAACGCTGGGGGCCATTCTATGGGCAAGATCGAACTGCCGCTTCCGCCGCAAGCGCTCACCCTCGCGCCCGCGCAGGACCTACTTAGGCAGATCCGCCACGACGTTCCGCAGCACGGATCTTGGTTGAGTGCCGCAGGCACAGAGTACAGGGTTACGATAGAAAGCTCGAATGACACGGCGGACGCTCTTGAGACGTTCTACCGAGAAAAGCCTTTCGTGTTGCTGCCGATAGATGGGAGGACCCGTCGCGTTGAGCCGATAATCTCGTAGCAGTAGGCCGGACTTCCCATCTGAGACGAGCATACCTTGCAACGGTGATGTTATCGCTTCAGTGAGCTGGGCCCGCGCCAGCGCCGGGGGCAACCGGAACCGGCACGGACGAGACCGCAGCGGCACGGCGGGATAACCCAAAGCATCAGCCCTGCCTCGCCACCATATCGAGGATCGCCACGCCAGCCGCCGCGATGACGTTCCCGCAGCCGCTCAAAGCGCCGCTCGCCTCGTGGCCCGTTCACGACCCTAGCGAACAATCCAACGCTGAGGTTTATCGGTCTTCAATGGGTTAGACAGGAGGCGGTTCAGATCGGCGGGCCTGCCACGTCACCGCCTAAACGAAAACGGCGGCCTCGTACCTCATTGCATGAGCGACGCGAGACGCGTGCTCGGTCATGGCACGTCGATAGATCCTCACATAGCGCTCGGTCATCGCCTCAGCATCGTAGAGCGCCTCGGCACGGTCGCGGCAAGCGCGACGGGACAGGGTCGCTGCTTGGCCGATCGCGACTGCGAGGTCGGCGGCAGCATCTGGCACCGCGAGGCGGCCGCAGGACGCGTCGAGGATGTCGGGCATGGCGCCCCGCCGGAAGGCGGCCACCGGCGTGCCGCAGGCGAGCGCCTCCGCCGCAACGAGGCCGAAGGGCTCCTCCCAGCACGGCGAGACGATGGCCACGCGAGCTCGGCTGAGATGGTGGGCGAGGTCACGGTGCGAGAGGTGTCCCAAATGGACGATGTCCGGCCCGAAGCGCGGCACGATCTCGGACGCCCAATAAACCGGATTGAGCTTCGGGCCCGCGTAGACAAGGGGAAGCCCCGCCATGCGTGCGGCGTCGATGGCGAGGTGGAGGCCCTTCTCGGGGACGATCCGCCCCGACCAGAAGGCATAGGCGGGCTCGTCCGGGACCGGCCCGTAGGCGAAGGTCGAGAGATCGATGCCGTTGCCGACCACCTCCACGTGCGGGACGATGCCCGACCATTCCTGCGCGAGGGAGGGCGAGACCGCGACGAAGGTCATATCGGATCGCGCAGAGGCAACGCCGTCAGCGAAGGACGCGAATGGGTGAAGGTGCAGCACAGTCACCCACGGCAGATCGACAGAGACGCTCTCGCGTAGGGGCAGATCGTGCAGTGCGTTGTTGTGGACGAGATCAAAGCCGCCAGCAGCGACCATTCTCATCATCGCCTCATAGGCGTCCCGCTCGATGCGAGAGTGAATGGCTTCAAGCTCAGGCTGATCAGACCCTTCGCCGATGGGATCGCAGAGCATCACCGGTCTGAGATCCGGATCAGATCCGTGGCTCGCATACAAGGTCACGTTATGACCGTGCCGCCTGAGGATTTGAACCAGAAGGTGCGTGTGCATCTCCAAGCCGCCGGCATAGGGCTGCCTGATCGGATGCTTCAGGTGAGCGAGGACGGCAATTTTCACGAAGTCTCTCGATGCACCATGGTGGGATGCGGTACCACGCACGGCCTGCAAAACATAATCTGCGTCAGGTAAAATAGCTGATGTATGTTAAAGACTAGATCTATGGTCAGGTGACCCGGCTCAAGCGCTGATGATTGGAAGAGCCGTGCGCTTCCGCCTGCAAAGCGATGTGGAGCGACAATCGGAGCATCAGCGTCAACTCAGCGCGCCGTCACATAGCAATCAAAACGCAATCGCCTTGACTTGGGCGTGTGTTTCCTCACGTATAGGCCCGCTTCGACGCATTCGCACGAGCGATCGAACCGTGGGGGATGAAGTGACGGAAGACAGTGCTGATCATACCTTGAATTACAGCAAGATCGCCGGTGACATAGTTGCCGCTTACGTCTCGAACAACTCCGTCCCGGTCTCTGAACTTCCGAACCTCATCCAGAGCGTGCACAGCGCCATCTCAGGACTGACCTCCGGCAGCCTTCCCGGCGCCACTGCCTCGGCCGCTGAAGTCGAGAAGCCTACCCCCGCTCAGATCCGCAAGTCGGTCCGCGACGACGGCATCGTTAGCTTCATCGATGGTAAAGCCTACAAGACACTCAAGCGGCACCTGAGCAGTCACGGCCTCGATCCGCGCAGCTACCGTGAGCGCTACGGCCTGCCCGCCGATTACCCGATGACCGCCCCGAGCTACGCCGCACAGCGCTCTGCGCTGGCTAAGGCTATCGGCCTCGGGCGCCCGGGCGGCCAGTCTGAGCGCCAGAGCAGGCGGAAGACAGCCTGATTGTCGCGCTGCCTATCGGACTCACCGCGTCGGACGGCCGTAGGTTTGGGCCCATGTCAGCATAACGACGTTATCAGGCGGATCTGCCGAGGGCACCGATGCAGGCTCGGCAGACATGCTTTGAGCCGAAGCTGCGCGCCTCCGATCACAGGCTCCAATCCAGCGAACGATGCGATCCGCAGGTGGGCGCCGCCGTCTTAGCCGAAATTCACGCACTGACTTTGGCCACCAAATGCGAGCGTATCTCACAGAGCGTCGAGCGGCAGCCATAAGTTCATCCTCTGCCCCGACGCGCTATCGGTGGCGCCGGGGCGATGAGGACAGTCTTCCATCAATCCTGAGCGTGGCCTAGCGCGTGCAGGATCTATTCCGAGCGTGGCCTCAAGTTTATCCCGGTATCCTAAATACTTAGATACGTATGCCAAATGGAAGTACGGTCGGCATCAGGCCCGCTCCAGCAGGTCGAGGAGCATCGTGCCAGCCTCCGAGATGACGTTGCCGCGTCGGCGCCAGGGTAGGATATCGGCCACCGGCAACGGCTCGGCCAACACGTCGGCCGCCGAACGATCTGGAACTGCCGAGCTTGCTGGCGTATCCCCCGGCATGGCCAAGCGCATCAAGCTACTTCCGCAGGATCGGGGCACCGTTCTGTTCGACGTCGTCTTCGAGGATGGCAGCCGGGCCTCGAACCGGCGTGTGCCGATGGAGATCCTAGGCGGTTTAGACGGCGACGAGCCCGCGCGGCAGTTCATCGAGCAGCAGGAGGCGGAGATCGCCCAGAAGGCAGGTCGGCCGCCGCGGGCGATCCAGAGCCTGACGCGGGCCGCCAAGCCAGAGCCGAAGCCCGCGCGAGACTAGTGCTCTGACGCCGACAAAACGTACACACATCGGCGCAATTTTCGTAGCACGATGAACCAGTTAGCCGACAGGTCCGTGGTGCGTTCGTCGGCGTCTGTGCACTAGCGGGTCTTTCGGCAGGATGCCTTCTGCAACGTCGCCCGCACCTGCGCGACCGCCTCCGGCTCCTCGGCCATCAGCATGTTGCCGATCGCCTCGTGCCCCGGAGCCAGCGCCGGGCGAGGCGCAGCAGACGCTGTTGGCAGCAAATAACGCTCAACTCTTTGCCAAGCCGTCGCGCACGGCCTTGGCGTTGCGACGGATCGCCGGCCAGATCCAAGCACCGGAGACGAGATAGACAGCAGGCCGCGTCGTCCTCAACTCGGTGACAAGTCGCTGGGCAAGGCCAGGATTGCCCAGAGGCGGCATTGGCGCAGCGGTCTTGCGATAGACGACCGTGGTGTCCTCGCGGGGATAGGCCTCGTGCGGCACGAGCCCGGCGCGGCGGGCGAGCAGATCAAAGGTCTCGCGTACGTAACCGTGGACATGAGCAAAGTGGAAGCGCTCGTGCGGCGGCTTACCGGTGGCGGCCATGTTCGGCACTGCGGCATGGAGCACGCCATCGGGCTTCAGCCAGCGCGACAGGCGCTCCATCACGTCGGCGGGGTCGCGTAGATGCTCCAGCACGTGGTGCGTGGAGATTACGTCGAAGGCGCCCGCAGGGAAGCTGTCTTCGTCCGCATCGTTCAGCACCGCGACGCCGTACCGCTTGCGGGCATGGTCCGCGTAGTCGCGTCCTGGCTCGACGCCAATGACCTCGCACCCGCGCCTGCGCGCCTCAGCCAAGAACTCGCCGGAGCCCGAGCCAAAATCGAGGAGCGCCTTGCCGGGCACGAGCCTATCTTTGAGTAAATCGGCTCGGAAGGCAGCCTCGCGGGCGGAGCGCACGAGGTGGTGGCGCGGCGGGCCGCCGGCAAAGGCGAGTTGGTAATCGACGCGGTAGGAGGTGGTGTAGTACTCGGCAAGTTCGTCCGGCGTAGGCATCGGATCGGTGCGGATCAGACCGCATTGGGTGCAGGCGATCGACTTGATTGTCTTCAAGCGACGGTCGGTCTCAGCTACGATAACTGCGTCACAGCAGCCGCATAGATTACAGGCGGCGGGCGCGCCCGTGTAGGGGTAGCCAGTGAACGGCACAAAGTGCTTCAGGAAGTAGTAAGGGGACGGCATGCCACGCTGGTCTCCAGAAACGGACGGCGGTTATGGGCGCCATCCGGACGTCAGTAACGTCTGTCATGAGCCTACCGAGCTTCTGTTTCCCATCTGAGTGACGATCCGCTTCCCGCCGATTGTGTTCTTTAAGGAGTCAATGGGCGGCAGCTCGATCCAGAGCGGCTCTTCACGAGCTAAAATTTCGACCAGAGATGATCACCAGTCCGACCAGGACGAAGGCTGGCATGAGCATGCACCAGAAGGACATCGCCGCGACGGCGAAAGCTCCAGCCAGGGCGCCTGTGGCGAAAGCCAGCACGGCTGGGAGCGTCCGCCGCAACCGAGCGCGGATCTGCGCCCGGTCTCCCACTCCACAGAGGCGGTCAGTCAAATCGATCACGGCCTGTGAGACGTTCACCGTCATTACGGTCGTTGCGGCCAGATGCCCGATCACCACACGGCCGATCCCGTTTTGAATGCCCATTGCCGCGACGCCGAGCATGCCGACGCTGATCGCCCTGGCGCCGTCCGGTGAGCCGAGCGGCGACAGGGCGACGCCCGCCAGTGCGAAGGCGCTCAGAAACGCCGCCTCAATCGCCAGCAGTGGCTGCAGCGGTGCCGAGCCGCCTCGTTCCAGGCCGATGGCAATCAGGCGCGTCAGCGCGACGGCCAGAACGAACACCGGCAAGGCGAGTAGCTTGGCGAGGACGCCGCTCGACGTTGAGACCAACTCGGCACCGATCAGAACAAAGTTGCCTGTCACGTGGGCCGTGAAGAGGCCAGTCAGCGCGATGAAGGCGGCAGCGTCCACGAACCCCGCGGTGAGCGCGAGTCCGACCCCAATCCAAGTGTCTCTGTCGGCACGAATGGGCATGTCGCCTTGGTATCCCGATGCATCGGCAGGCGGGGTTTCGGCAGCTCCCACTCTGAGCCCTCGCCGCACAACCGCCTGCATCACCCGTCTCCCTGAGCAGCCCGGATGTTGGATGTCCGCGCCACCTGCCGCCCGGCCTCCCGGCCCGCATAGTCGATGTCAGGATTGAACGACCGCTCGCGGAAAGGCTGGGCCGACATGCGCTACCTACTATCACAGAACTCAGTGGATCAGGCGGGCAGCACAGGCTTCTTTCCTTCCGGCAAGCCTTCGAGAAGCGACTCATCGACCTTCAAGTGCGCTCTCACCAAGGCATGCGGCGTCAGTTTTACCCACTCGTTGAGTGAGACGTCCGCATATGTCGGGCTGCGGAACATCTCTAGGAAGCGCAGGGGCGTCGAACCGGTGTTCTGAATGTAGTGCCCCATGGCGAAGGGCACGTAGCCGACATCGCCAGCCTGGAAATCGAAGGTGCGCGCCTTCGACTCCGACCCGAACACAGTCATCCGACCCTGGCCCTCAAGGTAGTACTGCCACTCGTCGCCGTTCGTGTGCCAGTGCAGCTCGCGCAAGCCGCCCGGTTCGAGTTCCACCAGGGCTGCCGCCAATGTCTTTGCCGCCGGGAAGATCGAGGAGTCGGTGATGCGCACCGTCCCGCCCTTCGTTCGGATAGGTGGTTGCTCCAGCATGCGATAGCTGAAGCTCTCGGTCACCGGGCCGGCACCGCCCATCCGGTCATTGGCCAGCGGCCCGGGCTTGGGCGCGGGGAAGATGTAGAGTTCCTCCTTGGGCAGGTGCTCCAAGGCGCTCTCGGGCACGTTGAAGTTCTGGGCGAGAACGTCCTTCGGCGTGTGGGCCAGCCAATCGGTGATCAGGAAGGTCGAGTCCTCGGAGAAGTGCCCGTCGTCGAAGACCAGGAGGAACTCGCAGCCGTCGACGTCGCTGTCCAAGCCCTGGATCGAGTGCGGGATACCGGACGGGAAGTACCAGATATCGCCCTCCGAGACGTCATCCACGAAGGTCCGACCCTGCTGGTCGACAGCGGTGATCCGCGCCTTGCCTTTCAGCATGTAGGACCACTCGGCTTCCTTGTGCCAGTGCATCTCCCGGGCAACGCCGGCCTTGAGGCGCATGTTGACCCCGGCCATGGCGGTGGAAATCGGCAGCTCGCGCGTAGTGGTCTGGCGCGCCCAGCCCCCTTCCTCCAAGCGCATGTGGCTGTCGGTGAATGACCATTTCAGGTTCGGCATGGTGCCGTGATCGGTCTTGGGTGGTGCCGTCGTGAACGGCTCCTCCGCCTGTCGCGATGGGTTTGTCGGCCCGATGATGTCGGCGCCGTCCTGACCTCGGATGGGCTGCTTACCTGAACTCTGAACAGTGGGCCCGGCTGCCGCACCGCGCGCCATGCCTGTGAGCATGCCGCCGGCCGTGGCAGCCGCCACGATCTCACGCCGGGAGAGCTTCGACATCGGTCCACCTTTACTATGGGGTGTGGATCGACCTTCCTGCGCTGCTGCTGACGCGAGCTTCGCTCACAGATAGGTCACTCGGACAGGCAACCGATCCGGTCTGCCGACGGTTCTGTGGGCGCGAAAAGGGCCCGCATTGTTCTATCTGCACGGCTCGCGCGGCCTCGCGCGCTCGCGACTACTCGGCGGCAGATTGCTGCGGGCGTTGAGCTGAGAAGCCCATGCGGGCACTTCCATTGTGCACGACCGTGGTAGGGGCGTAAGCGCTCGCAACTTGCCTCACCGAGCACCTGAAGGCGGAGGGCTATCTGAAGTGAGCAGACCACGGCTTGCCATGGGGCTTGCCGGATTTGTCGTCGCGTTCGTGTCGGTCATTGTGCTGAAGGCAAGCGGCCACCAGAACGCGCCAAGTGCCGTGCTCGTCGCAGCACTCGTTGCTGGAATTGCGGTGGCTACCATCGCCGCAAAAGGGGGGTAGCCACCGCCGCCTCGTAGAGGAAGCCTTGAAGACGAAGCGATTGTCGCGGAGCTGCCCTTGGTAGACCGAATTGCCACGCTACTCCTTGCAGCATCGGTCACCGTTCTGTCAGATTTGCCAGCGCGATCTCAGCCTGCGCCTGTCAACAACTGGGCTGAGTTCCGTAGCGCCGTGGCCGACTGTTGGACGGTCCCGCCCGGAACTGAAGGTTCCTTGATCGCCTACCGGTTCGGTCTGGACAAAACGGGTGCCATCCGCGGCAAGCCTCTTACCACCGCACGCCAACTCGTCGGCGACCGTGGCGCGCGACAGCGCTATGAGGAGGCAGCATCCGCTGCTTTGTCGCGCTGCTTCCCCCTCAGGGTGACGCCCGCGTTCGGCGCGATCCTTGGCGAGAGCCCGATCTATCTACGGTTCGTCAACACGAAGCCGACGGCCGCGTACCAAATCAATAGCAACGTGACGATCTTCGCGCCGCCCGTGCGGCACTGACCCCATCCCCCGCCTCGTGGAAGAGACGCCGAGGGTAGGCTCAGTCAAGCTCCATTCCACTCCCACAATCGCGTTGGACGAGAGCAATATCCTTCAACCGCAATGCCAAGGTTGCTCCGGAATAGTGCTGATCATTTGTGCACGAGAGGCATTCGCAGATTAACAAGTATTGATTACTTTATATGATTTTTATGCAAAGAAGGCGTATGTCGCTATCCCATTTGGAACGCTCGAATTCGATCGGATCAACCCATGTCCCATAATTCATCCACCCAGTTGGCCGGCGACATCGTCGCCGCCTATGTCGCAAATAATTCCGTTCCGGCTGCTGAACTGCCGGTGCTGATCGAGCAGGTGCACGGCGTGGTCTCGCGCCTTGTCTCCAGTACGCGGCCGGCCGAGGCCAGCGCAGCGCAGCAGGCCGATGTGGCCAAGCCGACGCCCGCTGAGATCCGTAAATCTGTCCGCCCTGACGGCATCATGAGCTTTGTCGACGGCAAGACCTACAGGACCCTAAAACGTCACCTGACCAGTCGCGGCTTCGATCCGCGCAGCTATCGTGAGCGCTACGGCCTGCCCGCCGACTACCCGATGGTCGCCCCGAGCTACGCCGAGCAGCGCTCCGTGTTGGCCAAGGCGATTGGTCTCGGCCGTCCGGGCGCGATGGCTAAGAGCGCTCCGAAGGGCCGCCGCAAGGTCGCTTGATCCGACCATCCTTGAAGCCCTCGGCGCCATCTTCATCAAGGTGAACGGCGAGGGGCCGGGCGTGCGGCTAAGGAAGGTCGCCCCTCCCCTCGTGTTCGAGACGCTGAGAACTATGTCACTCTGACACTGCAGATCGCTGCCCTACCTCTCATGCCACGCCGAGGGCACCAACGATGACCGAGCTGTCACCCAACAATCGCGCCAACCTACCGTCCGGACTCATAACCAGTAGCTGACGGTGGCGGCGATGCAGACGGCAGCGAGATAGTTCGTGGCCGAGCGGTCGTAGCGGGTGGCGATGCGGCGAAAGTCCTTGAGCCGCCCGAACATGCGCTCGATGGCATTGCGGCCGCGATACAGCACGGGCGAGAAGCAGGGCTTCCAGCGCCGGTTGATCTTGGGTGGGATGTTGGGTGCGGCCCCGGCCGCCTCGATCTGCCGGCGGATGGCGTCGGTGTCGTAGCCCTTGTCGGCCAGCACGATGCGGCAGACGGGCAGACGTTCGAGCAGCAGCGCGCCAGCCTTGCAGTCGGCGGCCTGCCCGCCGGTCAGCAGGAAGGCGAGCGGGCGGCAGAAGCGATCGGTGAGGGCGTGGATCTTGGTCGTGCGCCCGCCGCGCGAGCGGCCGATGGCTTGGTTCTGCTCCCCCCTTTACCCCCGGCGGCGCAGCGGTGCGCCTTCACGGTGGTGGAGTCGATCAGCACTTGGGAGGGCGGGCCGCCGGCTTGCGCCAGCGTCTCGAACAAGCCGACCCAGACCCCCTTGGCCGCCCAGCGCACGAAGCGGTTGTAGAGGGTCTTCTTCGGCCCGTAGACCTCGGGCGGTGCGTCCGTCCAACGCCCGCCGGACTTAAGGACATGGACAATGCCGCTGATCACCCGCCGGTCGTCTACGCGCTCCTTGCCCCGTGTGTCGGTGGGCAAGTGCGGCGCGATCCGCGCGAACTGCTCGTCCGTCAGCCAGAACTGATCCATCGGCTCCTCCCACGGAAGCCGTGAATCACACCCAAGAGGTCCGCGCCACCATTATGGGTCCGGACGGTAGTGACGAGAACGGCCAGAGAAGCAGCGCGTCAGACGAATGCGGATCAGGTTCAGCAGGACCTCGACGCTGAGAAGCGGGCATTGGAAGAGCGAACGGCACAGCTGCGAGCGAAGCGGCTGGCCCAGGTTGGCGAGGGGGTCTGAGACCCACGACTAGGAGACCTCTATGGCTACCGGCACCGTGAAGTGGTTCAACGAGACCAAGGGCTACGGCTTCATTCAGCCCGATGACGGCGGCGGCAGGGACGTGTTCGTCCATATCTCGGCTGTCGAGCGCGCCGGCATGCGTAGCCTGAACGAAGGGCAGAAGGTCTCCTACGACGTCGAGGCCGACCGGCGCAGCGGCAAGGAGAGCGCCGCCAACCTGAAGGCGGTCTGAGCCGTAGCAGGCTTATTGGGAAACCGAAGGCGCCGCGTTGGCCGTGGCGTTGTCGCATGTGCCCTGGCATAGCGTGCTGATGGCTGATCCTGTCCCGCACCCCTACTCCATCGAGGTCTCGCCTGTCGCCAAGCCGGAGGGTCACTTCCAGTGGGCGATCCGCAAGAGCGGCAAGCTGACCGAGCGGTCGGACCGGCCCCACCGCAGCGAGGCCAAGGCGTTTGAGAGCACCATGGAGGCCGTCGAACGGGCGATGAAGCCGGGAGCTGATGGCGGGCGTCGCTGAGCGCGCTGTCATCTGCCAAGCCGCGGCAGCCCGTGATTAGAGCAGGCGGAGGGGCCGTACAGCCTATGCAACGTCGCTGACCTGCTGCCTTGGTCCGCTCTCGCCAACGAGGGTACCGATTAGCCGCCAGAGCTCCTGATGCTCGGGCCCGTTGCGGCCAGAGGCGAGGAACGTCGAGAGGCTGAAATCCGTCACGTGGCCACCTGAAGCGACATTGCCGGTGTGCCGGACGAAGCTGTGCCCGGTCGTAGGGTCGAACAGCAGGTGCCAGCAATCGCCATTCGGGCTGGCGTAGATCAAGCGATTGGCTTCGGGAAGGCTCATAGCCGGCCTCCAAGGTTCAGGCATATGACGACGGCACAGACCCTGCGTCTGTTCCACGGATCGACCAACCCTCGTCTCGCTGGAGCCACGATGCGACTGAGCCCGGCACCAAATCTCAACGGGGAAGGTCCAGTGGACGAGGCTGCGGTGGGCGCACTCGTGACCCTGGTCCTGGCGATCGAGCGCACGCCGACTGGCCCGTACGCTGCCGGCTACCGCGCTTCGATCCGCCGGCACGGCCAAGCGCTCGCTGACAAAGGCGGTTCTGAGATGATGCAGGCGGTGCTCAGGCAGGTCGCGCAACTCTCGCCCGTCCGGGCGGACGCGCGCCATGCCATCATCGTGTCGGCGTGGTCGAACCTACTCGCGCGAGGCCGATGAAGCAGCCCAGAGTGCGGCAGCCTACGCGAGCGCCTGCGGGTGCGGTGAGGACGTGCCGGAGTATGTGTCGGGCTTCAGCGGACAGCCGCTATGGGCCCTCCGGTGCGACACGGTCCGACGAACGGTGGGCGAGCCGTAGGCGCCAAGGATCATCACCTGCCCGTGGCAGGCCGGGCAGCGCTTCACGGCCATGACGTGCTCAGTTGCTGCCTGGGTGAGGCTGACAGCGCACCACTCACTTCCGAGCTTCACCTCGCAGGTCTGCGGCTTGGGCTTCGTCATGCCAGCGAGGTGCCATGCCGAAGCGATAGTCGCCAGCGCCTCGGCGTCACACCTCCGGGCCCTCCATCAGGCCGAGCCGCAGCGCAAGCACTATGACCGCCCCATCCGTGAACGTCTCCCCATCGACAAGCCAGAGCGGGTAGTCAGCGCTCCAGGGCTCGACTGTGTAGCCACAAGCGCGGAGCGCCAGAACGGCTTCGAACAGAACGTCATCGACAACGGTCATGCCGCTTTGCAGCCCGGCGACGTTCAGGCTGCCCGTCCCGCTTCACGCGCGGCCGCCTCGCGGACGTATTCGAGGCAACGCTCACGAACATCCGGATCAGTGATGCGCATGAAGTCGCTCAATAGTGCGCTCGCCTGAACCGTGGCTGTGAGAGGCGCGGGCGCGTCCTTGCCGGCGATGACAGCTTCAAGGAACGCGTCCGGAGACATCCCAAACACCTGTGCGATGCGCGGCAATACCGTGCCGCGGGTCTTCAAGCGCTGCTGATCTGTCCCGTCCACGGCACCCTAGTCCATGCTGTATACGATGGCGCGACTGGCGGTCCTCTGCACGAACAGAACCTACCGTAGCTGTTTCGGGGTGCACAACCAGCAGGCGCATGGCTGGGTTCCAACACAGAATTTTGTATTCATAAGTTGCAAAGTTGCCCCAATTCCAGTGTCTCGGATTGTTTCCCCGTCCAACAGCGACCGTCGAGTAGCCCCTGCCATGCCCTCTCTGAAGCGGTCCGCCCGCTCCCTCGCTCCCGCCCTCGATGCCGCGGGCTTTGTTGGGACCTGGGACTGGAGCGTCACCACCGGGCAGGTCGTTCTGGACCAGGGATCCGCGAAGATCGTGGCGGGTGATCCGGCTTTGGCAGGTCAGATCATTGATCTCGACACGGCCCTGGTTCGGCTACATCCCGACGACCACGGCTGGGTCATGCCGAAAATCGAGCAGATGGGACGGACGTGCGGCACGATCCTGGCCGAGTATCGCGTCCGCGCTCCGAATGAAGATGTCCGCTGGCTGCTCGATCGCGGGCGGGTGACGAGGCGACCTGACGGCACGGTCCACGGCCAGGGTATCTGGCTCGACGTGACGGACTTGCACCAGGACGACGCCCTGGAGGATCTCGGGCCGGAACACCTCATCGAGATGGCGGCAACCCACTGCCTGAACGCGCGTGAGCTACTTCAGCGCAGCGGAACTCCGATGACCCGGCTTCTCATCGACATGCTGTTGCTGGAACTCGGGCGAGGCGCGGCTGAGCACGTCCAGAGGCTCGAAGGTTCGCCGCTTCACTGAGATAGGGAAGGCGCGCTCGTGAGCGGCTTCGGGATCGTCGCTCATCAGCCTGCACGCTTGGCACTCCAGCTGCCGCTGCACTCGACCAAGCCGCCCGACGTGCGCCATGTGCCGCTGCCGCTGCCCTTCGCAGTCAGGCTGCCAGCAATCGGCACTCTGTTCGAACCCTTGATAATCGTGGCCTGCACAGCGCCACCGGCCGACACACCGCCATCGATGTCGATCTCCTCTCCAGGGATCGAGGCGTCGCTGTCCTTGATCTGCACCCGATAGCTCGTGCTGGCCGAACAGGGTCCCTCAGACGTAGTAGCGACGATGGTCCAGGAACCGTCGTACCGGTTCGGCACTCGCACCTTCCTGGTTGCGGCATCAGCTGGACAGATAGCAACCAGCATAAGGCCGGCCGACAGGAGCGAGACGGGGATACGGGTCACAGGCAGCTCCGACGCACGCGCCGTCGGGCCTGACCACGCCGCTGACATACGGGGATAGCGGCTAGATAGTTTCAGCTATAATCGTGGATTAGGCCTCCGATCGCTCAAGCTTGCGGACAAGCTGAACCGTATCTCACGATGCACTTTCTTTGTTGAGCTGATTGTCCGTTCCTGTACATTGAAAACGATCATCGCTTTATCGAGCTGGCTGCTGAAACTCTCTCCTAAAGAGGACCGTAGGGGATAGCCGACGCCCGGTTATGGGCGCCGCGCCGCGGCCGGGGAGTTCCCAAGCCTTTTTGGCTTCGGACTGACACGTCCGCCGAACTCAGGAGTCCATGATGAGGAAGACGACTTTCTCGCTCGCCGCTGCAACCCTGCTCGGCAGCCTCGCTCTCGGTGTCGGCACAGTGTCGGCAGCCCCGATGCCGGTGAACGGCCTTCACACCGGCCAGTCGGGCGTCACGCAGGTCCGCATGATGCACGGCGACCGGATGATGATGAAGAAGCGGATGATGCGCCGCCGCATGATGCGCAAGCGGATGATGAACCGCATGTGAGATGCTGTCGGCCAGCGTCGGAAGGGCTCCTGTCGGAGTCCTTCCACCATGCAACATTCTGTCTGATGAACGAGACCGACGTCTTGTCCCGCACCTATAGGCTCGCGACGGTGCCCTGTTCCTTATACCCGGGATGCTTCCGCTGGGTCGTGTCATCCACGGATGGCCTCTTCTCCGAGCAATCGGCCTATCCCTATGCGACCAAGGCATCTGCCATGATCGTGGGCGGGATCCGAATGGCCGATCTGAGCACCGGTCGGCAAGGAACGGAACCGCTCATCCCTCGACCGGAAAGCCCATGATGATGGCGGTCATGACCATCGTGCGCCGAAGGCCCGGCGTGGTCGCCTTGTCCGCCAGCAGCTTCTTGGCCTAGGGGTAGGCATTCACGTCTTGGGCTTGTCGCCGTCGGCGCTCGCACCCGCCATGGGCTCCGTGACGCTCGATCGCAGAAACGAATTGCGTCCTTCGATCCTCGCGATCTGGTGGCCAACTCGACGAAGCACCTGCTCGTTCTCGTCCAGTCGCTGCTCAATGACGGCCATGCGCCGCGATAGGCGCTCCTCCCTCGCGAGCAGATCGCCAGCGAGCCGGCGTTCGAGCGCCTCGCTATCGGTCAGGAAGCGGCGCAGCCATCCCAGCATGATGCCCCTTCCCTTGAGCCGAACCGGCTTCACTCCAATCAAGGCGAGTAGCATAGCAGCGTGCCGGGCAGCCGCATCATCACAGCTCGCCCGGCCTCGCGCATCGCAGTCGCTCGATTGATCAGCGCTGACCAACTGCCGGATGTGTTCCTGGGATCTGAGGATGTGTGTTGGCCGCCGGAGACGCCACTGCCTAAGCTTGTGGACGGCGAAGTTCGTCGGATGCGAGGGGGATCAGACCACATGCACACCCGTTGCGACTGCTGCACCAATACTCGCCTGCCGCATCTCGGCCGCCGGCGCCTCCTCTTCGGGGCGGCGGGCGCCTTCGCCGCCACGGCCCTGCCGAACGCCGTCGCGCAGGCCGCGGGCCCGGTGGACAAGACCGCGCTGCCCCCGGCCGAAGCACTCAAGCTCATGAAGGCGGGCAACGAGAACTTCAGGAACGAGGCCCCCGCCCTGGCGGCGAACGGACGCGAACGCCGTCTCGAACTCGCCCGCGGGCAAGCCCCGTTCTGCGTGCTGGTCGGCTGCTCCGACAGCCGGGTCTCGCCCGAGATCCTGTTCGGGCGCGGG
>NZ_BPQS01000066.1 GCF_022179385.1 Methylobacterium longum | reverse complement strand
CGACGTCTCCCACGTCGATTCCGAGGCCCAGGCCGAGGATGTCGGCGAGGTCCTGCGCGAACTCGGGATCGAGACCAGCGCCGACCGGATCATCGAGGTCTGGAACAAGGCCGACCTCCTCGACGACGACGAGCGCAACCGGCTCCTGAACCTCAGCGGCCAGGCCAAGGCCCGCAACGACCGCGACAGCGCCGCGCCGGTCCTGGTCTCGGCGGTGACCGGGGAGGGGCTCGCGGCCCTGTCGGCCCGGATCGAGGCCCGGATCGGGCGCAACCGGGCGAGCTTCGCGGTGGCCCTGCCGCCGGAGGACGGGGCGGCGCTCAACTGGCTCTACGAGAACGCCGAGATCCTCGACCGTCGGTCCGAGGCCGACGGCACCCTGCACCTCGCGGTCCGGATCGCCCCCGAGAAGGAGCCCCGCTTCCTCAACCGCTTCGCGGCGGCCCGGCGCCTCGGCCGGGGCGGTTGATGGCCCCGGACGGCCTCGGAAACCGGTTGCCTTCCGCGCTGCTGCCCGCCTGGGCGCCGGCCGAGGGCAGGGCGGATCCGGGATCGGACGACGAGGCGGTGCTGCGGGCCATGCAGGCCGGCGGTGGCCTGCGCCTCCTCGGCCTGCGGGTGGTGATCGTGCTGGTGCTGCTGATGGCGGCCCAGGCCTATGACGGCTCGCTGCACGCCCTGAGCCACTGGCTCATCCTCGGCCTCTACGGCCTCGGCACGGTCTGGTTCGGGCTGCGGGAGCGGGGCGGCGGCCCCCGGGCCAACGCCTATAGCTGGGCCGGCACCCTGCTCAACGCCGGGCTCGCCGTCTACGTCATCATCGAGCACATGCTGGCCGGGGGCGGGGCCGGCCTCGGCGCCGACGCGGTGAGCCGCCTGCCCGCCTTCCTGCTCCTGCTCCAGACCGGCCTCAGCATGCGGGTGGCGCAGACCCTGCTGTTCTGCGGGCTGGTCACCGTCTGCTGGAGCGCGGCCTCCCTGTTCGGCCTCTTCTATCCGGAGCTGTTCCCGAGCCCCGACACCTTCCCGACTGCGCAGATGACCGGGCTCGCCACCTTCGTGGCGGCGGGCCTCCTGGTGGTCGACGGCACGACCCGCCTGCGCGCCGCGGTGGCGCGCGCCCTGCGGATGGAACACGAGCGGACCCAGCTCGCGCGCTTCGTGCCCGACACGGTCGCCCTCGACCTCGCCGGCGAGGACGGCGATTCCGGGCTCGGCATCCATCGGCGCCACGCCTGCCTGATGATCCTCGACATCCGCGGCTTCTCGCGGCTCTCCCGCGAGCACCCGCCCGAAGCCATGGTGGCGGCGCTGCTGGCCGTCCGGGCGGCCGCCCAGGCGGCGGTGTCCGAGCAGGGCGGCCTCGTCGACAAGTACATCGGCGACGCGGTGCTCGTGCAGTTCGTGATCGGCCGGCCCGACGCGCAGGCGCGGGCGGCGCTGGCCTGCGCCCTGTCGATCCGCCAGCGGATGGCCGCCCTAAACGCCGCGCGGGCGCGCGAGGGTCTGTTCACCGTCCGGGTCGTGGTCGCCCTGCACGCGGGCGACCTCCTGGTCGGGGTCTTCGACGACGGGGTGCGGGCCGAGTACACGGTGCTGGGTCCCGCGATGAACGCCCTGTCGCGGATCGAGGCGCAGGCCAAGGCCGCCGAGATCGAGGTCGCGGCCTCGGGCGACTTCCTGGACTTGTTCGGCGGAACGCTGCCGGCCGGCATCCGGGCCGCGCCGGTCCCGCAGGCGGCCCTGCCGGGATCGCTCACCCTGTTCGCCGTCGCGGCGGAGCGGCCCCCGAGCCGGCCCCCGCCGCCCGCCCGCGCGTGTCGGGCGGGGCCGGACATCCCCCACCTGCCACAGGATGCCGCGGCGCGCTCCGCGGCGACGCCGGAACCGGGCCGGCTTTAATCCGTTCGGTCGGCGCGGCGCAGGGTCGCGGAAAGACATTCGGTCCATGAACAAGATCATCCTCGGCGCGGCGCTCGCGCTCGGCCTCGTCGTCGGCGCCGCAAGCCCGGGCCTCGCCTCTCCCGGCGACGGCCTCGACCGGAACGCCGCCGCGCAGGGCAACGGCCGCTTCGGCGGCATGCACCGCAACGCCCGGATGGAGTCGCGCACGATGATGCACCGCGCCCACCGGATGCGCCGGCACCATCGCCACCATCATCACCGCTGAGGCGGTCGGCCTGCCGATCCGGCGGTTTTCGGCCGCGGTGCGCGGACCGGATCGGAAACCCCTTCCGGTTCGGCCGGTTTTCGGGGATCAGTGGTGCCGGAGGGTGGCGGGCGCAGCGGCTTCTGCTACGCCCGCCCCGGTTTGCGCGCCCGCGGGGCCGGGCGCGGCACCGCGGAGGATCGATGCTGGGATCGGGACGGTTGGGGCGGCTCGCCCTGGGATGCGTCGCGGCGCTGGCCGCATCCGCTCCGGCGGAGGCGCAGGACAGGGCGGTCCCGCCCCTCGTCTTCACCGGCATCCCCGACCAGGACGAGAGCCGCCTGGTCGAGCGCTTCGGCAGGGTCGCGGCCTATCTGGAGGCCAAGCTCGGCGTGCCGGTGCGCTACATCCCAGTGAAGAGCTACCCGGCGGCGGTCACCGCCTTCACCAACGGGCAGGTGCAGCTCGCGTGGTTCGGCGGCTTCACCGGCGTGCAGGCCCGCAAGGCCGTCCCGGGCTCCCAGGCGATCGCGCAGGGCGCCGAGGACGCGGCGTTCAAGACCTACATCATCGCCAACGCCGCCACCGGCCTGAAGCGCGGGGCGGACTTCCCCAAGGACATCCAGGACAGGACCTTCACGTTCGGCGCCCGCGCCTCGACCTCCGGGCGGCTGATGCCGGAATACTTCATCCGCCAGGCCTTTCCGGGGAAGAGCCCTGAGCAGGTCTTCGCCCGGGTCGGATTTTCCGGCGACCACACCCGCACGATCCAGCTGGTCCAGTCCGGCGCCTTTGCGGTGGGCGCCGTCGACTACTCGGTCTGGGATCTCGACACCAAGGCCGGCAAGGTCGACCCGACGGCCGTCACGGTGATCTGGGAAAGCCCGACCTTCCCCGACTACCAGTGGACCGTGCGGGGCGACGTGGAGCAGACCTACGGCGCGGGCTTCACCGAGAAGCTGCGGACGGCCCTGACCGGCGTCACCGACCCGGCGATCCTGGAGCCGTTCGGGCGGTCGAAGTTCGTGCCCGTGAGCAACGCCGCCTACGAGCCCCTCGTCGCAGTGGGCCGCTCCACCGGCCTGCTGGACTGAACGCCGTGGCGGGCGGGACCGGATCCCCGGCGGCGATCGTCCTCGCGGACGCCGCGGCATCCTATGGCGGGCGCCCGGTGCTCACCGGCATCGACCTGACCGTGCGGGTGGGGGAGCGCCTCGCGCTGATGGGCCGCTCGGGGGCCGGCAAGTCGACCCTGATCGGCCTGATCCACGGGCAGGCGCCCGAGCGGGTGGCCCTGGTGCCCCAGGCCGCCGCCCTGGTGCGCCCGCTCTCGGTGTTCCACAACGTCTACATGGGCCGTCTCGACCGGCGCTCCACCCTGCACAACCTCCGCAACCTGGTCCGCCCCGCGCGGCGCGACGTCGCCGCCGTGGAGGATGTCCTCGGCCGGGTCGGGCTGGCCGACCAGCTCTGGGCCAAGGCCGGGGCCCTGTCGGGCGGCCAGCAGCAGCGCGTCTCGGTGGCCCGCGCCCTCTACAACGGCCGGCCGATCCTGGTGGGCGACGAGCCGGTCTCGGCGCTGGATCGCCAGCAGGGCGGCCGGATCCTCGCCGAGCTGGCCCGCAGCCACGAGACCCTGATCCTGGCGCTGCACGACGTCGCCCTGGCCCTCGCCCATACCGACCGGATCGTCGTGCTGGAGGCCGGCCGCATCGTCCTCGACGCGCCCTCCGCCGGCCTCGATCCGGCGCGCCTCAGCCCCTTCTACGAGGCCGCCTGATGAGGCGCGGCGCCGCGTTCCTGCCGCGGCCGGGCTACGCTTCGGTGAGCCGCTGGCTCCTGGCCGCCGCGCTCGCCGGCCTGCTCGTGGCCGACCTGCAGGTCACCACGCTCCATCCCTGGTCCGACCTTTCCCGCCTGCTGGGCGGTCTGACCCGGCCCGACCTCCTCGCCGTGGACGGCCGGAGCGTCGTCTACACGGTGGCCTTCGCGGTGCTCGGCGTCGGGCTGGGCGCCGGGACGGGCCTGCTGCTGGCGATGCCCTTCGCCCGCTCCCGCGCGGTCCGGCTCGCCTGCGCGGCCGTCCGCGCCGTCCACGAGCTGTTCTGGGCGCTGCTCCTGATGCAGGTCTTCGGGCTCTCGGCGACCACCGGCGTGCTCGCCATCGCGCTGCCCTACGCGGGCATCTGCGCCAAGGTCTATGCCGAGCTGATCGAGGAGGCCGACCTCGCGGCCGTCCGGGTCCTGCCGGCGGGCACCGGCACGGTCTCGGCCTTCCTGTACGCCCGCCTGCCCGAGGTGGCCGGGCGCATGCGCGACTACACCCTCTATCGCCTGGAATGCGGCCTGCGCTCCAGCCTCGTGCTCGGCTTCATCGGCCTGCCGACCATGGGCTTCGCCTTCGAATCCGCCTTCCGCCAGGGCCGCTACGCCGAGGCCGGGGCGCTGCTGCTGATCTTCTACGCGCTGATCGGCACGCGCCGGCTCTGGGTGCGCGCCCGGACCCTGCTGGTCCTGCTGGTGGGCGCCGCGCTGGCGCTGCCGCCGACCGTCGGCAGCGCGGCCATCGGCCCGAGCCTCGCGCGCTTCCTCGGCCACGACATCGTGCCGGCGCCGCTCCGGGGCGCCCCCCTGGCCGAGCCCGAGACCTGGGCGCGGCTCTGGTCGTGGCTGCGCCCGATCCTGACCGAGCAGATCCTGCCCGGCACCGCGCAGACCCTGGTCCTGGCGCAGATCGCCCTGGCGGCGACCGCCCTCGGGGCCCTGGTCCTGTTCCCGCTCACCGCGCGGCGCTTCGCCGGCCCCCTCGGGCGGCCCCTCGGGCGGGCGCTGCTGGTGGTGGTGCGCTCCACGCCGGAATACATGCTCGCCTATGTCGGCCTGCAACTGCTCGGCCCCTCGATGCTGCCGGCGATCCTCGCGCTGGCGCTGCACAATGCCGGGATCGTCGCCTACCTGATGGGCCGGCACGCCGACGCGATCCCCTACCGCGCCGACGCGCCGCGGGGCCTCGACCTCTACGCCTACGAGACCGTGCCCCGCCTCTACGGCCAATTCCTGGCCTACCTGCTCTACCGCTGGGAGCTGATCCTGCGGGAGAGCGCGATCTTCGGGATCCTGGGGGTCACGACGCTGGGCTTCTACGTCGACGCCGCGATCTCGGAATTGCGCCTCGACGTGGCCACCCTCCTGATCGCCGCCACCGCCCTGGTGACGGTGGCGGTCGACGCCGTCTCGCGCGCCTTACGCCGGTCCCTGCGGATCGACGCCTTGCCGACCAGACTGTCGGGTCCGCAGCCGATCACCGGGGCGGAGGCCCCGTGAAAGGGGCAGGGGTGCGGTCGGAACACGCGCCCCGACTGCCCCCTCAGGATGTGCGAGAGCAGCCGCCTCGGCCCGCGCGGTGTGAACCGCGTAGCCCCTGCGGCGGAGGGGGAACCACGGGGTCGATGTCGGGCTCTCTCACCACTTGTAGCTGACCTTCGCGAGCACCCGGCGGGCATCGCCGTAGAAGCAGGAATTCTCCGCCTGGCAGGACGAGACGAAGCGCCGGTCGGCGAGGTTCGTGGCGTTCACCTGGAAGCGCCAGTTCTCGTAATCGTAGTGCACCTGTGCGTCGAACAGCACGTAATCGGGCAGGCGCAGAGAGTTGGCCACGTTGGCGAACGAGCGCCCGATGTAGCGCACGCCGCCGCCGAACCCGAAGCCGCGCCAGTCGCCGGCCGGGATCGTGTAGTCGAAGAACAGGTTGGCGAGGTTCTCCGGGGTGTTGACCGGCACGCGCCCGATCTGGTCGAGGTTGCCCCGCACGGTGTTGATCCCGAAGACCGTGTAGGAGGCGACGACGTTGAGGCCGTCGAACAGGTTGGCCACGAGCTGCGACTCGAAGCCGGTGGAGCGCACCTCGCCGATCTGCTGCTGGAACAGCGTGTTCGCCGGGTTCGGGGTCTGCACGTTGCTGCGGTGAATGTCGAAGCCGGCAAACGTCAGGAAGTAGCCCTGGCCGGGCGGCTCGAACTTGACGCCGCCCTCGATCTGATCCCCCGTCTCCGGCCTGAAGGTCTGGCCGTTGATGTCGGTGCCGATCAGCGGCTGGAACGAGGTCGAGTACATCACGTACGGCGCGAGGCCGAAGTCGAAATTGTAGATCGCCGCAGCCCGGTAGGTGAAGGCGCTGTCGTTGCGGCCGTTGCGGCCGTTGCTGTTGGCGGGCGTCAGGCGGTCGTAGACGCGGTTGTCGACGAAGTCCTGACGGCCGCCGAGGATCAGGCTCAGCTCCGGCGTCAGCTTGATCTGATCCTGGAAGTAGAGCCCGACCTGCTGGAACGAATCCGCCTGGATCAGGTAGGGCGAGGCCGAGACCGCTTGCGGGCCGTAGAACGGCGCGAGGATATTCAGGTTCGGGCCCGGAAAGCCCGAGGCTTGATTGTCGTGGATCTGGAAGTTCCGGTACTCCACGCCCATCAGGAAGTCGTGCTTGAAGAAGCCGTCGAAGAACCGGGCCTCGGCCTGGGTGTCGACGTCGAGCTGGGCGACCTTGGCGTGGTCCCGGAACAGGTAGCGGGCGAGCTGCGTCTGCTGGGGATCGGCGTAGCCGAGCTGGCCGATATAAGAGTTCTGGTAGCTCTCCGCGAAGGCGTAGCGGGCGTTCTGGCGCACCGCCCAGGTCTCGTCGAAGACGTGCTCGAACTCGTAGCCGATGAACGCCTGGTCGCGCCGGAAGGTGTTGAAGCCGGCATCGCCGACGTTGAGCGAGCGCGGGATGCGCAGGCCCAGCACCGTGGGCTTCACCGTGCCGAAATAGGGCAGGAAGTTCGAGGTCACCGCCGTGTTGTCGTGCTGGAAGCTCGACAGCACCGTGAACCGGGTCGCGCCGTCCGGCTTATAGGTGAAGGCCGGAGCGATGTAATAGCTGTCGTCCGGCGCGCCCTGGACCTGCGTGCCGCCGTTGCGGGCGTAGCCGGTCAGGCGGGTGAACCAGTGGCCCTCCCGGTCGGCCGGGCCGCCGACGTCGAAGGCGGCGTAGCGCTGGTCGAAGGAGCCGCCGCCGACCTCGATCAGCCCGAACGGGTTCTCGGTCGGGCGCTTGGTGACCTGGTTGATCAGGCCGCCGGGATTGCCGGCGCCGAACAGCACCGCGGCGGGGCCGCGCAGCACCTCGACGCGCTCCAGCCCGAAGGTGTTGATCCGGTAGTAGGCGAAGCCGTAGTTCAGGAGCTGCAGGCCGTCCCGGTAGAGGCCGTAATCGCTGGCCACGAAGCCGCGCAGCTGGAAATAGTCGAGGCGCGAGTCGGCCCCGAAGGTGCCCGCATAGGTGCCGGCCACGTACTGCGTCGCCTGCTGCAGGGTCTGGGCGTTCTGCGTGTCGATCTGCTGGCGCCCCACGACCGTGATCGATTGCGGCGTCTCGATCAGCGGGGTGTTGGTCTTGGTGGCGGTGGCCGAGCGCTTCGCCACGAAGCCGTCGATCGGGCCGGTGGGGCTCTCCACCGCCCGCGCGACCGCGCCGGCCTGCGCCACCGGGACCGGACCGCCGCCGCGGCTCTCGACGCTGAGCTCCTCGAGCTGCACGCTCCCGCCGGCCGGCGGGCTGGAGATCCCGCGGCGCGGCGCCGCATCCTGGGCGAAGCCCGGCGCGGCCTGCGCCAGGACGGCGAGCGAGGCGCCGGCGAGAAGGGCGCGCAGGGCGCTTGGATAAGGGTGAGCGGCTCTCATCGGACCTGTGCCCCGTACGACCTCGCGGGCAGCCGACCGCGTGCGCCGGGATCAGGCCCGGCGGGGCTGCACCGCAGTTTAGAATTGTGCTAAAGTGCTGTGATTACTCAGCTTTCCAGAACCCGGAGTACGGGTGGTCCGGCTCGACCGCAAGGCGGCTTCGCGCGGAAGGCGAGGAGTGTTGCCAGCGCGACACGTGCCGGTGAGGCGGCCCCGCGGGGCAGGGCGGGCCGCGCGTCCAGGATCGTCCGGCGATCGTCCGACCCTCCTCCGGCGATCGTCTGGAACGTCCCTGTGGACAGGGCCGGCCGCGATGTCCGGCGGGCGGCCTACTTCGCGCGGCCCGCGAGCCAGCCGGCCAGCAGATCCGCCACGGCGTCGCTGTTGGTCTCCAGCATCATCATGTGGCCGTTGCCGTTCAGGCCCCGGTCGGCCAGCCGGATCACGTCGGGCTTGGCGCCGGCCTGGGCCAGGAAGGCGACCGTGCAGTCGTCGTAGGTGGCGTGGAAGGAGGCCTCCGCGGTCACCACCACGGCCGGCACCTTGGCGAGGTTCGGCAGGGTCCGCACGGGCTCGCCCTGCAGCCAGCAGCGGATCCGCCCGTCCGCCCCCCTGCTGTCCGTCCCCTTGGCGTCCGGGCCCCTGTTATCCGGACCCTTGGTATCCGGACCCTTGGTATCAGGCCCCTTGGTATCCGGACCCTTGGCCTGCTGCACCACGATCAGGTCCTCGGGCGCCTTGACGGGCGGCTCGAAGGTCAGTGGCATCCGGGTCAGCCCGTAGGCGCGGGCGCGGCCATCCCCGGCCTTCTCCCAGAACTCCCTGCCGCCGCGGAACTGCACGTCGAAGAAGGGCGGTCCGTTCGGCTCGACGGAGACATGCGCCTTCACGAGGTCCGGCCGCGCATCCGAGGCCGCCCAACCGAACAGGGCCGCCTGACCGTGGGTGACCAGGATCGCGGGTCCGACCTTCTCCAGGAGCGCCATCAGGGCGGGATCGACCAGTTCCTCGGTCTGCTGGCTGTTGGCGAGGAACGGGACCTGACTGGCGAAGAACTGGTCGAAGGCGGCGTTGCCCTGCACGCCGGGGCCGCCCGGCCAGCGGGTGTGGAGCTTGGCCTGCGGGTAGAGGTCGTAGACCTCCGGCGCCGTGTGGGTCCGCTCCAGGCTGCGGGTGCTCAGCCGGTCGTAGGGGCCGTAGACCTCCGGGTTGGTGCCCGAGCGTCCGCGCCCGACCTGATCGACCACGTAGACCTGATAGCCCCTCTCGACGAAGCGCTGCACCCAGCCCGGCCGTCCGTCCGCGGTGGCGAGGTAGTTCACGCCGGTCTGGGCCAGCCCGTGCACCATCACGACCGGGTAGGGCTGCGTGATCCGGGCCGGGGTGCGCGACTGCACGAACATCTGGCCGACCATGACGGTCTTGTCGCCGAGCTTCTGGTAGCGGCCGCCGATGTAGTAATAGCCTGCCCGGGTCACCGGCTCGTCGGCCGCCGGCCCCTGTGAAGACGCCTGTGAAGATTCCTGTGCGGGCGGCAGGGACGGGGGTCGGGCCGGGGCCGTCGCCTGGGTCGGGAGCGGGGCCGGGACCGTGCCCTGAGCCCGCGCCGCCCCCATCGCCAGGAGACCCCCGTGAACGACGAGCAGCGCCGCGAGGGCGCCGTTCGCGATGCCGTTGCCGGCCATGCCGTCTCTCCAGAATGCGCCCCGCTCCTCGCGGACGCTTGTTGCGGCAAACGCAACGCTCGCCAACCGGGAAAGCTGCACGGTTCGGCTCTGCGCGTCTCGGCGTGCATCGCGGGCGCGGCGCCCCTGCGCCAGACGCACCGCGGGAGGCGGACACCGGTCGAGCCCGGACCCACGCGCATGCCAGGCGCGACAACCGCGATGCTGGCGCGGGCGCGGCGCAGCACCCACCTTGGCTTGGTACGCGCGCCGGAAGCGGCGCCCTCGCCCTGACAGCCCGGGCGGGACCGAACGAAGGACTCCAAGCCGTGGATCCCGTAACCGCCAAGACCCTCGTCTCCGCCGCCCTGGTCGCCTCCATCGCCCTGTTCAGCCTGATGGCGGTCCAGGCGGTCTTCGCGCGGGTCCTGGCCGACCTTCGCGACGCGCGATCGGCCCCGAAGGCCGTGCCGGTGCCGGTGCCGGTGCGCGCCGAGCGGCGGGATCCCCCGCGGGCCTGATCGGCCCGCGTCCGGGCGCGGGAAGCGCAGACGTCCGGAGCCGCCGGGTCTTCGGACGTGCGGCGGATCAGGCTCCGTCCTGCCGGGCCCGTGCGCGCAGGAGATACTTCTGCACCTTGCCGGTGGAGGTCTTGGGCAGTTCCCCGAACACCACGTGGCGGGGGAGCTTGTAGGACGCGAGCCGCCCCCGGCACCACTGGATCAGTTCGTCGGCCGTGGGGGTGGCGCCCGCTTTCAGTTCGACGAAGGCGCAGGGGGTCTCGCCCCATTTCGCGTCGGGCTTGGCCACCACCGCGGCCGCGGCCACCGCCGGGTGCTTGAACAGGGCGTCCTCGACCTCGATCGACGAGATGTTCTCGCCTCCCGAGATGATGATGTCCTTCGAGCGGTCCTTGAGCTGGACGTAGCCGTCCGGGTGCTTCACCCCGAGGTCGCCGGTGCGGAACCAGCCGCCCTTGAAGGCAGCCTGCGTGGCGGCGGGATTCTTGAGGTAGCCGCGCATCACCACGTTGCCGCGCATCATCACCTCGCCGATCGTCGCCCCGTCGGCGGGCACCGGCTCCAGCGTCTCCGGATCGCGCACGTCGAGGGCCTCGAGCACCGGGTAGCGCACGCCCTGGCGGGCCTTCCTAGCCGCCCGATGGTCGGCCGCCAGGGCGTCCCAGTCGGCGTGCCAGGCATTGACCACCGCCGGCCCGTAGCTCTCGGTCAGGCCGTACAGGTGGGTCACCTCGAATCCGGCCTCCGACATGCCGGCGAGCACCGCCTCCGGCGGCGGCGCGGCGGCGGTAAAGAACGCCACGCGCCGGGGCAGGTCCCGGCGCTCCGAATCGGGGGCGTTGATCAGCATCTGCATGACGATCGGCGCGCCGCAGAGATGCGTGACCCCGTGCTCGGCCATCAGCCGGTACATCGCCTCGGCGCGCACCTGGCGCAGGCATACATGGGTCCCGGCCACGATCGAGAGGGTCCAGGGGAAGCACCAGCCGTTGCAGTGGAACATCGGCAGGGTCCAGAGATAGACCGGGTGCTGCCCGAGCCCCCCCGTGATGACGTTGCCGAGTGCCAGCAGCGCCGCCCCGCGATGGTGGTAGACCACCCCCTTCGGGTCGCCCGTGGTGCCCGACGTGTAGTTGAGCGTGATCGCGTCCCACTCGTCACCGGGCAGCGGCCAGTCGTATTCCGCGTCGCCGGTCGCCAGGAACGCCTCGTAGTCGGTCTCGCCGAGGCGTTCGCCGGGGCCGTCGTAATCCGGATCGTCGACGTCGATGACGAAGGGCTTCGCCCTCAGCCCCTCCAGCGCCGCGGCGGCCGTCCTGGCGAATTCGCGGTCGGTGATCAGGACCTTGGCCTCGCCGTGCTCCAGGCAGAAGCGGATCGCGTCGGCGTCGAGGCGGGTGTTGAGGGTGTTGAGCACCGCCCCGGTCATCGGCACCCCGTAGTGGCACTCGATCATCTCGGGGGTGTTGGCCAGCAGCGCCGCCACGGTGTCGCCGCGGTCGAGCCCGCGCGCCGCCAGCGCCGAGGCGAGGCGGCGGGCCCGCGCGTAGAGCTCCCGGTAGGACCGCCGCAGGGTGCCGTGGACCACCGCGACCTGATCGGGGAACACCCGCGCGGCCCGGTCGAGGTAGAGCAGGGGGGTCAGCGGCTGGTGGTTGGCCGGGACGCGGTCGAGGTCGCGGTCGTAGATCGTGTCGCGGGCCATCCCCGTCCTCCCGGCAAAGTGGTGCCGGGACCGTAGCTTGCCGGGGCGGGCGCGATCAATCGAGCGCGGCCCGCGGAAACGCTTCAGTGGCGCGGCTCGTCCTCGGGCTCCGGCAGGAAGCGGGCGAGTTCGAAGCCGATCTCGATCATCAGGTGCTCGATCCGGTCCGTGAGCGCCGGCCGCCGCAGGGCGCGGGCGAGGTCGCGCAGGGCGATGATGTGCTCGGCCATCCGGTTCACCATGCGCTCGCTCTGCACGAGGTTGGCGGCCTGCTCCTCCGTCCGGTCGATGGCGATGCCCCGGCCGCGGGTCGCACCGCCGGCCGGGTCGCGCTCGATCCGGCCGCGCAGCAGCAGCGTGCGGATGCCGGCCCGCGTGTCGCGGGTGCGGAACTCCGCCTCCATCGGGCCGCCGGTCTCGGCCACGGCATGCAGGTAGCTCTCGATGCGGATGCGGTCCTCGGGATGGGTGCGGTCCAGGAAGGCCTCGAGGGACACGCCGTTGGCCGCCGCCTCCGGATCGAGGCCGAGCAGCCCCGCGAAGGTGGCCGAGAGCGCCAGCCGCCCGGCCCAGTAATCGTGCGTCCACGTGCCGACCACGCCGGAGGCCTCGAGGATGGATTGCGGGATCGGGGCTTCGGCCATGCCATTCCTCGCCGGGACATCCAAATTTTTTAAACCTGAGGTATTCACCTCCGACAAGCTCCTCATGCCAGCCGTCTCCAGGCTAAGGCATCTATGCGGCGCTGGAAAGGCTGTTAACCCATTCTATGCCAAAAGTCTTAACCTGAAGTTTAGATGCCTGCCCCGGCTGCCACCCGGATCGGCCGGTCCGGGGCGCGGTGCGATCTTAACGAGTCGTTAACCATGTCGGCGGCAGCGTGTGCCGGGGCATCCTTGGGTCACAGGATCGCGGCAGGCCGCGCATCCCGGGACCTGAGGTTGGCCCGCGGGCGCGATGACCGGGCGCGGCGGGCGCCCGGACGGATGCGCGGGGCCTTCTGGAGGACGCCCAGGATGAAAGCGATCACCTTCGTTACGCAGAAGGGTGGCAGCGGCAAGAGCACGCTGTGCATCTCCCTGGCGGTGGCCGCCCGGGAGGCGGGCCACACGGTCTGCATCCTGGAGATGGACCGGCAGGCCACCATCTCCGACTGGCTCGACCACCGCACTGCCGACGGTCCGGAGGTGGCGCAGATCGACGCCACGCAGATCGACGCCGTGATGGAGCGCCTGCGCGATTCCGCCTACGATTTCGTGTTCATCGACACGCCGGGGGTCGATTCCACCGGCACGCTGTCGGCGATCCGGGCGGCGGACCTGTGCATCATCCCGTGCCGGCCGACGCCCGCGGACCTGCGGGCGTTCAAGCCGACGCTGGCGGCCGTCTACCGGCTGGAGAAGAAGTTCGCCTTCGTGCTGAACCAGACCCCGCCGCGCTCCTACCGGGTCCGCGACGCCGCGGACGGCCTGGCGGTGCTCGGCATCCTGCCGGACGTGAACATCGTGTCCCGGACCGACCACCAGGACGCCATCGGCCTCGGCCAGGGCGTCACCGAGTTCAACCCCAAGGGCCAAGCGGCCGGGGAGGTCCGCCGCCTCTGGTCGTGGATCGAGCGCCGCACGCAGTCCCTGAGGACGGGTCAGCATGTCCAAGCCGCCTAAGCTCAGCCTCGCGGCGATCGTGGCCTCGGCGAACCCGCCCGCGAAGGCACCCCTCCGGCCGCAGGGCGCCGAGATCGTGTCGCTGGCCCTCGCCCCGCCGCCACCGAAGCCCGCCGCCACGCTGAAGCAGCGGGCCCGCCAGATGTCGGTGTACCTGGAGCCGCCGGTCTACGAGCAGCTCCGGGACCTCGCCTACGCCGAGCGGACCAAGATGCACGCGCTGATGCTGGAGGGTCTCGACCTGCTGTTTAAGCAGCGCGGCGCCCAGTCCATCGCGCAGCTCACCGACACGCAGGCCCGCTGACGGCGGCCCCGTTCGTCGAAGGCGTGCCGGCGGCCATCGTCGGCGCTGCGGTCGATGGGGATCCGAGAGCCCCTGCGGGCCCGGTCGGTGTGAATCCTCCGTCGCGACACGGGACGCGATGCCGATGCCGGGCCGGCTCGCGAAAACGGAGGGCCCGTCCGCCCCCGGTCCCGAGGCGCCGCGGCGCGGCGGAGGGACGGCGGGGTGCATCGCCCGGCGGGGCGTCGCCTCTTCAGCGTGTACGCCCCGTGACCCGCCGGTGGGGCACCCGCGCTCATCCGGACGCCACGTCGGAGCCGATCGGTCGATTCGCTTGCTTTGCGAGGGGCGGACGCCAATCCCACCTGCTTTGTGAAATTTAATGTTTCCAGGCAGCGGTTTGCGGACCTTCGTTCAAGCATCGCTCGAGATCTGCGGCGGCCTGCAGCCCGGCGCCTGAACACCGGCGGCCGGCGTCGTTCAGCCTTCCTTTACGCGACCGCTACAATTCTGGGTGGACCGATCGCGCCTTCCTTGGCGCGGCCGGATCCGGCCCGGTGCGGGCCTCGGTGATGCGTAGAGTTTGGTGAACCCCACGATGGTGCGCACGACGCTTTCCCGGCCGGCGCGCCTCGCCCTGCGGCTCATCGCAGTCTCGGGCGTGGCCCTGGCCACCGCCAACTGCGCCACCGCGCCTCAGCAGAAGCTCGCCGCCGCCGGCAACGGCGTCGATCCGAAATACGGCGTGAAGGCGAGCCCGCGCCTCTACAATGAGGGCGACGTGATCCCGAAGGGGGGCGGGCGCCGCTACACCGGCAAGCCCTACGTGGTCGCCGGCCAGACCTACGTGCCCAAGGAGAACCCGAGCGGCTACGTCCGTGAGGGCCTCGCCTCCTGGTACGGCTCCGCCTTCCACGGCCGCATGACCGCCAACGGCGAGGTGTTCGACCGCCACTCGATCGCGGCCGCCCATCCCACCCTGCCGCTGCCGAGCTACGCCCGGGTGACCAACCTCGACAACGGCTACTCGATGGTGGTGCGCGTCAACGACCGCGGCCCCTACCATGCCGGCCGCGTCATGGACGTCTCGGAGGAGGCGGCGGAGGCCCTGGGCTTCCACCGCCAGGGTACCGCGCGGGTGCGCGTCGAGTACGCCGGCAAGGCCTCGGTCGCCGGCAGCGACGACCGCAAGCTCTTGGCCAGCCTGCGGACCGACGGGCGTCCGGCCGGCCGCTCGGCCGTGATGGTGGCCGATCTCGGCCCATCCGAGGAGACTGAACGCTACGCGCGCTCCGGCCCCGCGCCGCTCGCCTTCAAGCCCGCGCAGGACAGAGTTCTAGAGCGCGAGGAGCCTGTCGAGACCCCGGCCAGCCGCCCCGAGCGGCCGGCGCCAGCGCGCGCGCCGATCGTGCTCGCCGCAGCCGCCGTGTCGGTCCCGGCGGCGGTGCAGCCCACGGCGCCGCGCGTGCGCGACTTCCGCCCGGCCCCCATGCAGGTCGCCGCGGCCCGGGACACGGGCCTGAAGGGTGCAGGTCTACAGGGGGGTGGCGCGAAGGTGGCGGGGCTCAACCCGGCCCTGACCCAGGCCACGCCCCAGGGCCACGGGACCGCGGCCGCCGGGAAGATCGTCGCGAAGGCCACAGCGCGGACGGCTCCCGGCCTGGAGGCTGCAGGACATACCGTCCTCGCCGAGGCCGCGCGACGGCCGGTCCCGGCGCCCGGCCCCGCGCAACGCGCCACGATGCAGCCTGCCAGGGTTCAGGTCGCTCAGGGCCAGCCTGTGAGGACGGCCCCCGCGGCGATGCCGGCCTCCGCCAAGCTCGCCATGGCGCGCCTCGCCGCGCCCGCATCCCATGCGGCCGCGGCCGCCCAGGCCGGCGCGCCCAAGATCGCTGGGGTCAAGGCCGGTGCGTCCAAGGTCGCTGCGTCGGTTGCCGGCACGCCTGCGCGGATGGCGGCCCCCGCCGGCGCGGGGCACGCCCGCCTGGCCGGTATCTACTGACGGGAGCCGCGGCCCGAGCCGCCCGAACAGCCTGGGCCCCGCCCTCAATGCGGCATTTCGCATTCGATCCTGCGCCGAAACCGTAATATGGTCACGCTTGTTTTCCGGATACGGTCGGGGTTTCCTCGGCCGGTCGACAGGCGTGGGACGCGACGGTGATGCGCAGAACCTTTCTCACCCTTCTCGCGGCCGCCTGCGCGCTCGGGGCGGGCCTCGCCGGCGCCGCCGCGCAGGGCTTCCAGACCGCGGCCCCGCACGCCATCCTGGTCGACGCCGATTCCGGCTCCGTCCTGTTCGAGAAGGCCGCCGACGAGCGGTTCTCGCCGGCCAGCATGGCCAAGCTGATGACGACCGACATCGTGTTCGAGGCGCTGAAATCCGGCCGCCTGTCGATGGATACGGAGTTCACCGTCACCGAGGACGCGTGGAAGCGCGGCGGAGCGGGTGGCGGCGGCTCGTCGATGTTCGCGCAGGTCAACAGCCGCATCAAGATGGCGGACCTGCTGCGCGGCCTGATCGTCCAGTCGGGCAACGACGCGGCGATCACCATCGCGGAGAACATGGCCGGGTCCGAGGAGGCCTTCGCGGGGCTGATGAACCAGCGCGCCAAGGAGATCGGGCTGGCGAACTCGACCTTCCGCAACGCCACCGGCTACGCGGCGCCCGACCAGAAGGTCACCGCCCGGGACATGGCGAAGCTCGCGCTCCACATCATCGACACCTATCCGGACTACTACAAGATCTTCTCCGAGAAGGAGTTCACCTGGAACAAGATCCGCCAGCAGAACCGCAACCCGCTTCTGGCCCTCGACATCGGTGCGGACGGGCTCAAGACCGGCTACTTGGAGGAATCCGGCTACGCGCTCACCGGCTCGGCGGTGCAGAACGGCCAGCGCCTGATCCTGGTGGTCTCGGGCCTCAAGACCGCCCGGGACCGCGCCGCCGAGGCGCGCAAGCTGATGGAATGGGGGTTTCGCGCCTTCGAGCCCCGGCAGGTCTTCGCGCCGGGCGAGACGGTGGCGGAGGCCTCGGTGTTCGGCGGGCAGGCCGGTTCCGTGCCCCTCGTGGCCAAGAAGCCGGTGCGGGTGCTGCTGCCGCGCGGCTCCAGCGACCGGGTCAGCGCCAAGGTGATCTATACCGGGCCGCTCGTCGCCCCCGTGGAGGAGGGCCAGCGGGTCGGCGCCCTGCGCATCCAGCGGGGCGAGACGGTCGCCCTCGACCAGCCGCTCTACGCGGGCGCCGCGGTGGAGCCCGGCACGCTGCCGCAGCGGGCCATGGATGCGGCGCTGGAATTCGGCAGCGGCCTCGTCCGCAAGGCCCTCGACCGGGCCGGCAAGGGGTCCGACAAGGGGTCCGACAAGGGTGCTGCCGGGGCGGCCAACCCGTCGTGACGGCGCGCGCGTGATCGTGCCGCGGTTCGAGGATCCCGCGCCGGCGCGCGGCGCCTTCATCACCTTCGAGGGCGGGGAGGGGGCCGGCAAGTCGACCCAGGTCGCCCGCCTCGCCGCAACCCTGCGCGCCCGGTCCGGCCGGGGCGCGTGCGTGACCCGCGAGCCCGGCGGCTCGCCGCGGGCCGAGGAGATCCGCGCGGCGCTGCTGGACGGCGTCGCCAAGCCCTACGGACCCTTCGCCGAGGCCCTGCTGTTCAGCGCCGCCCGGATCGACCACCTCGACCGGCTGATCCGCCCGGCGCTTCAGCGGGGCGAGACCGTGCTGTGCGACCGCTTCATCGATTCGACCCGGGCTTATCAGGGCGCCGCGGGGGGCCTCGATCCGGGGGTCATCGCCGCCCTGGAGCGGGTCGTCGTCGGCCCGACCCGACCGGACCTGACCCTGATCCTCGACCTGCCCCCCGAGGCCGGCCTCGCCCGCGCGACCGCGCGCGGGGCCGGGCAGAAGGCCGACCGGTTCGAGGCCGAGGCCCTCGGATTCCACGTGCGGTTGCGGGACGCGTTCCTCGCGATCGCCCGGGCCGAGCCGGCGCGCTGCGCGGTGATCGACGCCGGCCGCGATCCCGACGCGGTCGAGGCGGCGATCCGTGACGCCGTCGCGTCCAGGCTGCCGGACCTGCTGCCGGAGTTGCCGCCGGGCGAGGGCATCCGCGGCGATGCGGCGTGAGGGCGCGCCCGCGCCGGCGAACCCCGACGACGGTTGGACGGGAGCGTTGTCAGGGTCGAGTGCCGGGCAATGCCGGACCGAGACGGGCGGGACACCGGCGGGAAACCGGCCCTGAAGCTGTGGGCGCCACCGGCCTATCCTTGTAAGCAGCGGCTCCGGGGGGCGCCGGAGGGACCGGAATTCGCAGGGGGGACGCGCCATGAAGCCGATCGACCGCGGCGCCGACGATGTCGAGCCCGGGGACCTGCCGGGCATTCCGCGTCCGCGCGAGACCCTGGCGCTCATCGGCCACGCCGCCGCCGCGGAGGCCTTCGCGGCCGCGATCGCGGCGGGCCGCCTTCACCACGCGTGGCTGATCGGCGGTGCCCCCGGGATCGGCAAGGCGACGCTCGCCTACCGGGTCGCGCGCCGCCTGCTCGCCCATCCCGGCGGGGGCGGCCCGGCCGGGCTCGACCTGCCGGCGGGCGATCCCGTCATCGGCAAGGTCGCGGGCCTGTCGCATCCGAACCTCGTGGTCCTGCGCCGCCACAAGGCCGCCGGCGCCAAGACCGCCCCCACGAAGGCGCTGCCGACCAAGATCTCGGTCGACATGGTCCGCCGGGCCCTCGACCTGTTCGCCACGACCGCCACGGATTCCGGCTGGCGGGTCTGCATCCTCGACAGCGCCGAGGATCTCAACGCCAACGCGGCCAACGCCCTGCTCAAGGTTCTGGAGGAGCCGCCGCCGCGCGCCCTGTTCCTGATCCTGTCCCACCAGCCCGGCCGGCTGCTGCCGACGATCCGCTCCCGCTGCCGGGCTCTGATGCTGCGCCCGCTGCCGGCCGAGGACGTCGCCCGGGTGGTGCGCGGCCTGCCCGCGCCGTTCCCGCAGCCCGAGGCGGCGGCCCTCGCCCGGGCGGTCGCCCAGTGCGAGGGCTCGGTCGCCCGGGCGCTGGCGATGCTCGACCCGGTCACGGCCGGCCTCGTGGCGGAGATCGAGACCCTGCTGGCGCGGGCGCGCGATCCCGACTGGGGCCGGGTGCTCAAGCTCGCCGAGACCCTGGCGGGCCGGGACGCGGAGGCCCGGTTCGAGGCCGCCCAAGACGCGGTGCTGCGCTTCGTCTCGGGCGAGATCGACCGGCGCCGGGACGAGCCGCCCGCCCGGCTCGCCGCCCTGGTGGAGGTCGCCGACCGGTTCGGCCGCGCCGCCCGGGAGGCCGCGACCTACAACCTCGACCGGCGCCCGGTGGTGCTGTCGCTGTTCGGGGACCTAGCGGAGGTCGGGTAGGCGCGCCGGAGAGGCCGAAGGCGGGACGGTCGCCGCCGCGTCCCGGAAACGCTCACGGGTCGGCCGCCGCTCAGGACCGGCTCGGAACGGGAAGCCGACGATCCGGCGCGGGCTCGCGCCGTCGCCACGCCGGACGGCCCGTCTTCGACCGTTCGGAGCCTCGAGCCGACGCGCGCGGCCTCGCGTGAGCCTGCGCCGAGCGGATTCATCAAAGCGGCCCGGCCCCGCATGTTGAGCCTGCGGCTCGGTCTGCTACAGCCGGGCGCACAATGCATGAGAACCGACCATCCTCGTCACCGACGACCGCCGAGGCTGTCCGTCGCGATACGGATCGCATCCTCTCGGAGATCGCTGGAGGAGCGGACATCACCGACCCGTTCGCGGCCGCGGCGCGTGCCACGCGCATGCCGATGATCGTCACCGACCCCCGCCAGCCCGACAATCCCATCATCTTCGTCAACGACGCCTTCTGCCGCCTCACCGGGTACGCCCACGACGAGATCATCGGGCGCAACTGCCGCTTCCTGCAGGGCCCGGCCACCAATCCGGACGCTGTCGCCCGCATCCGCACCGCCGTGGCGGCCCGGGAGAAGATCGAGATCGCGATCCTCAACTACCGCAAGGACGGCACGACCTTCTGGAACCAACTGCTACTCGCACCCGTCAAGGACGCCGGCGGCGAGGTCGCCTACTTCTTCGCGAGCCAGTACGACGTCACCGCCGACTCGGTCGGACTGGCGCGTTTGCAAGGCGAGAACGCCGCACTCGTGGCCGAGCAGGCGGCCAACACGGAACGCCTGCGCTACAGCGAGATGGCCCTGCCGCTCGCGACGGAAGCGGCCGAGATCGGCCTCTGGGACGTCGATTGCCTCAACGACACGCTCTTCTGGCCCCCGCGCGTGAAGGCGATGTTCGGCATCTCGCCGGACGTGCCGGTCACGATGGCCGACTTCTATTCCGGTCTCCATCCGGACGACCGTGAGGCGAGCCGTGCCGCCTTCTCCGCGGCCCTCGATCCGGCCAAGCGCGCCGTCTACGACGTCGAGTATCGCGCCGTCGGCAAGGAGGACGGCGTCGTCCGATGGGTCGCCGCCAAGGGCCGGGGGATGTTCGACGCGGAGAACCGCTGCCTCCGCGTGATCGGGACCGCCATCGACATCACCGCGCGCAAGCGAACGGAGCAGGCGCTGCGCGAGAGCGAGAGGCGCTTCCGCAACATGGCCGACCATGCCCCGGTCATGATGTGGGTGACCGATCCGGACGGTTGCTGCACCTATCTCAATCGGCTCTGGTACGCGTATACCGGACAGGCCGAGGCCGAGGGGCTCGGGCTCGGCTGGCTCGACGCCGTCCATCCGGACGATCGCGGCTGGTCCGGGGAGGCGTTCCTGGCGGCCAACGCCCGGCGCGAGCCGTTCAGGGTCGAATACCGCCTGAAGGGTGCCGACGGGCAGTACCGCTGGTTCATCGACGCCGCTCAACCCCGCCTCGACGAGGAGGGCAGTTTCCTCGGCTACATCGGCTCGGTCGTCGACATCCACGATCGCAAGACGGCCGAGGAGCGCCTCGCCGAGACGTCGCGCCGGCTGGACGCGATCCTCAACAACACGACGCAGGCGATCTTCCTGATGGATGAGCGCCAGTACTGCAGTTACATGAACGCGGCCGCCGAGCGCCTCACCGGCTACACCCTGGCGGAGACGCAAGGTCGCGTCCTCCACGACATCGTGCATCACACGCGCCCGGACGGGTCCCCCTATCCGCTCTGCGAGTGCCCCATCGACCAAGCCTTCCCTGAGAACAATCAGGAGCAGGGCGAGGAGGTGTTCGTGCACAGGGACGGCTCCTTCTACCCGGTCGGCTTCACGGCGAGCCCGATCCGCGACGAGCATGGCCAGGCCATCGGGACCGTGATCGAGGCGCGCAACATCGAGGAGGAGCTGCGCGTCAAGGCCTCGTTCGACGCGTTCAATGCGACCCTGGAGCAGCGTGTCGCCGAGGAGATCGCGCGGCGCGAGACGGCCGAGGAGGCGCTGCGCCAGTCACAGAAGATGGAGGCCGTCGGCCAGTTGACCGGCGGCTTGGCCCACGATTTCAACAACCTGCTGGCGGGCATCTCGGGCTCGCTCGAGCTGATGCAAACGCGCATGCAGCAGGGCCGGCTCACGGACGTGGACCGCTACATGACGGCGGCGCAGGGCGCGGCCAAGCGCGCCGCCGCGCTGACCCACCGTCTTCTCGCGTTCTCGCGTCGCCAGACGCTGGATCCGAAGCCGACCAACGTGAACCGGCTCGCCGCGGACATGCAGGAGCTGATCCAGCGCACCGTGGGACCGGCGATCCCGATCGAGGTGGTCGGCGCGACGGGCGTCTGGCCGGCCCTGGTCGACCCCTCGCAGCTGGAGAACGCCCTGCTCAACCTCTGCATCAACGCCAGGGACGCGATGCCGGACGGGGGCCGGATCATCATCGAGACAGCCAACAAGTGGATGGACGAGCGGGCCGCCCGCCAGCACGACATGCCGGAAGGGCAATACCTGTCGGTCTGCGTGACCGACACCGGAACCGGCATGGCCCCGGAGGTGATGGCGCGGGTCTTCGAGCCGTTCTTCACGACCAAACCCATCGGGGAGGGCACCGGGCTCGGCCTGTCGATGATCTACGGGTTCGCGCAGCAATCCGGCGGGCAGGTGCGCATCTACTCGGAGGTCGGTCAGGGCACGACCGTGTGCATCTACCTGCCCCGCCATTACGGGGAAGTCGCCGACGAAGAGGGGGTGGTGCCCGTCACCGACCTGCCGCGCTCCGAGCAGGGCGAGACCGTACTGATCGTCGATGACGAGCCGACGGTGCGCATGCTCGTCACCGACATCCTGGAAGACCTCGGCTACACGGCCATCGAGGCCGGCGACAGTGCGGCGGGCCTGAGGGTCCTGCAGTCCGACGTGCGCATCGACCTGCTGATCACGGATGTCGGCCTGCCCGGCGGCATGAACGGCCGTCAGATGGCGGATGCGGCGCGCGTCGCCCGGCCCGGCCTGAAGGTGCTGTTCATCACCGGCTACGCCGAGAACGCCATCCTCGGGAACGGGCATCTCTCGCCCGGCATGGCGGTGCTGACCAAGCCCTTCGCGATCGAGAGCATGGCCGCCCGGATCCGTTCGATGATCGAGGCAGGACGGGAACAGGCACGGCGCTCCTGACGCCGCGTTGCGTCCCGGCGCGTTGCGTCCCGGCGCATCGATGCCGCGACGCGACGGACGGCAGGAGCCGGGGGCGCTACCCAACGGCGGTCGCGAGCCCCGGGGGAACCGGATCCGGCGCGTCCGCGGCCGCCATAGGGGTCCCGCGAGATCCCGCGCGCTCGTCCCGCGTGTCCCGTCCGCGCCAGGCCCCCGACGCTTTCACGGCGTGGCGGGCGGCACTGGCCGGCGGGATGGTGCCGCCCGCCGGCCTTGCGGCGGTTGCGTCGCGGCCGCTGCCGCGCGACAACGCGGGCAGCCTATCGCGATGATCCGGAACACCACAGACGTGACGTCCAACGCCCCGGCGAACCCCCGAAAGACCTTCGGTCTCTCGACCGCGATCTCCTACCCCAACGGCGCGCCCCATATCGGCCACGCCTACGAGGTGATCGCCGCCGACGCCATCGCGCGCTTCCACCGGCTCGACGGCTACGACGTGCTGTTCTCCACCGGGACCGACGAGCACGGCCTGAAGATCCAGCAGGCCGCGACCCGGGCCGGCACCACCCCGCGCGCTTACGTCGACGGCACCGCCGCCCGGTTCCAGGCCATGGCCGACCGGATGGACTGCGCCTACGACCGCTTCATCCGCACCACCGAGCCCGGCCATTACGAAGCCGCCCAGGCGATCTGGCGGCGGATGGAGGCCAGGGGCGACATCTATCTCGACAAGTATGCCGGCTGGTACTCGGTCCGAGACGAGGCCTACTACGACGCGTCCGAGACGCGGCTCCTCGAGGATGGCAGCCGCCGCAGCCTCGCCACCGACACGCCCGTGGTGTGGATGGAGGAGGAGAACTTCCTGTTCCGCCTCTCCGCCTACCAGGACCGGTTGCTCAGGCTCTACGACGAGCAGCCCGGCTTCATCGGGCCGGAAACGCGGAAGAACGAGGTGGCGAGCTTCGTGCGCTCCGGCCTCAAGGACCTCTCGGTCAGCCGCACCAATTTCGACTGGGGCGTGCCGGTGCCCGGCCATCCGAACCACGTCATGTACGTGTGGGTCGACGCCCTGACCAACTACCTGACGGTCACCGGCTTCCCCGACGCGGAGAGTCCGCAAAACAAGTTCTGGCCGATGGATCTGCACGTGATCGGCAAGGACATCGTCCGGTTCCACGCGGTCTACTGGCCGGCCTTCCTGATGTCGGCCGGGCTGCCCCTGCCCAAGCGCGTCTTCGGCCACGGCTTCCTGCTCTCCAAGGGCGAGAAGATGTCGAAGTCGCTGGGCAACGTCCTCGACCCGTTCGAGCTCGCCGACACCTACGGGGTCGACCCGGTGCGCTACTTCGTGCTGCGCGAGGTGCCGTTCGGCGGCGACGGCAGCTACAGCCACGAGGCGATCATCGGCCGGATCAACGCCGATCTCGCCAACGACCTCGGCAACCTCGCCCAGCGCTCGCTCTCGATGGTCGCCAAGAACTGCGACGGCGCGGTGCCGGATCCGGGCAGCCTGGACGACGCGGACAGGGCCCTGCTGGCCCAGGCCGACGCCCTGCCGGAGCGGGCCCGGGCGCTCATGGGCGAGCTGGCGCTCCACACCGTCCTGGCGGAGATCTGGGCCGTGGTGGCCGAGGCCAACCGCTACTTCGCCGCCCAGGAGCCGTGGCGCTTGCGCAAGTCCGACCCGGCGCGGATGAACGCGGTGCTCTACACGACGCTGGAATCCCTGCGCGTCTTCGGCATCCTGACCCAGCCCTTCGTGCCGGGGGCGGCGGCCAAGCTCCTCGACCTGCTGGCGGTGCCGGCCGACCGGCGCAGCCTCGCCGCTGTGGGGGAGGGGGGAAGGCTCGTGCCCGGCACGGCGCTGCCCGCCCCCGCGCCGATCTTCCCGCGCTTCGAGCGCCCCGAAGCTCCGGCAGCCTGACGGCCCCGAGACCCGATGCTCATCGACAGCCACTGCCATCTCGACTTCCCGGACTTCGCCGCCGACCTCCCGGGCGTGATCGCCCGCGCCAGGTCGGCGGGCGTCACCGGCATGCTCACGATCGCCACCCGGGTCGCCAAGGCCGACACCTACCGGGCGATCGCCGAGGCCCATCCGGAGGTCTGGTACACGATCGGCACCCATCCCCACGGCGCCGCCGAGGAGCCGGACGTCGCCGCCGAGACGATCGCCGCCCTCGCCAGGGCCAACGCGCGCTGCGTCGGGATCGGCGAGGCCGGGCTCGACTACCACTACGCCGACGCCGCCCCCGAGGCCGTGCAGGAGCGGGTGCTGCGCGCCCATATCGAGGCCGCGCGCCGCGCCGGCCTTCCGCTGGTGATCCACGCCCGCGATGCCGACGACCACATGGAGCGCGTGCTCGCCGACGAGATGGGCCGGGCGCCGTTCCGGGCCGTGCTGCACTGCTTCTCCTCGGGGAAGCGGCTGGCCGAGGCCGGGCTGGAGCTGGGGCTCTTCGTGTCCTTCTCCGGCATCGTCACCTTCCGGCGCTCGCACGACCTGCGCGCCATCGCGCGGAGCGTGCCCCTCGACCGGATCCTGGTGGAGACCGACGCGCCGTTCCTGGCCCCCGAGCCCCACCGGGGGCGGACCAACGAGCCGGCCTACACGGCCGACACCGCCCGGTCGCTGGCCGAGACCCTGGAGCTGCCGGCCGAGGATTTCGCCCGGATCACGACGGCGAATTTCTTCGCGCTGTTCGACAAGGCCGCCGGAACGCCTCCGGGCGCCGCGTGACGCGTGAGGAGCGGGAGATCCGGATGGTGAGCCTGACCCTGCGCATCCTCGGCTGCGGCTCCTCGGGCGGGGTGCCGCGGGTCGGCAGCGGCTGGGGTGCCTGCGATCCGGAGGAGCCGCGCAACCGCCGGCGGCGCTGCTCGATCCTGGTCGAGCGCGCCTCCGGGGCTGGGCGGACCACGCTACTGGTCGACACCTCCCCGGACCTGCGCGAGCAGCTCATCGACGCCGCCGTGACCCGACTCGACGCGGTGCTCTACACCCACGCCCATGCCGACCACACCCACGGGATCGACGACCTGCGCCCGCTGGTGATCGCCATGCGGGCGCGCATCCCGGTCTACGCCGACGCCGTGACCCGCGGGTTGCTCACGACCCGGTTCGGCTACTGCTTCGAGACGCCCCCCGGCAGCGCCTATCCGCCAATCCTCGATCTGCGCGACCTGACCCTGGACCGCGACCTGAGCGTGGACGGGGAGGGGGGGCCGATCACCGTGGAAGCCCTCCCGGTGGAGCACGGCAACGAGGCGGCCCTGGGCTTCCGCTTCGGCGACGCGGCCTACATGCCCGACGTCAGCCTGATCCCGGAGGCGAGCCTCGCCCGGCTGCACGGCCTCGACCTGCTGATCATCGACGCCCTGCGGGACACGCCGCATCCCACGCATTTCTCCGTCTCGGACGCACTCGCGCTGATCCGTACGGTCCGACCGCGCCGCGCCGTGCTCACCAACCTGCACACCGATCTCGACTACGCGGCCCTGGCGGGTCGCCTGCCCGCCGGGGTGGTGCCGGCCTATGACGGGATGAGCCTGAGGCTCGACGCCTGAGGGCGGCCGGGGGCGGGGGCGAATCGGGCGTCACACACCTGTCGTCGCCGGAGTCCAAGAAAATCGGCTCCCCGGCGAACAAGCCTGTTGACGGCGGGGAACGTCGGCCGTATACCCCGGTTCATCGGCGCCGGCCGCGGAAGTGGACCGGGCGCTGAGCCATCTTCTGACAAGCGGCGGGACTGGCCGGCGAAGTAGCCGGGTGGTCCTCTGTTTGCCTG
>NZ_BPQS01000065.1 GCF_022179385.1 Methylobacterium longum | reverse complement strand
CAGCCAGCAGACGGCGGCCGGCACGCGCCAGGTCGAGGCGGCCTCGGCCAACCTCACCGAACTCGCCCAGGCGCTCATGGCGCTCGCCGAACGATACAGGCACTGAGGGCGGTCCCGCCTTGGCTCAGGACATCCGCCAGCTGCTGCTCGCCGCCTTCGATATCGAGCACCGGGAGCACGTCGCGGCGATCAGGGCCGCGCTGGGCAGCGCGACCCCGGATTGGAACGACGTCTTCCGCCGCGCCCACAGCCTGAAGGGCGCGTCCCGGGCCGTCGATCTGCCTGCCGTCGAGGCGGTGGCCCACAGGCTGGAGACGCTGTTCGAGGGGGTCCGCACCGGCGTCACGGCCCTCGACCGGGAGGCCGCCAACGCCGTCCACCTCGCCCTCGACCGGGTCGAGGCCTACGTCGCCGGCCTCAAGGACGGGGCCGGACCCGATATGCCGGCGGACGCGCTGGCCGCCCTGGGGCGGGTCCTCGGCCTTCCCGGGGACGCGCCGCAGGCCGCGGCCGCGCCGCCCGCACCCTCTGTACCGCCCGCGCCGGCAGCCCGGGCCCCGGACCCCGTCCAGCCGGCTCCCATCACGGTGGCCCCCGCCGCGGCGGCCCCGAAGCCAGCGGCCGAACCGGCCGATCCCGGAACGGCCTTCCTGCGCGTGCCGACCGAGTCGGTTGAGGCCCTGGCCCGGGCGAGCCACGACCTCGCCAGCACCCTGGCGGGTCAGGCGCCCGCCGCGGACGGCCTCGCCCGCCTCGCCCGCCTGGCCCGGGACCTGCGCACCGGTGCCGAGGCGCTCGCGGCCGGCGCCGATGCGGCGCGGCCCGAATGGCGCGCGTACGCGGCCCGCGTCGGCAGCTTCGCCCGGGAGATCGCGGACCTGTCCCGGCGCCAGACCGATGCGACCCGGGCTCTGGAGGGGGCCGCATCCCGGGTCCGCGCGGCGGCCGAGCGCCTCGCCCTGGTCCCCGCCGAGACGGTCCTCGCCCCCCTCGCCCGGTCGCTCCGCGAGACCGCCCGGGAACAGGGGCGCGAGGTCGATATCGGCCTGCGCGGCCTCGACCTCCCGGTCGAGCGCGGTACGCTGCAGGTGCTGAAGGATCCGCTGCTCCACGCCCTTCGCAATGCCCTGAGCCACGGCTGGCAGCCGCCGGAGGTGCGCCGCGCCGCCGGCAAGCCCGACGTCCTGGGCCTCGGCCTGGACATCGCCGTGCGCGGCTCCCGCCTCCAGGTCACGGTGTCGGACGACGGGCCGGGCCCGGATCTGGCCCGGATCGAGGCCGCCGCGCGGGACCGCGGCCTCCTCGCTCCGGCGGCGTCGGCCGATCCCGAGACCCTGCTGCGCCTCGTCTTCGAGCCGGGCTTCTCCACCGCGGAGGCGGTCGATACCCTGTCGGGGCGGGGCTACGGCCTCTCGGTGGCGGCGGATGCCGCCCGCCAACTCATGGGCAGCGTGCGCCTCGAGCCGCGCGCACCGGCCGGAACCGCGCTGATCTTCAGCCTGCCCCTGTCGGCGGCCCGGCGCAGCCTGCTGCTGGTCGAGGCGGCCGGGCGCAGCTACGCCCTCCCCGGCGGCACGGTCGAGCGCCTGCTGCGCCTCCGGCGGGACGCGCTGCCGGTCGCGATGGGCCGCATGATCCTGCGCCTCGGCGAGGGCGACGCGGCGACGAGCCATCCGGTGAGCGAGCTCGCCCAGATCCTCGGCGAGAGCCCCGCGCCGGCCGATCCCGGCACGCTGATCGCCGTGGTGCTCCGCGCGGGCGGCGGCCGCGTTGTGCTCGCTGTCGACCGCCTGCACGACGTGCGCCAGCTCCTCGTCCTGCCGGCGCCCGATTTCGGCGCCGATCCCGAGCTCATCGCCGGTACGGCGGTGCTGCCCGGCGACGTCCCGGTGCTCGTCCTCGATCCCGAGGGCCTCGCCGCCCGCGCACCCGCGACGTCGATCGGAACGATGGCGCAGGCTCCACGTTCGACGACTCTCGCGTCGTCGCGCACCTCCGCCCGCGCGACGATCCTGGTCGTCGACGATTCGATCACCACCCGAACCTTGGAGAAGGGCATCTTGGAAGCCGCCGGCTACCGCGTGGTCGTCTGCGTCGACGGTCAGGACGCCCTCGACCGGCTGCGCGCCGAGATCGAGCCCGTCGACCTCGTCCTCGCCGATGTGGAGATGCCGCGCCTCGACGGGTTCGGCCTGCTCCAGGCGCTGCGGGCCGACGAGCGGTTCGCCCGCCTGCCGACCATCCTGATGACCTCCCGGGGCGACGCCACCGACGTCGCCCGCGGCCTGGACTTCGGCGCCGACGCGTACCTGACCAAGCAGACCTTCGATCAGCGGCACCTGCTCGACACGATCGGGCAGCTCCTATGACCCCGGTCCGGGTCATGCTGGTGGAGGACAGCCTGGTGGTGCGCGAGCTGCTGCGCCACATCGTCTCCCGCGATCCCCGGCTCGAGATCGTGGCCGCGGTCGCCTCCGGCGAGGAGGCGCTCGACAAGCTCCGGACGGTGCGGCCGGACGTGATCTCGATGGACATCCGCCTGCCCGGCATCGACGGGCTGGAGACCACCCGCCGGATCATGGCCGAGCATCCGACCCCGATCGTCGTGATCGCGGATTCCGTCGAGGATTCCTCCCTGCGCATCTCCATGAACGCGCTCCGCGCCGGCGCGCTCTCGGTGGTGGAGAAGCCGGTGGCGACCACCCATGCCGGCTACGAGGCGGTGGCCGGGGAGATCTGCACGCAGCTGCGGATCATGGCGCAGGTCCCGGTGATCCGCCGCCGTCCGATCGGCACCGAGTGGGCGGGCCGCGGCGCCATCCTTCCCCAGGCCTCCCCGTCCGAGCTGCCCGGTCTGGCCCCGAGCCTCCTCGGGATCGGCGCCTCCACGGGCGGTCCCCCCGCCCTCGCCCGGGTGATCGGAGCCCTGCCGAGCGATTTCCCGTTGCCGGTGCTGGTGGTGCAGCACATGGGCGCCGCCTTCATGGACGGGTTCGCGAGCTGGCTCGACAGCGTCGTGACCCTGCCGGTCGGTCTGGCCCGCGACGGCGAGCGGGCCGAGCCCGGCCGCGTCTACGTGGCGCCCGGCGACCGGCACCTGGAGGTCGGGTCGAGCCGGGTCCTGCGGGTGATCGACTCCGCGCCGGTCTCGGGGCAGCGCCCGGCCGCCACCGTGCTGTTCCGCTCCATGGCCCGCCAGTCGGGCGCCTCCGGCATCGGCGTGCTGCTCACCGGCATGGGCGAGGACGGTGCCCTCGGGCTCGCCGACATGCACAAGGCCGGCGCCCAGACGGTGGCGGAGCACGAGAGCACGGCGGTGGTCTACGGCATGCCGGCCGCGGCGGTGCGGCTCGGAGCCGCCCGCTCCGTCCTGCCCCTGGACCGGATCGCCGACCACGTCCTGCGCCTCGTCGACCCGGGAGCGCGGCCGTGACCGTGGGCCAGGCCGGCACCCTCGAGGGGCCTGCCCGGATCCTGCTGGTCGAGGATTCGGAGACGCAGGCCCTGGAACTGCGCCTCCTCCTGGAGTCGCACGGCTTCTCGGTGGAGCGGTGCGCCTCGGCCGAGACGGCCCTCGATCACCTCAACCGCAGCCAGCCCGACCTCGTGGTCGCGGATTACCATCTTCCGGGCATGAACGGCGACGAGCTCATCCGGCAGATGCGCCTGTCCCTGCGCACCCGGGCCTTGCCCGTCCTGATGCTGACCGGCGGCAGCGGCGGCGAGCGCCAGGGGCTCGAGAGCGGCGCCGACGCCTATCTGCCGAAATCCGCCGATCGCGACCTGATGATCCTGCGCATCCGCGCCCTGCTGCGCGAGCGCCGCCCGGCCAGCGACGGCGAGGGCCCGGGCGCGGCCGCCTTCCGGCGCGGACGGATCCTGGTCGTCGACGGTAGCGCCACCTACCGGACCTTCCTGGCCGGCCTGATGAGCCAGGACGGGCATCACGTGGCGGCCGCCGACGGTCCGAAGGCGGCCCTGGCCGCCCTGGATGCGGCCGACGGCGGCGCGGCCTTCGACTGCGTCACGGTCGATCTCCTCGGCCACGCCTATGACGGATTGGCCCTGTGCCGGGTGATCAGCCAGCGACGGTCCGGGCAGGCGGCGGGTGCGGGCTTCCACCTCGTGGGCATCGCCGGGAGCGACCCGGCCAAGGATTTCATGGTGGAGGCCTACGCGGCCGGGGCCGACGACGTGGTCTCGAAGGCCGACGCGGAGGTCCTGGCACTCCGGGTGCGCGGCTTCGTGCGCCGCCGGCTCCTAGAGGAGGATGACCGGCGCATCGCCGGACAATTCGGCGAGCGCGAGCGGGCGGTGGAGCGGGCGCGCGGCGAAGCCGAGGCGGCCGAGGCCCGGGCACGCCTCGCCGACGCTCTGGAGCGGGCCAACCGCGACCTCGCCGACGCCAACCGACAGCTCACCGACGCGCAGTCCAAGCTCGTTCAGGCCGCCAAGATGGCCTCGCTCGGCGAGCTGGTGGCCGGCATCGCCCACGAGATCAACAATCCTCTGGCCTTCATCCTGGCCCACCAGAGCACGGTGGAGCGCCTGCTCGGCGAGTTGCCGGGTGCGGCCCCCGACGCGGCCGGCCGCGCCGTGGAGAAGGCCCGGCAGCGGGTCGGTTCGATGCGGATGGGGCTCACCCGGATCCAGGACCTCGTGCTGAACCTGCGCAAGTTCTCGCGCCTCGACGAGGGCGAGCGCGCCCTCGTCAACGTCCCGGAGGCGATCGACACGGTCCTGGCCCTGATCCAGCATAAGCTCGGGGACCGGATTGCCGTCGAGCGCAGCTTCGCGGGCCGGACCGAGATCCACTGCACGCCGGCGCTCCTCAACCAAGTGGTGATGAACATCCTGGGCAACGCCGCCGACGCCATGCCGGAGGGCGGTACAATCCGCATCGCGACCCAGTCGAGCCCCGATCTCGACGAGATCCGGATCAGCGATACCGGTCCCGGTATTCCGGATACGCTGCGTGAGAAGATCTTCGAGCCATTCTTCACAACGAAGCCGGTGGGATCGGGAACGGGACTTGGACTTGCGATTGCCTATAGCGTCGTTCAGGCGCATAGCGGCTCGCTTACCGTGGAGACGGCGCCGGGAGGAGGAGCCTGCTTCGTGATCGGGATTCCGCGGCAGGCGGCCAGCGCATGAGTGACGGTACGGCAGGTGTAGGGACGATCCTGGCCGTCGACGACGAGCCGGACATCCTGATCGCCCTGGAGGATCTGTTCGAGGATTCCTACCGGGTGCTGACGACCTCGCGCCCCGCCGAGGCGCTGGAGATCCTGCGCGCCGAGCCCGACATCGCCGTGATCCTCTCCGATCAGCGCATGCCGGGCCTTACCGGCGACGCCTTGCTCGCGGAGGCGCGCAGCTTCCACGACGCCCAGGCGATCTTGCTCACGGGCTACGCCGACATCACGGCGGTGATCGCCGCCCTCAACCGCGGCGGCATCGTCGGCTACGTGACCAAGCCCTGGGACGCGGGCCTGCTGCGCTCCACCGTCCGGCAGGCCTTCGAGCGCCACCGCCTCGGCCGCGACCTCGCCACCGAGCGGGCCCTGCTGCGCGGCCTCCTCGACCACGCCCAGGACGCGATCAGCTTCAAGGATGCGGCCGGCCGCTTCGTGCGGCTGAACGCCCGCAAGGCGGATCTCCTGGGCCGGGACATCGCCGCCTGCCTCGGGCGTCGCGAGGACGAACTCATCGGCGCCAAGGCCCGCTCCGTGGCCGAGGCGGATACGGCGGCGATCCGGTCCGGCGGGGTGGCCGAGAGCCTCATCAGCGACGGCCCGACGGGTGCCGAGCAGTGGAGCCACGTCACGCGGGTGCCGATCCGCGAGGCGGGCGGTGCGATCAGCCACCTCGCGGTGATCGAGCGCGACGTGACCGAGCAGCGGACCCTGGAGGCGCGCCTGCGCCAGTCCGACAAGATGCAGGCGCTGGGCACCCTGGCGGGCGGCATCGCGCACGACTTCAACAACCTGCTGACCGCGATTCTCGGAAGCCTGGAACTCGCCGCTCCGAAGGTCGCCGATCAGCCGCGGGTGCAGCGCCTGATCGAGAACGCCCGCGGCGCGGCGGAGCGCGGCGCCTCCCTGACGAAGCGCCTCCTCAGCTTCAGCCGCGCCCACGATCTGCAGGCGCGCGCCGTCGACGTGAACAGCCTGATCACCGGGATGAGCGACCTGTTCGGGCGCAGCCTCGGCGGCCTCGTGACCGTCCGGACCGACCTGGAGGACGGCGTTCCGGCGGTTCAGGTCGATCCGGACCAGCTCGAACTCGCCGTGCTCAACCTCTGCATCAACGCCCGGGACGCCATGCCAGACGGGGGTTCCATCACGGTGGCGACCCGGCGGCTCACCATCAGCGGCGATCCCGAGATCGCCGACGGCGCCTATCTCGGCATCAGCGTCACCGACGAGGGCACGGGCATCCCGCAGGAGATCCTGCGCCGGGTCTGCGAGCCGTTCTTCACGACCAAGGCCGTAGGCCAGGGCACCGGCCTCGGGCTGGCCATGGTGTTCGGTCTCGCCCAGCAGTCGAAGGGCCGGCTGGCGATCGACAGCGCGGTCGGCCGGGGAACCCGCGTGGAACTCGCCTTGCCCTTCGCCGCCACGGCCCCCGCGCACGCCGCCGAGGCCCCCGGCGCCGCGCCCATCGCCGGACGGCGCGCCCGCATCCTCATCGTCGACGACGATCCGCAGGTGCGGCACGTGACTGCCTCGTTCCTCACCGGGTTCGGCCACAGCACCACGGAAGCCAGCGATGGCGAGGCGGCGCTCGCGCAGCTGCAGCGCGACCGCTACGACATCGTCGTGGCCGACTTGGCCATGCCCGGCATGAGCGGCATCGAACTCGCCGCCGAGATCCGCGACCGGCATCCGCATGTGCCGGTCCTTATCCTCACCGGTCACGCCGAGGCGATGCAGATCCCCGCGGACCTGCCGGTGCTCCCGAAGCCGTTCCGCTCGGCCGATCTGGCGGCCCGCGTCGCCACCCTCCTGGACGATGCCGCCGGGCAGGCCGGCTGAAGCGGCTGCGGGAACCGGCGGGTTGCCGGCTCATTGTCCCTCCGTGGGTGCCCGCGGGCTCCCGGGTTACGAAGAGGAGGTGGACCATGAGCAATCACGGCATCTTCCCGCGCCGTCGGCGCGACAACGAGCCGGACCAGGACGGTCCACCGGACGAGTTTCGGCAGGGATAGGGGTTTCGGAGAGCGGCGCGGTCGATTTCCCGGTCCGTCCGATGCGGACCGCCAGGGCGAGCTCCCGCGACCTTCCAAGACGTGGACCCTGCTCCAGACCCGTCGGCGCAAGCCGGCGGGTTTTTTCGTGCGGTCCCGGCACCGCGACCGGAGCGAGGCGACGTCCGTTGGGGACAGGCGGAAGAACTTGGGCCTCATCGGACTGCGTCGCAGCGCCGGCGAAAGCGGGGGCACCGGAAATGCGAGAAGCCGCCCCGGGGACCGGAACGGCTTCTCGATGGACCGCAGCGTTGCGACGCCCGATCGGGTTCAGGCGGCCTCGGCGACCTGGCTCGGACCGGAATCCTTGCCGCGGGCCTCGACGTCGCGGTCCACGAACTCGATCACGGCGAGCGGGGCGTTGTCACCCTGGCGGAAGCCCGCCTTCATGATGCGGCAGTAGCCACCGGGACGGCCCTTGTAGCGCGGGCCGAGCACCGTGAAGAGCTTCTTGACCATGTCGGCGTCGCGCAGCTGCGCCATGGCGAGACGGCGGGTGTGCACGCTGTCGATGCGGCCGAGCGTGATCAGCTTCTCGACGACCGGACGCAGATCCTTGGCCTTCGGCAGGGTGGTGACGATCTGCTCGTGCTTGAGCAGCGCGGCGGACATGTTGGCGAACATCGCCTTGCGATGCTCGGCGGTGCGGTTGAAGCGGCGGCCGCGATAACCGTGACGCATGGTGCTGGCTTCCTTCTCGTCTCGGCCGCCGTGCCACGGTACGGCCGGGCGCCCCAACAGCGGGGCTTTTCATTCCGCATGACCCCGCGGCGGGATTTCCGAGGGACTTCGCGAGGCTTCGCCGAAGTCCGAGGTCCGGATCGCCCGGACGGGCGGCGCCTCGCGGCGCCGCCAAGCTCAGCCCGGGGCCTTCGCGCCTCAGTAGTGCTCCTCGAAGCGCTTGGCGAGGTCCTCGATGTTCTCCGGCGGCCAGCCGGGGATGTCCATGCCGAGGTGCAGGCCCATGCCGGCGAGCACTTCCTTGATCTCGTTGAGCGACTTGCGGCCGAAGTTCGGGGTCCGCAGCATCTCGCCCTCGGACTTCTGGATCAGGTCGCCGATGTAGACGATGTTGTCGTTCTTCAGGCAGTTCGCCGAACGGACCGACAGCTCCAGCTCGTCGACCTTCTTGAGCAGCGCCGGGTTGAAGGGCAGCTGCGGCGCGAGCGGAGCGGCTTCTTCCTTCCGCGGATCCTCGAAGTTCACGAAGACCTGCAGCTGGTCCTGGATGATGCGCGCCGCGTAGGCGAGCGCATCCTCCGGCGAGACCGCGCCGTTGGTCTCGACCGTCATGGTCAGCTTGTCCTTGTCGAGATCCTGGCCCTCGCGGGTGGTCTCGACGCGGTAGCTGACCTTGGTCACGGGCGAGAACAGCGAGTCCACCGGGATCAGGCCGATCGGGGCGTCCTCGGGGCGGTTGCGCTCGGCCGGGACGTAACCCTTGCCGGTGGCGACCGTGAACTCCATGCGGATCTCGGCGCCGTCGTCCAGCGTGCAGATCACGAGGTCGGGGTTCAGGATCTGGATGTCGCCGACCGTGCCGATGTCGCCGGCGGTGACGAGGCCCGGGCCGGTCTTGCGCAGGGTCATGCGCTTCGGCGCATCCGTCTGCGAGCGGATCGCGATGGTCTTGATGTTGAGGACGATGTCGGTGACGTCCTCGCGCACGCCCGGGATCGACGAGAACTCGTGCAGCACGCCGTCGATCTGCACCGAGGTCACGGCCGCACCCTGGAGGGACGACAGCAGCACCCGGCGCAGGGCGTTGCCCAGCGTGGTGCCGAAGCCGCGCTCCAGCGGCTCGGCGACGACCGTGGCGACCCGCTTCGGGTCGTCGCCGGTCGTGACCTGCAGCTTGTTCGGCTTGATCAGTTCCTGCCAATTCTTCTGAATGACCACGATCCTACCTCTCGTCCTTGCCCGGGATCCGCGACGACCGTCCCCGCGCTTCGGCCGTCCGGCGCAGCCCCCTGGCGCCCCGAACGGTCCCTGAATCCGTATCCGTCGTTACTCGCCGCCGACCCACAGAACCGGCACGAAGCTGTAGCCCGCCCCGTCCCGATCCACGGTGCCGAGGGCCGGGAATTCGAGATGGCCGCCGGCGATGAGCGTACGCTCGCTTGCCACCTCGTCCAGGATCCGCTTGCGCGTCTCCCGCGCCTGATCGCCGTCGACGTCAAAGCCGACGCCGGCCTCAGGGTTCTTGAACTGGATCGCCGGGAGGTGCACCACGTCGGTCCACATCAGGAGCGACTGTCCACCGGAGACGATCCGGAAACCGCAATGGCCCGGCGTGTGGCCGGGCAGGTGGACCGCCGTGATCCCCGGGAGAACCTCGCCGCCCCGGTGCTCACGCACCCGACCGGCATAGGGTGCCAGGGCCTTCCGGGCGCCCTCGAAATACGGCTTCGCCTCAGCGGGCGCCGCGGCCATCGCCGCATCCGGCAGCCAATGCGCCGCCTCGTCCGCATGCACCACGATCTCGGCATTCGGGTAGCGCGCCGCTCCGTCCTTCACGAGACCGCCGACATGATCGGGGTGCAGGTGGCTGACGAGCACCGTGCCGATGTCCTCCGGCTCGACGCCCGTGAGCGCCAGCGCCGCATTGGCCCGACCCAGCGTCTCGGCCGGGGCGAGGTCGCCGTAGCCCGTATCGATCAGCGTCGGCTTGAGGCCGGGGCCCGTGATCAGGAAGGCGTTCAGCGTGATCTTGGGCTGCTCGGTGCGGAAGCCCGCCACCTGCAACCGCCCGGCCTCCTCCTTGGAGATGCCCGTGACGAGATCGAGGCTGGCCTGGAACCAGCCGTCGTTGAGCGCGGTGACCGTGAGATCGCCGAGGTTCCAACGCAGCACGCCCGGAAGCGGCTTCGATCCCGTCATGAGCTTCTCCGTCAAAGGGCTTCGGGGTCTCGACTCAGACGCGGCGGCGCTTGCGCGGGCGGCATCCGTTGTGCGGGATCGAGGTCACGTCGCGGATCGACGTCACCGTGAAGCCGGCCGCCTGGAGGGCGCGCAGAGCGGATTCGCGACCCGAACCGGGACCCGACACCTCGACCTCGAGGGTGCGCATGCCGTGCTCCGACGCCTTGCGGGCGGCATCCTCGGCCGCGACCTGCGCGGCGTACGGGGTCGACTTGCGCGAGCCCTTGAAGCCCATGGCGCCCGCCGAGGACCACGAGATGGTGTTGCCCTGCGCGTCCGTGATGGTGATCATCGTGTTGTTGAACGAGGCGTTCACGTGGGCGACGCCCGACACGATGTTCTTGCGTTCACGACGACGGACGCGTTGCGGTTCCTTGGCCATCTGTTCTCACTCTTCCTTCAGACACGCCCGTAATGCCAGGCGCTCGGGATTCTGTTTGGGGTTTGGCCGCCGCGCCCGTGCAGAGCCGGCGATCCTGGGCCGGCGCCGATGTGGGGCACTCGGCACGACGGGACGGAGGCCGGGCGAAGCGCGGCCTCAGGTCTTGAAGGGATTACTTCTTCTTGCCGGCGATCGGCTTCGCCTTGCCCTTGCGGGTGCGGGCGTTGGTGTGGGTGCGCTGGCCACGGACCGGCAGCTGCTTGCGGTGACGCAGGCCGCGATAGGCGCCGAGGTCCATCAGGCGCTTGATGTTCATGGAGACGTCGCGGCGCAGGTCGCCCTCGACGAGGTAGTCGCGGTCGATCGTCTCGCGGATCTGCAGAACCTCGGCGTCGGTCAGCTGGTTGACCCGACGCTCGGCGGGGATGTTCACCTTCTGGGTGATCTCCTCGGCCTTCTTGGCGCCGATGCCGTGGATGTACTGGAGCGCGATGACGACGCGCTTGTTGGTCGGGATGTTGACGCCTGCGATACGGGCCACGAACACTCTCCATGTATGACCCGGGCGATCCGGGTCGGACGCGCGCGTCCGGTGGAGGCCGGCCCCTGCGCGCATGAAACGACGACGCGGCCCGCGGGCAGCCCTTGACGGGGCACCTCGGACCATCGTGCGGTTGGACGAAGGAGGGCCTGCTAGCGCGTAGGCGGGCCGATGTCAACGACGCGTCGCCGGATTGACGTGCTGCCCTGCGTCGCGTCCGAGGGTGTTCAGGGGTATCGAGGAGCTTGAATGTCTCTGTTGACCAGCGACGGCGCCACCCTGCGGGCTTTCGCCGATTCGGTGCTGCGTGCCGCCGAGGAGACCCTCGACGAGGTCGTCCCCGTGACCCTGGCTGTGGTCGGCGGCGTGCTTGCCGAGGCCGAGCCCGGATCCGTCGCGCTTCAGCACGTGCCCGACGGGCCGGGCCTGCTCTGGGCCACCTTCGCGGGGCGCCGGATGGTGTTTCGCTACAACGTCCTCACCGCCATGATCGAGTTGCGGGAGGACACCGGCGACGGTTACCCGCTCCGCCTCTTCGGTCATCGATCCCTGGCGATGGACGTCGTGAATTTCTTCGGCACCCTGCGCCGCGATGGGCGGCTCTGAGGCGGCGTTCGCGCCTCAGCGGAAGCCCTGGTTCCGCAACCGGCAGTAGCCGCCCATATCCTGGTGACCGGCCGGGCAGCGTCGGACGCAGGCCCCGGCCGCGAACTTGAGCGGCGGCCGGCAGGCGTGCCGGAACTGCCTCTGACCGTACACGAAGGATTGGGCCGGGCTCTGGGCGAATGCCGGCGATCCCGGCAATGCGAGCGCCAGGGTGAGGATGACGGTCGTGGCGATGCGGCGCAGGGTCATGGGGTTTCCGATCGAAGCTGCGCCCCTCAACCGATCGACGCCGCCAAGGGTTCGCGGCCGACCAGCGCGATTGCCGCCTGAGGCCGCCGTCATCGCCATCAACGCCGCAGCCTTGACTGCCCTGGCCGCGCGGCCTTCGTGACGCTCGCGGCGACGATGCGGGCATCCTCGGCCGATCGCGCCCGCTGACCCCGGCCGATCGGGAGCGGGCCGACACCGCGACGGGTGTTCAGGAGGTCACGCGCTCTTCGTGCGGCGTCAGCACGGCCATCAGGTCGTCCGTCACCTTGTCGATCGGCTGCATGCCATCGATGGTTTTCAGCATGCCTTTCCCCGCATAGTAGGCGGAGAGCGGTGCCGTCTGCGCGCGGTAGGCTTCCAGGCGCTGCTTGAACACCTCCGGCGTGTCGTCCTTCCGCACGGCCTGGCCGCGGGCCAGGGTCTCGGCGGCGCGCTTCTCGATGCGGCCGACCAGGGCGTTCTCGTCGACTTTCAGCTCGATGACCGTGGCGAGGCTCAGGCCCTTGCCGGCCAGCATCTCGCTCAGCGCCTCGGCCTGCGCAACGGTGCGGGGGAACCCGTCGAGGATGAATCCCCGACGCGCATCCGGCTCCTCGATCCGGTCGGCCACGATGCCGACGACGATCCGGTCGGAGACCAGGCCACCCGATTCCATCACGGCCTTGGCCTCGAGGCCCACCGGCGTGCCCGCCGCCACGGCCGCGCGCAGCATGTCACCCGTGGAGAGCTGCGGGATGCCGAAGCGCTGTACGATCCGCTCGGATTGCGTCCCCTTCCCCGCCCCGGGGGGACCGAGCAGAATGATGCGCATGGCGTTGTCCTCGTCGGGCCCACTCCCTGTGGGCACAAGCCGCGGTGGCGAGCCTCCCTGGCATCGCCGGATTCGGGGGTTTTCTAGCCGGTACCGGGTGCGGAGGCACCCGGACCTTTGGACCAGAGACGGGAGGAATCCTGGTGCCCGGCCGCCTCTGTAGCAGTCTCAGCGCCGGCGTTGCGTGGTCGAGGCGCCACGCAGCTTGGCCTTCTTCACGAGGCCCTCGTACTGGTGCGCCATCAGGTGGCCGTGGATCTGCGCCACCGTGTCCATCGTGACCGAGACCACGATGAGCAGCGACGTGCCGCCGAAACCGAGGCTCGCCGCCGCGTAGGACGACAGGATCTCCGGGCACAGGCACACGAGCGTCAGGTACAGGGCGCCGATCACCGTGATGCGGGTCAGCACCTTGTCGATGAAGGACGCCGTGCGCTCACCCGGACGGATGCCCGGGATGAAGCCGCCGTGCTTCTTCAGGTTGTCGGCGGTCTCCTGCGGATTGAAGACCACCGCCGTGTAGAAGAAGGTGAAGAAAATGATCAGGGCCGCATAGAGGACCATGAACAGCGGCGTACCGTGGCCGAGATAGGCCGTGACCGTGCCGAGCCAGCCGGTGGCCCCGCCATTCGCCGAGAAGCTCGCCGCCGTGGCCGGCAGGAGCAGCAGCGACGAGGCGAAGATCGGCGGGATCACGCCTGAGGTGTTGAGCTTGAGCGGCAGGAACGAGGTCTGGCCCTCGTACATGCGGTTACCGACCTGGCGCTTCGGGTAGTTGATCAGGAGCCGGCGCTGGGCGCGCTCCATGAACACGATGAAGTAGACGAGAGCCACCGCGGCGACGCCCACGCCCAAGATGATCGCCGGCGACAGGGCGCCGGTCCGGCCGAGTTCGAGCGCGCCCGCGATCGCAACCGGCAGGTGGGCGACGATGCCGGCGAAAATGATCAGCGACGAGCCGTTGCCGATACCCCGCGAGGTGATCTGCTCGCCGAGCCACATCAGAAACAGGGTGCCGCCCGTGAGCGTGATCACCGTCGAGGCCAGGAAGAACGGGCCCGGATCGATGGCGGCCGACGAGCCCTGCAGGCCGATGGCGATGCCCCAGGACTGCACCAGGGCCAGCACCACCGTCAGGTAGCGGGTGTACTGGTTGATCACCTTCCGACCGGATTCGCCCTCTTTCTTCAGGGCCTCCAGGCTCGGGATCACGGAGGTCAGCAACTGCACGATGATCGAGGCCGAGATGTACGGCATGATGTTCAAGGCGAAGATCGCCATGCGCTCGACGGCACCGCCGGAGAACATGTTGAACAGGCCGAGCACGCCGCCCGACTGCTGCTGGAAGTTCCGGGCGAACTGCTCCGGATCGATGCCGGGGATCGGGATGTACGTGCCCAGCCGGAACACCACGAGGGCGCCGAGCGTGAACCAGATGCGCTTCTTCAGCTCATCGGCCTTGGCGATCGCACCGAAATTGAGGTTGGCGGCAAGCTGCTCGGCGGCTGAGGCCATAAGCGTCGCGTCCTGGAAGTGTCGCCGGACGCGCGGCGCCCGGATGAAATGAAAACGGCGGCCCGCGAGGTCGCAGGGCCGCCGCTCGAAGGATCGGCTTAAAGGGTGCGCGGGGCCCGTGCAACGGGTCCCGCGGTTGCCCCCGTCGCGTCCGTCAGGCCGTGGCCGCCTCGCTGCCGCCGCGGGTGGAAGCACCCTGGGCATAGACGGTGCTGACCGAACCGCCGGCCTTCTCAACCGCCTCGACGGCGGACTTGGAGGCGCGGGTAACCTCGAAGCTGAGCTTCGCTGTCAGCTCGCCGACGCCGAGCAGCTTCACGCCGTCGCGGGGACGGGCGATGATGCCGGCAGCCACCAGGGTTTCGACCGTCACGGTCGCGGCCTTGTCGAGCTTGCCCGCGTCCACGGCTTCCTGGATCCGGCCGAGGTTCACCTCGTTCAGGTCCTGCGCGTAGAGATTGTTGAAGCCGCGCTTCGGCAGGCGACGATGGAGCGGCATCTGGCCACCCTCGAAGCCCTTGATGGACACGCCGGTCCGGGCCTTCTGACCCTTCACGCCGCGACCCGCGGTCTTGCCCTTGCCGGAGCCGATGCCCCGGCCGACACGCATCCGGTTCTTGGTAGCGCCGGGATTGTCGCTGATCTCGTTGAGCTTCATCGGGACCTCCTCACGCCACGTCGCCGTGGACGCGCACGAGGTGCGCAACCTTGCGGATCATGCCGCGCACGGAGGGGGTATCCTCCAACTCGGACACGCGGTGGAGCTTGTTGAGCTTCAGGCCGATCAGCGTCTGGCGCTGGCTGGCCTCACGGCGGATCGGCGAGCCGATCTGCTCGATGCGGAGCGTCTTCTGTGCCATCGGACCCTCCCTTACGCGACCGCAGCTTCGGACTGGTCGGCCGGATCGGCATCGCGACGGCGCGACTGGAGCGTCGACACCTTGATGCCGCGGCGGGCCGCCACGGAGCGCGGGCTGTCCTCGTTCTTGAGCGCCTCGAAGGTGGCGCGCACGAGGTTGTAGGGGTTCGAGGAACCGAGAGACTTGGCGACGACGTCCTGCATGCCGAGCGTCTCGAACACGGCGCGCATCGGGCCGCCCGCGATGATGCCGGTGCCCTGCGGGGCCGCGCGGAGGATCACCTTGCCGGCGCCGTGGCGACCGTTGACGTCGTGATGCAGTGTCCGGCCTTCGCGGAGCGAGACCCGGATCAGACCGCGCTTGGCGGCCTCGGTCGCCTTGCGGATCGCCTCCGGCACCTCACGGGCCTTGCCGTGGCCGAAGCCGACGCGGCCCTTCTGGTCGCCGACGACGACGAGGGCCGCGAAGCCGAAGCGACGGCCGCCCTTCACCACCTTGGCGACGCGGTTGATGTGGACGAGCTTGTCCACGAACTCGCTGTCGCGCTCCTCGCGATCATCGCGGCGGCCGCGGCCCCCGCCTTCACGTTCACGTGCCATGTCTTTACCTGTTCATCTCACTGGCGCAGGCGGCGGGCCTGCTCGCTCGATTGCTTCGAATGCCGGACATGCACCGCATGTCCGGCCCGCCGTCGTTCGACGATCCCGATCTGGTTCGCCGGCGGCGGATGCGCCGGCGGCGAGGTTCCAGGATCAGAACTCCAGGCCGCCTTCGCGGGCGGCCTCGGCCACAGCCGCGACGCGACCGTGATAGATGTAGCCGGAGCGGTCGAAGATCACCTTCGTGACGCCCGCGGCCTTGGCGCGCTCGGCCACCAGTTTGCCCACCGCCTTTGCGGCGGCGACATCGGCGCCGGTCTTGAGTTCACCCTTGAGTGCCTTGTCGATCGACGACGCGGCGGCCAGCGTCTTGCCGGCGGCGTCATCGATGACCTGCACGTAGATCTGCTTCGACGAGCGGAACACCGAGAGCCGCGGACGGCCGTTGGCGGCCGCCCGCAGCGCGCGACGGACGCGCGCCTTGCGGCGATCGAGGGCTTCGAGCTTGCGAGACATGATGCCCTCCTTACTTCTTCTTGCCTTCCTTGCGGAAGATGAACTCGCCCGCGTACTTCACGCCCTTGCCCTTGTAGGGCTCGGGTCCGCGGTAATCGCGGATCTCAGCGGCGACCTGACCGACCTGCTGGCGGTTGATCCCCGTGATCGTGATCTCGGTGGGCTTCGGGGTCGCGATCGTGATCCCGGTGGGGATCGCGTACTCGATGTCGTGGCTGTAGCCGAGCGACAGCTTGAGGGCCTTGCCGGCCATCGCGGCGCGATAACCGACGCCGGTGATCTCGAGCTTCTTCTCGAAGCCCTTCGACACGCCCTCGACGATGTTGGCGATCTGCGCCCGCGACGTGCCCCACAGGGAGCGCGCCGGCTTGGACTGGTTCACGGGCTGGACCTCGATGGCCCCGTCCTTCATCGCCACATTGACGAGCGAGGGGACGACGAACGACAGCTCGCCCTTCGAACCCTTCATCTTCACCGTCTGACCGGTGACGGTGGCGGTAACGCCGGCCGGTACAGGGACCGGCTTCTTGCCTACGCGAGACATGGGATAACCTCCTTATGTCCCGATCAGAACACGGTGCAGAGCACTTCACCGCCGACGTTGCGCTCGCGCGCCTCGTGGTCGGCCATGACGCCCTGCGGGGTGGAGACGATGGTGACGCCGAGGCCGTCGGCGACGTGCGGCAGCTCGCCGACCGACGAGTAGACCCGGCGGCCCGGCTTCGAGACGCGCTTAATCTCACGGATCACCGGGCGCCCGTCGTAGTACTTGAGCTCGATGGCGAACTCGGTGCGGCCGTTGCCGAGGTCGGTCGCCGCGTAGTCGCGGATATAGCCCTCGGACTTCAGCACGTCGAGGACGCTGGCGCGCAGGCGCGAGCCGGGCGTCTGGACGACGTTGCGACGGCGCAGCTGGCCGTTACGGATGCGGGTGAGCATGTCGCCCACGGGATCGTTGACCATGGGGACCTCCTTACCAGCTCGACTTGACCAGGCCGGGGATCAGGCCCCGGTTGCCAAGCTCGCGCAGCGCCACGCGCGAGATGCCCATCTTGCGGTAGTAGGCGCGCGGGCGGCCGGTCATGCCGCAGCGGTTGCGGATGCGGGTCGCCGACGAGTTGCGCGGCAGTTCCGCGAGCTTGAGACGCGCCTCGAAGCGCTCCTCCATCTCGAGGCCATCGTTGTTGGCGATCTCGAGGAGCGCCTTCCGCTTGGCCGCGAAGCGCTTCACCAGCGCCTTGCGGGCCTCGTTCTTCTCGACTGAGCTTTTCTTCGACATGTGGTCTATCTCCGGTGTCCGCGTCTGAAGCCCGAGGGCTTCACTGCCGGAACGGGAACTGGAAGGCGGCGAGGAGAGCCTTGGCCTCGGCATCGGTCTTGGCGGTGGTCGCCACGACGATGTCCATGCCCCAGGTCTGCTCGGCCTTGTCGTAGGAGATCTCGGGGAACACGAGGTGCTCCTTGAGACCCAGGGCGTAGTTGCCGCGGCCGTCGAACGAGCGCGGGTTCAGGCCGCGGAAGTCACGCACACGCGGCAGCGCGATCGTGATCAGGCGGTCCATGAACTCGTACATGCGCTGCTTGCGCAGGGTCACCTTGCAGCCGATCGGCATGCCCTCACGGACCTTGAAGGTCGCGATGGCCTTGCGGGCCTTGGTGATGACCGGCTTCTGGCCGGCGATGAGGGCGAGATCGCCCGCGGCCACCGAGGCCTTCTTCGAGTCCGCGGTGGACTCGCCGACGCCCATGTTGATCACGATCTTCGTGATCTGCGGCACTTCCATGGGGTTCTTGTAGCCGAACTCTTCGATCAGCTTCTGGCGAACCACCTCGTCGTAGTGCTTGCGCAGGCGCGGGGTGTAGGCGTTCTTGTCGGCCTCAGCCATCGATCTGATCCCCCGTGGTCTTGGCGAACCGGACCTTGCGCCCGTCTTCGAGGATGCGGAAACCCACGCGGGTCGGCTTGCCATTGGCATCGGCCACCGCGATGTTCGAGAGCTGGATGGCGGCCTCCTTGGAGATGATGCCGCCTTCCTGGTTCTGGGTCTGCTTCTGGTGCTTCTTCACGAGGTTGATGCCGCGCACGAAGGCCCGGCCTTCCTTCGGCAGAACCTGGATCACCTCGCCCGAGCGACCGGAGTCGCGGCCGGTGAGCACGACGACCTTGTCGCCCTTCTTGATCTTGGCAGCCATTACAGCACCTCCGGAGCCAGGGAGATGATCTTCATGTGGTTGCGGGCGCGGAGTTCGCGCGGCACCGGTCCGAAGATACGGGTGCCGATCGGCTCCTTCTGATTGTTGATCAGGACCGCGGCGTTCTTGTCGAAGCGGATGACCGAACCGTCGGCACGCTTCACGTCCTTGGCGGTGCGGACGACGACCGCCTTCATGACGTCGCCCTTCTTGACGCGACCGCGCGGGATCGCCTCCTTGACGGAGACGACGATGACGTCGCCCACGCCGGCATACTTGCGCTTCGACCCGCCGAGAACCTTGATGCACATCACACGGCGTGCACCCGAGTTGTCGGCGACGTCCAGATTCGTCTGCATCTGGATCACGTGCGTGACTCCTTGTTTCAGGCGGGTTTCCGCACACGGACGGTATTGCCCGGCGGACGACGCCTGATGGGGACCTGACGTCCCCGGCTCATGTGTTCGACCGCGCTGGCGGTGTCATACGACACCGGCGCGGTCACCGCGTTCACAGGGTGCGAGCACCCATCGAAATTCTCGCGAAGGCCGGGCGGATACTACGGGCGGTCGACGATGGCAAGCGGAACAGCGTGAAATCGTTGGCGCCGCGTGGGTGGTATGACCTGGTTCGGGGGGCCTTCGGGTCGGCGCTGTCCCCGGCCACATCCCCGATACATCATCCCTGATGCTGGGGCCGGACCGCCGTTCGCAGGCTCGGGACGGGGAGCGTGCATCGCGTCACCCGAGCGGGTCCCGGACGATCTGAGCGGAGCGGAACCGGATCGGGGCTCGGTCAGGTCGTCGCTCGGAGACGGTGCGGGATCCGTTACCGCCCCTGTCCCAGGCAGGCCCGAGCGGGCGTCAGCGAGACGGCCCCCTCCTCCAGACGTGCGACGACCGGCACGCCTGGCAGCGCACCGGTCGCCAACTTCCCGTGCGTCGGTGTCAGGCCGGCTGGCCAATCGATTCGAACAGGAAGCCGTCGAGGCTCGGGATCGTCACCGCCGCGCCGCTCGCCGGCTTCGACAGGCGCCAGGGCCGCTCCGCGCGGGCGCGAATGGCCTCGGACGGGCGGAGCCGCCGCATGAGGCCGTCCTCGCCCACCTCTTCGATCGCCAGGAACCCGTAGACCTGGAGCCGGGAGGCCGTGAGCTTCATCCCGCGATCCTCCGCGGCAACGACCATGCTGCCGGTGGCGTAGAGCGCGTCCAACAGGGACCGCTGTTCGCTGCGGCGCCGGTTGCGCGCCTCCCGCTCGCCCGGTGCCTGAGCGGGGACGGCCCGCCGGAACGGAACGACGTTGCTGACCGCGACGCAACCCATACGCAACACCCTTGACGCAAACTTGAGCGGCGTCCCGGCCGCTCGCTGATCGCGACAATTCGACGGAGGCCTTTAATTCTCCGTAGACCCTGATGGCGCTCCCCTGCCCCGATCCGGCACGCCCCGTGCGGCAACCCGGCAGGATTTGCCGCTTCGCCACCGATGCCGGGGATACGCCTCCGACCCGTCCGCCCGCCCACGGACTTGATCGTCTGCCGGTGCCCGGACCGGCGAGGACGGGTCGAAGCGGCCGTGTCAGGCTCCATGGACGGTCACCGAGCGCGTCCGGGCGAGCCGGGAGGCCAGCCCGTCGAGGGATACGCACAGGATGCCGTAGACGGCGCCGACGAACCGGGAGATCTCGGCGGGGTGGATCATGGCGCGGTTGTTCACCTGGGCGGCCACGAAGGCGAGTTCGGGCACCCCGATCACGTAGGCGAGCGACGTGTCCTTGATGAGCGCCGTCCACTGATTGACGAACGAAGGCGCCATCGCCCGTAGCGCCCGCGGCAGGACGATGAACCGCAAGGTCGGCCAGCGGCCGAAGCCGAGCGCCAGGCCGGCTTCCCAATGACCGCGGCCGACGCTCTCGATCCCCGCCGCCACTCCGTAGGACAGGTAGGCACCCGCGACGAGCGACAGGGCCGCCACCAAGGTCCCGATCTCGGGGACCGACAGGCCGAACAGGATCGGCAGCAGGAAGTAGAGCCGGAAGATCAGCAGTACGATCGGGACGGCCCGCAAGAGCCCGACGGCGAGGGCGGCGCAGGTGGCACCGGCGCTCATCGCGAGACCGAGGCCCGGGATCAGACCCAGCACGGCCGAGACAAGACCGGACAAGCCGGAGAGAATCAGCGTCAGGGCAAGCCCGCCGATCGGCCCGTCGGGCCAGGCCCCGACCAGCAGGTAATCGAGATTGTCAGTGATGACCGGCAGGGTCATCGCCGCGAACCGGCCGGGCGGGAGCGGCGCGCCAGGGCTTGTCCCGCCATTTCCACCGCCGCCGCCGCGCCGACATACAGCAGCGTCGCGATTCCGGAGGCTTGGAAAGTCTTGAAGGTCTCCGTCTCGACCTGCCGGGATGCGTAGGATAGCTCCGCCAGACCGCTCGTCATGGTCAGGGACGTGTTCTTGATCGTGTTCAGGTACTGGCCGACGATCGGCAGCCAGGCGAGGCGCAGGGCCTGGGGGAGCACGATGTGGCGGAAGGCATGGACCGGCGTGTGGCCGAGGGCGCGGGCCGCCCCCCGCTGGGCCGCACGGACGCCGTTGATCCCGGCGCAGGCCTCTTCGGCGATGTAGGCGCCAGCGTAGAGCGTGAGCCCACAGAATCCGGCCAGCGTCTCGTAGGCAGGCCAGTGCAGGGCGCCGACGCCCAGGTTCAGGGCATGCGGCGTATTCAGTCAGACGGTGATCGCCCCTGGAAGCAGGGCGGCCGCCGCGAAGTACCAGACGAAGAGCTGCACCAGCAGCGGGGTGTTGCGGACGAGACAGACATAGCCGGCCACGGCGCACCGCCCCACCTCGCCGCCCACGTCGCGCAGGCTGCAGGCCGCGAGGCCCAGCGCCGTGCCCGCAAGGCAGACGGCGACCGACAGGGCCAGGGTCATTCCGAAGCCCTGAAGCAGCCAGGCGAGATAGCGGGGCGCCAGAAGATCGCCGACCAGCTGATCCACTTCCGTCGCTCCGCCTCCGCTAGAGGGGATCGCCGATCCGGAACAGGCGCAGCAGCAGCTACTCGGTCTTCGGCCCGAACCAGCTTTCGTAGATCGCCGCCGCCTTTCCGCTCGCCTCCCGGCCGCGCAGGGTCTCGTTCACGAGTTCCCGCAGTCGTGTTTCTCCCTTCGGAATGCCGATATAGTCGTCGGAGATGCAGAAGGGCGGGATCTCGTAGTTCTCCCGGTCCGGCACCTTCGCCAGCAACCCGATGAGTTTCGGCCCATCCTGCGTGATCGCCTAGACGTTGCCGTTGCGCAGGGCCGACAACGCGAAGGGTGTGTCGTCGAAGGCGACAACGGTTGCCTTCGGGAAGTCGCGGCGCAGCACAATCTCGTTGGTCGTGCCCTTGTCGGCACCGATCCGGAGCTCGTTCAGCTGGTCGGGCGAGGACAGGGTGCCTTTCTTCGCCAGGAACTGCTGACCCGAGGCGAAGTACGGGATGCTGAAATCGAGCTGCCTGGCCCGCTCCTCGGTGATGGTGGAGTTCGCCAGCACCAGATCGACATTGCCGGAGGTGAGCAGCGGGATGCGATTGGCCGGGTTGGTCGGCCGGACCTCCAACTTCACGCCGGGCTTGTCGGCGACGGCCTGCGCGTAGTCGAGATCAAGTCCGGTGATCCGCTTCGCCGCCGGAGAGACGGCGCACGAGTATCTCCATTGTCGTTGGCGAACACGATTCGGCCCAGCCAGCGATGACGAACGATCCTCGATCGTACCGACCAAGTCGAGCGGTCGACCGTCGGAGATGTTCTAGCCCGAATCGTCCGAGCACCAGCAGTGTTCTATGAAGGTGTTGCCGCGATCAACGGACCGGTTTGTCTTTCTTTATCGGATCTGGAGCAAAGAACGCTGGTGTCGCGTGGGAGAACGCGGTGGATCTTTCTGCCGGGGCGAGGCCGTCCCTGTGGCCCCGCTGAGATCCCAGAGGCGGCAGGGCGCCGGAGCCGCAGAGTCAGGTCGGCGCCCTGCACCGTTTCAGCCAAGGACGCCGCGCGCCACGCCCGCGCCGTGATGGCAGGCCACCGCCCGACCGAACCCCGGGGACCTGCAGGGACCCTCGCGGTGCGCGTGACGCGGCTTCCAGATCGCCCGCCTGCGCCAAGTCCGTCGCCACCGGAACCCGCCGCCCAATCCGATAGAACGAGCGCGATTCGCCGGACGGGTTTCGCGATCCTGACCGTATTCCATCCCGCATCGGCGCTCCGACGGGCTGTCCTGATCGGTGCCGCGTCCAGGACCCACCGCGGCGCATAGGACAGCCAATCACGCGCCTTGACCGATCCTTAACCTCCGACGCGGCGCAGTTTTCTGCCGCGACCGCATTGACCTCCGGGGCAACGGCGGCTAGAAGCGCGCCACTTCGGACGGCCATCGGCTGCCGACGGCCCTTGGGCATACCCCCGGACGCTGTCGCAATCGCCCCGAGCGCTCCGAGGGTTCAAATCGCCTGACGCTTGAGTCAGATCCGTAGGTACGAGCGCGTTCGTTTCGGGCGTGCTCCTCTGCCCACACCGCGCCGAGGGTCCGTGACAGGCCCTCCGGCGCATATTCGTTTTGCGGATTGCCCCAGGCAGTCCCGCCTAGGTGACCGAGGAAGAGGGCACAGGATGCCGACGATCAACCAGCTGATCGCCCAGCCGCGGAAGATCCAGCGGAGCCGCAACAAGGTTCCGGCGCTCGACGCTTGCCCGCAGAAGCGCGGCGTCTGCACCCGGGTCTACACGACGACCCCGAAGAAGCCGAATTCGGCGCTCCGCAAGGTCGCCAAGGTCCGCCTCACCAACGGTTTCGAGGTGATCGGCTACATCCCGGGTGAGGGTCACAACCTTCAGGAGCACTCCGTGGTCATGATCCGCGGTGGCCGCGTGAAGGATCTTCCGGGCGTGCGCTACCACATCCTGCGCGGCGTGCTCGACACGCAGGGCGTGAAGAACCGCAAGCAGCGCCGTTCGAAGTACGGCGCCAAGCGTCCGAAGTAAGTCGGCCGCCCGGATTTTTCCCGGGCGCCGGTCCATGTTTCCACGGCCTCGCAAGGATGTCGCCGGCCTCAGGGCTCAGGCGGCCTGCGCGGGGCGCTTAAGATCTTTTCGTTCGAGAGTCTCAGAAGATGTCCCGTCGCCACTCTGCCGAGAAGCGTGAGATCATCCCGGACCCGAAGTACGGGGACGTGGTGCTGACGAAATTCATGAACTCGATCATGTACGAGGGCAAGAAGTCGACCGCCGAGCGGATCGTCTACGGCGCCTTCGACATCGTCGAGAACCGTGCCCGCGCCAATCCGATCGAGGTGTTCCGCGCCGCCCTCGACAACGTCGCCCCGATGATCGAGGTGCGCTCCCGCCGCGTGGGCGGTGCGACCTACCAGGTCCCGGTCGAGGTGCGCACCGAGCGTCGTCAGGCCCTGGCCATCCGCTGGCTGATCCAGGCGGCCCGCTCGCGCAACGACCGGACGATGATCGAGCGTCTCTCTGCCGAGCTGCTCGACGCCGCCAACAACCGCGGCAACGCCGTCAAGAAGCGGGAAGATACGCACCGGATGGCGGAAGCCAACCGCGCCTTCTCGCACTACCGCTGGTAAGCGGTTCCGCCGTCTCTCAGGAGCAATCCGATGCCCCGCACGCACGCGATCGAGGACTACCGCAACTTCGGCATCATGGCCCACATCGATGCCGGCAAGACCACGACGACCGAGCGGATCCTCTACTACACCGGAAAGTCCCACAAGATCGGCGAGGTCCATGAGGGCGCCGCCACGATGGACTGGATGGAGCAGGAGCAGGAGCGTGGCATCACGATCACGTCCGCCGCGACGACCTGCTTCTGGCGCGACAAGCGCCTGAACATCATCGACACCCCCGGCCACGTGGACTTCACCATCGAGGTGGAGCGCTCGCTCCGCGTGCTCGACGGCGCCGTCTGCGTGCTGGACGGCAACCAGGGCGTCGAGCCGCAGACCGAGACGGTGTGGCGTCAGGCTGACAAGTACGACGTGCCGCGCGTCGTGTTCGTCAACAAGATGGACAAGATCGGCGCCGACTTCTTCAAGTGCGTGGCCGACATCATCGACCGCGTCGCCGGCAAGCCGGTCTGCCTGCAGCTGCCGATCGGTGCCGAGTCCAACTTCCAGGGCGTGATCGACCTCATCAAGATGAAGGCGATCGTCTGGTCGGGCGAGGCGCTCGGCGCCAACTTCGACGAGGTCGAGATCCCGGCCGATCTCAAGGATCAGGCCGTCGAGTACCGCACCAAGCTGGTTGAGGCCTGCGTCGAGCTCGACGATGAGGCGATGTCGGCCTACCTCGACGGCACCGAGCCGGACGAGGCGGCAATGCGGGTCCTGGTGCGTAAGGCCGTGCAGCTGCGCGCCTTCCATCCGGTGCTCTGCGGCTCCGCGTTCAAGAACAAGGGCGTCCAGCCCCTCCTCGACGCCGTCGTGGATTACCTGCCCTCCCCGGCCGACCGCGGCGAGATCAAGGGCATCGACTTCAAGACCGAGGAAGAGACCGTCCGTCATCCGACGGATTCGGATCCCTTCTCCATGCTCGCCTTCAAGATCATGGACGATCCCCACGTCGGCACGATCACCTTCTGCCGCGTCTACTCGGGCAAGGTCGATTCCGGCGCCAACGTGCTCAACTCGTCCCGCGACAAGAAAGAGCGTGTCGGCCGCATGCTCCTGATGCACGCCAACAACCGCGAGGACATCAAGGAGGCCTTCGCCGGCGACATCGTCGCCCTGGCCGGCCTCAAGGACACCCGCACGGGCGACACCCTCTGCGATGCGCAGAAGGCCGTGATCCTCGAGAAGATGGAGTTCCCTGAGCCCGTCATCGAGATCGCCGTCGAGCCCAAGTCGAAGGCCGATCAGGAGAAGCTCGGCATCGCGCTCGCGAAGCTCGCCGCCGAGGATCCGTCGTTCCGGGTCTCCACCGACCAGGAATCCGGCCAGACCATCCTGCGCGGGATGGGCGAACTCCACCTCGACATCAAGGTCGACATCCTCCGTCGGACCTACAAGGTCGACGCGAATATCGGCCAGCCGCAGGTCGCCTACCGCGAGAAGCTGACCCGCCGTCAGGAGATCGACTACACCCACAAGAAGCAGACCGGCGGTACCGGCCAGTTCGCCCGCGTTAAGTTCGTCGTCGAGCCCAACGAGCCGGGTGCCGGCTTCCAGTTCGAATCGAAGATCGTCGGCGGCGCGGTGCCGAAGGAGTACATCCCCGGCGTCGAGAAGGGCCTGAACTCGGTGCTGGGCGCGGGCGTCCTCGCCGGCTTCCCGGTGGTCGACGTGAAGGTCGAGCTGATCGACGGCGCCTACCACGACGTGGACTCGTCGGCACTGGCCTTCGAGATCGCGTCCCGGGCGGCGCTCCGGGAGGCTCTGCAAAAGGGCGGCTCGGTCCTGCTCGAGCCGGTGATGAAGGTCGAGGTCGTCTCGCCAGAGGAATACACTGGATCGGTCATCGGCGACCTGAACGCCCGCCGCGGTCAGATCCAGGGCCAGGACATGCGGGGCAACGCCAACGTCATCAACGCGATGGTGCCGCTGGCCAACATGTTCGGCTACGTGAACCAGCTGCGCTCCTTCTCGCAGGGCCGCGCCAACTTCACGATGCAATTCGACCACTACGAAGAGGTGCCGCGCGGCGAGGCCGACAAGGTCATCGCCAAGTACGCCTGAGGCTCGCGCCTCAGCATCTCTTTTTCCGCAACGCGAATTCGAATCTAGGAGGCTCTGATGGGCAAGGAAAAGTTCTCCCGCACCAAGCCGCACTGCAACATCGGCACGATTGGTCACGTTGACCACGGCAAGACGTCGCTGACGGCTGCGATCACGAAGGTGCTTGCG
>NZ_BPQS01000064.1 GCF_022179385.1 Methylobacterium longum | reverse complement strand
CGCCCGGCTTGTCGACCTCGACCTGGGCCGCCGCGCCGCCGGTCTCGGCCGTCAGCGTGCCGGAGACGAGGCCGGCGATCGCCCCGTGCACCCGGGCGATCAGCGCCGGCAGCTCGGCGGCCGGCACCGGATTGTTCGACACGTAGGCGGCTACGATATCACCGGCCAGCTCGATGAAATTCGGATTGGGCCCGGCTGTTTCTTCTGTCACTTCAAGATTCCTAGTGTGCCCCTCTCCTGCGATTTGCTACTTCCGTCCGCTGAATGCAAGTTACAAAAACATTCAACCGCCAGCATTCCGTGCATGTTTGGTATGCCCGTGGGCGCGCGGGGACGGGTATTTCTGGCAAATCCATCGCGAGACCTTCTCCGGGCGGCCGCGGTGAAATCCGTCGACTGGTGGTCTGTTTCTGTTGTGTAGACCGATCGGGGACGCGTCCCTGTCCCGCGGCGATCCTGCAGAGCACCTGAGGACCCGGTCTGTGCGATCCGGGGACCGGCGCTCCGGCTTCGGTGACGCGCGGGTCCGTTCATGGCATGGCTCGACGATGCTTCTGCTCGCGCTTCTCATCGCTTTCCTGGCCGTCGTGGTCGCGATGTTCGTCCTGCGGCGATGGACGGGACGCCTGGCTTCGCTGGCCACCCTCATCGCCGGAGCCATCATGGCCCTGTGGCTGGCCGAGGCCGGATTGCTTCCGGGTTCCAAGGGACCGCTCACGTCCAACCGGCCCCTCGTCCCGGGGCTGGATCGGTAACGGTCCGGTAAGCGTGTCGGCGTGAGCATGGCGCATGCCCACGCTCTCCGCCCCGCGCCTGCTCACGTTCCTGGTATCGGCCGTGCTGATCGGCCTCGCCGTCGCCAGCCTGTACACGCGGATCCCCATGGTCGGGCGTACGGTCGTGACGCACCGGCAATGGTTCTTCATCGGCGCCTACGTCCTGCTGGCGCTCGGGGTCACCACACGCAGCCTGTGACGCGCGACCGCTGCCCGGCGCGGCGGACCTGCCCGCGTCGCGCGGGCGCCTGACAGATCGAGTCCTCCCGTGGTGCGACAGGGTCGACACGCGATTGCGGGCCCGTGGAAACTACGTAGAAACAGCGGAGATGCAGTTATGCGGGCCGACGCGCTCGCCGAGCAGAAGCCCGTGCCCCGCTTTTTCATCGATCTCCACGACGGCGCCAACCTCGTTCGTGACCATGATGGCTTCGATCTTCCTGATCTCGCCGCGGCGCGGACCCAGGCGGTCCGGATGATGACCCGCCTCGCGCAGGGCCTGACGGATCCGCTGGAGCGGCAGGATTTCGTCATCGCCGTGCGCGACGCGCAGGGGGCGGTCCGGTTGCGCCTGCGGCTATCCTACGACATCGAGCCCGGCTGAGGCGGTCCCGTCCGGGTTCTCGTCCGGGATAGCGCGCCGCCCGGCTGCGTTGTCGTCGGGCCGGCGCGCGGCGGGTGGATCGGCGAGGGAGATCGGATGCGACGTTCAATCGGTGCGCTCGGAGCGCTTGCGGTCTCGATCTCGGTTCTGACGGCCGCCGACCGGGCGGCGACCGCGCAGACCACGGCCCCGCCGCAGGTGGGCTCGGCCGCGCCGACGGCGGACACCGCCGTGCTGCTGACGGTCTTCCTCCGGCACGACCAGTCGCGTCCGCTGGCGGAGCTGAACGCACAGCTCGCCAAGCAGGGCTTCTACAAGGCATTCCCGCCGCCGGGGATCGAGGTCGTCTCCTGGAACGTCGTCATGGGCATCGGGCAGATCATCACCCTGCGGCTGCCCGCCACCCGCCTCCGCGAGATCAACCGCGTCCTCGAAGACACCGCGTGGGGCGCGTACCGGACCGAGTTCTACCCGAGCTACGATTACCGGGCGGTCGGCCTCGGAGAGCACGAGAAGGCGCAATGACCTGAGCCGGCGCGCCTCAGCGCTGGCCGCTATCGCTGTTGCGCTGCCGGCAGCGCCAGCCGGTTAGGCAGGACGGCGCGTCCGCGGCCGGCGCGAAGGCCGGGGCCGCCGTCTCGTCGTTCCGGCACGCGCCCGCATCCAGATGGACGGTCTCGTAGGCCGTCTCGCTCGTCGCCAGGACGACGTGACCGTCCCGTGCGACACGGGCCTGCAGCGCCGCGCAGGACAGGGTCCGGGTGGCGACCCGCTCCTGCGCCGCGGCGGCGGTGGCGAGCGCCGCCAGGACGAGGACGAGGACGAGCCGGTTCATGGATCCCTCGGGGCGTCTGGACCGGCCCGTGCCGCTGAGGCCGGTCAGGGCGTGTCGCGCGGATCGTGGTGGCCGTCGAGGACGGTGTCGCTCGTCGGAACCGTCTCGGCCACCGCCTGGGCGCGGCGGATGTCCGGGGTGGTCGCCTCCTCCACGAAGGCTGCCACCGCCTCGGTCAGCGACAGCGTGCGCGTCTGCTGGCTGCCCAGCCGCCGGATCGAGACGGTGTGCTCCTCCGCCTCGCGGCGGCCGAGCGCCAGCAGGACCGGCACCTTGGCCAGCGAGTGCTCGCGGACCTTGTAGTTGATCTTCTCGTTGCGCAGATCCGCCTCGACCCGCAGGCCCGCGCGCTCCAGGGCGCGCACGACCTCGCGGGCATAGGCGTCGGCCTCGCCGGTGATCGTCGCCACCACCACCTGGACCGGCGCCAGCCACAGGGGGAAGTGCCCGGCAAAATGCTCGATCAGGATGCCGGTGAAGCGCTCCATCGAACCGCAGATCGCCCGGTGGACCATCACGGGCGGCTTCCGCGTGCCGTCGGCGTCGATGTAGAAGGCGCCGAACCGCTCGGGCAGGTTGAAGTCCACCTGCGTGGTCCCGCACTGCCAGTCGCGGCCGATGGCGTCGCGCAGCACGTACTCGAATTTGGGCCCGTAGAAGGCGCCCTCCCCCGGGTTGATTGCGGTCCGGATCCGGCCGGCCGACTGCTCCTCGATCTGCGCCAGCACCCGGGTCATCACCGCCTCGGCGTGGTCCCAGAGGGCGTCGGAGCCGACGCGCTTCTCGGGCCGGGTCGAGAGTTTCACGACGATCTGGTCGAAGCCGAAATCCGCGTAGGTCGAGAGGATCAGGTCGTTGATCTTCAGGCACTCGTCGGCGAGCTGGTCCTCGGTGCAGAAGATGTGGGCGTCGTCCTGCGTGAAGCCGCGCACCCGCATGAGCCCGTGCATGGCGCCGGAGGGCTCGTAGCGGTGGACCACGCCGAACTCGGCCATGCGCAGGGGCAGGTCGCGGTAGGATTTCAGGCCGTGCTTGAAGATCTGCACGTGGCCCGGGCAGTTCATCGGCTTGAGGGCGAACCAGCGCTTGTCCTCGGCCTCCTCGCCCGCGGACTGGGCGGCGAACATGTTCTCCCGGTACCAGCCCCAGTGACCGGAGGTCTCCCACAGGGCCTTGTCGAGGATCTGCGGGGCGTTCACCTCGGCGTACTCGCCGCGCAGGCGGCGGCGCATGTAGGCGATCAGCTCCTGGAAGATCGTCCAGCCCTTGGCGTGCCAGAAGACGACGCCCGGCCCCTCCTCCTGGAAGTGGAACAGGTCCATCTCGCGGCCGAGCCGGCGATGGTCGCGGCGCTCGGCCTCCTCCAGCCGGTGCAGGTAGCCGTCGAGGTCGGCCTGACTCGCCCAGGCCGTCCCGTAGATGCGGGTGAGCATCGGGTTGTTCGAATCACCCCGCCAGTAGGCCCCCGCGACCTTCATCAGCTTGAAGGCGGCGCCGACCTTGCCGGTCGACGTCATGTGCGGGCCGCGGCAGAGGTCGAACCAGTCGCCCTGCCGGTAGACCTTCAGGTCCTCGCCCGGCGGGATCGCGTCGACCAGCTCGACCTTGAACTTCTCCTGGCGGTCGGCGAACAGGGTGCGCACGTCGTCGCGCGTCCAGACCTCCTTGGTGAAGGGCGCGTCGCGCGCGATGATCTCGCGCATCTTTGCCTCGATCGTCGGGAAGTCCTCGGGCGTGAACGGAGTCTCGCGGTAGAAGTCGTAGTAGAACCCGTTCTCGATCACCGGGCCGATCGTGACCTGCGTCTCCGGCCAGAGCGCCTGCACCGCCTCGGCGAGCACGTGCGCGCAATCGTGGCGGATCAGTTCCAGGCTGCGCGGGTCCGTCCGGTCGAGGAACTCGATGCGGGCGTCGCGCCCGATCGGGTCGTCGAGGTCGGCGACCGTGCCGTCGAGCGCCATGGCGACGGTGCGCTTGGCCAGCGACTTGGCGATGCCCTCGACCACGGCGCGGCCGGTGGTGCCGGCGGCGATCTCCCGCGTGTTGCCGTCGGGGAACGTGAGAATCGGCATGGGATCAAGCGTCTCCAGGCTCAGTCCTGCATACGGGGCAGGTAAGCGTCTTCGGGGAGCGGCCGTGTAGACCGATTTTTCCGGCGAGGGAACGGTGCGCCGCGCCGTGGCGCCGCTCCGCGGCACCGAACCCGCCTGGCCCCGGCCGCCCCCCTCGCCTCAGGCGGTCAGCAACGGGCGCAGCGCGCGCATGTCGGCCACGTCCTCGAGGGTGTTCACGCGGGCGATCAGGCGCTCGGTCGCGTCCGGCCCGAGGACCGGCGCCATCAGGTCCCGCGCCTTGGCGTTCACCGCCTCGGTGCTCAGCGGGTTCTCCTTCGTGCCGGGCGGATGGCGGGTGTGGTGCTCCACGACCCGGCCGTCCGCCAGGGTCATCGCCACGACGGCGCCGCGCGGCGCGGCCGGATCCATCAGGGCGGGATCCCCCACCAGCTCCACCTTGGCCTGCTGCGCGGCGATCAGGGGATCGTGCATCAGCCCGGCATCGTGGCTGTCGGCGAAGGAAACCGCACCCTTCACGAGCGCCAGGGCGACGAGGTGCTGGCAGCTCACGTCCGGCATGGCGCTCGACCCGACGATGCCGACCGCATCGGTGGGGAGCTTCACCAGAATGTGCCGCACCGTCTCGGGCGTGAGGCCGTACTGCCTGCGCAGCGCGAGCGTCGCGTCGAGGGGCGACTGGATCGGGTAACCCACCGAGAAGGTCTTGATCGCCGTCTCGGTGACGAAGAAGCGGCTGCCCAGCCCCTCCAGCATCAGCTCGGGCCTGGGCGCGGTGGACAGGGCGTTGAGCAGGTTGTGGCGGCCGTCGAGGACGTCGGCGACGCCCGTCAGGCCTGCCTCCACCATGCCGACCGCCGTGACGCCGTTGCGGGCGCCCATGCCGGCGAAATCGAAGGCCTTCTCGACATGGTCCTTGTCGCGTACCCAGCTCCACAGGCCGGAGACCTGCTGGGCCGCGTAGGAGAGCGCGAAGCGCATGCCGCGCTCGTCGAGGCGCGCCAGGGACGCGGCGCCGCCGAGTGCCCCGAAGGTCGAGCTGGTGCCCTCGGCGCTGCGATGCGTCCCGCGGACGAGATCGGGACCCAGGGCCAGCAGCAGGCGGCAGCAGAGGTCGTAACCGAGCGCCACGGCGCGGACGAACTCGGCGCCGGAACTGCCGTGCAACTCGGCCAGCGCCAGGGCCGCCGGTACGGTGGCGCAGCCGGGATGGGCCTTGGTCACCGGCTCGAAATCGTCGGTCTCGTCCGCGTGGGCGCACATCGCGTTGGCGAGCGCCGCGTTGACCGTTGTGGTCCGGACGCCGGAGGCGATCACCCCCGCCTGCTCGGTGCCGCCGAGGCCGCGGACATAGGTCAGTGCCATCTCGCCCGGCCGCATCCGGGCGCCCGACACCATGGCGGCGAGGGTGTCGAGGATCCGGTGCTTGCAGGCGGCGAGGACCTCCGGCGGCAGGGCCTGGTCCCGGGCGGCCGCCATGTAGCGGGCGAGCCGGCCCGTGACGTCCGCCTCGGCCGCCGTCGCCGGCAAGGCCCGCGCGAGCGCGAGGGCGCCCCCGCCCTGGATCAGGCCGCGCCGGGTGGGCGCCGTCACGCGGCGTCCCGCAGGCGGGCGAAGCCGGCGTCGAGGTCGGCCTTGAGATCGGCCGTATCCTCCAGCCCGATGTGGATGCGCAGGGCCGGCCCGCCGGGTGCCCATTGGGTGGCGGTGCGGTAACCGGCGCAGTCGAACGGGATCACGAGGCTCTCGAAGCCGCCCCACGAGAAGCCCATCCCAAACAGCTCCAGCCCGTCCAGCATCGCCGCGACGGCGGCCTCGGGCACCGGCTTCAGGATCAGGCCGAACAGCCCGGAGGCGCCGGAGAAGTCCCGCTTCCAGATCGCGTGGCCCGGATCCTCCGGCAGGCCCGGATGGAGCACGCGCAGCACCTCCGGACGGGCCTGGAGCCACCGTGCCATCTCGAGTCCTGCCCGGCCGTGCTCGCGCAGGCGCAGGTTCATGGTGCGCATGCCCCGCAGGGCCAGGAAGATGTCCTCCGCGCCGGCGCACATGGCGAAATGGTCGAAGGTGCGGCGCACGGCCGGGTAGTACTGCGCGTTGGCCGAAGTCAGGCCGATCAGCAGGTCCGAGCCACCGCTGAGGTACTTGGTGCCGGCCTCGACGGCGATGTCGACGCCGCGCTCGTGCGGCGGGAACAGCAGCGGCGTCGCCCAGGTGTTGTCCATGATCACGCAGGCCCCGCGTGCATGGGCGACCGCGGCGATGGCCGGCACGTCCTGCATCTCGAAGCTCTGCGAACCGGGCGCCTCGACCAGCACGGCCTTGGTGTTCGGCCGCATCAGCTCGGCGATGCCGGCCCCGACGCGGGGGTCGTAGTAGGTCACCGCGACGCCGTAGCGGGCCAGCACCCCGTCGCAGAATAGGCGGGTCGGGCGGTACGCGGAATCGGTGACGAGGAGGTGATCTCCCGCCGAGACCGCGGCCATCAGCGCGACCGTGAGCGCCGCGAGCCCCGAGGGCGTCACCACGGTTCCGGCGGCACCGGCGAGCTCCGTCCAGGCGCTCGTCAGCGCGTCCATGGTGGGCGTCGCCGAAGTCCCGTAATTGTAGCGCCCGCGCCGGTGCTTGATCGCGTCGTAGGTCGGGTAGAGGACGGTGGAGCCGCGATAGATCGGCGTGTTGACGAAGCCGTGCTGCTCGCCCGGATCGCGGCCCGCATGGACGAGGCGCGTCGCGGGCGCGAAGCTCTGTTTCGACTCGGGCGAGGGTTTCAGGGACATCGGGGCTCGGCGATCGGTTGCGCTGCGACGCACGAAGCTCCCGGCATCCGGCGAGGTCAAGCCGGGTGCCCGGATCCGCGGCCTCGGGATCGTGCGTGTGCCGCGATCACGGCTTCTCGGGCGGGTCGGAGTTCACCGCCTCCTCGTAGGCCTCCATCCAGGCCGCGCGTTCCTCGGACCCTTCGGGATAGGGGCATTCGCTCACGGGCTTGCCGTAGAGCCGCGCGTTGCGGCCCTGGATGAAGGGGCTGTCGCTGGCTGTTGCCTGGACGTTGGCCAATATCGCCTCCTGAAGACTTGAGGTGGGGCTTCGTTAACGGCCGCGTCGTAAATCTGTTGCCGTCTCCAGTCGCGTTCCGGGTCGTCGCGTGCGTATCCTGCCTTCTCTCCTCGGCGGCGTGCTGGTCCTGGCCTCGACGGCAGTCGTTGCCCTCGTCAGCGCCGACCGCCTCTCCCATCTGGCGCCGGCCCCGACGGTCCGCGCCGCCCGGGCCGAGCCGTCCGCCACGGGCTCGCTGCCGGCACCCGTGAAGGCCGCGCCGGCGACGAAGCCGGCCGCGCCGAACATCCCGAACGGATTCGACACGGAGCGGCTCCACGCGCTGATGCGGGGCGATCCGATCCTGCCGGGACGCTGAGCGGGCTCCCCGGGACCGTCCGGCCGTATCGGCGACCTCGTCCCGAGGCGCCTGAGCGCGGCGCGCATACGTGATGACGGGGTGTCCGGTCGGGGATGACCGGACACCGATGTCCGCCTTCAGCGCGCCGTCCGGAAGACCTGCAGGTCGAGGTCCCGCACCTTCTTGCGCAGGGTGTTCCGGTTCACCCCGAGCAGCTCCGCCGCGCGGATCTGGTTGCCGCGGGTGGCCGCCAGCGCGGCGCCGATCAGCGGCCCCTCGATCTCCCGCAGGATCCGGTGGTACAGGCCTGGGGGCGGCAGCGTGTCCCGGTACCCGGAGAAGTAGTCCGAGAGGTGCCGCTCCACCGCGCTGGACAGGCTCTCGGATTCGCCGCCGGCCTTGCGGGCGCCGCCGTTGGCGTTCTGGGCCGCGGGGGCGGCCAGCGGCAGCGTGTCGAGCTCGGCCTCGATCACCGGGCCGGTGATCGTCTCCTGCGGGTACAGGGCTGCGAGCCGCCGGACGAGGTTCTCCAGCTCGCGGACATTGCCGGGCCAGCGGTAGCGCTTGAGCCGCTCCATGGCGTCGCCGTCGAGCGACTTCCGGGTCAGGCCCTCGCGCTCGACCAGGACGAAGAAGTGGCGGACCAGATCCGGCACGTCCTCGGACCGCTCCCGCAGGGCCGGCAGCCGCAGCGGCACCACGTTGAGGCGGAAGAACAGGTCCTCGCGGAAGATGCCCTGCTGGATCGAGATCCGCAGGTCCTTGTTGGTGGCCGCGATGATCCGGACGTTCGTCTTGATCGGCACCCGGCCACCCACCGTGGTGTACTCGCCCTGCTGCAGGACGCGCAGCAGGCGGGTCTGCGCCTCCATGGGCATGTCGCCGATCTCGTCGAGGAACAGCGTGCCGCCCTCGGCCTGCTCGAACCGCCCGGCGGAGCGCTGGAGCGCCCCCGTGAAGGCGCCCTTCTCGTGGCCGAACAGCTCGGACTCGATCAGGTCGCGCGGGATGGCGGCCATGTTCACGGGCACGAACGGGCCGGTGCGGCGGCGGCCGTAATCGTGCAGCGCCCGGGCGACCAGCTCCTTGCCGGTCCCGGACTCGCCGGTGATCATTACGGTGAGATCGGTGGGCATCAGCCGGGCGAGCGCCCGGTAGATCTCCTGCATGGCGGGCGAGCGCCCGACCAGCGGGATGTCCTCGTTCTCGGGGGGCGCCCCGGCGGGGGCGGTCCCGCGCGGCCGGGAGAGCGCCCGGCCGACGATGGCGATCAGCTCCTTCAGGTCGAAGGGCTTGGGCAGGTACTCGTAGGCGCCCCGCTCTGAGGCGCGGATCGCCGTCATGAAGGTGTTCTGCGCGCTCATGACGATGATCGGCAGCTCGGGCCGCACCCGCTTGATGCGCGGCAGCAGGTCGAACACGTTCTCGTCGGGCATCACCACGTCGGTGATGACGAGGTCGCCCTCCCCCTGCGCGACCCAGCGCCAGAGGGTCGCGCAATTGCCCGTCGAGCGGACCTCGTAGCCCGCCCGTGACAGCGCTTGGTTGAGCACGGTGCGGATCGCGGCGTCGTCGTCGGCGACGATGATGTGGCCGTTCGGCATGACTCTCTACTCAGACCTCCGACGGGGGGCCGGATTTGGGGATCGACATCACGGATCGACCGCCGATTCGCGCCCGTCCCGGGCACTCGACATCGGCAGAAGGATGCGGAACGCCGTGCGGCGCGGGGCGGGATCGCACTCGACGATGCCACCGTGATCGCCGACGATCTTGGCCACCAATGCAAGACCGAGGCCGGACCCCTGCGCCTTGGTGGTGACGAACGGGTCGAACAGGTCGGGCAGCAGGTCGGCCGAGATGCCCGGGCCGTTGTCACGCACCGCCACCTCGATCGGCAGGCTGACCCGCTCGCGCGAGCCCGGCACCTGCAGCCGCAGGCCCGTGCGGAAAGCCGTCGACAGGGTGATTTCGCCTTCGACTGCGTCCGGCCCGATCGCCTCGGCGGCGTTCTTCACGAGGTTGAGGATCACCTGGATCAACTGGTCGCGGCTGCCGAGCACCGGCGGCAGCGACGGGTCGTAGGTCTCGATGAAGCGGATGTGCCGGGCGAACCCGCTCTGGGCCGAGCGCTTCACCTGATCGAGCACCCCGTGGACGTTGACGGCGCCCCGGTCGGAGGGGCGCTCGTCGCCGAACAGCTCCATGCGCTCGACGATGCGGACGATCCGGTCGGACTCGTCGCAGATCAGCCGGGTGAGCATCCGGTCCTCCTCGGCGCCGGTGCTCTCCAGGAGCTGCGCGGCGCCGCGGATCCCCGCCAGCGGGTTCTTGATCTCGTGGGCCAGCATGGCGCCGAGCGCCACCATCGAGCGTGCGGCGCCGCGATGGGTGAGCTGGCGGTTCATCTTGTCGGCGATGGTGCGCTCCTGGAGCATCATCACCACCGCGTCGCCATCGTCGCCGAGCGGGGTCGCGAAGACGTCGACGCTGCGCTCCAGCCCGAGCCGGGGCTGCGTCAGCTCGACCCGGTACTCGCTGACGCTGGCGCCGCGGCGGCGCACCTCGGCCACCAGGGCGATGATGGGCGAGGCGAACGGGATGATGTCGCGCAGGCGGCGGCGCTGCATCAGCCGCGCGGAATAATCGAAGAAGGCTTCGGCGGCGTGGTTGCAGTGGAGGATCCGCTCGTCGCCGTCGATGGTCAGAACCGGCAGCGGCAGGGCGTTGAGGACGGCCTCGGCGGCCGTGTCGCGCCGGGTGCCGGGATTCGGCGGCATGGTGTCGTCGCTCACGCGGCCTCCCGGACCGGGTCCGCCACGCCCGCGAACGCCCGGCCCAACAGGGTCAGGGCGGCGTCGGGATCGGTGGTGGTGAGGAGCGCCGAGCGTTCGGCCGGCTCCAGGGCCCCGCCGGTCTCGGCATAGGCGGCGAGATGCTTGCGCGCGTGGCGGATCCCCATGTCGCGGCCGTAGAGCGACAGGAGTCCCGCATAGTGCTCGGCCGCGAGGGCGGCCTGCTCGGTCCGCGACGGCTCCGGGGCCGGCCGGCCGGCGAGCGCGGCGGCGACCTGCCCGACCAGCCAGGGGCGACCGGTCGCCGCCCGTCCGATCATGACGCCCGCGGCGCCCGAGGCGTCCAGGCTGGCGCGGGCGCTGGCGACGTCGGTCACGTCGCCGTTGGCGATCACCGGGATCGACACGGCCCCGACCACGGCGCGGATCGCCGCCCAGTCGGCCTGACCCTTGTAGAATTGCTGCCGCGTCCGGCCGTGGACCGTGACGGCGTTGAGCCCCAGCCGTTCGGCCCGGACGGCGAGATCGGCGGCGTTGCGGTGCGCGTCGTCCCAGCCCAGACGCATCTTGACGGTCACCGGTATGGCGACTGCGTTGCGCACGGCAGCGAGCAGGCGCTCGGCGTGGTCGAGGTCGCGCATCAGGGCAGAGCCCGAGGCAATGCCCGTCACGATCTTGGCCGGGCAACCCATGTTCACGTCGATCACGTCGGCACCGGCCGCCTCGGCGATCCGGGCCGCCTCCGCCATCGGCCTGGTCTCGCAGCCCGCGAGCTGCACGACGTGGAGGTCGACGCCGTCGCCCTCCGCGCGCAGCACGGCCTCGCCGGCACCCCGGGCGAGTTCCCGGGCCGCCACCATCTCGGAGACCACCGCGTCGGCGCCGCATCGGCGGGCGATCCGGCGCATGTGCAGGTCGGTGACACCCGAGAGGGGCGCCAACAGGCAGAGCGGAGCCGGGTGCGCCCCCCCTTCAACCAGCCGTTCCGGGCGCAGCGCGCTCAAATAATGATCAGTCGCCATTCTGCTCAACAATGAGGCAAACCCGGTCCGCTGGCAAGCGGTGCCGCGCGTTGATTTCGGATCCTCCCCCGCTTAAACGACGGGCAGCCTCCGCGGCAGGCTCTCGGCGGCACTGCTGTCCCGCGCGGTCGCCGCGCGCCCCTCTCTCCGTCGCGAGTTCGTCGCCCATGTCCGCCACCGGCACGCCAGCCAACGGACCCGCCAGCGCGGGAGCCGGCGTCGCCGCGGTGGTGGTGGCGGCCGGCCGCGGCATCCGCATCGGCGGCGGCACGCCCAAGCAGTACCGCCGGGTCGGCGGCCAGGCGGTCCTGACCCGCACCCTGGCGGCGCTCGCCGCGGACGCGGCGATCGCGCGCATCCAGCCGGTGATCGCCGCCGATGCGGCGGAGTTCTTCCGGAGCTGCCTGGAGGAACTCGGGCCCGAGAGCCGCGCCAAGATCACGCAGCCGGTGGAGGGCGGGGTGACGCGCCAGCTCTCCGTGCGCGCCGGCCTCGAGGCCCTGGCGCGCGACGCCGCCCCCGAGATCGTGCTGGTCCACGACGCGGCGCGCCCCTACGTGGATGCCGCGCTGATCGCCCGGGCGATCGCGGCGGGCCGTGACCACGGCGCGGCCGTGCCGGGCGTGCCGGTGACCGATACGGTCAAGCGCGTCGTCGACATCGCGCCCGGCATCGGCCGGGTGCACGAGACCCCGCCCCGGGAGCACCTGCGCGCGGTGCAGACGCCCCAGGCCTTCGTGTTCGGCCCGCTGCTCGGCGCCCACCGGGACGCCGCCGCGCAGGGCCTCGACGGTTTCACCGACGACGGCGCGCTGGCCGAATGGGCCGGCCTGCCGGTGGTGGTGTTCGCGGGCGACGTCGCCAACCGCAAGATCACCCAGCCCGCCGACCTGATTGAGGCGGACCGCGCCTTCGCGTCGGAGATCTCAGAAACGCCAGCGCCGGGAGCCCGCGCCATGACCACCTACGTCACCCGCCTCGGCACCGGCTTCGACGTGCACGCCTTCACCACCGGCGACCATGTCTGGCTCGGCGGCGTGAAGATCCCCGCCGACCGGGGCGTGCTCGCCCATTCCGATGGCGACGTGGCGCTGCACGCGCTGACCGACGCCCTGCTCGGCGCCATCGCGGACGGCGATATCGGCACCCATTTCCCACCCTCCGACGAGCGCTGGCGCGGGGCCTCCTCCGACCAGTTCCTGGCCCATGCCTGCGGGCTGGTCCGCGCTCGCGGCGGCCGCATCGACCACCTCGACATCACGGTCCTCGCCGAGGCCCCGCGCATCGGGAAGCATCGCGAGGAGATCCGGGCGCGCATCGCCGCCATCGCGGGCGTGCCGCTCTCGGCGGTCTCCATCAAGGCGACGACCACCGAGAAGCTCGGCTTCGTCGGCCGGGCGGAAGGTCTCGCCGCCCAGGCGGCCGCGACGATCCGCCTGCCCGAGGAGGATGGTCCCGCCCTCGACGCGCAGGCCGAGACCGCGATGCGGCAGGGCTGACGACCCGCGTTCGCCACCCGGCCGGGGCACGCGACGAGCGACCCCCTCTCCGGTCGGGAGTGGGGGCTCGCGACCGGTACGGAGGTCGCCGGATAGGCGCCGATCCGCCGGCCCGCGACGGCGAGGGGCGCCGCGGAGAGCGCCACCCCCGTCGCGGGGGGGGGCAGGCCGCGTTCCGCCTCAGGCCGCCCGCAGCAGCAGCGCGATCCCCCCGATGGCCAGCGCCGCCATGGTCAGGAGGATGCCGCCGCCCCGGCAGGCGAACTGGCGCGGGGAATTCGGGGGGGCGAACATCCCGATCGGATGCAGGATCCGGCCGAGCAGCAGGGCGACCAGCAGGGCCTGGACCAATCCGTGGCCGCCGCCGCCCGCCTCCAGCAGGCCGATCACGATGAGCGCCAGCGGCACGTATTCGGAGAAGTTGGCGTGCGAGCGGACGCGCTTGAGCATCGCGTCGTCGCCCCCGTCGCCGACCAGGACGTTCCCGGAGACCCGGCTGGCCATGACCCATCCCGACAGGCCGAGATACACGAGGGCGAGCAGCCCGGCATAGAAGGCCGTCGTCGCGGGGAAGATCATGGAACGGGTATCTCCGAACGGGGCTCCGGTCCTTGAGCCGGGGCCGGCCTTGGGTCACAACACGAGATAGGGCGACGCCGCCCGAGGAGAGCCCGTCCGCAATGGTCGACGACGCAGAGCTTCTCCCCCGCGCCGAGGCGCTGGTGACGGCCTACACGGCCGCCGGACGCACGATCGCCACGGCCGAATCCTGCACGGGCGGCCTCGTGGCCGGCCTGCTCACCGCCGTGCCGGGCTCCTCCGCGGTGGTGGAGCGCGGCTTCGTCACCTACTCGAACGCGGCCAAGGCCGAGGCGATCGGCGTGCCGATGGACCTGATCCGCCAGCACGGCGCCGTCAGCGAGCCGGTGGCGCGGGCGATGGCTGCCGGAGCGCTCACCGCATCGCGAGCCACCGTCGCGGTGGCGATCACCGGGATCGCCGGCCCGGGCGGTGGCAGCGCCGAGAAGCCGGTCGGGCTGGTGCATTTCGGGCTCGCCCTGCGGGACGGCGGTGTCCGCCATCTGGAACGGCGCTACGGCGATCGCGGGCGCGCGGGCATCCGGCGCGCTGCCGTGGCCGACGCGCTCGGCCTGCTGGAGGAGGCGCTCGGCGCCTGATCGCGGAACGGGAGGGGCGGTGCATGGACACGGTGACGACCCGCCTCTGCATCGTCGGCGGAGGCCCCGCCGGGATGATGGCCGGCCTGCTCTTCGCCCGCGCCGGCATCGCCGTGACCGTGCTGGAGAAGCACGCGGATTTCCTGCGCGATTTCCGCGGCGACACGATCCATCCCTCGACCCTGGACCTGATGGACGAGCTGGGCTTCACCGAGCGCTTCCGCGCCCTGCCGCAGCGGCGCGTCGAGAGCTTCTCGGGCGTCGTCAACGGACGCAGCTACCGGGTCGCCGATTTCAGCCGGTTGCCGACCCGGAACCGCTTCCTGTCCTTCATGCCGCAATGGGACTTTTTGGACTTCCTCGCCGGCGAGGCCGTGCGCTACCCGGCTTTCCGCCTGATCCGCCGGACCGAGGCGCAGGACCTGATCGAGACGGACGGCCGCATCGCGGGCGTGCGCGCCGCGGGGCCGGACGGTCCGGTCGAGATCCGGTCCGAGCTGGTGCTCTGCGCGGATGGGCGCCACTCCCGGATGCGCGACTGCGCCGGCTTCTCGCCCCGCGCCTTCGGCGCGCCGATCGACGTGCTGTGGTTCCGCCTGCCGCGCCGGGACGGCGACCCGGAGGCGGCGGCCGGGCGGTTCGGGCCGGGGCGGATCCTGATCACCCTCGACCGGGGGGATGAATGGCAATGCGCCTACGTGGTGCCGAAGGGCGGCGACGCCGCGCTCCGCGCCACGGGGTTGCCGGCCTTCCGGGCGCGGGTGGCGGCGATCGCGCCGTTCCTGGCCGACCGGACCGAGGCCATCGCCGACTGGGACGCCGTCAAGCTCCTGACCGTCACGGTCGACCGGCTGGAGCGCTGGCACCGTCCGGGCCTGCTCTGCATCGGGGATGCCGCGCACGCCATGTCGCCGGTGGGCGGCGTCGGGATCAACCTCGCGATCCAGGATGCCGTGGCGGCCGCCAACCTCCTCGCCGAGCCCCTGCGGGCGGGCCGCCTCGCCGAGGCCGATCTCGCCCGCGTCCAGGCCCGGCGGATGTTCCCGGTGCGGGCGACGCAGGCGCTGCAGCGGATGATCCAGTCCCGGGTGATCGCCGCGTCGCTGGCGGCCGACGCGCCGTTCCGGGCGCCGCTGGTCCTGCGCCTCCTCGACGCGCTGCCGCGGCTGCAGGTCCTGCCGGCACGGATGATCGGCATGGGCGTGCGGCCCGAGCATGTGCGCGTGCCGCTGCGCGCCTGACGGGCCCTCGCTTCGGTCCCCGCGCGGCGACGGACGGGCTAAGCCCCCGCGCCGTACATCCGGTTTGCCCGCCCCTCGAAGGCGTCGGTGAATTTGCGGAAGGCGCGGTCGAACATCGTGCCCATGAGCAGCCCCAGGGTGCGGCTCTTGAACTCGTAGGTGATGAAGAAGTCGACGTTGCAGCCGCCGTTCGGCGCCTCCTTGAACAGCCAGCGATTCTCCAGGTGCCGGAACGGGCCGTCGATATACTCGGCGACGATCTTGAGGTTCGCCGGATCGAGGCTGACCCGGGTGGTGAAGCGCTCGCGGATCGCCTTGTAGCCCACGCCCATCTCGGCGATCAGCACCTGCCCGCCCTCGGGCATATCCTGACGGCGGATCACCCGCAGGGATTCGCAGAGCGGCAGGAACTCGGGATAGCGCTCGACGTCGGCTACGAGATCGTACATCTGCTGCGGCGAATGCTTCACCGTGCGGGTGACCCGGAAGGACGGCATGGTCGTCGGATTTCCTCAGGCCGAGAGCGCGGGCGGCAGTTTTGCCAGGCGTGCCGCTTGCAAACGCGCGAAATCCTCGCCCGCGTGGTGCGACGAACGCGTCAGGGGCGTGGCCGACACCAGCAGGAAGCCCTTGGCGTAGGCGGTGGTCTCGTAGGTCTTGAACTCGTCGGGGGGGACGAAGCGCACGACCTCGTGGTGCTTCTTCGAGGGCTGCAGGTACTGGCCGACGGTCAGGAAGTCGACGTCGGCCGAGCGCAGGTCGTCCATGAGTTGGAGCACCTCGTTCCGCTCCTCGCCAAGCCCGACCATGATGCCGGACTTGGTGAAGATCGCCGGGTCGAGTTCCTTCACCTGCTGGAGCAGGCGCACCGAGTGGAAGTAGCGGGCGCCCGGCCGCACCGTCAGGTACTTGGCCGGCACGGTCTCCAGGTTGTGGTTGAACACATCGGGCTTGGCTGCGACCACGACCTCGAGGGCGCCGTCCTTGCGCAGGAAGTCGGGGGTCAGGATCTCGACCGTCGTGCCGGGGCTCGCCCGCCGGATCGCCGCGATGGTGCGGGCGAAGTGCGCGGCGCCGCCGTCCTTGAGGTCGTCCCGGTCCACCGAGGTGATGACCACGTGATGCAGGCCGAGCTTGGCGACCGAATCGCCGATCTTCTCGGGTTCCGCGGCGTCGAGGGCGTCCGGCAGGCCGGTGCGCACGTTGCAGAAGGCACAGGCCCGCGTGCAGGTGTCGCCCATGATCATGAAGGTGGCGTGCCGCTTCTCCCAGCACTCGCCGATATTGGGGCAGCCGGCCTCCTCGCAGACCGTGACCAGCCCGTGCTCGCGCACGATCTTCTGGGTCTCGGTCCAGGCCTTGGAGCCCGGCGCCTTCACGCGGATCCAGTCCGGCTTCTTGGCCTGGACGGGCTGGTCGGGCCTGTGCGCCTTCTCGGGATGACGCAGGCGCGCCGTGCGCGGATCGTTCTTCAGGATGTCGAGGACGACGGCCATGGGTCGGGGGCTGCCACACCGCGGGGGGCGCCCTTGGGCGCGGTCGGGATCGCCCTGACTTAAGGTGCAAGCCCGCCCGCCGCAAACCGCCGCGACGCCGGGCCGCCCCGCGGCGGTTGAGGGTGCGGCCGTTCCGTCAGATCCCCAGCGCCCGGACGAACAGCCCGGCCAGCACCGCCCCGACCAGGGGCGCGGCCACCGGGATCAGCGCGTAGCCCCAGTCGGAGGTACCCTTGCCGGCGATCGGCAGCACCGCGTGCGCCACGCGCGGCCCGAGGTCGCGGGCCGGGTTGATGGCGTAGCCGGTGGTGCCGCCGAGCGACAGGCCGATGCCCCAGACCAGCATGCCGACCATGTAGGGCGCCACGCCCCGCGGGATCGCCCCGGCCGAGCCCAGCGTCGTGGTCACGAGGGCGGAGATCGTCAGGATCAGGAAGAAGGTCGCGATGATCTCGGAGATCCAGTTGGCCTTCGCGTCGCGGATCGCCGGCCCGGTGCAGAAGCAGGCGAGCTTGAGGCCGGAATCCTGGGTCGCGCCCCAGTGCGGCAGGTAGTGGAGCCAGACGAGCACGGCGCCCACGAAGGCGCCGAGCATCTGGGCCGGGATGTAGGTGGCGAGCTTGCTGAAATCGCCGGAGCTGACGGCGCCCGCCACGGTGACCGCCGGGTTGATGTGGGCGTCGGCGCTGCCGGTGGCGTTGGCCACGAAGACCCCGGCGAGGACCGCGAAGGCCCAGCCCGCCGTGATGGCGATCCAGCCGGCATTCTCGCCCTTGGAATGCTTGAGCAGGGCGCCGGCGACGACGCCGTCGCCGAGCACGATCAAGGTCATCGTGCCCAGGAATTCGCCCAGGAAAGGTGATGTCATCGTCCTGTCTCCCCCGTTCGCTGCTTTTTGTAAGTGGCCAAAGCTTGTGCGAGCGCGTGATCGCCGGAGGCGGTCACCGAATGTCTGCCCTTCTCCCGTCTGTGCCCTCATCCCGGGAGCGGGCGCGCAGCGGTGGCCTCTAAGGAGTCCTCCGCTGCGCGATACTTGGAAGGCTCCTGCGAGGCGGCTTCGCCGCCCTCCGGACGAGGTCGCGCCCGGGACTGGCCGGTTCGCGACGGTTCCAGGCCCGCGCGCCGGGCCTGCGCGCCGGTCCCGTCAACCCTCGTCGGTCTTCCAGTCGAAGGACCGCTGCACCGCCCGCGCCCAGGTGGCGGCGATCTTCTCGCGCTGGCCGGCATCCATCTTCGGCGTCCAACGCTGGTCGACGCCCCAGTTGCGCTTGAGGTCGTCGAGCCCCTTCCAGTACCCGACCGCGAGGCCCGCCGCGTAGGCGGCACCGAGCGCCGTCGTCTCGGCCACCTTCGGGCGCACCACCGGCACGTCGAGCATGTCGGCCTGGAACTGCATCAGCGTGTTGTTGGCGACCATGCCGCCGTCGGCGCGCAATTCCTTGACGGGAATGCCGGAATCCTTCGCCATCGCATCCAGCACTTCGTGGGTCTGGAAGGCGGTCGCCTCCAGCACCGAGCGGGCGATGTGGCCGCGGTTGACGTAGCGGGTCAGGCCGATGATCAGGCCGCGGGCGCCCTCGTTCCAGTGCGGCGCATAGAGGCCCGAGAAGGCCGGAACGAAGTAGACGCCGCCATTGTCCTCGACCGTCGTGGCGAGTGTCTCGACTTCGGCGGAGTCCTTGATCATGTGCAGGTTGTCGCGCAGCCACTGCACCAGGGCCCCCGTGATGGCGATCGAGCCCTCCAGCGCGTAGGCGGGCTTCTGGCCGTCCAGGCGGTAGGCCAGGGTCGTGACGAGGCCGGCCTTCGAGGGGACCGGCTCCTCGCCGGTGTTCATCAGCGCGAAGCAGCCGGTGCCGTAGGTGTTCTTGGCCTCCCCCGGCGCGAAGCAGGTCTGGCCGAACAGGGCCGCCTGCTGGTCGCCCAGAATGCCGGCGATCGGCACCCCGGCGAACGGCGCCTTGGTCTCCCCGTAGACCTCGCTCGACGAGACGATCCTCGGCAGCATCGCCTTGGGGATGCCGAAGGTCTTCAGCATGCCGTCGTCCCAGTCCAGGGTCTTCAGCGACATGAGCTGCGTGCGGCTGGCGTTGGTCACGTCGGTGACGTGCAGGCCGCCCGCCGTGCCGCCGGTGAGATTCCAGACGAGCCACGTGTCGATGTTGCCGAACAGCACGTCGCCGGCCTCGGCCTTCGCGCGGGCGCCGTCCACGTGGTCGAGCAGCCAGCGCAGCTTCAGGCCCGAGAAGTAGCTCGCCAGCGGCAGGCCGGTGAGGTCGCGGAACCGGTCGCGGCCGCCGTCGCGGGCGAACTCGGCGACCAGCCGGTCGTTGCGGGTATCCTGCCAGACCAACGCGTTGTGGAGGGGCTTGCCGGTCGTCCGGTCCCAGATCAGCGTGGTCTCGCGCTGGTTGGTGATGCCGACCGCCGCGAGGTCGGAGGGCTGCAGGCCGCCCTTCTCCAGCGCCTCGCGCATCACGCCCTGCGTCTTCGTCCAGATCTCGGCGGCGTCGTGCTCGACATGGCCGGGGGCCGGGTAGATCTGCGCGTGCTCGGCCTGGGCGAGCGCGATGACGCTGCCCTCCCGGTCGAACACGATGAAGCGGCTGCTGGTGGTGCCCTGGTCGATGGCCCCGACGTAACGGCTCATCGTTCCCTCCCCTGTTATGCCCGCCCGGTCTCGCGCCGGAGCGGGTCCGGAATCGTCAGGCCGCCTCGGCCCGGCGGTCGAGATAGGCGGCCAACCGCGCCGCGCCCTCCGGGCTGGTGCGCAGGCCGAGTTTCGAGCGGCGCCACAGGATGTCGTCCGCGGTGACCGCCCATTCCTCGGTGCGCAGGTAATCGACCTCGGCGGCCGTGAGGCCGCCCTCGAAGGCCTCGCCGAGATCCGCCAGGGATTGCGCGGTCCCGACGATGTCCCGGGCGCGGGTGCCGTAGGCACGGGCGAGGCGCCGGGCGGTCTCCTCGGGCAGGAACGGTTTCTCCGCCTCCAGCTTGGCCAGGAACTGGTCGAAGTCGGCATCCTGCATCGCTCCGCCGGGCAGTACCGCGTCCCCGGTCCAGGCCTTCTTGAGCGCCGGGAAATACGGCTTCAGCTTCTCCAGCGCGTGCTCGGCCAGCCGCCGGTAGGTGGTGATCTTGCCGCCGAAGACCGACAGCACCGCCGCCCGCCCGCCCTGATCCTCGACGTCGAGGACGTAGTCGCGGGTCACCGCGGACGCGTTCTCGGCCGCGTCGTCGTAGAGCGGGCGCACGCCCGAGTAGCTCCAGACCACGTCGGCCGGGGTGATCGCGGTGTCGAACGAGCGGTTGATGCAGCCGCAGAGGTAGTCTGTCTCGTCCTGCGAGATCGAGACCGGCCCGGGCTCGCCGTCGTAGGGCACGTCGGTGGTGCCGATCAGCGTGAAGTCGCGCTCGTACGGAATCGCGAAGATGATGCGCTTGTCGGGCTGTTGCAGGATGTAGGCCTGATCGCCCGCGAACAGGCGCTTGACCACGATGTGGCTGCCCTTGATCAGCCGCACCGCCGCGCGGCTGTTGATCCCGAGCGTGCCGCCGAGCGTGGCGCTGACCCAGGGGCCGGCGGCGTTGACCACGGCCTTCGCGCGGATCGTGCGCTCGCCGCCGCCCCGCTCGTCGCGCAGGGTCGCGACCCAGTGCGCATCCTCCCCCTGACCCTCGCGCCGGGCCGAGACGACGCCGGTCCGGGTCAGCACCGTGGCGCCGCGCTCGCGGGCGTCCATGGCGTTCAACACCACGAGACGGCTGTCCTCGACCCAGCAATCCGAATAGACGAAGCCGCGCGTCAGGCGCTTCTGCAACGGTGCCCCGAACGCGGATTTGCGCAGGTCGATCCCCTCCGAGCCCGGCAGCGTGCGAAGCCGCGCGAGGTGGTCGTAGAGGAACAGGCCGAGCCGCAGCATCCAGGCCGGGCGCAGGCCCTCGTCGTGGGGCAGGACGAAGCGCAGGGGCCAGATCACGTGCGGGGCGAGCCGCAGGAGCCGCTCGCGCTCGGCCAGGGCCTCCCGGACGAGACGGAACTCGTAATATTCGAGGTAGCGCAGGCCGCCGTGTATCAGCTTCGTCGAGGACGAGGAGGTGAAGCCGGCCAGATCCCCGCGCTCGGCCAGAAGGACCGACAGGCCGCGGCCCGCGGCGTCCCGGGCGATGCCCGTGCCGTTGATGCCGCCGCCGACGACCAGGAGATCGTAGGCGTCGGACGGCTCGCGCTGGCGCGTTGCTGCCGCCATGGTTCCTCCAATCCCGCCCTCGCGGCGGGTTGGCACTATATTGAACCCTCGCCGGACTTTCGCAAGCGAAAAAAGAACGTTCGTTACGGTTCGCGGCCGTCGTCCGCCACGAGCAGCGTGACGCCCTGCCGCTCCATCGATGCGACGATCGCGGGGGGCGGCATCCGGTCGGTGAAGAACGTGTCGATCTGGTCCAGCCGCCCGACCTGCACCATCGGCCGGCGGGTGAACTTGGTGTGGTCGGCCACCAGGAACGTCTTCCGGGCCCGCGCCATGATCGTCTGCGTCGCCCGCACCTCCTCGTAATCGTAGTCGAGGAGCGCGCCGTCGGCGTCGATGCCGCTGATGCCGATGACCGCCACGTCGACCCGGAACTGGCTGAGCGTGTCGCAGGTCAGCTGGCCGAGTACCGCCCCGTCGCGGTTGCGCACGGTTCCGCCCGCTACGACGATGCGAAACTCGGTCGCTTCCCCGAGCGACAGCGCGACATTGAGATTATTGGTGATGATGCTGAGGTCGTCGTGCCGGACCAGTTCCCGCGCCACGGCCTCGGGCGTCGTGCCGATGTTGATGAAGACCGAGCAGTGCGACGGGATCCGGCTCGCGGCGAGCCGGCCGATCCGGGTCTTCTCCGGCAGCAGGGTCACCCGGCGGTCCGCGTAGTCGATGTTCTCCACGCTGGAGGGGAGGCCGCCGCCGCCACGGTAGCGCTCCAGCCGTCCCTCGGCGCTCAACTCGTTGAGGTCGCGCCGGATGGTCTGGACAGTGACGCCGAACTGCGCCGCCAGGGTTTCGATGGTGACGAAACCCCGCTGCCGTACCGCCGCCACGATGGCGCTGCGTCGGCCCTCGACGCCGCTGGCCTCGATCCTGTCGTCGGATCTCCGGTCGAGCGGTCGCGACATCGGTTCTCCCCCTCGCGTCTTCCTTCAGCCTTCCCGCTCGCAAACCCGCCATCCGGCGGGTGCGCGATGTTCGTTTTCGAACATCTTCTGGTTAGGCAACGCTGGTACGAACTTGAACCGCGCGGTCCGGCCCCGCAACTACGGGCCGCCGTGCGTTATCGTTCCGGTCGGCTGTCGCGCCCGTTTGGCTGTGTACGGATACAAAAAAGGCCTGCCGCGGTGCGACAGGCCGAGCGCGCCGGGTGACGCCGCTCGCGCGGCACACCCTGCGGCACTTACATGTGGTGGCGCATCCGGCGGTGATGCTTCATCATCCGCTTGCGCTTCATCTGCCGGCGCATAACCGGGCGTGACGCCGGGGCGACGCCCCGCTCCATCGCGGCCGCCTCACCGGCGCGCTCCATGCCACCGCGCGGGCCGCCGGCCTGCGAGCCAGAGGCGTTGTAGGGTGAGTTACCCTGGGCGTAGGCGGAGCCCGCGAGAAGCGTCAGCGACGCGGCGGCCAACAGAAGTTTCCTCATCGTCAATCCCTGGCGTAGATCGGCGCAGGCGAAGCTCCACACCTCGCCAGGCGCGTTGCCGCTGCGTCGGAAAATAAGCGGCCCAGACGAGACTTGGTTCCGCGGGATCCAGTCGGCCACGCCGAAGATTGCCGGGAGCGTTAACTCGGCCTATGTCGCGACCCGTCCCGGTCCGGCCGCGACCGGGCAGAAGGGGAGCGGGTGGCGGTGGCCAGCAACGGTTCGGCCTATCTCCTCCTCGACGTGGCCGGCACGCCCTGCGCCCTGCCCCGCGCCTCCGTCGCCGAGGTGCTGCCGCTTCCGGCCCTCCACAATCCGCCAGCCGCCGGGGGCTGGCTGATCGGATTCCTCAATCTCGGCGGCACGCCGGTCCCGGTGGTCGACCTCGCGGCCCTGCTGGGCCTGCGTCCGGCCGGAGCGGCGCCCGGCCTCTACGCGCATCTCGTCCTGACCCGCGGCGAGGCGCTCGCCTATCTGGTCGACCGCGCGGCCGACCTCGTGATGGTGCCCGGCGCCGCGATCCGGGCGGCGGAGGAGGCCGGTAGCCTCAACGGCTGCGTCGCGGCCGAACTCGTCCTCGGCGATCGCCTCGTCCATGCCCTGGCGCCGGATCGCCTCCTGACCCTTCAGGAGGCGGCGCGGGTCGAGGCGCTGACGCGAGCCGCCGCCGAGCGGCTCGCCGCACTTCCGCGGACCGCCTGAGCGCGATGGCGCGACCGCGCAGTCTCCGCCCCGATCCGGGCGCCGATCCCGCCTATGCGCCGCTCAAGGCGCGGATCATCGCGCGCACCGGCCACCACTATTACGTCGACAAGGACGACCTGCTGATCGAACGGCTGCACCGCCGTTTCCGGGCCTCCGCCACCCCCGATTGTGCCTCGTACGCGGCCCTCCTGTCGGACGGCGCGGCGGGCGAGGCCGAATGGGCGCGCCTGGAGGCCGAGATCACGGTCGGCGAGACCTTCTTCTTCCGCTACGCCGAGCAGTTCGAAGCCCTGCGCGGAACGATTCTGCCCGCGCTGATCGCGGCCCGAGCCTCCGAGCGGACCCTCCGGATCTGGAGCGCGGGCTGCTCGACGGGAGCCGAGCCCTATTCCCTGGCGATCCTCGTGCGGGAGATCCTCGGGGATGCCCTGCCCGACTGGCGGATCACGATCCTCGGCACCGACATCAGCGCCGAGGCGCTGGCCACCGCCCGCGCCGCCGAGTACGGCCGCTGGGCCCTGCGCACCATGCCGCCGGAGGACAGGCTGCGCTACTTCACGCACCTGCCGCCGGCCCCCGGAATCCGGCGCGAGGGCGGCTACGCCCTGCGGCCGGAATTCCGCGCGCTCGTCCGGTTCGAGCGCGGCAACCTCCTGACGGTCGCCGAGCCGGTGCCGCCGGGCGGGACCGCCGATGGCGGCTTCGACCTGATCCTGTGCCGCAACGTGCTGATCTACTTCGACACCGGTACGGTCGCGGCCGTGGTGCGCGGCCTCAGCCGCCGGCTGCGGGGGGATGGCTGGCTGCTGCTCGGGCACGCGGAGCCCAGCCCGGCCTTCGCGAACTTCCTCGATGCGGTGAGCTTGCCCGGTACGGTGGCCTACCGCCGGCTCGCCGACGCACAGCCGCACCGTCCTGACCCGAGCCCCGCGACTGCAGCGTGGGCGCCCGGACAGGCGCCGTCCGATCGGGAGGGCGGCGCTTCGGGCGCAGTCGGGGACGGCACTTCGGCCGCCGTCCCGGCGCTACCGCGACCGGCCGGGCCTGTGGACACGGCCGCTCCGGACACGGCCGCTCCGGACGCGACCGCACCCGGCGTGTCCGCTCCGGATCCGATCGCTCCGGACGCGCCGCCCGAGGCCGGCCGCGCCGGCGAGGACGAGGCCGGCGGCCTCGACCGGATCCGCGCCCTCGCGGATGCCGGTGAGACCGCGGCCGCTTGGCGCGCGCTGCGGGTCGCCCTCGACAGGGATCCCACCGATTCCGTCCTGCGGTTCTACGAGGGCCTGCTCGCCCGCACCCTCGGGCGCGACGCCGAGGCCGAGCGCGCGCTGCGGGCGGCGCTCTACCTCGACCGGGGCTTCGTGATGGCCCACTACCATCTCGGCCTGCTGCTGATCGCGCTGGGGCGACCGAGCGAGGCGGCCCGCGCCCTCGACAACGCGGTCGCCCTCAGTCAAGCCCTCGCGGCGGATGGGCCGGTGCCCGAGAGCGACGGTGCCTCCGCGGCCGAGATCGCGGCCGGCGCGGCGGCGGCCCGCCTCGGCCTCGGCCGAGACACACGCGGGAGGAGTTCCTGATGGAGCCACGGCCGAGCACACAGGCGGCCCCCCCGCGCGGCCGGACCGAGTGGGATCCGCGTGCCGAGCGGGACCTGCGGGTCGAGCGCGCCGCCGCCCTCGCCCGCCGCGGCGGCGGGACGGCCCGCGCGGCTTCCGGCGTCGATCATCTCGTCTGCCTCTGCAAGGACGAGCGCTACGGGCTGCCGATGTCGGTGGTTGCTCAGGTGCTGCCGATGCGGCCCTGCACGCCGGTTCCGGGTGCGGTGCCGGCGCTCATCGGGCTCGTCGCCCTCTCCGGGCGGATCGTCGGCGTGCTCAGCCTCGCCCGCGCCCTGGGCCGGCCGGATGCCGCGACAGGTCCCGACGGGGCTTCGGGCCATCTGGTCGTGCTGCGCGGGGCGCAGCCCCATCTGCAATCCCGAACGCAGCCTCCTCCAACCGGCCCGGCCGCGGCGAGACCCATCGCCCTCGCGGTCGACCGCGTGCTGGGCATCGTCCGTGCCGAGGTCCGGTCCTCGGATCAGGACGGCGCGGATCGCGACGGATTGGGCAACGCGGCCGCTTCGGGCTATGCCCCCGGAGCGGCGGACGACGGCCGTCCCGATTTCGTCGTCATCGACCTTCCCCGCCTGCTGCGCCGCGTCCTGCCCTGACCGGCCGGCTCGTCCCATTCGGAGTCAGCCCCGACCGTGACCCTCTCGATCGGACGACGCATCCTTCTCGGCTTCTTCGCCGTCACCGTGGTCATCGTGGCGCTCGGCTTCTACGCGCTGGCGCAGATCGGGGCCGTGCGCGACACCACCGACGCGATCGTCCGGCGCGACATGGCGGTGCTGCGCGAGCTCGACGATCTCGGGAACGAGGCCCGTGATCTCGGACTCCTGCGCCGCACCGCCGTGATCGCGATGCTGACGCAGACTCAGGCCCCGGTGCCGGGTCGGCCGGCGCGCGCCGACGACACGCTGGCAACCTGGCGCCAGACCGCCGACCGGCTCGAGGGCCGCCTCGCCACCATCGCGCAGCTCGCCGCGGAGTACCGGACCTCCGCGGCCTCTTCGGAGCGCGGCGCCGCCTGGGACCGGGTCGCCGCCGCGTCGGGCGAGGTCCAGGGCGCGTTCCGCGAGGTCCGGTCCCTGAGCGAGGCCCAGTTCGCCGCGATCGCGAAGCAGGACGTGGCCGCCGTGGAGGCCCGCAACGACGAGATCACCCGACTCCAGGGGCCCTTCCTGGGCGGGATCAAGACCCTCCGGACTCTGCTCGACGGCGGCATGGCAATCGGTCAGCGCGCCGCGCAGGAGGTCTACGAGCGCTCCCGCCTCTCGATCTACCTGACCCTGGCGGGGTCGGTGCTGCTCGCAATCCTCGTCACGTGGCTCATCAGCGGCGCGGTGGTGCGTCCCCTGGAGGCGGTCATGCGCTTCGTGGAACGGGTCGGCGACGGCGACCTGTCGGGGCAGCTCCAGCTTCACCGGCGGGACGAGGTCGGGCGTCTATCGGGGACTCTGAACGCGATGGTGTCTGGGCTTTCGGATCTTGCGCGGACGAACCGTGCGGCGACGGCGGACCTGAACGCGGCTGCGTCGGAGATC
>NZ_BPQS01000063.1 GCF_022179385.1 Methylobacterium longum | reverse complement strand
CGAACTCGACCACCATCTCTGGAACTGTGGGATCGACACCTTCCTCGGCCCCTACGCCGATAGTACCGGTCCCAGACACCACGTCTGCTGTGAACGGAAAGGCTCGCCTCCTGCGTGCGGAGCGGGGGAACGTCAACCCGATCGCCCATCCACCGCTACCCCCGGTACGACCAAGGTTCGAGACAGAGGCTCGGGCGTACTCGCCCCGACCGGCCAAGGCGCTGCAGTAGCCGAAAAACGATCCTCAACCGGAGCCCGAGGATCCTGTGGCCTCGCCCGTGCTGATGGCCCACTGACGGGTTGGGACGGTCGTCCACCACAGGCGTCGCCATTGGCGTTTGATGCGGGCAGCATAGATCGCAGCACGAAAGCTCGCATCGTAGACGCGGGCACGCCCAGATCAGCTAAAAGTGTTTCTCACAAGTCTAAGTTTTTGATTTTTGTGACATTTTGATTGATAAAACTACATAATTCTTTCGTTAATCAAGTATCCGTCCTCGTCAAAGATGCCTTCCCAGTTCGAGTTGGCGACTTTTATAGTCACGCGTGACCTACCAATATCTGCATCGACGCCTTTCTCGATCCGGCTGGTGACAAGGCCGAGCCTCATTTTCTGCCGCATCAGGCCTGGATTGATCATGAGCCGGGAGTGGAGCTGCGTGGGATCGAGCATCCAGTCGCCGCGCTCGTTACGCTCTAATCGCATGGGGTAGGCCTGATCAGCTTGGCGGCAGATGCGGAGCTGAGAGCAATGTTAGCATATTCGGGTACTGCCTGTGGCAATCAATGTGCAAACCATTGGAAGGCCACCGGAATGGGCGCACAGCGGCGGACCATCGCTCCCCGAGTAGACGTCCGCTTCTTCTATTTTGCTTTCCAAGATCGAACATTCATGAAACCAACCGAAGCAGCCTCAATCTCAGGCCCGTTCCAGCAAATCGACTATCAGTGACCCCGCCGCCGCGATGACGTTGCCGCCCCCGCGCCAGGGCAACACGACCGGCTCGGGGTGCTTCTCGACTGCCACCTCCGGCAGCACGGTGTCGAATACATCGGCCTCGCTGTCTCGGTCGCTGCCACGCATGTAGACGACCTGCGAGCCGGTGGCGTTTTCCGGAGCCGTTAGGGACTGCTCGGCCTCCGCCCCGTCCTCAAGGTCCACATCCCCGTCCGGGCGGTCGAGCACGGCGATGATGTGGTCCGCGGCGTCGATGGCGGGGGCAATCGATCGTCGCCGAGAAGGCCGTGGTTTCAGCTGAAACCGTAAAGCGGCTGGAGAAGCTGGACGGCCCGCTGCTGTCCACAAAGTCGGCCACGATCCATGCGCTTGAAGCTGCATTCCAGGCGGCCGGCGTCGAGTTCACCAACGGCGGCGAGCCCGGCGTGAAGCTGCGCCGTAAGGTCGAGCTCTGACGCCGCGTCGGGAGCGGATCGACGGCACAGCTTCGATGGCGAACTTCACCATCATCGTGACGGCAATCGCAATCCATCGGCTTATGGGCTACGCGCAGTGATCGCTGAGATCGAGTTTCACCAACAGCGGTAAGCCGGCATGAAGCTGCGCCGGAAGGATCCAACGTGATCTCTGCAAGCCCTTCCCCCGCGCGCCTCTCCGAAGCCCACCGTCTCATGGAGGCCGTGGTCGATCAGGTGCTGGAGGCCCAGATAATTGGCCGACCCGTTCCGCAGGAGCAAAGCGAGGCGCTGGTCAAAGCAGCTCTCTTTCTGCGCGAGTGCAATTTGCCTTGGTGGCCGATGCTCACCCAAGCGCTGCACGGTTTAGGTCGCGACACCGACGAGGTGGCATCTGAAGAGGCCACTAAGGCGGAGGCTTTGAAGGATACCGACCTAGAGGGACTGTCGCGGTTTTTCGCAGGCTTCCAGAAGGGGGACGGCGCGTCATGACCGCCGGCCTGGAGTTCATCCCCGAAAACGGCGGCGGGGCTGGGATCCGGTTCCGGCGGAAGGGTTAGACATCGGGGGTTCAGGTCATACCAACAAGCACCTGAAGGCGAAGGGACATCTGTAGGCGCCTTCCACGCGCGACGATAAGTGCTAAGCTTCTGTGTAAAAGCTGACTGATGGGTTTGTGAGACATGTCCCGAGGGCTCGGCACAGAGCAGCGTAGGGTCCTCGCCGCGGCTGTTCGCGACACCACCCGGCATTGGAGACGCGCTGATATTCAGCGCTTTGCTTGGAGTGAACTCGGGCCTGGGGAAGATCCGCAGAAGCTGTTCGACGGTGAGGAACTCACGGACGGGACTTTGAGCCGAGCCCTCGCCTCCCTCGTCAAACGAGGTCTACTTGAGCGCCGCCAGCTTCCAGGCGGCCTGACATGGAAGGCGACGCAGGCCGGCGTTGACGCAGCCTCCGCGTTCGTGCTGGCGTCAGCGATCAACGATCTTGCAAAAGGAGCGGCATGATACGCCGCCCTCAAGCCATCCGGCGCCTCGCAGAAGAAGCCTTGAATGCGATTACGGCCTACAGGGGTGGTGGGGGGGGCAAATAGCGCCTCCACCGTGCTCATGAGACAGAGGCCGACGCTGAAGCCGATCGACCAAAGGAGTAGTTGGGGGTGATCACGGGCCCGCAGCTTCTCGCAGCACGGTTCTCCATCCGTTGGTCGCCTACGAAGTTAGCCGAGCGAGCCAAGGTGCCTCTGAGTGTCGTGGCGCGAGCTGAGGGCAGCCCCGGCGAGCCAGCGGTCACCATCGCGCAGCTGAACGCTCTGATGCAGGCCCTGCGCGGTGCAGGTGCCAGCTTACCGCCTGCCGACCAGCCTTGAGGCGTCCCATAAAAAGCAACCGGTTTTTATTCGGAAATAGGGGCGACCCGAGCCAGGGCACCCATTTGGGCGACCGCTAAAAGGCCCCCTTTTCGTGCGGCCGGGACTGGCCAGAGGACGATGTCGGGTGAGGCTCGAGAGGACAGTGGAGGGCTTCCACCTCAATCCTCGTCGCAGCATCCATCAATGCATGCAAACGGCGCCGTGGTCACTCTGTCGCACAGCACAGAACTCAACCTCGGCCTGTTCGTCCGAGAACTGGGTGGGAGTTCTGTGATCGTGCCTTTGCCGTACATTATCATGCTCACGGCGGCGGTCGGCGCCATCGCGCTCACGATCGCCGCGCTGCCGGCCCTCGACCGCTTCCTAAGGTGGTGAGGCGACCATCCGAAACTTTGCCACCTCGCTGCGGGTTGCCGGAGTGCGATCCAGGTGGAGGATACCGCGGTGGAGTTTGTTGTGATGATCGCCAGCGCGGTCGGAGCTGGGGCTACCATGCTGTTCATGATGCCGGGCCTAGACACATTCTTTTCCTGGTAGCTGGTCGTTTGCGTGCTGTCTCTCAGGCTGCGTCCTGCTCACGCCAGCCCGTGATCGGATCGATCGGCGGGGCCAACGCACTGGGCAAGGCGCCGTAATCACCATGCCGACACCGTCAGAGGCGCACCTTCAAGACCTGCTCGCTCAGGCGGAACAGGATCTCGCCGAGGCCGAACAGCGTCGTGAGCATCAAGCCCGCGTCGTCTCCGACCTTCTCGCTGGTACGGAGGCGCGGACCTATGCCGAGGGGGTTCTGCGCGAGATCGACCGGACCATCGCGTTCATCCGCGCGAACCGCGAGCTGATCAAGCACATCCTGGACTGACCGACATCGATCGATCAGTCCGCGTGGCTGCGCCTCGGCTGCGTCCGCTCAAGCTGCCGAGCTAATCGCTTCAACTGAAGGGTTGGGTTGTCGTCGGAGCCACCTCCGGCGCTGCAGACTGGATACTCCCACTCCTCCAGAAGGTCGATGCAGATCAGCACGATGCCACAGAACAGCGCCACGAAGATCGCCGCCCAAACCACTGTGTCCAGCATGGCCGCCCACCCGGTCCCAGTTCCTTTCCAATCGATTAACAAGCGTAGTTAACGAATGGTTAAGATTGCTCTCTGACCTATCTCTACGGGATCGAGGAGCAAGGTTTCGTTAATCATGAGGCGGCACGGTGTCTCTGCGATCGGCCGCGTGCCGCACGTCGGCAGAGCAGCACCGCCCGGTACACGGTGCGGCCTCGCCGGCGCAGTCGCGCCCGACAGTCCTCACAGTTAGCCAGCTGGAGCCTGCGACTGCTCGGCAAGGCCTCTGATCGTCGGCGATCCCTGCGCTGGGAGAGAGAGGCACGATTGGCGGCGCGAAACCTGCCTGGATGGCGCCGCACGCCGCCGCTGAGATACGCCTCATGCCCCGCTACTTCATCGACCTGCACGACGGGGGCGAGTTGCTTCGTGACAGGGACGGCTACGAACTAGCCGATCTCGAAGCCGCGCGGGCTCAAGCCGTGCGGATCATGACCAGGATCGCTCAGAGCCTCACAGACCGGCCAGGGCGGCAGGACTACGTCGCCGCCGTGCGGGACGCCGAGGGCGCAGTTAGGTGGCGCCTCAGGATGTCGCTCGACGCTGATCCCGTCGAATGAGCGCCCTCGTCGTCACCGTGTACCTGCTGCCTCACCACTCACCTTGCGGCTGATGCCGCGGTCGCGCTGATTTCCCAGCCCCTCCGCTAGCCGCTGCGCAGACTTTTTCTTTACCTGTGCCAGCGTAAGATCAGGTTAGATCCCAGCGTTTGCCTCACAGCCGCGGATCTGATTTAGCCCGCCCGGTCCGCCGCGGCGGGCTTTTTCGTGAAGATCAGGCTTCGATTGGCGTTGTCGAAGATGGCCCAAAGCGCTCGTGCAGTTCAGCCCGGCCTGCATCGGTGATCTGGTACTCGGCGCTCTTCGACCCCGGATCCGTTCGCCCGGTGGCCACGACCAAGCCCAGCACCTCCAAGCGCCGCAAAAAGGCGGTCATTTGATAAAAGCGTGCGCCGGTCTGGGCGAGGGTCTGGAGACGATAAAGGCTCGTAGGCGGGAGCTTATGCATCGTCCGCCTGTGTACCGATTGCTAGGCTTGGCGTCAGTGCAAGCGCAGCACCTGCAGCGCCTTGCGCTCCAGCCGTTCGGCGCACGGCTTGGCGATGAAGTGCGCGGCATCGGGTAGGAGCGCCGCCTCCATAGGATCGCAGCCGGAGCAGACGATGATCCGCGTCTCCGGCCATCGTGCGCAGACGGCGTGCGCGAGATCGCAGCCGTCCATCGCGCCGGGCATGTTCACATCAGTGTACAGCAGGGCAGCGCCGTCGTTGGCCTCCAAGTGCTGGAGCGCGCCGTGGGCGTGCTCCGCCTCCAGCACCTCGAAGCCGAGCCTCGACAGCATGTCGGCCGCCGCTATCCGGACGATCTCTTCATCTTCGGCGAGGACGGCGAGCGGGCGAGATCCTGACATGGATCGTAGAATGCGGGCCGCCGCGGCACGTTTCAGCTTCGCCGTAGATTTTCTCGACGTTGCGACTGACGAGATCCCAGCTTGGGACGAGCCCGCACCCGGCGCCGGCACGTCGCGCTAACCGCAGTCCGCCATCCCGATCTCGGGCAGCGTCGCGTACTGGTCCCTCGCCGTGAGGAACGGCACAAGCCCCGCCAGCCCGTGATTAGATCGGGCGGCGGGGCGAGCCTCCGAGCGCAGAAGTGCAATCCCGGCACCAGCAGCTTCCCGGCTGGAGGTGCAACCGCTCAGCGGATCGGCCGAGCAGATACGCGCATCCATCCGAACCAACGCCTGTTGTCCCTCGGTCTCAATTCCTTGTTTCTCCGTCTCAGCAAGCGCCAAACTGCTCGCATTCTAAAATCACGCGCCTTGACCTCAGATCAACTCGAAGCATTTAGGCGCCTCATCCGAGGAGGTGTGAGCCTAATGGACAAGACAATGGATCTACCGGCCGATGACACCGTCGAGATACCGACTATCGATTACGTAGAGATCACTGCCGACATCGTAAGTGCCTATTTGACAAACAACCGCGTTCAGGTTTCCGAGCTTCCGAGCCTCCTCGCGGGTGTTCACGCAGCGCTCGCTGGCCTTGATCAGAACGCCGAAGCGCCGGACCCTACAGCGCGGAAACTCACCCCGGCTCAGATCCGGAAATCCATTACGTCAGACGCGCTCATCAGCTTCATCGACGGCAAGCCATACAAGATGCTGAAGCGCCATCTCTCGCGCCACGGGTTGACGATCGATCACTACAGGGAGCGCTTCGGGCTGCCGCGTGACTACCCCTCGACGGCGCCCAGCTACTCTGCGGCGCGATCCGATCTGGCACGGCAGAGTGGCCTTGGCCTCAAGCGGCACCCCGGAGAACCCGCATTTGCCAACGACGCGTGACCAAGTCGGGACCATGGGCCCCACCCGCTTCAGGCGAGTGCCTGCGGGTGCAGCGAAGGCGTACCGGAGTACGTGTCAGACTTGAGCGGACAGCCGCTATGGGCCCTCCGGTGCGACATGGTCCGATGAACGGTGGGCGAGCCGTAGGCGCCAAGGATCATCACCTGCCCGTGGCAGGCCGGGCAGCGCTTCACGGCCATGACGTGCTCGGTTGCTGCCTCAGTGAGGCTGACAGCGCGCCATTCACTTCCGATCTTCACTTCGCAGGTCTGCGGCTTGGGCTTCGTCATACCCGCGAGGTGCCATGCTGAGATGATTGCCGCCAGCCCGCAATCGGATCGACCGGCGCGACGGAACGCCAGCGCTCAGTTCATGCGCCTACGCCGGTCCTGAACCTCCTGCTGGGCGAGTTTGCGCCCCAGCGCCATCAGCAGCGCGTCGGCGTGAAGCTTCAGCTCAGGATCCTGCAACTCCACGATCGCGTACTGCGCGGCTATGGCATGGTCGGCCGCCCGGTCCAGCGGTGCTGCGCTTGAGGCGGTCTCGACCTCGCTGAACGTGCCCTCGCTCATCCGCATCCGCGTGATGTCGACCAGGATGCCGCTGCCATTCAGGGGCCTGCCAAAATGGTCGCTGCTGAAGCGTCCGCGCGCCAGCACCCAGCGCGTCTGGCCATCGGCTGAGATCACCCGGTACTCGGTGAGGTAGGCGCTGCCCTCCCGAGCGCTGCGTCGGATCAAGGCAAGGACACGCTCACGGTCATCTGCATGTATGCCGTCGATGTAGGCGGCGAGCGGTGCACCCTCTTCGGCCTGCTCCGGATCGAGGCCGAACAGCAACGCCACGAAGGTGTCTGATCGTATACCGTCCGTGGTAGCGTCCCACTCCCACCGGCCGACCACGTCGAGGGCATCGAGGGCGATCTGGAACGCTTTCGGGCAGGTCTGACTGCTGAAACGCTTGAGCTTTGGCACCGCGATACCCGTGTACGAGCCGGAACCCGGCCTAAGTAATAAACTTATGATTGCATTATCAAGCGGCTTATCCCGAAACGGAACAACTGTTGCGTGCGGATCACTACCCATGCGTGTGAACGGCATTATGAATGCACGCAAGAGGCGGGTCGTAGCTTGTGAGCCTACGGAATGGGATCGAAAGCCCCAATCGCGCGGAAACCGATGCAGGATGGACCGCCTGAGGAGAGCCTCCTTGGCCGGTCGGGTCTCCTGAAAGCCTCAGCGAAGAACCAGCTACTGGGGCGCATCGCCGAGGCGCTGCAGGTGCCCGAAGCCGTGCTGTACAACCCGCCCAACGCCGTCGATCCGCAGATGCATGCCACTGCCGAGGCTGCTCTCTCCATCGAAGGCGCAGAGCTGCTGCGTGCCTACATGCGCATTAGCGATCCTGAGGAGCGGCGTCGCATTTTGGCCCTCGTAAAGGCCGCGGCCGAGCGCGCCTAAGCGGACGCCACGATCAGCCGGTTGCGAGCCTCGCTCAGCCGCTCCTCGTCCGTGTGCACCGGCATGTCAGCGACGACATTCTCGACGACCTGCCCCGTGGCCGCGTCGTCCAGGCCAAGCCCACGGGCGAAGCCATTGAGGCGGCGCATCATGTACTAAATCGCGGCACGCTCGTGCGCCGCTTCAGGATCGTCGCTCATCCCTCGACCGGGAAGCCCATGATGACGGCGGTCATCACCATCGTGCGCCGAAGGCCCGGTGAGGTCGCCTTGTCCGCCAGCAGCATCTTGGCCTGCGGGTGCATGTCGATCGCCTTAGCGACGTCGATCCGGTGGCCGGACGAGAACACGAACGGATTGGCGCCTTCGTCCTTTAGGTAGGCTTCCGTCGCGGCCTGGATCTCCTCATCCATGACCTCGGACTTCCGGAGCAGGTCGCCGACGCTGGGGATCTCTTTGGCCATGACGGAGAGCTATCGCGGACTTCAGACCTCGTCCATCGCCGGACAACATTGCAACCGACGCTCGCCGAGCGCATTCTGCCTTCAGTCGCGCGTGGTCGGCTCTCGTCCGAAGCACCTCAAAGCCAGTGCGCCCATCGCCATCACGGCACCGGGTTAGCGCCAGAGGGTCAAGCGAGCCGCGACCACTTTCCCTCAATCCGCGTCCGTGCGCCGTCCTAGCGCGCGTTTCGCCGTGGAGGCCGGCCATGCGCTCACGCACCCAGCAACAGTCCGCCCGCCTGCTCGTCGAGATCGCTCCTAACGAATTCGTTCTGCAAGATTATGTCGCCTTCAACCCGGACATGATCACCGGAGCTGCAAACCTTCTTCGGATCCGGCTTCGCGAGCTACTAGGCGGACTCTCGCCGATCATGAGCGAGGACACGCTGCTAATCATGTGCCGTGAGGTTATCGCCGAGGATCGTCCTCGATAGCCGTTGCGCTGACCGGGCGGCCATATCATCACGGCCCGGGCTCGTGCGGATCAGTGTAGCCGCAGCACCTGCAGCGCCCTTCGCACTAGCCGCTCGGCACACGGCTTGGCGATGAAGTGAGCGGCCTCCGGCAGGAGCGCCGCCTCCTCGCGAGCGCAGCCTGAGCAAACGATGATCCGCGTCTCGGGCCAACGTGCAGAGACGGCACGCGCGAGATCACAGCCGTCCATCGTGCCGGGCATGTCGATGTCGGTGTAGAGCAGAGCGGCGCCGTCATTGGCTTCCAGGTGCTTCAGGGCATCATGCGCGTGCTCCGCCTCCAGCACCTCGAAGCCGAGGGCGGATAGCATCTCGGCAACCGCCATGCGGATGATCGCTTCATCTTCGGCGAGGACAGCGAGGGGGCGAGATCCTGACATGCATCAGAAAATCCGCACAATCGTAAGTTGTTTCAGCGTAGCAGTTTCTTCCCGACATCGAGGTTGACGAAATCTGGATATGGGACGGTTTGGCACTGGAGGCTGGCGGGTCCCGCTAACCCTGGTCCGCCAGCCTGCCACTCGGGCCGCGTCGCGTTCTGGCTCTCACCGTGAGGAACGGCATCGAGCCCCGCCAGCCCGTGATCAGATCGAGCGGCGGGGCCGATCATCCGGACCTCAGTCCTTCATTGCCGCCACGATGCGCGCGATCTCCTGCACGCTCTCCTCGATGCGATGTGTGTGAAGCAGGACGGTGGCAGCGTCCTCATCTCCCACGTGATCGTCGGGCCACCAGCGGCCATCCTTCATCTCGCCCAGCAACTCGCCGATACGATCGAACTGCCGCCTGAGCGCAGCCACTGCATCTTCGCAGGCTTCGTTCTCGGGCATGGCATCACCTCCCGTTCAAGCGCCAATCCTGCGGCTGCGCCCAAGAGCACTGGATAGGCGATCTCGCCACCATCGGCCCTTATTGGCTGGGTCTACGCCCCGGCAGAGCTTAGAGCACCTAACAAAACGGCACCGTGAGGGTCGGCGTGCGTTGGTGTGGCATGGCTCGCGCGCTCCTTCCCGACGATCTCTGGGACGAGATCGCCCCACTGCTTCCGCCTCCTTGGCCGCGTCCGAAGGGCGGGCGACGGCCCATCGTGATCCTCCCTCGTCCTCGCGGACACGTCTGATACGCTCATGCTGAGCGGGGAAGGTGTCGGATGGCGAAGACGAGACGAGAGTTCACACCCGAGTTCAAACGCGAAGCGGTCGCCCTGCTGGAGAGCAGCGGCCGGCCGCAGATGCAGGTCGCGGCCGAGCTTGGGATCCAGCCCTCGATGCTGAGGCAATGGCGCGCCACGCTGAACGGGACCTCACCCGGGTCGCGGTTTGCTGGATCGACGGGCGCCTCGCCACCAAGCCCAGTTGCGTCCCCGTCTGATCAGGCCGCCGAGATCGCCCGACTGCGGCGGGAGCTCGACCGCACGCGCATGGAGCGCGACGTACTAAAAAAAGCCATCGGCATCTTCGCGGAGATGCCCAAGTGACCTTCGCCTTCATCGAGCAGCATGCGCGGACCTGGCCGGTGCGTCTCATGTGCCGCGTGCTCGGAGTCTCACCCAGCGGCTTCTACGACTGGCGGTCACGGCCAGAGAGCGCCCGCTCGGCCTCCAATCGCCAACTCCTGGACGACGTCCGGCGCATCCATGCCGCCCACCACCGACGCTATGGTGCCCCACGCGTGCATGCCGCCCTGCGAGCCGAGGGCCGGTCCGTCAGCCGCGGGCGGGTGGAGCGACTCATGCGCCGGCATGGCATCCGCGCCCTGGCGGGGCGTCGGTTCCGGCCCTGCACGACCGACAGCCGTCACGATCTCCCCATCGCGCCCAATCTCCTCAAGCAGGACTTCTCAGCCGCGCGACCCGACACGGTCTGGCTGGCCGACATCACCTACCTGCCGACCGGCGAGGGCTGGCTGTACTTGGCCGCCGTCCTCGATCTGGCCACGCGCAAGATCGTCGGTTGGTCGATGCGCGATCACATGCGCGCCGAGCTGAGCGTAGCGGCATTGATGATGGCCGCCCAGCGGCAGCGGCCGGCCGCAGGGCTCATCTGCCACTCGGATCGCGGCAGCCAGTACGCAGCCGAGGCCTATCGGAAGCAGCTCGCCGCAATGGGGGCCAGGCCGTCCATGAGTCGGACCGCCTGTTGCTACGATAACGCCCCGATGGAGAGCTTCTTCCACACGCTCAAGGTCGAGCTCGTCCATCAGCGACGATGGGCGACCCGAGATGAAGCGAGGCGCGATCTGTTCGCCTACATCGAGGGCTACTACAATCGGCAACGCATCCACTCGGCACTCGGCTATCTCACGCCCGAACAAGCCGAGAGAACCGCGAAATGATCTCCCTGTGTCCGCGACACCGAGGGAGGATCAAGCCTGTCGTCCCCTGAAGAGGAGGACGTGTGATGAGCTTTTACGTTGGACTGGATGTCTCGACGAAGGAGACCGCGATCTGCGTCGTCGATGAAACGGGCGAGCGTGTATGGGCTGGAACGTCCCGGACCGATCCTGACGCGATCGGCGCTGTTCTGAAGCGACGTGCACCCGGCGTCGTGAAGGTCGGGATCGAGACTGGACCCCTCACGGTGTGGCTCTGGCACGCTCTTAATGAGCGTGGCGTGCCGATCGTCTGCCTTCACGCGAGGCATGCGGCAGCGGCCCTGAAGTTGCAGATGAACAAGACGGATCGCAACGACGCGCTGGGCTTGGCGCGCCTGGTCCGCTCGGGATGGTACCGACCGGTGGCCGTGCGTTCGATCGAGACCCATCGCCTGCGCGCCCTCCTCGTCGCCCGCGACCAGCTCGTTGGAATGCGGACGGCGCTGATCAACAAGATCCGCGGACTGGCCAAGACCTTCGGGATCCTGATCGGACCAGGCAAAGGTGGAACCTTCGTGCGGCAGGTTCGAGCCCAGCTCCCCGACGATCCGATCCTGACCGCTCTGTTCGAGACCCTCCTGACGCTGTTGGGTACGCTTCAGGAGCGCAGTCATGAGATCGCAAAGCAGCTGGCGCGCGTCGCTCGTCAGAACAAGATTTGTCAGCTGCTCATGACGACACCGGGCGTAGGCTCGATCACGGCGATCAGCTTCGTCACGACGATTGAGGATCCGCGTCGCTTCCGGCGCTCGCAGGATGTCGGCGCCTATCTTGGCCTTACGCCACGTCGGTATCAGTCGGGTGACGTCGATATCAACGGTCGAATCTCGAAGTGCGGGGATCGCCTGACGCGCAAACTTCTGTTTGAGGCCGCCAACGCGATGCTGTCGCGCATCTCCATGCCGCTCGCCTTGAAGGAGTGGGGAGCAGCGATCGGCCGGAGGTCTGGCTTCTGGAAGGCACGCGTCGCATTGGCGCGCAAGCTCTCGGTCATCCTCCATCGCATGTGGATTGACGAGCGTCCCTTCGAGCCGAAGGTGATCGCCATGACCTGATATTGCTTTCTCTTCCAAGGCTGCCGCCCCGCCAGGGTGCGGCCACGGCCATCTCGCGACCTTCTTCGTGACCATCCGGAACACGAGAATCACATCGAGAGGCCGGTGATCTGGCGCCATGTTGAGGGGGCATGCGGTGCCGACCTCGAAGACGACAACGATGCGCAAGGCAGATCGAACAGAAGCACCCTGGCTCAAGGCTTGATCGATTAGACGACAAGAGAGTCCACCGCCTCTACAGGGATGAGGGCCTGAGCCTGCGGCTCAAGCGGCCGCGCCGGCACGTCAGTGCGGCACACCGTGAGCGTCAGCCTGCGGCACTCCGGCCGAACGAGCGCTGGTCGATGGACTTCGTCTCTGACGCGCTGTTTGACGGCCGCCGACTGCGAGCTCTGACGGTCGTCGATGCGTTCACGCGCGAGGCTCTGGCGATCGAGGTTGACCAAGGCATCAAGGGCGAGCAGGTCGTGGCGGTCGTCGCCCGCTTGGCACAGCTGCGTGGCGCACCGCGTGCCATTCAGGTCGATAACGGGCCCGAGTTCGTCTCGAAAGCACTCGACCGCTGGGCCTACGAGAACGGCGTCACGTTGGACTTCTCGCGGCCTGGCAAGCCGACCGACAACGCGTTGGTCGAGTCGTTCAACGGCCGCCTGCGCGACGAGTGCCTGAACGCGAACTGGTTCTTGTCGTTGGCCGACGCCAGGAGCAAGATCGAGACGTGGCGGCGGTACTACAACGAGAGCCGTCCTCACACGGCCTTGGGGTGGCGAACGCCCCAGGAATTCGCCTTGGCGGCGGCCCTGCAGGCTGCCGAATGAGACCCGGAAGCTCACCTTTCGGCCGGACCAAGATCCGGGGGACCCTCACACCGTGAGCCCGGGCAGGTCCAGTTCGCCATAATGGGGGATCGTCGTCGCATCGTGCCACGACGAGGAGACGCATTGTGCCACCTTAGGGTCCGGCGCCTGGCGGTGCTCCAGATCGCCCTTCACGATGACCTGCAGTAGCGCATCGGCGGCGGCCTCTATGGGGGTTGCAGGCTGGCTCATGTCTGCGCCTCTAGCTCGGCCTCGAAGCTTCTGGCGCCGCGTCGTTATGCTGCCACCGATTGAACGCGGTCTCGCAGTGGGCCTAACCGTCTCGGCGACACTCGCAACCGAAGAACGGAACAAGCAAGACCCACCCCCTTGTGAAGCCCGAGCGGCGGTCATTCGGGCTCTTGAAGGCTATCGAAGAGGGCGAGGAGCTCCGGATCGTTGTCGTCCAAGGTCTCACCGACCTGAAGAGCGAACGTCTCAACCGCACCATCTGCACGGCGAACTATGCACCAAGGTTCGAAGCCTTGATCAGGCTGGATGGACGAGCAAGCAAACTCGGCAGGGGTCTGACGGCGCAGGCGGTATGAGCGCCTAAAGTGCATCCCGAAATATAGGCGGTCGAGATCAGTCAGGGGCATGACGTCTTCTCAATTTACCGAACGCGCCAAACCGGCGTAGCCCTCGCTATGACGCTGGGAGAGGCCGGAAGGTTTCGGAGAGCGGCGATCACGGTGTGCGCTCAAGGGCGGCCTCGATCTCCCGCGCCCGGGCGGCCACGAGACCGAGCGAGATGCGAGCGGTGGCGCGGACGAAGGCCGCGGCGTGCGGGTCCATCTGGTCGAGGACGTGCAGCCGGCCGGGCTTGATGTCGGCTGGGCAGATCGCGCACTCTATCGACCCCTGGAACACGTCGTGGTGCGGCGGGAGCGGGACGGCGTGGGCCGCGAGGTAGGTCAGCACGTCTGACGTAATCCACGTCCAGAGCGGCATCGCGGTCTGGACGTTCGGCGACATGATGCCGGCCATCCGCTCGGGCGTGGTGCCCCTGTCCTTCAGCTCAAAGGTGGAGGGGAGGGGCGGGGGAGAACGGCGCCCGGAAGTGCGTATCGACCGGGGTGGCGTGCCTCATCAGGTCGAGCCAGCACCCAAGCGTGCTGGCGAGTGCGGCGGCCTTCGCGGCCGGATTGCTGGCGCGGACGGGCCTGGACGGCAGGAAAGACATGGTCGGTGCGGCGGCCGCGGCCAGCTCTGGCGGCACGGTCTCTTCGGTCGGCTGCGCGCCTTCGAAACCTGCCAGCGCCCCGAGACGGGCTTCGAGCCATGCACGCGGGTCATCATCGAGACATGCGGGATCCCGCATGGCTCATCCCGTCGGATGTGCCTGCCGCGCCGCCGGCAAGCCCCCATGCGCGTAGAGGCAGAAATCGAAGATCTTGCCTGACAGCCATGGCGCATCAGCGAGGTTCGCTCCAGCGTGCGGTACGAGCCGCGCGATGACGTCGACGTGTCTCGGCATCTCGCCGCGCACGGCCTCGACGTAGGCGCCGTACCCGCCCGACCGGCGCAGCAGGCCCGCAGCGATCAGGCAATTTCGGGCGCGCGCGTCGAAGATGATCCCAGTGCTCGGCCGGGCCGTCCATACGAGCTTCGACGCTGCACTGATCGGCCGGACGGGTTGGTCCCCACGCCGCCGAACTAAGCCCGGCTCCGCCGAGATCGCGTCGGCCAGCGCATCAACGCGCTCGATCAGGTTCTCATCTGACAGCCCATCGACGGCCCGCTCAAGCGGCGCGACCACCGGCAGGAAGTCGGATGCCCTGTCGCCGGCAGCGCGGCGCGGGAAGCTGCGCGCCACGATGAAGGCCGCAGCGGTGAGCTCGATGGTGCGCGCGTCGATGCGCTCGGCCATGGCCTCGACCAGCGGCGCGAGGCGGGGCAGCCACGCCGTCATGGCCGCGCCCACCACGGCTTCATCGAAAGTCAGCGGCGCGGCAGGTCGCGAAGGTCTCCCCATCGCTGGCTCGCTCAGATCTTCAGCCGCGCGTTGCACGCCGAATAGTACCCGCCGCCCTTCTGGATCCACTTTGCGTCGCCGAGCGAGCCGGCTGCCTTCGCAGCGTTGTAGCTGTCCAGGCAAGTGTGCATCCGCGCCTTGCCAGCCGACTCCTTGGCGTACTTCGGATCCACGGCGGATGGATATGCGGCTGAACCAGTCGCAGCGGACGGCGCTGGAGCAGCTGTCGGCCTAGCAGCCGTCGTGGTCGGTGCAGGAGCCGGCGCCGACGGCTTCGCAGCACCAGCCGCTACGGGGTTCGGCACCGTGTTGGTCGCGGCATCCGGCGAAGCGCCGCATTCAGCCTTGCGGAAGTCGTTCCACTTCTGACCGTTCAGCGTCCCGGCCTGCTTGGCAGCTTGGTACTTCACCGAGCAGTCCTTGCTGGACAGGGCTGCAGCAGGCGTAGCGAGAGCACCCAGGCCGAAGGCGAGGAGAGCGGTGGACATCAGGGGGTGAAACATGACGATCGTCTCCAAGCCCGAAGCTGGACTGGAAGGTCACGCTATCCCGGCAGCGGACGGTCGCAAAGCCGTTCGACGATGTTCATCGATCACCCCCCAGAGCGCCGGCTCCTCCTGCAGATCGTAGGTCTGGCCCTGCTGCGCAGGCATACGCTCAAGATGGCGAGCGCCGGGACCGGTATCGAGGTTCCGCGGTTGCCACGCGCAGCCCGTGACACCACCTGCCGTCCCTGGGAGGTCGTCCATGTCCGCGTCAACGAGGTTCCTGTCCGCCGTCGCCGTCGCCTTCGTAGCCGGGGTGGCGAGCACGAGCGTGTACATGTCCAGCGGCGACGCTCACAAGGACGCTTCGGAGGCGCCTCGCGGGGCCGCGCCGTCCATAGCCGAGCGCCTGCGGGCAGAAGCCCGTGGGCAGTCGCTGCCCTGGTCGGAACCGGTCAAAGCCAAGCCGGAGCCGTCGAAGCTGACATTCACCCCCGGGCCGGCTGACGCGCCCGCCAAGGGGGGCGGGGCCGTCGCGGATGAAGGCCGGGCTCCCGGGCCGCAGGCCGCCCCGGTTCCCGCACCCGTCCGGACCCCGGACGACGGAGCGCGAGCCCGCGTCCGGCTTGCGCAATCCGACAGGCAGACACCTCCCCCAGAGGAGGATCAGACTGGTCCCGCGCCGGCCCTCAAGCGCGTGCATCCGTCCGGGGAGGATCTCGGGCCTTCGCGCGCCAAAATGGTCGAGGCTGCGAGGCCGGCCCAGGCGTCGCAAGATGATGGCGCGCGGGCCGATACCAAGCTCGCTCAATCCTCTAGGCTCGCCTCACAGCCCGGCGGGGAGGTTGGACACTCGCGTGCCATGTCCGCGGAGACCCCGAAGCACGTCCCGCCGCTTGTGGAGGAAGAGCGCACGAGGGTCAGGGCAGCCGAGGCGCCGCCGCGTGCTCGCCCGGCGGACGCGGAGCGCTCTCGCCTGAGGGTCACGGAAGCCCCCCGGCGCCTCCGGGCACTCGACGCTGAGGATGACGGGAATACCCGCGCCCAGGCCGCCGAAGCGCGACGCCCCGACCATCGGTCGCAGCCGGTGCCGTCGCGGAACCTGCCGCCCCTGGCCGCCGCCAACAGCATTCGGGCTGCGGTCAGGCGGGCGGAAGCGCGCCGCGAGCGCGTGACCGTCCCGCCCCCGTACCGGACGGCCGGCCTTGAGGACCGCGATTATTCCCCCCGTGTCCGCGAGGTCTACGTCGTCAGGCGAGACGAGGAGCCCGACGACGAGCCGCGCGTGAGGGTCCGCCGGAGCGTCGCCGCTTCGGACGGCCTGATGCACTGGCTCTCCGGACCAGACGGTCGGTTCTAAGCCCCCGCGCACCGACTGGAGTCCCGTGCACGCCAAGGTCGCCCCCGCCAGCAGTACCGGCCTCAGGCCGCCCTGACGTGGAGTTCGGCCTCGCAGGCATGAAGGCGCGCCCGCATGGCCTGGAGCACTTCCTCACGGCCTTGGCGCTCGCCGGAGAGCGCCAAGCTCGAAAGCGCCGCCATGGCGGCTATCATGGCGTCATAGGTTGGCGCGTCCATCCCGCCGCCCTGGGCCGCCCGCTCGGCAATTTGTTGGACGAGGAGCCTAAGCTCGGCCTCTGTATTGTAGCCCATGAGATCCCCCCGGCCTTCGTGCAGGGCCCTATATCCACGCGCGAGATCGCGCGCTGTACTTTGTTAAAGTACGGCCAGACGCCGGGCTATAAATATTGGGCAGGTTAATATTTATTGACCGAATTGCGTATTTGCCAACTCGGCCGCTTCGGTGGTGAGCATCGTCATCGAATTGGCGGCACATTAATCGCCGCTGTCACCATCACCTACGTCGTCGCCAGCGTCGAGAAGCCAATCGAGTAGATCGAAACCGACATCACCCGCCAAATCGTCCGCGGGCTTGCGCATCGGCTTCTGCGGGTGTTGGGCCCGCACCTCGGCGAACAGCTCGCGGGCGAGTCGGTCCAGCGCATCGTCCGACAGCGGCAGCCTATTCGTGCCCGGCATTGCCATGCCTTTCGCTGCGCGCGGCCGGCTCAGTCCCGCCGCCGATCCAATCACGGGTTAGCGGGGCGTACCGTGTTCACACGATAGAGCCGACGCGAGACTTGCAAGCTCGCGAAGCAATATGCCGGTATTCAGTTATCGGAAGGTCAATGCGCATGCGCCGCACCGCGCCGAAACAGGACGCGCAGGAGCCGGAAAGGTAGGCGCACCAGTCGCTACACCGCGTGCGCGGTCATGACGGCGAGCACAGCGAGCAGCGCCAAGATGGTGTTGAGCAACGCAGGTACTCCCGGCGGCACACATCATCTCGACGAGCGAACGGCCGAGCCGGTCGAGCTTCCACACGACGAGCACGTCCTCGGGGCGTCGACGGGCCAGGGCCGCTTCGAACTCCGGTCGCTTGGTCCCGGCCTTACCGGACTTCTTCTCCTCGAAAATGCGTTCGCAGCCAGCTTTGGTCAGCGCGTCGCGCTGCAGGTCGAGGTTCTGGTCGAGCGTGGAGACACGGGCATATCCGATGAGCATGTCGGGACAGTGCCAAAACGGCGCTTACCCGGCAATAGAAAAGCCGACACGTTTTTCCGACAGAAACAGGGCCGTTTCGAGCCGCTAGCGATGTGCATCGTCCGGTTAACAGGAAAACGATCGCTTCCCCGACATGCCACTCAATAGGATGAATATCCGAGTTAGGCCGGGAGCGGCCGGTCCGCTTTAGGTTGGGGTCGACGACATGCCGACGTTCTAAAATCTGTGTCTCAGCGAATGGGGCCCGTATTTCTGTGCCCGCCGTGTACTGCTGATATCGGCCGAGCGCGGTAGGAAAGTCGCCTCCTTTACAACTCGTGCATTTGCGTCTCTGTTGCGCCTCGTACTCGCCGGACGACGGTCAATAACAAACGGGGATGCCAACCCCGGACCATGGGGATGAGGCAATGCTGGATCAGGGATCACCTCACCGAGAGTGGGCCGGTCTGATCACCGAGGGGATCGCTGAAGCGGCGTATGTCCGCGAAGATTATGCACGACGAAGACCCGTCGACGAGGCACGGCAGCGAACCCTTGCGCTCGGCCGCATCGTTCAGACGGACATCATCCCTCGGCTGATGTTGGTTGATCGGGGCGAGAGGCAGGTCCGGTCGGACGTTCTGCCGAAGCTGGATACGGAAACGGTCGCGGGCTTCACAGATCTGATCCTCAGGCACGACGTCGCGGCCGTCATGAACGCTTTCACCGCTCTGACGGCCAAGGGCTATTGCGTCGACGACCTGTTCCTCGACCTGCTGGCACCTTCGGCGGCCCTGTTGGGACGCATGTGGGACGACGATCTGTGCGACTTCATCGAGGTCACGGCCGGCCTCGCCCAACTTCAGTTCCTGTTGGCCACGTTCCGCTCGGACGGAGGCTTCGCGCCCTACGATAGCGAGCGCCGTGTCCTCCTGATGGGAGCACCAGGCGAACTCCACACCTTCGGATTAGCGATTGTGGAGCAGTTCATGCGGAAGGCCGGCTGGCATGTGGCGAGCGTCCTTGCCTCCAGTCCCGAGGAGATTGCCGATCTCGTAGGTTCGGAGTTGTTCGGCGTGGTGGGTCTGACGCTGAGCCGGGAGAGCCACCTCGATCAACTCGCTGCCTCGATCCAGGCGATACGACGGGCGTCGCTCAACCCTTCAATCGGCGTGATGGTCGGAGGACCTGTCTTCCTTGAGCATCCCGGATATGTCGAACGGGTCGGCGCTGATGCCTCGGCGGTCGATGCCCCCACCGCGGTTCTGATTGCGCAGAGACTGCTCCCACCTGCAAGATCAGAGCGCTCGACAAAACCATGAGGAAAAGCTAAAATCGCTGAAGCAGATTATCATCATGCAATCTTGTGAACGACCGAATGTAGATTTCTCTACGGATCCGACAGCCTGATAGGATCAAGCAGTGATGTCTCTCGTTCAACTCATCTATGCCTCACGTCCCTTTGGGTTCGATCAAGCGATGCTCAATGGCATCCTGTCGCAATCGCGGCGATGCAACTCGCGCGATGGGATTACTGGCGCCCTCATTTGCAGGGCAGATGTTTATATGCAGTTGTTGGAGGGTTCGGCCGCAGCACTGGATGCCACCTATGCCCGGATCTTGAGGGACGACCGGCATCTGGAGATCAGGCGCTTATCTTATCACACTGTGCCGGACCGTTTATTCCCCAGCTGGGCTATGCGTGATGATCCAGCCCGATCTTGGATGTGGTCACAAGCTGAAGTTGCGAACGGAGCGATAGATCAAGCCACTCATCTGCAAGCTCTCAGGATATTCGAGCGGCTTGCGGCTGAACCTGAACGGGAAGACGCATAGCGCGCCTGATGAACAGCTAGGAAATATGCAAAGGATGAACGTCTGCTAGCCGGATTGGACCGATGCCGCTCGGCGAATGCGGACATTGGCCCGGTTCAAGTCACCTCTTGATCTACCTGGCATAGATGAAGCGAGCTTACGCATGTTCGACGAATACGGCATCCCGCAGGGTGCCAATTTAGACGAAGCTGCGCTGTCCAAACTCTACCATTTTGTCTACTGCAGTCGTGCTGCCGAAGGCGTTGACGACGCCGAAGTCTGTCGTATCGTCGAGACAGCTCAGCGCAACAATCTTGTACATGGCATCACCGGGGTGCTGGTTTTCGGCAGCGGCGTTTTCTTCCAGTGGATCGAGGGGCCGGCCGCCGAGATACAGAAGCTGATCGCGACCCTACATCGCGACAAGCGCCATCATGATATTGTTTCACTGAGCCAGAGCGAGGAAGAGCGCGAGCGTCTCTATCCAAATTGGGACATGGAGAAGGTTGAAGCCGAGGATATCCGCCTGGTGCTACAAGACGCGTTCGAAAGTGCAGAAGATAAGAACAACCGCGTGGCGCTGAAGCGCATTCTCAAACAACTTGATTTGGGCGCGCTTGGTCGAGTTTGATCGGGGCCATGTCCGCTTTCCGAGAGATCTTGAGGCACCTCGTACGACCAAGTCGGGTCCGAGCCGGAACGGCCGCTTCGAGGCGAAAAGCCAGGGTCCGGCTGCCAGCCAAAGAGGGCCCTCGCAAGGTCCGTTTTCGGCAATCCTGCTCGTGCTGAGTGACCTCGGTTGGCTAAAAGCATCCGGGCCGACTGCAAAGGAACCTTGCGGACAAACTTACGCTGCCGCCTCGTCGGACCGCCAGTGTGCCACTTGGCTGGCGGCCTCGACGGACCGACGATATCGCTCCTTCGAGGAGGCCGACCTATGACCTGGGACGATGTCGTCTCGCTCGGCCAGAAGCTGGCGGCGGTCGAGGTCCAACCTCCTACGGCACTCCAGCATTGAAGGTCCGGGGGAAGCTGCTCACGCGTCTCCGACCCGAGGATGACAGCCTCGTGCTTCCTGACGTTCCTCTGGACGAGCGCGACATGCTGATCGATGCCGATCCCGGCACCTTTCACACCACGCCCCATTACGACGGATACCCTATCGTGCTGGCGCGCTTGGATGCTCTGGAGCCAGCGAGGCTGATGCCCTTCCTGGAGCGGCGATGGCGCGGCGTCGCGCCCAGGCGGCTGGTGATTGACCTTGATGCGAGCCGGGACTGAAGCGGGCGCTCTTGCAGGTGCGTCCCCGGTGTAAGGGGAAAGCCGAGCGTAACATCCGGCCTTACCTGATCACGCCGCAGCTTAGGGACTGGCATCTGGCCCGATCAGACCGCACGCTTCACGGAACATCCGCTTGTTGGCACCGAGCCAATCTCTGCAACCAACCCTCCTCGGACGCGGCCACATACGGCCATAGACGTCGGTAAAGCGGTCGTTTTTCCTACATAACCGGCTGAATTACCTATTGTTGTGTCTTGATAGCGCCTGCTTATCGGATACCACGAGCGCCGCTGTCAGGCGGTAGCCGCTCATTCCGCAGCAGCTCCGACATTATCAGCCATCTTTGCCCCCCGTGTCCCCAGAGGCTGCGGCGTACCGACAGTGGTGTCCTCGGCGGTCTGATGCTCGGTCTCGGCGTTCAGCTGCGCACCCAGCAACACGATCGTCGTCGAGATCCAGATCCAGGTCATGAACCCGATCGCCGCGCCCAGCGAGCCGTAGGTCTTGTTGTAGCTGCCGAAGCTGGCGACGTACCACGAGAACAGCAGCGAGCCGCCGAGCCAGAGGACCGCCGCCACGGCACTCCCCCCGGTGACCCAGTGCCAACGCGGCGCGTCCCGGCTCGGACCGTAGCGGTACAGCACCGCCAAGCCGCCGAGCACGGCGAGCAGAAGCACGGGCCAGCGCAGCAGCGCCAGCCACCATGCGTCCTTGCCGATGCCGATGAACTCGAACACCACCGGCAGCACGACGACCGCGACAAGCGCCAGGATCAAGAACATCAGCGCGCCCGCCGTGAACGCCAGCGACACGAGGTTGAGCACGACGAAGTTGCGCTTCTCGCGCTCGTTGTAGACGAGGTTGAGGGCGTCGAAGATGTGCTTCATCCCGCCGTTGGCGCTCCACACCGACAGGGCGATGCTCACAATCAGGCTCAGCCCCAAGGTAGCGTTGCCCTTCTCGTCGAGGTTTTTGACCTGATCGCCGACGATCTCCAGCGCCCCCTGAGGCAGGATGCCCTGCAGGCTGGCGAGCTGGTCGTTGATGGTCGAGGCGTCGGCTACGAGCCCGTAGACGGATACCAGGGCGGCGATCGCGGGGAAGATCGCCAGCAGCGCGAAGAAGGTCACGCCAGCCGACACCAGCATGATCCGGTTCTCACCCACGTCCCGGTAGGTGCGCAGCGCGATGTCCTTCCAACCTTTGGCCGGGATCTCGGTCGGACGCTTGGCTTGGCGTCCACGATCGGCCTGAGTGCGGGCTACTTGGTGAGCCTCGCTGCCACTGTGTGAAGGGGAAGTCTGGCGTGCCGCTCCGGCTTCGTCATCCGGTGTCTTCTTGGCTGTAGATGCCGGGCGTTGTGTACGCCGTGGCAGAGCTACGATACCGAGAAGCGCGGTGGCCAGAGCCAAGGTCCAGGCGAGGGAGTGCCCCTTCTCGGCATCGTCTGGCGGCGTGCGATTTGATCGGGAGGATGGCATCGGAAACTCCCGGACGCAAAGCTGCGCCATTGCGTCACGCATGCTAACGGCGCAGCTGCTTTGAACGTTGCAGCAGAGTTTTCAGAATGAAGTTGATAGGAACATTACGCTGATGCGTGCTCCTCCAGCCCTCCTACGCATCGTAGGTCGGCCGTGCTGCGCGAGCATACACTCAAGATGGCGAGTGGCGGGGTGGGTGGCGATCCCACCGGCGCGCAATGATGGCCTACGTCGATCTAATAACTGCAAGCTGCTATAGCCGGTTGCTCATATTGGTACGATCATAATAATGGAAATCACGCGATACGTCCGGTTTCGGCACACCAACTCCGTGTATCCGAGCGCAGAGCGCGGAAACGAACTAACTTAAAGTTAATGCCGATTTAATACGTGTGGAACGGATATTGAAGGTACGTACCTGATCCCAGCCGATTTGTACCAAGCTGGGAATGAAAGGTGCGCGATCATGAACACGGCTGTGAGCGTCTTGATCCTGGACGAACCGCAGGACTTGCACGCGACTGTTCGCGCCACCCTGGAGCACATGCCAGAGTTCCACACAATCAGCGAAGCGGACCTCGCTGGAGCTAGTGCTGGCACCACGGTAGCCCTGCTCTTCCTCGACGAGATCCGCCCCGCGGACGGGATCGCCCGCATCGTCGACCTGAAGGAGCGTCAGCCCAACCTACGCACGCTGGTGGTGTTCGGCGCTCTGGTCGCGGACGATCTCCGCGCCCTGCTGGCCGTGGGTGCCGACGCGTTCGTGGGACGCTCGAAGTCGCCTCGGGAACTCGGGGCCGCGCTGTTGGCCGTCGCGGAGGGTGCGGACTGTCTGGCACCGCCGGAGCAGACTGCGGCTGTGGCGAGCGAGGCAGCCGACAGCTTGGGGCTTACGCCCCGCGAGGCGGAGGTGCTGCGCTTCCTCAGCGCGGGCTTCAGCAACAAGGAGGTCGCCCGACGTCTAGCGCTCAGCGTGCGGACGGTCGAGACCCATCGGCTCAACCTGCGCCGGAAGACCCGGACCGGGCGTCTGAAGGACTTGGTCTCCCTCTCGCGGCAGCTCGGCTTAGCACCCGTCGCAGACGGCGAGCCATTACGTCGGGGCGGTGACTACCGGTACAGGCAGGAAGGCGACCGGCCTCAACACTGATTGGGAGTGGAGCTTGTCTGCTCAGGTACTATCACTGCCCGGCTGATCGAGGCGCCGGCTCCTCCTGCGGATCGTAGGTCTGAGCACATCCTCTTTAAGGACCCAGTGCCGTTCGGCTCTCCAAACAAGAAACACCCCAGGAGCGGGTGCTCCCAGGGTGTCGCCGACCTCGCGGCCAGTTTGATCGGGCTGGGGATGCGAAGGTCAGCCGGACGGCTGCTCTTCTGCGGCGAGGGACGATGGAGAGGACCAACTACCCCTCGCCCTCCGCCGCAACTCCCGGGACAGACACCAGGAGCAGCTCGACCGGATCTTAGTACGAGCCGAACTTGTAGTTCAGGCCGGCACGGACGACGGCGAACTCGTCGGAGCGGCGGCCAACGCCGCTGTAGAGCACCGGGACGTTCGAAGCGGCGTCGATGAGGAACGCGCCCTGGTTGCGTGTGCCGCGATCCAGGTTCACGTACAGACCTTCGATCTTCAGCGTCACCGCGTTTGAGCGGAAGAAGTTCAGGAACGAGTCGGTGGGGAGCGCGAACTCGACGCCGCCGCCGGCGGTCCAGCCGGTGCGGAAGCTGTCGTTGCCAGCGTACCCACCGAAGCTACGATCCGCGCTGCCCGAGCCGTAGGCGAAGCCGCCGGTGCCGTACACGAGGGTGCGGTCGAAGGCGTAGCCGAGGCGGCCGCGCACGGTACCGAAGAAGTCGAGGCTCGACAGGCCGCGCGGGTCGGTGGCGTAGAAGCCGGGGCGGATGCCGCCGTTGACGAAGGCGTTGTTCCGGTCGCGTCCGAAGTCGAGGTACTGGGCGTCGGCCTCGAAGCCGACGACCACGCCCGAGCCCGGGGTGAACTGATAGTTGTAGCCGATCTGACCACCGCCGGAGAAGCCGTCCTGGCTGCGATTGCGGAAGGTCACGGCAACCGGAGCACCGCTGACGGTGTACCCGCCCGCGCCACCCGGCACGACGAAGGTGTTGCCGGTGTTACGGTCGCTGGCGTCGAAGGCGTAGCCGGCGTTGATACCGAAGTAGGCGCCGGTCCAGGTGAACACCGGGACGGGGGTGAACACCGGCGGCGGGGCGGCGCGACGCGGGAGGTCGGCGGCCGAGGCGGCGGCGGTCAGGGCCGTGAAGGCAGCCAGCGAGGACAGGAGCTTGGTCATCGGGGTCGGTCCAGAACTTCGATCTGGCGGCAAGGCTACCGTTCGGTCGACGAGATAGCTGTAGTTTTATGGACACACCGAGCGGTCACGAGGCAAGACGGCATAGTAAACCGACCATTAACACGCGTTAGATCTCGGGAATACATCGGGATTTACGAATTGGAGCGCCACAACATCTGAGCAGCGCCTTGGTTGCAGCCTGCCACCGAGTTGCTCCGGGGCTGTTGCGTAGATGTGACAAGCCACATCGGCTGAGGCTCTACAAAGGGCAGCACTGCACCGGGTACTATGCCCTGACATGCCGATCCGGCCCGAGCACCGCTACTTCTACCCGATCGACTGGGCGCAGCTGTCTGCCGTGATCCGGTTCGGCCGGGCCAAGGGCTGCTGCGAGGGCTGCGGACGGCCGCACGGGCGGATGGTCTACCACCTCGGCGATGGGCGCTGGTGGGATGCGGACGCCGGCCGGTGGCGAGATGGGTGGGGCCGCCGGATCCGGGTCGCGGCAGAGGCTGACATCCTCGGCCAAGCCCGTCCGACTCGGGTCGTTCTGGCGGCCGCGCATCGGGATCACGACACCTCCAACAACGCCGCCGCCAACCTCGCGGCCTTCTGCCAGCGCTGCCACATGATCCACGACCAGCCGGAGCATCAGAGGCGACGGTGGCGCACGCTGTTCCGGCGGAAGGCGCTCGGCGACCTGTTCGGCGGTCTCTATGCCTGATGCGGTTCAGCGGATGATCTCAGTCAGAACAAGGCGATCAACGCCACGCCGGCAATCATCAGCACGGCCCCGAGGATGCGCCACAGGCTTGCCGGGTGCACGTCAAAGGCGGCCCAGCCATAGTTGTCGAGCACGGTCGAGGCGGCAACACCCGCCGCCATCAGAGCCAGTCCCAGGCGGTGAACCCCGGTTGCCAGTCTTGTCCGCGTCATCGCCCCCTTCCGCTCGGCATACCGTCCGTTCGCAGACCCTCACCGTATGGCTCGGCCGCTCCCACCGATCGCTCTGGGCCGCGCCTGCAACTGCTCAGCCTCAGCTCGCCACGCATCGCGCTCGGACTGGATGGCCTCGACCAAGGCATGTAGGTGCCCCGCGTCGATGGCCGTCTCCATCAGCAGGTCCTGGGTGGTGGCGAGTTGCTGGCGCAGCTCAGCGTTCTCGGTCGCGAGGGTGAGGGGCAGGGCCGCCACGTCGTCGCTCACTCAGGATCCTGCACTCTTACATCTGGGAGGAGGCGCGTAGGCCTGTCGTGGTTACCGCGCAGGCAAGGATAACGGGTTGGAGCGTTTCGGTGCTGCCTCGTCCACAGCAGAACTTACTGGCCGTGAGCCGGCGCCCCGCGGTGTCCAGTTCCCCCGCCGCGCCGACCCTCACACGACTGCCCGACCAAGGCTTCACGAGCGACCTACGGTGAACTGGCCCGGAGAGCGCCTGTCGTCACGTGCTTGCCCGCCGCATGCCGTGCGGTGTCGCGAACGCCTCGCGCGCTGACGGGAAGAAGCTGGGGTTTAGCAGGCTTGGAAGGAGCTGTCGCCGTCAGCTCACCGGCGGCCGAACAACGACCACTCCGTGATGACCGACTCGTCAGCCGGCATGTAGGCGTCGACGATGGCGCCCTTGCGGTTCACGACGCAGATCATCGCCGCCTCGCGCACCTCGTACATCATCGG
>NZ_BPQS01000062.1 GCF_022179385.1 Methylobacterium longum | reverse complement strand
CACCCGGCACATCATGGTCTTGAGGTCGCGCTGAGCGTTGGGCGCTGGCTCCTGGGTCGCGATGGTGTCGGTGCTGAGCGTCGGCGCGACGGCGGCAGGCGCTGCAGGCGGTACATGGCCCTTGGGCGCGAGACGGTCGGACAGGCTGGAGAGCGAGCCGCGGGCGGGCTTGGACATCGCCGGGTCTTTCAGGCTTTGCGGGGGAAGGTGCGGGCCAGCTTGGCCACCGCCGACCACATGGTCTCGATCTCGTTGGCGGCGCGGCCGTCGGGCTCGAACTCGGACACGGCCTGTCCGGTGATCAGCGCATGCGAGAGGCTGGCGCGCTGCGACACCTGACCGGGCAGCACTGGGGCGCCCATGCCGGTCAACACGCCCCGGGCCTCGGCCACGATGCTGGTCTCGTTCTCGCGGGTCACGGGCGGGCAGGCGTTCAGGACGCAGGCGATTGGGGCCTTGAGGCTGCGGGCCATGTCCAGGGTCGCGCCGACGGCGGCGAGGTCGAACGGGCCCGGCCGGACTGGAATGACCGTGATGGTGGCGCGGGACATCAGCGAACCGATCAGCGGCGCGTTGTGCGGCGGGCTGTCGATGATGGTCCACTCAATGCCGTCGGCCTCGGCGTCCTTCAGCAGGCCCGGCACGTCCTGAGCCGTGGCCTTCGCCAGTAGGGGCGTCTCGGCCGCGCGGCGCTCGTACCAGAAGGCGAGGGAGCCCTGCGGATCCGCGTCGATCAGGAGCGTGCGCCCGTCCCGGTCGGCCAGCGTGCCGAAGTGGGCGCTCAGGGTGCTCTTGCCGGCGCCCCCCTTCTGGGCGGCGATCAGGACGACATGCACGGGATGCTCGCTTCGCGGGTTCTCAGACGTGCGGCTATCCTGCCCACAGGGTTCCTGACAAGCTGTGAACGAAGCAGGCCGCCTTGCTGGTTGGCTGGCATTCTGGCTTGCTAGCAATCTGGTCGTCCTGTAGCTTCCGATAACGGTCATTCTCGGAAGTTTGGATGCGGCTAAGTGACGAGCTGGATGATGCCGCGAAACCAAGCCTATGGCTCAGCCGGTTGGACCGGACGGTGGGTCAGCCACCGGCTCGACGGAACGAGGAGCTTGGCTCAGATGGCAGACGACAGCGACGGGCTTCCGTTCCTTCCTGTAGAATGGCGACGGTCGGCCGAGGCGATCGCGCACGCGCTCGGGTTCGCGTCACCTGCACAGACCAGCGACGCAGAATGGGCTGCCGTCTTACGCAACGTCGAGGAGGCAGCGCGCATGCGTGGCGTCAGTGAAATGCCGTCACGCTGGCAGGAGGCGTTAGCGCGCAATGTCGGGCGGCCCTGAACTTCTTCCGGCCATCTCAGCCGATCCGACAGCCAGCCTGCCGGCCGAGGCGGCCGCGATGGTCCGCGCCTATCAGCAGGCCAGCAAGGCGGACTCTACCGTCCGCGCCTATCGCTCCGACGTACGGGTCTTCCAGGCTTGGTGCGAGCGGTACGGCTTCCGGTCCCTGCCTGCGAGCCCTGAGGCCGTGGCCGGTTTCCTGGCGCACGAGGCCGAGGCTGGGCGGTCCGCCTCCACCATCGGGCGTCGGCTGGCTGCGATCTCCTACGGCCACAAGCTGGCGAAGGCCGCGGACCCGACAGACGACGAGGACGTGCGCGCCACCATGAAGGGGATCCGGCGCCGGATCGGCACCGCTCCCACCCAGAAGGCCGCGGCCACGGTCGACGTGCTGCAGATGCTGCTGGCTCGCACGCCCGACATCCTGACCGGCAAGCGGGATCGGGCCTTGCTGGCGCTCGGGTTCGCAGGCGCTTTCCGTCGATCCGAACTGGTGGCGCTCGATGTCGAAGACCTGCGCGAGGATCCCGAGGGCCTGCGAGTCTTGGTCAAGCGCTCGAAGGTCGACCAGGAGGGCAGGGGGTTCGAGAAGGCGATCCCGCATGGCCGGTTCGTCAGGCCGGTGGCTCTCGTACGGGAATGGCTCGACGCGGCCCGGATCTCGGCGGGTCCGGTGTTTCGGCCGGTGTCGCGGTCGGGGAATGTTCGTCAGGGCGATGGCGTGCGCCTCACAGACCGATCCGTCGCCAACATCCTGCAGGGCTACTGCGCCGCCGCCGGCCTCGATGCCTCGACCTTCGGGGCGCACAGCCTGCGTGCCGGCTACATCACGACTGCCGCGGAGCGCGGGGCCGATCTCGCGCGGATTATGGATCAGAGCGGCCACCGCGATCCGCGGACCGTCGTCGGCTACATCCGGCGGGCGAACGCGTTCAAAGGGCACTCGGGGAGCGGGTTCCTGTAGCGATCTGGCGCAGCGACAGGCGTGACATCATCTCGATTTGGCGCGACACTCGGTTAGCAAATCAGGCGAGCAACAGCCTGAACATCTCGGGGGCAGTGGAGTGCGCTATGCCCCGCTACCGCTCCGATGTCCTGCTCGCCGTGTTGATGGCAACCCTGCTTCTCAGCTCGCCAGCGTTCGCGCAGGTGATAGCAGACCCTCCGATCGGCTCCTTAGATGCCAGCGAGAACATGCCGAAGGCCACGGACGCCATTCCGGAGCGCATCCGGACTTATGATCCTGAGGTGACCGGCGGCATAAAGGTTCGCAGCGACTTGGCGGATAAGCCCGAAAGAGCGACGCCGCGACCGAAGCCGCATTGAGACGATGCACGGACCCGATGCTGAGAACGCCGCGAAGGTCATCGCCGAGAACGTCGTCTCAGCCTTCGAGCGGGACGACGTCGGGGCCGGGGCCTTTTTGGCGGGCGGCCGTGAGATGGCCGTAGCAGGACTGATGCGCGAGCTGTTGGACGTGATGCCGGCCGAGGATAGCGACGCGCTCGCGGCGGCCTGCAACCGCTTCCTCGACAGGCTCGCCACCATGAGCATGCCGGGCCCGCGGGTCGAGGCGGTCGACCCCGACGATGGATCAGTGACAATGCGACAGAGATAGGCGGCAGTCGGGTAGGCTCGGCAGACCAGCGTCTTGGAGGGTCTAAGTCTGAGCGGCTCGTGCCACGATGTCCGAGGCTTACCGGCCGAACTCTCGCCTGAGTGCCTCGCTCAGCGCGTCGAAGCGCGTGTTGGCCCGGGCCACGTAGATGCCCGTGAGCGCGAAGGCGAACAGGATCACGAACACGCCCATGAACAGCCCGAGGGAGGCGGTGCCGCCGACCTTTACGGCCAAGAGCTGTTTGTCGAAGGCGATCAGGCCGATGAAGCCGAAGTAGACCACCAGCATCAGGATCGTCAGGGTCCAGCCGAAGCGCGTGCGCTCGGCGATCAGCTGCTGGAACTGTGGGCTATGAACGATCCGGTCGATCTGCGGCTCGACTCTGGCCGTGTCTGCAAGATCAGTTCGCTCGGTCTGGGGGGAAAGTCTTGCGGCGGTCGCCATGGCGCATCCTTGTACAAAACTGCACGGATGCAGGTGTCAGGTTATGGGCCCTAACCGTCTCTCCCACAAGTCACTGCTGATCGTACGGCCTCGGCGCCCTGCAGGGCGTCTCGGGTCATCTCCTGATGGTAGCGCTGCGGTCGGCTGACGATGGCCTACGTCCGCCACGACCCGCCGCCGGTGCGCATCGTCTTATAGCCGCTCAGCCCATTGATCGGCTTCGGTGGAGCTTTCGGCGCGATGCCCGGCCGTGCGCGGTCGAGGAGCTGTCCTACCAGGGCAATGGCGTCGACCTGATCGTCGTGGACCCCGGCAGGAAAGCGCAGCAGCTCGGCCTCGAAATCCTTCCGCCAGGGCGCGTCGCCCGGGATGTAGAGCCCGCGCATCGACATGCGGGCGCGGATGCTCTGAGCCCGGACGGCCTTGTCCCCGCGGGTTGGGAACTGCCGGCGGTAGACGTACGCCTTCGCCTCGCGAGCAGCGGCATCCATCATCGGCCCGAGTGCGGATCGGATCTGGCCCGTCTCCTCGGCCCATTCGATCGGGCGCCACTTCTTCACGAGATCGCACCACGCCGCGATCCACTCGCCGCTGTCAGCCTGCTTCCGCCACATGTCGAGGACATACATGTTCCCGGCCGGGTCGATGCCCACGACGATGTGCACCGTGTAATCGCCCCCGCCAGCCGTGACGGCGTAGTCGCTCGCCCCGTAGACGTTCAGGGTCTCGCGGTCGGGCGAGCCCTTGCTCGGCTTGATCCATTCGCGCTCGAAGTAGGCGCCGCCCTCCGGCACCGGCACCTGCTGGTACAGGCTGGCCCAGGTGCGGGTGTCGACCTCCTCCTTCCGCCGACGAAGCTGTGCGCCGTAGCCGTACTCGCCGTCGTCCCAGAGGAAGTCGCCCATCTGCCGTCCAAGCGGGTCGCCTAGACCGGCCTGCGCCGGCAGGGACAGCACGCGGTAGGGGCGGGCGATGGCGTCGAGCTGCCGGATGATGCGCCCGGCAAGGTCGTCGTCGTGCCAGCGGGTGTGCATGATGACCTTCTTCGCCCCGGGTTTCAGGCGGGTCGAGAAGTCGTCCGAGTACCAGTCCCACACCCGGTCGCGCATGCGCCGGCTCTCCGCATCCTCGCGGCTGCCGAACGGGTCGTCGATGATGCCCAAATCCGCACGGAAGCCGGCGATGCCGACACCGACGCCGACGGCGTAGTACTCGCCGCCGGCCGTGGTCGCCCATCGGTTCGCCGCTTGGCTGTCCGAGGACAGGCTGACACCGAGTTCGCCCTCGTGCTCCACCATCAGGTTGCGGGTCTTGCGCCCGAACCGCTCGGCAAGCTCCGAGGAGTGCGAGGCGGTGAGCACGTTCCGCTCGGGGTGGCGGGCCACGTACCACGCCGGAAACAGGTGGTTGGTGTAGATCGACTTCCCGGACCCGGGCGGCATGAACACCAGCAGGGTGTCGACCTCGTCGTCGGCCTCCAGCAGTTCCAACTCGGCGATCAATGCCTCGTGATGGTGGGCTGGGTGGTAGCCGGCGGCCACGGACCACGCGACCATCGAGGACCGCAGCTCAGTGCGCTGTCGGCGCCGGGCCGCTTCCTCCCGCAGGGTCTTCACCCTCTGGATCGAGGCCGACACGTCGAAGCTCGGCGACGGCTGCGGCGAGTTCGGTTCGAAGCTCGGCATCGGAGAGGTCTCCCGTGTTGTCGACGCTGATGTGCTGCGGGGCCTTGCCCCAGCCGCGGTCGAGGATGGTGTTGATGGCCGACATGCGGGCCGTGCCGGTCTCCTCCGGGTTGCGCATGATCTCGGCCGCCGTCTCGACGGCCTCGCGCGTGTAGCTGCGGGCGAGCGCCTTCACGTCGTCGGGGATGCGGGGACGGCCGCCGGGATTACCGGACTGGCCGGCGGAAAAACGCTTGCCGGGGGGCGGGGTCGACATGGTCTCGTCTCAACAGTCGTGATGAAGTTTAGCCGTTGCTATGTGCCCTCAGATCAGAGGCATGAACAGGGGGCACAGTCTTGGTCGAGCAGGGTTCACGGGGCCGGGGGGTTCATCGCGACCAGCCCGCGGATCAGGGGGTCAAAATCGCCTGCGGCCAGATAGGCCATTCGCGTGTACTTCAGGCCGAAGGCTGCAAGCGTGTCGTTCTCCGGCAGAATGAATGCGCCTTTGTCGATTAGGCCCTGCCGCTCCAAGCTCTGTCGCAGATTGCTTTGCCGAGGAGCGGCCTTGGCGGTGCGCAGCAGGGATGGTTCGCCGATGATGCCACCGGGAAACTCGATCCAGGCGTGACCGTCCCAGTCCAACGGGACGGATCCGTCGGTCACGAACGGGCCGCTATACTTGAACGCCAGGACGCCCTCACAAGACAGCGACCCCAGCGCGACTTTGTTCGGGACACCGTCCTCGGTGAGGCTCCACGAGATGGCCGCACAGAGCCCGACACACTGCTTGTCAGTGTTGCGAAACGTCAGCAAGGCATCCTTGGTGCACGCCGCGAAAGCCTTGCGGAACGCTTCTGGTGTTGCGGTCACATGCTGGTTGGGGTCGGACATGGCGGCTCCTTCAGGCTGCGTCGTCGGGAGTGTAGTGGCTGCCTGCGCGGTTGGGTCGGCGCGGCTGACAGGTCGGTAGCAACGCGGTCTTATTCCGGCGGCTGATGCGGGCCGCGATGCGTTCAGCGTCAGCCCGTGACGGCATGCGGGTCCGGCCGATGATGGCGCCGGCCTGTAGCCGCTCCATGCACCAGCACCCGGCGACGAGGGCGGCGCGGACGCCCGACGATCTGTCTCGGATGTGGGTGCGGGGGAATTGGACGACGTTCCACATGGTGGCCTCTCAGGCTGCGGGACGGTTGAGAGCGGCGTAGCTCGCCCAGACGCGTCGCTTGTCGAGCGGGTCGAGGCTGGCGAGCGCGGATAGGGCAGGCGGCAACAGGTGGTCGTCCTGCTCGGCACGCAGCAGCAGGTCGGCGAGGCTCTGACCGCGCGGGCCCGTCGACAGGTGGACGATTGCGCGCAGGCACCTCAACCGCGCCTTGCGCTCGGCCGGGTCGATGTCGGGGCGGAACGGCCCCCAAGCCTCGGAGGCGGGGATCACAGCCGCACCTCAGCCGGACATTTCGGACATTGTCCGGTCTGTCCGCCCCGTCCGAGCGGAGGGATCAGCCCCGTCGACGGACCTTGATGCCGGGACGATGGTGCTTGGTGCAGCGCCGGCTCAGTGCGCTTGTTCCGCCGGCGGAACGCTTGGTCTCGAACCGTTCCCCGCACTCGGCACAGTGGGTCACGAACACGTCGAGTTGCGTCATCCGCCCGTCCAGACGCCGATAGGGTTCGGTCCGGTCCAACCAGTACGCCTGCCCTGAAATCACATGATCTGGGTCTCGGATTGCAGATCGACTTGTCACGCTCAGATTTCCCTTCTCGAAAATCAGCCCCGCGTGACAGGCGTGACAGCGGGAGCCCCCCCTTTAGGGGGGTGCTCCGCATGTCACGGCGAATGTCACGGCCTCGGGGGGCGTGACAGGCGTGACATTTGGCAGTTGTCACGGGTGTCACGCCTGTCACGGCTACGCTCGCCACAGCCACTCCTCCCCGTTCCAAGCAGCGGTCTTGAACCCGTGCTTCGGGCAGGCGGATAGGGCTCTCTTCAGGGCCTGCCGGATCGTGGCGGCGGCCTTGTCGCCGTCCGTCTCAGCGGTGGCGTAGCGGCGGCGGAATTCGGGGCGCATCTCCTCGACGGTGATGGCGCGGACGGTCTCGCCGGCACCCCGCACCTGCACGTCGCGGCCGTGGGTCAGCAGCGTCTCGTCGAACGCACCCTTCAGGGCGACGATCGGCAGAGGATCCTTCTGCGGGGCCTTGCGGGTGGAGGGCGGCGGTTCATCCATCTTCGGCTCGACGACGCAGGCGCCGTAGGCGTCGCCGTCCTCGTCGGTCCCGAGCTGCACGAAGCGGAGCGCGAACGCCGCGATGGGGCCTTCCTCGGCCCACCGGCTCTTGGCGAGGTTGAGCGACCGGGTCGTCACCTCGCCTGTGACTTGGTTGCGGTCCGCCATGATGCTCAGCACAGCGTCGGCCCCGCCGCGATAGGCCGAGGATCCGCGCAGGCCGGTATCCTCGGTTTTGCCGTAGTGATGGATCGGCATGACGAGGGCGCCGATCGGCTCGCCGAGCATGCGCATGTGCCGAAGGTGCTGTTGGGCCTCGGCGGCGTCGTTCTCGTCCTTCATGGCGAAGGCGGCGGCCATGGTGTCGATCTCGATGAGGCCGAGCCGGACGCCGAACTCCTCACGCATCCGGGCGTCGACGGCGCGGATCTTGGGCTGCAGCGCCTTCACCTCCTCGGGATCGGCGAGGTTCGGGACGGCTCCCATCCACGCAATCGGGAGGCGCTTCCCGCTGGCACGAACTGACCGTGCCGCCTCGATGCGGGCGGCCAGCGTGCCGGCACCTTCAGCGGCAAGGATCAGCGTTCCGACCCGCTCGACGACACGGCGGCCGAAGAATGGCTCGCCAGTCCCGAGCGACACGCCGAGGTCGACGCCCGTGAAAGTCTTGCCCGCGCCGGACTGGCCGCCGAGGATTGCGACGCCCTCGGCCGGCAGCAGGTTCTTCACGAGGTACCGCGGCGGGTCGGGCTGCGCGTCGCCGTCGAACGTGAAGCCGAGCAAAGCGGCATCGACGCCGTGCTCGCTGCCGACCGGATGAGGCCGGCGGAAGCGGGTGCGTTCGTAGATCGTGTCTGATTGGTCCGGCTTCACGCCCATGCGCCGTTCTCCGCAATCAGAGCATCATTCAAGTCAGAGCCGGTTCGGGGCGCCACCACGTCGACATCGCGCCCGGCGCCGCTCCACCGCTCGCCGACCTGCTGCACGGCCGCCTCGCTGGCCGCGCCGGTCTCGGCGCACACTGTCAGGGCCTCGATGCCCGACAGGACGGGGAAGGCCGCGATCCCGCCGACGCCGCCCATGGCCCACATCGGCACGAGGCCGAGCGCCATGCCAGCGAGCGCGGACTCCACGCCCTCGGCCAGGGCGAGGCCTAGCGTCACCTCGGAGTCGGCGGTGAGCTTGATCGCGGCGCCGCCGGCTCGGCCGAGCATCTTCCGGCCGAGCTTTTCGCCGGTCACGGGGTCGAGGCGGGTCCGGTGCAGGCCGACCATCTCGTTGGTGGCGATGTCCCGATAGGCGCACAGCATCATCGGGACGCGCTCGGCCTCCCACGGCCCGGCCGGGTGGAAGCGTACCGCGTGCCCGCAGACGGAGGCCGGCAAATCCAGCTTCCGGTGCTGGTTCAGGTATCGCTCTACGAGGCTGCCGCGCGGGTCCCTTCCAGCCTCGCGCCAGATGCGCACGACACGCTCGGCCTTGATCTGGGCTTCGGCCTCGCGGGCGACCTGTTGCTGCTCGCGGGCGCGTTCCTGGCGGGCGAGTTCGCGCGGGTCCAGCTCCTGCCGACGTTCGCGCTCCTCCCATCGAGGGAGGCCGCACTGCACGTCGATGAAGTCGCGCAGGGACAGAGGGTCGTCGCCCGCGAACGACGTGACGGTGTAGCCGTTGCGCTTGTCGGGTGCGGGCAGGATCCGGGCCGACATGTCGCCGGCGCCGTGGCCTGGGGCTCGGAACGAGACGCCGCCGCTGATGATGCGCCCGCCCGGCAGGCAGGACGCTGCGTGATGCAGGTTCAGCATGCGGTGCGCAGCTCCTGGTCGAGCCGGTCCGTCAGCAAGGCGAGCCAGTCGCCCTGGTGGATCGTGAGGTTGCCGTGCAGCCGCGCGATGTCGGCGAGGAACGCCCGCTCACGGGCGCTGAAGCGCCAAGGGCGGCTCTGGCAGTACCGAACACGGGAGCGGTGCTCGGACTCCTGGCGGGACGTGTAGACCCGCTTCCGGGCGTAGGTGTCGAACGGGCGGATGCGGTTGGCGCCAACCGGATTGTCTCGGCGCCAAGACGAGCCCGAACCTTGCACATTGTGCAAGGTCTCGCTGGCTGGGATCGCGGCGGCGAGGTCGTGCCAGTCGAGGCCGGCAGCCTGTAGCTTCCGGCCGACGCCACGGCAGGCGCCAAGGGCTTCGTGGTCGTTCTCGGCACCGCAGAGGGGCAGCAGGGCGCGGACGCTGCTGGGGATCGGGCCCGGCGTGTTCATGCCCGGTCCTCCAGCATGTCGGAGATGCGGCCGATCAGAGCCCGCTCGGACTCCTCGGCGACCTGGGCTACGGCCAGCGCGTCGGCGGGCAGTAGGGCCTCGATCTCGGTTCTCAGGAGCTGACGCAGGATGCCCGCCGGCATGGCCTCTGCCTCGACCGTCTCGCGGACGTGGAGCGCCCGCCGGTCCCCGGCCTTTCTCGGCTTGCCGGGCAGGTCGTAGGTCTCGATCTGCTCCAGGGTGATGCCGAGCCGGGTGAACGTCATGTCCACGTCGGCCAGGAGGTGGCTGCGCAGCTCGCGCTCCAGCGCCATGTCGATCAGCACGCCGGCCGGGTCGAAGTCGCCGATGTAGAAGATCACCACCGGCTTGCCGTCGCGGCGAGCGTTGATGCTCTCGGCGGCTTGGTAGGCCAGCGAAATCGAGGAGAACCCGCCGCACGGGTACAGGCTGACGGCAAGCTCCTCGCAGTCGCCCTGGATCGTCCCGGCGATCGACCGGCTTTCCGTCCAGACCTCCACGTAGTGGCTGGCCATCTGCCAGAGGTCGGCGCGGTAGAGCCCCTGAACCCGGCGCAGGAAATCGCCCGTACCGGTGAACGTGTCGACGAAGTAGCCGCGGCGGGTCGCGTCCGTGATCCAGCCGTAGGGCAGGGTGCCAGCCCGGCGCATCTTCACGATGCGGTCCTGCACCTGCGCGTAGCCCGCATCGGTCTTCTCGACCGGTTCGGGCAGGCGCGGGTTCGTCATCCGGTAGAAGACGTGGCGGACCGACTGCGGGTGGTCCTCGGCGAGGACGTCGAGGATCTGCTGCTCAAGCTGCCCAACCTGGGCGGCGGTGCGGCGGGCCCGCTTTATCCGGCCCGCCTGATAAGATGGGGCGAGGATGGCCACGCTCATATCCGCCGCTCCGAAACCGCGTACGCCAAGCTGCCGATCACCGCGGCGAGCGCCGGGCTGCGGACTCGGTCGAGAACAGCGCGGGTGCGCAGATCCTCGACGGGCGGATGATCATGGGGAGGGGTCGGTACGGAACGGCGTTGCCGCAGGGCGATGGATCGACTAAATGAGGTCTGCACAGATTTGACCTTTCGGCCCCTGCAACGGTCCTCCGTTTCCGGGGCCGTTTTTTTGCGCTGGGGTGTGGGTGCGCCGGCCGCATCGGCGCGGGATGAGCGGCCCGCGGGGCTCGCCCGCGGAAGCGGGATCAGGCGGCAGCGGTCTCTGGCATCGAGACACCGAGCATGGCGCGCAGCTTCGCGGTCGGTACGCGGTATTGAGCGCCGACACGGACGGATGGGATCTCGCCGTTCCGCAGGGCCTTGTAGGTCGTGTTCCTGCTGAGCTTCAGCAGCCGACCTGTCGTCTCAACATCGACCGTCATCTCGCGCATCAGATCGGCGAAGTCAGCCTGCGCGAGATCCGCGACCGATGCGGCCGCCTTGGTTTGGCTTACAGAATGAGTCGTCATCAGCGGCCTCGCGACTTCGGTAAGTGAAATCACTAACTGATGGCATCTGCTATCGGTTGAGCCCGCTTGTCAACTACCCGATAGATGTGCCATCACCGCAGAAAGGCTCTGTTTGGGACGGATTGGTTATGAGCGAAGCGGAAGCGCAGAAAAAAATCGGTCGGCCGGCGAAAAATCCCGGCGAGGGCAAGCGCCCGACCATCACGTTCCGGTGCCGGGGCCCTCTGCACGAACGGATCCAAGCATCCGCGCGCGAGGCGGACCGTTCGGTGAGTGAAGAGGTCGAAACACGATTAGATAGAAGTTATCTGGCTGACGATCAGCACCGCGACAATCAAGAAGTGCTTGCCAGCATAACCCAACGAATAGTTTTAGACGTGCTTCATGATTATGTTGGCGGGAAGCACAACTTTAACGCGGGGCAACGGTTCGCCCACGCCTTGAAATATCATCAGGCCGAAGCGGACGCGAAATTTAGATCAGAGGATCCTTGGTATATCGATGCCGACAAGAAGAAATACATTCGAGACAAGGTATCTGATCTGGTCGGCTTCATTATCGACGAACTTGCCGACGAGACAGATCCAGAAGAGGCCGAGCGGCGTCGGAAGGCGCTTGAAGACTTCACGGCTGGGCGCGGCGGCCTGTCCGCCCTCGGCCAGGGCTATCTCGGCCCTTCGGCTGGGAACGATGCCAAGGACTAGATATGCCTAGGGCGCTGGCACTAAGCGCCTTAGATGACGCGCGCTTGTGATGTAATGGTTGTGGTTGGTGTAAGTTGTCAGCCCGATATCATTCGAGCTATTCCTAAGGCGCGCAAGACATAGAGCCATCTTCGTGCGTTAGTGCCTCGACAACATCGAGGCACCGCACATGCGCTGCAAATTTCCTGCTCATCTCTATATTCGCGTCGACCGCGATCTGCGCGCCGCGTTGAACGACGGTGCCAAGGCGTCGGGCGAAAACGTGTCGACCTTCGCCCGGCGCACGCTGCGGGCGGCGGTCGGCGCCCCGGATCGTGACCCGCCGCCGGCTGGCCCGGCCGCCGCTCTACGGGCTGCTGCGTGATGAGCGGCGGCTATTCCTCAGGCTACCGGCCGTCCGCGAACGTGCAGACGGTTGGGTCCGACCCGATCAGGCGTTCGTGGTTGGAGACGGCGAGCTACGCGCCCGACGCCTACCGGGCGCAGCACGGCCTCTCGCTCGGGCTCACCCCGGCGACGCGCCAGACCGCCATGGCGGCCTTGTTCAGCGAGCGCCCAATCGACGTCGACCCATCGCAGGACATCTTCGGCATCGGCCGCGGCCCGCAGATCCCGAACTATGCCCAGGGCGTCGAGCCGCTGGCGTTCCTGGGGCAGGCCTCCCCACCGTCGCAGGCGTTCCGTGATCAGAACCAGTACGCGCTGCTCGCGCAGGATGTTGGCAACGCCCTGACCGGCCAGCCGACCCGCAGCGAAAACCGAGCCGGGGACGCGCTCGCGTTCCTGTTCGGAACAGGCCCTCAGACGCCCGGAAGGTCACGCTGAGCTATGCCGCTACGGGACGCATGAGGGCGGCGCCCTACCAAGGCGAGCCGAACGAGCGGCGCGGCGGAGCGATGGGGGCGGGCCCGCGGCGGTGCTTCGGCGCGACCGCCTTGCCGTTGATCTTGCCGATCAAGATGCGGCCGGCGTCCAGAAACACGGACACGAACAGCGTCAGGGCGTAGGCGATGCCGATGCCCAGCGTGAGCGCGAGACCGGCCTGCACCGGCTCCCCTGACTGCTGCGCCATGTCGTGGAAGGCGTAGCAGACTGTGCCGACGATGCTGCCCTGGAAGGCGAGCCAAGCGAGCCGCTGAATGAGCAACATGTTCAACGACCTTCTTCCTCTGGAGGATGGTCCTGGTGGTGACGATCAGCATCGTCAGTAGTTGCGGGTCGCGCGTGGGGCGAGGCCGGACAAAGCGAGCAGGCCGCCCATGCCGATCAGGTACATCGCGGGGATGAAGGCGGGCCCCACCCCGCCAGCCGACAGCAGGGCAACCCCGCCGAGGGCCAGCGGCGTGCCGAGCAGGATGCAGAGCAGTCGTCTCCAGGCGGGCATTATGCTTCCGGGTGTCACTGGATCGCACCTTCGGTCGAGACTTTTAAGAAGGCAGCTTTCACCATATACCTAATATTTGTTCTATACTGTGATCGATGTTGACCCTCCAGCGCAGTGGTATTTAACAGTACCTGCTCTTCTGTGTCGCACGCTGAAAAAGCATGCTCCACCAAAGATGATAGCGGTAGATTGCGAGAATTAAATTTAGTCATAGCATCATACACGCAATCGTGCCAAGTATCGAAAGCTGTGTTAAATGTTTCATTGAGCTGCGGTTTTGCTTGGCTGAGGGCATATAACAGCGGCGAGGTCAGCACTGACCCGAATATTAAAAGCCTGAATAAGAATGGCATCGTCGCCCCTCAACAATCGGCCAAGCTACGCGGGCGCGAGCGCGGTGCGCTGACAACGCGGACGCCAACCTCGCGGCCTTCTGCCAGCGGATGCCACATCATCCACGACCGGCCTGAGCATAAGCGGCGGCCGCTGGCGCACGCTGTTCCGGCGGAAGGCGGCAGGGGATCTGTTCGGTGGGCCATACGCTTAAGGGCGCGCGCCGGCCGCACGTGAACTGCGAAACACGGCGACTGGCGCGCAATGATGCAGTCCCTCAGTTCAGCGCTTGCGGATCCGCCTCCGTGAGGAAGGCGCCGACCTCGTGGAGGAACTGCATGCGGTTCTTCTCCATCACCACCGTATGGGTGCCCTCCCCCAGCTCCACGAAGCGCTTGTAGGGGGCGTGCGTCAGCTTGGTGAAGTATTCCTGCGCCTGATAGCTCGGCAGGTCGGCGTCCCACTCGGCGTGGATGATCAGCACCGGCACGCGGATCTCGCCCGGGTCGTAGAGCGGCTTGCCCGCCTGCCAGTACTCCTTCGAGTCGGCGACGACGCCGTTCGGCGCCCGCAGGACCGGCGGCGATTGCTTCGCGCCCTCCTGGTCCGTCGCGAAGGTCGCATCGGCCCATTGCTCGAACCAGCCCGCCGGGATCAGGTCGGCCTTCTTGTCCTCAGACACGCCTTTCAGCCAGCGCTCCTTAGCGCTGTCCCGGCTGACGCTGCGGTAAGCTCCGAGTGGCCCATCACCACCGATGAGCGAGGGCGTGCGTGAGAGCCACTGCGGCGCGTAGAGAACGAGCCGGTTGACCTTGTCGTTGTGGGTGCTGGTGTAGAGCCCCATGGTGGAGGTTCCCCAGGACCAGCCCATCAGGTCGATCTTCTCGACCCCGCGGCGCTTGGTGATGAAGTCCACCACCTGCTCCACGACCTTGGCGGCGTCGGGCGTGCGCATGAAGGGCGCATTGTCCGCCGCCGGCGCGCTCATGACCCCAGGACGTCCGGACAGGCCGTAGCCCGGCAGGTCCACGAGGTAGACGTCGAAGCCGAGGCCCGCGAGGTAGTCCATGGCCGACATCCCGCCGAGCGGGAGGTCCAGTGCCGTAGAGGCGGGATAGGTCGCGCCGTGCACGTAGAGCAGGATCCGGTCCCCCGGGAACCGGTCCGTGCCGGCCGGGCGCTTGTTGCGCACGTAGATCTCGACCCCGGGCTCGCTCCAGGGCAGGCGGAACTCCTCTGTCTCCAGCCGGCTCGACGGGCTAGCAGCTGCTGCAGGCAAGATCAGTTTAGGCAGGGTCGCGGTCGCAAGGCCGACGGCGAATGCCCCCACGAGCTGACGGCGTGGTAGCCCCGCGCCCGGTCGCACTCCGTCCAGACGCGGATCTGTCTGTGATGGTCTGTCCGACATGGCTTCCTCCCGTCCGCCTTGCGCGGCGGCTTACCCAATTCAAGCGCTCGGGCGCGCTGTGAGCAATGGCTGCCATCCCGTCCGACTTGCCGAACACCCGCAGACCGTCACCGCATAGCTCGACCCGCACCACCACCCGCGCGATTTCTCGCTTGATCTAATCGGTCGAGGTCGACCGCTGCCCCTCGGCAGCCTTTCTTCGGTTCCGCTGGCCTCGTTTTTCCCAGATCTAGAACCTCAGTAGGCGTGCGGTTCGCGGATTTGCACCCTCTCCCCTGAAGGCGGGCGCCGTTGGGTTTCGGCGCATCATGCGCCGGAATTGCCGGGCTGCCTTTGCGCGCCAGCCGCAGCCATGCGGTCCACTCCGGCGAGACGATGCGAACGATGTTCGTGTCGTTGCGGAAGCCGGTGATCTGGCGCTCCTCGACGGTGAGCAGCCCAAGCTGGCGCGCCTCGCGGATGGCGTTGCGGACGGTGGTCTCGGCGACACCCGCGACTGCCGCGAGGTTCGGCACGGACAGGCGGCAGTCCTTCCGGCGCGCAGTCTCGGCAGCCACGAGGGCCAGCACCGCCTGCTCGGCCAGCGTGAACCGGGCCGCGATGCCCGGCGGGAGCCGCCCAGAGGCGGCCCAGCGGCGACGGCGCTCCATTGAGGCATCCGTGCGCGGACGCGAGCCGACGGCCCTCCTGGGGGTCCCTACAGGCACGGCGGCGGTATCAGATGGCGGCGAATACGACACGGTGTCGCTTTTGGCCTGCCGCGCCTCGATCATCGCAGACAGCGCCTCGGCCTCGGCCTCCGTAATCTGCCCATCTCCGTAGGCGCGCCACAGCGCAGCCGTGACGGCTGGCAACGCGGCGCGTGGGGCCATCTCCACCTGCCGGCGGATCTCATCGGCATAGTTCATCGAACCCGGTCCCTCACAGGCCGCGGCTAGGGTCCAGGCAAAGCCTTCCCGTTGACGGAAACAGGTTCCGTCTTGACTCCCGGGGGAGGTCATGGCTTGTGAGGGGTAGTGACACGCGCCTCACAGCGCCTTGGGTTTTCAGCAGCCTCTTCCTTGCCGGGAAGGGGCTGTTGGCTTTTCAGGGTCTATCTCGCGGCGATGGTCTCCTGAATGGCGGCCACGACTCGCCAAGGCGGGTGCAGCCGGAACGGTCCATGTCGGCCGGGGCGCACGGTTAAGTCAACGTTGCTACGGACGACCGCTGGGCGTCACAACCCGGACTTCCCTCTTGCGACGCGACCATGCAGGGTCGCGCTATGCGGCTTCTTCCCACCATCGTTTGGCTCTTCGGGTTGGCGACCCTTCTATGGTTCGCCGCGAGTCTTATCGTCCTCGCCCCCAGCTTGTTTGGTCAGCCAGTGCGTAGCCCAGCGCACGCTCTGTACGGGTACACAGTTGCGGCCGTGCAAGCGGCGGTCATCGTGGGATGGGCATGGGCTCTCTATCAAAGCGTTAGAGAACGTTCGTCTCTGAACGGCTCGGCCCAGGCCATGTGCGCCGGTACCGCCGCCGCACAGGTAGCCATCATTGGCGCGACCGCGGCGCTTATCGGTGGCTGGATCCCTGGCGGAAGGGCAAATGTTTTAATCGGGTACGCGTTGATATCTGTGCTTCTAATGGTGGCGGTACGCCGAGCGAGGCAATTAAGCACGAGATGATTTTTGATATCTCATTGCTTAATAACCGAGACGCTCGCGTTCACGCCGATTTAATTCTAGTTCCACAAGTGACTGCACCTCCCTTGCTTTTATCACAGCGTCACCTGCTCGTAGAAACCAGCGCCCAGAGAGAATTAAAACTATCACGGCCGCGCCCATTGCAACCTCGTGCTGATAATGGGCCCCGAGCAGGATGACGATCCCGAGGGCGATGATCATAGCAATGAGCGCCTGACCTTCTTGTATATTTTGAATTTGTACGGCGACGTAGCAGCGCCAAAGCACTTCGTCTTTTACCCAATATTTTAGCACAGTTGTCCTCACATCTAGTTGACGTTCAGCAAAGCTGATAACGCTGAAAGGATCGTGCCCAGCATCAAGCCCGTTCTAGCGGGTCGACGAGGAACGCCCCGGCCGCCGCGATGATGTTGCCGCGGCCTCGCCAGGGCAAGATGACGGCCTCCGTCGCGACCGTCGTCAGAACAGCCTCGGGCTCGTCCTCCTCGCGGTCCTGATCGCCGCCGCGCATGTAGACGACCTGCGAGCCGGCGGTGTTCTCGGGCGCCGCCAGGGACGGCTCAGCGTCCCCGCCCTCCTCGTCGTCAGCGTCCCCGTCCATGCGATCCAGAACCGCGATGATGCGGTCTGCCGCGTCGAGGGCGGTCTATGCAACCTCCTCAAGGCTGGCGCGCAGTGCGGCGCCCGCCAACGGTGCCAGGATCTCCAGAGCGGCCGGTTTCGGGCGCAGGGTGAAGGTGAGCACGTCGCCCCTGGTCAACGCCTCGCCTCAAGCCACCGGTAGATCACGGCGCTGTTCGAGCCCCGCTCCTGCGTCAGGCGGCTAACCTCGTCCTTCAGTTCACACGGGGCATCCATAGGCACCGACGGGCAGATGTACGCCCACTCCTCGTCGTCAGCCCGCCACTCGACCCGGCCGCCAACACGCTCCCAGGCCGCCATCCAGGCGGGCACATCGAAGTCGGACTGGCGCAGGGTCACTCCCGTGATGGCCGCGGCGCTCAACAGCAGGGCCGTATAAGTCGTGTTGCCCTCGTACCAAGCCGTCGAGGCGAGCCGGCGGGTGTGCACCGCCAAGCCCTCGACCGTCATGGCCGGGATCCGATGCACCTGCAGGGTGGCCCGGTTGGCGGTCTTCTCCGCGGCCCTGTAGGCGTCCGATAGCTCCTTGCAGCGGAACCGGAGCTTGAGGTCCGCACGGCGCGCGTCCCAGGCTTCCGCCAGCGGGAGCAGGCCCTTCCAGCGCCGGACCATGTGCGGTGTCTGGCCGCCGCGCCCGAACGCGGGCACCGCGTTCCTGATGACGCGTCGCAGCCCTTCCGCGGTCCAGACCAGATCCGCCGCGTTCGTGCAGTGCTCGCGCCATACAGCTTGCGTCGGCACCTGCCCGATTACGGTGTGGCGGGTGATCCCGGCGAACAGGTGCCGCTCCCAGCCTTCCAGGAACAGCTCCTCGGGGTAGCTGCCGAACGCGCTGTTGAAGGCCGATGATGCGTCCCGGCTTGCCTGACGGGCTGCCTCGCAGGCTGCGGTCGCGCGGAGGTACTCGGCTTCGGCGTCGAGCAGCGCCTGATCGGGATGAGGCTCCACAGGGAGGACGGTCGGGGCGGCCAGCGCCAGTGCCGGCAGCGGCACGGCGGCAGCGAAGGATCCGGCCACAACGGTCCGGCGGCTAAGGCTGCCGCTCAGCTCGGCCGCATGCTCGCGCAGGCTGGGGGCGTTCGGGTTGCGGCGGATCAGGTTCTTGAGGGTCGCGAGGAAGGGCATTGCGGATCCTGGATGACGGTAGCGGGCAGACCGGCCCGCGCGGGTTGCGGGTTGCTTCAGAACAGAGTGGCGAGGCCGGTTAGGACCATGCCGCCGCCGATGATCGCCACGGCGGCCAGCAGTTCGCCGGCCACGTCGAGGAAGCGCAGGGACCGGCTGTGCGCGGTGTCGGGGCGGACGGGCGCCACGGCCTGCCAGGGCTCGACCGTGCCGGGCTGGGTTTCGTCGGGCAGGTTGCGGTAGCGGCGGTCCACGGGGAGCTGACGGCGGGCGCTGGTCACGGCGCGAACCGGGGCGGGCTGGCTGAAATCGGGGATGCGGGCGTGCGTCATCGTTCGGGCTCCAGTGTGGGCTCGTGGCGGTAGATCGGTGATGGGGAGGGGCGCGGCCGCCGCAAACCTAGTTTGCTAGCAAGCAGCGAACACGGTCAGCTAGCAAACTGACGACGGGAGACCTTGGCGACCTGCCATGTGGCCTTGAGGGCGGACGACATGGCCTCGGCACGGGAGACGCCGCACCGCTCCTGAATGCCGGTAGCGGCCTTGCAGGCGGCGGCCATGATGGCGGCCCGGTCGTACTGGCCGGCGACGACGAGGGGGCGAGTGCGGGCGCCGAGCTGCACGAGGGCGCGGGCGCCGAGCAGGCCGGCGGGGATCTTGGCGCGAGCGTCGCGACCGGCGCGGTCGATGCGGGTCCAGGAGACGGTGCGGTGGGACATTTGGCACTCCGGTTGGCTTTGGCTGCACCGTGTGCTAACTTTGTAGGGCGAGGTGCTGGGTTGTGTCAACACCCTGTGCAGGCTTTTTGGTACAGGGTATAGAATGACGCCCGCTCAGTTGAGAATGGCCCGCGCGGCGGTGAGGCTCGGAGTGCGTGAAGTGGCCGAGCTGGCTGGGGTTGCGCCGTACACAATCAGCCGGTTCGAGACCGAGCAGGGTGGCCTCCGCCTCGACACCTCCGAAAAGCTCAAGACGGCCCTCTCGGCACTGGGCGTTCGGTTCACAAATGACGAGCAAGGGCGCTCGTGCATTTGCTACGTGCCGCCGAGCGCCGGGGCTGAGACCTGACCATGGCACGGCCAGCCGACGACGGATCTGGTTTGGGATCGGAGCCTGCCGATCGGTCGTGAGGCGTCACATAAAAAGCGACCCCATTTTTTTATTCGGAATAGGGGCACCCCCTGGGTAGCGCCCCCATTTTGCCGACCCCTAAAAGGCCCCCTTTTCTGGGCGAGCGGGACCGATCAGAGCACGATGGCGGGCAAGGCAGAGAAGACGAACGGGGGCGGCCGGACCGAGGAGCATGGCGGCTTCTTCGCGGTCCACCGGGGCATGTGGAACATCGTCAGCCAGCAGGCGACCATGAACGAGGCGGTGGCCTACCTCGTCCTGGCCCGCGGCTCGCACTTCGGCACCCGTCTCACCTCGTGGTCGGCGGACTCCATCGAGCGGTACACCGCCATCGGGCGCGGCCGGGTGAAGGAAGCCATCGCTGGCTTGGTGGCGGCCGGTCTGATCGTCCAGACGCGCGTGGGCACCCGGCCCCAGTACTACCTGCCGACGGCGCCCGAGTTCGAGCGGATGTATGCGCCCGACGTGGAACTCACGCTGGCTCAGCGAGCCCTCTTCGACCGGGTGCGGCGGTCCAAGGGGCCGATCCCTCTGACGGCCGACGACACCGAACTTGCTGAGGACCTGGAGCTGCGCGGCCTACTGATGGGCACGGAGGACGGCGGCTACTTCGTAGACCCCGACATCGACCACATCCCGCGCTCGGCTTGGATCTGGCTGCCGAACAGCCTCGTCGGCGAGGTCGACGGCCCTCCGGGGCCGCTCGATCAGATCCGGCAGACGCAGGACAAGCTGGCACTCGGGCTGCTCGTGGACCTGTACTACTGGCAGAGCCTCGCCTCGAACGGCGGCTTGCACTGGCTGATGATCCGCCAGGAGTACGACAGGGTCCGCTTAGGTCAACGGGGCATCCACGACATCTGGGGCTTCCGCCGATCCGGTGTGATGATGTCGAACGCGGCGCCGTTCGTGGAACCGTACCTGACTGGCGAGTACGTGACGGCCAAGGAGCCGGACGGCACTACCTCCGAGGCCGACACCGGCAGCGCCAAGGTCTGGGCGACCGTGGTCAAGCTGAATAACCTGGGCCTGATCCAATTCGTCCCGCACCTGATCGAAGCCGACACCAAGGAGGGCGAGGTGATCCACCCCTGCCCGATCTCGGTTGGCGTCCCAGAGGAGCAGGCCATCACGGCAGCGGCGCGGGACGCAGCTCTCCGGCTGATGACGGACGGTCAGGAGCGGTTCGCCGACAGCAAGGGGTACGAGCCGATCATCCCCCTGCCCCGACACCTCGACAATGCCGTGCTGGTCGGGCTGCTGCGGCTCACGTACCGAGCCCACACAACGGCTACGGCGAAGTGGATGACGAACGCCGAGGACTGGGCGCGGTGGGTGGCCAAGTACAACCAGATCGGGGTCGACGCCTGACCCGGCCAAGAACGTGCAACATTAAAGGGGCATCAACGGCGGATCAAAGGGGTCTCCAAGGAGGATCAATGGGGCATCCAAGGTGGATCCAAGGGGGATGGCTTAATCCCAGTAGGAGCACATGGCCTCCTCCCCTTGGTCGGAGGCGACCTTCCCCGCAGGCTATCAGTACGCTGTGACACCTGAGCGGGAAGGCTGTGGCAGCCGGGGCATAGCTCTCACGGTGCCGGACTCCTACTGCCTGCCGATGACCGCCGGACCCGTCCCCTCCTCGTCCTCCGATCCTGTCGCCGGCTGGCGTAGCGCCATCGAGAACCTGTCCGAGCACGCCTCGCCATGCCGATACCTTGCCCCTGCAAAGTGGGCGACGATGCGGGCCAACGCGCTGGCCTTCTGCGACCAGCACGGCGCCGAGGCGTACCGGCTCGGCTGGACGGCGCCGCAGCTCTTCGGCGTGCATCCGAACCACGGCACCCTGCGCGTCGACTACTGCGGAGCCTTGATGGTCGGCGGCACGCCGGCGCGGGGCGTCGAGGCAAACCGTGTGCTGTTCGAGCAGACGGCGGCCTACCGCGATCGGCAGGGTCAGGAGTGGGGCGTGCCGATCTGGGAGTTCGCGGCGCGGGGCGGCTGACGCTCAGCCTCATCGTCAGCGCGCCGCTTGGAGCATCCAGTTCCGCGCGACGGCCAACTGGTCAACGTCTTCAGCACTCGGCATCGCGGCGATGACAGCCTCGACGATCTGGCGGACCGCACGGTCATCCAGGCCCAGCCCCTGCGCATAGCCGTGCAGGCGGCGCGTTAGGCTGGCCGCGATCGCTTCGTGGCCGGGCTCAAGCTCGCTCATCCCTCGACCGGGAAGCCCATGATGACGGCGGTCATCACCATCGTGCGCCGAAGGCCCGGTGAGGTCGCCTTGTCCGCCAGCAGCTTCTTGGCCTGCGGGTGCATCTCGATCGCCTTGGCCACGTTGATGGTGTGGCCGGACTTGAAGGCGAACGAACCGGCAGCTTCGTCCGTCAGGTAGGCCGCCGTTGCCGCCTCGATCTCCTCGTCGGTGATCTCGGACTTGCGGCGCAGGTCGCCGACGGATGGGATCTCTTTGGCCATGCCGGAGAGCTATCGCGGCTCCCCTTCCCCGTCCATCACGCTCACTCCGTGCCAAGTGGCGCCGAGCCTCGCGAGAATAGCACTGCTCCCGTTGAGCAGCCGCACTAAGCAGACAGCCCCTCTAACCTGGAGAGGCCGGCATCAGTGATCCGCCATGTTGCGAACGTGCCTCCAAGATGGGGGCCGGCTCGCTCCCCGATCCACACGAGATCGCCCAGGCTTTCCAGGCTGCTCAGGCGGCTGTGATCACCCGGCCAAGCCCGATCCCTCTCACGCTTGATCGAGATGAGCCCGTCCATCGCTTGAGCGGCTTTCGTGAGCAGGCGACGCTCGTGGTTGACCAGCATGGGCATTCTCCAGTGACGGTTGGGCCGCTACGCAGGCACTGCGTAGAAGCTTAGCCATTTAGAAACGTTTGGCAACGTGGAGCCCGGTGACGAGCGGTTGCCATGCCTCAAGCGGCCTCTGCAGCGGTCGATGCGCGACCGTTAGATCCACTCCCCTGCCTCAACCAGACCGTGTATGAGAGAAACATAGGTTGGGAGGCGCAGTTCGTGCCGATGCCGTGGATCGAGGCGATCGTCGCCATCAACGAGGACATCATCGCCTGCGAACGGCGCTTTCACGACCAGTGCGCCTTGGTCGTCGCGAGGGCAGTGGGGGGACAGGTCACGGCCGAGGATGAGATGCTGCTCGCCTCCTACATGACGAGCCTCACCCTGGTCCGGGCTCATCGGAACAGCCTGTTGTCGGATATCTCAGCCGACGCATGAGCACCGCCAACACCCGTGTTGAGGGCCTTGATCCCCTTGCGCCGTGACACCGCGAGCCTAGTCTTCGTTCACAAGTCTAAGCGTCAGGTCCAGTAACTCGGGAACGCTGGCACGTCCTGAGCCGGGAACAAACGCCGCGAATGACACGCGGTAGAGATGTCCGTTCACCCGCATCGGCAGCCCGAGCACCGCGCTGAACTCAGTGCCGTCGCTGGTCGATGCCCTCACCCGCACGCGCATGCTCCCGTTGCCAAGGTCTGTGACGGCGAGCAGTTCGGGTTCCCGAGCCATGGCTATGACGAAGTGGCGTTGCCGGACGGAGTGTAGCACAAACAGAAGGACCGCGTGAGCGATGCGGCCGGGAGCATCCGGCCTGCTGAAGCAGTGTCCGGCCACTGATCCGGCTGGACGCGAGGTCTGATCTCAGCTGCATTCTCGAAGGTTGGTTTTCGTACCGAGGAACCCGATTGGGTTGCACGCGATCTAACCAGTGTTGATGGCGATCCTAGCCCGGCACGTGATCGCCACGATGCGCCGACTGGTTCGCGAGAAGGGCGCAAGAGGGATCATGACGGACAGCACGTCAGAGGCATCCGGCAATCCGTTCCTGCGCAAGCTAGAGCGGTTCGTGCCTCTGTCGGATGAGGACAGGGTCGTGCTGCTGAAGGTCAGCGAGAACGCTCAGGCTGTTCCGGCCCGAACGGATCTGGTCCAAGAGGGCGACCCACCCGCGGGCGTGTTCCTGATCCTGGAGGGGTTCGCCTGCCGCTACAAGCTCCGGGCCAACGGTGCGCGTCAGATCATGGCCTACCTCGTACCGGGCGACGCCGGTGACTTCGACGTGGCGCTGCTGGATGCCATGGATCACTCCATCAGTACGCTGTCCGACTGCACGGTGGTGCGGATCGCGCCCGAGACAATCCGGGATTTGCTGGCGCGTCCGGCCGTCGCGGCAGCGCTGCGGAAGTCCACGCTGGTGGACGAGGCGACCCTGCGCGAGTGGTTGCTCAACGTCGGCCGCCGCACGGCGGTGGAGCGGCTCGCGCACCTGTTCTGCGAGCTGCACCTGCGCTTGAGCGCGGTCGGTCGGACGGATGAGTACCGCTTCAAGCTACCCCTCACCCAGCCGGATCTCGCTGACACGACCGGTATGACCAGCGTACACCTCAACCGCTCGCTCATGGAACTCCGGCGGCAGGGTCTGATTGAACTTCAGCAGAGGCATCTGACGATCCTGGACCTGCCGCGGCTCAGGGAGCTTGCGGAGTTCAAGGCCGGATACCTGCACCTGGGAGACCAAGCCGCCGCATGAGCCTGCGTCTCCAGCCTGTGCAGGTCGCTACGGGAAGCGATGATGCCGAGAGCCAGCTCGTCTTCGCGGATGGGTTTCTCGTCGCGGTCCTGGTCTGCCTCTCCGAGCAGCACGAGGCGGATGCGGGCAAGTGGTTCCTAGAAGCGGGCTTCGGGCGGGTCGATGACCTGAATGCGCCGCTGTTCGCCGACGTGGATGAGGCACAGGGCTGGATCGAACAGCAACTGCTCTGATCGCATGCCGCCTGCGGAGCTGACACGCCCCGCGCAGCCTAGAATGTCCTAGGGCGTACCGTCCCGCTGCAGCGCGGTGCCGTTAAGGATTGGCTAACCATACGCCACGCCAAGTTGTCGCAGGGGGAGGACACCACGACAGCTTTCGGAGACGCGCATGCCCCGCTTTTTCATCGACACCGACGACGGAAACCTTCCGGTGATCGACGAGGACGGCGTGGAGTATCGGGATCTGGCGAGCGCCGAGGACGAGGCGATGCGCACGTTGCCCGAGATGGTCCAATCGCGGCACCCGGCGCGCAGCTGGCGCGAGATCTCCGCGACGGTGCGAGACGAGGCCGGCGCTGTGCGCTTCCGGGCCTCTCTGGCCCTCACCGTCGAGCGGACGCGCGTCGACACGCTTCGTGCGGGACAGGCAGCCGCCTGATCTGCCCCGGGGTGCCGTGGACGAGCACGGCTCGTTGCCGGGACATGGCTACTGAAGCTGCTCAGGACCGTCCATCAGGCCCAGCCGCAGGGCGAGCATCACGATCCCCCCATCCGTGAACGTCTCCCCGTCGACTAGCCAGAGCGGATAGTCGTTGCTCCAGGGCTCGACGATATAGCCGCAAGCCCGAAGCGCCTGAACGGCTTCAACAAGCGCGTTCTCGACTACGGCCATGCCGCTACGCGGATGCCACGACCATCCGCAGCCGTACCTCCGATCATCCCGCATGCGGTGGCGGCTTATCCCTGAACGGCCCGATCAGGCGCTCGTACTCGGCCTCTGCCGGCCCGTAGCTGGTGCCGGCGAGGTCGTAGAGCATCGCACGATGCCGAACGGTGATGAGGGAACGCTTGGCGTGGATGGCTCCGTAACCCTCCAGCGCTTGCACGGCGAGCGTCACGCTCGATCGCGTCGTGCCCAGCATGACGGCTAGGAAGTCATGTGTGAGCGGCAGCTCGTCGCCCTCCAGCCGGTCGTGAGCCATGAGGATCCAGCGTGCCAGCCGCTCCTCGATGGTGAAGGCCGCGTTCGACAGCGCCGTCTGGCTCAGGGTCATGATGAGCACGTGCGTGTAGCGCAGCAACAGGTCGTGGAGGGTGGGACTGCGCCGCATCGCGCCCCGCAGGGCCTCCGCTCCGATCCGCAGCCACGGTCCCCCGGTCTGGACCATGATCTCGTGGGGCGCCCGATCAGAGCCGAGCACCGTGGCGGTGCTGATCATGGCCTCGTAGCCGAAGCATGCGACCTCAACTTTGCGACCTTCACCCGTCACCGAGAGGTTCGACGACAGCCCGCCTTCCGGGAAGTAGGCGAACTCAAGCGTCTGACCGACCGTGACCAAGGTTTCACCCTTGCGAACTTCTACCCGCTCGAACTGTGGGAGAAGCTCCTCCAGCTCACCAGGAGGCAGCGCCCGGAGCAGACGGTTCTTGGTGCCGGTCACACTCATTGTGTGCTCTGTCTCCTCGCCCGTGACACGGACCAAGCAGTCATTCAGCCCAAGCTTCGATTGAATTCCGCTAGCGCTGACCATGAAGCCTCGCCCCAGGTCTCAGTCGTCCAGCTCCGGCTCATGTTCCGGTATCGGGACATCACCCAACCATAGCCCAGCATACGTCAGTGTCGCCGTGTAGACGGTGGCGTTGCTCTCGTCGCGCACCAGAACCGTGAACGCCTGCTTGTCGCCGTCCTTGGGGATCTCGCCTTTGGCGACCTCAGGCAGCGAGTGCCGGGCCTCTTGGCGGACAGCCTCGTCGTCGCCGCACTCACTGCCCTCGGTATCCCGCCGCAGCGCCTGCCCGTCGTGGAAGTCGAAGAAGTACCGGGGCATTCACCGCTCTCTGCAGTCACCCCCCTAAGCGCTAACCCACGATCAAGGCGACCGGGTTCTGTCAGACATCGGACCGTTATCCTCACGCCTGCCCCTAATTCGCTGATGAGCCGGGACCAATCTGAGAACGTGTGAGACCAGAGGACCGTGACGGGGCGCTGCCGCAGGCTGATCGGCAGCGTTTACCGCACCGGCCGGGCGGCCATCTCATCACGGCTCGCCCGGCCTCGCGCACACCCGACCGCAGCACGGCTGGTTTAGCCAGCCTGCTGGCGATCCAGCTTCCGGGCAACGCGCCATGACGGAAAGCCTTGTTGCTGATCCGCTGGCTTACGTGATTGCTAGCAATCCAGAAGGCCAGCTTCTCGCAAAGGCGTGAACCTGACCTGCTGGCTTCTCTACTTGCCCGCGTTTGGGCTGCGCTTCTCGATGACGGGCGGACGCTGGTTCTTGCGCAGCAGGTCGTTGCACGCCTCAATCAGCAGGTCCTCCAGGTTCTCACCCTTGTCGATGGCCAGCCGGGACATCTCCTGCCAGCCGGCGCGGTTCACCCGGCACATCATGGTCTTGAGGTCGCGCTGAGCGTTGGGCGCTGGCTCCTGGGTCGCGATGGTGTCGGTGCTGAGCGTCGGCGCGACGGCGGCAGGCGCTGCAGGCGG
>NZ_BPQS01000061.1 GCF_022179385.1 Methylobacterium longum | reverse complement strand
GCTGAAGATCATCGACGTGTTCATCTGCAAGCTGCGCAAGAAGCTCGCCAACGCCAGCCAGGGCAAAAACTACATCGAGACCGTCTGGGGCCGCGGCTACGTGCTGCGTGAAGACGCGCCTGAGATGCGCGCCATGGCCAGCTGAGACCATCCTTACGGAAGTGATAAACGCGCTGAATGCGTGTTGATTTACGGTATCCATCGGCGCAGATTCTCGGCTTCACTCGAGCAGGTGCGCCGTGGACCACAGTGTAGAAACGATCGAGCGCGCTGCAACCGACTACGTCGCGCTGACGGCGGGCCTCGTCTCGGCCTACGTATCGAACAACCGCGTACAGCCGAGCGAGATCGGTGCGTTGATCGACAGCATGCATACTGCGCTGACGGGGCTCGCTCAGGGTGCCGCAGCCGAAGCGCTGGCAACCCAGAAGCCCACGCCCGCCCAGATCCGCAAGTCGATCACAGCGGATACGTTGATCTCCTTCATCGACGGCAAGCCCTACAAGACGCTCAAGCGCCACCTCACCGGCAACGGCACGACCATCGAAGAGTATCGCGAACGCTACGGCCTGCCGCGCGACTACCCGTCCGTGGCGGCCAGCTACTCGGAGTCGCGCTCGGCGCTCGCCAAGAGCTTCGGACTCGGACAACAGCGTAGGAGGGCGGCCCCCGAGGCTGCAGAGCCCGCTGAGACCGCAGAGACCGTTTCGGAGAGGCCAAAGCGCGCGGGCAGATCGCGGAAGGCCACGGAGCCGGCGGACGCTTGAGGCGCCCGTCGCCGTAGGCCTCACCGTGGCGGTGCTGTCATCTCAGCGGTGCCGTCCGGCGCAAACCGCTCAACTCGCGGTCCTGGCTCGCTGGTCTCACCGTCGAGCCGGTTCAGGCGGGCGTTGACGGCCTCGATCCATTCGGCGTTCGTGCACGTGTTCAGCAGTGGTTCGAGGATCCCGGCAAGATCACGGGCGAGCGCGTCTCGGCTCATGCCGTTGAGCTTGCCCCCGCTTGTCTCAAAGGCCAGCGCGACGGCCTCACCCATCAACAAGGCCCGATCGGCTCCCGCTGGATCCGCCGCTTCGCTGCACTCTCGCGATCGCATCGTCAGCATTCGCTCACCCGTGCGCTCGGCCTTCTGGCGACCGCCCTATGAACTGCCGTGGCGCCCAAACCGTTGCAGGATGAAGTCTGTCCGACAAAGGAGGCATTCGTGGCTGAAGCAAAGCAGATGGTCGACGCGCTCGTGCGCGATCGACAGGGCAGCACCATCGCCGCGACAGCCGCCTTGGGCGGCGTGGCATTGATTGTCGGTCTTGCTCTGAAGGCGCTGCCGGGGCGTGCGCCGGCTTCGGACGCAACTCCTTCCGCGGGGCACGCAAGCCCGGCGGCGGCGCCCCGTACACCGTTTGACCACTCCGCAGTCGACGAGGACGAAGCCCGGATGATGCTGCGCGCCATGGTCGCCGCCACGATGGCGGATGGATTGATGGACGCCGCCGAACGGGAGCGGCTCTACGGCGCCCTCGCAGCCGCCAAGATCGGCGCCGCGGGCCGTGCATGGCTGGACAAAGAACTGGCCGAGCCGGTCGATGTGGACGAACTCGCGGCCGGTGTGAGCACGCCGGAGCAGGCGGCGCGCATCTACGCCGCTGCCCGTCTCGCTATCGAACCCGACACCTTGCAGGAGCGACAATTCCTCAAGATGCTCGCGGACGCGCTGGACGTGCCCGCCGAAGCGGTCGCTCGGTTCGATCAGGAGCTAGCTGGATGACAGCGTGCTCAGGCGGTGGCGCGTCGAGTTGCAGCGCCTGAGCCTGCGAGACTGACCGCGCGCCGAGCGCCGCTCGCCGGAATGGCCTCCGAGCCTGCGGCCGGGTTCTTCCGCGTGAGATCGTGAAGCGCGTGCCCGACAAAACTCGCGGCCCGTCGCAGGCTGGCTCCTTCGCACGTGGCGGCAATCTGCATCCCGAGCCGACGTGTGTGACTGCGGCCATAGAAGTAGACGGCCAATCGCGCCCGCGTGGCATCCGGTATGCCGCCGAGTTGCTCGGACAGAGCCTCGGGTTCTGCACGGTAGAGCCGGCCAAGGGTCTCGATCGACACCGGGCAGTCGCCCGCGGGATCCTCGGCACTGACGGGGTAGGCTTGGTTCACGGTGGCACCTGCAGGTTGGACCTAGCCACCATCAAGCTGCCGAGCGCACGGTTAACGGAGCGCTAATCTGAACCCGCCCGAGCGGTCCGGGGACGCCGGGATCTCAGTGCGGCTTCGAATCCGTCACCGGCGGCTGCGCGGGGGGGATCGGCGCGGCCTGTTCGGACAGCTGCTTGCGGGCGTCGGCGAGGCCGCCCTGCACGCTCGCCAACTCCTGACGCGCGGCTTTCAACTTCTCGTCCAGCTCGGACAGCTCCTTGTTGCGGGCCGCAAGGTTCTCGGTCAGCGACGCGAGTTGCGCCTGGGCGTCCGCCTGCCGCTTCTGCAGCGCCTCGACCGCAGCGCTCAATCCGTCCCGGCTGTCCTGGAGCGTCTTGACCGAGGCCTCAGCCTGGCTGCGCTCGGCGGTAACCCGGTCCCGATCTGCCTGAGCGGTGGCGACTTCCTTCTGCGTTCCCGCCAGGCTGTCTTTTGCCTCCCGAAGTTGCTGGCCGGTGCGGTCGAGGTCCGCCGCCAGCTTATCCCGGTTCGCGCTCAGACTGCCGATGGCCTGCTCAAGATCGCTGCGCTGTCTGGATGCCTTCTCGGTCTCGGCCTTCGCGTCCGAGAGGGCCTTCTGCGCTGCCGCGGCTCCCTCGCGCGCTGTCTGCTGGCTCTGCTCGGACTGGGCGAGTTGTGACGTCTTGGCCGCGCTCTCCTGTGTTAGGGTCGCGAGGTCGCCGCGCAGCTTGGCTTCCTGCTGGCGGGCCTCCTCGAGCCGCGCACCGACATTTGCCAGATCCTGGGTGCGCGCCTTGGCGGCTTGATCGGCTGTGTCCGCCGCCTCGCGCAGCGGCACAATCTTCTGCTCGGCCTCCTGAACCTGAGCCTGCAGTTCGCCGAGGCGCTGCGTCTGCGCTTGCCGCTCCTTCGTGGCCTCGCCCGCCTTCTGTTCGGCCGCCTGCTGCTCCTGCCGGAGTGCGGCGAGTCGGGCTTGGACCTGCTCCGCATTCTGGGCGAGCTGCTGCCCCTGTTGCTCGGTGCTCGCGATCCTCGCCTTCAAGTCTGACAGCGTGCCCGTAGCCGCCTGCTGTTGGGCGAACGCGTTCCGCAAATTGCCCTGTTCCGTCTGGAGCGAGTTGATCTGCTGCTCGAAGGCCCGGCGGTGCTTGGAATGAACGGCAGTAACAATGAGCAGCCAGACCAGGAGCACAGCCGCTATAACCGCCAGGCTGAGGGCTACGGGGCGGCGCAGTTCGGATCGGACATCGATCGCCATGGTTCACCCGCTCGCTACCGGAGGACGTGGGGCTTGAACGCTGATGAACCGCCGGACGGTTCGATCAGAGTACGGGTTGGATCTCAGGACGGGGACGGCGAGGCTGAAGGCTGAGAATTATGAGACGGCATGCAGCCGCCCCACGGATCCGGACGCTGGATTTGTACGGCGCGCGGGCTCCAGGTTTACGAGCGCCTGCAGCTCCGGCTCCGCCAGATCGAGGAGCGTTGCGTCACGCCAGCGGAATTTCGTGGTCCCACGGCGGCCGAACCAGCGGCGTCTCTCATCCTCGACGAGGAGGACGAGCTTCCCCCGCCACGTGCGCCTGAACCAGAACCGTCCTGTCAGAGCCATGGCGGCCTCGCGGCTCAAGCCATCAGTTTACGTGAACCGAGGCGATGAAGAAGTATTGGCAGAACGTTATCGCGAAGGCTTAGGCCGCGGCGACGGCCTCGAGGACGCTCACTGACAGGACCCCGTTTGTCGATGACGGGCGAGAGTTGGCGGAGGAGGCCTGCCGCCGGTCGGTTAGCGGCGCCCCGGAATCGGATCCTTCCGGGGCGCCGTCATCGTCGCGCATCGCCTTTGAAACGATGGAGCGACAGGTTCAGCCTGTTCGGCCTCTGATCCTAAGTCAAAGTGATCCGCCGGTGCTGGGATACGAGCGAACACGCTCCCGGCCCGGGGTCAAACCCACACCCGATGCCGCACCGGCGTCCGTCGCGACCGGCGTCGTCCAACCGTCGGATTTCCATGCGTTGGCTTTCTGGTCGAGATCGACCGAACCATGCTGCTCCAGGATGTCCATCACCATCGGACCCCGCGCTTCATCGGCGCGGACCGTGACGAGCGTGCCGCCGCGACGGACACCCTCGCCATAAGCATGGGCGTCCGTCTCGCTGACACCTGCGCCCGTCAGTCCGCCGGCGAGACCGCCGGCCGCTGCGCCGATACCGGCTCCCGTCAGAGTGGCGACGAGCCAGCCCGCGGCGACGACCGGTCCGACGCCGGGGATCGCGATCAGGCCGAGCCCCGTGAGCAGACCCGCGGCCCCGCCGACCACGGTTCCGAGGGTGGCGCCAGTCCCCGTGCCGTCCTTGGCCTTCTCACGGGTGTCGTCACTCACCCGATGACCCTCGCCCCCTAGCGTGTTGCTGTGGCGATCGCCTTCGTTGTTGCTGACGATGCTGATGTCGCCGTGCGGGACCCCGCCGGCTTCGAGCTTGCTGACGGCTGTGCTGGCATCCTCGTAGCGGTCGAAGAGGGCGGTGATGGTCTGCTGAGCCATGGGAAATCTCCTGGTTGAGGTCGGGATCACTGCGCCGCGACGTTGCCCTTGAAGTCGACGCCCACAGGGGTCGGTTTGCCGTCGCGCATCGCGGTGCCGCGCCAGATGCCGTCGGCATCCTTCTTGAGGTCCTTCGCGTCCTTGAACCCGGCCTTGTCCAGACGCGACCGGACCTCGCCTTCCGTGAAGCTGTTGGCGCCCTTCTCCAGCTTCGTGTTGGCGGCACTCCCCGTAGAGGCGCCGTCCTGGGTCATCTTGTCGGTGTTGGGCCGCGTGACGCTCTGCTGACCGCCGGATTGCTGGCTGGTCTTGGCATCGGGCGCGGCGGGCGAACCCGTCGTCGTGGTCTGGGCCAGGGCGCTTGAACCGAGCGTGCTCACGAGGAGGATGGCGGCGATAGAGGTACGCATCACGGGCTCCAGTTATGTATTGGGTGGTTGAAACACCCCGACCCCGCCCGGCGTTCCAGAAATAAAATTTCGTTGTCGCCAATTTAATCGGGCTATATATAAATAGAATAGCGAGAAATAAGTTGCGTTGCGGTCTGCTGCGACGCGGAAAGAACCGTAGCTATTGGGACCGCGGGCGCAGCAGGATCTCGATGTTGCGCTGGCGGCGGCGAGAATGACTTCGGGTCGCTGGGGTCGAAGCCGCAGTTTTACAAGACCCCGTGTCGCCTGCGCCCTCGAAGGCGTTCACGCACCGGATGGAGCCGTCCGCCGCCGAGTTCGCCGCGTTCGCCGACGCTGCCATGATCCGCCGTGGAGAGACGCGAGAACCCCGAGCCCCAGCGCCCCGACGGGTGACGAGCACGTCACCGGCAGATCAATCGGCAGGCCGAAGGGGCGAGGTACCGTGGCGGCCCGGCGGACGGTCTACCTCGATGACGCCCGGGGCCGTTCGATCCGCACCCGCATCCGAGAGGGGATTGATCACGTCACCGGCCAGCCCACCGAAAGAGAAGGGCCACGACGCTTCTCTCAGGCTGTCACAGGGGTTTCGTGGCGTTGGACGAGGCGCCTTATGGAGCCGCGTCGCCACATCGGCCGCGGAGCCGGCGGGATGTGGCGAGTCCGGGATGCAACGCGTTGGCTGGTTCCGGCCGTTCGGGCAATGCGAGCCGACAACGCGGGGGCGGGCTATTTCGTGATCCGAACCGAGACCGGGTCGCTGCCGGGGAAGCTTTCCTCCAACGCGTCATCCAGCCGCGCGTGCATGCGGTCCGGATGGTTCTCGGGGAGGTGACGATCGGAGGTGGTAAGGGCGGATCCCGCGGAAACACCGGCCAGACGCCTCCGCCCCGCCGCCGTGCGGAACGCCTCGTAGACGAGCAAGCCCAATCCGGCAGCGATCAGCAGCGCCGGTACGGGATTGACCCGCACGTCGGCGACGACGCGCTCGACCGTTTTGCTGGCCGCTTCGCCGGAACGACGAAGATCGGCCAAGCTCCGCGGGATGCCCGGCCCGTTCAGGCGGTCCTGCAGGTCACTCAGCGTGCGGTCCAACCGCCCCCGGGACGCCTCGACGTCATGCTCCAGGTCATCCGGCGAGTCACTCATGTGTCTATGCGCTCCGTAAGGACTTTCGCGTCCTGTTTGACCTGCCGTCCCGTGCGTGCCGGCTCCAGCGTCGCCAGTGAAGCCTTGCTGCGCCCAAACAAAGCCAGCCCGAGGGCGAGCACGAGGAACACGCCGCCCACGATCAGGGCGGCCAGGGCGTCCGACTGCACCAGGACGGCGATGCCCTTCACCAGGGCGAGCAGCAGCGTGAACAGGCCCGCGATGGCAAAGACAGCCGCCACGAGCAGCAGGCTCAGACCAAGGGATATGTGATGGACGCCCAGCGCCATCTCGGTGCGGAACAGCGCGATCTCACTGCCGACGAGATCCCGCAGCTCACGAACCGCATCGCCGACGAGGGTGGGAATGCTCCGCAATCCTGGTTCAGCCATATCGCCCCCTTACAGGTTAGGCGTCGGGAAAACATCGACCGGAACGACCGCCCGTGAGCGTGGGACCGGCCGGATATCGGGCGTGCGGAGGACGCGGAACAGCGCGAAGCCAGCCAGGACGGCCGCGGCGGTCGCCAAAGCGGGCCGTCGCCGGACCGCGGCGTGAACCTCGTCGTACATCTCGCCGAACGAGCGCCGCGAGATGTCCTCGGCGAAGCCATCGACGCCAAGCGCGGCCTGATCGAAGAACTCCTTCAATTGCGGTAGCCCGTCGAAGTTCGTGCCGGTGTCGCGAATAGCCTCACCGACATCCGATACGAGCCGGGCCGCATCCGCCCTGCGCTTCTCGACATAACAGTGGGTCTGATCGCGCAGCGCATCGGCGAAGGTTTGCACATCAGCCAAGTCCGGATCGGCGGTACTCGACCCGCGGCTCTGAGCACCGTTCGGCATTGCGCGGCTCCTGTATGGCACTCTGGACCAGAGAAACGGCAGCGGCCCGCGACTGTTCCGCCGCGCCCACGAGACAACAGGGTGCGACATCGAGACGAATAGCGCCGCTCATGCGTTGTTAGTGCGACGATATTAATTCAGTTCCCATATTGAGAGGGAAAATAATAAATGAGAAACGTATAACTGGCCGCGCCAAGGATCTCGGCGGCAAGGTCACAGGTGGGCTGCCGGCGGATCCCCGTAGCGTGGACAGGCTGGGTGAGCGTCCAGTCAGGACCATCACCAGATCCGCGCGAGCTCAGCGGGCAGGACGAAGCCCCGGATTACGCCGCGCCGCGCGGGCGCGAACGGCTCGACTGCGGGGCGGACTGACGCGCCCTGCACGGCTTTGTGGAACCCGCAACGTCACCGAACCTTGGCCTCCTGCAACATCCAGGGAGGCCAGCATGGGTCAGGACGTCGACGCAGCGCGCGAAGCGTTCGGCACGGTACCGCCGGCGCCACCGAAACGGGAGAACAAGACCATCACGCCTGACGCCGGTGGCAGCGGCCCGCACTCTCCCGGCAGCCCCGAGCCCGATGTCGGCGAAGGGCCGGAGAGCGGCGGGTATGACAACCGACCGGACCCTCCCAAGCCGGACAATGCCAAGGGCGGCCACGGCGCCGGGTGACAACGACGTGCCACCGCCTCACGCACGCACGCCCGGCACGCGCCGGGCGAGCGCGTGCCGGGCGGGAAGAGTGGCTGCCCCCTCGGCTTCCCTCCGTAGATAGGGGAGCCGATGGGCGGCAGAGACCCCGCCGGACCCAGCGACGAAGCACCTTCGGGAACGCGCGGGACCGGCGAGAATCAGTGCCCTGCCTGCAGCGGCACCGGCAAGGTCGATGGCCAGAACTGCCCCGCGCGCACGGGCACCGGGGCAAGGTCACGACCGGGATCGGAGGTGGCTAGAGAGGGTCACGCAATCGCCGCGACGAGCGTCAGGACAGTCGACATCACAGCCAAGACGCCGACGGTGGCGAAGGTGCCGAGAATGAAAGCGTGCATCGGTGCAGCTCCCTGTGTTGCCGCTTCGATGCGGCAGCACAGGGGTACCTGATGCAGAGGGCTGCCGGCGTGTTACGGCGCACGCGGGTTGATACGGCCGCCTTCGTAGGCTCGCGGTCCCGTATCGGTGTTGCCTCCAGGGCTTGGTGCACGAAGTCCGGCGACACGACCTCCGCGTTGTGCAGGTGCCGAGCCTCCGGTGTCGAGCGACGGGTACGTGGTGGCGCTTACTTAGCCAAATCCTCGGCCATCTTTTGGTGATGCTCTACGATCGGCAGGGTCTTTTCTGCGAACGCCTTCAGATCCGCGTTGTCGCCACCCTTCGCGTAGCGCTTGTACAGATCTACCGTAGTCTTGTGGCCCGAGATCTGATCGGAGCGGTACTGCTTCTCGAAATCGTCGCCGTTCAAGCCCTTCAGCTTGTCAATCATACCCTGATGCTTGCTGTCGAGAGACGCTGGGATCTCCGCTTTCACTTTTCCGCCTTGAACCATCGTCTTGATCGCGTCCGTCGAGGTTGTATGGTCGGCGATCATCTTTTTCGCAAAATCATCCGCCTTGGCGTCTTTTTTCTCCTGGGCCAGCTTGCTCGACTGGATCTCGAACATATCGCTGATCGCGGCTTCGGTAACGAAATCCTGCGTCGTGGGACTGTTACCCAGTAACGAATTCACGCCCGTCTTCTCGCCGACGGTTTCGGCGATTGCTGGGCTAGCCAGCACAAGGCAGATGGCAACAGCTGTAAACGTCTTCATGGCGGTTCCTCCTCGTATGTGCCGGAAAACCATGCGGCGGCGATGCCGTTCCCCATGAAGGCCTCCGCGCTTTACCCGAGACCAGCGCGGCTCACAGGGCAGCGGCCTGCCGGGCCGCGGGAGCAACCGCGCCCGTTATGGCGATGCCGTCCCGTGCTGATGTGCCCGCGGTGTTCGCGACACCACAGAACTTCGTTGTGGGCGGACACGCGATGACAGGTGGTGTGCGGGCCAGTTCCTCACGCGCCGCCCGTGACGCCCTGGCCGGGCGTTCGCGTGCGGATCGGCGCGGCGCGGGGGAGCTGGGCACCGCACCTGCCGGTCCATGGCCATACGTCCTTCCGTGGACGAGGCGGCGCAGGACACCGGACGATCCGGCGTGTGGACTTATCGGCGGTCGACTGTGGCCGATCCGCTCTCGCTCCGGTGGCACGGGGCAGCTTAGGTCGTTGCGAACGAGGGCTGATCATGAACCGACACATCACCGCGCTCCTACTGGTCTCGGCCGGGCTGGGTGCCTGCCAGACCGGCGCCACAGCGCCGCAACAGGCCGCCGTGGCGCCGCGGGGTGCCGCGGCTCTCCAAGAGGATGTCGCTCGCCTCAGGGCTGAGCGCGACGCGCATCGCATCAGCTACACGGAGTGGGCAGAGCGCACCCAGGCGGCCGCGCGGGCCAGCGTGTCGCTGAGCGCGCAGGAAGAAGAGGCGCTGGAGTACCGCAAGCAGCTCGCGCGCCGTGTCGATACCGGAGAGATCACGGCCGCGCAGTTCGAGCGCGAGAGCCAGCGCACCTTGCAACAGCTGAAGGCGCAGCGCCGAGGGGCCTGATCGGGGCCGCCTCTGATGCTCCGGCCGGTGGTGGCTCATGTGGCACCGCCGGCACAACGCGGCGAGGTTGGCGTCCGCGTTGTTGGCGGTGTCGTGGTCGCGATTTGTCGCAGCCGGAACGATCCGTGTCCGGCGGATGCGGCCGAGGACAGCGAGGCCCGACGCGCCTCCGATCCGCGTGCCCCCGCCGTCACGTCAGCGACCGGCATCCGCGTCCCACCAGCGCCCGTCGCCGAGGTGAGGTGCGGCCCGTCGATGAGGTAGAAGAAGCGCTGCGCCGGCCCGAGCGGCCTGCAAGCCCGGCCTGGAAGTCCGGCCTGCTACCCGGCGTAGAGAAGGCGTTACTCTCCCGCACCGCCACGGATCGCACAAGGCTCTTAGAGCATCCGATTGCATCGCTGTGGCGCGGGCCGCTCGACAGGCAGACGCGCCTCGCGAGAACGAAGCCAGCTGCGACAGGTGGCACCGTCCCCGATCGACGGCTGACCTCAGCCCGGTGGGGCGTCCGGCAGCGGCATCCAGTGCGTCGGGATCCCTCCGTCCCAGGGAACGGGTTTGGCCCCGGCCCACAGACGCCACTCGCCCGTATGCTTAGTGTTGTACCGGGTCAGAACGCCCACGAACTGGTCCGTGCCGTCGAAGAGAAGGACTCTGCTCCCCTCCTCGACCGGTGCCGTCTCCATCGTCTCCCACCCACCTGCCATAGCCATCACCAGTCCGGCGCTGCGCTCGCCTTCGGTAAACCTCCGCCCGCAGATTCGGTCACCGCGACCGCACCCCGCTTTCTGGCTTTTTCGCCCCGGTCGACCCACCGCGGGCACGGTATTGGCGACGGCCCCTGTGGTCAGGAGGGCAGCTCAGTGCGGTGCCCGCGCTTACCATGCATCCGCTGCAGATCTGGCATATGGGACTTGGTATGCCAGTTTGGGCGATTTGCGGTCATAAATGCTGCACCGCAAACGCCAACACGGACCGCCTGCCATGACCGCCCTGCTCGTTTCCGCCCTCGTCGCCGCCGTTGCCGCCAACGTCGCGCTGGTACCGTTCGTGGCTGACCGGCTGGGCGCGCAGAGCAACGGCCCCGTGGCGACCGGCGCGCTCAAGGCCAGCAACGAGAACTTGCAGGCCGTGACGAAGCTGGCTGCGTAATCACTCCCCTCTCGCCGCACTGCGAATAGAGCAGCCCCGCCCGGCTCCGCGCCCGGCGGGGTTTCCCATGTCCGGTCTGCGACGGGTGACGCAGCTCGCCACCCCACCAGCCGCCTCTCGGATCACTCCTAGTAGCCGCGTTCACTGCTCGTGCTCATGCGCCTCGGGATGTAATCCCCCGAACGCGACTGCTGACCGAACACCAGCCAGCCGAGGCCGAAGCCGATCGCGCCCGCGATGAACATGCCGGTCATCGTGCCGCTGTCCATGTCGCTGACGGCACGACTGCCCTGCCGGTAGTAGCGCGATCCGTACTCGGAGGCGTTGTCCCAGGCGTCCGCGGCCCTGTCGGTGGCATCCCGCAGCGTCTCCCTGGCCTGATCGGCGACACCGGCACCGCCACCGGATGTGCTGCCGGATGAGCCGCCAGCCTGGCTCGATCCGGGTCGGCCTTCGGCTCGTCCGAGCGGATCGTGTGAGCGGATGTCTGCCATGGTGGAATTCCTCCTGGGATCGCGTTGACGCTGCTTGCGTGCTCATCACCCAGCAGAGCGTCCAGGATCGCCGGGGGCGGTTTGGCGCTGTGCTGGATGAAACCGCACGAAGGATGAACCCCCCAGCGATGGAGGTGATCCCTGGCAGGAGGTTTCGGCGCCCCGCCGCGACCGCGGCCGTGTGTCTCCGGAAGCATTCGGCCACCTCAGCGACTCACCCCGTTCCGGGCGTGTCGGCTCTCCGGGCTCGATCCGGCGGGGCGCTGCGGCTGTAAAGTCACGGTTAGCTATCACGGGGGATCAGCCGGAACGGCGAGCTTGACCGTGTGTTCTGCCGCGATGGAACATTATCGATCCACGCTGGCCACGACGGCCATTGCTGCACTCGGGCTGTTCGTCGCCGGACACGTCCTGCACCCGGGCAACTACGCGACAATCGATCGCAAAGCACGGGTGATCACAGTCGTTGCTGCGACGTCATCGACCCCATCGACCTGGATGGACCCGCCCGGGAAGCTGCACGGCAGTGAACCCGCCCTGCTGATGGCGGACAGCAGAGTGCTGCTGGCGCACCGGACAACTGTGGCATTGCCGCCGGGAGCACGAACGTGGCCGCGATTGTCGGGCAAGCTGGTGCCGGCCGTGGCGCAAGGGAAGGCCGCCGCCGGCGACCCGATCGGTGACCTGATCCGCAACCTGGATCTCGATCAGGACAGCTGACAGCCGGGCGAGCGCCTGCGGCCGCGGCCGCAAGGGCAGGGCCCACCGAATAGGGCGCCGCGGCCCGTGCGGCCGTCCGCCCCCGCGCGGACGCACCGCGCATGACCGAACCGGATCACGGCTGACAGCTGCGGCCGGTCGGCGGGGCAGAGGAGCGGTGCTCGGGCGGGATCGGCAGGGTGCTGCTCTGCGCCGCCGGGACTGGAGAAGGCGGAGCGGCGTCCCCTCAACGCCCGATCGGCTCGACGGGGTGCTCTTGAAGCCGAAACGCCCGCCCCCACCCGGTGAGAGGGGACGGGCGTGCGATGATGCCGGATCGCCAAAGGGGCGAGCCGCCCGCCGCTCAGGCTGCCCGAACGGTGGCGAGGAAGCGACCGACCTCAGCGGCGAGGTGCTCGGACTGACGCGACAGCTCCGACGCTGCGCCGAGCACTTGGCTCGCTGCTGCCCCGGTCTCCTCTGCAGCGCCCGCCACGCCCGCGATGGTGCTCGTCACTTCACCGGTGCCTGCCGCCGCTTGGCTCACGTTGCGCACGATCTCCTGAGTTGCCGCACCCTGCTCCTCGACGGCCGCGGCGATCGAGGTCGTGACGCCGCTGATCTCCTGGATGCGGCCCGCGATCGAGCTGATCGCCGAAACGGCCTGATCGGTTGAGGACTGGATCCGAGCGATCTGGCCCGAGATCTCCTGCGTAGCCTTGGCGGTCTGCTCGGCGAGCGCCTTCACCTCGGAGGCGACGACTGCAAAGCCCTTGCCCGCCGCACCGGCACGGGCGGCCTCGATGGTGGCGTTGAGCGCCAAGAGATTGGTCTGGCCTGCAATCGAGGAGATCAGCCCGACTACGTCGCCGACCCGGGCCGCCGCGGTGCTCAGTTCCTGCACCAGGACCGCCGTCTGATCGGCTTCGCTCACGGCGCGCTGCGCGAGGCTGGCCGAACCGTCCACCTGGCGTCCGATCTCCTGAACGGAGGAGCCCAGTTCCTCAGCAGCGGCGGCCACGGTGTTCACGTTGCTGGCAGCCTCCTCGGCGGCCGCGGCGACGGTGGTCGACTGGCTCGCCGTCTGTCTGGCGGTGGCGGTCATGGTCTGGGCTGTGGCCTGCAGCTCGGTCGCCGAGGATGACACCATGCCGATGATGCCGCCGACAGCTTGCTCGAAGCCGTCGGCCATCTGGCGCATGCCCGCTCTCCGCTGCTCCTCGGCCGACAGCCGGGCGTGGGCCGTTTCCGCCTCCAGCTGGCGCGTCCGGATCACGTTGTCCTTGAACACCTGTACCGCAGCAGCCATCGCCCCGATCTCATCGCGCCGACCGGCGCCAGGAACGCCGACCGTGGTGTCGCCGGCGGCGAGGGCAACCATCGCTCCTTCCAGCCGGACGATAGCCCGGGAGACCCACCGCTGCAGGATAACGAAGCTGACCACCGCGACGGCGAGGATGCCGATCGCCATCCCGGTCAGCAGCAGAACCCACGTCCGCGCCTGATCGGCGGATCTCGTGGCCTGGACCGTCAAAACCTCCATCGCTGTCGTCGCGACGGCGAAGACGTTGGATTGCGCATCGCCAGCGAGCTTCAGCCACGTCTCCATGCCGAAGGCGAGGGGCTGGCCGGTGGCCGCGGAGGTGTCGATCGCCTTGCGGAGGCTTGCAAAGGCATCGCCGGAGAAACTGTTCTGTGCCGCCGCCAGCGCCGAGCGGAGGGCCGCGGGGACATGCTCATCGATCAGATCGGCCATGACGCTGAGACCGGAGGAGACTTGATGCGCATATTCGCGCAGCGCCGTCGCCTCTTCCGGCTGAACCGCCCTGTTCTGTGCCAGGATCGTGCGCACCTGGAAGCGGAGCAATCCAGCATGGAGCCGCGCCTGCCACGCAGTCGCACTGATCTGGATGACGGGGAATGTCGTGGCGTCGAGCGCCTCGATGCGGTGACCTAAGAGCTTGGTTGCATGCTGCAAGGCGTTCAGCATCGGCTCAAGGCGCTCGTCCAGCCGCGCCCGCACGGTCTTGTCGCGAGCGCCAAGCTCCTGGCCGAAGCCGTGATCGACTTCGCGGCGGATGGCCTGCCAGCTCTCGTAGGTGGTGGTGAGTTCGCGGTGGACCTGGGCCGCTCCGTCAAGCGACAAGCCGGCCAACCCATTCAGGCTGGCCTCCAACGCCTTCGTCGCCTCAGAACGATACTCAAGGGCGGCCTTGCGCTCTTTCTCGTTCCGATCGCTCCCGATCAGCAGAGCGGCCGATGAGGACCCCCATTCGAGGCGTGTGGACGCGAAGCTCTGAAAGATAATCCGGTCGAGCTGCGCCAACGTGGCGACTTCGCCTGCGCTCTGCTCGACTGTGAGAGCCTGTCTGATGCTTCCGCCTGCGAGGCACAGGGCTATAATACACATCAGGCCGAACAAGCCCGATAGAAGCGCGCGTACCGAGATCTTCATCGCAGGTTCCACGTTCATACGCTGCATAGCAGTCGGTGGCAGCTTTTAGATCGTAGCCGGCAAACCGGTTGACGAAGATTTAACCTTGCTCATTAGACGAGCGCGGCTGTCCAATTCTTAGCCGATCGCTCGAACAGGGCCGGCGAAGCTCACACCGCCAGCCGAACGATACGCCGATGGCTTGCCGCCGGACTGTCGGACGAATTCGAGGGGGTGTGTGCCCCGGGCTCTAGAAGCTTGGCCATAATAATGGATACGGTCGCCTGGAAACCGATGTGACGTGACTACACGATGGGCGACGACAACGCGGGCTTGCTCCTCGCTCTAGCAACGGAGAATGCCGAATTGCGGCAACAGCTTGCGTCCGCCCAGGACCTGCTCGTCGAGACCGCTATCGACGCGGGCCAGCTTCATGCCCGCATCGAGGCCCTGCAGGCGGAACTCGCTGAAGTTCGCGCCCGGTTCGATGCGTGGCGGACGGAGGCGTCGCGTATGCGGGACGGGGTCCAACGTACCGCCTGACGCAGGCCTCTCTGCGAGAGCCGAGATCTAGGGCCGCGGCGGCTCGGGCATCTTGTACCGCTGCGACCAGATGAGACCCCGCACCGTGCTGGTCAGCGTCGCTACGCCCGGCTGCTGCCCCAGGAACTGACCCGTTAACGCCGTCGCGCGGGCGATCGCGAGCTCCAGGGTCGGAGCGTCGAAGGAGGCGGTGTCGACGTCCATCCCACCTTGGGGACGCCGTCGGGCAATCCGAAGCTGGTATTCCGGGGTGGGGAGCATGCAGCCTCAGGCGCAACCCACTTCCGGTCGCAGCTTCGGCCTCGGAAACGCGATGGTCCGACCGGTGAACGGATCGAATTCGAGCAAAGCGGTACGCCTACGCAGGGACAGCTGACAAACCACCGCCAAATCCCGACGTGATCGCAGCCCTTCCTACAAGTGCGCGCAGAGCGTTAAGAAGTGGCACACCTAACCCGTCGCCGGTGCGGGACAGTTTGGACGCGTCGAGAAGGTGGAAGGTCATCCCGGGACCGCTCGTACGGATCGGTCCCGAGAGGCAGGCCATTCCGATAAGGACACCTGTTCCCGCGGCCGCGCTCACCCCAACGGCTTCGGGCGCCGCGATGGCTAAAACGCGGCCGGTGGTGGCAGCGCCGAGGGCGCCGTCGACAACCCAGCCTCCGTGCAGAGCAATTCCGGGAGGTCAATGGAGCGCGGGGGCAGCTCAGTGGGCCGGATACGGCCCCCGGTACCAGCAGCGGTCCGGACGTCGGCCTGCGTGGCGCAGCCGCGGGCAGCGGCGCTGCCCTGAGCGGCCGGCCGACCCCTCACGCCCCGCGATTGCGGTACCGGGGGGTCCCGCTGCAGGGCACCGCACCCGGGCCCAGGGCCATAGCGCCACAGGGCTGGACCTCTCCTACCAGCGGCCCGTTGCTCCTGCGCGCTCGCATCCTCGAGCGAGCGAGGTACATCGGTGGCAGAACAACTCTCCGGACAAGACGGTCGGCAAGGCAAGCGCGGCAGACCGGTGCTCTACGTCCTGATCGTCAGCGTGGGTTTGATGCTGGCCGCGCTGGCCGGGCTCATGATGTGGCAGGGCGGAAGCTCACCGCCCGACTACGCGAGCCAGAGCCAGGACGCCTCGCGCAGGCAGATCACGGGAACCGGGGACGGTACAGGCAGCGCGACGTCGACGTCCAACAGCACCGCTGTTCCAGGCGGCAATCCATCCTACCCCCAGCCGGCGGCCCGTAGCGCCAATCCGTAGGAGGAGGCCGTGACCCACCACACATCCGATCCGACCCGCTTGCTGGTCGTGTACTACTCACGCAGCGGCGCGGTCGAAGCGCTTGCGACGGCTGCGGCTAAGGCCGCGCGAGACGCCGGCGCGGAAGTGCGCGTGCGTCGACCACGAGAGGTGGCCGATGCGGCCGCGATGGCGAAGGTCGAAGGCTGGACCGAGAGCGCGGCTCGGCAAAACGCCCTGTACGAGGCTCCGACGCACGAGGATGCCGAATGGGCGGACGCGATCCTGTTCGGCACGCCGAGCTACTTCGGAGCCATGGCAACCGAGCTGAAGAACTTTCTCGACCTGCTCGGCCCTCAGTGGAAACGCGGCTCCTTGGCCGGCAAGGTCGGGGGCGCCTTCGCGGCGGCCTCCTGGCCGCATGGCGGCTCCGAGGTCGTCACGCTGTCGCTGTACGCGCCGATGGCGCATCTCGGCATGGTGATCCTGCCGACCGGCTACACCGATGAGGCGATGCTGGAGGCGGGCTCCCCCTACGGCGCGTCCGCGATCGTCGGTAAAGAGAACCAGCCCCCGCGGTCGGAAGACCTCGACGCCGCGCGCCATCAAGGGCGGCGCATGGTGACGATCGCAGGTGCGCTGATCGCGGCCGGCGAGATGCCGTGTCGCCGGCGGGATGCCGACTAAGCCAAGCCGTCCTCGGACGCGCTGTCGGGATCGTCGAGCTTGCGCTTAGCGTCCTCGAGGAGGTCCTCGCCCTCCGGTTCGCCACCGGTCGTGGGATCCGGGGTGTTAAGACCCCGGATCGGTACGGTGGGGGCTGGACGCGCGCGCACACCGGCCTGTCAGGCCCCGACAGGATGCGGGCAGCCTGTCTATCGGCCCCGCAGGACGAAGATCCAGCTCAGGAACAGGACGAGGATCGACACTCCCAACAGCCAAAGTCAACCACCCGTCAGCACGGCGTTGTCGCCTTGGGCCGGCGTTGATGGCGTTCACTGCGCCAGAGCGCGACAGCTACGCGCCGGGCCTCGTAGCTACGCCGCAACGGCGTGCCGAGGCCGCCCTGCCCTTCGGGCGCGTACCCATAGGTCAGGACCCCATCCGGTCCATAGATCCGGTGCATCTCCTCGCGCCAGAGCCGATCCGCGGACGCGAGAGCGGCTTCCGTGAGGGCCAAGCGGGTTGGGTCGGACAGGGACATGGGAACTCCGCGCGCATATCGCTCAACGCGGCGACCGAGATAGAGGTCCACGGAGTTCCGGGTCCCCCGCGACGCGCGACCCCGCACCGGCGCGCGGCAACGATCTTGACCGGGCGGGCCGGAGGTTTGGGCGGGGTCGCCGAGGCGGCGCTTGCACGCGTCAGCCGGGCACAGCCCTCCGCCGGTTCCGACCGATGACCTTGCGCAGGATCCGGGAGACTTGGTCGGCCGAGTAGGGCTTGTGGAGCAGCTCGAAGCCGTTGGCGCTCTCCTGCGCCAGGACGTGGCTGTAGCCGGAGGCCAGGACCACAGGCAGGTCCGGCAGTCGCCGCTTCAGCACCTTGGCCAGCTCGATCCCGCCCATGCCCGGCATGACCACATCGGAGAACACGACGTCGAAGCCGGCCCCGTCCCAGCCGATCCGGTCGAGCGCCTCCTCGGCGTTCGTCGCCCAGACCGTCTCGTACCCCAGATCCTCCAGGATCTGCGTGGCGAAGCGTCCGACCTCGACGTTGTCCTCGACAACCAGCACCCGCTGACCCGCGCCGCCCGGATCGGTCTCCGCGACCTCCCCCCCCAACGCGGCGACGGGCCCTTGGGGCTGGACCTCCGGAAGGTAGAGCGTGAAGGTGGTTCCCCGGCCCAGTACGCTCTCGACCTTCACGTCCCCGCCCGATTGCTTCGCGAAGCCGAAGACCTGGGAGAGGCCAAGGCCCGTACCCTTCCCGACCTCCTTGGTCGTGAAGAACGGCTCGAACACACGGTGGATCAGGTCGGGCGGGATGCCGCATCCGGTGTCGCCGAGCGAAACGGCCGCGAAGGGACCCGGCGCACCGGCATGGCCCCGTATCGGCGGCAACGGCGCGCCGCATTCGAGCCGCAGCGTGAGGGTGCCCCCCGCCTCCATCGCGTCGCGGGCATTCACCGCCATGTTCACCAGCGCCGTCTCGAACTGGCTGAGGTCCGCCTTGATGTAGCAAGGCTTTGCCGGGAGCTGGGTGAGGACCTCGATGCGGGCGCCCGTTATCGTGTCGAGCAGCTCGGCCACGGCATGCAACCGCGCTCCGACGTCGAGTGTCTCGGGTCGCAGCGTCTGCCGCCGCGCGAAGGCGAGGAGCTGACTGGTCAGCTTGGCGGCACGGTCCACCGTCTCCGACACGGCATTGAGGTAGCGGCTCTTGCGCGCCTCCGGCAGTTCCGGACGGCGCAGGAAATCGACCGACGAGCGGATGATGGTGAGCAGGTTGTTGAAGTCGTGCGCGACGCCGCCGGTGAGTTGGCCGACCGCCTCCAGCTTCTGCGATTGCCGCAGCACCGCCTCCGTCTCGATGAGCTTGGAGGTGCGCTCCTCGACGCGCTGCTCAAGGGTCGCGTTCAAGGCTTCGAGCTTCGTAACGGCCCGGACGCGCTCGATATGCGCCCAGGAACGCTCCGTCACCTCGGTGATCAGCGCGAGCGCGTCGTCCGACCAGACCCGGGGAACACGGTCATGGATGGCCATCAGCGCGGTCAGGCGACCATCCTTGACGAGCGGCATGCAGATCGTGGCCGCGATGCCGATGGCCTGGAAGGTGGCGGCCTCCGCGGGCGCCAGCTCCGCGAGGTTGTCGTTGATGACCAAGGGGCGGCCGGCGCCGAGGTCCCGGACGGCGCGCTCGCCGAACGTCGCGAGGCTGTAATGGCCGACGATGCTCGGGGAGCCTTCGGCCGCCCAATCGCCCCGGATGGTGAAGCCGTCCTCGTCCGGGTCCATGTCCGCGTAGGCGCAGTTGGAGAGACTGAGATGCTCGGCGACCATGCGGGTGGTCGTGGCGAGGATCTCGTCCGCATCGGTGCTCTTCGCGGTCTCCCTGCCGAGTCGATCAAGGAACTGGAGGCGGGCCTCGTTGGCGCGCAGGGCCGTCTCGGCTTGGATGCGCCCGGTCGTCTCGGTGCAGGCGCAGAACATGCCGGCGACCCTGTCCTGCTCATCGCGGACGGGAGAGTAGGAAAAGGTGAACCAGGTCTGCTCGTCGTAGCCGCGCCGGTTCATGGTCAGAGGCAGGTCGTCGGACCATGTCGGCTCGCCGGCGAGCGCCCGGTCGATGAGCGGCGAGATGTCGGGCCAGATCTCCGCCCAGATGTCGTGGAAGCGACCGCCCAGCGCCGCCGGGTGCTTGTCGCCGAGGATCTCGGCGTAGGCGTCGTTGTAGAGGAAGCCGAGTTCGGGGCCGAAGGCCACGAACATCGGGAAGCGCGAGCCGAGCAGCAAGCTCACGGTCGAGCGCAGGCAGGCAGGCCATGCCTCGGGGGCCCCGAGCGGCGAGCCGGACCAGTCGTGGGCCCGCATCGCGGCACCCATCCGTCCTCCTCCGGCGAGGAACGACGGTGCCGGGATCACAACAGCCTCAGGGATGGGATGAGCGGAACGAACAACTGAAGTACCGATCCCGCTGCTGTGGCCAGGCAGTCCCGGACCGCGGATGAGTCCGGACTTGAGACGAGTCCAAACGTGCGACGACATCCCGTGGGCCGGTTGCCGTCGCAAGTCGAGCGAGGCTTCGCAGTATCAATGAAGGAATCGATGGTTCGCAAAACATCATAGATCAACATTTATGGAACTCACGCGGCCCGATGGCCTCGTCGATGTACGTCGCAGCGGGGAAGGGGCGCGCTGCAACCTGCCGCTCGTCCGGCCTGAAGACATCGGTGGAAGGCGTGTTCCGCCGTCAGCCTGCTGGGCGCCGACCGGGTCTTCGTGCGACCGCCGCGACACTCGGATCGTGTCGCCGGGGACTCGCCTCGACGCAGACGCCGCGGCGAACGAACCAGTATCAGATCTCGGGGACATCCCGGAGCGGAAGCGGTGGCTGCTCGCCCCCCGGCAAAGCCGCCGTTTCGCGGTGGCCTGACGTACCCCGTTCACACGCGGGATAAACGGTTTCGAGGTGCCGACCATCCTCGGAACGCCGGTCGGCAGATCCGCGAACTCCAGCCTCACAGCCTGTTTATGACCCGGCCACGGGCCAGACCTCCACGACACCGTGTGCCACGGCACAGGGAGACCGAGATACCAACTTGATGGCTTCAGCGATATTCTCGGCTTCTATGATGGCAAACCCGGCAATCGGGAGCGGCGATGACATGAAAGCCGTATTTTCTACCTGAACACCTTTGGCGTCGGGATTGCGAACCTGAACCGGCGAACCCGCTCTGCCGACGAGTGCTCCAGATTCGACGAGGCGCTTATCGTGTGCATGCGCGGCATCGCGTACTTCCGGAGTGATCCGTTCATACCCTGCTTCGTTACCGTATCCGATGGTTACGAACTTGGGCATGCGCGGTCCTCTCAGAATCGGCTGATGCTTAGTGGATTGCGACGCTTCCTGAACGCGATTTCCTCGTTCGGTCAGGCGCGACATCGGGTAGGTTGCCAGCCCAATCCAGATTTCGGCGACCCGGCGTTGAGCCGCCGTCCGCTTTCGACGCGACGGACATCCGCCTGCGACGCTGACGCGAACCAGCGTCTGCCACGAGGCTGGATCGAAGGCGGAACGTCCGCTTCGGGCCGGAAGTCCAACGTCCGAAGGCCAGCCATTGCGGACCTTTGTCCTCTAGCTGAAGCATGTCGGAGACGGGATCGTCTTTCCGACGACGCTCGGGAGCCGGTCCCGAGCCACTCGAAACGGGTCCGTCTTGTCGGATAATCGTCCAGGGCCGGGTGCGAATGCGTCTTCGAGGCGAGGACGTCCGGCAAGGCCGGGATCAAGCGACAAGAGTTCGAGGCGGCCCTGGCCCGTCGACGCCCCGCGGACGTGCCCGTCGTGTGGAAGCTCGGCCGGCTCGGCCGCTCGCGTGCCGAGATGATGCGCACCGGCGACGGGTTGCGGGCGGCCGACATGCACATCCGCTCACGCACCGATCTGTTCGACAGCGCCACGGCATACGGCCGCTCCGCCCGACCGATGCAGGGCGCCCTGGCCGAGTGCTTCCTCGACCTCAACCGTGAGCGCACGACAGGGGCTGACGGCGGGGGCCGCCCGGGGCCGCAAGGACGGGCGGCCGAAGACGCCGAGTGGGGACGACCTCCGGTCGGCCGTGCCTCGCTCGCCGCCGGCCCGATCCGCGTGGCCGACATCGCCAGGCGGCTCGGGGGCAACCGGGACACGTTCTACCGCTACTTCCCGCGACCGGGCCCATCGCATCACGGGCGGATGCCGACGCGATCAGGCCGGCGAATGGCCCGCGGCGATCGCCTCTTTGTTGATGGACGGGGATCTGCGCAGCGCTGACGCCACGCTGTGGTCCGGCGGGCGTTGCCGTGTCCTTCCCGTTCGGGTGCCGCCGGCGCGTCCTCCCGGCTGTCGTGGAGGAGGTTCGATCCGAAGCCAACAGCGCCCGCTCAGCGAAGGACGATCCTGCGGCGTCAAAAGGGAAACGTTTCTGCTCACGCGTGCGTTATCGCCGTTCATCGACACAGAGGCTCCAATGCGCCATCGCACGCTCGTCACAGCCCTTCCGTTCATGCTGCTCTTCTCCGGGGCCGCCGTCGCACAGGCTCCAGCCGCAGCTCCGTCCGCGACGGCTCCCGGTGCATCGGGGGTCGCGGCACCACAGCCGGGCTCGACCGGTGCCGCGGGCACCGTCACGGGCACCCCCACGGGTCGACCTGCCGACACCATCACGAACAACTCAGCGGCGGGTGGCAACGCCGACCAGCCCTCTCGCGCCGTGCCCCAGGGCGGCGGAGGCGGCGGCAACAAGTGAGCAGATCACCGGGCTGACGGAGGCCGCGGCCATCACCGCGGGTGATGGCCGCCTTCCAGCGCGGATGACCGACCGCGCGGGATCTGCGTCCCTGGGAGATGCCGCCGGGCGGGTCATTTGATCCGCGCGACGGCTCAGCATCACGGAGAGCGGCCTAGCCATGACTGAGACGGACAAGCCTTCGGGCGTGAGCGTGGTGCCTCCGACAACACCGGTCCGGACCGTCACCGTGCCGGACCCGACGGCCGGCCGCACGTCTGCGGGCCGGGACGTGGTCAAGGACGCCGAGAGCGAGCCCGACGACCCGGACAAGGCGGCCAAGGATGGCTTGGCGTGATCCCCATGCGCCGCTCCTTCGCGCTCCTGGCCGCTCTAGCCACCCTCGCCTGCCTTCCTGCTGCGGTTGGTGCCCAGACCCCGTCGGGGCCGCCGCGAAAGCCTGCGGAAGGCACCACGCCCGCGGGCGAGGAGGCCGCATCCGCGGTCGACCCGGCAGTGCTCGATCGCTGCCGGCAGCGCGCGGACAGCCAGAAGCTCAAGGAAGGGCCGGAGCGGAAGGCTTTCATGGGGACCTGCGTCACGCCCGAGGATTGAAGGGCGGCTTCGCTCGGCCTCTCCTGCCGCGCGTAGGAACCCACGCCCGGCGTGCTCTCTGAAGACGTTCGCCCGCCGGATCGAGCGAGGCACCGGCTGTATCCCAGGCGCTGCACCGACCGGAGCATCGGGCCCTGCTGCATCTGATCGGTCCGCTCGTGGATGTGCCGCGGTACGCGGATCGACCCTGAGCATCGGCGCCCCGCGCTTCTCGCCGGGATCAGACAGAGAGGGCGGGCCCTCCCGGAACTACCGCAGGTCGCCCGGCTGCGGGCAACGCTGCGGCGACGCGCGCACGCGGAGCCATCAGTTGCTGAGCCACCCTTCGAGATTGTGCGGCCCACCGCGGCGCACAGGCTTGGCATGCTTCGTCGTTTCAGCAGCCTGGGACGATCTCACCTCAGCATTGAACTGCCCTCTCGGTCGCTCCGGCGGCAGCGGCGGATGTAAGATCGGGCCCACACCTTCCCTCTCGTCCTTCATGCGAGAAGCGTCCTCGTTCATCGCCGACGAAGTGGACGGCAGCGGGCTCGTGCGCACCGGCCCGGTCGGTAGAGCGGCCTCGGTGGGCTGGTCAGATCCATGCGGCCGGGGTCCCTGGGCCGGCGCCCTCACGTCTGCGGGTTGGCCCAGAGCCCGTTGAGGGCGTGCGGGTTCCACGGCCGCCGAACCATGCGACGGTCCGGAAGAGCCTTGCTGGCCACAGTTGCTGACCACCGCCTCGTAGGATTTCCCCTCGATAGTGGCCGAGATGATGCAGCGGGCGGGGTGGTAAACCAGTTTGTACTGGAAAATGCCCCTGTCGTCCGACTCCGTGCGGAACTGCTGATCGAGCACCACGGGCATGTTCGGGCGCTCAGTTATCCCGACGACGTAGAGCCGACCCGTGGCGAGGGCTGCCAACGTGATGTCGGAGGCTGCGGAGGCGGGGCCGTAGGCGGACAGCGTGGCTGCGTGTGCTGCCCCTACAATCGCGAGAAGGCGAAGCAATGGACCATCCCTGAAGCGTCGAACTCAGCACAGGACTTAGACGGCCGGAGCTTGCCGACAGTTCCGACGGCGCAGCCGAACATTTAACGCCAAGCTGTCCGTCCCGGATGCTCGGCGCTACTCCCGGGAAGCCTTCGGTTCCGGCTTGGCGGCTCGCGTCAGGCTCTGGATCGCTCGCGGCGGACGGCCCGCCTTCCGGGCGATCTCCGCCTCTTGCTGCTCGATAAGCGGACGGGCCGACTCGTCGCCGTCCAGACCGCCCAGGATCTCCATCGGCACGCGCCGGTTCGAGGCACGGCTGCCCTCCTCGAAGACGACGTCGAACAGGACGAAGCCTCGGTCCTGGGGCAATTGCCTCACGCGCTTGGCCATGCAGATCTGATACCGCCGCCAGCGTGGCCCTGCGCGATCAGCAGCCGCCACAGATCGGCTTGGCGTCCTTCTGACCCTCCTTCACCAACCGGTCCATCGTCGCCTCACGGTCGTAGGATTGCGGATCGGCATCCCGCCGGGCCCGAACCTTGGCAGGCTTCGAGACGCTGGCGGTGCTGATGGGATCTGTCGCTCCGTTGGCGCTCGCGGTGTGCGATGCGAATGAGGGCGGCTGGGCAAGCTCGGAGGGATGCAAAGCCTCCCAGGCGCTGCGCTGCCGTTGGAAGGTGGTCAGTTCGTCCGACGGGTTCACGCCTGTGCCTGTTGCGCCCAAGCCAGCCGTCAGGACTTGCCCTGGCACTACGACAGGGGGCAGCGGTGAGTCCGAAACGGCCGGCGGCTGCAGGGCGCTGTAGGCGCGTGGGGCGTCTGTGAGCGACAGGCACCCGCCTAGCATCAGCCCAAGCCCGCCCAGCACCGCGATCCGTACAATGACCATGTCGCCTCCGTAGTGGCCCTTCCGATACCGCGGACAACGGTCGAACAGGGTCAGTGGATCGGTTCCGAGGTCAAACTACGCACGCATTCGGGCGACGCAACCCTGCGGCGATCGCGCCACCGCGTCCAGCTTCTTCCCGGCACGACAGCCCGTGCCCGGCACGACTGCGCCTTCCCGGCAAGCAAGAGGCTGCTGAAAATCCCGGGGGCCGCGGCCCCCGCTTCCGCCCGAGCGCCTCCCGCGGGGTCCTGAGCGATCTGTGGCGATCGAGCGCCGCCGTCGGCTGATCCGCTTCGGTGCCGACCTCAGCCGTTATTCGGCGCACATATGATCCGTGCCGGGTAAGTCGCCTTCCCAGAACACGAGCGCACCCCCGCAAGCTTCCATCAGCACGCGCAGGGTCTCGATGCAGATATCCACCTCCGCAAGCGTCAGCAGCCCGCCACGCCGGTGAATCGAACCAGAGGCCGATACTGCCACCACTGCGAACCGACCGTCGGGGCAGTCAACGATGCTATAGGCCACGGGTCTTGCCATCACCTCGCTCACACTGGCCGCCAGACGCCACCCGCAACGCGCGGCCCATCGCAAGCGATCCCGCTTATGGCGAAGGTTAGCTGTTCACTGTACAGACAGGTTGCCGGGCACACTAAGCCCTGAGACCGTTGATGCGAGGAGGTGCTCGCGTCAGCTACGCAGTGCGACACAGCGCCGACCGCCTGCCTCGATGCAGCCGCAAGCTTGTCCGCGCCATTGTCACTCAGGACGGCAGAGCGAACCGCTCTGCGAAAGGCTACGCGTTGAAGGACCTGTATGCCGCGGAGGAGCTTCGTTCGGATCACCCGGACCGCCTGGAGAGACCACGATCAGCCGCTCTGCCTCAAGCGGTGCGCGACCATCTCGGCCGTCAATTACAGGCGGCCTACGCGGGGCTGATCACGACCCCGCCGCCCCAGCGCCTGCTCGACCTGATCGCACAGCTCGACGGCATCCTGGCTGGCGAAGACAGCCTCAGCGCGGCCGGCTTTCGTCAGAGCCTGATCGAGATGCTGCCCGGATTGCGGGCGTTCGCGATTTCGCTGACCGCAAACGAGACACGCGCCGACGACCTCGTGCAGGAGACCCTGCTGAAAGCCTGGGCCAAGCAGGAGCAGTTCGTGCCAGGCACCAACCTGAAGGCGTGGCTGTGCACCATACTGCGCAACCAGCTCTACACGGAGATCCGCAAGCGCAAGCGTGAGGTGGAGGATGCGGACGGGGCGATGGCGGCCCAGATGACCGCTCCGGCAGCCCAGGAGCACGGATCCGACCTGCGGACGGTCTGGCAGCATATCGGCCGGCTGCCCGCGCTCCAGCGGGAGGCGTTGCTGCTCGTGGGCGCGCAGGGTCTGACGTATGAGGCGGCGGCCGAGGTGATGGGCTGCGAGGTCGGCACGGTGAAGAGCCGGGTCAGCCGCGCGCGCGCGCTGTTGGCGGACAGGCTCGGAATGGTCAGCGAACGGGCCTTGGCCTAGCTCCGGTCATCACGCCGCCGGCCGAGTTGTTCGGAGCCGGCCACCATGAGCGACGTCAATCACATCTCGGGCTGCCAAGACATGCGGCTCAGGTTGCGCTCGACCGAAGGCCGACCGATGCCCCGTGGACGCGATGGTGAGATGTCGGTGACGACTGCGCCGCCAGCGGTGCCCGACCGGATGACCGGCCCGACATAGCTCGGGCCGCTGCAAGGAGCCGATCTCCCGGGAGGATCAAGCGGCTCGGCGGCGTGTCGCCTCAGCCGTGATCCTGAATTCGGCCTGGATCGGTTTTGGTTGATGAACCGTTTCTGCCGGGCATGCCCTTTGCACCGCGTTGCATCGTTGCCGGTATGTGCATCGCAAGCGGAGAAGCAGCCTGATGCGGGATACTGGCGGGAACGCTGTGCCTTCGGCCGTCGCCGGAGTCACTGAAACAAAGCTCGGACTGGCGTCGTGTTCAACCCCGGCCCGGGCGGCCAAGCGGAGCCTGGACGTCGGCGTGGCGGTGACGGCGCTGTTCGTGCTTCTGCCGCTGCTGCTGCTGATCGCGGTTCTGGTCTGGGCCGGCGACCGGCAGGCGC
>NZ_BPQS01000060.1 GCF_022179385.1 Methylobacterium longum | reverse complement strand
TGCCCTGGCACAGGACCGGCTACGTGTTCATCAAGCGCGAGAGCCAGGACGCCGTCGCCTGGGTGTCGCTGGGCGGCGTCACCTCGCCCGTCACCACCGCAAACCGCTGAGACGTGTCGGACGCTTCCGCTTAACCGAGTGCTAACCCTGCGGCGCCACTCTGTCCCGCGACGGAGTGCCTGATCGATGCCACGAGCCCGCCCCCTGTCGCCGGCCCTGCTTGTCGCGGCGCTGCTGGTCGCCGGTGCCGCGGGGCCGGCCAGGGCCGCCAGCGAGACCGAGAGCCGCCATGCCGTCTGGCGCGATTGCCTCCGCCGGAACTTCGGGATCCAGGCCGCGCTGACGGAGCGGGATCTGGCCGCCGACGCCGCCTTCCAGGCCTGCCGCAGCGCCGAGGAGAACTATCTCAGCGCCCTCTCGGGCTCGCCGCTCCTCGACGACGAGGATGTGGCCCGTGCCCGGCCGCTCCTCGCCGGCCGCATCCGGGCTTGGCTGGTCGGCAGCCGCGGCTGAGCCGAGGCGCCCGCATCCGCGGCCCCGCGCCCTAGATGCCGCAGGCACAACAGCTTCGCACGTTCGCGATCCGCGCCTCGGGAGTCCCGTAGACCGGGTCCGTCGTCCCGAAAGCGCGCCAATGCTTGATCCACTGCCGGACGTAGTGCGGGCCGTTCGGCGCGACCGCCAGGGCGTGCGCGGCCCAGCAATCGGCCAGCTTTTTGGTCCTCTTATGCAGGGTGAGGGATCCATATTCATGGACGATGTAGAAGTGGCTGGCGTCGGAGACTTGTGAGTCGACGAGGGCTGCGCGCGCTGGACAGATATATATACCGTCCGGCGCCACCGTGGCGACGGTCCCGCCGGTCGCCGCGCAGTTTATCGTCCGCGGAATGTCCAGCATGCCACCGGAAGGTCTCCATTGGGCGAAAGCTATTGATGTCGACGATAGGATTAATGCTGATGCGGCGTACATTAGATTCGTGATAAACATGGGATTCTGCCGAATCTGTTCTCAGAAAAGCTTTGTACCATGCTTGTCGCGTCCCGATATACGGGATGGCGCCCTCGACCCATGCCGCGGCCGATGCCGCGCCCGAAGCCGGCGCGCGCCGGGCCTCCATCGATGGCGGGCGGCCGCCGCCGTCAGCCCTTGAGGCGGGCCTTGATCCGCTGGATCAGCCCGTCGCGGACATCGCGATAGGCGTCGAGGCGCTGCTCGCGGGAGGCGTCCTGCAGCAGGGTCGGATCGGGCGTCGGCCAGTATTCGACGTCCGCCGCGAGCGTGTGCGTCAGGGCCAGCGCCCGGTGGTGCGCCTCGGGCGCGAGGGTGATGATCAGGTCGAAGTTCAGGCCCTCCCAATCCTCGAGCTGCTCGATGGTACGGGGGCGATGCCGGCTCGCGTCGATGCCGACCTCGTCCAGCGCCGCGATCATGAACGGGTCGGTGGGCTCCCCGGAGCGCACCCCGGCCGATTGCACGTAGGTCGACTTGCCGAAATAGGCGCGCGCGATCGCCTCCGCGGCCACGGAGCGCACGGCATTGTAGTTGCACATGAACAGGACGGACTGGACCCGCCGCTTCTTCGGAGTGGGCTCGGGAACGGGTTCAGCCATCGCCGGTCGGCGCGGAAGGCGCCCTAGCCCTTCCAGTGCAGGGCGAAGATCAGGGTGAACAGGCGGCGCGCCGTGTCGTGGTCGAGGTCGACTTTGCCGTCCAGGCGCTGCTTCAGCGTCTCGGAGGCCTCGTTGTGCAGGCCGCGCCGGCCCATGTCGATCGCCTCGATCTGCGACGGGGAGGCGGTGCGAATCGCGTTGTAGTAGCTCTCGCAGATCATCTCGTAGTCGCGGATCACCCGCCGGAACGGGGTCAGCGACAGCAGGTGCGTCATCACCGGCTCGCCATCCACGCTGGTGATGGCGAAGGACAGCTTGTTCTCGACGAGGCCCAGCTTCAGCGCGTAGGGGCCCTCCCGGCCGGGGATCGCGAAGGCATTGTCCTCCAGGATGTCGAACAGGGCGATCGCCCGCTCGTGCTCCTGATCCGGATTGCCGCGGGCGATGGACGCCTCGTCCAGGCTCACCTTCGCGAGGCGGTTCGGCCCGCGCTGCTTCTCCGCCATCCCCAAAACCTCACAGGTTCAACCGGATCGCGACGGAGCGGGCGTGCCCCTCCAAGCCCTCGGACCGGCCGAGGTTTATCGCCGCCGGACCGAGCGCCCGCAAGCTCTCCGGCGTGCAGGCGAGAATCGTCGTCCGTTTCATGAAATCGAGCACCCCGAGCCCGGAGGAAAACCGGGCGGACCGGGCGGTGGGCAGGACGTGATTGGGACCGCCCACGTAGTCTCCGATCGCCTCGGGCGTGTGCGAGCCGAGGAAGATCGCCCCGGCATTGCGCACCTTGCCGGCGAGCGCCTCCGCGTCCTCCGTCTCGATCTCCAAGTGCTCGGGGGCGAGGCGGTCGACCAGCGGCACCGCCTCGTCGAGGGTCCGCACCTGCACGATGGCGCCGTAATCCCGCCAGCTCGCCCGGGCGATCTCCTGGCGCGGAAGGGTAGTGAGGGCGCGCTCCACCGCGCTCTCGGCGGCGCCCGCCAGCTCGGCGCTGTCGGTGATCAGGATCGCCTGGGCGGCCACGTCGTGCTCCGCCTGGGCCAGGAGATCGGCGGCGATCCAGTCCGGGTTGGCATGGCCGTCGGCCAGGATCAGCACCTCCGAGGGGCCCGCGATCATGTCGATCCCGACCTGCCCGAAGACCCGGCGCTTGGCCGCCGCCACCCAGGCATTGCCGGGACCCACGATCTTGGCCACCGGCGCGATCGTGTCCGTGCCGTAGGCCAGCGCCGCCACGGCCTGGGCGCCGCCCACGCGATAGACCTCGTGCACGCCCGCGAGCTGCGCGGCGGCCAGGACCAGCGGGTTCATCTGGCCGTCTGGGGTGGGCACCACCATGACGACACGCGGAACCCCGGCGACGCGGGCCGGGAGCGCGTTCATCAGCACCGAGGAGGGATAGCTGGCGGTGCCGCCCGGAACGTAGAGGCCGACCGATTCCAGCGCCGTCCAGCGCCAGCCGGCGGTGACCCCGAGGGCGTCGGTGGCCCGGTGATCCGTCGGACGCTGGGCCCGGTGGAAGGCTTCGATCCGCTCGGCGGCGAGGCGCAGGGCCTCCAGGGAATCGGGCGGGCAGGCGTTCACCGCCGCGGCGATCTCCGCGTCGCTGACCCGGAGCTGCGCCGCGGAGAAGTCGGCGCCGAGCCGGTCGAAGCGCTGCGTGAACGCCACCAGGGCGGCGTCGCCGCGGGCAACGACGTCGGCGATGATGCCGCGCACCGCCTCATCCACGTCCTCGGCGATCTCGCGCTTGACCGTGAGCAGGCGTGCGAAGTCGGCGGCAAAATTCGGATCGCTGCTGTCGAGCCGGACCATCGGGAAGCCTTCTGTCTCGCGTCAGGCCGCCGGGCCGGCGACCGTGTCGGTGTCCATGTCGTGGCCGGGGCGGGTCGCCGACTCCCAGACCGGGCCCAGATCCTTCATCCGCACCTCGATGCACTCGACCTCGAGCCGGAGGGCTGCGCCGCCGGAGAAGACGAAGTCGATATACCCGGAGGGCGCATCCGTCGGCTCGAAGGTGAGGGCGAGCAGGCTCATGGGCGTGGTGTCACCCGGCGTCAGCCCGCGGCTCTTCACCCCCAGGACGCGCTCGACATGCAGGCCGGTGAGCCGCCGCCGGGGCGGGGCCTCCGGCGTCCAGTCGAAGCGCCGCGCGGCCATGAGGAAGCGCTGCTCGCCGGCCAGGTAGGTCAGGTCCTCGGGCCGCACAATCGCGTCCTGCAGGTGGGCTGAGATCACGGTCAGGTCCTCGATGTCGAGGGCGGCGAGCCTGAGCAGCTCCATGCAGTGGATCCTCGGGAATACGGGGCGCGGGGCGGCGAGGGGCCCCGCGGCAGGGCGTAGGTAGCGGCGCGGCCCCGTTCGGGCAACGGCAGACCGGGGGATCCTCTTGTCGGACAGGCTCCGGGCGCGCTCCGGGCACGCTCCAGGCTCGGCCCAGCGCCGCCGCATAGAAGCGGCGGGGGCAAGGTCGAGGCAGGATCGAGGATGTCCCAACACACGAAGCAGGCGGTTCTAACGGTTCTGGCGATGCTGGCGGCTGCGCCCGTGGACGCGCAGGTCGGCCCGGGGGCGGGTTCCTACATCTGTGGCCGTCCCGGGCCGGAGCGGGATGCCTACGATCCGCCGCCTGGTGGTCGCCCCCCGCCCGCGCCGGCGGATGACGGCTACGGTTGGCGGCCTCTCCCGCCACCTCCGCCGCCCTTCGCGGACGGGGATGACCGGCCGCCGCCGCGCTGGCGTGGCGAGGGCGACCGTCAGCGAAGCGACAGTGTCTGCGTGACCGCCCGCGGCACGTGCCTGACCCGCGCCGCTCCGCCCGACGCGCCCTGCAGCTGCGAGATCCCCGGCTTCGGCTACAAGCGCGGGCGGATCGAGGACTGAGCGCGTCGATCGTCGCGCATGATCGTCCGGGCGTGGCCCGCCTCGGCGGCCGCATCCGGGCGGCCCCGCGGGCTCGACCCGAAGATCGAGCACGCCGGCATCCGGGAGCGTCAGAACGCGTGCGTGCCGTCCGGGCTGATCCTGGTGGGCGCATACCGGCGCGCCGAACAGGTCCGCCCCTGGGATCGGGATCCGGGTCGTCCGCGTCGGCCGCGCGCGGACGGCGATCACGGCTGGACGACGGCGGCCCGGACTCCACCGGTCGTCCGGGCCACCCGCCGGCCGCTCAGGCCCGGACGCGCTCGATCTGCGCGCCGCAGCGGCCGAGCTTGGCCTCGAGCGCCTCGAAGCCGCGATCGAGGTGGTAGACCCGGTTGATCTGGGTCTCGCCCTCGGCGGCCAGACCCGCGATCACCAGGGAGACGGAGGCGCGCAGGTCGGTGGCCATCACGGGCGCGCCCTTGAGCCGGTCCACGCCCTCGACGATGGCGAGGTCGCCCTCCAGCCTGATCTTCGCGCCGAGGCGCGCCAGCTCCTGCACGTGCATGAACCGGTTCTCGAAGATCGTCTCGCGGATGTGCGACTGACCCTTGGCCAGCGTCATCAGCGCCATGAACTGCGCCTGCAGGTCGGTGGGGAAGCCCGGGAACGGATCGGTGGTGACATCCACCGCCGCGATGCCGGCGCCGTTGCGCCGCACGCGGATCCCGCCCTCGACCTGGGTGATCTCGGCGCCGGTGGTCGACAGGACGTCGAGGGCCGAGTGCAGCAGCTCCGCCCGGGTGTCCTTGAGGACCACGTCGCCGCCCGCCATCGCCACCGCCATGGCGTAGGTGCCGGTCTCGATCCGGTCCGGGAGCACCGCGTGGCGGGCGCCGTTCAGCCGGGCCACGCCCTCGATCTCGATGCGCGGGGTGCCGGCGCCGCGGATCTTGGCGCCCATTTTGTTCAGGCACTCGGCGAGGTCGACCACCTCCGGCTCGCGGGCGGCGTTCTCGATCACCGTCGTCCCGTACGCGAGGGCGGCGGCCATCAGCGCCACGTGCGTGCCGCCGACCGTCACCTTCGGGAAGGCGATCTCGGCGCCGCGCAGGCCGTTCTTGGTGCGGGCCACCACGTAGCCGGCGTCGATCTCGATCTCGGCCCCGAGCCGCTCCAGGGCCATGATCAGCAGGTCCACCGGCCGGGTGCCGATGGCGCAGCCGCCGGGCAGGGAGACCTTGGCCTCGCCGAACCGGGCGAGCAGCGGCGCGATCACCCAGAAGCTCGCCCGCATGGTCGAGACGAGGTCGTACGGCGCGGTGGTGTCGATCACGTTGGAGGCGGTGAGCCGGATGGTCTGCCCGGTCTCGGTGGTCTGACCGGGGCGCTTGCCCACCACCATGTGGTCGACGCCGTGGTTCCCGAGGATCCGGGTCAGCGCGGCGATATCGGCGAGCCGCGGCACGTTGATCAGTTCGAGCGTCTCGCCGGTGAGCAGGCTGGCGATCATCAGCGGCAGCGCCGCGTTCTTGGCGCCGGAGATCGGTATCACGCCGTTGAGCGGGGTGCCGCCGGTGATGTGGATGCGGTCCATGTTGTATCCTCGGGCGGCGCACCCCGGGGCGCGCGGCCGTATTGCTCGCGGGCGCCGTCGCCCCCAGGCTTGGCCGTCGCCTATAGACCGGATTTGTCGGAATCAGGACCGCCCTGACCGGCTCCTTTTTCGCGGGACGGATCCGCGTCCGGCGTCTGATCCTCCGCGCGCCGGCGGCCCTGAGCCTTGCGCCGGCGCAGATTCTCGCGGAGCGCGGCCTTCAACCGGGCCGCGCGCTGGTCTTTCGCCTCCGTCACCGCGCGACCCTTCGTCGCCGGACAGTCGTGGAGCGCCCGCCTGCGGCCAAAGCGCCGCGCCTGCCTGTTCGCGATGGTCGATGCATGGGGGGCGGCAAGACCTGCAGAGGCGTTCGGGCCGGTCGGGAGCCATGACGCTAGCGGCTTTTTCCAGGCCTCTCAACGGATGCAACGCAGCGATGCCAGAACCTTACCTTGAACCAGTTCCAGATCCGCGCGTATCTTCCGGCTCTCACGCGAAGGACTAGGACCGAGGCCGGACCTCGATCGCGGGACATCGGTGCCAGACGGGCGCCACCCGCACGGCCGAACACGCGAAGGACGCTCGATGACCGTCACCCGGATGCCCAGCACGATGCTCGCCCAAGCGGGATCGACGCGCGCCGGTTCTGGCTACGAGCGCTACTTCCGCGGCGCCCTCGACCAGCTGCACGGCGAGCGCCGCTACCGCGTCTTCGCCGATATCGAGCGCATCTCCGGGCGCTTCCCCACGGCGAAGTGGCGCCAGCCGGACGGCAAGACCGCCGAGATCACCGTGTGGTGTTCCAACGACTATCTCGGCATGGGCCAGCACAAGGAGGTGGTGGCCGCCATGACGGAGACCGTCGCCCGCTGCGGCGTCGGCGCGGGCGGCACCCGCAACATCGCCGGCAACAACTCGCCGCTCGTCGATCTGGAGCGCGAGCTCGCCGACCTGCACGGCAAGGAAGCCGGCCTCGTCTTCACCTCGGGCTACGTGTCGAACCAAGCCGGCATCTCGACGATCGCCAAGCTGATCCCGGATTGCCTGATCCTGTCCGACGCCTTCAATCACAACTCGATGATCGAGGGCGTGCGCCATTCGGGCTGCGCGAAGAAGATCTTCCGGCACAACGACCTCCGGCACTTGGAGGAGCTGCTTCAGGAGGCCGGCGACCGGCCGAAGCTGATCGTATTCGAGTCTGTCTACTCGATGGACGGCGACGTGGCGCCGATCGGCGCGATCTGCGACCTCGCCGACCGCTACGGGGCCATGACCTACCTGGACGAGGTCCATGCCGTCGGCCTCTACGGCGCGCGGGGCGGCGGCATCGCCGAGCGCGACGGGGTGATGCACCGGGTCGACGTGATCGAGGGGACGCTCGCCAAAGGCTTCGGCTGCGTCGGCGGCTACATCACCGCCTCGGCGGCGATCTGCGACGCGGTGCGCAGCTTCGCGCCGGGTTTCATCTTCACGACGGCCCTGCCGCCCGCGGTGGCGGCTGCCGCCCGCGCCTCGGTGCGCTACCTCAAGCGCTCCGGCGTCGAGCGGGCGGCGCACCAGCGGCAGGCGGCGGCCACCAAGGCGGCGCTGACGGAAGCGGGCCTGCCGGTCCTGGATACGGAAACCCACATCGTGCCGGTGATGGTCGGCGATGCCGAGCTGTGCAAGGCGGCCGCCGACCACCTGCTGGAGCACCACGCCATCTACATCCAGCCGATCAACTACCCGACCGTGCCGCGCGGCACCGAGCGCCTGCGGATCACGCCCTCGCCGTTCCACGATGCCGGGCACATCGCTAGGCTCGCCGCGGCCCTCTCCGAGACTTGGCAGGCGCTGGACCTGCCCCGGGCCGGAACGGTGTTCGTCGAGGCGGCGGAGTAGGGTCCCGCGACGGGCCGTCGGAAACCCGGCCGTCTTCGCGCGGAGCGAGGGCGGAGGGTTCATCGCCCAGCCACGCCAGGCGTTTGGCCGAGCGCCGTTGCGGTGCGAGGGCCACGCGCACCGCTCCCATGTCCCGTGCCCGTCTCGTCTTTTCCGGCGCAGGCCTGTAACCACGGCGCCAACCCTGTCCTGCGAAAAGTCCGACCATGATCTCCTCCCCGCTCATGACCGTGATGGTCGATGCCGTGCGCAAGGCCGCCCGCGGCCTGCGCCGCGACTTCGGCGAGGTCGAGAATCTCCAGGTCTCGCGGAAGGGTCCCGGGGACTTCGTCTCGGCCGCCGACCGCAAGGCCGAGGAGGTGGTGCGCGACGCCCTGATGAAGGCGCGTCCGGGCTACAGCCTCGTGCTGGAGGAGAACGGGATCATCGAGGGCTCCGACAAGAGCCATACCTGGCACGTCGATCCCCTCGACGGCACCTCGAACTTCCTGCACGGCGTGCCGCATTTCGCGGTCTCCGTGGGGCTTGAGCGCGAGGGCCAGATCGTGGCCGGGGTGATCTTCGATCCGATCAAGGATGAACTGTTCGTCGCCGAACGTGGCAAGGGCGCCTACCTCAACAACCGGCGGCTGCGCGTCTCGGGCCGTCAAGACATGGCCGACGCGCTCGTGGGCTACGGCACGCCCTATCTCGGTCGCGGCAGCCATCCACGCCTGCTGCGCGAACTCGGTGCCGTGATGGCGGTGGCCGGCGGCACCCGCCGGATGGGCTCTGCGGCCCTCGACATGGCCTACGTCGCCTGCGGACGACTCGACGCCTACTGGGAGCGCGACCTCCAGACCTACGATTTCGCCGCCGGCGTGATCCTGGTGCGCGAGGCGGGCGGCTTCGTGACCTCGGCGGACGGCGCGGCCGAGCCGCTGGCTCCCCGCTCGGTGGCCTGCGGCAACGAGGGGCTGCACCGGGAGCTCGTCGGCATCCTCAAGAAGGTGCAGGCGGCCTGAGCCGCCGCGAACTGGTCAGAGCGCCGGGCTTCTGCTTTAAGCGCCCGTCCTCCACGGGAAGGCCTGTACGCATGGAAGCCCGCCGCCACGTCGCGCTGAAGGAGTCGATCCGCTCGATTCCCGATTACCCGAAGCCCGGCATCATCTTCCGCGACATCACCACGCTGCTGAGCGACCCGCGGGCGTTCCGGCGGGCGGTCGACGCGCTGGTGCATCCCTATGCCGGCGGCCAGATCCAACAAGTGGCCGGCATCGAGGCGCGGGGCTTCATCCTGGGCGGGGCCATCGCCCACCAGCTGTCCTGCGGCTTCGTGCCGATCCGCAAGAAGGGCAAGCTGCCCCACACGACCGTCTCGATGGCCTACGCCCTCGAATACGGTACCGACGAGATCGAGATCCACGTCGATGCGGTCCGGCCCGGCGACAAGGTTCTGCTGGTCGACGACCTGATCGCCACCGGCGGCACCGCCACCGCGGCCGTGAACCTGCTGCAGAAGATCGGCGCCGAGATCGTGGCCGCCTGCTTCGTCATCGACCTGCCCGAGATCGGCGGGGCGCAGCGCCTGCGCGACATGGGCGTCGAGGTGCGCGCGCTCATGCAGTTCGAGGGACATTGAGACCGTCGAAACGTTGACTTCGCGGGACCCATCCGCCATAAGCCCGCCACTCGCGACGTGGCGCCCCGCATGGGCGCCCTTCGTGTTTGCAGACAACCAAGGACGCGTGAAGGTCGGGTGCGGCATCAGCCGCCCGCGAGCGCGCCTCGACCTTTGAAGGCTCTGGGCCATGAAGAGAACCTACCAGCCGAGCAAGCTCGTCCGTAAGCGCCGCCACGGCTTCCGTGCGCGCATGGCCACCGCCGGTGGCCGCAAGGTGATCGCGCGCCGTCGCGCCCACGGCCGCAAGCGCCTGTCGGCCTGAGGCCGACTTCACCCCCGCGGGCGCGGTGCCGATGAGGCCGCCGCGCGGCGGGGCATGGATTGGCCGGGATCGAACCATCGATGGCGACGATCGAGCGGCTCAGGAAGCGACCCGATTTCCTGGCGGCGGCCGAGGGGCGCCGATTCCATACGGACCGCCTGACCGCGCAGGGTCGCCTGCGGGACCCGAGCGGTGGTCCGGGCCTTCGGCTCGGCTTCACCATCACCAAGCGGGTCGGTCAGGCGCCAGAGCGCAACCGCATCCGGCGTCGCTTGCGCGCGGCCGTCACGTTGGTCGCCGCTGACATTCCCGATGCGCTCGCGAGCCTGCCGGCCGATATCGTGCTGATCGCCCGTCGCCCGGCGCTGGACGCCGCTTTCGAGATCTTGGCGGACGACCTGCGCCGCGCATTGTCCGTGGTGACGCGTCCGGCCGCCCCCAGGCCGTCCGGCAGCGCCCGGGGCGATCGAACCGCCGGGCGGTCTGGCGGCCGGCGGTCCAAGACCACACCTCCTCCGACGACCCTATCTCCTCCGCGCGAGGCGGGCGCAGCTTCCGGGCAGCCCGCCCCGTCCGGCGAGGCCGACATGGCTTCGTCGCACGGGCGCGACAGAGATTCCCGAATCACAGGCGCGCGCGGGTCCGACCGGGCCGGTGCCGCGCCTGATGCCACTCCGAACGCGTGCGGCGGTGTCCCTGATGGGCAATGACAAGACGAACATGTTCGTGGCCATCGGCCTGTCGCTGCTGGTGCTGCTCGGCTGGCAGTACTTCGTGGCCGGCCCGCGCATGGAGCAGCAGCGCCAGATCGAAGCGCAGAACAAGGCCGCGCAGCAGCAACAGCAGCCCCCGGGGGTGACGCCGGACGGCGTGCCGTCCCCGTCGCCCAAGGAAGGCGGGCCGGCCGCTCCCGCGCCCGGCACCGTACCGGGACAGGCCGGCCCGGTCTCCCGCGAGGCGGCCCTCGCGCGCTCGCCGCGCATCCGCATCGATACGCCGGCGCTCACCGGCTCGATCGCCTTGAAGGGTGGCCGCGTCGACGACGTGTCGCTCAAGGGCTACCACGAGACCGTGGATCCGAAGAGCCCGGAGATCGTGCTGTTCTCGCCGGCCGGCAGCGAGACGCCCTACTACGCCGAGTTCGGCTGGGTCGGCGCCAACGCCGGGCCGCTGCCCAACAACGACACGCTCTGGACCGGCGAGGGCGCGACCCTGTCGCCCGGCAAGCCCGTGACCCTCACCTGGGACAACGGTGCCGGACTCGTCTTCAATCGCGTGATCGCGGTCGACGACAAGTACATGTTCACCGTCCGTGACGAGGTCGAGAACAAGGGCTCGGGTGCCCTGACGCTCTATCCCTACAGCCTCGTCTCCCGCTGGGGTAAGCCGCACACCCAGGGCTACTACGTCCTGCACGAGGGCATGATCGGCTACCTCGGCAACGATGGATTGCAGGAATTCACCTACGACAAGCTCGCCAAGGAGGGCGCCTACGGGGGCGCCAGCACCAAGGGGAAGGCCTGGACCGGCGTGACCGGCGGCTTCGTCGGCATCACCGACAAGTACTGGGCGGCGGCGGCGATCCCCGATCAGGACACGCCCTACACGGGCGCCTTCACCGACCGGACCGACGGCACCACCAACGTCTACCAGGCGAGCGTGCGCGGCGACGCCGTGAACCTCGCGGCCGGCGCCTCGGCCACCGCGACCCAGCGGCTGTTCGCCGGCGCCAAGGAAGTGAACCTGATCAACAACTACGAGAAGGACCTCGGCATCAAGCACTTCGATCTGATGATCGATTGGGGCTGGTTCTTCTTCATCACCAAGCCGATGTTCCGGGCACTGGACTTCTTCTACCACCTGTTCGGCAATTTCGGCGTCTCGATCCTGGTCGTCACCTTCTGCCTGAAGCTGCTGTTCCTGCCGATCGCCAACCGGTCGTACGTGTCCATGGCCAAGATGAAGGCCGTGCAGCCCGAGATGGCCGCCATCCGCGAGCGCTACAAGGATGACCGCCTGAAGGCGCAGCAGGCCACGATGGAGCTGTACAAGAAGGAGAAGATCAATCCGGTCGCCGGCTGCTGGCCGGTCCTGATCCAGATCCCGGTCTTCTTCGCGCTCTACAAGGTGCTGTTCATCACCATCGAGATGCGCCACGCGCCGTTCTTCGGCTGGATCCACGATCTGGCGGCGCCCGATCCGACGAGTGTCGTCAACCTGTTCGGCCTGCTGCCCTTCCCGGCGCCCGACTTCGTCCATCTGGGCGTGTGGCCGCTGATCATGGGCGTGACCATGTTCGTGCAGATGAAGATGAACCCCGCGCCGCCGGACCCGGTCCAGGCGCAGATCTTCACCTTCATGCCGATCGTGTTCACCTTCATGCTGGGCTCGTTCCCGGCGGGCCTCGTGATCTACTGGGCCTGGAACAACACGCTGTCGGTGATCCAGCAATACGTCATCATGCGGCGCAACGGCGTGAAGGTGGAGCTGTGGGACAACCTGCGCACCACGTTCCGGCGCGGCAGCGGCACCAAGGCAGCTGCCACGAAGAGCTGACGGGCGGGATTGCCGTGACAGAGAACGACGATGACGCGGCCGGCCTCGTGGAGGCCGGCCGTCTCCTGTTCGCCGGCGCCGCGGATTTCTACGCGGCCGCCCAGACCCTTGACCGCCTGCCGCCCATGGAGGGCGTCGAGATCGCCTTCGCGGGCCGCTCGAACGTCGGCAAGTCGAGCCTGATCAATGCCCTCACGGGCCGCAACACCCTGGCGCGAACCTCGCACACGCCGGGTCGGACGCAGCAGCTCAACTTCTTCCGGATCGGCGAGCGCCTGTCGCTCGTCGACATGCCGGGCTACGGCTACGCCGCCGTCGAGAAGGCGAAGGTCGAGGCCTGGACCCGGCTGATCCATGCCTACCTCAAGGGGCGTTCCAGTCTCGCCCGGGTGTTCATGCTGATCGACGCCCGCCACGGCTTCAAGTCGATCGACACCGACGTGCTCGACGGTCTCGACAAGGCGGCGGTCAGCTATCAGGTGGTGCTCACCAAGGGCGATTCCCTCAAGAAGGGCGAGGTCGCGAGCCGCATCGCCGGGATCGAGGCGGGTCTCGCCAAGCGCCCGGCTGCCTTTCCGCAGGTGATCCTGACCTCGAGCCGTGACGACAGCGGCGTGCCGGAGCTGCGGGCGGCGATCGCCAAGCTCCTGGTGGAGCGCGGCGCGTGAGGGTTTCCGGCGTCGACCGCGCGCTCGCGGCGCTCGCCTGCCTTGCCGGGCTGCTCGGCGTCGCGCTGAGCGCGGCCGCCGCGCATGTTCCCGGCGCGGATTCGCTCAAGACGGCGGCGCAGTTCCTGCTGTTCCATGCCCCCGCCATCCTGGCCCTGGTCGGCCTCGGAACCGCGGGTTTCGCCCGGAGCAATCTGGCCCGCGTTGCGGCGGGGCTGCTGGTGCTCGGGCTGATCCTGTTCTGCGGCGACCTCTCGGCGCGCACGTGGCTCCAGCAGCCGCTCTTCCCGATGGCGGCGCCGTCCGGCGGGTTCGCCCTGATGGGCGGCTGGCTCGCCGGGATCCTGTGCGCATGGGTGCCTGCGCGGCGTGGCTGAGCCTCAGCGCGCCCGGACCTGCAGGAATTCCATCGGGGGGCCCTCCGCGTCCGAGAAGACGCCGGCGGTGAGCGCGCCGCCGTAGACTGCGGCGGTGTCGAGGTTGGTGCGGAACCGGCACAGTTCCGGGCGGCCGCTCCGCTGCGGCGTGTGGCCGTGGACCACGTGCCGGCCGAAATCGTGCTCCGCCTCCAGGAACGGCTCGCGGATCCAGAGGCGGTCGTGCGGATCCGACGCGTGCGCCTCCGTGCCGGGTCGCAGGCCGGCATGCACGTACCAGCGGGCGTGATCCCCGTGCAGCGTCGGCAGGGCCTCGATCCAGTCGAGGGTATCCCGGGGGATGCCGGCGATGTCCCGCGCGCCGAACGAATCCATCGTGGCTTCGCCGCCGTTGTACATCCAGTGCGCGGCGGCCGAGGGGGTCTGGATCGCGTCCAGCAGCATGCGCTCGTGATTGCCCATCAGGCAGGTCACGCGGTCCGGCTCGGCCCAGTTGAGGCGGCTGACCGTGCGCAGCACCGCGGCGCTGTCGGGGCCCCGGTCGATGTAGTCGCCCAGGAACACGAGCTTGTGAGGGCGATCCCCCGCATGGGCGGCGATCTGATCCAGCAGCCTGTCGAGCAGGATTGCGCAGCCGTGGATATCGCCGATCGCGTAGGTGAGGGGGGTCGAGTCCATGCCCCATCGTCCACCGCGGCGCGCCACTCCGCAAGGCTGCGCGCGGCGACGATCGCGATGCGGCTGCGCGGGCACGGGCGCGCCCGTCAACTCCCGGCTGCAGCTGTGCCGAGTTCCCTCAACCCGTCGTGACCCGCGCGTAGCGGCCGTCGTAGCGACCGGCCCGGATCTGCGCGAGCACCTCCGTCTCGCGGGCAGTCTGCGCGCGCACGGCTTCCAGCAGCCGGGGGGCAATATCGGGCGCGAAGGTCACGACGCCGTCCGAATCGCCGACGACCACGTCGCCCGGGTTCACCGTCCAGCCGCCGACGCAGACCGGCACGTTGATCGCGCCCGGGCCGGACTTGAAGGGACCCCGCGGCGTCGCCGCCCGGGCGTAGCAGGGGAAGTCGGCGTCCGCGAAGGCGTCGGTGTCGCGCACGGCGCCGTCGATCACGAAGCCTGCCACGCCCCGGCTCTCGGCGATCGCCTTCATGATGTCGCCGACGAGCGCCCGAGACGTGTCGCCTGCGCCGTCGACGACGATCACGTCGCCGGGGCGGACCTCCTCCAAGGCCTGGTGGATGGCGAGATTGTCGCCCGCGCGTACCCGTACGGTGATGGCGGTTCCGAGAAGACCTCCGCGCCGATGGAACGCGCGCAGGCCGGAGAGGACCGGCATGCGGTCGAGGCAATCGCTGATCGTCGCGGTCGGCACAGCGCGGAATGCCGCCAGCAAATCGGCATCGACGCTCGGCGGCGCGGGGTCGCGCGTGATGGCAGTCATCGGCTTGGATCACTCCCTGCGACGAGGCCGCCGGGCTTTGGTGCCGCGGCGCGTCGGGAGATCCTGCCTCAGGACGGGCGCCCTGTCGCGGGTGCGCGTGTCAGCGTTCCCCAGCCGACATCGGCCCGGAGCCGCTCGTGGCGAGCTTGCGGCGGGCATCGGCCTGGCCGCTCGTGTCACCGAAATACTTCGCCGAGTCGCCCAGCTGCACCGCCGGCTGGCAGTTCGGCGTGCACGAGAAAGACTCCCGGTCGAGGCCGCGCTGTACCGTGATGGTCGAGTCCCGGGATGCCTCGACCCGGATCATCGTCTCGGCGACCATCGCTCCGGCATTGTCCAGGGCGATGAGATTGGTCGAGCCGAAGCTCTTGCCGGTGAGTACGAGTACGCCGTTCTTCTGCGGCGTCACCTCGGCGATGATGGGATTGCCGACGATGACGGTCGACGTCCGTTCCGGCAGGCGAATGATCTTGGCATTGTCGACCAAGATGGTCACCACCGGCAGGGACTCGGGCTGGCCGGCAGCCGCCGTGGCGCCCATCAGCAGGAGGATGAGGCCGGCTCGGCCCGCCTTCGACAAGGTGCGGCGCATCGGAGATCCTCGAGGGGAGGCGGAGGGTGCACGGAACACCGCTCCGCACCGGGGCATACGCCGGAACGGTGAAGGAAGCGCTAAGCGGGCGGGCGCCACCCGCCCGACATGCATCGTCGAAACGCAACTTTCACCAAGCGGGCAGCCGGCCGACCCGGGGCAGCGATCCAAGTTCGATTTAACCGATTTTCAAGGCGTAATAGGCAGTCTGTGCATGCCGCCGATCGAGACCTGAAACTCCTCATCGGTCATTGAGCAAGTTTAGCTGCACTGTGTTGATCGAAGGATCGCTCCTCATGAAGACCCTGTTCAAGCGTTTTGCCTCTGACGAGTCCGGCGCCACCGCCATCGAGTACGGCATGATCGCTGCCTTGATCGCCGTCGCCATCATCGCGACGCTCAAGACTGTCGGCACCAGCCTCACCGCCAAGTTCACCCAGATCTCCAACAACCTGAACTGATTGCGTTCTGACGGCCACGATCTGCGGCAGGTCTGAGGCCTCTCCGTCCGCACCGAGCGGACGGGGAGCCTCGACCGGCCGGCACGGCCGTTAGCCGGGACATGGACCGCCCCTTCGGAGGGGCGCAACCCGGTGTCAGACTCGCAGGATCCCGCAACGGCAGGTTAGGCCCGAACATGGTCGGCTCGGCAATGGCAAGCTCAGGATTGACGAGCCTCGGCGTCGCGAGCTTCGGGTTGCTGATCCTGTTCCCGTTCCTGATGGCCTACGCCGCGGCGAGCGACCTCCTGACGATGCTGATCCCGAACCGGATCTCCCTGGCACTCGTGGCAGGGTTCGTGATCGTCGCCGCGACCGGTCCGATGAGCTGGGCCGAGATCGGCTACCACCTCGGTGCGGGGGCGGCGGTCCTCGCGGTCACCTTCACGCTGTTCGCCTTCGGCGTCATCGGCGGGGGCGATGCCAAGCTGGCGGCCGCAACGGCCCTGTGGCTCGGCCTGGACGGGCTCGGAGACTACCTGCTGGTGGCCTCGATCTTCGGCGGGGCCTTGACCCTCGCGATCTTGTTCGCGCGATCGCACCCCCTGCCTCACCGGATCGCGCGCATGCCCTTCGCCCTGCATCTGCACGACGCCAAGACCGGGGTGCCCTACGGCATTGCCCTCGCCGGCGCGGCCCTTCTCGTGCTGCCCGAGACCGAGCTCTGGATCCGGGCCATCGCCGGCTAGGACGCGGGTCGCGGAGGCGCGCCGGGTCTGCCCAGGTGAGTCCCCGGGGGCGGTCCCGCCGTTCGGGCTGAGGCCCCGAGCCGAGGGTGGCCCGACGGCCGGCCGTGAAGACACCGTCTCCCTGGATGTGTCCCCAGGCCGGCGCGCGTGCTGCCCCGACCGATCACGCGAAGCACGAGCCTACGACGGGTGCTGATCATGCCGGCCGACTTTCATCCCGTGCGGGCGCGCCTCTGGTTGCTGATCCTGACCGTGGCCGTCCTCACCGCCGCCTGGATGCGGGCGGCGGGCGTTGCGCTCGATGCCGCAGGCGCGGTCCTCCCCGCTCTGACTTGTGCGGGCCTCGAGGGCCTGGCGACGTTCTACAGCACGCGGCGTCTCGAACCGCGCTTCGCGGTCAGCCTGTCGAGCCTCGCGCAGGTCATCGCCTTCAGCGCCTGCGCGGCTCTCCTGTCCTACGCGGTGGCGGCAACGGGGGGCCCGCTCTGGGATGGGACTTTCCGGGCCGTCGACCAATCCCTCGGTCTCGACTGGCTGGCCTACCTGAACGGCTTCAACGACCATCCGTGGATCGGCTTCGCCCTGTCTCTGGCCTATCAGAGCCTGATGACCCAGCTGATCGTGGTGGTCATCGTGCTCGGACTCGGCGGGCATCTGCGTGCCGTCCCGGAGTTCGTGCTGGCCTTCATGCTCGCGGGCCTGACCACGGTGCTGATCTCAGCCTTCATGCCCGCGGCGGAGGTGTTCGTGCATCTCCAGTTGCGGCCCGAGGATTTCCCCGGCGCGAACGGTTCCGCCGCCTACCTTCACTTCTCGCACCTGACCGGTCTGCGCGACGGCACGCTCCGCAGCATTTCCCTCGATCAGCTCGAGGGCATCATCACCTTCCCGAGCTTCCACGCGGCGCTCGGCGTTCTGTTCGCCCGCTATCTATGGATATGCCGCGTCACGCGCTGGCCCGGCCTTGCCCTGAACGCGATGCTGGTCGCCGCGACACCGATCGACGGTGGTCACTACTTCATCGATGTCGGCGCGGGCGCCCTGATCGCGGTCGGGGCGATCGTGATCGCGCACCGCCTCGTTCGACCGTCGCGAGGCGACAGCGAATTGGTCTCCCCGGTCTGGTCGGAATCGGGCGCGGACGGCATGGTCACCCGCTGGACGTGAGGCGATTTTCCCGCCTGGCGGACGTTTCATCGCCGGCTTCATCCGCCCGCGAATGCCCTCAGGGGGCCCGCCGCCGCCGTGTGCGGATTCCGCGGATCGGGATCTGGAGCGCCGCTGTCAGCTTAGCTAGAAGTTCGGCATGATCCTCGCGCTCCTGCGTCGCCCTGATCCAGACCACCTCGAGGTCCAGCACGAGGGCTCGAGTTTCCGCGTCGCGCTTCGCCGCCGCCCGACCGCGCGCCGCATCACGCTGCGGGTCTCGGCCGCCACCGGCGAGGTGGTGATCACGCTTCCGAGCCGCACCGCCGTGAACACCGCGCAGCGCTTTGCGGCGAGTCACTCGGCCTGGATCGCCGCGCGGTTGGCGCGCCTGCCCGCGCGTGTCGGGTTCGAGCCGGAGGCGCGCGTGCCCCTGCGCGGCGTGCCGCACCGCGTCCGCCTGCGCGACACCCGCAGCGGCGCGGTGCGCATCGAGCACGACGGCGAGGAGGCGGCGATCTCCGTGGCGTGCGATCCGGCTCATGTCGCGCGTCGGATCCGCGACTTCCTCGTGCGGGAGGCACGGCGCGACCTCCTGGAGGCCGTCGAACGCTATGCGGAGCGGCTGGGCGAGCGGCCGGCCCGCATCACCCTGCGCGACACCCGCAGCCGGTGGGGATCCTGCACCGCCCGCGGGGAGCTGAACTTCTCCTGGCGGCTGATCCTGGCGCCCCCGGTGGTGCTCGACTACCTCGTCGCCCACGAGATGGCGCATCTGCGCGAGATGAACCACTCGCCCCGGTTCTGGGCGCTCCTGCACGACCTCTGCCCAGCGGTGGATACCGCGGAAGCCTGGCTCAAGCGCAGCGGCGCCGGCCTGCACCGCTACGGGTGAGCGAGAGGCGGCCTGCCGTCAGCTGCCGTCAGCCCTTGGCGCGCAGCACCCGCTGGCGGGTGAGGGCATCGGCCGGCCAGCTCGGCCGCGGATCGACCTCTCCGGGCGCGAGGGTGCGCGGTGCGACGCCGTCGCAGACCTCGCGCTGGCGGATGATGACCGGGTTGCCGAACTCGTCGCGTCGGCGGACCAAGCCGCCTTCCCGGCAGTAGCCCGCGATCGCGGCCTGCCCGTTGCGGCGGCCATACGGGTTCGCGGCCACGGGCGGATGCTCGATCACGAGGGTGCTGCTGTGGTTGAGCGAGCGCTCGACGTAGGTGGTCTCGCCGACCGGCAGGGACTGGGCCCCGGCCTGCGCGAGGGTGGCCATCAAACAGGCGGCCGAGAGAGCGAACGGGCGCATCACGAGTTCAGGATCCGGCGCTGGAGGACTGACCGTGACTTATCTAGGCCGGGAGATGCCGCGCGGATAGCGCTGTGGGGCAACACCGCGCGCATCGCTTGACAGCGCGGGGGCGCCCATGGTCGGAACACCCCCGATTGTACGGCTCCCGCCGGTCCACGGCCGGAGCGTTCCGAAGGGATCGGTGGTGCCGCTTCACGCGAGGCTCGTTCGTTTCCGGCGTGCTGCCCGGCGCGTCGCGCTGCCGGTCTGTCTCGCCGTCGTCGCCGCGGCGCTCTCGCCCGCGGGGCCTGCCGCGGCCCAGGGCACGGTGCGGAAAACCTTCGACGACTGGCAATTGCGCTGCGAGACGCCGGCCGGCGCCAAGGCGGAGCAATGTGCGCTGGTTCAGTACCTCGCCGCCGAGGATCGCCCGAACCTGACCCTCGTGGTGATCGTCCTGAAGACGGCCGACAACCGCGGCTACCTGTTGCGCGTCGTGGCGCCGCTGGGCGTGCTCCTGCCGTCGGGCCTCGGTCTGAAGATCGACCAGACCGATATTGGCCGCGCCGGATTCGTGCGCTGCCTCACCACCGGCTGCGTGGCCGAGGTGGTGATGGACGACGGCCTCGTCCGGCAGTTCAAGGGCGGTTCGCAGGCGACCTTCATCGTGTTCCAGACGCCCGAGGAAGGCGTCGGCATCCCGCTGTCGATGAAAGGTTTCGCGGCCGGGTTCGACAGCCTGAAATGACGATGCCGCTCGGGAGCCCTGCGATGATCGGGATTCGGGATCACTCTCCGGCGACGTTCTCGAACGCAGCGGGGGGGCCGACGGCGTGCTTGGGCGCCGTACGCAGCCTCGTGCTGGCCGCCGGTTTGGCCGCCTCGCTGGGCGCGGCACCGGCCCGAGCGCAGGAGGGCAATATCCTCTCCAATCTCTTCAAGTTCGGCGGCACGACGGTGCCGCCGTCGCAGCCCGAGAGCCTCGATCCGGCTTATTGCCCACCCGTCGAGATCGCCGAGGGCGCCGCTGCGACGCGTATTCTCGCCGGTGGTACGGTGCGCACCCAGTTCTCCCTCGCCCGGCTCGCCCGGGAATGCGCGCGCCGTCAGGACGGTTCGATCACCGTGAAGGTGGGCGTCGAGGTCAACGTCCTCCTGGGGCCCGCCGGCGCGCCCGGCCGGTTTGACGTCCCGGTCACGTTCCAGATCCGTCACGAGGGCAAGGTGGTCACGAGCCGCGTCGAGCGTGCGAGCGTGGTCGTCGGGTCCGGTGAGGCGCAGGGCTTCGCCACCATCGTCGCCGACGAGCTACTGGTCCCGGCGGCCGTGACCACCGACTACGATATCGCCGTGGGCGTCGGCGTCAGCAAGGCTGCGGGCGCAAAGCCCGCCTCGAAGCCGCGCCGCCGGAAGCCGGCTGTCGCAGAGGCTCCGGCCGGCGGAGGCGACGCTGCCCAGTGACGCGGCGGCGCAGCTCGTCGATCCGGTTCCCCTGACCGAAGCAACCGGCCGCGGACGATTCCGGCTCCGGCTCGGGCGCGAGACGCGCTTCCGCCTGGAGCCGACGGACGACCCGGTCTTCGGTCGCCGCCTCGTGCTCTCGGACTGCCGGCCCGGCTGGATCGTGCTGAGCTACGGGGGTAAGCCCCTGGCGGCCCGCCGCCCGATCCTGCGGATCCTGCGCGGACCCGAACGCGCGCCGGAGGACTTCGTTCTCCCGGGTGCGTCCCAGGGTGTCGCGCACTGGCTGGGACTCATCCCCCCCGACGCGTGGGAGATCCGCCTGTGCGCCGGTCCCGACTTCGTCCTGAACCGCGTCGGGATACGACGCGAGGTCGACGTGCTCGCGCAGTGCCTTTTGACCCGGCCGTTGCGCTTCGTGGGGGCGTTTTACGATCGAGTCCGGGGTTCGGAGCGGCGCTACCGCGACACGCTGCGGGGCGCCTGCGCGGTGACCCCGATGGGGCAATTCCCGTCCTGGGCCGCGTCCCGGACGCGGCCGGCCCGCCTCCCGCCCACGGACCTGCGGATCCGCTGCCTCATCCCCGCACGGCCGGATGACGCGATCGCCCTGGCGGCGACGCTCGACGGGATCCGGGCACAGACGCATCGCGCGGTAGGCGCCTGCGTCGCCTGGGAGGGCGGGCCGCCGGACGCACCGGACGCGCGTGCCGTTCACCGGACCTGGAACGGGCCTGTGTCGCCGGTCGAGCTGGTCGCTGATGCCGACGCGCTCTGCCTGCTGCGACCGGGCGACGTCCTTGAACCGGACGCGCTGGCCCTGCTGGCGCAGGCGATTTCGGGCGCTGACCTCGCCTACGGTGATGCGCTCGGATCCGACGGCAGGCCGCAGCTGAAGCCGGACTGGAGCCCGGACCTTGCCCTGGCGACGGGCTACGCGGGACGCCCCCTGCTCGCATCGCGCGCCTTCCTCGCCGCGTCGGGGCCGGCGGCGATCGGCCCACAGCAGGAGGCGCTTCTCGCCCTCGAAGTCGCCGCGATCGCGGCCGGCGCGTCGGTGGTCCACGTGCCGCGCATTCTCGCCCGCACCGTGGAAGATCCCCTCGACCGGACTGCACGGGCGCGCGCCCTCGACGGGCGGCTGCGAGCCTCCGGCGTTCCGGTCCGGTGCGCGCTTCGTGGGGACGCCATCCGGCTAGACTGGCCGCTGCCGCAACCGGTGCCGAAGGTCAGTATCGTGATTCCCTCGCGCGACCGGCTCGACCTGATCGCGCGCGTCTGTCGCGGCGTCCTCCACGAGACGGCCTACGAACCCGTCGAGTTGCTCATCGTCGACAACGGCTCGACGGATGCGAAGGTGCTGTCCTTTTACGAGGACCTGCGCGGCGACCCGCGCGTCCGTATCCGCATCGATCCGCAGCCCTTCAACTTCGCCGCGATGGTCAATGCCGGCGTCGCGGCGGCTTCGGGCACCGTCGTCGTGCTGCTCAACAACGATGTGGCGGTGCTGGAGCCGGGCTGGCTTGAGGCCATGGTCCGTCAAGCCTGCCGGCCCGAGGTGGGCGCCGTGGGTGCGAAGCTCCTCTACGACGACGGCACGCTGCAGCATGCCGGCGTCGTGGTCGGCCTCGGCGGCCGGGCGGGCCACATCCTGCGCCGCCGGCCGGGCGACACGCCGGGTCATCTGGGGCGGCTGCAGGTGGCGCACGAGGTCTCGGCCGTCACGGCCGCCTGTCTCGCCGTATCGCGCGAGAAGTACCTCGCGGTGGGCGGTTTCGATGCCGAGACGTTCCCGGTCGACTTCAACGACGTCGATTTCTGCCTGCGGCTCGGCGCGGCCGGGTGGAAGACCGTCTGGACGCCGGATGCGACCCTCGCGCATCTCGAATCCGTCAGCCGTGGTCCCTCGGTCGGTGCCAAGCGTGCCCGCTTCGAGCAGGAGGCCGGTCGCTTCTCGGATCGCTGGCGGGACGTGATCCGCTACGATCCGTTCTATCATCCGGCCCTGTCGCTCACGACCTTCGGCGAGGATCTCGAATGACGCCCGGATCGGGCGCGGAGGACGGCCTGTATCTCGGCTCCGCGCGACGAACCTGGCGCGGGCTGGTCGAGGCGGCGCGCCGCGTGTTCAGCCGACCGGGCGAGGCCGCCGCGGTCCTCCGGGCCCGGCTGACCGGCAAGCGGCTGCGCGCCCGGCAGAAGGGTGCGGCGCTGGTCGGGATCGATCACCGGCTCACGCTTCCGGCCCGCAGCCTCGACCGCTTCGCGCCCGCCGCCGACGAACCGGGCCCCGGCATCCGCGTGATCGGCGACGGGCACCTCGTAGCCGGTGCTTCCGAGCGGATCAGCGCGGCTTTCGCGGCCGATCCCGATCTCCACGCCGTGTACGGCGACGCGCTGGTCCAGGATCGGCCGGGCGGCCCGGTCCTGCCGCTGCTGCCGCCGGCCTACGATGCCGACCGGCTCGCCGCGTTCGACTATCTCGGCCCGATCCTGGCCTGTCGGCGCACCTCCCTGGATGCCGAGGCCGATCCGGCCGGCCCGGCCGAGGCGGCCTTTCTGATCGCCGAGCGGTACGGCGCGCGCTCCGTCGGCCACCTGCCCGGGATCCTGGCGCTCCGTCGCGCGGTGAGAAAGGGCTCCGCGCAGCCGGGCGGCGAGGGGAGGCCGGGCCGCCACCGGCGGGTGGTGCGCGGCCATCTCGACCGGGTGGGGCGCTCCGATGTCCGCGTCGCCCTCACGCCGGATGGTCTCGTGCGGGTGGAGTATCCGCTCCCCGATCCGCTTCCCCTGGCCAGCATCATCATCCCGACCCGGGACCGGCTCGACCTCCTCCGTCCGTGCCTCGACAGCCTTCGGCGCTGCACCGATTGGCCTTCCATCGAGATCCTGGTCTGCGACAACGACAGTCGCGAGCCGGAAACCCTGGCCTATCTGCGTGCCCTGGAAGGGGAGGGGAGGGGGCACGTCGTGTCCTGTCCCGGGCCGTTCAACTTCGCCGCCATGAACAACGCGGCCGCGGCCCGCTCCCGCGGCAGGCTCTTGGTCTTCGTCAACAACGACGTCGAGGCATTCCGGTCCGACTGGCTCACGCTCATGGCCCGGGAAGCCCTCCGCCCGGATGTCGGGGCCGTGGGCGCCAAGCTCCTCGACGGCGAAGGGCGGATCCAGCACGGCGGCATCGTGCTCGGCACCGGCGGCCTCGTCACCCACGGGCATCGCCATTTCCCGGGCGACGCCCCCGGGTATCTCGCGGCCTTGCGCGTCACGCACGCCGTCTCGGCGGTCACGGCCGCCTGCTTGGTCGTCGAGGCGGACAAGTTCCGGGCGATCGGCGGCTTCGACGAAGCGGTCTTCGCCGTCGACTTCAACGACGTCGATCTCTGCCTGCGCCTCAGCGCGGCCGGCTACCGCACGCTGCTCGTCCCCGAAGCGGTCCTTCACCACCGCGAGGCGGCGAGCCGCCGCTGGTCAACGGAGGCCCGTACCCGGCACGAGCGCGAGATCGCGGGGCTGAAAAAGCGATGGGGGTCGCTGCTGGTGCAGGACCCCCATTATCATCCCGGGTTCGATCCGGACCTCTCGACCCACGCGCGGCTGCGCTCGAGGTTCTCGGAGGCCGGGCGGGGAGCGTTGCGCCGCCCGCTCGGTTGAACGGTACCTACTGGACGAGGCGCGGCCCGCCGCCCTGGACCTTCTCGTTCTCCGACATGATGCCGAGTCGCTTGGCCACCTCCGTGTAGGCCTCGATCAGGCCGCCGAGGTCCTTGCGGAACCGGTCCTTGTCGAGCTTGTCCGACGACTTGATGTCCCAGAGCCGGCAGGAATCCGGGGAGATCTCGTCCGCCACCACGATCCGCATCATGTCGCCCTCCCAGAGGCGGCCGGTCTCTATCTTGAAGTCGACGAGCCGGATGCCGACGCCGAGGAAGAGGCCGGACAGGAAGTCGTTGACGCGGATCGCCAGCGCCATGATGTCGTCGATCTCCTGGGGCGTCGCCCAGCCGAAGGCGGTGATGTGTTCCTCGGAGACCATCGGGTCGTTCAAGGCATCGTTCTTGTAGTAGAATTCGATGATCGAGCGCGGCAGCTGCGTGCCTTCCTCCAGGCCGAGGCGGGTGGCCAGGGATCCGGCCGCGACGTTGCGCACCACCACCTCGAGGGGGATGATCTCGACCTCGCGGATGAGCTGCTCGCGCATGTTCAGCCGGCGGATGAAGTGCGTCGGCACGCCGATGTCGTTGAGGTGCTGGAAGACGAACTCGGAGATCCGGTTGTTCAGCACGCCCTTGCCGTCGATGACCTCGTGCTTCTTCGCGTTGAAGGCCGTCGCATCATCCTTGAAGTGCTGGATGAGCGTGCCGGGCTCCGGCCCTTCGTAGAGGACCTTCGCCTTGCCCTCGTAGATGCGACGGCGGCGGTTCATAGGCGTGTACCGTGGTTTGAGGAAGTCCATGGGCCGAGGCTCCTGATGCGCGACGATTGGGAGGAATCCGCGGCGCGGCGACCGGACGCGAGGTCGGGCAGCCGGACGGCCTCTGCCCGAGGGCCCCGGCGACCGGCGGCCAAACTAGCCGAACCGGGCTTCCAGCACAACGCGTTAGCCCGCGGGGCGGGATTGCGCGGGCCGGTCCGCACGTGCCGGGAACGGGCCGGGCGGCTCGTTTGCCGACCGGGACCGACCTGTCGCGCGATCCCTCACGCCACCGTCTTCGACGGATACCGGCAGAGATCGGCGATGAGGCAGCGCGGGCATTCGGGCTTGCGCGCCTTGCAGGTGTAGCGGCCGTGCAGGATCAGCCAGTGATGGGCGTGCAGCCGGTAGGGCTCCGGCATGATCGCCTCCAGGCCGGCCTGGACCTTGTCGGTGGTCGCGCCGACGAACAGCGGAATCCGGTTCGAGACCCGGAAGATATGGGTATCGACGGCGATCCGCGGAACGCCGAAGGCGATGTTCAGCACGACGCTGGCGGTCTTGGCGCCGACTCCGGGCAGGACCTGAAGTGCTTCCAGGCTCGCCGGCACCGTGCCGTCGTGCTCCGCCACGAGGATGCGCGACAGCGCCACGACGTTCTTCGCCTTGGTGTTGAACAGCCCGATCGTGCGGACGTAGTCGCGGACCCGCTCCTCCCCGAGCGCCAGCATCTTCTCTGGGGTGTCGGCGACGGCGAAGAGCGGGCCGGTGGCGAGGTTGACGCCGCGGTCGGTCGCCTGGGCCGAGAGCACGACGGCGACGAGGAGCGTGAACGGGTTGACGTAATGGAGCTCGCCCTTCGGCTCCGGCTCCGCCGCGTGGAAGCGGCGGAAGATCTCGGCCAGGGTCGCGGGGTCGACCGCAGCGGGCGATGTCTCCACCCGCGCTGTCACGATGGGCTCGATCGTCCCGCCCGGGCGGGACGGGGGCCTGCGTCTGCCCCGGCCCGTCAGGCCGCCGGCGGCGCGATCCGTCACGGGTGGGGGAGTCTTTCTGGCGGGCATCGCCGCGTTATATGGATCGCATGGCGAGCGGCAATCCTTCCGTCCATCCGTATGGGCTCGATCCGGACACGATCGACCGCCCCGTCTTCACGGCGACGATCCGGCCGCACCAATCCTTGAGCCGGCGCGGCTTCCGGGTGGTGATGGCCGGCTGCTGCGCGGTCTCGCTCACCGTCTCGATCTGGGCGTGGCGGATGGGGTTCTGGCCGGTGGCCGGCTTCTTCGGCCTCGACATGCTGGCGATCTACGCGGCTCTGAAAGTGAGCTTCCGCCGCGGGCGCTCCTTCGAAGAGGTGATGATCTCGCAGATCGAAATCCTCCTCGCCCGCGTCAGTCATCAGGGCGAGCGGCGCGAGTGGCGGTTCAATCCGCTCTGGACGAAGATCGAGACCGTGGAGGACGACGAGTACGGCCTCCAGCGCCTGACGCTGGTGTCCCGCCGGCAGCAGGCCCTCGTCGCTCGGGATGCGGGACCCGACGAGCGAGCCCGGATCGCCTCCGGGCTGACGGCCGCGCTCGCGCAGGTGAAGAAGGGCTACTGACGTGCCCGCGTCGGACGGCCCAGCGATCCCTTCACAGCGCGTCACACGCCTGTCGCGACCCTGCGACAGAAAAAACGCTTCGCACCGCAGCAAGCCTGTTGACGGGTCGGAGCGGTGGATCTATACCCCGGTTCATCGGCGCCGGCCGCGGAAGTGGACCGGGCGCTGAGCCATCTTCTGACAAGCGGCGGGACTGGCCGGCGAAG
>NZ_BPQS01000059.1 GCF_022179385.1 Methylobacterium longum | reverse complement strand
GCCGATCGTGCCGGCCGTGCTGGAGGCCAGGAGCCAGGGCGGCGACCTCCTCGAGGCCTCGGTGCGGAGCAACGCCCGCCGCGTCGCCAAGCGGCTGACGACGCAGAGCCTGGTGATCAAGGAGGCGCTGGGCGCCGGGGCGGTCAAGGTCGTGGGCGCGCGCTACGGCCTCTCCGATGGCCATGTCGAGTGGATGGAAGACATCTGAACCGCTCCGCTTGTCGTCGTTAGCAGGCTGATGGTGCCTCCAGCCGCAGCTGACGGGATGGATCATCGCGCTCATCCCCGCCGGGGCGAAGGAGAGGCCGAACCAGTCGACGGGCTGCACCCGGCCTCGCGCACCTCGACCGCGTCTGCGGCGGATAGTCCTGAGATGGGTTCGAGGGCGATCCCGAGGAAGCGTCGGTGTGTCTCCAGCGTCATCGCGGTCGGGTGTTTCATTCGGTTAAACGACCGTTCGACCCAACGAGACACCCCGCGAAATCAGCATGGCTTCCGCCTTCGTCTCCTACCTGCGGGTCTCGACCGAACGGCAGGGCCGATCCGGGCTGGGGCTAGAGGCGCAGCGGCGCGCCGTGGCCGACTTCCCTCGCGGGTGGCTCCTGGCGCCACGTGGCTGAACTGGTCGAGGTCGAGAGCGGGTCCCGGGACAACCGCCCTCGCTTCTCGGAGGCCATGGCGCTGTGCCGACTGCACGGGGCCACGCTGGTCATCGCCAAACTCGACCGGCTGTCCCGCGATGCCGCCTTCCTGCTGAACCTGCAGAAGGCCGGTGTGCGGTTCGTGGCGGCTGACATGCCCGAGGCGAACGAGCTGGTGGTCGGCATCATGGCCGTGGTCGCCCAGGCCGAGCGCAAGATGATCAGCGCTCGGACCAAGGCCGCGCTGGCGGCCGCTAAGGCACGCGGCGTGCGCCTGGGCAAGCCGGCGAACCTGTCGAACCGCGAGGTCGGGCAGGTGCACAGTCGGGCGCGCCAGACGCAGCGGGCCGAGGAACGGGCCCTGGACCTCGCGCCGGTAATCGCCCGAGTGCGCGCCGAGGGTGCCGTCTCCCTACGCCAGATCGCGGCGGCGCTGAACGGCCGAGGCATCCCAGCCGCCCGGGGTGGAGCGTGGTCGGCGACCCAGGTGCGGCGGGTTCGAAGCCGCTCATGCAACGGCGAACTCGCTGGCGGACACGTGATTTAATTTGCCCTCTTCAATCCCCAGCAGATTTGATCAAAACTGACGGCTGTTATTTTTATTCCGATGCATTTTATACATTCTGGTTATGATACTTCTTGGAATCTATTATGTTCGGTGCAGCAAGATATAATGTAGTTATCTTGGCTTGCGCGATATATTTTTCGTTCCAATCTATAGTTATTGCTGAAATCAAGATTGATGCCGCTAAGATTACCGGTGGAGAATTATGGGTTTTGGGTTATGTTGAAGAGCCTGATACCGAGATCACTATCGACGGAAGATTTCCGCATAGAACCGATAAACGTGGGTACTTCGAGTTTCACGTTGTTTATCATCCGGCCGCCTGCATCGTAACCCTTCGCACGGCTCGCAAAACGCGTGATGTCGTAGTTGGCGAGTGTGGTCAGCGCGGTCCACAAGGTGAGCAAGGTTCGCAGGCGCCAGGGCTTGTGGGTCCGGCAGGACCGCCCGGCCCGCACGGTGAAACGGGCACACGAGGCGATATCGGGCCAGCAGGGCAATCCGGGCCGATGGGTCCTCCGGGTCCGCAAGGGCCGCCCGGGCCGGAAGGGGAGCAGGGCGAGCCCGGTCCGGCTGGTCCAGCCGGTGTTGCCGGAAGGGACGGCCAAGCAGGACCTCCTGGCGCACGTGGCCTCCAAGGACCACCCGGACCTCAAGGGCCACCCGGCCCTGGGGGGAAAATGGGGCCGCCCAGTCCTTCTCCTAGCGCGAAGGCAGCGCCAACGAGTCCGACGAACAAGCCGCGCCCCGCGCGCCCGCAACGTGAGCCGGAGACTGCTCCCAACGAAAATGACGAGCCAAGTGCGGGGTCGGGATTTGCAACGGAGGACCGCTATTAGACGAGTGGATCCAGGATGCTATCGTCAGTCCTCGCGTCGGAGGCGCCTTGATGATCCGGTCTGCAATTGCGCTCGCACTCGTTGCCACCTCGGCAATAGCCGCTCCCACTGCACATAGGCAGCCCACACCGGCAGCTTTGCCGCAGACGAGGGGCAATCCAACCAATCCCGGCAGCACGGACGCGAAGGCCCCGGTGGCTCAAATGAACCCGGATCGAAATAAGATGCAGCGGGAGTTTGACGAGCGGCAGAAGGCCATGGACGCCAAGACCAAGCGGACGATGGGCGGCATCTGCAGCGGCTGCTGAGCCGGGTCCTAGGCGGTTCCATCAGGTGAGCCCCAGGACATCGGGGCCGGATCTGCCGTCCGTGAAATGGTGCACCGTCGAGTAGCTGTGTCTTTAGGCCAGTCCGTCACGGGACTTCGCGGGCGCGGCGGCTTACGTGGATCGGCCCAGTGCGCACCGTGAGGGGGTAACAAGCGCCTTCCCCGATCCAACTAGCATTTCAACATGCCACCTCAATTCTGCTCGACGTTGATCTAGCTCAAGCGGATCCGCCGCCCGTGAAGTGGTCCATCGGCGAGCGGCTACCGCTACCCGTCAATTGGCGACGTGAGCTGCCAAACCGGCCAATCCACGCAAGTAGGATTGGTCATCGTTATTACTTTTTGAGCCCAGCTCTGCGGCCAGCATTTCGATCCGGATCCGGAGTATGCCGATGCTCTTCTGGGACAGGTCGGCCGGAAGCAGAATGGTCACATCGCCCTCATCGAGCTTAATCGTCTGTCGGGTCGCTGGAGCGTGGGCCATCCGGCCCTCCATCAGGAGCATTGGTTGCACGGAGTAAGCTCTCATGAACCGCAGGACTCGGCGGTGCTCCCGCGCACGTGCTCGAATGCTGATTATTGACCGTCGAAAAATAAAACCCGCCTCGGCTATGCCAGACGGGTTAGTCGGTACGGGAAACGCCTGTCGTATGGACGGGCAGGTTTAGTATATCCTATCTTTGAATTAAGTATATGCGCACCGCAACATAACGTATTGTTCAAGTTATATTTGTCATTTGCTCGTGACGATATGCCTATATGGACGCACCCTCGGTTTTAAAGTTACGTATTACGATCTAATTTATCAATACGGTCAAGGCTTTTCTTGATGTCAGTTGCGTCGTGTTTCTCTCCGGTTCCAAGATCCGTTAGCGTAACATCATGGTATCCTTTGCAAATGTATTCGCGCGCTTCTTCTAGAGCTGATCTAGTCGTCTCATGTTTTGTTATGATGGTTCCTGTGTTGTTCGTGTATGAAACAGTAAAGCGTACCATGACCAATTTTCCACTTGGTTCAAACGAAAATGTCCCCTACGGCGGGCCGGGCGGGCGTTTCGGTTCTTGCGCCGGGTCGGCACGGGATTACTAAGTTTGCGCGCTTTGCTTGCGAAGCGCCTGCCGCAGTTCAGGCAGAGCAGCGATCCGAACCGCCATGCGCCGTGCCTCGCTGCGCGACATGCGATCCGTGCCCGCGCGCTGCTGCAAATCATCAGCGAAGTAGACGTAGGCCACTGGGAAGCCGTTGACGTCCTGGATGCAGTACGCGTCTTCGAGCTCTACAGCCTGCCAGGGCGCCGGAAAGCGGCGGCCGGACAGCATGGTCATCAATGCCCGTGGCCTTGTGCCTTGTTGCGCAGAGCAGTTCGGCGTCGGCGCCTGGGTGCCTTGAACAACGCCACCACGAGGGCGCCCAGACCAACCAGTACGGCGGGCGTCAAAAGAATGGCGGCGGTGATGATCATTCCGACCCCGGTCCACTGACGGCGCCGGCCACGGCAGCACCGAAGGTGGCTGCCAGGGCGGCGAGGATGGCGGCTTCAATCATCGCTTAGGCTCCAACGGATCCTGGCCGCTGCAGACCCAGGCCCGCGCGGCACGGAGCAGCGACTGGCATGCACGGCCGGAAGAGCCTGATGACAGTCAGCCTTCAGGGGAAGTTATCTTGAGGAGACGGCTCCGTCCAAACGACCTGCGCTTCGCTGACCGCAGTAGCCGTCGCAGTCGCGAACTGGTTGCCGTTCTCATCGCGGACCACGACCACGGCGTGCCGGTCGCCCTGAAGCCGGTCCTGATGCGCGATCGCAACGACCAGCATGTCCTTGGCAAGGGCAATGGCTTCATCAATGTTCTCTGCCTCCAGTCCCTCATCGTCCCATTCGGACAAGCTTCCAGCATGAAGGTCGAAATAGTAGTGGGGCATCGGGCTTCCTCAGCAGAGGCGGAACCCGGTGGGCACGACAGTGCAACTTCATCAACGCGCCAATGAGACATAAAGTTACGGACGTCGATCGGTGGTCAGACCTAACTGCCAACCTTGAGTTTGTGAGCGCTACCGTGTGAAGATCTTACGAGGCCGGATGAGCCACGTCTCCGACTCGTGAGGAGACACTTCCGCAAAGGGCGGGGAACCGACGCGTCAGGCCCGGACGCCACGGCTGCTTAGCTCGTCAAACTGTCAGGGCATTAGGCGGGAGGCCGGTGCTGCCCTACGGTCGGCCATGAACGAATTTCAGCAGGATCTCGCGGGGACGACGGGACGGACGCTGGCCGAACGGCACATCGAGGCGATCCGCCAGCATGGCGGGATCTTCGTCGATGCGGTGCGGCTCACCCGCATGCCGATGATGGTCACGGACGCCACCCTGCCCGGCAACCCGATCATCTTCGCCAACCAAGCCTTCGTCGAGCTGTCAGGCTACTCGCTGGACGAGCTGGCCGGGCAGGATCCGCACTTCATGAACGGGGAAGACACCGACCCCGCGGCCATTCAGCAGTACGAGGCCGCGATCGACGAGGGCAGCGACGCGACCCTGGAGATCCTGCAGTACGCCAAGGACGGCAGGCCGTTCCGAGCCATGCTGTTTGCCAGTCCGCTGGACGACGGCCAGGGCACCGTCACCAACCACTTCCTGTCCTACCTCGACATCACGCGCCGCTTTGATGCCGAGAAGGATCTGCAGGCGCTGACCGCGGAGCTGGAACAGCGTGTGGCGGCACGAACCCGTGAGCTGGAAGCCGCGAATGAGCAGATGAGGAGGCTGGCAGCCGAGCGTGAGATGCTACTGGTCGAGGTCAACCACCGCGCCAAGAACAGCCTGTCGATCGCCGCAGCGCTCTTGGGCCTGCAGGCGCGACGCCAAGCCGACCCGACGGTGAAGGTGCTGTTTGCCGAGGTCCGGGAGCGGATCAACGGGATGGCGCGGGCTCACGATCTACTGAGCAAATCGCAGAACGTGCAGCAGGTCGATGCCGGCAGCTACGTGGCCGATCTGTGCGGTGCGCTGCAGGCGATCATCCCAGGCGACGATCGCATCGACCTGGAGACCGAGGTGGAGGCGGGGATCCTTATCAGCGCCGATCAGGCCATTCCGCTCGGCTTGGCGATGACCGAGTTGATCACCAACGCCGTGAAGTACGCGTTCCCGCCCCCTCGCTCGGGTACAATCCTCGCCCGGATGTCCCGCCCTCAGCCGAGTCGGATCGAGCTGATCATCCAGGACGATGGGGTTGGCATGTCGGGCATGCGGGAGGGTTCGCTCGGCTTTGGGCTGGTGCGCTCGCTGGTGGAGCAACTCAGGGGTGACATCGACCTCCGCAGCGAGGCGGGTGTGACTGTGACGATCTCGTTCCCGGCTCAGCCATCTGCCGCGACAGCCCGTTGATGCGGACAGCCAGTACGGGCCGGCTGGCTGCACCCAGGCCTCGCTAGCCGATCAACCCTTCCTATGCACCGCACCGCTGGACGGCCATATCATTACGGCTCGTTCAGCCTTGCGCACTCCCGACCGCGCCACGGCTGCTGGCATCGAGATAGGAACATGGTAAGCGCCTGTTAACCGCTCACGCCCGAGCTTGCCGCAACGAACTACGGACTGACGCATCTACGTCATTACGTAAGCACGCAATGAGGCACTGATGCACGTCGTCGTGGTAGCAAGCCAGAAGGGCGGGGCAGGCAAAACTTCACTGATGCGCAGTCTCGCGGTGGCGACGCATCAGGCGGGGCACGCGACTGCTCTCCTCGACACGGATCCGCAGGGCTCACTAACGAGCTGGTGGAACCGGCGCGAGGATCAGCAGCCGGCGCTCGTGCGGATCGAAGTCGCCGATTTCCAGGCGGGGGCCGAGCAGCTGGCCAAGGCTGGGATCGAGTTCCTGTACGTCGACACGCCGCCCTCTGTTCGCCCCGAGCTGCGGAGCCTGCTCGCGCATGCCAGCCTCGCCGTCGTGCCGGTGCGCCCATCCCCTGATGATCTCGACGCAGTGGGCGACACTCTGGCGCTGATCGAGGAAGCCGGCTGCCCGTTCGTGTTCGTGCTAACCCAGGCCAAGCCACGAACCCGCCTGCAGATGCAGGCCGTGATGGCGCTGGCGAAGCACGGCAAGCTCGCGCCGACCGTCGTCCACGATCGAACGGATTTTCCAACAGCCGCTATCTCGGGCAGGGCCGTGACGGAGTTCGAACCCGAGACTGCTGCGGCACGCGAGGTTAAGGAAGTGCTTGAGTACGTACTGACGCAGCTGCGTAAGGACGCAAGCAAGGCAAAGGCTGGGCGATAAGCATGTCGAACAAGCACCCTGTGTCCCTCGATGGCCTGATCCAGGCGAAGGGCGCGCCCCGGCCGTCCGACGTGCCGCAACGGGGCGAGGCCTCTGCGCAGGCTGCACCAGCTTCCAGCCCTGCTTCCGTTGCGCCTGCCGCTGCAGCGCCGCCGGTCGTGCCATCTCGCACCCAATCCGACGCTGAGCCTCGAACCAAGTCCCTCACCCTCCGGCTGTCGGAGCCTCGCTATCAGCGGCTTCGGCGGTTCGCGTTCGATCGCGATGCCAGCCACCAAGAGGTGATCGAGGCGGCGCTGATGGCCTACCTTGAGCGGGAGAGCGGCTAAGACCACGCCGCGCCTGCGTATGTGCGTGCCTAGGTCATTACGTAAGCACGTAGCTACGTACTGACGTACGTGCCGGCTTGCGGAAGCAGCTATGATCCGGCATCATCCCGAACGCAAGACAAGTGGCTTTATCTTGCGTTGAACACGAGGTGCGCCATGGACGTCGTCGTCACACCGACCGGGGCAGAGGGCACTTCGTGGAACCTCAAGGATCGGCTCGGCCGCCCGCTCGGCACAATCGGGCAGGATAAGAATGAGCTGTTCGAGATCACGCCCGATCCTCTCAGCGGCTTGATGAGGGTTCCCCACACGCACCCCTCGCTTGGTGAGGCCATGACGGCCATCGCCAAGCACATGCAGGGTGAATGCACCCTCGACAGCCAGGACTGGGATTGAACGCGGTGATGATGCTCCCCTCGGTCATCGAACCAGACACGTCGCAGTTACCGGCATCGCCGCCTGCACAGGCCGATGACGACGCGCAGATGGTCCGCCTGTGGCTCGCGCGATCCTCCAGCCCGAACACCCGACGCAACTACGAGCGCGAGGCGCGCCGCTTCCTGGCGCATGTCGGCAAGCCGCTCGGCTCGGTGCGGATGGGCGAGTTGCAGGACTACCTCGCCAGCCTGCTGGGCTCGTCAGCGACAGTGGCGCTCGCGGCCTCGGCGCTCAAGTCGCTGTTCACGTTCGCCCAGGAGGTCGGATACCTGCGGTTCAATATCGGTGCGGCCGTGAAGGTGCCGCCGATCAAGAACACGCTGGCCGAGCGCATCATGTCCGAGGCCGACGCGCTGCTGATGATCCGGCAGGAGCCGATCCTGCGAAACCGCGTCCTGCTGACGGTGCTCTACGGCGGCGGCCTGCGCATCTCGGAGGTGTGCGGCCTGCGCTGGCGGGATCTCACGGTCCGGGACGAAGCCGGGCAGGCGACGGTGTTCGGCAAGGGCGGCAAGACGCGGGCCGTGCTGCTCTCGGCCGCGACTTGGAAGGTGCTGACGGCGCTGCGTGGCGTGGCTCCGGCCGATCAGCCCGTATTCCGCTCGCGGAAGGGTGGGGCGCTTGATCCCAGTGCGGTACACCGGGTTGTGAAGGCCGCGGCGGCTAGGGCAGGGCTCCCGGGCGAGGTGTCGGCGCATTGGCTCCGACACGCGCACGCCTCGCACAGCCTCGACCGGGGGGCGCCGATCCACCTCGTGCAGGCTACGCTCGGGCATGCCTCAGTGGCGACGACAGGCCGGTACCTGCATGCCCGGCCATCGGAGAGTTCGGCGCGGTTCCTAGGCGTTTAGCGCCGCAGCGAAGCACGGAGCTACGGTGCTAGCATAATACTGGCGTGCCGATCTCGCCCGCATCATGGACCAGTTAGGGCACCGGGATCCCAGGACGGTCGTCGGCTACATCCGGCGGGCGAACGCCTTCAAGGGGCACTCGGGGAGCGGGTTTTTGTAGGTTGGCTCGGAACGGCGCCTTCCGTCCTCTGAAAGCCTGCGCGCCAAATGGCAAACGCCCCAGGAGCTGGTGCTCCTGAGGCGCTGCCGACCTCGCGGCCAGTCTGATCGGGCTGGGGATCCGGAGGCCAACCGGTATGTAGCAACGTCGCGGCAGGATAGCGATGAGGGGGACCAGACCCTCACGTCCACCTGCCGCAACCGCCCCGGTGCACAGGCCGGGAGCGGTTTGGCTTGGCCCGGTCTTAGTACGAGCCGAACTTGTAGTTCAGGCCAGCGCGGACCACGGCGAACTCGTTGTTGTTGTTGCGCAGCGGCACGTTGTTGAACACCGGAACCAGACCGGCGCCGGTGACGAGACCGCCGACCAGCGGCAGGCCCGTGTTGCGGCCCTGATCGAGGTTCACGTACAGGCCTTCGACCTTTAGCGTGACGGCCGAGGAGCGGAAGAAGTTCAGGAACGAGTCGGTGGGGAGCGCGTACTCGATACCGCCGCCGACCGTCCAGCCGGTGACGAAGCTGCTGCGGCTGCCGGCGAAGTTCTGGAACGCAACGCGCGAGCCCTGGTCACCCGTGGCGTAGGCGAAGCCGCCGGTGCCGTAGAACAGCACGCGGTCGAAGGCGTAGCCGAGGCGGCCGCGCACGGTGCCGAAGAAGTCGAGGGTGCTCAGCAGGCCGTTGGTCGGCACGAAGGAGCCGAAGGCCGCGCCCGGCGCGCCGTTCACGAGGTAGCTCTGACGACGGTTGCCGAAGTCGAGGTACTGAGCGTCAGCCTCGAAGCCGACGACCACACCGGTGCCCGGCGAGAACTGGTAGTTGTAGCCGATCTGGCCACCGCCGGAGAAGCCTTCGTTCTGGTTACGGCCGTACACCAGCGAGGAGCCGGGGGTCAGGATCGGCGGAACGACGAGGCCGGCGCCCGTGATCGCGACCGGGTTCGCGCCTGGGATCTGCGTGAAGCCGTTGGCCGTGTTGTTGCTGGCGTCGAAGGCGTAGCCGGCGTTGATACCGAAGTAGGCGCCGGTCCAGGTGAACACCGGCACGGGGGTAAAGATCGGCGGCGGCGCGGCGCGGCGCGGCAGATCGGCGGCCGAGGCGGCGCCGGTGAGCGCGGTGAACGCCGCAAGCGATGTGAGAAGCTTCTTCATGACTGTGCTATCCCCAAGCAAATAACCCGATCAGCCTGCAGGGTAGCCGGTTTTCCACAGCCAAGCTGTGTCGCACGTGCCACACTTGTGGCGAGAGTGAGGCGCGGCCGCGATAAATCAGTTTACGCCTCTGCAGACACGTTGGCCTTCCGTGGCCGACCAGCCCGCTTCGGCTTCTCGGAGACGGTCTCAGCGGGCTCTGCAGCCTTAGGTGCCGCTTTCCTGCGCAGCTGGCCGAGGCCGCTGCTTCGGGCGAATTCAGCACGCATAGCCGAGTGGTTGGCGGACGTCGTCGGATAGTCGGGCGGAAGGCCGTAGCGCTGCCGGTACTGCTCGATCGTCATGCCGTTGCCGGTGAGATGCCGCTTGAGCATCTTGTACGGCTTACCGTCGATGAAGCTGATGAGCGCGTCCGGCGTGATCGACTTGCGGATCTGAGCAGGGGTGGGCTTCTCGACCGATGGAGTGGCGGTGGCGGCGTTCTGGGCGAGCCCAGCGAGTGCAGCGTGCGTGCTGGTGATCAGCTCCGCCATGTCGGCAGGCCGTACCGGGTTCTTGGACACGTAGGCCGAGACGATCTCAGCTGTGAGTTCTACATAATCGACGGCGGCGGCCTCGATTGTCTCTGCGTTCTCGTCCACGATGCACCTGCTCAAGTGAAGCAGAACGTGTGAACCGACAAACACTGGAAATCAATGCCAGCTGAGGCGTTCCGGTGCCTCTATGGAGGAATTCTTAGCCCGCCATAGCGCGCAGCTCGGGATCTTCGCCCCGTATCACGTAGCCACGGCCCCAGATGGTCTCGATGTAGTTCTTGCCCTGGCTGGCGCTGGCGAGCTTCTTGCGCAGCTTGCAGATGAACACGTCGACGATCTTCAGATCCGGCTCGTCCATGCCGCCGTAGAGATGATTGAGGAACATCTCCTTGGTGATCGTCGAGTCCTTCCGCAGGCCGAGAAGCTCCAGCATCTGGTACTCCTTCACGGTCAGCGGGACGCGCTTTCCACCGATCGCGGCCACCTTCTCGTCGAGATCGATCAGGAGATCGCCGATCGCGATGGTGGATTGAGCATGGCCCTTCGACCGGCGCACGATGGCGTGGATGCGCGCCACCAGCTCGTCCTTGTGGAACGGCTTGGTGAGGTAGTCGTCGGCGCCGAAGCCCAGGCCCTTCACCTTGTCCTCGATGCCGGCCATGCCGGACAGGATCAGGATCGGCGTCTTGACCTTCGCCACGCGCAGCGAGCGCAGCACCTCGTAGCCCGACATGTCGGGCAGGTTCAGATCGAGGAGGATGATGTCGTAGTCGTACAGCTTACCGAGATCGACACCCTCTTCCCCGAGGTCGGTGGTGTAGGTGTTGAAGTTCTCGGACTTGAGCATCAGCTCGATGCTCTGCGCGACCGTAGCGTCATCTTCGACCAGCAGAACGCGCATGACTCGACCTCAGTTTGAGGCGAGCTATACTCCGGCAGTGATACCGAACAGTTAACAGCTGTCCTGCTTATTCAGTACTCAGTGACAAACCGCGCCACCCACTCCTCAGCCGTCGCCTCAGGGCCGAGGAGACATAGCACGCCGTTGCTCACCGTCGCCCAGCCCTGGGCGACCCACCGATGCCAATTCGCGAGGGCGTCTGCCGCCCGCAAGTCGCCAACTACGTCGTCAATCGGTTCATCCGAGAGGAGGGCATTGGTGCCCCCGTGCAGCGGCCAGCCTCAATGCGGGCAAGCCGGCGTTCTAGGTCAACGATGTTCATGGCCGGTCTTCAGTCAGAGGATAAACCCCTCACGATGCAGCAGTCCGGCAGCCCATTCCTCACGGTCCGGGTCGAGAGCATCGCCGGCCTCTGCCTGCCGAAGGATCGCGATCAGCTCCTGCAGCTCGTCGTCGGTGTAGCGGTGGACGCCCTGGATGCGGTGGCGAAACCGCTGCTCGGCCTTGGCCAGCCGCGCCTCAATGGAACCGCTCATCCGGGCCTCCGATGTCTTCCTCGATCAGAATGGCAAGGGCAGCATCTCCAGCGTCACCGGTCTCGCGCAGGTGCCAAGCCGCTTCGGCGAGGCTCCCGTGCTCAGCCCGCAGGTCGGCATAGCTGCTGCGGATAAAGGCCAGGAGTTGCCGGTCACTGGCGCTGGCGATCTCGCCCCTAAAGATGCGGCGAACTTCGATCCGACGCAGGCGGTTCTCCATGCTGCTGCCCGTCATCGTCAGAGGCTCCTCTGCAAACTATCGAAAGCGCCGGCCGGCAGTGAGCCTCGGCACCCGGCCTGAAACCAGTCGGCCAAGACATGGTCGGACGGGTCGTCGGAAACTTCGCGCAGTGCCTGCGCCAACTCGTCGTCAGGCATGGCCTTGAGGGCGGGATCGGCTTCGATGCGGCGCGCCTCTATCTTCCGAATGCGACGCTCAAGATTGACGCTCATGCCAATCCGCCCTCCTCGATCCGGGCCAGCCGCTCGGCCAGATCCGCTGTCCTGATCGCGTTCACATGGGCGTCGACCAGCTTGGACAGCTCGGCCGCCTCGGATGGGGTGATCTCCCCGGCAGCCACACCCTGCATGAGGGCATGCGTTGCCCGGGTCAGGTCGGCCGGCTTGTCGATTGGCGGCAGGGTGAAGGTAATGGGCCGGTCGCGACGAACAGGCAGCAGGCGGTCGAGGCATAGGCGCAGCGCCGGCCCGTCGCCGTCCAATGCCATCTCGATAGCCTTGCGGGTCAGCGCCTCGGCTTCGCCGTCCAGCAGGGCCTCAACGGCACGCGTAGTGTAGTTGCGGGCGCCCTTGGGCCTTCCAGCGGGGTTGCCGGATTGCCCAGCTCCGAATTTTCCGCTGTTCGACATTGCCTATCGTATCACAACATTTTCATTGGCTTAAGCTATGGCGCATCGCCTGAAAATACAGGCTGAGAACAGGTCGTGACTGTAAGATGCGGCTACGAACAGAAGCCGGAACGGGCGCTACGTTCGCGGCGGGCAGACGCAGACGGCAATAGCGTTCCGGCGCTTGTGCCGAGAGGCGATGGCCGTGGCGCGCGGCCCGCTGGAGGGGTATCGTGACTGACGAGACGCCGAGGAAGGTTGATCCCGCCTATCCGTCCGGTGGGGGTGGCCTGGGAGTTGGCCATGACGCGGCGATCGGCACGCTCGGCGCGGCAGCGAGCTTCATCGTACCGCTTAGCGGTCCAGTCGTTCAGGCGCTCCTCAAGAAATGCGTTCAAGCTCCTCTGGAAGTGCGCCGGGCGGCTTGGTTTAACTTGGTCGGGGAAGGGCTGCGGGAACTACAGGATCGCTTCGAAGGCTTTGACCCAGATCGGCTCGCTGAGAATGAGGAGTTCGTGAGCACCGTCGCTGAGACTACCCGGATCGCAATGGCGACGCATCGGACGGAAAAGCTGGAGGCCCTCCGCAACGTCGTGCTGAACGTCGCGGCCGGTGTGCACCTTGATGATGTCCTTCACGGAGCGTTTTTAGGCTACGTCGATCGCTTCTCTGGGCTGCACCTCAAGGTGCTGAAGATGCTGTCCGACCCCGCAGCGGTTCCGGCGCTGGCGGCTAGGGCCGAGAACCTGATGACCGGCTCGCTCGGCGTCCTGTTTGAGGCAGCCCTTCCCGAGCTTGGGTCCAACAATACTCTGCTGGCTCGCGTAGTTGCTGACTTGAGCCAGGAGCGTCTGACGAACGGGGCCACGCTCAACGCGATGATGACCGGGTCGGGCCTGCTGGAGAAGCGAACTTCCGAGTTCGGGGACAGCTTCCTGAAATTCATCACCTCGCCGGTAGCGTAGAGCGGTCACGTTGGTTGCCGGTCACGTTCCTTTTACCCCCTGCCCACTCGCTGATGATCGGCCGACAGATGGCCTCAATCTCCTTCACGGCAGCGTCCACCCGCGGCGTGATCGGGTCATCATCTATCTGCCGCGCGAGGATCTGGCGCCGCTCCTGGTAGAACTTCGCATGGGGGTCCTTCGCTGGAATGTGCTCGCCCCGCAGCATTAGGATGGCCTCGCTCGCGGTGTTGATCTCGTTCAACACGCCCTCGATCTCATCCCATGGCTTGGTGGTCTCGCGGCCGAATAGCGCCGCGAAACGGTGCCGCTTCGTTCGAAGATCGCGGATGTGGTCGAAGGATTGGCGTAGGCGCCGGACGGGGCCGTAGGCGGAGTTGCCCACCACCTCCTCGGGCACGCCCTCTTCCTTGACCATCTCGCTGGCCCAGATCATTGGCGAACGCGCGTCGTAGATGACCTCTTGGACTTGGTAGAACGCGGACAGCGTCTCCTCCGCCACCTCTAGGCGCCGTTTCCCAACCGTCTCGTCTCGCCACTTATTGAGGGCCTTCCAGCCCACAATAGCAGTGCTAATGGCGGCCCCGGCGACCACGAGATCCCGAAAGGCGCTGATCGCAGCAGGCGCCTTGTCCAAGAACCACGGCCAGTCCATCAGCGTCCTATCTGAGCAAACCGTCCAGCTGGGAAAGGATCTGCTCGGGCTTCGTGTTTCGCGCTGTCAGTGCCGCTCATGCCGGTTCGTAGTGCTGTACCCTCGAAAGGTCCGTCTCAGCCTCTGCATGCGAAAGATCATGAGCGGTCTGAAGGTTGAGCCAGAACTGAGGTGTCGTCCCGAACCGGGTGCTGAGGCGCAATGCGGTATCCGCGGTCACGCTACGGCGCTCGCGAACGATCTCGCTGAGCCTGTTGGCGGGGACATCGATCTCAGCCGCAAGGCGGTTGGCGCTCAGGCCGAGCGGCGCCATGAACTCCTCGCGCAGGATCTCACCGGGGTGCGTACGTAGGCGGGGCATAGGCTTATCCTCTGTGGTAATCCACGATCTCGACGTTCTCAGGTCCAGCGTCGCCCCACTCGAAGCAGATGCGCCACTGGTCGTTGATGCGGATGCTCCACTGTCCGCTGCGGTCCCCACTCAGTTTCTCAAGCTGATTGCCGGGGGGCGATCGCACGTCGCCCAACGTAACTGCGGCGTCGATCATGTCGAGCTTGCGCACGGCCGCGGCCTTGAAGGCGCGCCATTGCCGGTGACAGGTGTCGTGGAGGTGGAGCGCCTCCGTGTCCTTGTCCGCGAAACTCTGGATCATCGCCGGATAATACGCTGTACGTAACGCGTATCATAACTGGCAGAGGTGGGCAACGGTTCCGGCCGCCGGGGGCGCGGGCCGACCTTCACTAAAATAGTAACGGATAGCGAACCGGCCTGGGGGTTCTCAAACCAGTACGCGCGCGCGAGGCTTATGCCGAAATCCTAGGGCGAATGAGGACGCTGGTAACAGCGCCGTAACAGCATGGTCCTCTGCCAGATGGCTTAGGGACCGCAGTCCCTCGGCGAAACCCTGCAACGCAGCGGCGGCGGCCTGCTGGCGGATTTCGCGGGCGTCGTCGCAGACCTCGATGGTGACGGCGGCAGTGAGCGCCATCTGACGGGCGGCCTCGATGCCGGTGGTGAAGGCGGCGCGCTCGATAACACCTCTAAACTCGCTCATTGCTCCCGCTCAAACGCAACATGAGTGGATGTCTGATCGATCGAGATGCCCCAATAAGTACTTGGATCCTTGGATTGGGCGAACCTCATGGACCAACAAACATTAAGTTCGGTTGAGTTCTGGCGTGAGCTTGAGCTTACGGTCACCTCGAAGGTAGGTGCCGCGATCAACAAAGGTGAGAAGATACGGTCGCCCTTGGTCTCGTACTTGCGCGACCTGGAGGTCACGGCACGCGCCGAGTGCGGGCGGCGGCAAACCATCCAGATCATCGCCTCCGGGCGCAGCCTTCTCGGAGACCGAAGCGTACTGGGGCCGAGCGATGTCCCGTTCGCGAACAACGTTGGCCCTTCAAGCCCGGCATCGGCGGCAATGCTGAGCGCGACATGACCCAGCAGGCGTTCGCTATCCTGCTGGCCTCCGCCTTCACCTTCGGCTGCGCAGCGATCTACGAGATGCGGGGCTACGCCCGCGAGATGATCGGGATCCTGTTCCGGGTCGCGCTCTGCGTTGGACCCTTCGTAGCTCTGCTGGCGGTGACCCTTCAGGAGGGACGAGGCGATCGCGGGAAGATAGCTCTCCCCGTCGCATATCAATCTTTGCCGTAGGCGATCTATCGGAGACACCGCGCGATGGCCGGACCCGGATCGATGAGGACACCTCTACCCGGCTGTGATCCTGCGGACGCTCTGACCGAACGCTTCACCCGATGCGGCGTCCCCTGGCCGCTCGCGCACGGGCTCAGCCCCTGGATGTTGGCCGTCGACCGCGTCGGACCCGGCATGACGCCGTGGCTGCGCGAAACGACGCGGCTGACGGTGCTGGCGCAGCGTGAATGGGTGGAGCCAACGACACGGATCGAGGCGGCTCTACAAAGAGCTGGAACCGCATCAGAAGCCTTGGCGGCAGCGATCGATGGCCCATACGACAGCGGTGCCGTGTACGAGAGGCGGGCGGCAGCGCGTGCGGCGCTGTACGGTCTCGTGGCAGCGCTGAGGCAAGCGGCGCCAAGCGTGTGGGCGATTGAGCACGGTCTGGGATGGCAGGCGCAACGGCCGCTGCCGGTCGTCCGGTGACGATGCCGCGGCCTGGACCCACCCTGCCGTACGCTGGGTTGCTCTCACACACGGAGAGTATCCGATGTCCGATAAGCCACTGACCGCGAACACGCAGGATCTCGCCGACACCGAGTACGACGCGGAGCGCTGGGCCCGGGTGGGTGCCGAGAAGCTGTCCCTTCCTCCGATCAGCCCCAAAGCACCATCGGACCCCGGAGAGGGTCCGGATGTCGGCTTGGCGCAGAAGGGCACCGATGAGGACGCGATCGTGAAGCGCGAGACCGAGGTCTGAATATCATGGCAGCATCTTCGCGATGACGAAGCAGGTAGCGCCCGCCGACGCCATGCGCATGGCGCTCCTGGTGTACGGCTCGGCGTGATCCGGGTCGTCGAACTGCTGCAGGTAGGCGGTCTGCGCCCGAACGGCCGCGACAGTCATAAAGATGACGGCAGCGATCATGAATGCCACCCAGGCAGCCCAGCCTCAGCCTCGTGGATGCTCGCGGAAGGCGGTTCGGCATGATCGGGAATGAGCCCTCCACCCGGGGCAACACCGCCTCCCTTGCTTCGGGTCCAAAGAGCGCTGCGGCTGCCTCGTCCTTACGGCGCGTGGGGGAGTGCGGGCCCTTCAGCCTGATCGTGCATGCCAGTTCATGATCCCGCCGGCGCACTTCGTCTGAGCGGCGGCCGAACTGGAAAGATGCCAACTTTGCCCACTTGCGGGCGCGGGCGCGCGCGAGGCGACGAGGGTCATGACTGCATCCCCCCACCAGGGGGCGGCAGCAGGTCGGCCCAAGCCGCAGCCAAGATCGAGGCGCGGGCAGCCGCTCGCTTCGGGTGTGCGGCCGTGATCTCCCGCCGTATGGCGTCGAGGGTCGCGGATCCTCCGGCCGCGTGCGCCTCTCGGCCCTTGCGGGTGAGGGCGCTCTGGAAGGCAAGGGTGGCCGTGGCGTCGTCACCGCGGCGCTCGATGCTCTCTACGAGGGCGAGGATGCTGGCCGCGGTCATGTGCTTACCTCCGGTCGGCATTCCTCGATTGCCCCCGTAGGAGCCCGTTCAGTTCGCGGGCGGAGTGTCGAAGATCCCGTCGGTTTAAGATAGCAAGCCGTGCGATGAGACCAGAGCCATTGAGCATTCAGCAACGGATGATGCTGTTCAGGTGTGAGGCCGCGGGCGGGTATGCACCGTCAGGACGCGCGGAACTCAGAACGCTGCGCTGTCTGGCTGATCGCGCGCTGCTCCGGCAGGACGGGAGTCGCTGGCTTCTCACAAGCGCAGGCCAAGATTTGGCCGACGACCTTAGAGCGAAGATAGCGGAGCGGCGCTCTACAGGGGCGTAGGGGCTAATCGGCACAGGAGTGATCCGCCTCGAATGGCACGCGAAGGTGCCCGGCCAGTTCGCAGGCGGCCTCCTCGCCGAAAATCAGCGCCGCCTCGACAACCAGCTCGCGGCGGGCGGCCATCGTCAGGTCGGAGGGCTCGTCGTCGTGGTCGGGACCAGGGCGGCGAGGCTCAGGCTTGCGGCGGGGCATGCTGGTACCTTTTAATCGGCGAGAAGATCGGTCCACGCTGTAGTGAGCACGGCCTTGCGGCGTTCGCGGTTGGGCGGCTCCATCGCCGCGATGTCGTCGATCAGAGCAGCGATCTGAGCGGGCTTGCCGTCGAACCACGTCGCGGCCTCAGCGAGCCTGCGTCGCGCAGCGGCACGCGCGGCCGGTGCCGGCGTGTGGCTTGTGCCACCGGCAAGAATGGCGAGAGCCGAGACGATGCTGATCGCGGCCGGTGCAGTCTCCTCGGCCGAGACGTGCCGCTCGATGAGGTCGCTCACGATGTCGAACGGGTCGCGGGACATGGCGGCTCCTTCAGGCTGCGTCGTCAGGAGTGTGCAGATGGAAGCTCGGCGAAGGGCGCGGCCGGCTTCTGAGCCCCGTGAGCAACGTGACCTTGTCTCGTCGAGCGATGCGGACCGCGATGCGCTCGGCATCGGACTGCGCCGGCATGAACCTCCGGTCGGTGATGATGCCCTGCTCAAGCCGTTCGACGCACCAGCGACCGGCGAAGTAGGCGACGCGGACGCCCGACGTCCTGTCTCGGGTGCTGGTGCGCGGGAACTGGACGACGTTCCACATGGTGGTCTCCTTCAGGCTGCACGGGCGAGGGCGGCGTAGGACGCCAGGATCTGGCGGCGGTCGGTGGCGGTGAGCCCGTCGAGGGCGCGGCATGCTGGTTCGAGGGCGGCCGGGTCCGTCTCGGCCTGGGCGAGGAGCCGACACAGATCGGCAGCGCGAGGCCCCGCCAGGAGTCGAGCGGTCTGCCGCAAGGCTCGGAGGCGGGCACGCTGCTCGGCGGGGTCAAGGCCGGCAGAGAACGGCCCCCAGCGGTCGACACCGGCCATCATCAAGGCCACCACAGCAGAAAGTGGCAGCGTGCCGGTTTCAAGGTTTTTGAAACTTGGTGTTTGTCCGCGTAGCGCGCGCACGCATGCATAAGGGCGGATGGGGAAATTCCTGAAATTCTTGAAACCTGAAACCTTGCCAGCATGGCCTCAGACCTCCCGAAGGTTGTCTTGGTTGAGACGGATGCCGCGGTATCCCCGCGTTCTGATGGCCTTGATCTGCACCGGGTCGGGGAAGCCGCGGCGGCGCATGGCTTCCTTGAAGGTCTTGCCCGTGCCGGGCGTCTCGCCGACGGCCTTGGCGTAGTCGGCCCAGGCGTTGAACAGCACGACCTTGCCCTCGAACTTGTGCTCGTTCTCGCGGTCCACGTCGCACCGCTCGTCGAGGAACTGGCCGAAGACATCCTGATCGGCGAAGTAGTCCTGCGTCGCGGCCAGCACGGAGGCGGGCTTGCAGAGGCCGTGCTGCTGCCAGTCCAGGCAGCCGTCGATCATCCAGCGCAGGATCCCCGGCCACTCGGCCCGAAGCTGCTCCTCTAGCGTCGGATCGGGGTGTGTGGGCTTCCGGGTGAACGGCAGGATCAGGAACCTGCGCCGGATCGCGTCATCGAGGTTCGTGATGGCCGGCGCGTAGTTGCCGAGCACCGTCAGCTTGAACTGCGGCCTGAACTCGAAGCTGTCCTGCCGCATGAACCGGGCGCGGATGGTCTCCCCGCCCGTGAGGGATTTCACCCGCGCCTCGGCCCACCGCTTGCCGGCCTCGGTCTCGGAGGCCGACACCATGCGGGCACCGGCCAGCGCAGCCAATTCCTCGGGGTGGCGCTCGTGCGGCGAAGCAGTGAAGGTATCGAGGGCCGCCACCTTGGCGTACTCGCCCATCACGCCGCCGACGATATTGGCGAAGACGGACTTCCCGTTGCCGCCGGGCCCATGGAGGAATGCGAGTGACTGCTCCTGTGTCGAGCCGGTCAGATTGTAACCGGCCCACTGCTGGAGGAACCGCATCAGCTCCTCGTCGCCGCCGGTCGTCTCCTCCAAGAACAGGATCCAGCGAGGGCAATCGGCGCGAGGGGCTGGCGCCACGGCGGTGTTCTTGGTGATCAAGTCGTCCGGCTTGGGCGCCCGGATCTGGCCCGTCCGCAGGTCGACCGTGCCGGCCGGGGTGCCGAGCAGGAAGGGGTCGCAATCCCAGTCGTCGGCGATGACGGCCACACCCTGGTCGCCGCTGGCCATCTCCTCAACGCCACGCGCGAAGCCTGCGCGGCCAGCCGAGCGGCGAGTGCCTGTGGCCTCATCCAGTGACATCTCGCGGGCAAGCTCACGGGTCCACGCGAAGGCGCGGCGGGTCTTGTCCTGCCGCCACCGCTGGCCGTCGGAGACGAACCACGACTTTACGGTGTGGTCGTATCGAACCTTGGCCCCGTGGCGCCGGATGAACTCGACGGCCACGCGGTCTTCGGACAGGATCTCGCCATCGAGGGCCTTGGCCGCGGCTGCTACGGACGGGTCGCCGGGGCGGTCGGGGTTCGGCTTGAAGGTCTCGCGCCGCAGGTCATCGGCGTGCTGATCGTGCTCGCTCAGGCTCATGCTGAAGCGCCTCCCATCACGGCATCGTTGAGGTCTTTGGCTCCCTCGGGGGGCCACACGATTTCGACTGCGCGCCCGGCGGCGCTCCAGCGGCTGCCGACCGCCTCGACCGCCTTGCGGCTGGCGCCAGCATCGTTCTCGCCGATCACGACGAGGCGCTGGACGTTCAGCAGCACGGGCAGGCGGCCGATCGCACCCGACGTCCCGAGCGCCCAGATCGGGGCGAGGCCGTAGTGCTCACGGGCGGCTAGGGCGGTCTCGATGCCCTCGGCGACGTGCAAGGTGTCCGTGACGGCCGACATCGGGTCGAGCATCACCGCGGCGCCGTCGGCGGTGCCGAGCATCTTGCGCCCGAGCTTCGTGCCGTCCGGTGCGAGCGCGGTCCGGTGGACGCCGATCACCTGACCCGTGGCGATACAGGTCAACGGCGCCACCTGCGCGTGCGCGGTGTCCTGCTCCCAAGGGCAAGCCGGGTGGTAGAGCAGGGCCGCCCCCGCGATCTCGGCCGGCAGCGTCAGGCGTCGTCGGTTCAGATGCAGCTCGACGGGCGTCCCGAACGGATCCTGACCGACTCTGCAGATGGTCCTGGCCTGAGCTTGACGGCGAGCGGCAGCGGCCCGTGCTCGGGTCTCCGATCGCCGCCGAGCCTCGGTCAGACGCCGGATCTCTGCCGGGTCGGCCCGACGCGCCGTGCGCCAGTAGTCGTGCCCGGCCCCAAGGCCGGACGCGATGTAGTCGTTGCAGGTCGGCCAGGGGTCGCCCGCGAAGCTGTGGGTCATCACCCCCAGCGGCGAGGTCTCGCACAGCCAGACGGCGAGGCTGCGGTCCTCGTGGCTATGGCCGGGGCCGGGGATGTAGGCACGGTGTCCGCGCACCTCACCCCCGAACCGAGCTGTCACCTGATGCAGGTCGGTGACGATCATGCGGTGCGCAGCTCCTGGTCGAGCCGGTCCGTCAGCGCGGCGAGCCAATCGCCCTGGCGGATCGTCAGGTTGCCGTGCAGCCGCGCGATGTCGGCGAGGAACGCCCGTTCACGGGCGCTGAAGCTCCACGGGCGGCTCTGGCAGAACCGAACGCGGGCGCGGTGCTCGGACTCCTGCTTGGGGCTGTAGGCGTGCTTCCAAGCGTAGGCGTCGAACGGGCGGATCCGGGAGGCGCCTACCGGATCTTCTCGGCGCCGAGAAAATTCAGACCTCGCGGCGCCGCGAGGTTCGTTCCGGCGCCGGAACAATTCGGTCTCGCCCCCATCGACCGGGATCACGGCGGCGAGGTCGTGCCAGTCGAGACCGGCGGCCCGCAGCTTCCGGCCGACGCCCCGGCAGGCGCCGAGGGCTTCGTGATCGTTCTCGGCCCCGCAGAGGGGTAGGAGCGCGCGGACGCTGGTGGGGATCGGACGCGGCATCGTCATGCCCGGCCTCCCTCGCTGAACCGGGCGCCCCAGGCGAGCAGGTGCTCCCGCTCGGACTCCTCGGCGACACGTAGGGCAGCAAGCGACGAGGCGGGGATGTGCCGCTCGATGACCTCCGTCACCATCGCCTTCAGGATCCGGGGATGCAGTGCGTCCAGCTCGACGCTCTCGCCCTCGAACCCCTTGGCGTGACGGTTGCCCTCCCGCTTCGTCGGCCGGGTCGGCAGTCGGTGCTCGGTGATCTGGGCCTCGGTCAGCGAGACCCGCTCCACCGTGAACTCGGCCTCGGGGCAAAATTCCCGCAGCCGCGCCTCGATGGTCTTCGGGATCAGCGCCCCGGTCGGATCATGATCGCCGAATTGGTAGAGGTACGTTGGCCGGTCGCGGATCTCCCACTCGAAATTTATCTCTTCGGCGGTCGTGTGCAGGAAGGTGAGCGACGGCATGCCCTTCGAGGACAGCAACGGCACGTCGTAGATCGACGTGGCGTCCCACATGATGCCGGATAGCGCGTCCTTCTCGACCCAGATCTCGATGTAGGCGGGCGACTCCCGGAGCGCGCTCTTGCGGTAGAACCGAGCGGTGTCCTCCACCGCCTCAGTCATGCTGGTATAGGTCTGAGTGAGACGGCGGCGGCGGCTGTGATCGACGATCCACTCGAACGGCAGCTCGCCCGAGACCCGCATTGAGGTCAGCAAGCGGACCACCGTCTGCTGGTATTCGGCCTCGGACTTCTCGATGACGTCGCGATTGACGAGCTGGTAGAACACCTGCCGGACCGTCATCGGGTGGTCGGCGGCGGCGATGTCGTAGATCACCTGCTTGATGTCGGCGACCGCGGTCTTGGACCGGCGCACCCGTTTTGTAGGGCATGCCTCATAAGTCGGGGTGAGGGCGCTCATCGGGACGCCCTCCAGCTATCGACTTGCGGGTAGGCCAGCGACGCAATCGCGGCAGCGACAGAGTCCGAGACGGAGACGCGTGAGAGTACCCGGGCCGTCTGGATTTCGAGGGGTCTGAATGCTATCTGGAAGGTGTCAGCCGCCAAGCAGACACTTTTTCCAGAGCCCTCGCCGTTTGCCCCGGCGGGGGTTCTGTCGTTCGTGGCCATGTTGTTGGCCTCCTGCTGGTAATTGCGCCGGCCGCTTCGGCGCGGGAGGAACGGCCCGCGGGACTCGCCCGCAGAAGCGGGGTCAGGCGGCCTGCTGCGGCTCCATGCCGAGGAGCTTCCGGGCAGCGTCATTCGGGATCACGAGTCTGCGCAGGCCGATGCGCCGCGCCTCGATCTCCCCCCTCTGGATCATGTCGTAGATGAGCGAGGGGCTGACCCCCAGCTCGCGTGCGAGGGGGCGTGCCTTCGTGGGCAACCCTGCCTCGACCGTCTGGCGAACGCTCATGTTCAACACTCCACGTATTACGATGTGGTATGTCGAACCCTACACGCTGGACATTCGCCGCGCAACCGTCGTATCACACTGAAACACGTACTGGACAGGGCGGGCGCCGTGGTCAAGAAATCCGAACCTGCTGAGACCCCCCGCAAGGGGATGAGCATGCGGCTCGCCGACGATCTGCGGACGAAGCTCGAATGGTCAGCCGCTCACAGCAATCGCACCGTTGGCAGCGACATCGAGCATCGGCTCAACGCCTCGTTTAAGTTGGACTTCGTAAATTCCACCGGACTGAGCGCATTGCTTGGCAACGCCGCCGCCACGGACTTCATCTCCAGCCTCGGCGCTGTCATTGATGGTCTGCTGAAAACTTGTCGTGACCGTAAGTTTTCAGAAGTGGAGACGCGCAAGGCGCTGCGGGCTGCCTTGTCGGTCCTGATTTCGCAGCACCTTTGGACAGGTGAGGACATCCCGGCCGTTCCAGGCGCAGACGGTGCCAAGGTCAAAGATTTGCCCCCCGTCCGCCTCGGACAGCGATGGGCGACCGAGCACATGGTCTGGGATGCGGCCTGGAATGATCGCGCAGTGGTTGACGATACCGGCGAGGGCAGGATCTCCAACCGCTGGTCTGGCGACGGCTCGATGATCGAACTGGGCAAGCCGCCGAAACCTGAGCAATCGCCCCGCAATCTGAGCGACCTATCGCTTGATGAGATTGAGGCCGATCCGCGGTTCGAGAAGGCCGAGAACCTACACCTATACAAGCGGATCGACTGACCACGTCAGGGAAATATTTTTGGACGTGGTGGACACAAGCGGCGCTTCGGACAAATGATCTTGTGACACAAGACGGAAGACCTTGGTTTATTCTCCGAATGCTTCGCTTCGGGGAGTTTCGACGTGCGCACCGCCCACGATGAGTTCCTGACCCTTCGCCTCCCGGCCTCGCTGCGCCGGGATCTCGACGCCGCTCGCGCTGGCGGTGTCCGCCTGTCTGTCGCAACCCGCACGGCCCTGGCGGTCGGTCTCGCCTCGATCCGCTCGACCGATCAGCCCGACCCGACCCCGCCCGGTGCTGCTGGCCCACGCCAGCCTCTGCTGGTGGCCGCGTGATGAGCGGCGGCCTCTATTCGGGCTTCAGACCTTCGCCGGACGTCGTCACGGCGCCGTCCGACATGGTCCGGCATAACTAGCTGGAGGCGGTTGCGTTTGCGCCCGACGACAAAGATGTCGGGATCGTAAAACCGCGTTTATCCGGCAATAGAAAAGCCGACACGTTTCTCCGACAAAAACGGGCCTGTTTCGAGTGGCTCGCGACCGGCCCCGCTGGACCGTCGGGAAAACGATCGGTTTTCCGACGTTTGTCGGATATGCAGCTCGTGCATGGGGCTCCTTCTCCGGCAGCCGCCATAGCTTCAGCGCCACCTCGCATCGCCGAACTAGTTCGGCATCAGGTTGTGCGGGGACAAGGCGCAGGTTTGCTGCCCGCCCAGTCTTGGACGGTGTAGTGTGCTCTAAGGTCATGGCGTTTCTCGGTGGTGCATTGCGGCTAGGCGCGACCCGGGAGGGATGCCTGGGTCGCGCCGCTTCAATCGACTCCCTACAAATCGCCTCGTCAACACATCTTGGTTAATAAATCCGGTGATGTGTCAGAATAGACACGGCAGCCGGGCCTATCTCTAGAGATGAGATCGAAATTAAAGATCCTGAAATAACATCTCGAAGATATAAATTACTCCGGAATACCGCCTGGAATAGCCAAAAAGCGACAGTTCCGCTTTTGGACGAATTTGCAATGTCAGGATCCTGAACTCACGGTATGGGATTGAGGCGGACGGCCCTAGGGTCACCGAATGTGACACACTGCTACGTAGGTTATGGCGTCCTGCCCTACGTAGTTCTAAGTTCCGCGGCGACTCGCATCGGGGTGCACGCCATGCGCATGTTCGTCGTCACCTTCCATAAGATTGTTTCAGACGGTCGCGGCCGCGACTGCCGAGCCCTACAGCGGCAGGCTGTCGTGGCCGCCAGTCATGGGGATGCCGCAGCTGAAGCCGCCAAGGTGCTGTTTTGCCAGGCTGCCAGCATCGTCGATTGGCGATTGCGGGCCGATACTTGCGAGGTCGTCGAACTGACGTAGCTGGCCGCCTGAGCGCAAAAGAAAGCCCGCCGCGGCGAACCGGGCGGGCCAAGTGGCAAACAGACGATCGAGGAGCGCCACCGTGGCGCTTAACATAAGGTAGATACCGGGGCCCGGTGACTAGGCGGTGCGGCCGCATGTCACCTAAGGAGCCGCTCGGCCTGTCGTTCTGCTTCCAGCTGCTCTGGCCGGGGCCGGATCTACCGCCCGTGGAATAGCGCCGGGTCGGTAGCGCTGCCGCTGCGATATCTCGGTCCGCACGAAAAACCGGAGCCAACAAAACCGTGCGGCCTGACAATCATACCTGATTGTCGAGAACCAAACCGCTTTACCTATGTTGATATAGACCAGGACAAAAAAGGACCGCTCCGAAGAGCGGCCGGAAGTCTTGGGAGGAGAACGCCCATGAGGGCATGCGGTGCAGCACGCCGTGCCGCCCCGCATAAAGCAAAGAGCCGGCGCGGGGATCTTGTTCCCGGCCGGCTTCCGCATGCCTTGTGCTACGCACGAAAGAAAACCCGCCGCGGCAAGCCGGGCGGGCTGAGTGTGATGAGTATCGGGGACATCCATCGATATGCAGACCCACGGGCTGCTGATGGGTTCCCTGACAGGCAGCCGTTTGCTGCTAAAGCGTCATCAGTGTGAGCACGGTCGTCGCCACGGCCATTGAAGCGACGGTCGAGACTGCGGAAATCACAAGCCATTCCATTGCCGTTCCTCCTGGCGGCATTGTTTTCACCGCCTGGAGTAGGTTCTCACCGTCTGCTGCGGACGTAGGTGCTCCGGCACACGCGCACGAATACAGCCCTGCTAACGGCAAAGACGTATTCTACAGCGAGACAGGGCCAAATAATCGGGATGATCCGATATGAAAACGGCCGGGAACACTGCGTACTATCCCGGGTTGTGCTGATTACCTGGACAGAACAGAGGAGAGCGGCACATTCCTGGGGTCACTACGGGCCGCTCTTGCAGGGGAGCGGCCCGGTTGTGTGTCTAATGGAGCAAATCCGACGCTTGTACCCACTCCGGAAGCCCGCAACGACCGCGCGCCTGTTCCCATTGGGGTAGCTCCCATAGCAAGGCTCTGAAGACGCAAGCAGGTCTGTAACCTACCTCCGTCAATCCTCGACGTTCGTCTCTGGTCGGTCACTGCCTCGGGCGGTCTCGTCGTGCCACCGGTACTTCTCATCTTCGTAGCTGATCGCGGTGTCATCGTCGGGTGCACGCTGCTCCGCTGCCGCACGTTCCGCGGCTGCATGTGCATCCTTCCGAGTTGGGAACGTCTCGGAGAACACATCACCGACTTTATACGCCCAGCCTCCATCGTGCTCGACCACGTGATACGTAACACTTCCCATGGCAAAACCTCGCCTTTGCATGAGTCGACGCGGCACTGTGCTCCTCTGTTCTAGCGAGCTGCAACCCTCTGCGCGTTTTGATCGGGAACGGTGGGCAAGCGGATCCAGTGGGTACCAAGCGTCAGACTTCGACCACTGCCCAAGCGGAACCCCCAAGCCCGCGCGTAATTGGGCCGAATGACGGAGATATAAAGAAGCAAAACACGATGGCAGATTTCCAAGACGGCAAGCACATGAAGTCCGCCAAGCTGCGCGCAACGGTGACTCAGCCGCGCGGCAGCCCGGGCGCTCAGGGCTACACGAGCCAGGAAGCCTTGCAGAAGGAGGTACCTGAGAACAATCGCGCGGCCCGTCGCCGTGATGCTGCCGTGGCCAAGCAGGCTAAGGGCGAGGAGGCGTAAAGGTCAGAACCCACATATCGCAGGCGTGGTGTTCAAGGACGGCACGGCGCCGAGCGTTCTTTTCCAGCCCGGCAGCATACTCGACATTCCATGTCCCAATCCGCACGGGTGTAGCGTTCTGGCGTGTTATGCTGTCCGCGCCGGACGCACCTGCGACCGCTCGGCTGCCTCCCGCCACGCATCGCGCTTGGCCTGCACCGCCTTGATTTGGGCGTGCAGATGGCCGGCGTCGATCGCGGTCGCCATCAGCATGTCCTGCGCGGTGGCGAGTTGCTAGCTCAGCTGTCGCCTGACCGTTGGCCCCGCGGCGGATTACTTGCTTCCGCGCTGGGCGAGGACGGCGGGGATTGTGCGCAGGAGGATGGCGAGATCCCGGCGCAGGCTCCAGCGGGTGGCGTAGTCGAGGTCGAGGGCGACGCGCTCG
>NZ_BPQS01000058.1 GCF_022179385.1 Methylobacterium longum | reverse complement strand
AGGTCATCGTCGCCATCAACAAGGACGAGGACGCACCGATCTTCCAGGTCGCCGATTACGGCCTCGTCGGCGACCTGTTCCAGGTCGTGCCAGAACTCCAGGCCGAGATCGGCAAGGCCAAGGGTCAGTAAGCGGCAAATCGGGCGCGGCAGGCGGTCTGCGGCCGCGCCCTCCTGACGGCGGCGCGACCGTCGCCGTCAGGAGCCGGCCAGCGGGTTCCTTCCGCGCTGAAGATTGGTCTAGAAGGCGGCAACGGCAGGTCTACGCGACCGTTGCCGCATTGGCGCAGTCCGTCGATCCGGGCGGCCGTGCATCGGCATCCGTATTGGGGGCACAGGTCGGCAGATGGAAATGGTGATCAAGAGGATCGGCATCATCGGTGCGGGCCAGATGGGTAGCGGCATCGCGCAGGTCTGCGCCGCGGCCGGCCTGGACGTCCTGCTGAACGACCGCGACCCGGCGCGCCTCGAGAACGGCCTGAGCACGATCGAGGGGGGGTTCGCCCGCTTGGTCTCCAAGGGCTCCATGACGGAGAGCGAGAGCGCGGAAGCGCGGTCCCGGATCCTGCCGGCCCGGGATTACACGGCCCTCAACCCAGCCGATCTGGTGATCGAGGCCGCGACCGAGAACGAGGCGACGAAACGCGAGATCTTCTCGACCCTGTGCGCGTCGCTCCGCCCGGAGACCCTCGTCGCCACCAACACCTCGTCGATCTCCATCACCCGGCTCGCCGCCGCGACGGATCGGCCGGAGAAGTTCATCGGCATCCACTTCATGAACCCGGTGCCGGTGATGCAGCTCGTCGAGCTCATCCGCGGCATCGCCACGGAGGACACCACCTACGAGGCGGCCAAGGTCTTCATCGCCAAGCTCGGCAAGACGTCGACGATGTCGGAGGATTTTCCCGCCTTCATCGTCAATCGCATCCTGCTGCCGATGATCAACGAGGCGATCTACACGCTCTACGAGGGCGTCGGATCGGTTGAATCCATCGATACCGCGATGAAGCTGGGTGCGAATCACCCGATGGGCCCGCTGCAGCTCGCCGACTTCATCGGCCTCGATACCTGCCTGTCGGTGATGCAGGTACTCTATGAAGGTCTGGCCGACTCGAAGTACCGACCCTGCCCGCTGCTCGTAAAGTACGTCGAGGCCGGCTGGCTCGGCCGCAAGGCCAAGCGCGGCTTCTACGATTACCGGGGGCCGACGCCGATACCGACGCGCTGAGAAGCGCGGCAGGCTATCAGCCCCCTCGCCTCTCTGTCCGTCGCTGGGGGCACGAAGCGTGTGCCGCTAACCCTGTGAGGGTTACTTCGCCGCCCCACCATTCACGCCCGGCTGGGCGGGTTGCGGGTAGGAGGGATTGCCGCCCGGTACGCCGGTGCTGTTCGACGGCGACGATCCGCTCGACTGGCCGTTCACCGATCCGGTGACTTCGCGCCGCGACGCATCCTGGCTCTGGCTGGCGTAGTCCTTGGGCGAGTTGGCGCCGTTCCACGTCAGCAGGCCCACGGTGGCGATCGCCAGAAGGACGAGGCTCGCCACCAGCACCCAAAGCACGGGCTTGCCACGCTCGCCCTGCCGGCTCTCCTGCGGGTTCATTTTCTCGACCATTTGAAAACACCTCTCGGCGATACGCAGCACGCGAGAGTGCGGCCTGCGACACGATTCCGTTACCGGCCGCCAACGCGGCGCCGACGAGAGGGGTTCCTGTCGTGGGCCGGGTTACAGCCCGGTGGTGAGCAGGATCTTGCCGAGGTGTGCGCTCGTCTCCATCAGCGCGTGAGCCTTGCCGGCTTCCTCCAGCGGGAAGGTCGTGTGCGTTACGGACCGGATGCGGCCCGCGTCGAGTTCAGGCCAGACGTCCTTGCGCAGACCCTCGGCGATCGCCGCCTTGTCGGCCCGGGAGCGGGGTCGCAGGGTCGAGCCCGTGAAGGTCAGGCGGTTGCGCATGATCGGCGTGATATTCAGGCCATCGACCTTGTAGCCGCCCATTAGGGCGATCATCACCAAGCGCCCGTCCGGGGCGAGGGACTTGATGTTTCGCGCGAGGTAGCTCGCGCCGATCATGTCGAGGATCACGTCGACGCCGCGCCCGTCGGTCAGACGCTTCACCTGCTCGGCAAAATCGGCCTGCTTGTAATCGATCGCCGCGTCCGCCCCGAGATGTTCGCAGAACCGGCACTTTTCGGCGGAGCCCGCGGTGGCGAACACCGTCGCGCCGAACAGCTTCGCCATCTGGATCGCGGTGGCGCCGATGCCGCTCGAACCGCCATGCACCAGAAAGCGCTCGCCGCGGGCGAGGTGGCCGCGCTGAATGACGTTCGAGTAGACCGTGAAGAAGGTCTCGGGCAGCCCCGCCGCGTCGACCAGTGAGAACGCTTTCGGCCGCTTCAAGCAGAGCGCCGCCTCGGCCACCGCGTACTCGGCGTAGCCGCCGCTGATCACGAGCGCGCATACCTCGTCACCGAGGGAGAGGCCCGTGACGCCCTCGCCGAGGCCGACGACACGACCCGCGACTTCGAGCCCCGGAATTTCGGTGGCACCGGGCGGCGGCGGGTAGACGCCGGCCCGCTGCGCCACGTCGGGCCGGTTCACGCCTGCCGCGACGACCGCGATCAGAACCTGGCCTGCCGCCGGCTTCGGCAGGGGTGCGCTTTCGAGGGTGATCACCTCCGGCCCGCCCGAACCCGTGAAGCGAACTTGGCGCATGGTCTCGGGCAGGTCGGTACTAACCATCGTTCGGTCCTTCACGCGCGCGTCGTCCGGGCCGCGCGGAAAATCCGCGGCCCGGCTCTACTTGCCTCAGCAGTCGCGCTTGGCAAGCCGCACGGCGCTCAGCGTGCCGCCGCGCTCACGGCGGCCGGCATCACGATTTGACCCTGTGCGAGGCCCTTCGGCCAGATCGCGACCTGCTTGCCGTCCTGCCATTGCGCCATGAGGCCGGTGATGAAACCTTGCCCGTACCGGATCGAGTGCGTGAACGGGTCGTCCTTCCCGTAAAATTGCGTGCGGCCGACCGTCCCCTCCCAGTCGGTCTTCTCGAGGGCGTCGACGAGCTTGTCGGCGTCCGTGGAGCCCGCCCGCTTCACCGCGTCGGCGGCGTAGTAGACCTGATCGTAAGCCATGTAGCCCGCGTAGGATGGGTCACTCCCGAACCGTTTCTTGAATGCCTCGCTGAAGGCGAGCGACTTGCTCGTGATGGCGGCACCCGGCACCGCGATGCTCTGGAAGATCACGCCCTGCGTGGCGCCGTTGGTGTTCGACCAGAAGGTCGAGGAGGTCGCCTGCGAATTCATGCCGGTCATGGCAAGCGGCACCTTCTGGTTCTGCCACTGCACGGTCGGCTGCACGCCGACATGCGAGATGCCGGTAACGATCAGATCCGGCTTGGCCGCCTCGATCTTGTTGTAGATCGGCGTGAAGTCACCCGTATCCGGCGAGAAGCGGATGTGATCGACGACCTTCACGCCGATCTCGGGCAGGCACTTCTCGTATCCTACGTCGAGGGGCCGGGTCCAAGCCGCGTCCTCGCTCATGATCGCCGCCGTCTTCACCTTCATCAGGTCGATGAGCAGATCCTTGGTGGAATCGCAGATCGACTGAGCGAGCGCCGCGGAGGTCAGGTAGCCGTGGAAGGTGTACTTGTTGCGCGCGTAATCCTTGTGGACCGCGAGGCTGATCTCGTTCGAGGCCGCGCCCGGCGTGATCATCGGCGTCTTGAGCCGGGCCGCCCAGGGCATCAGCGCCAGCACGACCTCCGAGATGTAGCTGGCGATGACGAGATTGACCTTGTCCTCGGAGACCGCCCGCTGGAAGGCCCGGACCGCGTCGGAGGCGGAGGACTTGTCGTCGTAGGAGACGACCTGGATCTGGCGCCCGTCGATGCCGCCCTGAGCGTTGATCTCGTCGGCGGCGAGCTGCACGGCCTGCGGGATCGAGGCACCGACCACGGACTGCGCCTCGGCGATCACGCCGATCTTGATCGGGTCGGCGGCGCGCGCCGGCCCTGCCCCGATCATTCCGGCGACGGCCAGCAGGGCTGCGGCCCGGCCCGAAACGCTTCGATCCCGTGTCATCGGTTTCCTCCTGCGGACCGCGCGGCTTTTGGCGCCGGGTCGGCTTCACCGATGGATTGTGCAACGGTCCGTCGCTTGAATACAATGTGCAGTAGCGTGAAACGGCCACGAATGTTCGTTCAATCCGCGACACGCCGGTAGATCAGGCTGAGATTGTTCGCCGGCATGACGATGCGACGGGAAAGGACGAGTCCGTGCTTGGCCGCTTCGGCGGAGACGCGCTCGCGGTCGCGGACGCCCCAGTCCGGGTTCCGCGCGCGCAGGGATGCGTCGAAGGCGGCGTTGCTGTCCGCGTTGTGCCGGCCAGCCTCGCGGAACGGGCCGTAGAGGAGGAGGACGCCATCCTCCGGCAGGGCCGATCCGGCACCCGCCATCAGGCCCTCCGTGGCGGTCCAGGGTGCGATGTGGATCATGTTGATGCAGACGATCGCGGCCACGCCGGCGACCGGCCAATCGCCCCCGGCCGCGTCGAGATCGAGAGGCGCGGCGACGTTGGCGACAGCGGCCCGGCGCGCATGAGCCGCGACGCTGCGCCGGGCCGCCGGATCGGGATCGCTCGGCAGCCAAGTCAGGCCCGGCAGCGCCGCCGCGAAGTGCACGGCATGTTCGCCGGATCCGCTGGCGATCTCCAGGACGCGTCCGGTTTCCGGCAGTGCCGCACGAAGAACCTGCAGGATGGCGTCCCGATTGCGGGCGACCGCAGGCGCCACGAGGGCTTCGTCTTCCGCATTCCAGCCCAGCATGACGCTCCTCAGCGGATGGGTTCGGAGGCCGCGGCCGGTCTGTAACCGGCCGCCAATCCACGAACGAGCCAACCGCATATTGCGCTCAGGACGACCTTGCCATACCGGGTCGCGACAGGCGTTCACGCCTGTCCTGCGTGTCGCTCGTGCCGCATGGCACCATGCCGGGTTTCAAGCCGCGGAGGCCGGACCGCCGAAAGCAGCGCTCGCGAAGCGCTGGGTCCGGTTCCGGGTTCCGACAGTCGTCCAGGACATCGATCATCGTGCCTGACCAGCAAGCGAATCCGACGTTGCCCAAGGCCCCGACGGGCATCGAGGGCTTCGACGATCTGACCTATGGCGGGCTGCCGGCTGGGCGGCCGTCGCTCATCTGCGGCGCGGCGGGCTGCGGCAAGACATTGTTCGCCACGACCTTCCTGGTCAACGGCGCCACCCGCTTCGACGAGCCGGGCGTCTTCATGAGTTTCGAGGAGCGCGCCGACGATCTCGCCGCCAACGTGGCGTCGCTGGGCTACGACCTCGACGGTCTCGTGGCGGCGGGCAAGCTCGCCATCGACCACGTGCGCGTGGAGCGCAGCGAGATCGAGGAGACCGGCGAGTACGACCTCGAGGGCCTGTTCATCCGCCTGGGCTTCGCGGTGGACAGCATCGGCGCCAAGCGGGTGGTGCTCGACACGATCGAGACGCTGTTCGCCGGCTTCACCGACCCGTCTTTGCTGCGCGCCGAGCTGCGCCGCCTGTTCGGATGGATCAAGGAGCGCGGTCTCACGGCGGTCATCACGGGCGAGCGCGGCGAAGGTCAGCTCACCCGCCAGGGTCTCGAGGAGTATGTCTCCGACTGCGTGGTGCTTCTCGACAACCGGGTCGAGGATCAGATCACCACGAGGCGCCTGCGCGTGGTCAAGTACCGCGGCTCGTCGCACGGCACCAACGAATACCCGTTCCTCATCGATCACGAAGGCATCAGCGTCCTGCCAGTCACGTCGGCCGAACTGGACTACGCGGTGCCCGGCGGCGTCCTCTCGACCGGCATCGCCGGCCTGGACACGATGCTGGGGCCGGGCGGCTTCCACCGCGGCTCCAGCATCCTGATCTCCGGTCAGGCAGGCACGGGGAAGACCATGCTGGCCTCCTCGCTCGCCGACGCGGCCTGTCGGCGCGGCGAGCGCTGCTTGGTCTTCGCCTTCGAGGAAAGCGGCGATCAGATCATCCGGAATGCCCGTTCGCTGGGGCTCGATCTGGATCAGCATGTCGCGGCCGGGCGTTTGCGTTTCGAAGCCGCCCGGCCCAGCCTGTTCGGCCTGGAGACGCACCTCGCGCGCATGCACCGCGACCTCGACCAATTCCGACCGCAGGTGGTGGTGATCGACCCGATCTCGGCCCTGCGTGGCTCGGCCAGCATCTTGCAGGCGACGCTCCTGCGAATGATCGACCTGATCAAGGCCCGGGGCATCACGGCGGTCTTCACCACGCTGCGCGGTGACGGCTCCCTCATGCGAGACGACGATCTCGGCGTTTCGTCGCTGATGGATGCCTGGATCAAGCTGCAGAACCTGGAGGCCAACGGCGAACGCACGCGCACCCTCTACGTCATGAAGGCGCGGGGCATGAGCCACTCGAACCAGATTCGCGAGTTTCTCATGTCGACGGGCGGCATCCGGCTCGTGGATGCCTACATCGGTGCCGCGGGTGTTCTAACCGGAACGGCCCGCCTGATTCAGGAAACGCAGGAGAAGGCGGTCTCTGAGCTGCGCCTGCGCGAGACCGAGCGCAGCCTCCGGGACGTGGCGCGCCGGCGCTCGGCGATTGAGCGGCAGATCGAGGAGTTGCGGGCCGGTCTCGACGCGGCCCAGGACGAGGAGGAGCGGCTTCGCGCGGAGGACAGGCTGCGCGCGGCGCGGGTTGAGGCAGAGCGGCAGGAGTTGACCGCGCGACGGAGTGCTGCGGAATGAACGACATCACGCCGGACGAGCACTCCCCTGAGACGGATCCGGACCACGATCCGGGCCATTACCATCTGCGCCTCTACGTCGCCGGGCAGACCACGAAGTCCCTCGCGGCGATGACGAACCTCAAGCGTTTCTGCGAGCAGCATTTGGCCGGCCGCTACGATATCGAGGTCATCGACCTCATGGAGAATCCGCAGCTCGCCGTGGGGGATCAGATCCTCGCGATCCCAACCCTGGTGCGTCGCCTGCCCTCGCCGCTGAAGCGGATCATCGGCGACCTGTCGAATACCGAAAAGGTGCTGGTCGGCCTCGATATCCGCCCGAAGGCGGATCAGTCTTGAACGGGTCCAGGACGTCAACAACACCGGCGGACCATTACTGCCTCAGGCTGTTCGTCGCCGGAACGGTGCCGCGGTCGCTGCGCGTGGTCGAATCCCTGCGGCGGATCTGCGAGACCCACATGGCGGGCCGGTACGAGTTAGAAGTTGTCGACATCTACCAACAGCCCGATCTGGCCGAGCGCGACGGCATCCTGGCCGCACCGACACTGTTGAAGGTTTCCCCCCATCCCGAGCGCCGGATCTCAGGGGACCTCCTCGACGAGGGCCGTATCCTGCGCAGCCTCCAGATCGAACCCGTCGCGGAGACACGGTGATGAGTGTCGACGCGCTGCTGCCCGGCGACGAGCCAGGTCCGGAGGCCTATCGGACCCATATCCGGGAGCTCGAAGCGCGGCTCGAAGAGAGCGAGGAGACGCTCGCGGCCATCCGCCGGGGCGATTTCGACGCCGTGGTGGTGGAGGGACCGAACCACGAGCGGCTGGTCTACACGCTGGAGAATGCGGATCGCCCCTACCGGGTCCTCATCGAGCAGATCCAAGAAGGCGCCTTCACCCTCGGGACGGACGGCGCCCTGCTCTATTGCAACCGGCGGCTCGCCGACATGCTCGGGGAGCCGCAGGAGCGGTTGATCGGGCGCGCCCTGCGCGATTTCGTTCAGGGGGACACCGACCTCGATCACTTGGTGCGCAAGGCGATGATCAGCCCGGTGCGCGGAGAGGTGGAACTCCGGCGGGCGGCGGGAACGGAGAGCGCGACCTTCCTGTCCCTCAGCCGGTTCGAGCGTCAGGGCGACGAGCCCCTGCTTTGCGGCATCCTCTCAGACCTGACCGAACAGCGGCGCAACATGCGGGCGCTCGCCGAGGCACATGACCGGCTCCAGTCGGAGAGCGTCGAGCGGGAGCGCGTCGAGGAGGCCTTGCGCCAGTCGCAGAAGCTGGAGGCGGTGGGACAACTCACGGGTGGCGTCGCGCACGACTTCAACAACCTGCTGACCGTGATCAAGTCGTCGACTGACCTGCTCAAACGGCCCGATCTGTCCGAGGTGCGACGGCAGCGCTACGTCGAGGCGATCTCCGACACGGTGGATCGCGCCGCCAAGCTGACCGGGCAACTCCTCGCCTTCGCCCGCCGTCAGGCGCTCCGCCCCGAAGTCTTCGAGGTCGGCGCGTCGCTCCGGGCCGTCGCGGAAATGCTCGATTCGGTCACGGGCGCGCGCATCACTGTCGATGCGCAGATCCCCGACCAGCCCTGCCACATCCGGGCGGATCTCAGCCAGTTCGAGACCGCGCTCATCAACATGGCGGTCAACGCCCGCGACGCGATGGGCGGTGAAGGCACGCTGACCTTGCGGCTTCATGGCGGACGGCCGATGCCGGCCATCCGGGGTCATGCCGGCTCGCGGAGCACCTTCGCGGCCGTCTCGCTTTCCGACACCGGGATCGGGATCGCTCCCGAGGTGTTGCCGCGCATCTTCGAGCCTTTCTTCACCACCAAGGATATCGGCAAGGGGACCGGCCTGGGCCTGTCTCAGGTCTTCGGATTCGCGAAGCAGTCCGGCGGCGACGTCGACGTGTCGAGTGAGGCCGGTTCCGGCACAACCTTCACCCTCTACCTGCCGCAGGTCGAACACGGTCCCGAGAAGGCGGACGACGCACCGCGGGAGGAACGCGGGTCCGAAGGAGTCAGCCTGTGCGTCCTCGTGGTCGAGGACAACGTCGAGGTCGGACGGTTCGCGACGCAGATCCTAGAGGATCTCGGGCACCACACGGTGTGGGCGACGAATGCCGAGGATGCACTCGTCGAACTCGAACGCATCCCGTTCCGCTTCGACGCGGTGTTCTCCGACGTGGTCATGCCCGGGATGGGCGGCATCGCCCTCGCCCGGGAGTTGGAACAGCGCCTGCCCGGTCTGCCGGTTGTCCTGACCTCCGGCTACAGCCACGTGCTGGCGGAAGAGGGCGTCCACGGCTTCGACCTGATACAGAAACCCTACTCGGTCGAGCAGCTCTCGCAGGTGCTTCGCAAGTCCGTCGGGAAGAGGCGCAGGGCGGCCGGGAGGGCCAAGCTGTAGAGAGGCGGTTCCAGGCTCGGCTGTCCGGCCGGCGCGAACGTGACCGCCGCTTGCGCAACACACCTCAGCGGGTGCCGTACATCCGGTCGCCCGCATCGCCGAGACCGGGCACGATGTAGCCGTGCTCGTTCAAGTGGCTGTCGATGGCGGCGGTCCAGACCGGCACATCGGGGTGAGCGGACTGGAACTTGGCCAGCCCCTCCGGCGCCGCCAAAAGGCAGACGAAACGGAGATCCGAGGCGCCGCGGGCCTTGAGCCGGTCGAGCGCTGCGATGGCGGAGTTGGCGGTCGCCAGCATCGGGTCGAGGACCAGCACAGTCCGGTCGGCCAGATCCGACGGCGCTTTGAAATAATACTCGACCGCCTCCAGCGTCTCCGGGTCCCGGTAGAGCCCCACATGGGCGACGCGGGCCGACGGGACGAGCGACAGCATCCCGTCGAGGAAGCCGACCCCGGCGCGCAGGATCGGCGCCAGAACGAGCTTCTTCCCCTGGATCTGCCGTCCTTCCATCGGCTGGAGCGGCGTGTCGATGGTCACCGGCTCCAGGGGCAGATCCCGCGTCACCTCGTAGGCCAGGAGCATGCCGATCTCGTTTAGGATCTGGCGGAAGCCCTTGGTGGAGCGGTTCTTGTCCCGAAGATGCGTGAGCTTGTGTTGTACAAGCGGGTGATCCACCACGGTGACGCGACCCGTTGGCATGCTAATCCCCTCCGCTCCCGCCATTTGAGCAATGCCGGAGCCTGCGACGCGGTGCAACTTGCACGCTGCGGGATCGGATGAACGTCGCCAAATGAGCGGGACGCCCCGCTGAACGAGCGGGCGGGTCTTCCGGCATCCCGTCTCCTCACCGGCTTGTGCCGGGAAATGTGCCGATGGTCACTCGGCCGAGGGGCCGCGTCCGGGAGGCGTGCGGAAGGGCAGTCGGGTCGCGGTGGTGACGGACGGCATCATCGCGTCTCGGACGCGGCCATGAGGCTGCGAGCCATTGCGATGATCGGGCCTCGGAGCGCCAAGCGGGTCGTGCCGAGGCGGTCCGACCGCCGGCATGATCTTACCCCCTGACCGTCGAGGTCGGCTGTGTCCTCGATCCGACGCCGACGATCCACGCATCGTGGATGCGTGACGCGGTCCGGGCCGATCAGCCCGGACCGCGACCGTGTCAGACGGAGCGGGTCTCGCCACCCTCGTGGCGGCGCTTGGCCATGAACGCGTCGAACTGCTCGCGATCCTTGGCGCGCTTCAACTCCTCGACGAACTCCGCGAAGGCCCGGCTCTCCTCCGCCAGGGCGCGGCGCTGCGCCTCCAGCCGGTCGAGCTCGGCGCGGCGGTAGGCGTCGAAGGCAGCGTTGCCGCTGGAGTCGCGGCGGCTCGCCGCCTCGAAGGCACGGGCAAACCGCGATGCCGGCCGAGCACTCTCGAAATCGGAAACCGCGCGACGCGCTTGGTCACGCAGTTCGGCGAAAGCGGGGTAGCCAGCGAACTTCCAAGCGACGAGCGCCAGACCCACCGGCCACCAGTAGATGAAACCGACGACGATGGCGCCGATCTCGAGAGACCGACGCGGAAACGGGCCGGACCGGCCGAGCCGGCCGTTCGCCCAGGGAGAGGAGGATTGAGAAGTCACGGCAGTGCTCCGCTGTCCATGTGAACGCGGTTAACATGCGTGTGACGCGTGCGCCTTTCAAGGCCGGTCGGATCGGGGGTCGCGCTCGTCGCGCCGCGCCGCGCCGTGAACCAGCGCGAGGACTCCGGCCCGCAGGAGTTCGTACTTGTCGGGGAAACCCGGCCCGCGCGGCAGGTGCCCGGCCGCCGAGAGTGTCGCCAGGCCGTGGGCCAGCGCCCATACCTCCAGGGCGATGAAGCGCGGCGCGACACCGCCGAAGCCGTCGGTGAACGTCGCTTGCAGGGCCTCGACCAGCAGGTCGAACGGGCTCGGTCGCGCGGCGGGGCTGGCAGAAGCCAAGCCGGCCTCATCGCTGGCTGCGCCCTGCCCTCCCCGGGTTTCGAAGATGGCCGCATAGTAGGCGGGTTCCTCTTCCGCGAAGGCGAGGTAGGTCTCGCCCATGCGGGTAAACCGCTCCAACGGTGTTCCCCGCGACGTCAGGGCCCGGGCAAGCCGGGCCGCGAGTTCCGCGAATCCCCGCCCCGCAAGTTCCTCCAGCAGGGCCTCGCGACCGCGGAAGTGGCGATACAGGGCCGCGGGGGTCACACCGACGAGGCGCGCGGCATCGACCAGCGTGAAACCACCGATACCGCGCTCAGCGATGAATCGGCGCGCGGCCTCGATGAGGGCCTCTTTCAAGTTACCGTGATGATAATTGCGCCGATCGTTCGGTCCGTCCCGCCAGGGTCGCAAGATGACACATCCTCTACGCGCTCGAACGCACCTCGCAGAAGGATCGCCATGCTGTCGACTGCGATGTCCAGCAGAAGATTGCCGTTCGTGCGAGGCTTGTGCTGGCATTACGGGCGAGCAGCGCAAATGTTTCGAGCGTTCGTTGCGGGCGGTCGCTTGACCGCTCCGCGCTGATGCAACATTGTTACAACTCGCGCCGTCGTTTCAGGCCTGACCGGTCGGATCAGGCAGGGCCACGCGGCAGCCCACCGGGGTATTTTTATTCAGCATGGCGTTCGTAAGCCTGAAGGCGTGGCGGGCCCGCTCGGCCGAGCGCGCCGAGATCGCGGCGCGCCTCAAGCGGGAGCTCGCCCAGGCCCTCGCTCTCGGCGGGGCCGATGCGCTCGCCGTCAACGAGATCGCCTGCGCCGATCCCGGTTGCCCCGACATGGAGACCATCGTGCTGGTTATGCGCGCCGACGAGCCGACGCGGGGACTCCGTGTCCGGAAGCCCCTGGACGCCGTGGGTGCCGAGGAGATCGCCGCGCTCGTCGCGGAGGATCGGCTCAGCGCGCCATCTCGATGATGTGACTGCGCGCCTCCGCCTTCCGGGACCTTCGAACGATGCGCCAGGCGCTCGCTTTGCCGTCGCATCGTGTAGCGTGTGTCCGACGCCGCGTTCCCGACTGTGGTGGTGCGGCCCGGGAGTACGCAGCATGAAAACCCGTCGGCACGTCCTGGCGCTGGCCGGTCTCCTCCTGTCGGTTGGTCTGGGACCGGCCCGGGCCGGCGGGGAAATGCCCTTTTCCGATGCCGCCTTCGAGGCCGCGCGCACGGCAGGCCGACCGATCCTGATCGCGATCAGCGCGCCCTGGTGCCCCATCTGCCGGACGCAGAAGCCGATCATCGAGAAGCTGGCCGCCGATCCGCGCTTCAGGAACCTCCAGGTCTTCGCGATCGACTTCGACAGCCAGAAGGATCTGCTGAGGCGGTTCGACGCCCGAATGCAGAGCACGCTGATCGCCTACAAGGGCGCGACCGAAGTCGGGCGTTCCGTGGGCGAAACCCAGCAGGAATGGATCGAGGGTCTCCTCGAGAAGACGCTCTGAGCGGTACACGCCGCGCCTTCCGCTTTCGTTCAGCCAGAACCCGGCATAGCGCCTGAGGCCCCGACTCGCGGCGGGGCCCGATGGAGAGACGACCGGTGACGAGCGCCCCACCTTCAGCCGCCCCGAGCCCCGACGCCGTCGTGGCGGTGCCCGTGCGCAACGAGGAGGAGCGCATCGCGGCCTGCCTGCTGGCCCTCGATGCCCAGGAGGGACTCGCGCCGGGCAGCCTCGGGCTGGTGGTGTTCCTGAACAACTGTACCGACCGGACCGAGGCGATCGTCTCGGATCTCGTCCCGAGGCTGTCGATCCCGGTCCGGATCCTGGTCGAGGAATTTGCTGGGGCGCATGCCGGATGGGCGCGGCGCCGGGCCATGGATGCCGCCGCCGCGTGGCTCGGCGATGCCGGTCAGGCCGGGATCATCCTGTCCACCGACGCCGACAGTCGGGTGCCGCCGAACTGGATCGCCCGTAATCGGGCTGCCATCCAAGCGGGAGCGGATGCGGTCGCCGGACGGGTCGAACTGGACGCCGCCGAGGCGGCGCTGCTGCCGCCCGCCCTGCCCGCACGCGGTCGGCTTGAGGACATCTACGATGCCCTGATCACCGAGGCCGAGGCGCGCCTCGACCCTGATCCGAACGATCCCTGGCCCTGCCATCGGACGGCGATCGGCGCGACCCTGGCAGTGACGCGTGCAGCCTATCTTCAAGTCGGCGGAATGCCGGAGATCCCCCTCGGGGAGGATGGTGCCTTCATCGCGCGCCTGCTCGAACACGGCTTGCGGGTGCGGCACGCCACCGACGTCTGCGTGACCATCTCGGCGCGCCTTGCAGGACGCGCCCCTGGCGGCGTCGCCGACACGATCCGCTCGCGCTGCGAGGAACCCGACGCCCTGTGCGACGCCCGCATGGAGACCTTTTCCCGGGCCGTGCTCCGCTACCTGTGGCGACGGCGGTTCCGCCGTCTGCACGGAAGGGGGCTGCTCGCGCGCGATGCCGGCTGGGCGCGGACCATCGGGATCGCCGCCGCGGAGGCAAAGCGGATCGCGGCACTTCCCCTCGGACAAGCCATCGCGGAGGCCGAACGCGCCAGTCCACGCCTCGCCTACCGGCCCATCGGCCCGAGGCAGTTGCCGAATCAGATCCGGCTGGCACGGATCGGTCTGGTTGTGATCCGCCGGAGCCTCAGCCTCTCCGCCGCACTCAAGCGTGTGGCGGGCGGCGCTGCGAGCCCCGGTCGCCCCATGACGGACACGCCCGGCAGCCAAATCTGAGCCGATCAGCCGCTGCGCGCGCCGAGAAGGTTCCGCGGCGCCAGCTCGAAGCGGCGGCGGAACGCCCGGCTGAAGGGCGCCGCGTCGGTGAAGCCGCAGCTGGTCATCACCGACGCGACCTGTACGCGCCCGCGGACGGCGGCGAGGCGCCGGTAGGCTCGGTCGAGCCGAGCGTCGCGGATCTTGGCCGCGACGCCGTCGTCCCCGGTGAAGGCTGCGGACAGCCGGCTGCGCGACATCCTGAGCGCCGCCGGGAAGGCTTCGGGTCCGAATTCCGGATCGTGCAGCCGACGCTCAATATGGGCCAGCGCCAGCGCGCGCACGGCGACGGACAGGTTCCCATCCTTCCGCTCACCCTGCCCCTCAGTGAGGATGCGGAGCAAGCAGCAACACCGTCCCGGGCGATGCCGGCTTCCGCCTGCGTCCTGCCGCCGACCGCCCCGGAGACGGGGCGGAGATAGCCGATGAAGAGGTGGCTCAGCGGCGTGGCGTCGAGCTTGCGACCGGCGAAGGCCTGCGGTTTGCCGACCTGCGAGAGGAACGCGGCGCGGGGTACCTGAAGCCGGATTTCCTCGTAGCTGTCGCGGCTGCCGATGGCGAATGACTGGTCCATGCCGTGGATCGCGATGTCGCCCGCACCCCTCAATCCCCCATGATTGCCCTGCTCTAGGTAGCCTGTCCCCTGGAGGAGGACCACGATTGCGATGTCGTCGGGTCCGTCCGTGCGAGCGTGGCGGGCCATGCGCTCGACCCCGATCGGGTTGCTGATCGTGCGCAGGATCGCGCCGTGTTTCGACAGGGCACCCCTACGGGCCGCCGCGAAGGGGTGATCCATGACGAGCTGCGGCGCGTCCACGCGCCAGGGCGGTACTGCGCCAGTAGTCGAACACCCGCTTCGGCTCGACCGCCTCGGTCGTCTCGATGAGGACAGGGACCGTCTCGTGAATGCCCACCGAGCGAGAGCCCCATGCTCCCGGATCGGCCCAAGATCAGTCCCGACACGCACAAAACAGGAACAGAGCTGACAGTGGCGCCGGAACGGTGAAGGGCGGGCCTTGACGGAGCGCGTCCGGCGCGTTGCCTCCGAGGTTCGGTCAATGATCCGCCGTCGACCGCGGCATGGCGCGCGCCGCGTCGGCCTCCGCGAAGCGCAGCACCACGGCACGACCCTGCGGCGGCGGGGCTGTCAGACTGGCGCGAAACCGAGCCGTCTCCGACGCCGCGAGGGTGGCGCGCGGCGCGGGGACCGAGAAGGTCTGCACGGCCCGACCGCCCGCATCGCGAATCTCGACGCTCAGCGGCGTCACCGGCATGTCGGCACGGGCCACCCCGACGAGATCGCCCTCCACCACCAATTCTGCCGGCCGGCCGTCCTCCGCGGGGTTGCTGAAGGCCACGACGTCCCGGATCTCGATGCCGCGCAGGTTCACCGGCAGGCCGATCCGCGCGAACAGGGATGCGGTCTGCGGGATCGCGCGGACGACGTTCGTGCGGGCGAGGCACACGAGGGGCAGCGCCGCAAGAAGGGTCAGACCGAGGGCCAGGCTGGGTGACAAGCCGGCGAACGCGCGCCTGGCACCGCCGCCGCGCAGCGACCGTCGGTCCGGTACCCGGATCGCCGGGGCGGGAACGTCGGAATCCCGCCGTACGAAGGCGGTAGCCTCCTCCCACGCCGCATCGGCGTCGGGGTCGGCTCCGATCCCGGCCGAGAGTTCGGCCTCGTGACCGGCGAGGACATCGGCTGGAGTGATGAACCACGTCTCGCGGCAGGCCGCGCAGCGAACCGAGCGACCCTCCATGCCGATTCGATCGGCATCGATCCGGTACTCGCTGGAGCAGCTCGGGCAGACGATCAGCATACGCGCCATACTCGCAACGACCGGCCGGACCGCGCCGGAGAGTGAATTCGCTTGAGAAAGTGTGGCCGAACAGGGTTAAGCGGGCGTGAAATCCCTCAGGCCTTGAAAACGCCCGCCCGTCCGGCGATTCCCGATCCACCGACAGACGAGACACGGCACGGCCTTGAACCTCCAGGCGAACATGAAGAGCCTGCTGCCCGGCGCTGAGCGGCCGGTGGTGCAGTTCGAGAACGTCGGCATGCGCTACGGCCTCGGGCCGGAGGTCCTGTCCGACGTCAGCTTCCGCATCGCTCCGCGCTCGTTCCAGTTCCTCACGGGGCCGTCGGGCGCAGGGAAGACGACCCTGCTGCGCCTGATCCTGCTCTCGGCGCGGCCGACGCGCGGTTTGGTCTCGATCTTCGGCGAGGAGGTGAGCAGCATCTCCGCGAAGGCGCTGACCGGATTGCGGCGGCGCATGGGCGTGGTGTTCCAGGATTTCCGTCTGCTCGATCACCTCACCACCTACGAGAACGTGGCGCTGCCGCTGCGCGTCCAGGGGCGCGCCGAGACGAGCTACCGGGCGGAGGTCGTTGAACTCCTGCGCTGGGTCGGACTGGGGGAGCGCATGCACGCCCTGCCGCCCCTCCTGTCGGGCGGGGAGAAGCAGCGCGCCGCCATCGCCCGGGCGCTGATCGCCCGGCCGGACCTGCTGTTGGCGGACGAGCCCACCGGCAACGTCGATCCGGGCCTGGGGCGGCGGCTCCTGCGACTGTTTCTTGAGCTGAATAAGTTGGGGACTTCCGTCATCATCGCCACCCACGATTTCGGCATTATGGACGCCGTCGATGCCCGCAGGATGGTTCTAGGCGACGGCCGGCTTCGGATCGAGGAATGAGCAGTCAGGCCACCTCGCGCGGGCGGACGCTGCCCCCGGCCGGAATCCCGGACCCGGCGACGCCGGCGAACCTGCGCCGCAACGCGCCCCTCGTGCCGACCGACACGACGGCCGGGCGCTCGCTGGCGGCGGTCATCGCCATCCTGACCTTCCTGGCCGGGCTCTGCGCCGGCGCGGCCGAGATGGTCGCTGCCAACGCCGTCCAGTGGCAGGGCGACGTGGCCCAGGAGATCACGATCCAGATCCGGCCCGGTCCCGGCCGCGACGTCGATGCGGACGTCGCCCGCGCCGCCACCATCGCCAAGGCAGAGCCGGGCATCGCCGAGACGCGGGTGTTCTCGAAGGCCGAGGCCGAGCGCCTGCTGGAGCCCTGGCTGGGCAGCGGCCTCGACCTCTCCGACCTGCCGGTGCCGCGGCTCATCGCCCTCAGGCTGGGCAACACGCAATCCGCCGACCTGAAGGGGCTCCGGTCGCGGCTCGTGGAGGCGCTGCCCGGGGTCGCCAGCCTCGACGACCACGTCCTGTGGCTCCAACGGCTCTCGACGGCCGCCAACGCGTTCGTGGGCATCGGTGTCGGGCTCGTGGTGCTCGTACTGATCGCGACCGGCCTCGCCGTGACCTTCGCGACGCGCGGCGCCATGGCGAGCAACCGGGAGGTCGTGGAGGTGCTCCACTTCGTCGGGGCCGACGACGACTACATCGCCCGGGCCTTCCAGCGGCGCTTCTTCGGCCTCGGCCTGCGCGGCGGCGCGATCGGGGCCGGCGTGGCGATTCTCGCCTTCGTGCTTGCCGGGCTGCTGGCGCGGGCCGCCCGGTCTGGACCGGCGGGTCAGGAAGTGGAAGCGCTGTTCGGAGCCTTCCATGTCGGGCTTCGCGGCTACGCGAGCGTCATCCTGATCGGCGTGATCGCCTCTCTGGTCACCGGCGTCGTCTCACGCATCACCGTCCGCCGTTTCCTGACCTGAACGTGGTGCCGCCTGTCGACACGGGTGGAAAAAGAGGGTCTCGCCCGTACGTTTACCGTCTGGAAACCTAATCGTTGCGCTGTGTACGGGGCTGGAAGCGCGGCCTCCGGGCCGCCGCAATCGGGGCCGATCCTCCGGAGAATGATCACGCGTATGCTGCGCGCATCGGATCCGCTCGCGACCGACATCGTCGGCTGGACCTGGCACGAGAGGGGGCACCCCGACCGTGCCGTCGCGGCCGCGAAGCCGTCCCCGAAGGCTCGGATCGCCCTGTGGGCCTGCGGATTCGGCGCCGGGCTGGGGACGCTGGCCCTGGTCGCCGGCTTCCTGATCTTCGTCGGTGCCCTAGCCCGTCACGAGCGGATGCCCCCCGACAGGGCGGACGGCATCGTGGCGCTCACCGGGGGCGCACAGCGGATCGGCGACGCCATCGACCTGCTGGCTGGCGGGTACGGGCGGCGCCTGCTCATCACCGGTGTCAACGAGCGCACCAGCCGCGATGAGATCGCCCGCCTGAACCCGACGCAGCACGCGCTGATCGCCTGTTGCGTCGACCTCGATTATCGGGCGCGCAACACGATCGGTAACGCCATCGAGACCCGGCGCTGGATGCGGGCGCACCGCTTCAGCACCGTCGCGGTTGTCACGTCGAACTACCACATGCCGCGCACGCTGGTGGAACTGGATCACGCCCTGCAGGACAGCGACCGCGTCCTGCCGCACCCGGTCGTGACGGACGCCTTCGATGCCGACCGGTGGTGGCAGAGCCCCCCGGCGGCCAAGCTGGTCGCCTCCGAGTACGTGAAGTTCCTGGCGAGCTGGGTGCGCACCCGGTTCGAGACGGATCCCGAACGCTCCCGGGCCGCGATCCTGATCGGGCGAGGCAAGCCGGTGAAGATGGTGGCCGAGCCGCGGATGCTGCGCCGGGTGGATTGAGGCCATGAGGCCGCCCCGGGTTTTGCGGCAGCCTCGCAGGCCTTGGGTGCAGGCCTTGGTTGTAGGCCTTGCCCGCAAGCCCTGTTCGAGTCGCGCAGCCCGAACCTTCACACGACCTTGAGGTCGAGGGCGGGCTACCTCCATCGGCCGGTGCCTCAGGATCCCTTGCACCGCGCCTTGATCGCGGCGGAGAATTCCCGGTCCGAGCCCTGTACCTGAGCGAGGCGCTCGCCGCGTTCGGAGCCGGACAGGCAGCGCCCGTAAACGCTCGCCACCCGCCGCATGGTCTCGACATGCCGCCGCCAGACCCGACAGGTCTTCGCGTCGTCGCTGTCCACCTGCTCGAGTTGATCGATGGCCTGTCGTTGCATCGACTGTGCGACGAGGAGGTCGCGCGCGCAGGTGGAGTCGCCTTGCGCCAGAACCGGTCCGGCCAGGCCTGCGGCAAGCGCCAGCGCGGCGAGGATCCGATATGCCGGCATCAGGCCGCCTGGGGTGTGGTGGAACGGGTGAGGAGCGCGTAGAGCGCGCCGGCGTCCCGCGCCGCCCGGATATGGGCCAGCATCCCCGGCTCCCGCAGGATCCGTGCGACCTGCGCCAGCGCCTTCAGGTGGTCCGCCCCCGCGCCTTCCGGAGCCAGCAACAGGAAGGCGATGTCCACGGGCTGCCCGTCGAGCGCCTCGAAATCCACCGGCCGGTCGAACCGGGCGAACAGGCCGAACAGTCGGTCGAGACCGGGCAGCTTGCCATGCGGTATCGCCACGCCGTCGCCGATGCCGGTCGAGCCGAGGCGCTCCCGCTGGAGGAGCGTATCGAAGACCGCTCGTTCGCCGAGGGCGGGCAGGCGCCTCGCCGCCTGCGCGGCGAGGTCCTGTAGCACCTGCTTCTTCGCCCGCGCACGCAGCGACGGCACCACCGATTCGGGGTCAAGGAATTCCAGAACTGGCATCGAACGACCGTTGCCCCGTCACCCGCCCACATCGGACCGGGCCTCGTCGCAGGGGCGAAGTTGGCCGCTGCGGCCATGCCCCTGCCTTTCAATCGACCGGGAAACAAGCCGGTTCCGGCTCCGTTCCTCCCGACCCGCCGCGTCAGTCGACGGCGTTCGGAGGGTCCACCCAGCCGATCGCGCCATCGCTGCGCCGATATACGACGTTGACGCGTCCGGTACCAGCATGGACGAACACGACCACTGGGGATCCCGTCATGTCGAGGGCGGTGACGGCTTCGCCGATGGTGCGGCGTTGCAGGGTCTTGGTGCTCTCGGCGACGATGGGCGGGTGTGTGTCCCCCTCCCCCGCCTCCTCGTCATCGACCTCCTCCTCGGCCGGGGCCGCGAGCACCGCGTAGGCCGCTTCCACCGCCGCGTCGTCGCCGGGTCCCGTGGCGTGCTGCTTCAACCGGTTCTTGTAGCGGCGCAGCCGTGTCTCCAGACGTTCGGCCGTCTGCTCGAAGCTCGACCGGGCATCGTGGGAGAAACCGTTCGCCTCGATGGTGAGACCTGACACGAGGTGCAGCACGCAATCCGTTCGGAAAGCCGTTCCATCTCGCCGGAGCGTGACATGGCCGGAGCAGGATCCGTTCATGTGCGAGTCGAGGTATTTGGCCTGGATCGCGGACATGCGTTCCTCGACACGGCTGCGTAGACTCTCTCCGAGATCAACGCCGTGGCCTGTGACTCGCAACGACCCCATGCTGCCTCCCCGATTTCGATGCAGGTCGGCGAATTAGAGAGCCGGCTCGCGTTAAGTCAACGGAGCCACGCGCGGTTCTGCCGGTTGCTTAACCCCGGGTTCAGCCGGACGCCCGGATACAGGCGCCCCACCGAGACGTGAGATCCTCGACCGTATGACGACCGATGTCGGACCTTCAGCCGCCCCGACCCGCCGCGCCATGCTGGCCGGCGCGCTGGGCGCCGCCGCGGGATCACTCCCGACAGCATCCTGGGCGGCCGACCCGGAGAAGTTGCCGTCGCTGCCCGGTCCCGGCGAGGCGTTCGAGGCGAACACGCTCACGGATCTCGCCAGGGCCCGGGCGAAGGTGCCCTACGTCGCCCCCAAGACCAACGACGTGCCGGCGGCCCTGAAGGCTCTCTCGCGGGAGGTCTACGAGACGATCCGTCCGGCGGAAGGCCGCGCCATCTGGGCGAATCGGGACGCGGGCTACGTGCTGGAGCCGCTCCTGCGCGGCGCGATCTTCGAAACGCCGGTGTCGCTGTTCCTCATCGAGGACGGTCTCGTGCAGCCCGTGCCGTACGACAGGGCGGCCTTCGTCTCCCTGGGCATCGAGCTTCCGGATCTGACCGCGGAGACGGCCTTCTCGGGTTTCCGGTTGCGTGCGCGCTTCGGTGACGCCGACGGGCTCACGAACTTCGCGCTGTTCCAGGGCGGCTCCTTTTTCCGACTCGTGGCCCAGGGCCAGGATTTCGGCATCAACGCCCGGGCCCTCGCCCTGCGGCCGGCCGATTCCCGCGGGGAGGAATTTCCGTTGTTCCGGGCCTTGTTCGTGGAGGTTCCCGCCCCTGGGCAGCCGGTTGTCGTCCACGCCCTGGCTGATTCGGAGTCGGCCACCGCGGCGTTCCGGCTGACGCTGACCCCCGGTCCGGAGGCCTCGACCGCCGCGATCGACGGGACCGTGTTCGCCAGGGCCGAGATCGACCATATCGGCCTCGGCGGCATGCAGGGCAGCTACCTCTTCGGCCCGCTCGACCGGAACCGCGTCGATGACCTGCGTGCGGCGGCCTTCTCGGTGGAGGGGCTGGCGATCCGCAACGGCTACGGCGAACCGATCTGGCGCCCCGTTCACAACCCCCAGGCGCTGCAGGTCTCGGCCTTCGTGGACCGGGGGCCGAAGGGATTCGGCCTGATGCAGCGCGCCCGCGCCTACGCCGATTTCGAGGACGACCGGCGGCACTGGGAGCAGCGTCCATCCCTCTGGCTCGAGCCACAGGACGACTGGAGCGAGGGCGCGGTGACGCTGCTGGAGATCCCGAGCGACTCCGAGCTGAACGAGAACGTGTTCGCCTACTGGCGACCCAAGGCGAAGCTCGCCAAGGGCGGCGAGATGCGATTCCTCTATCGCCAGCATTGGTCCAAAGGCTGGCCCGATCCTCTGCCGCCCGAGGTCGCGCGGGTGTGCGGCAGCCGGTGCGGTCATGGCAGCGGCGGCAATCGCCGCCTCTTCGCGGTCGATTTCGAGGGCGAGGCACTGTTCCAGCCCGGCGACATCGACGTCGATCTCGGAGCCTCGGCCGGGACGATCACCCGCCAGGACCGGTTCCGGTATCCGGAGCGGAAGACCCTGCGGATCCTGTTCGAGCTCGATCCGGGTGGCGAGCGGGCCGTGGAGCTGCGTCTCGCCCTCCGGCGCGGTCAGGCCCGCGCCAGTGAGACCTGGCTGTTCCGGTGGACCGCGTGATCCCCGCCGACATCCGCCTTCGAGGGGCCGCCTGCACCATGTCCTTGGACGAGACGATCATCCCGCCCGATATGCCGCAGCTTCGGCCCGGATCGGACCCGGCGCCGTACGCCGCCGGCCCGGGTCTGCCGCCGGAGGCACCGCTGGCGATGCCGGTTCAGGACCTTGCGCGCTGGGACGGGGCCAGCGCCCACAGGCCGGCGCGGCCGGCGAGGAGCCCCTGGCTCGCTCGCCTCTGGGTGTTCGGAGGCGCCACCGCCCTCACGGCCTACGGCGGCTGGCAGATGGTTCAGACCGTGTCGGTCTCGGGAAGCCCGACCGCGCTTCAGCTCGTGCTCGTCGTCCTGTTCTGCCTCACCTTCTCGTGGATCACCCTGGCCTTCACCAGCGGGCTGCTCGGCTTCGCGACCCTGCTCCGGCGCGGATCGACCCCGCAGATCCCGGGTGCTCTGTCGACCCGCACCGCGGTGCTGATGCCGGTCTACAACGAGGCGACCGCCCGCACCTTCGCGGGCGTCGAGGCGATGCACGAGGCCGTGGCCGCCACCGGGCTCGGCCGGCACTTCGACTGGTTCATCCTGTCCGACTCGACGCAGGCCGATGCCTGGATCGCCGAGGAGCGGGCTTACCTGGACCTGCGCGACCGCCTCGGCCCCGAGGCCCGGCTCTACTATCGCCACCGGCCCAAGAACCATCACCGCAAGGCCGGCAATATCGGCGACTTCGTCACCCGCTGGGGCGGGCACTACGACCACATGCTGGTGCTCGACGCCGACAGCCTGATGAGCGGATCGGCCATCGTGACGCTCGCCGCCGCCATGGAGGCGGACCCGGATGCCGGCATCATCCAGACCCTGCCGCTGATCATCAACCGGAACACACTGTTCGCCCGGCTCCAGCAATTCGCCGCCCGCATCTACGGGCCGGTGATCGCCGCCGGGCTCTCCGCGTGGTCCGGCCGGGACGGCAATTACTGGGGTCACAACGCCATCATCCGGACGCACGCCTTCGCGTCATCCTGCGGCCTGCCCGACCTGCCCGGCAAACCACCCTTCGGCGGCCACGTCCTGTCGCACGACTTCGTCGAGGCGGCCCTCATCCGCCGGGCCGGCTGGGCGGTCTACATGCTCCACCGTCTGCCGGGCTCCTACGAGGAGAGCCCGCCCTCGCTGATCGACGTCGCCGTGCGCGACCGACGCTGGGCCCAGGGCAACCTTCAGCACGCCCGGGTCATCGGCGCATCCGGGCTGCATCCGGCGACCCGCCAGCACTTCGCCACCGGTATCGCCGGATACCTCGCCTCCCCCCTGTGGCTCCTCCAGCTGGTGGTCGGCATCCTGCTGGTCCTCCAGACCGCCACGGAACGACCCGACTATTTCGGCGGCGCCGGCTTCTCGCCGGTCTTCCCACGGTTCGATCCCGTCCGAGCGCTGCAGCTGTTCGGGCTGACCATGGCGGTGCTGCTCGCCCCGAAGATCCTCGGTCTGGTCCTGGCCCTGCTGGATGGCCGGGTGCGCCGCGCCTGCGGGGGATCCGGCCGGCTGATCATGTCGAGCCTCGTCGAGATCCTGCTCTCCGCGCTGGTCGCACCCGTCGCGATGGTGATCCAGTCCGGCTCGGTCGTTAGCATCCTGCTCGGCCGCGACACGGGCTGGAACCCGCAGCGGCGCGACGACGGCTCGATCCCGCTGCGCGACATCGTCGTCCGGCACCGCTGGCACATGGTGCTCGGGCTCGTGGCAGGGATCGCTGCCTTCGCCATCGCCACGTCGCTGTTCCTCTGGATGAGCCCCACCATTCTGGGCCTCGTGCTGGCGATCCCGATCTCCTGGGCGAGCGGCCAGCTCGGCCTCGGTCTCGCCCTGAAGGACCGGCGCCTCCTCGGCACGCCCGAAGAGGCGGCACCGCCGGAGATCGCGCTGCGCGCCGCCGCCCTGACCGCGCGCAACACCGCGCTGGGGTTCGACGCTGACGATGCGCTGGCGGCGCTCAACGCGGATCCCATTCTCGCCAAAGCGCATGACCGGATGCTGCCCCCCGGGCAATCCAGGCCGCGCGGCGCCATCGACCCGGACCAGACGCTCGCCGCCGCCAAGATCTGCGAAGCCGAGACTGTGGCGGAGGCCCAGGCGTGGCTCTCGCCGAAGGAGCGGCTGGCGCTGCTGCACGACCGGGCGCTCGTCGATCGGCTGGTCCGGCTCTGACGGATGGCCGCCAACGGGGGGGCCGTGCCTGCACGTGAGACGGGCGATCCTGGTGGCGCCGCGCTCAGCGCGGTCACGCTGCCAAGGGCGGCTCGCTCACGCGGGCGAAGTTGGCGGCGCCGACCGGTTCTCGGGCGGCGAGCCGTGACACGCGATTAACCATTCGGGTCCTAGACTCAGCCATTCTCAGATGGACCTGTCCATGACCCTGATGTTCGTGTTTCTGCTCCTGCCGCTCGCGGTCGCCATCGTCCTCGCCCGCGGTGAGCCGGTCCGCACGATCAGCTGCCTCGGCGCGATGGGCGTCGGCTGCGTGATCGCCTGTTCGAGCGTGGTCAGCCTCATTCGCCACCGGGCGTAAACGCGTCCGACCGCTCAGCCGTGCCGGGCTGAAGCCGTCAGGAGAAGCCGACCGGCCGCGGGCCACCCGAGAGGGATCGCCCCGCCCGCGCAACGAGCTGCGAGAAGGCCAGCGCGGCCGCCGTGGCCTGCGCCCGTGATGGGAAGCTCCGCCGAGAAACCAGAACCGTCTCCTCGGTGTCGTTCAGGAGCGCCCAGGACCACAGCGAACGGCTGCTCTCGCGTATCTCGAACTGCACGGGACGCCTGCCTCTCCGGGCCATGCGAAGCGCTAGATTTGCGCCAACCGGCGACACAACGACGACGTGAACAGATCGTCGTCAAGGACAAGTCTCAATCTCGACAATCCGTTCGAGGACTAGCGATCCGAGCGGAAAACACTGTGCACTGCCCGACTGCGAGACTTCCAAGCCATCGCTGACGGCGGTGACTGCTATCGGCTATTCTGAAGACAACTCTGTGAATGACGGCTGCCCGGCGTGCTTTTCCACAGGATGCCGGATAGCCTCATCCCGCTACGCGTCCGCCCCCATCAACCGGCATCCCGATGCAGGGCAGCGTGTCGAATCCCGCGAGACCGTGGCGGGCGGGCGGCGCCGTCCGATCAGCCCGCCAGCCATCCCGCAAGGGGCAGCGAAGCAGGATTAGGTGATGGCGGACCACACCGGATCGCTGAACCGGCCATCGCGTTTCATCCTCCCTGATCTCGCGCATCCGTCGTCCGTCACGTCGATTCGTTCAGTGACGGGACGATACCGGAGAAGCTCGCGATGACGCGAGAACGGCTCATCCTGCGGACGAGGATCGGGCACCGGCAGGCGTGCCGGCGCATTCTCGACCGCGCAGGCGGGGCGGCCGCGACGGGCAACGCGCAGCCGCACTCCTGACGATCCAGGACCGAACAGACGCCCGATGCCATGTTTCCGGCGGCTTGGCGTCCGAGGCTCGCCGCTCGCACCGCATCACGATCCGCCCGCCGGAGATTGCATGAAGACCGTCAACGCCCTCATCGCGGAGGAACTCGGCGTCAGGGAGGCGCAGGTCGCCGCCACGGCAGGGCTGCTCGACGGCGGAGCCACCGTTCCGTTCATCGCCCGCTACCGCAAGGAGGCGACCGGTGGGCTCGACGACACGCAGTTGCGCAGGCTCAACGAGCGCCTGTCCTACCTGCGCGATCTCAACGACCGCCGCCGCGCCATCCAGGCGAGCATCGAGGCTCAGGGCCGGATGACGCCAGCGCTCGCCGCCGCTCTCGACGCGGCCGATTCGAAGGCGCGGCTGGAGGATCTCTACCTGCCCTACCGCCCCAAGCGTCGGTCGAAGGCGCAGGCTGCCCGCGAGGCGGGGCTCGCACCGCTCGCCGAAGCCCTACTGAAGCAGCCGGGTCGCGCGCCCGCCGAGGCCGCGGCCGCCTACGTATCCGCCGAACGCGGGATCGCCGATGGCGAGGCGGCGCTGGAGGGGGCCAGGGCAATCCTGGTCGAGACCTTCGCGGAAGATGCCGACCTCGTCGGCCGTCTGCGCACGGATTTCTGGCGGGGCGGCCAACTCGTCTCGAAGGTCCGCAAAGGCAAGGTGCAGGAGGGCGCAAAGTTCTCGGATTACTTCGCCTGGTCCGAGCGGCTGGAGCGGATGCCGTCGCACCGCGTGCTGGCGGTCTTGCGCGGCGAGCGCGAGGGGGTGCTGGCCGTCGACCTCGACGCGGAGGGCGCAGAGTCGCCGCCCGCCCTTCCGGGCCCGTTCGAGACTGCGATCTGCCGCCGGTTCGGCATCGCCGCGCAGGGGCGCCCGGGTGACACGTGGCTCCTCGACACCGTCCGTACGGCCTGGCGCACGAAGATCAGGACCGGGATCGAGCAGGATCTGCGCACGCGCCTGTTCGAGCGGGCCGAGGACGACGCCGTCCAAGTCTTCGCCGGGAACCTGAAGGATCTCCTCCTGGCCGCTCCGGCCGGTGGCCGGGTCACGTTGGGGCTCGATCCGGGCTACCGGAACGGCGTGAAGGTCGCGGTCGCGGATCGCACCGGCCGGATCGTCGCGGTGGAGACGACCTACCCGCACGAGCCGCAGCGCCGCTGGCGGGAGGCCGTGGCGACGCTGGGCCGCCTGTGCCGTTCCCACGGTGTCGAACTGCTCGCCATCGGCAACGGCACGGCGTCCCGGGAAACCGAGCGGCTCGCCGCCGAGATCGTGGCGGACAATCCCGACCTCAACCTCGCGAAGGTGACGGTGTCCGAGGCCGGCGCCTCCGTCTACTCGGCCTCCGAGATCGCCGCCCGCGAACTGCCGGACCTCGACGTGTCGCATCGCGGTGCGGCCTCGATCGCCAGGCGTCTGCAGGATCCCCTCGCGGAACTCGTCAAGATCGACCCGAAATCGATCGGCGTCGGGCAGTACCAGCACGATGTCAGCGAGACGAAGCTGTCGCGTTCGCTGGCCGCGGTGGTGGAGGATGCCGTGAACGCGGTGGGCGTCGACGTGAATACCGCGTCGCCGGCCCTTCTGGCGCAGGTCTCGGGTCTGGGAGCCTCGATGGCCGCCAGGATCGTTACCCATCGGGATGCCCACGGCCCATTCCGGACGCGTGGGGCGCTCAAGGGCGTAACGGGCCTGGGCCCCAAGACCTTCGAGCTGGCCGCCGGCTTCCTCCGCATTCAGGAAGGAGACGATCCGCTGGACGCCTCCGGTGTCCACCCGGAGGCGTACCCGGTGGTCAACCGCATCCTCAAGGCGACGAAGAGCGACATCCGCGTTCTCCTCGGCAATCCCTCGGCGCTCGGCCAACTGACGCCCGAATCCTTTGTCGACCAGCGTTTCGGCCTGCCGACCGTGCGCGACATCATCGCCGAGCTTGAGAAGCCCGGGCGCGACCCGCGGCCGGCCTTCAAGACGGCGCGCTTCCAGGAGGGTGTCGAGACGATCGGCGACCTCAAACCCGGCATGCAGCTGGAAGGCGTGGTCACAAACGTGGCCGCGTTCGGCGCCTTCGTGGATATCGGCGTCCATCAGGACGGGCTGGTCCACGTCTCGGCGATGGCACGCCGACGGATCGCATCGCCCATCGAGGTGGTGCGGATCGGCGAGGTCATTCGCGTCCTCGTCCTCAGCGTCGACGTTCCTCGCAAGCGCATTGCCCTCTCGATGCGGCTCGACGATCCGGTGGACGCGGCGGCATCCGCACGGCGGACCGGCGAACCCGCCCGCGAACCGCAGCGGAGCCGGCCCGCAGCCCCCCCGGACGTCGCGCCGACCGGCCCCTTGGCCGATGCCCTGCGAAAGGCCGCAGCATCGCAATCGCGGCGCGGCTGATAGCAGGCGCGGATCGGGCGGCGGGAAGCCGGGTCCCGGCTGCGGGACGCCGCCGCCATCATGATTAGCGGTTCGTAAACCGCAGGTTGGCACAGTCCCGCCAGGGGCCGGCCTGCGTGTTCCGCAGGCACGGTTCCGGGCCCCGGATCCCCGTTCGCCACGGGCGCGATTCCCTCCTGCGGAACGGACTGATGCAAGCATCTGCGCACCCCGAGTTCTGGCCCAGTCCCATGATCGGACAGGCACGCCTGATCCGCGCGGCGTTCGAGGGATCGGACCTGGCAGCCTGTGCCCAGGCGATCGTCGCCGGGGCGAATAACGGCGTGGTCGAAGCGGGCGCCGCGCTGGACCTCTCGACAATCCTGCTGCTGCTGCAACGCTCCGAGGAAGCGCTCAAGCTCCAGACCGATGTCCTGCACGGACACAGGCACTTCAGGCTCCGGTCGAACGCGCCGGGCGCCCGGACGCGGGTGCTCGTCATCGTGGCGGCCGGCGACCTCATGGCCAACACGCCGGTCGATTTCCTTCTCGACGATCCCGGCTTCTCGGTGGAGTACCTCTACATCCTGCCCGGGCAGGAAGCGCCGCGACGACTTCCGGAGCACGACGTGGTCGTCGTCGGCGTCGCGTATTCACGCGCCAACGAGCCGGTCCTCGAAGCCTTGGACGAAGCTGCAGCGCATTGGACCCGGCCGGTGTTCAATCTCCCGCGCAGCGTCCTGCGGACATCGCGCCACGGGATCGCCGAGGCGCTTGCCGGTGCGCCGGGCATCCTCGTCCCGCGCATCCTCCGCGCCGGGCGCTCGAGCCTCATCGCGGGAGGCTCGCGCATCCCGCAGGGTCTCGATTTTCCCATCCTCGTCCGCCCGATCGACACGCATGCCGGGAACGACCTGCAGCGGATCGAGCATACGCCCGCGCTCGGAGACTATCTTGCGGGCGCGCAGGCGGAGGAACTGTACCTCACACAGTTCTGCGACTACCGCGGTCCCGATGGCCTCTACCGGAAATACAGGATCGCGCTCATCGACGGAGCACCGTTCCTCTGTCACATGGCGATCCGTGATCATTGGATGATCCATTACCTGAACGCCGGCATGCTCGACGATTCCCGGAAACAGGCCGAAGAAGCGTCCGCGATGGCGGCGTTCGACACCGTCTTCGCGCGACGCCACCGGCAGGCCTTCGCGGAGATCCATCGGCGCCTGGGTCTCGACTATCTCGTCCTCGATTGCGCCGAGAGCCGCGATGGCCGCCTGCTGATCTTCGAAGCGGACACCGGCATGGTCGTTCACGACATGGATTCGGCGGAGATCTATCCCTACAAGGCGCCGCAGATGCGCAAGGTGTTCTCAGCCTTCCAGCAGGCGCTGGCCACGCGGATCGGCTGACGGGACGACCCGGAATCGCCGGCGGATCCGGGGGGCTTCCGCCCGCCTCCGCGCACACGAATGGGGCGAAGCGATTGAGAGGCGTCACGCTCACCGGCGAGGCGCTGCGAAGGCTGCACTATGAGGCGGAACGCCTTCGTGTCAGACGGTCGCGTGATGCGCATCACCGGCGCCGGGATGCAAGAGCGCCGGGAGCGATACCGGAATTGCCGGGCCGCCTTCGCGAGGAGCGGCCGGCCCGGTCCTTTCACTGGTTTGGTCGACCCGAGGTCGGCCGCGCGCAGCGGGGCGACAGCCCTGCCGTCGGTCGCGCCGCGTGTCCGGGCGGCGGCGAGCCGGGTGACAGACCGGACCTGCGGAGTCGCGGCGCGATCCAGCGGTTACAGCTTGAAAGCGTGCTCGCCGATATGCCCGAGTTCCTTGCTCAGGTAGGGGTCGCACCAGATCCTGAAACCGAGGGACCGGACGCGGTCGCTGAAATCGTAGTCTTCGCCGATGTTCACGCCGGCCTCTTCGTCGACGCGGAAGCGGAAGTACGGCTTCTTCAGTCGCTCGAAGACCGACGACTTGACGAGCAGGAAGCCGGTCGGGATCCGCGTCATCTCCAGGAGGCCCTTCGGGGCGTCGACCGGCTGCTCCGGCAGGATGTCGCCGAGGAAATGATGCGGCGCCGTGCGCCGGGAATACGTCGCGCCGATGATGTCGACGTTGCGGACCAGCAGTCTCAGCAGGGCGTCGCGCGGAAACGTCATGTCGCTGTCGATGAACAGAATGTAATCGGCGTTGAACTTCTGGGCGTAGTCGAGGCCCAGATTGCGGGCATCCGCCACGATGGAGGATTTCCCGACGACGATCGACATGGGCATCTCGCCCAGCGTGTGCATCATCGTACCGAGGCTGACGGCGAAATCGGCGTGCACCATGGTGCCGCACGGAATCGCCACCGCGACGTGCGGGAACACGGCGGGCACGCCGGGATGCGGGTTGGCGGCCTCAAGGGGCGACTGAACGATCACGGCCGAACTCCAAGCGCGATGCGGTGCCGCCCTCGCTCTGCCGCTCCGCCCGATAATCCCAGGCGGACCAGCGTGATGGCAGTCCGGCAGCCCCCACGGCTTTGCCAGAAGATGGTTAATAGATATTGAATGCCGCTTGCAAGCGTGCCGAAATAGATCAAATCAAGAAGTAATCAATTAACGATCGCTGCGAGTTCTCGCGAGACGGCAATCATTTTAACTCGCGGGAAACTTCCGGAGGACGATTACTGGCCCACCCAAGAAACGGGTAGCTTGAATCAGAAAGATCGAACGATGTCCTCCATCACCCTGTCGGCCGCCACGCGTCAGAACCTGCTCTCGCTGCAGGACACGGCGCAGCTGATGGCGACCACGCAGAACCGCCTCGCCACCGGCAAGACGGTCAACTCCGCCCTCGACAACCCGACC
>NZ_BPQS01000057.1 GCF_022179385.1 Methylobacterium longum | reverse complement strand
CGACCGAGTCCCGCCGCGAGCCGGTCAGGTCGCCGACCGCGCCCTGCAGCTTGCCGCCCAGCGCCTGCGCGGCGCCCGTGATCCGATCCGTGTCGACCATGTCGTTCTCCTCGTGTCGTGAAGGGCGGGAGCGCGCCTCGTCCTCGAGGCGCCCCGCGGAATGTCGTCAGTCCCGGTCCGAGCCGGCGGGCTTGGTTCCGGTGCCCCGGGCGGCGCGGGCCTGACGTTTCTGCCGCCGCCCCTCGGCCTCGATCCGGACGTCGCCGGTGAGCTTGCCGAGTGCTTCCTTGATCGAGCCCTTGCGATGATCGGTGGGGAGCGCGGTGCTGTCTTCGGTCATGGGTGCTCCGTCGTGTTCGAGAAAACCCGGGACCGATTTCGAGATGATGCGGCAGGCTCCGGGATCAATGAGATAAATATACCGGTATCATGATCATTTTTTTCCTGATGATTGCAGCGGAAAACCGTTTTCTCGCCCCCAGACGATTGCCTCGCTGCGCTTGTGGACGCCGAGTTTGCGGTGGAGGGCGGCGCCGTGATTGCGGACCGTGTTGCGCGACAATCCAAGCTTGCGGGCGATGGCGTCGTCGTCGAGGCCCGAGCAGATGAGGGTCAGGATCTGCCGTTCGCGAACCGTCAGGTTGAGGGCGCAGGCATCCGGTCGTCCCGCCTCCGGCCGGCGCAGGTTGGCGAGCTTCTCGATCAGGCCGCGGCTGAACCAGGACGTGTCGGCCATCACGGCCTCGAGGGCGTCGAACAGCTCGCGCTCGGTGTGCTTGCGGTCGGTGATGTCCTGCATCACCAGCAGCACGAACGGATCGTCCTCGATCTCGATGCGCTCGGCCGAGACCAGGCAATCGAGGCTCGCCCCGTCCTCGTGCCGCAGGCACACCTCGGCGCCGTGCAGGTAGCCGTGCCGGTTCATGGCGGCCTCGACGTCCATGCGCTGCCGATCGTTCACCCAAAGCCCGGCCTCGGCCAGGCTGCGGCCGATGACCCGGTCCTCGCCCAGGCCGAAGACCCGGGTGAAGGCCTCGTTGATGCCCGTGACATGGAAGTCCCTGCCCCGGGCGAGCACGGTCGGGACCGGAGTCAGGCGGAACGCCTTGGCGAAGCGCGCCTCGCTCTGACGCAGCGCCGTCTCGGCCTTCCGGCGCAGTTCTAGGTCGGCGAAGGTGAACAGCATGCAGGGCTCGTCGCCCATGTCGATGGGCTGGCCGGCCACGATGACGAACCGGCTCCCGCCCTCCGGCAGGCCGAGGCACGCCTCCATCTGCGGGATCGTGCTGCCCTCCTTGAGGCGGGCGATCCCGAGGTCGCGGTTGCGCGCCTCGGCCAGCACGTCGACCTCGTAGACGCTGCGGCCGATCACGGCATCGCGGGTGAAGCCGGTCATCTCCAGGAAGCCGGTGTTCACCTTGACGTGGCGCAGATCGGACAGCCGCGTGATCACCGCAGGCGCCGGATTGGCGTTGAAGGTCGCCTCGAACCGCTCCTCGGCCTCGAACTGGTCGGTGACGTCCTTGAGGATCAGGGCGAGGCAGCTCGGGTTGCCGTCGCGGTCGGTGGCGACCAGGCTGCGGAGCGAGTGGACGAAATCCTGCTCGGGCCGGTCGGTGCGCCGCACCTCGACGACGACGTCGTGGAACTGCTCCCCGGCCACCACGCGCTCGATGGGGTACTGGTTCGGCGTGACGTTGTTGCGGTAGCGCAGGGCGAAGCGCTGACGATAGTCGTCGACGGTGGGCCCGAGCTCGTCCAAGCTGCCGGCTCCGTGCATCGCGAGGGCGGCCTCGTTGGCGTAGGCGATGGTCTGGTCGGGCTCGACCAGGATCACGCCCTCGCTCAGGCCGGCGATGATATGCCGGAGTTCATGCCGGTCGACCCCTACGGTCACCGCTTGCCTCGTCCCTTCGTGTCGCCGCGCAGTTGGCAGCGGGGCACAAACGGGTTGCGCACAAGCCGGTTCCCTAACTGAAGTTATTTTCCTGGTATACCCGCATCATCGACGCGAATGGTTTGCGCCAAAGATCAATGCTCGCCTCGCTAGGCAGGCCGCCGTCAAGGACAGGCCGCGTTCTCGGCCCGCCATGAGCGTCCCCAACCGGGCATCACATCGACGGGCTGCTCGACTCCGGTCCCGGGCACGGTGCCATGGTCTCACGCATGCACCGCGCGCCGAGGCATAGTCTCCGCATTTATTATTCAGAAGTTGTGGAGCTGAGGTGCATTTCGCCCCCGGGCACGTGGGCTGGAGCGCCTCGCGGCGGCCCTCGACGCCGCCGAGACCGACAGCCGGGTCGCTGCCGGGTTCAAGGCCGACCGGACCGCCGCGGTGCCGCATCTGCTCCGCGCCGTCGCCGACGCACTCGAACGCGGCGGCCTCGTGCAGTTCACCCTGCCGAAGGCCCGGGAGCACGGGGCCGGATTCGAGGCCGGGACCCGGCTGAAGGCGTGGCTGCTCCTCACGATCCTGCGCAACGGCGTCCTCGCGCGGGAGCGGCTTGCTCCCGTGCTCGGGGAGGCCGGGGACATGACGGCGGAGGAATTTCCGTACCGGGCCGTGCCGGCAGACATCGGCGATCCCGCTCCCTCCACCGCGGCGGTACGGGGGGCATCGGCGCTCGCCCGACCGAGCGCGCATCCGCCGAGCGGGACGCCTCCCGACAGGCCGTGGCCCTTCTCCACGCGCCGGGCGCCCCGGGGAACGAGGCGGCCCGAGATCCGCGCCTCCATCCTGATCCGAAGTGAGCGCGATGAAACGCCGCGCCCGTCTTCACGCCGCCGCTCGCGGTCTCGCCGGCCCGGGCGTTAGGAGCCCGACGCGGTCCCGGGCATGCCCGGGGCCAGGAATGACACCCGCAAGGCGAGGTTCGTCGCCCAGGCTCCGGCGACGTGGTCGACCCGAGGCGCGTCGGCCCGAGCATCCGCAGCGACGCCGGCGGGACGGACGGCCCGGCCGCCGACGCGGTCTTGGACGACGGGCGCGGGATCAGGCCTGTGCCGGCGGCGGCGTCGGGCCGCGCGCAATACGTGGCGACGGTACCCGAGGTGCTGCGGCCCTGGTGCGAGGACGATGGCACGCGCGATGCAGTGATCGCCGCCGGAGAGGACCTGACCTTGGCGCAGACCGATTGCATTCAATCGGTCTTAGACTGGACAAAACAGTAACGGTTCGGCACCGTGACGCGCCCGTCGTCCCATCCGTGCCCGCCCGGGTCCCGAAGACACGTCACGAACGATCTGATGACCTGAACCCCAGAGACTTTTCCGGAGGAGGACGACCATGGACCATGATCTGAGACGTCGCGCGGCCGCCGAGTTCTTCGGTACGTTCTGGTTGGCGTTCGGCGGCTGCGGCGCCGCCGTGCTGTCGGCGGCCTTCCCCGAACTCGGCATCGGCTTCCTCGGCGTCGCCCTCGCCTTCGGCCTGACCGTGCTCAGCATGGCCTACGCGGTCGGCCACATCTCCGGCGGCCACTTCAACCCCGCCGTCACCCTCGGCCTCTGGGCCTGCGGACGCTGCGCCAGTCGGCACGTCGTGCCCTACCTCCTCGCCCAGGTCGTCGGCGCGGTCGTGGCGGCCGGCGCCCTCTACCTGATCGCCTCCGGCAAGGCGGGCTGGGTCCCGAAAGGCTTCGCCTCGAACGGCTACGGCACCCTCAGCCCCGGCGGCTACAGCCTCACCGCCTGCCTGGTCACCGAGGTGCTGACGACCTTCTTCTTCCTGATGATCATCGTCGGTGCGACCGCGAAGGGCGCGGCGACGGGCTTTGCCGGCATCCCCATCGGCTTCGCGCTGGTGCTGATCCACCTGATCTCGATCCCGGTGACCAACACCTCGGTGAACCCGGCGCGCTCCACCGGAGTGGCGCTGTTCGCCGGCGACGCGTACATCGCCCAGCTGTGGCTGTTCTGGCTGGCGCCCATCGCGGGCGCCCTGATCGCCGGTGCCCTGGCCAAGTGGCTCTACGCGGACAACAAGATCTACGACACCCTCGTGGTGGAGAAGCGCGCCGCGTGAGGGCGCCGAACGTCGGGCCTCGGCGGGGCGCCCCCGGGCCCGACGCGCCTCCCGAGGCCGCGACGGTTCACGTCGCCACCGCTCTCGTGCGCGGCCGGGGCGCGGCGGGCATCCGGCGGGACTCGACCGATGCCGGGAGCCTCGCCTCTGCCGGCGAGGACGGGCATCGCCGCCGCCACGACGCGCGAGCCCGCGCCCTCGGCCGCAGGCGGGCTCGGAGGCGTCCGATCCGGTCATCGCGGAAGGCTGGATCGTCCCGGTGCCGGCCCGGCCGACACGACGATGGCCCCGGCCGGTGGCGAGCGACCGGGGCCCGAAATCAGGCGCTCTCCGGCCCGTTACGGGCAGGAATGACGGTAGCCGTCATAGCCGAGATACGTGCCCGAGGCGGGGTCGTAGGAGCCGTAGCGCGAGGCGCAGTAGGCCGAGCCGCGCACGGCGACCGGGCGGGCGTACACCACCGGCGGGGGGCTCGTAGACCGCCACCAGCCGCGCCGCGCTGCGCGCGGCCGCCGAGCCGATCACCGTGCCGACTGCGAAGCCGAGCAGGCCCGCGCCAACCGCGGCGCCGACGCCGCGACGGTAGCCGTAGCCGCCGCGCCAGCCATACCCGCCGCGGCGTCCGCCGGACCGTTGCCCCGGCGGAGCATGGCGGTTTCCGGGAAGGCGCGGATGGCATCGCCCGTCACCCGGCTTCCGCCGCCCCGGCCCGTCGCCCGCGCCGGGAGACGGGCGCCGGCTCGACCGTCACCACCCCCGCGTCCTTGATGTGCCAGAGGTAGCGCGCCAGGATCGACCGGTACGGCGCGAAGGCGGACGCCACGGCGCGCGTATCGTCCAGCCCGGTGAGCCGGCGCAGGCAGCCCACCGCCGCCACGTCGCCCTCGGGCCAGATGTCCGGGTCGTGGAAGTGGAAGATGCCGACCATGTCGGCGGTCCAGGGGCCGACGCCGCGGATGCCGCACAGGACCGCCGCGCGTTCCGGATGGGGCAGCCCGGCGAGGTTGGGACCGAGCAGACCCGCCGCCTCGGCGGCGACGATCGCCCGGAGGGCGCGGACCTTGTTGCCCGAGATTCCGCAGGCCCGCAGAAGCGCCGCGTCGCCGGTCTCGAACAGCCCGCGCGGGCTGGTGGCCGCCGCCGCCGCGGCGGCCTCGATCCGCGCCCAAATCGCCGCGGCGGCCCGGGTGGAGAGCTGCTGGTTGACCACCTCGACGCACAGCCGGTCGGCGACGTGCGGATGGGCCGGCGGCGCGATGGCGATCGGACCGGCCTGGACCAGGGCGGCCCGCAGGGTCGGATGCGCCCCGGCCGCATCCAGGAGATGGGCGTAGATCGTGGGATCGAGCATCGCCTAGCGCCTGTCGCGTACGGTTTCCGGTTGCAGAACGCGGCCGGCTTCGGACCGCTCCGCCCGCGCGGACCCGGGGGCAGGATGCCGCGCAGCCTTGCCCGAGGCGCGGATGGGACCACCTCGGTCCGGCACCGCGCGGCCTGCCCGGACGGTATCGGTGCGGATGCGATCTCGGATGCGAGTCTCGGCGGCATGGCGATCTTCTTCACCGCGGACACCCATTTCGGCGACCCGCACATCCTGCGCCACCGCGCGGCCCGGTTCGGCGACATCGAGGCCCACGACGCGGCGCTGGTTTCCGGATGGAACGCCGCCGTCGGTCCGGAGGACGTCGTCTGGCACCTCGGCGACTTCGCCGCCCATGCGAGCCGCGCCCATTGCGCGGCGATCTTCGCCCGGTTGAACGGCGTGAAGCACCTCGTCCGGGGCAACCACGACTCGAACCGCGTCCTGGATCTGCCCTGGGCGGAGCCCCCCGTGGACGGCGCGCGCCTCTCGGTCGCGGATGCCGGGGGGCGGGCGCACCGCCTCTTCCTGTCGCACTACGCGCACCGGGCCTGGCCGGGCCTGTGGCGGGAGACGCGCCACCTCTACGGGCACAGCCACGGCCGGCTCCCCGACACCACCCGCTCCTGCGATGTCGGCGTCGACGCCTGGGACGGCCGCCCGATGCCCCTCGACGCCATCCTGGCGCGCCAGGATGCGGCCGCCCTCGTGCCGGAGGAACTCGCCGCCCACGGATTGCGGTGAGGCCGCCGGGCGTTGGCGCCCTATCTCCGCCCCCAGATCGTCGCGGGAGGCCAGCAGCCATGATTGACACCTCGTCTCCCCCGCCCGGATGGGCCGAGGCCGTGGCGCGCGCCGGGACCGAGCTCGGCCTCGGGACCGCCTACGCGGTGATGGATCCGGCGACCTGGGACCGGGTCCGCCGCCGCGCCGGGGAGATCCTCGCCGGGCAGGGGCAGGCGCTGCCGGCCGGCTGGGAACGCGCCCTGGACCGGGTCTCGGGCCGCGCCGACCCGGACGGTGGGGCCGGTGACGCGCTGGCCCGCGACGAGGCCGATGCCGTCCTCGCCGAGAAGGGCGAGGTGTTCGCGCCCGAGGACGATGCCTGAACGGCGCGTGACGCGCGGCCGGGTGGTTGCCGTCGCGCGGGCTTGGGCCGATGTAAGGGGGATGCCTCAGCCCGAACGCCAGCACGCCGCCCCGCGACCCTCCGCCCAGGGGCGTTCCGCCCGAGGGGCCTCCGGCGGGGCCGCGGCCCCCTTGCGGGTGGTGCCCGTCGCGAGCGGCCCGGCGCTCGACGAACCGACGCGTCTGCGCCTCGGCCGCCAGTTGCGGGCGCTGTACGATCCTGTGATCGACGAGGCTCTGGATCCGCGGCTGGCGGAGCTGCTGCAGCAGCTCGACGCGGACCGGGCGGGCGGCGCCGCGACCTGAACGCCGGGCATCCCGGACCGAATTTGGATCGAGTAGGGGCCGCAATGGGGCTCCCGCCGGTGGATCGGGGGGATGTCACACCGACGGGAGCTGAGCCGAGCCGACGGATCGACCCAACCCGCCCTTATGTCGCCCGGGACTGGGGCCGGGCGCTTTCACCTAAGTCAAATTTCTCGCCGAATACCGGTAGAGAAATGCCGATTTCGCGAGCACGACCACGTCTTGGGCGGCGAGAACCGTGCTGATCAGGCCGTCGCGCCGGTCACCGAGAGCATCACGCCGTCGTTGCCGATCTCGGACCCGCTGTAGCCGAGCATGCGCGCGAGCTGCTCGCGGGCGCGCCAGACGCGGCTCTTCACCGTGCCGATCCGACAGTTCATCACCGCCGCGGCTTCCTCGTAGCTCATGTTCTCGATCGCCACGAGGACGAGGGCCTCCCGCATCACCGGCGCCAGCCGGTCGAGGGCGGCGCGCACGTCCTGGAGGTCGAGGTGGCCGCCCTGCTCGGGCACGCTGGTGAGGCGCTCGGCGTGGTTGCCGTCGGTGTCGGCGACCTCCCGACCGTGCTTGCGGTGCTGGCTGTAGAACACGTTGCGCAGGATCGTGAACAGCCACGCTTCCAGGTTGGTGCCGGGGGTGAAGCCCCCGCGCCCGCGCCAACCGCGCAGCAAGGTGTCCTGCACGAGGTCGTCGGCCGCCGCCGGATCGCGGGTCAACGAGACGGCGAAGCGGTGCAGGGCCGGCACCACCTCCAGCAGGCCCGCGCGGAAGGTCGCCTCCCGGTCGCCCTCGGCCTGCGCGAGGGCGGCATCGAGGCGCGCCAGCAGGTCGGCGAAGTTCTCGGCGGCGGCGCCGGGCTCCGGGCCGATCTGCTCGTAGGCGCGGCCGAGCAGGGTGCCGAGATGGGCCCGCACGGTCTCCGGCAGGCCGTGCCGGAGGTCCCCGCTGAAATCCTCTGCGAGGTCGTCCGAATGATCCTCCGGGAGGTCTCCCGCGAGATCCGCCACGGAGTCGAGAAGGGATGGGCCTTCGGTGTCGGGCATTCAGGTCCGGTCGTCGGCGAGCGGGCCGGTGGCCCCGTAGCATCGGTTGTGGCCCGCCCAGGGTCCCCATGCCGCAACATGGGTTAGCCATTCTCCCGAACGGGCTCAGCTCCGGGAGCCGTATCGCCGCGCCGCCGGCCCCGCCGGCCCCGCCGGCACGGTCGCGAAGGCAGCCGCGAAGGCAGCCGCGAAGGCGCCGCGAAGGCCTCGGCCGCCACCCGGCCGAGGCCGCTCGGAGCCCCGCTGATCACAGCCGTGCCGCCGTTCGGCGGCGCCCTGCCGGGTCTCCGCATCCTATTGCAACTGTACGGAGAACCGTTGCGCGCGAAGTGGCGTTCCCCTGGCAGTGGCGGCGCTCGGGGGTCTGCGCGCTGACCCGCGCAGACCCCCGAGCGCCGCCCGTATCCCTGCCGCACCTTCTCCGAGGTCAGCCGATGTCAGCCCCCGAACCCGCCAGCACCGAGGCAGCCCGTCCGCACGGGCAGCCTTCGACGGTCTGGACGCTGGCGCTCGCCACCGCGCTGATCGGCCTCGTGGCCCTCCCGCGGCGGGCGGGTCGTCCGGCAGCGAGATCCTCTGGTCCGGTCGGGTCCTCCGGCGGCGACGGGGCTCGGCGGTCTTCGCCCTCGCACGAGGGCGGCGAGGCTCACGCGGTCGCCCGAGCCCAAGCCGACCGCGGCCGCAACGCCTCGGGACCGACCGAGATCCCCGCCAAGGGCTGGAAGGACATCGCGGTGCGCACCTATCACGACATCGGCGAGAACCGCCTGTCGCTGATCGCGGCCGGCGTGACCTTCTTCACGCTGCTCGCCATCTTCCCCGCGGTGGCGGCGCTGGTGTCCTGCTACGGGCTCATCGCCGACGCCTCGACCATCAACGACCAGCTCGCGAGCCTCCAGGGCATCCTGCCCCAGGGGGCGCTGGAGATCGTCGGCGATCAGGTCAAGCGGCTGAACGAGCAGGGCAGCACCACCCTCGGCTTCAGCCTGATCCTCGGCATCGTGCTGTCGGTCTGGAGCGCCAACGGCGGCGTGAAGCACGTCTTCGACGCGCTCAACCTCGTCTACAACGAGCGCGAGGCGCGCAACTTCGTCGTGCTCAACCTCGTCTCCCTCGCCTTCACGGCCGGCGCGCTGCTGTTCCTCATCCTGGCGCTGGCCGCAGTCGTGGTGCTGCCGGTGGTGCTCTCCTATGTCGGGCTCGGCACGGATGCGTGGTGGCTGACGTTGCTGCGCTGGCCGGCCCTGCTGGTGGCGGTCCTGCTCGGGCTCGCCCTGCTCTACCGCTACGGCCCCAGCCGGGACGCACCGCGGTGGCGCTGGGTCACGGCCGGGGGCGCGCTCGCGGCCGTGCTGTGGGTCGCCGCGTCGCTGCTGTTCTCCTGGTACGTCGCCCATTTCGGCAGCTACAACAAGACCTACGGCTCGCTCGGCGCGGCCATCGGCTTCATGACCTGGATCTGGCTCTCGACCATGATCGTGCTGGTCGGCGCCCAGGTGAACGCCGAGATGGAGCACCAGACCGCCGAGGACACCACCGTCGGCAAACCGCAACCGCTGGGCACGCGCCGGGCGCGCATGGCCGATACGGTGGGGGCCGCTGCCGAATAGGGCACGCGTCGCCCATTCTGGGGCGATGGCGGGTTACGGCCTGCGCGCCAAGCAATCGCTGGATCGAGAGCCGATCCCGGAGGTGATCTGGGCCCCGTCGGCCTGCGCCGGACGACCGCGCCAGGTGAACTAACACAGGTTAGCGCGCGTTTTTCCGGTACAGGCACAAGCCGATCAAGAAGTTCCGGACTTCATTGGCCGGAAGATCGACGCTCCTTGCCTGATAGAAATATCCGTGGCTGCCAATTTCAACGATACCGCCGGCGTCACTGTCGTGCCGACCGGCCCCGGCGCGGAGTCCCCTCGCCGTGGCCGCGCCGGACCCCCGGCGCTGCCCGGCCCGGCGGGGCGCCCGGTTCCGGCCGCCGCGCATCCGATGGCCCCGGGGCTCGCGGCATGAGACGGCTCGGCATGCGGCACGTCGGCTCGGCGGCGCTGTGACCGGAGGCGGACGTGGATAACCCGTTCGTTCGGAAGATGGAGCGGCATGTCCGGCTCGGGCCCGAGGACCGCGCGATGCTGGACGGCCTCGCGCGCCAGCACGTCCGCCACGTCGCGGCCCGGCAGGACATCGAGGGGCAGCAGAGCGACCTCTACCACACGCACCTCATCCTCGACGGCTGGGCCTGCCGCTACAAGCAGTTCCCGGACGGGCGGCGGGCGATCGTCGCGCTGCTCCTGCCGGGCGACCTGTGCGATCCCTTCGTGTTCCGCCGCGCGCGGATGGACCACGCCATCGGGGCGCTGACCCCAGTCACCGTCGCCCGGATCACGCCGGACCTGATCGGCGACGCCATGCGCAACCGGCCGGCGGTCGAGGAATGCCTGTGGCGGGAAATGCTCGCCACCCTGGCCATCCACCGCGAGTGGATCGCCAGCGTCGGCCGGCGCTCGGCGATCGAGCGGCTGGCCCACCTGTTCTGCGAGCTGCACCTGCGCCTCGCCCGGGTCGGACTCGCGGACGGGACCTCGCTGCCGATGCCGGTGACCCAGCCGGACCTCGCCGACGCCCTCGGCCAGACGAGCGTGCACATCAACCGGACCCTCAAGGAGCTGCGCACCAGCGGCCTCGTCGCCCTCCGCAGCCGGCGCCTGACGATCCGCGACCTCGACGGGCTGAGGGAGCGGGGGCTGTTCGACCCGGCCTACCTGCAGCTCGCCTGAGCCCGGCGGGCGATACGCCGCGGCAGGGCCGACCGCGTGAGTCGCAGGGCGAACCTTGCCGCGGGCCCGAATCGGCCGATCTCAGCCGGACCTTCCCTCCGGCCGGGACCGCCTGACAGACGATGCACATCCACCTCGACCCGCTCGGCGGTGTCGCCGGCGACATGTTCGCCGCCGCATTGCTGGACGCCTTTCCCGAGCACCAAGAGGGCGTGCGTGCGAGCGTCCGGGCGGTCGATGCGCGCATCGCCTGCGCGACGCAGGACCACAACGACGGCATCCTGAAGGGCCTGCGCTTCGCCGTTTCCGCCCCCGGGGCCGAGCCCGGTCACGGACCGCACCGGCACGACCACCCTCACCCTGCGCGGGATTACCACGGGCATCACGGCCACGATCACGGCCACGGCCACGATCACGGCGATGCGCCCGATCACCGACACGGCCACCGGCCCTGGGCGGAGATCCGCGCCGCGCTGGAGGCGGCCGATCTCGCGCCGGCCGTGCGGGCGCACGCGCTCGGCATCTTCGGCCACCTAGCCGACGCCGAGGCCCGGGTCCACGGTGTTGCCGTGGAGGCGGTGGCGTTCCACGAGGTCGGCGCCTTCGACTCGATCGCCGACATCGTGGCCGCCGCCCACCTGATCGCCGCGCTGGAGGTGCGCAGCTGGAGCGTCTCGGCCCTGCCGCTGGGCTCAGGCCGGGTGCGGACCCAGCACGGCCCCCTCCCCGTCCCGGCCCCCGCCACGACGCTGCTCCTCGAAGGCTTCCCCACCCTCGACGACGGGATCGCCGGCGAGCGCGTGACCCCCACCGGGGCGGCGATCCTGCGCCACCTCTGCGGGGACGATCCCGGGCGGGGCCGGCCCCGGGGCCTTCTCGGACGCACCGGCATCGGTTTCGGCACGAAGGTTCTGCCGGGCCTGAGCAACTGCCTGCGCGTCCTGGTGCTGGAGGATGCGGTCGCACGCGGATCGGGCCGGCGGGACCTCGCGGTGATCGCCTTCGAGGTCGACGACCAGTCCGGCGAGGACCTCGCCATGGGCCTCGACCGGCTGCGCGCGGACCCCGGCGTGCTCGACGTCGTGCAGGCGCCGGTCCTCGGCAAGAAGGGCCGGATGATGGCCCATATCCAGATCCTGGCGCGCCCGGAGAGCCTGGAGGCGGTGATCGCGGCCTGCTTCCGGGAGACCACCACGATCGGCCTGCGGTATCACCCGGTGGAGGGCGCGGTGCTCGAGCGCGCGGCCCGCACGGTGGCGCAGGACGGCCGGTCGGTGCGCGTGAAGGTGGTGGACCGGCCGGGCGGGCGCACCGCCAAGGCCGAGGCCGACGACGCGCGCGACGCGGCGGGCCACGCCGCGCGGGCGGCCCTGCGCCGGGAGGCCGAGCGCCTCGCCCTGGAACCGCAGCCGGCGGGGACGCCGGAGGAGGAGAAGCGATGACGCGCCAGCATCTCGAATCCGTCCTGGCGGGGCTCGGGCCCGTCGCGGTGGCGGTGAGCGGCGGGGTCGACAGCCTGACGCTCGCCACCCTCGCCCACCGGCGGGCGCCGGGGACGGCCCTGATGGTCCACGCGGTCTCGCCGGCCGTGCCCGACGAGGCGACCGCGCGGGTCCGGGCCGAGGGCGTCCGCGAGGGCTGGGACCTGCGGGTGATCGAGGCCGGCGAGTTCGCCGACCCGGCCTACCGGGCGAACCCGGTCAATCGCTGCTTCTTCTGCAAGACCAACCTGTACGGGGCAGTCCGGCGCGTCACCGACCGGCAGATCCTGTCGGGCGCCAACCGCGACGACCTCGGCGAGTACCGCCCCGGCCTCGACGCCGCCCGGGAGCACGGCGTGCGCCACCCCTACGTGGAGGCGGGCTTCGACAAGGCGGCGGTCCGGGCGCTCGCCCGCGACCTCGGCCTCGGGACCGTGGCCGAATTGCCGGCGGCGCCCTGCCTGTCCAGCCGGGTCGAGACCGGCATCCCGATCGAGCCCGAGACCCTGGGCTTCATCCACGCCGTCGAGCGGCTGGTGGGCGGGGCGCTGGCCGGGGGCGGCGTCGGGCGCGCGGTCCGCTGCCGGGTGCGCGCCGAGGGCGTGGTGGTGGAACTCGATCCCGGGAGCCTCGCCGCCCTCGACGCGGAGCGCCGCGCCGCCCTTGGGGCCGGCATCCGCACCCTCGCGCCGGCGCGCCTCGACGGCCCGGTCCGGTTCGCCCCCTACCGGGTCGGCAGCGCCTTCCTGGTCGGACAGCGGGAGGCCCGGCCGTGAGCGTGGCGGAGGAATTCACCCTCGACTTCGCCCGGTCCGAGCGGATTGGCCTGGAGGAGGCGATCTTCTGCGCCGGCAAGAGCCCCGAGCAGATCGACGCGATCCTGGAGGCCGCCCGGGCGCGCGGCGCCTCGCTCCTCCTCACCCGCCTCGACCCGGAGAAGCGCGACCGGCTCAGCGCAGCCGCGCGGCTCGACTATTGCGCGGTCTCGCGCACGGCGGTGTTCGGCGCGGCGCCGCAGATCGCCGGCCCGGCCCGGGTCGCCGTGGTGGCGGCCGGCACCTCGGACGTGCCGGTCGCCCGCGAGGCCCTGCGGGTGCTGGCCTATGCCGGCCGGGCCGCGACGCTCTTCGCCGATGTCGGCGTCGCCGGCCTGTGGCGGCTGACCACGCGGATCGAGGAGATCCGGGCGCATCCGGTGGTGATCGTCGCCGCCGGCATGGACGCGGCGCTGCCCAGCGTCGTCGGCGGCCTCGTGGCCGGGGCGGTGATCGCGGTCCCGACCTCCGTGGGCTACGGCGTCGCCGCGGGCGGGCGCGCCGCCCTCGACGCCGTGCTGGCGAGCTGCGCGCCCGGCATCACGGTGGTCAACATCGACAACGGCTACGGCGCCGCCTGCGCGGCCCTGCGCCTGCTCCACGCGGCAGGGCGCCTCGCCGAGGAGATCGAACGATGACCCGGTGCGAACCGTTACCTGCCCTCACCCAGACATCCTCGAACGGAGACAGCCGATGGAACGCCGCAGCTTCCTTCAGGGCGCCGTGCTCGGCGCGGGACTTTCAGGCGCCGGCCTCGCGGGCGCCGGCAGCGCGGGTGCGGCCGTGAACGCCCCCGCGCTCCCCGGCAACCGGCCGCAGGACCCGGCGGACCTGCCCTTCGTCACCGAGCCCGGCGAATTGCGGGGCGAGATGCTCTACCGGCCCTTCGGCCGGACGTCGGAGACGATCTCGGCGATCGGCATGGGCGGGTTCCACCTCGGCAAGAGCGCCGTGACCGACGACGAGGCGACGCGGCTGATCCATGCCGGGATCGACCGCGGCATCACCTTCATGGACAATTGCTGGGACTACAACGAGGGCCGCTCCGAGCTGCGCATGGGTGCCGCCCTCGCCCAGGGCGGCTACCGCGACAAGGTCTTCCTGATGTCCAAGATGGACGGGCGGACCAAGGAGGAGGCGCTCAAGCAGATCGACCAGTCGCTCCTGCGCCTGCGCACGGACCGGATCGACCTCGTCCAGCACCACGAGATCCTGCGCTACGACGACCCCGACCGGGTCTTCGCCGAGGGCGGGGCGATGGAAGGCTTCCTGGAGGCCCGGAAGCAGGGCAAGCTGCGCTACATCGGCTTCACCGGCCACAAGGACCCGCGCATCCACCTGCAGATGCTGGAGGTCGCCGCCGAGCGCGGCTTCCACTTCGATTCCGTGCAGATGCCCGTCAACGTGATGGACGCGCATTTCCGCTCGTTCAGCCACCTCGTCCTGCCGTACCTCGTGCAGAACGGCATCGCGCCGCTCGCCATGAAGACCTTCGGCGACGGGGTGATCCTGAAGGCGGACGCGCCGATCAAGCCGCTTGAGTACCTGCACTTCTCGCTGAACCTGCCGGTCTCGGTGGTGATCACCGGCATTCAGAACCAGCGCGACCTCGACCAGGCCTTCGAGGCGGTGAAGACCTTCAAGCCGATGGACAAGGCGGCGGTGGCCGAGCTGCTGTCGCGCTCGAAACCCTACGCGCTGGAGGGCAAGTACGAGCTGTTCAAGACGAGCGCGACCTTCGACGGCACCGCCAAGAACGCGGCGTGGCTCGGCGAGGACGTGCAGGGCGTGAAGAAGCTGGCGCCGACGATGGAGTAGGGCGCACCCGCGCCCTCCCCCTCTGCGGGGCGGGAGACGGCGGCCCCCTTAGGCCATGTCCTCCAGCCGGATCGGCAGGCTCCGGATGCGGCGGCCTGTGGCGTGGTGGACGGCGTTGGCGATGGCCGCGTTCATCCCGATGATGCCGAGCTCCCCCAGCCCCTTCAGGCCCAGGGCGTCGACCTGATCGTCGGGGTCGGGCACCAGCAGCGCCTCCACCTCGGGCGCGTCGGCCGCCGTCGGCACGAGGTACTCGGCGAGGTCCGGGTTGCGGTAGGTGGCGCCGTCGAGCACCGTCTCCTCCAGGAGCGCCGAGCCGAGGCCCCAGATCATCCCGCCCATGAGCTGGCTCTTCGCGGTCAGCGGGTTGAGGATCCGCCCCGCCGCGAAGGCGCCGGTGAGCCGCGCCACCCGGATCTCCCCGGTCTCGGCATGGACGCGGACCTCCGCGAACTGCGCCCCGAAGCCCCAGGACACCGCTTTCCCCGCGCCGCCGAGCGCCAGCCCGATATGGCCGCCGCGCAGGCCCCTGAGCGCCGTCTCCCGGTCGCTGCCCTCGGGCACGAACTCCGCGACCGTCGCGACCCCCTCGGGCCCGACCGCCTCCGAGAGGGCGATCCCGGTCCCGTCCGGGGCGACGAGCCGCCCGCCCGCGAGGCGCAGGGAAGCCGGATCCTGGCCGGCGAGGCGGCCGCCCTGCCCGGTCGCGGCCTGCGCCAGCACCGCGCGGAGCTGCCCGCAGCCCAGCGCCAGGGCGTTCATCAGGCTGGTCGTCGTGCTCGAGCCGCCGGAGATGCCCGCCGGCGGCAGGTCCGTGTCGCCGAGCCGGACCGTGACCCGCTCGACCGCCACGCCGAGCCCGTCCGCCGCGCCCAGGGCGAGCAGCGTGGTGATGCCGTTGCCGATCTCGTGGTGCGCGCAGGCCACCTCGGCGGCGCCGTCCGGGCCGAGCCGGACCCGCATCGTGGCGGCGGCGATCTTCACGGGTCGCACCGAGGCGGCGCAGCCGAGGCCCACCCGCCAGGGTCCGTCGCGCATCGTGCCCGGCCGCGGGGCCCGGCGCGACCAGCCGAAGGCCCGCGCCCCGGCGTCGAAGCAGGCCATCAGCGGCCGGGTCGAGAACGGTTTTCCGGTGACCGGATCGACCGCGGTGTCGTTGAGCCGACGCAACGCGATCGGGTCCATGTTGAGCGCCGCCGCCATCTCGTCGACGGCGCTCTCCAGGGCGAACAGGAATGGCACCTCCGGGGGCGCCCGCATCGGTCCCGGCGTGTTGCGGTCGACCCGCACGGCCCGCTCCTCGGTGCGGATGTTCGGGCAGGCGTAGAGGCTGGCGGTCACCTCGGCGCCCTCCATGACGAACGGATCGAAGCGCGACGTCACGGTCTCGGCCTCGTGCACCAGGGCGGTGAACCGGCCGGTCCGGTCGGCGCCGAGCCGGATGCGGTGGCGCGATTCCGGCCGGTAATTGGCGATGGTGAAGCAATTCCGCCGGCTCGGCACAAGGGAGACCGGCCGGCCGAGGCGCCGCGCCGCCAGGGCGACCAGCGCCGTGTGCTGCGACAGCGCGAATTTCGAGCCGAAATGGCCGCCGATCAGACCGGCCACCACCCGCACCTGCGCGGGATCCAGCCCGAGCTGCGCGGCGAGCCCGTGCTGGACGGCGCCGACGTAGCGGGTCGGCTCGTGCACGGTGAGCCGGTCGCCGTCCCAGGCGGCCCGGGTGGTGAACAGCTCGATCGGGTTGTGGTGCTGGGCCGGCGTCGCGTAGCGCGCCTCGACGCGGACGGCCGCGTCCGCCAAGCCCGACTCGGCGTCGCCCCGTTCGATATCCGCGTGGTGGGGCTTCAGGTCGGCGAGGCGCAGCGTCTCGGCGCCGGGCGCGTCGAATCCGCCGGCGGCGGGCTCCTCCGCGTAGGAGACCCTGACCGCACCGGCCGCCGCCGCGGCGGCCTCCAGGGTCTCGGCGACGACCAGCGCCACGATCTGGCCGGCATAGGCGACGACGTCGGAATCGAGGGGCCGGTGCGAGCTGTTGGCGAAGCCGCCGGCCATCAGGTGCTTCACCGGCGCCACCGCGCCCGCGAAGTCCCGGTGGGTGAAGATCCCTAGAAGGCCCGGCACCCGCTCGGCGGCCGCGAGGTCGAACCCGGTGATGCGGCCCCGGGCGACCGTGCTGGTCACCAGGGCCGCGTGGGCCGTGCCGGTCTCCGGCCCGGTGAGGTCGGAGCTGTAGAGGGCCCGGCCGGTGACCTTGTCGGGGCCCTCGACCCGGGTGTGGGCCCGTCCGAGATGGGCGTCGATCTCCAGCGCACCCGCGTCCATGCCGCCCTCCCCGTCCGCGGCCATCGGGGCCGCATCGCGAAATGGGAAGTGCCGTGGGGGCGCTTCGGCTCCGCGGGCGGTGGGGTGACAGGATGCAGCGGCCGGTCCGACCCGGCCGTCACCGCTGCGCTCCGCCCGCAGGGACGGAGGGGCTTGCGGCGGCCTGCGCCGCCGCAGCCCTCGGCCTCAGTTCTGGACCTTGCCGTCCGGTCCGACCTTGACCTCCTGCTCCTTGTCGGCGCCGGCCACCTTGATCTCGTACTGGACCGAGGCGCCGTCCTTCTCGACCTCGGCCTCGTAGGCCTTGCCGCCGCCGGCCTTCTGCTCGGCGATGGCGAGCGCGTCCTTCAGCGAGGTCTTGGCGTTCTGGAAGTCGGAGGCCTTCAGCCGGGTGAAGTAGCGCTCGAACGGCTGGTTCTCGGTCTTGTAGAGGACGCCGGTATCCGCGTTGATGCCGTACTCGACCAGCTTGCCGCTCGGGTAGACGACCTTGACGCTGTAATGGGCCGGATCCTTGCTGTCGGCCTTCTCGAAGTCGGCGTCGATGGCGCGGCCGCCCTTCTCCTCGCCCTGCCCCTCGGCGGTGGTGAGCGCCTGGGCGAGGCCGACCTTGGCGACTTTGGCGACCTGCCACTCCTTGAGATTGGCGTCGGCCTTGCTGGCCGGCTCGGCGGGGGTCGAGGTGGCGGTCTGGGCGAGGGCGAGGCTCGTGGAGAGCGCGAGCAGGCCGGCCGCGGCTGCGAGACGATGGATCATGGCGGGGTCCCTCTGCGGGGTTCGATCACGGGACCGAGAAACGTCGCTTGCGCGAGACGGTTGCCGACCGCGGATCCGAAAAGCGCGCCGGGTCAGGCCGGGCGGCCCGCGGGCTCCGGGGTGCGACGCTCCCGGCCGCGCGGACCGGCGAGACGACGGCCCCCCCCGGCTGTATGAGGGGGCGACCAGCGCCGGCGCACCCATCCGCGTCGGCCGCCCCCTTCGAGACGGAGCCGGCCATGACCGCGAACGAGCCCGAGCCGCTGGACGAGTTCACGCGCCTGCACGCCAAGCTCTCCGCGCTGGAGATCGTGCTTGGGGTCCTGATCGGGCGGCTCTCCGAGGAGAACCCGGAGATCCGCGAGGACGTGAAGCGCGACGTGGCGGCGATCCTGTCCGACATGCCGATCGACGGACCGAGCGAGGAGATGATCGCCGACGAGGTCCGCCGGGCCGCCGGGATCCTGACCAGCGTGTCGATCGGCTGAGGCGCCTCAGCGGGGCGGCATCCGCAGCGCCCCGTCGAGGCGGATCGTCTCGCCGTTCAGCATCGGGTTCTCGCAGATGTGGCGGACGAGGTCGGCGTATTCCGACGGGCGGCCGAGCCGTGGCGGGAACGGCACGCTCCGGCCCAGCGTGTCCTGCACCTCCTGCGGCAGCCCCGCCATCATGGGCGTCTCGAAGATGCCCGGCGCGATGGTGACCACCCGGATGCCGTGCCGGGCGAGTTCCCGGGCGATCGGCAGGGTCATGGAGACGATGCCGCCCTTGGAGGCCGCGTAGGCCGCCTGCCCGATCTGGCCGTCGAAGGCGGCGATCGAGGCGGTGTTGACGATCACGCCCCGGGCGCCCGCCGCGTCGGGCGCCTCGCGGGCGATGGCCTCGGCCGCCAGCCGGATCATGTTGAAGGTGCCGACGAGGTTGATCGAGACCGCCCGCGCGAAGGTCTCGAGCCCGTGCGGCCCGTCGCGGCCCACCACCTTCTCGCCCGGGGCGATGCCGGCGCAGTTCACGAGCCCGTGCAGGTGCCCGAACGCGTCCAGGGCGGCCCGGACCGCCGCCTGCCCGTCGGCCTCGCGGGTGACGTCGGTCTCGGCGAAGCGGGCCGCCGCGCCGAGATCCGCCGCCACCCGGGCGCCGGCCTCCCGGGCGATGTCGGCCAGGACCACCCGGGCCCCCGCCGCCACGAGGCCCCGCGCCGTCGCCGCGCCCAGGCCCGAGCCCGCGCCCGTGACGATGAAGACGCGATCCTTGACCATCGTGGCTCCTCCCGGTCCCGGCCGCCAGGCCGCACCCTGTCACGTAGCGCGGGACCGGGCAGGCCGGAAGACGCAGCGCGTGCGGCGCCCGGGGCAGACGGGCCTGCGGCCGCGCGCCAGGGCCCGGGCGGCGGTGTATGCTCTGCCAGTCCCGATTCGGATCGCGCGACGCCTCCGGAGGGACACCGCGGGGCTCGCGCCCAGGAGGGCCAGCGCCGCGATGCCGTCCTTCGACACGCCCGTCCCGGTCGGAGCCTTCGCGCTGCTTATCCTCGCCTTCGCGGTGAAGCAGCTCGGCGCGGATTTCCTGCTGCAGAGCAACTGGATGGCGCAAGGCAAGGAGCGGTCCTCGGCGTGGCTCGCCCCGCTCTGCGCCCATACCGGGTTGCACGGGCTCGGCACGCTGCTGATCGCGCTGATGGTCAAGCCGGCCCTGTGGTGGCTCGCGCTCGCCGATTTCGCGATCCACGCGGCGATCGACCGCGGCAAGGCGCTGGTCGGCCGGCGCACCGGCTTTCCGGCGACGGATGCCCGCTTCTGGTGGCTGATCGGCACCGATCAGTTCCTGCATCAGGTCACCCATATCGGGCTCGCCCTGGTGCTGGCGGCGGCCTGAACCCGGCCGCCGGCCTCCTCACTGCAGTTCGGCTTTGAGCAGCCGGTTCGTGTCGACGACCTTGCCGGCGAGTTCGAGGAGCAGGAAGCGCTGGAACAGCAGCGCGAGGTCGGGGCGCTCGCGCTCCATGCGGGCGAGGGTGGCGCGGTCGATGCCGACCACCCGGCAGGGGCTCTCGGCCAGCGCCGTGGCGGTGCGCCGGCCGCCCTGCACCAGGGCGATCTCGCCGATCACCGTGCCCGCCGTGGTGGTGCGCAGGCGCAGGTTGGGCCGCCCGGCCAGGGCCATCTCGATGGAGATGGTCCCCCGTTCGAGGAAGTAGAGGGCGTCGGCCACCGCGCCCTGGCGCATCAGCGTCTCGCCGGCGGCGAGGTCGCGCACGGTCAGGTAGGGCGCGAAATCGGCCGGGCCGACCGCGCAGCTCAGCCGGTCCGCCAGCTGGTCCGTCATGTGCCGGGCGAAGTGCGCGACCTCCCCGGCCCCGGCACTTCCGGCCTCGGACAGGAGCGTCGCCTCGGCCTCGCGCAGGGCCGCGTCGAGGGTGTCGCGGATCCGGATCCGCCCGTTGGCGGTGAGGCGGCTGCGCGCGACCTGCCGCAGCACGGTCGGGCCGAGATGGGCGAGCAGCACGTCGAAGCCGCGCTGCTCGGCGAGCAGCCCGATCTTGCGGAAGGCCACGAGCGCCGAGCTGTCGAGCCCGACGCAGTCCCGGAAATCCAGGATCAGGACGCGCAGATCCGCGGCCTCGGCTGCGGCCCGGGCGTGGACCGCCTGCGCGTTGAGGAAGAACAGGTAGCCCTGCAGGGCGTAGATCCGGGTCCGGGCCACGGCCACGCGCAGCCGCTCGGCCGTGTCGGGCGCGCGGATGACGCTGCTGCGCCGCTCGGCCCCCGAGAGGGACCGGCGCACGGCCGGGATCTGCGCGTACTGGACCGCGAAGATCAGCATCGCCATCACGACGCCGACCAGGAAGCCGGCGGTCGCGCCGAACAGCGCGGTGGCGGCGCACACCACCAGCGCGATGGCGATCTCCCAGCGCAGGAAGGCCCGGCCGGCCAGCGCGAGGTTGGTCAGGTGGCCGAGGCCGAGGGCCACCAGGGCGCCGCCGGCCAGCGGGCGCGGCAGGAGCGCCAGGATACCGGCTCCGAAGACCAGCAGGAACGCCATCGCCGCCAGGGTGAGCCAGCGCCCGAGCCAGCGGCCGCCGCCGATGTTGTGCAGCAGCAGCGTCGAGGTCCGGTCGAAACCCATCACCGGGCTGCCGAACAGGCTGCCGAGCAGGTTGGCGAAGCCCGAGGCCACGAAGACCCGGTCGACGTTGAACGCGCGCCGCAGGTCCAGCTCGGCGCTGACGACGTAGAGGATCTGCACGATCACCGCGACGACGACGTACGTCACGAGCTTGGGCAGGACCGGCAGGAGCAGGGCCGGGTCGAAGGAGGCGAGGTCGCCGACGACCGGCATCCGGAGCAGCGAGCCCGTCGGCAGCGGGTCGATCAGCCAGCCGGCCGCCTGCGCGGCGGTCGTGCCGATGCCCTGCCAGGCCAGGCCGCAATGGACCGCGACCAGGCTGGCGAGGATCACGGTCGGATAGGTCGCCCAGTGCGCGATGCGGCGGGGCAGGTAGAAGGCGCAGACGCCGATGGCCAGCGTCAGGCCGACGCGCCCGTACGCGCCGGGATCGATCGGGCCGATCCCCGGCGGCCGAGGAGGCCGAGCAGCGCGCCGAGGGGATCGGAGAGCTGCGCGCCGATCTGGACGCCGCTGCGCAGGAGCAGAAGGCCGACACCGGCGAGGAAGCCCATGAGAACCGGGAACGGCAGCAGCTGCGCCAGCAGCGAGGCGCGCAGGGTCCCGAGCATCGCGAAGACGAGGCCGGTGATCGCGGTCGAGATCCCGCAGGTGACGAGGACGATCCGGCCGACCGCGTCGGGATCGGTCAGGCCCGCCGCGCGCAGCTGCTCGGCGACCGCCGCGGCGATCGCGGCCTGCACGATCGCCGCCGCCCCGAAGAAGGACAGCGAGACCACCACGCTCCGCCGCAGCGCGAGGAAGACGAGGCTGCCGGCCAGGTAGGCCGTCAGCATCGCCGACACCCCGGCGGCCCGGCTCTCCGCCAGCGGTCCCGAGAAGATCAGCTGCGAGAAGCTGATGAGATCGACGAGGATCATCATCGTGGCCACCGCGGCGGCCACGGCGGTGCGCGACAGGCGCAGCGTCGCGGCCGTCGCGACGCCCTTGAGCCCCGGCGCGCGCCCGGCGGATGACAGATCGGCGGTGGCCATGGGCGCAGGGTCCGGGTCTCGACGGTCCGGCGCAGGCCGGGGTCACCGACGCTGCGCCGTCGCGCGCGGTTGCGGATGGAGGCCGGACCCGCGCGGGATTGATGAGCGCCTCCTGATCGACGCCGCACGCTTAAGATTTCGTGTTGGTTGACCGGTTCCGGCGCGATATTTACTCGGACTGTCCTGGGAACATCAGAGTGCAGCCGTATCGGATCGGGGCTGAAACCTGCCGATCGGATCCGGATCGGGCGTAGGATTTCGGTAAGACTTATCGTCAGGTCATCGCGTCGGCCACGGTGCACCGTGGCCGCCGGACTTCCTCGCCGTCGGCAGAGGCGTGGCATCGTCCCCGCGCGGCAGTGCCGGGGCTCGGCCCAGCAATCCGTACGGCTTTTCGGAACGCCGGCGTGTCCGGATCCCCGGCTCCGCCGCGCGGATCCGGACCGGCGACGTCGAGCCTCGAGCGTCGACGCGACGCCCACGCTCGGGGAGGCATACGGTTCCCTGAAAGGGCCTGCCCGGCGCGAACCGCCCGGCCCGTGCCCCGACGGGACGCGGCGCCCCGGTGATGAGGCCCCTCTTGGAGGCGCGCCGGCGCGGGCACCTCAGGATGACGGGAGGGATGGCATCCCCGTGACCCGGGGGCCGAGCCGCGCCGTCAGCGGGCACGGCGCGCGCTTCGCGGGGGGGCTCGCCGTCCCACGGCCGCGCCGCGGAATCCGGGCTTCAGGGCCGCCGACCCGGTACGGGCGCGGCGGCGGTGCCGTGGGTCGCGTCGGCGGACCCAGACGATCCCGGCGGGCCCCCCGCGCGGGCATCAGAGCCGCCAGGGACCGCCCGGCCGGACGCTTCAGCGCGCTTCGCTGAACCGCTTGGTCGCCCGCTGCTCCTTCTTGTAGGCGGTGATCGCCGCCGAGCAGCCGGGGGAGAGGTTCTTGAGGTTGGCCTTGAAGCAGGCCTCGACCTCCGGGCCGCCCGGCGCGTAGGCGCTGCAGTAATCCATGTAGTCGCCGGTGCAGTGCTGCTTGAGGGCTTCGCGGGCCGGGGATTGCTCCGCGAAGGCTGCGGCAGGGCCGAGGCAGAGACCGATGGCAAACAGGGCCGTCTTGGTCGAAGTCATGGATATCCTCCACGCGTCCAGGCCGCGCGAGCGGGTCGCGCGGCGATGGCCGGGGCGGATGGACGCCAAGGATGGCGCCAGCGTGACGCCCGGGCCATCTGAATGCAGATCAGCCATGCCCGATGCTGCCGGGCGGCCCGATCCGCCGGTCAGTGCGCCCCGGCGCGGCGGGCCGGCACGAGGTCGTTGGCGATGATCTCGCCGAACGGACCGTCGTTGCGGGCGTTGCCGGCCGGCCGGCCGGTGGTGGGACGCAGCGGCAGTTTCGGGAAGACCAGCTCGGCGAAGCGGTAGGCCTCCTCCAGGTGGGGGTAGCCCGAGAGGATGAAGCGGTCGATCCCGAGATCGATGTATTCCTTCATCCGGTCGGCGACCTGATCGGCCGAGCCGACCAGCGCCGTGCCGGCGCCGCCGCGCACGAGGCCGACACCGGCCCAGAGATTGGGCGCCACCACGAGCCTGTCGCGGCTGCCGCCGTGGAGGGCCATCATGCGGCTCTGGCCGACGGAATCCTGGCGCTTCAGGGTCTCCTGCGCCTTGGCGATGGTGGCGTCGTCGAGCTTCGAGATCAGCGTCTCGGCCGCCTCCCAGGCGGCGGCCTCGGTCTCGCGGGCGATCACGTGCAGGCGGATGCCGTACGAGAACGTCTTGCCCTTCGCCTCGGCGGCCTGCCGGGCGGCGGCGATCTTCTCGGCGACCTGTGCGGGCGGCTCGCCCCAGGTGAGGTAGACGTCGCAATGCTCGGCCGCCACCGTCATGCCGGCGGGGGAGGAGCCGCCGAAGTAGAGCGGCGGATAGGGCTTCTGCACCGGCGGGAAGATCACCCGGCCGTTCTCGGTGCGCAGGTGCTCGCCCGCGAACGTCACGGTCTCGCCCGCGAGGAGGCCGCGCCAGATCGTCAGGAACTCGTCGGTGACCGCGTAGCGCGCGTCGTGGGACAGGAACACGCCGTCGCCGGCGAGCTCCACCGGGTCGCCGCCGGTGACGACGTTGATCAGGAGGCGCCCGTTCGAGATCCGGTCCAGGGTCGCGGTCATGCGGGCCGCCGCGGAGGGCTCCATCAGGCCCGGCCGCACCGCCACGAGGAAGCGCAGGCGCTCGGTCAAGGGCGCCAGCGCGGAGGCGACGATCCAGGAATCCTCGCAGGAGCGCCCGGTCGGCAGCAGCACGCCGTAATAGCCGAGCTCGTCGGCCCCCTGCGCGATCTGGCGGAGATAGCTGAGCGAGACCGCGCGGGCGCCCTCCTGAGCGCCGAGATAGCGCCCGTCGCCGTGGGTCGGCAGGAACCAGAGCACGTCGGCGCGCCCGTCAGTCGGTGCGGTCATCGGAATCTCCGTTGCGGTCCATGCGATCGCGCGTCGGGCGCCGGAGGGGGCCCGGTTCGTCCGAACAGGTGCCGCCTCGGGGGACCGAACGCAATCGCCTCAGGCAAGTCAGCATGGCGTCTCAGCCCTGCGGGGTGCCGAGCAGGTGGTCGAGGATACGTCCTTCCAGCCGCGCCAGATCGGGATCCCCGCGTCGGCGCGGGCGCGGCACCTCCACCTGCAGGTCGAGGGCGATGCGCCCGGCCTCGACCACGAGGATGCGGTCGGCGAGCGCCACCGCCTCGGCGACGTCGTGCGTCACCAGCAGCGCCGTGAATCCCTGGGTCCGCCAGATCCGCTCGATCAGGTCCTGCATGTCGATGCGGGTGAGGGCGTCGAGGGCGCCGAGGGGCTCGTCCAGGGCGAGCAGACCCGGCCGGCTGACCAGGGCGCGGGCCAGGGCCACGCGCTGGCGCTGCCCGCCCGACAGGGTCGCGGGCCATTGCCCGGCCTTGTCGGAGAGGCCGACCTCGGCGAGCGCCTCCAGCGCCCGCGTCCGGCGCGCGGAGCGTGAGCCGTGGCCGGACAGGCCGACCGCGACGTTGTCGACGACCCGGGCCCAGGGCAGCAGGCGCGGCTCCTGGAACATGATCCGCTTCGGCGGCTCGGACCGGCGGGCGCTCCCGGCCGGCCCTTCGAGGTCGATCCGGCCGCCGGTGGGCGTCTCCAGGCCGAGGATCAGGCGCAGGAGGGTGCTCTTGCCGCAGCCGGAGCGGCCCACCACCGCGGTGAAGCCACCGGCCGGCAGGAAGAGGTTGAGGCCTTCGATGACGGCGTTGCCGTCGAAGCTCTTGCGCAGGTCGCGGACGGTGACAGCGATCCCGCGCCGGCCGAGTTCCGCGGGCGACGGCGCGGGGCCGCCGGGCCGATGGGGATCGGACCGGGGATCGGACCTGGGCTCGGTCCGGGGATCGGCGGCGACGGCTTCGGGGAGCGGCTCGGGGCGGACGGCGTCGCGCAGCATCAGGCGCTCCTGTAGGCGGGGTTCCAGCCGAGGCAGGCGCGCTCGAGCCGGCGGGTCAGGGCGTCGGCGAGCTTGCCGAGGCCCGCGTAGATCAGGATCGCCAGCACGACGACGTCGACCAGCATGAACTCGCGGGCCTGCATGGCCATGTAGCCGAGCCCCGACGAGGCCGAGATCGTCTCGGCGACGATGAGCGTCAGCCACATGATGCCGAGGGCGTAGCGCAGGCCCACGAAGATCGACGGCAGGGCGCCGGGGAGCACCACCCGGGTGAACAGCTCCGTGCGGGACATGCCGTAGACCCGGCCCATCTCGACGAGGCCGGGATCCACCGAGCGGATGCCGTGCAGGGTGTTGGCGTAGATCGGGAAGAACACGCCGAGCGCCACCAGGAACAGCTTGGCCTCCTCGCCGATGCCGAACCACAGGATCACCAGCGGGATCAGCGACAGGTGGGGGACGTTGCGCACCATCTGCACCGAGGTGTCGGTCAGCCGCTCCGACAGGCGCGACAGGCCGTTGGCGAGGCCCAGCGCGAAGCCGATGCCGCCGCCGACCACGAAGCCCGCGAGCGCCCGCAGGGTGCTGACGCCGAGATTGGTCCAGAGTTCGCCGGTCCGCCCGGCCTCCCAGCCGGCCCGGATCACGTCGAGGGGCGCTGGCATGAACCGGTTGGAGACCAGTCCGACCGAGACCGCGGCCTGCCAGCCCAGCAGGATCACGGCCGGCACCAGCCAGGGCAGCGCCCCGTCGCGCAGGCGCTCGAGCCTGGAGGCGCGCATCAGCGGTTCTCCGCCCGGGGGCCGGCCTTGTGGGCCGGTGGCGTCCACACCGCGTCGGCGACCCGGATGGGCTTCGGCAGGAGGCCGAGGCCGTGGAAGGCGTCCGCGACCTTCTGCTGGTCGGCCACCGCGGCCGCGTCGAGGGGCGCGACGCCGTACGACAGGCGGCCGAGCGCCACGGTGAGGACCGGGGCGGGAATGCCCACCGCGGGCGCGAGTTCCGCAGCCACGGCCTCGGCGTGGCCCTTCGCCCAGGCATCGACCGCCGCGATCGCCCGGATCACGGCCGAGACGATCTCGGGGCTGGTCTCGGTGAAGCCGCGCCGGGACAGGTAGAACTGGCGGTTGGGGGCGAGCGCCTGTCCGTCGGTTCCCCGCCCGTCGACGAGGTCCCGGGCGCCGGTGGCGCGCTCGGCGGCGGCCTGGAACGGGTCCCAGATCACCCAGGCATCGACGGAGCCGCGCACGAAGGCGGCGTTGGCGTCCGCGGGCGCCAGAAAGGCGAGCTTCACCGCGTCGTAGGGCACCCCCGCCCGCTCCAGGGCGCGCACCAGCAGGTAGTGGACGTTGGACCCCTTGTTGAGCGCGATGGTCTTGCCGCGCAGGTCGGCGACGCCCGTCACCGGGCTGTCCTTGGGCACGAGGATCGCCTCGCCCCGCGGGGCCGGCGGCTCGGCGGCGACGTAGCGCAGCTCCGGGCTCGCGGCCTGGGCGAAGATCGGCGGCGCCTCGCCGGCTGAGCCGAAATCGATCGCCCCGGCGTTCAGCGCCTCCAGGAGCGGCGGCCCGGAGGGGAATTCCGACCACGACACCGTCGTGCCGAGCGGCTGGAGCGCCGTCTCCAGGGTGCCGCGGCCCTTCAGCAGCACGAGGGAGCCGTATTTCTGGTAGCCGATCCGGACGCTGCCCGCCGCGCGGGCGGGGCGCAGAGCCGCGGCCGCGGCGAGGCCGAGCCCGGCCGACAGGAGCAGCCGGCGGTTCGGGGCGAGACCGGCGGAGCGGGACAGGGTGCGGGGCGTTCGGTCGGTCATGGATCTCTGCGGTGGTGTCTGCTGGGATCTCTGCGGTGATCTCTGGGGTCGGTCTCAGCCGTTGCGGGCGGGGGCCGTCCAGACCGCGTCGGCGATCCGGATCGGCTTCGGGATCAGCTTCAGGCCGTGGAAGCGGTCGGCGACCCGCTGCTGCGCGGCGATCACCCGGTCGGTCATCGGTCCGATCACGTAATCGGTCCGGTCCACCGCCCGGCGGGTCGCGGCCAGGGGCACGCCGGTGCCCCGCGACAGGAGGTCGGCGACCGCCCCGCGGTTCTGCCGGCACCACGCCGCCACCTCGGCGAGGGCGCCGATGGCGGCGGCGAGCGCGGCGCTCCGGCCCTCCGCGAAGGGCCGGCTCGCCAGGAAGAAGTTGTTCTGCAGGGCGATGTCGGTGGCCAGCGCCAGGACGCGCACCCCCTCCCCCGCCTCGGCGATGGCGAAGTACGGATCCCAGATCGTCCAGGCATCGATGCTGCCCCGGGCGAAGGCCGCCGCCGCGTCGGCCGGCGCCAGGGTCACCGGCTCGATGTCGGCGTAGGTCAGGCCCGCCTTCTCCAGGGCCGCGATGGTCAGGTTGTGGGCGCTCGACGCCTTGGCGAAGGCGACGCGCTTGCCCTTGAGGTCGGCGAGGGTGCGGATTCCCGAGCCCTTCGGCAGCAGGATCCCGATGCCTGAGCCGCCGGCCTCCTGGGCGGCCGCGTAGACGAGGCTGGACCGCGCGGCCTGCGCGAAGATCGGCGGCGCGTCGCCGGTCTGCCCGAAATCGATCCCGTCCAGCGACAGGGCTTCCAGCAGCGGCGGCCCGAAGGAGAACTCGGTCCAGCGCACCGTCTGCCCGAGGGGCTCTAGGCGCTCCTCGATGATGCCCTGCTGCTTGGCGACGACCAGGATCCCGTTCTTCTGGTAGCCGATCCGCAGTACGCCGGGCTCGGCCGCGCGGGCCTGCCGGGCGAGGGGAACGGGAAGGGCCGCGAGGGCGGCCAGCAGGGTGCGGCGGTCGAGCATCGGGCGGCTTACTCGGCGGCGGCCAGTTCGACCGGCGCGGCGGCCGCGGCCCGATGGGCGAGCAGCGCGGCGAGCTGACCGCCCGCCTCCGCGGCGCGGGCGCGCACGCCGGCCTCGGTGAGCGCGCCGTCGGTGAAGTCCGCGTCCGAGGCGTAGACCGCGGTGGGGATCTGGAGGGCGCCGAAGAAGCCGAAGAGCGGCCGGAAGGCGTGCTCGACCACCAGCGCGTGGCGCGCGCCGCCGCCGGTGGCCACGATGGCCACGGGCTTGCCGGCCAGGGCCCCCGGATCGACGAGGTCGAACAGGTGCTTGAACAGGCCGGTATAGGCACCCTTGTAGACCGGCGAGCCGACGACGAGCCCGTCCGCCGCCTCGATGGCCGCCAGGACGTCGCGCGCCGCCGTCGGAAGCTGGTCACGGGTCCAGGCGGCGCCGAGGCCGGGACCGGCATCGACGAAATCCAGGATGCGCGCGTCGAGCGCGGTCTGCGCGCCGGCCTCGTGCAGCACCGCGTCGACCAGGGTGCGGGTCTTGGACGGCCGCTGCACGTTCGCGCTCAGCCCGACGAGTCTCGGTGGTGTCATACTGGATGCCTTGCGGTGGGGCTGGACGGGGCTCCGATCGGACCGAGCGGAGGCTGCACGACCGGATGTTCAGACTGTTCTCTAGAAGTGACGGTCCTCACTCCGGACGTCAATGAAACGGGTTTCCCAATTCGCCCGTGTGAGAAAATCGTTCTCCTCACGAACGCGCATTTTGGATACGGATTTACTTCGACGATTCCGGCGGGACGACCGCGGCTCTGCCGGTTCGGCCGATCATGACTGGTCGGAATGGGATTCCTACCTACGATATCCGTCGGAACCGGTTGGATCTCCTAGAGAGTGCCGCCCTCGGAGAAGCGGCATTCCCCATCCGCCCGCTGGGCGCGCGGGCAGAATCCCGCCGACGTGGGGCGCGACGGGCCGGCTTTCCGCCCTGAACCCGCAGCCGCGCAAATCCGAGAACCGACCGGACCCGCCGTGGTTGTCGGGGGTGATCGGATCGGGTCGCGCCCGCAGGGTCGGCGGGGCGGCTGTCGACCGGAGGTCCGGGCTCGCGCCCGGCGCGAGCGCCGCGGGAGAGGAAGACGGCGCATCGATGACAGACCTGCTGCGCCCCGCGGGGCCGCCCGAGCCCGTCCCGCCCGTGGATCCGCCGCGCGCCCTGGATCCCCGCTTCGCCGCGGCGATGCCGCGGACGGCCCGCCTCGTCTCCCTCTACGATCAGGCGGTGTTCTCCGAAGGCCCGGTCTGGTGGCCGGCCCGCGGGATCCTGGTCTGGTCGGACGTCGAGGGGCGGCGGGTGCTGGGCTGGCACCCGGACGGACGGGTCGAGGTGGTGATCGACGCGACGCCGTTCATCAACGGCAACACCGTGGACCGCGACGGCAACCTCGTCCACTGCGAGCACGGCACCCGCCGCATCGCCCGGACGAGCCCGGACGGGCGCTACGCGGTGCTGGTCGACGGCTATCGCGGCGACCGGTTCAACTCCCCCAACGACGTGGTCTGCGCCGCCGACGGGGCGCTGTGGTTCACCGATCCGGCCTACGGTCTGACCTCACCGCGGCAGGGCAGCCTCGCGCCCTCCGACCTCGGCCACCACAGCGTGTACCGCTTCGACCCGGAGCGCGGGGTCCTCGACCGCGTCGCGGAACTCGGGCAGCCGAACGGGCTCGCCTTCGCGCCGGACGGGAGCACGCTCTACGTCACCGACACGTCGCGCACCCTGGGGGGCGACGGGCATACGATTCACGCCTTCCCGGTGGCGGGAGACCAGCGCCTCGGTGCGCCGCACGTCGTCGCCGCGGTGGAGCCAGGCGTGCCGGACGGGCTGTGCGTCGACCGTCGCGGCTGGATCTGGACGAGTTCCGGATCGGGCGTGCAGGTCTTCTCCGCCGAGGGTCACAGGCTCGGGCTCATCCCGACGCCGCAGGGCTGCTCGAATTGCTGCTTCGGCCCGGGCGAGGAGCGCCTGTTCATCACCGCCGGGCAGCACCTCTACGCCCTCGATCTCGTCGGCGCGCCGGCCTGACCGCGCCCGCAAGGCTCCTGGGGAAGAGGCGCCCGGAGAAGGCCCGCGCCCGGAATTGGTCCGCGCACGAAAAAGGGCCAGCCGCGATGGCTGGCCCCCGATCCTGCAGCCTCCGCAGAGGCTTACTCCGCCGCGTTCATCTCGGCCGTGAAGTGACCGCACCAGTCGCTCGACGCGACCACCGGCCAGAGGCCCTTGGAATCCGGCTCCGGCTGGCTGACGGGCGGGTTGAAGCGGCACAGGCCGGCATCACCTTGGGCGGCGCCGCCATTCCCCTTGTGCTCGTCGAAGAACTTGCAGCTGTCGCAATGTGCGCTGGCCATGTCGTGTGTCTCCCGATGCGGATCGGCGTCGCCTCACCTTCTCATAAGAATTAGAACAGTTACAATCTGCCCGTCAAGGGCGGACGCGATGATGGCGGGCCATCGGACAATCCGCCGCTCACGAACGGCGGTCCCGGGACCCCCGTGTCGAGGTCGGCCCGCGGCGGATCTCGGCCCGCGATGCGCTGCCCGTCCCTGACCTGACCGGCTGGCTTTGGACCGGGCTGATTGAGAGGATCAGCCTGGACCAGAGGAGTTGGGGATGAAGCGAGGACAGAGGCCGAGCGCGGAACAGGTCGTGCTGA
>NZ_BPQS01000056.1 GCF_022179385.1 Methylobacterium longum | reverse complement strand
TCGTGATCAACGCCGCCTCCAACGTCCCGGCCTTCTACAGCCCGGTCGGCCGCCGCTCCGACGAGTTCGCCGTCGTCCGCGCAGGCCTGAACTACAAGTTCGGCTCGTACTGAGAAACGCCGACGGGTCTCCCTCCGCGCCTGCGCGGAGGGAGGCTTCCGGGGAACCGGGAATCCGTGCGGCATTGGTTCGCACCGCATCCTCCCTCGATCTGAGCATCCCCAGCCCGATCAGACTGGCCGCTTAGCCGAGGCGCGTCCCGGGAGCCCCTCCCGGGACGCTTCGCGTCGGGGCGCGCCCGATCCCTCAGGCGTGGACGGCGTGCTCTAGCTGCGCCTTCGACATCCGCGACCGGCCGGGCACGTTCTGCGCCTTCGCCCGGCGCATCAACTCGGCCTTCGTGGTGCCGCCCTTCGCGCCACCCTTGGTGTCGCCCTTGCTCTCCGTGCGCGCCGCGGCGGCCTTCTCGGCGGCGGCCCTGGGCTGCTTCGAGAACTGCTTGCCCTTGGCGGTATCGGCCCGCTTCTTGGCCGTGCTGGCGGCGTATTCCGTGTCGGTCAGGCTCTCGCGGGCCTTCTTGGGCAGGTAGCGCTCGCCGGTCTTGCCGCTCGCCTTGCCGGACTTCGTGTCCCACTCCTCCTCGGTCCATTGCTGGAGGTGGTTGTCGGCCGACTTCTTGCCCGCGTAGCCGCCGCCTTCCTTCTTGTACTCGGTGCTCGCCATCTGCGCCTTGCGCGCCGACCACTGGCCCGGCTTGCCGCCCTTGTCGGACTTCGTGACTTCTTTCTTGACCTTGTCCCAGAGTTTCGGGTCGGTCTTCTTGGCTGTTCCTGCCATCGTGGCGTCTCCGGATAGAGATTTGGCAGACAACACGAGGCCCGCCGCTCCGTTCCTGGAGCGCGTCCGCCGGCCGCGGGACCGGGTTGCCCGGACCGGGCGAGCCCTCCGCGCACGGCGCGGCATCGGCGAGCCGGCCCCGGCCGGGTACCGTTCGAACCCGCAGCCCCCCGACATCCCGCGGCCGCGCAGCCGAACCCCCGATGCGCCCGCGATGCCTCGGCGCCGATGCGTCGGCGGTCGGGTCGCGCCGCGGCGGCTTTGCCTCCGGTCTCGGCAGCGGAGTGCCTGGCCGGCGCAGTGCCTGGCCGGCGGAATGTTTGTTTCCAGACAATTATGGCCCAGGTCAGTTTCCATTCAGGGCCGATGACCGAAGGAGCCGCGCCTCGCGCGGGGCCAGCCCGGCGCGAGTCTGAACAGAAGGTCTGATCATGATGCACGTGAAGATGCTCGCAGCCGCCGCGACCGTCGTCGGCGGCCTCGGCGTCGCCTCCGCCGGCGCCGCGCCCCTGGCGCCCGTGGCGGCCGACACGATCACCGGCCCCGCGGCGGTCGGCACCGTGGCCTTCGGCTGCGGCCCCGGCTGGGCGCCCGGCCCCTACGGACGCTGCCGCCCGATCTACCGCCGGCCGCGCTTCTACGGCCCGCGCTGCTTCTTCCGTCCGACCCCGTTCGGCCCCCGGCGCGTCTGCCGCTACTGAGGCGGAGACGGGCCAAGCGGACGGAGGTCGCCTCCGCCGAACCGTAACGCAATCCACGGGTTGATCCGAGGGCGGGCGGCCTCTCCGCGGAGACGGCCGCCCGCCCCGTCTCGCGCGGTCGCGCCCCCCTGCACCGGGGCCGCGCCGGCCCCCGCGCAACGGGCGTCGTGACACAAATTCGCGCGGCCGCGCCGCGCATCGGGAGCGCCCATGGCCCGGGATCAGAGCGGAGGCGCGAATCCCTCGCCGGAGGAATGTGCGGCGGGCCTGCGCGCCGGCCGGAAGCACCTCGGCGCGGACGGGTTTCCGCAGGCCGCGCCGACGCCGGCGTCCGGTCCCGCGCGGGCCGCGGACGATCCGGAGACGCGGCGCGACGCCGAGGACGAGGCGCGGACGGCTCCCCTCTCCCGGACGGCGTAGGGCGCCCGCGTGTGCCCCGGGTCGCCGACGCCCCGGGAATAAACGCGGCCCCTTGCCGGTTTCCGATGCCATGGCGTAGCGCTCAGGGCGAGGCACCCATGGCCCCAGGGATCTTCGACCGGACCGGCGCAGCGCGGCGCGCCGCATGACGACCCTGGCCCGCGCGCGGTTCAGCCAGCTCGTCCTCCCGCGCCTCGACGAGGGCTACCGGCTCGCGCACTGGCTCACCGGCAACGCCACCGACGCCGAGGACGTGATGCAGGAGGCGTGTCTGCGCGCCTACCGGGCGATCGAGGGATTTGCGGAGGGCAATGCCCGGGCGTGGTTCCTGACCATCGTCCGCAACACCGGCTATTCCTGGCTGCAGCGGCACCGGCCCAGGGCGGTGATCTTCGCCGAGGATCTCGCCCCCGAGGCCCGCGCCGCCCTCGAATCCGGCAGTGCCCTGGCCGAGGCGCCGGTGACGCCCGAGGCGGCTCTCATCGCCCGCGACGACGCCGGGCAGCTCGCCCGGGCGGTCGAGGCCCTGCCGGTCGCCTTCCGGGAGACCCTGGTCCTGCGCGAGTACCACGGCCTCAGCTACCGGGAGATCGCCGCGGTGACGGGCGTCCCCGTCGGAACCGTGATGTCCCGCCTCGGCCGCGCGCGGCAGCACCTCCTGATCCGGCTCGCGGGGGACGGGCGATGATCGACGACGACGAAACGCTCCTGCTCCTCGGCGCCTACCTCGACGGCGAGCTGTCGGCCGGCGAGGTCCTGGCCATGGAGCGCCGCCTCGCGGCCGAGCCGGCCCTGCGGGCGGCGGCGGAGCGCCTCCGCGGCCTCTCGGCCGATCTGCGGGCGACGCCGGCGCCCCCGCCCGCCCCCGAAGCCCTGCGCGGCCGCGTGATCCACGCGATCGGATTCGCCGACCCGCCGCCGGGCGGGCGGTCGATGTCCGGATCCCGGCCCGGCTTGTGGCGCGGCCCCTGGGGCGGCTCTTGGGGCGGCTTGTGGCGCGGCTCTTGGCGCGGCTCCTGGCAGGCGCTGGCCGCGACGCTCGTCCTCGGCCTTGCCGGGGGGGCGACGCTGGGCAGCGGCGCCTTCCGCGTCGACCGCACCGGGACCGCGGTCGAGGCCGTGCTCGCCGGCCACCTGCGCGGCCTCGCGGCGCCGCAGCCCTTCGACGTGGCCTCGTCCGACCGCCACGTGGTCAAGCCCTGGTTCAACGGGCGCACCACGCTCGCCCCTGACGCGCCGGACCTCGCCGACCAGGGCTTCCCGCTGGTGGGGGGCCGGATCGACATCGTCGCCGGGAACCCCGTGCCGACCCTGGTCTACCGCAAGGACCGGCACGTGATCAGCGTCACGGTCCTCCCCGCGGCGGAGGGGCCGGGGGCCGGGGAGGAGCGGCGGGACGGGACGACGATCGAGCGGTGGAGCCTCGGCGATCTCACCTACTGGGCGGTGTCGGACCTCAACCGGCGCGACCTGCGCGCCTTCGTGGAGCTGTTCCGGTCCCGGACCGGCCGGCCGGGCTAGGGCCGCCGCCGGAAACCGCGCGGCCGGGAATAACCGTCCCCGCCGCCGGGTTCTTCATCCGGTCGCTCCGACGAGGCTCTGACGAGGATCCGCGCGTGATCGCTCAACCGGACCCGGATTCCCGCCACGGCCGGATGGCCGCCGCGCCTGCGCCCGGCCCCGTGCGCCCGTGGCGGCTCATCGCCGGCGGGAGCCGGTGCGCCGCGCCGGATCCGGGCCTCGTGGAGGCCGCGCTCCACCTCCTGGCCGAGCATCTCGAGCAGGGATTGGCGGTCACCGACCGGTCCGGCCGCGCGCATTTCCTGAACCGCGCGGCCCGGGGCGTCGTCCGCCGGGGCCTCCTGCGCCTGGAGCACGGCCGCCTGCGCGGCACCACGCCGGCGGACGGCGCGGCCCTGCGCCGGATTCTCGGCAGCGCCGCCGACGGACGCGCCGGCTCGGCGCGCCTCATGGGGGAGGGCGGGACCCTGCTGGTCGCCGCCTGCGCGATCCCGGCCCTCGGCCCCGCCGAATCGGACGCCGAGTTGGGCACCGACGGGGGCGGCGAGGGGGGCGCGGACGGAGGAGCCGTGCTCCTGCGCCTCATCGATCCCGCGGACGTCCCGCTGCCGGCCCCGGGCGCCCTGCAGGATCAGTTCGGCTTCACGCAGGCCGAGGCGGCCCTGGCGGTCGACATCCTGGGGGGGAACGATCTGGCGGCGAGCGCTCGCCGCCGCGGGATCACCCGGAACACGGCGCGCGTCCACCTGCGGCGCCTCTTCGAGAAGACCGGAACCCGTCGGCAGGCGGAGCTGATGCGCCTGCTCCTGCTCTGCCCGCAGCCGCTTGCCGCGTGCCGCGTGCCGCCCAAGGTCCCGCCGGTTCGGCACCCGGAAGCGGCTCACGGCCGGGCGCCGGCGTCAAAATATCCGCCCGGGATTCGATGAGTAGTCCAAACGGATGATGCGAGCGAATGACAATACAGCGACGCTGATTCAGCCGGACATTGATAAACAACAGATCTTCCGGCACGATGGAGGCTCCTTCATGCTCCTCTCTTTCCTGAAATCTGCCCAGAAGCGCCGCATGGCGGCGCGGAATTTCCGTCTCCTGTCGGCGCTCGACGACGAGATGCTGCGCGATATCGGCCTGGATCGGCGCACGCTCGCGACCTTCTGCGAGAACGGCTGCACTCACAGCCCCGCTCCGCCGAGCCGCCCGGCGGCCCCGTGGACGGCCGCGGTGTCGGCGTCCCTGGCGCCGGGCGCGCTGGGATCCGCCCTCCGCTGAGCCGTCCCGAGTTCCGGATCGCTCAGATGGCGATGCAGATCTTGCCGAAGTGGCGGTTGCTTTCCTGGTGGCGGAACGCCGCCACGAGTTCGTCGAGGGGGTAGCGGCTGTCCACCACCGGCCGGAGCCCGCAGGCCTCGATGCCACGGACCATCTCGATCTGGTGCCGGCGGCTGCCGACCAGCACGCCCTGCAGGCGGATCTGCTTCAGGAGCGCCGGCACCAGGGGCAGTTCCCCCGCGACGCCCGAGAGGATGCCGATCACCGAGATGTGGCCGGCGACCCGCACGGCGGCCATGGACTGCTCCAGCGTTCCCGGGCCGCCGACATCGAGGACGTGGTCGACGCCGCGCCCATCCGTGAGGCGCCGCGCCGTCTCGCCCCAGGCCGGGTCGGCGCGGTAGTTGAAGACGTGGTCGGCGCCGAGGCCGCGCAGGCGCTCCAGCTTCTCGTCGCTGGCGGAGGTGGCGATGACGGTGGCGCCCGCCGCCTTGGCGAATTGCAGGCCGAACAGCGACACCCCGCCGGTGCCCTGCACCAGCACGACGTCGCCGCCCTTCAGTCCGGCATCGGCATGGAGCGCCCGCCACGCGGTGAGCGCGGCGGTGGTGAGGGTCGCCGCCTCGGCGTGGTCCCAGCCCCGGGGCGCGTGGGTGAAGGCGGCCGCCGGCGCGGTCACCCGGTCGCGGGCGTAGCCGTCGATCCCGTCGCCCGGCACGGTGGCGAAACCCTCGACCAGCGGCGTGCCCTCGGTCCAAGTCGGGAAGAACGTGCTGACCACCCGGTCGCCGACCGCGAATTCGCTGGGGCCGGGCCCCACGGCCTCGACCTCGCCGGCGCCGTCGGACATCGGGACGCGCGGCTCGCTCGGCCCCCAGAGGCCGCTGACCACGGCGTAATCGTGATAGTTGAGGGAGCTCGCCCGCAGGCGGACGGTGATCGCGCCGGGACCGGGCTCGGGCACCGGCCGCGCACCGAAGCCGACCTTGTCGAAGCCGCCGCCCGGCTGGACGATCACGGCGCGGGCTGTCGATCCGGTCATCAGGCACCTGTCGCTCCGCGGCCTCGGCCGCCGGGGGCAGACCCTGACAGCGCGCGCCGCCGGCGTCGAGGGGCCGACCCGGTTCGGGGGAGGGCGGCGGGCGAAGGGCGGTCCCTCGACGCCCGCGACGCGGGCCCTTGCCGCTGCGCTGCCCCGGCGGCAAGGTCACGGATCGCATCCCGTCCGTGGAAGGAGGCTCGACCGTGTCGACCGAGCGCGTCGTTCTGACCGAAAGCATAGCGCCGACAGCGTCCAAGATCTTCGCGCAGGCCGGGATCGGCGCCATCCGGCACCTGCCGCGCGCCCTCGGCCCCGACGACACCCGCGATCTCGCCGACGCCACCGTCCTCGGCATCCGCTCGCGCACGCAGGTCACCGCGGCGCTCCTCGACGGCCTGCCCGGCCTGACCGCGATCGGCTGCTTCAGCGTCGGCACCAACCAGGTCGATCTGGAGACGGCGCGCGCCCGCGGCCTGCCCGTCTTCAACGCGCCGTTCTCGAACACGCGCAGCGTCGCCGAACTGACCATCGGCGAGATCGTGATGCTGCTCCGGCGGATCCTGCCGCGCTCGGAATCCGCCCATGCCGGCGGCTGGGACAAGTCGGCCACCGGCGCCTTCGAGGTGCGCGGCAAGACGCTGGGGATCGTCGGCTACGGAAATATCGGCGCGCAGCTCTCGAACCTCGCCGAGGCGATGGGCATGCGCGTCATCTTCTACGATCTCACCGACAAGCTGCGCCACGGGAACACCGAGCCGGCCGAGAGCCTCGAGGCGCTGCTGGCCGCCAGCGACGTGGTCAGCCTCCATGTCCCGGAGACGCCGCTGACCCACGGCCTCATGGGCGCCGGGCGCATCCGCGCGATGAAGCCGGGCGCCTGCCTGATCAACAACAGCCGCGGCACGGTGGTGGATCTGGACGCCCTGGCGGCGGCGCTGCGCGACGGGCATCTCGCCGGAGCCGCGATCGACGTCTTTCCGGTCGAACCCACGTCCAACGCGGAGCGCTTCGTATCGCCCCTGCAAGGCCTGCCGAACGTCATCCTCACCCCGCATGTCGGCGGCTCCACGGAGGAGGCCCAGGACCGGATCGGCGCGGAGGTGGCCCGCAAGCTGGTCGACTACATCCGGACGGGCTCGACGCTCGGCGCCGTGAACTTCCCGCAGGTCCAGCTGCCGCCGCGCCTGTCCGGCGCCCGCTTCCTCCACGTGCACCGGAACGTGCCCGGCGTGCTCGGGCAGATCAACGCGGTCTTCTCGGGCCGGTCGCTCAACATCGACGCGCAGCACCTGCAGACGGACGGCGAGTTCGGCTACGTCGTGGTGGACGCGTCGGTGCCGGCGGGCGAGGTGGAGGCGGTGCTCCGCGCGCTGCGGGCCATCGACGGTACGGTGCGGACGCGGCACCTCCGGCCGGCGGCGGGGTGACGCGGGCTGCGGCTGCCGTGCGGCTCCCCCTTGCGGGGGCGGGGGAGCCCTGGATCGGCCGGCCTCCCCGCCCGCTCACGGCCGCGGCAGGGTGTGCAGCGCCTTGAGGAAGGCGTCGACCTCCGCGCGGGTGTTGTAGAAGGCCAGCGAGGCCCGGACCGACTGGTCGACCCCGAACCGGCGCAGGGCCGGCAGGGCGCAGTGATGGCCGGAGCGCACCGCGATGCCGTGGGCGTCGAGGTGGCGGGCCACCGCCGCGTTCTCCTGCCCGGCGATCACGAAGGACATCACGCTCGCCTTCTCCCGCGCCGTGCCGATCAGGCGCAGCCCCGTCACGTCGGCGAGACCGGCCTGCGCGTAGTCCAGCAGGTCGTGCTCGTAGGCGGCGATCGCCGGCAGGCCGAGGCCCGCGAGGTAGTCGAGCGCCGCCCCGAGGCCGACCGCGCCGGCGATGTCGGGCGTGCCGGCCTCGAACTTTTCCGGCGCGCCCTTGTAGACCGTGCGGGCGAAGGTGACGTCCTCGATCATGTGGCCGCCGCCCTGCCAGGGGGGCATCGCCGCCAGCAGGTGCGCCTTGCCGTAGAGCGCGCCGATGCCGGTCGGCCCGAACACCTTGTGGCCGGAGAAGACCAGGAAGTCGGCGTTGAGGGCCTGCACGTCCAACGGCATGTGCGGCGCGGATTGCGCCGCGTCGACCAGCACCGGCACCCCGTAGGCGTGGGCGAGCTGGATGATCGCCCGCACTGGGTTCACGGTGCCGAGCGCGTTGGCCACCTGCGTCACCGAGACGATCTTGGTGCGGCCCGACAGGAGCGCCGCGTACTGCTCGAAGATGATCTCGCCCCGGTCGTCGACCGGGATCACCCGGAGCGTCGCCCCCGCCTGCTGCGCCAGCATCTGCCAGGGCACGATGTTGGCGTGGTGCTCGAGGGTCGAGACGAGGATCTCGTCGCCCGGGCCGACATGCGCCCGGCCGTAGGAATTCGCCACGAGGTTGATCGCCTCCGTGGTGCCGCGCAGGAAGACGATGTCGTCCTTCGTGGGCGCGTTGAGGAAGCGCCGCACCGCCTCGCGGCCGCCCTCGAACAGGTCGGTGGCGCGCGCCGCCAGGGTGTGGGCGGCCCGGTGGATGTTCGAGTTGTGCCGGGCGTAGAACTCCGCGGTCGCGTCGATCACCCCCTGCGGCTTGTGGGTGGTGGCGGCGTTGTCGAGCCAGACCAGCGGGTGGCCGTTGACGCTCTGGTGCAGGGCCGGGAAGTCCCGGCGGACGCGCTCCACGTCGAAGGGCGCCGCCACCGGGCGCGAACCCGGGTCGCGGGCCGGCTCGACCCGGGGGCTCGCCGGCGCCCGGCGGGCCGGTCCGGGGGCGAGATTCAGGAAGTAGTAGTCGCCGGCCGGCGCCGCGGGCGTCCGGGACGAACTCTCCTGCGGCGCGTCGCTTCCGGCCCCCGACGGGTCGGCCGGCACGAGGTGCGGGGCGAGCGCGTGCGCGAAGGCGGTGGCGCGGGGATGGTCCGCGGCGATAGGCCGGTACAGCTCCGGACCGCCGGGGAGGGTGGCCGCCGGCGTCGGGGCGCCGGCGAAGGAGAAGTCCGGCCGCGCGGTGCGCGGACCCGCCGGCTGGACCGGCGGGATCGCCCCGACATCGGCGAAGGCCGGGCTCGCCGGCGCGCGGTTCGGCACGGTCGGGCCTGAGAGGCCCGGCAGGCCGACGGGCGGCGCCCCGAAGGACCGCGCCGCCAGCGCCGACGCGTCGGGCTGCAGGCCGGCGGGCCGGCCGCCCGAAGGCCCCGAGGGGACGCCCACCGGGGCGCTCGGCAGCGGCGCGCCGCCCGGGCCCTGGGGTAGGCTCTCGAGGGCCTGCGGGACCTCGGGGCCGGCGGGGAGCGCCGGCGCGAAGGGCCGGCTCGCGGCCTGCCCCTGCCCCTGCCCGTAGATCTCCCGGGCGAGGCGCCCGACGAGATCCGCGTGCGCGAGGTCGCCCGGGCTCGCCCCGGGCAGCCCGAGGGCGGGGGCCTCAGGCGTAGTCATGGTAGGTGCCCAGCAGCACGTTATCGAGGCGGGCGATCGCGTCCTCGACCAGCACGGCGGCCGAGAAGTAGCGGGTCACGAGGTGCGAGGCGATCGAGTGGTCGTTGGTGCCCATGTAGCGCACCGACAGGCCGGGTTCGATCTCGCCGGTCACGCCGGACTTCTGCAGGCCGACCACGCCCTGCTCGCCCTCGCCGACCCGCAGCAGCAGGATCGCGGTGGTCTCGGCCCCGGTCACCGGGTCGATGTCGATCGGCAGCTTGTCGCTCGGCACCAGCGGCACGCCGCGCCACGTGAGGAACGGCGCGCCGAACAGGTGGACGACCACCGGCGGCACGCCGCGGCGGGTCGCCTCCCGGCCGAAGGCCGCGATGGCGCGGGGATGGGCCACGAAGAAGGCCGGCTTCTTCCAGACCAGGGTCAGCAGCTCGTCGAGGTCGTCCGGGGTGGGCGGGCCGCCGCGGGTGGGGATGCGCTGGCGCGGCCCGACCTCGCCCAGCAGGCCGAACTGCGCGTTGTTGAGGAGCTCCCACTCCTCGCGCTCCTTCACGGCGTCGACCGTGAGGCGGATCTGCTCGCGGAGCTGGTCGATCTCGTTGGAGTAGAGGTCGGTGACGCGGGTGTGGGTGTTGAGGATCGTCTGGATGGTCGAGAGGTGGTACTCGCGCGGATCGACCTCGTAATCCACGAAGGTCGTCGGCAGGCGCGGCTCGCCGGTATGGACCGCCAGCAGCTCGATCCCCTGCTCGCCGTACGAGTTGGTGTGGCCCTTGAGGCGGTCGCGCTCCTCGCGGTACTGGGCGATCTTGGCGCGGATCTCCTCGCTCTCCACCGCGGCGGCGTCGAGGGTCAGGAGGGTCACGGCCGACAGGGCCTTCACGGCTGGGGCGGGGGCGCGCTCACCGGCGAGACCCGCATCGCCGAAATAGTCGCCCTTCGTGGCCAGCCCCTGGCGCAGGCGGCCCTTGTAGGGGCCCGACAGGGTCAGCTCGACGGTGCCGTCGGCCACCACCGTGAGGCTGCGGCCCGCGGAGCCCTCCTCGTGGATCACCGTGCCGGCCTTGTGCTGGCTCTCGGTGAACTTGGCCGCCAGCGCCGCCAGCTCGGCATCGCCCAGCCGGCTGAACAGCGGCACGGCCCGCAGGGAGGCGGGACGGATCACCTTGCTGCCGCCCTTGTCCTCGGCGGCGAGATCGATCCGGCCGGGGCGGGCCAGCACGACGGCGCGGCGGTTGACGCGGTAGACCCCGCCCGCCACGTCCACGAAGGGCAGGAGCCGCAGGAGCCAGCGCGGCGTGTTCGCCGCGTTCTGGACCGAGGTGACGGTCGCCGTCGCTAGATTGCGTGCCGCCGTGGCGCTCACGCTCAGACCCGGTCCGCTCATCGTTCGTCCTCACGTCGTCAGGTTGCGGGCGCGCCGCATCGGCCCGCGCCGAGGCGGGCGTCCCCGCAGCGCGCGGGGCGGGCGCAAAGTATGGTTCAAGTCCCGGTGATGACGGCGAGCCGAAACATCGCGCCGACATCGGTGGAAGCATCGTCTTTCGAGAAGACGGGCAATCGACGCCCGCCCCACCGGCCGGACTCAGGAGATCCGTTGTCCGGCGATGCTTGGATAGAGTCCGATTCGGCCCAGCGTCAACGAAACGATGTTCTTAATTTCTCTTCTCTTTTGGAAGGTCACCTCCTGGCATGCACGATCCATAGGAGAGACCCTCGTCTTCTCGCGGGATGCAGAGAAGATCATTTTTTCCGCGCGCGCCCACGACGGGGGATCGACGCCTTTGTTTCGCGGGAAGGATTTTTCGACGCCTCAGATTCCGTCACCGTCGCCGAACGACTGGTTCATGGTCAGCGCCGGCTCCTCGTCGGCGGGGAGGCGCGAGACCACCCGGGCCGGCACGCCCGCCACCGTGGTGTGGGGCGGCACGTCCTGCAGCACCACCGCGGCGGCCGCGACCTTGGCGCCCGCGCCGACCCGGATGTTGCCCAGCACCTTGGCGCCGACGCTGAGCAGGACCCCGCGCTCGATCTTGGGATGCCGGTCGCCGCTCTCCTTGCCGTTGCCGCCGAGCGTCACCGACTGGAGGATCGAGACGTCGTCGGCGATCACCGTGGTCTCGCCGATCACCACCCCGGTGGCGTGGTCGATGAACACCCCCGAGCCGATCCGGGCCGCCGGGTGGATGTCGCAGCCGAACACCTCGGAGATGCGGCTCTGGACGTGCAGCGCCAGGGTCGCCCGGCCCTGGTGCCAGAGCCAGTGGCCGACCCGGTAGGCCTCCAGCGCCGCCAGTCCCTTGTAGAACAGGAACGGGTCGAGGTAGCGGCGGCAGGTCGGGTCGCGCTTCCGGATCGCCACGAGGTCGCGCACCGCGTGCGCGCTGGCCTGCGGGTCCGCCTCGAAGGCCGCGAGGCACAGGTCGCGCATCGACAGCCGCGCCAGGTCGCCGTCGCCGAGGCGGTGGGCGAGGCGGTAGGCGAAGGCCTGCGCGAGGGAGCGCTGGTCGAGGATCGTCGCCTGGATGATCCCGGCGTAGAGCGGCTCCTCGATCAGGGCCGCCTCGGCCTCGGCGCGCAGCTCCGCCCAGACCTCGGCCTCGGCGGTGCCGCGGCTCGTGGCGCGCAGGGGCGGCTGCGTCGGCGCCAGGGCGGGCGCCAGGGTGGGCGTCAGGGCCGGGGCCGGCAGGGCCGGGCGACCGCGGGACGGGCGGTCATACGCGTACGGGCTCACCGGAGGGGCCGCCTCAATGCACGCGCCGGAACAGGTCGGGCAGGTAGCGCTCCAGGGTGTCGTGCCCCTGGAACTGCACGTCCACCGTGGCGCCGCCGGCCTGGCGGTGGACGCCCACCACCCGGCCGCGGGCGTGGCGCCAGATCCCCAGGATCTCGGCGAGGTCGAGCCGCGCGAACACCACTTCGTCACCCTGCCTCACCGGGGTTGAGGCCGGCGCGTCGGCCGCCCCGGGCCGGCCGGTCGCGACGGCCCGATTCGGCGGCGGTCCGGATCGGGCCGGCGCCCGGCCCCGCCGGCGGGAAGGGTCTTCCGGATGCGCCCGGAACGCGGAGAAGATTTCGGTCGCGCGCTGTCCCATGAGGAGCATGGTCTTCGCTAAGTTATTGCAACTGCATAATAATTGCGGACCGGGCGCGCTTTTGCAAGCCCGTGAGGCTGCCCCGTGGGGATCCGGCCGGGCCGGGCCGGCACTCCCGGGCCTCACCTTCTGCTCCCGGCGGCGCCCGTCGCGAACACGCTAACCCCCAAGTCATCGAAAATTTGGCAGCATATTCTCGGGTCCGGCGCCTAGATTGAGACCGCCGAAAGACCATTGGCAGCCCAGTCGATCCCGGAACGATGGAGTATACGGTGACCGCCGCCACGCATCAGATCGCCGCGATGACTTCACGCTGTCCGCGGTGCTGCCGCCCCCGAGACCAGGAGAGCGTCCGACACCCGACATGGAAGGCGACCAGCGATGCTGACCTATGACAGTCCCCACCCCGCGCCTCGAGACCCGCCCCCCGCCGCGGCGGCCGACGAGCCCCGCACCCCGTTCCGCCTGCGACACCAGTCCCTCTCGGCCCACGAGCGCGCCGCCCTCGCGAGCGCCGTCGACGACGGCCTGATGCCCGACGAGGTGGCCGGGATCCTCGCCGGCCGGCGCATGGGCGAGGCCTTCCCGGTCCGCTGGGGCGAGAGCCCGGAGGCCTACGCCGCGCGGGCCGTGTCCGAGATGTTCGTCGCCTACCTCCGGTAGGCGCGCCGCCTCTCGATTCGCCGGCAGCCGGTCTCCCCCGACCGGTCCCCATCGACCAATCCCCAACGACGGACACTGCCATGTCGCGCGTCACCCGAGGATGGGGGCGCCGGACGGGGATCGCTGCCCGCGGCCTCGCCCTGGCACTCGCGGCCGCCGGCCCGGTTTCGGCCGCCGGGGCGCCGGACAATCCGGCTCGGGTCGCGGTGGGACCGGACGGGCGGGACCTGCGCCTCGCGGGCGACCTCACCGCCGGCGTCGCCACCCGGGTGGCCGACCTCCTCGCGACGCATCCGGGGGTGGAGCGCATCCACCTCACCAGCGACGGCGGCCTCGTGGCGGAGGGGGCGGCGATCGGCGCGCTCGTGACGGCGCGGGGGCTCGCCACCTACGTGCCCGACGTCTGCGTGTCGGCCTGCACGCTGATCTTCGTCCGCGGGCGGGCGCGCCTCCTCGCGGCCGGCGGCCGGCTCGGCTTCCACGCCCCCTACATCGTCGGCGCCCACGGCCGGATGCGTCCGGTGGATCCCGCCCCGGAGCGGGCCGCCTACCGGGCCGCCGGCCTGCCGCGCGCCTTCGTGGCGCGGGCGCTGGCGGTGCCCCCGGCCGGGATCTGGATCCCGGACGCCGCGCGGCTGCGCGCGGCCGGCATCGTCACCGCCATCGTCGGCCCGGACCGCCTGCCCGACTCCACCCTGGACGCGGATCCGAGCGAGGCCGGCGCCCGCGCGGCGATCCTGCGCGCCCTGCCGATCCTGCGGCAGGCGGGCGCGGCCGACCTAGATCCCATCGCCCGGTGGTACCGGGACGGCTACGCGGCCGGCCGGCCGGAGGGGGAGGCGGCCGCGGGCCTGAGGCGGATGGCCGGCGCCTACCTGCGGCGGCGGTTCCGGGCCGGCGACGACGCCCTCGTCCAGGCTCTGGGGCGCCGGGTCCTGGCGACGATGCGGGGCGCCGAACCGCGGGACGAAGCGGCCTGCGCGATCCTGGCGGCCGGCGACCTCGTGGCGCTGGACGCGCGGCTCAGGGCCGAGCGGCCCTCCCGACCCAGGCAGGGTCGGGGGCACACACACGGGCACGGGCACGCGCATGCTGGGGACGGCCTCGCGCCGCTCCTCGCCCGGGCCCCCGCGCCGCCGCCGGACGCCGCCGCGCCGGATCCGCTCCCCGCCCGGCCGGTGGCGTGCGCGGCCCGGATCGCCGCCACGGCGCGGATCCTCGGCCTGCCGGCCCCGGCCTCCGCGGCGGCGCTGCGGTCGCTGCTCCTGGCCGAGCCGCGGCCGGTGCTCGCCGAGCGGGCCGGTCCGTAGGGCCGCCCCCTCGACAAGCCGCGCCGCCGCCTATCTTCGCAGGCGGCCGGGCCGCGGCGCCGGCCGATCGGGGGACGGGAGAGGGCGGATGCCGGGATATCGCCTGCGCGGGGCGGTTCGCAGCGAGGACGGGGCGATCGGCGACCCGCTCGTCGACGAGGTGCTCTCCGCCGCCGACGCGAAGGAGGCCGTGCGCCTCGCCAACAGCCGCTCGCTGACGATCGAGGACGACACCATCAACGCCCTCTGGCTGGTGGATGCCGGCGGGACCCTGCTGTGGTCCCTGCGCCGGGCCGACCGGGACAGCTGACGGGACGCCCGCGCGGCGCGGCGCCGGGGCCGGTCGGGCGCCGCGGCGAGGCCCGGCCGGGGCCCGCCCCCGATCGGCGCCGGGCCGCGAGCCTTCGGGCTCAAAACTAATTTGCATAAGTATTCAAGGACCCGATCTAATGTAGGCTCTTGATCCCACGCCGACGCGGAGCAGCAGCCGTGCAAAATCCGCTTGTGCGCAAGTTAGATCGCTACATCCATCTGTCGGAAACGGACCGACACTGCTTGGCCGAGGCCGTCAGCCCGGTCCGCATGGTCGCGGCCCGCACCGACATCATCCACGAGGGCGACGACCCGCGCGCCGTCAACGTCATCCTGGACGGCTGGGCCTGCCGCTACCGGCAATTCGCCAACGGCCGCCGCCAGATCGTCGCGCTCCTGCTGCCGGGCGACCCCTGCGACCCGCACGTCTTCCTCCTCGACGTGATGGATCACGCGATCGGCGCGATCACGCCGGTCGCGCTCGGTCAGATCAGCGGCGGCGCCCTGCAGACCCTGACGGCCCGCAGCGCGGGCCTCGACATCGCCTTCCACCGCGAGGCGCTGGCCACCGCGGCGGTCCAGCGCGAATGGACCGTCAGCCTCGGCAGCCGCACCGGGATCGAGCGGCTCGCCCACCTGTTCTGCGAACTGCACGCCCGGCTGGCAGCGGTCGGCCTCGCGGACGACACGACCTGTCCGATGCCGATCACCCAGAACGACCTCGGCGACGCGATGGGTCAGACCAGCGTGCACATCAATCGTACGTTGCAGGAGCTGCGCGGCCTCGGACTGATCACCCTGCGCAGCCGCCGCCTGACCATCCACGACCCGGCGGCGCTGGCCCGGCTCGGGCATTTCGACCCCACCTACCTCCACCTGACGGCCGAAGCCGGTTCCGCCGCCGCCCGCCGCGCCTGAGCCGCGATCGCCCCGGCGGAAGCGAAGCCCGTTCGACGACCTCCGGAGAGCCCGGCATGACAGACCCTCGCGACCCGGCGGAGCGCCTCGCGGCCGTGGAGGCCGACAATGCGCGCCTGCGTCGCCTGCTCGATGAGGCGGGCGTGCCCGACAGTCTGCGCCACGGGATGCGCAACACGATGGCGATGATGCGCACGGTCATGCACCGATCCGCCGAGAGCGCCGCCGACGTCGAGACCTACGTGGCCCATCTCGACGGCCGGTTCGGGGCGGTCATGCGGGTGCAGGCCGCCACGGACGCGTTCGGCGACGCGAATCTCCACACCCTGATCTCGGACGAGCTGATGTTCCACCTCGTCCGGGAGGGCGAGCAGGCCATGATCGCCGGCCCGCGGGTGCGGCTCCGGCCCCGGGCCGCGCTGGTCCTGGCGCTGGCGCTGCACGAGCTGACCAGCAACGCGGTGGAGCACGGCTCCCTGGCGCTCCCGCAGGGCCGGGTCAGCGCCACGTGGCGGATCGCGGAGGCGGAGGCGGGGATGCCGGTGCTGACCCTGGCCTGGGTCGAGACCGGCGGCAGCGACGTGCGGCCCCCGGCCCGGCGGGGCTTCGGCACGGACGTGCTGGAGAACATGCTGGCCTACGATCTCGGCGCGCAGACCACCGTGAGCTACGCGCCGGACGGGCTCTCCTGGACGATCCGCCTGCGGCTCTCCGCCCGCATCGGGCACCAGGCGGTCGAAGACTCCGCCGAAGACCCCGCGGAAGACCCGGCCGAGGATCCGGAGGTCGCCTGGGACGACGAGGGCCGGTGAGTTCCCCCGCCGGCGCCCCGGGTTCGCGGGTGTCCGGCCGCCTCAGCCGGCCCCCGCGTCGCCGTAGACGACGCCCGCCAGGTCCTCCAGCTTCGCGCGATCGATCACCGTGATGCGCCCGCGCTGGGCGCGGATCATGCCGGCGCCCTCGAGGATGTGGGTCGCCGTCGTGACGGTGGGCCGGCGCACGCCGAGCATCTTGGAGAGCACCTCGTGCGTGAGGGGCAGTTCGTCCTGCTCCAGGCGGTCGTGGCTCATGAGGATCCACCGGGCGAGCCGCGCTTCGACGGTGAGGTCGGCATTGGCGTAGACGGTCTGCCCCACGTGGACGATCAGGCTCTGCACGTAGCCGCCCAGCACCCGGCGCAGGCCGGCGCTGGCATCGAGGGCCTCGCGGAGGGTGCCGGCCGGGATGCGGAGCGCCGCGCCGCGGGCCTGGACGATGGCGGTGTGGGGCGTGGACGCGGCCCCGAGCGCCAGCGGCACGCCGACGAAGCCCTCGCGGCCGGTCAGGCCGACCGCGATGCGCCCCGCGCGGCTGTCCGCCACGAGGGAGACGAGCCCGTCCTCGACGAAGTGCGCCTGCGCGATCGGCTGGTGCGGGACGATCAGCACCGCCTGCAGCGGCAGCGGCACCGGCTCCAGGGCGGGGGCGAGGCGGCCGAACTCCTCCGGCGCCAGGGTGGCCAGCAAGCGGTTGCGGACGGCTGATTGCTGCAGCAGCGCCATGGGCTCCTCCGGGTCCGGGCAGGAGCACGGGCAATCTCCCAGTCACCCGCGCCCGAGGCGTCCGGCGGATGATCGACCACCCTCTCACAGGGAACTTCACCGTAGTATGGATTAGATTAGTTTTGGCGCACCAATACATCCAGATAGGCGAGCCAATACCGCAGCGCGCGAGGCTGCCGCCGCCGGCCCTCCATCCCCGGCGACGGCAAGGGACGGAGGCCCCGAATCCCGGAAACGGCCCGCGGGGCCGCGACTGCCTAAATTTGTGGCACACGATTTGCGAGCCCCTTTCCCGTCTCAACGAAGACGACGAAGGGCACCGCCGTGAAAGCATTTGGAACTTGGGGCCCGGCCGCCGCTCTGGCCGCCGGGCTCGCGATGAGCGCCCTGGGCGCGGGGGCCGCGCGGGCGCAGGAGACCATCAAGGTCGGCATCCTGCACTCGCTCTCGGGCACGATGGCGATCTCGGAGACCACCCTCAAGGACGCGATGCTGATGCTCATCGCCGAGCAGAACGCCAAGGGCGGCGTGCTCGGCAGGAAGCTGGAGCCGGTGGTGGTCGATCCGGCCTCGAACTGGCCGCTCTTCGCCGAGAAGGCCCGCGAGCTGATCAGCAAGGACAAGGTCGCGGCCGTGTTCGGCTGCTGGACCAGCGTGTCGCGGAAGTCCGTGCTGCCGGTCTTCAAGGAACTCGACAACATCCTGTTCTACCCCGTCCAGTACGAGGGCGAGGAGAGCGAGCGGAACGTGTTCTACACCGGCGCCGCCCCGAACCAGCAGGCGATCCCGGCGGTGGACTACCTGATGTCGGAGGACGGCGGCGGCGCCAAGCGCTGGGTGCTGGAGGGGACCGACTACGTCTACCCGCGCACCACCAACAAGATCCTCGAGGCCTACCTCAAGGCGAAGGGCGTCCGGGACGAGGACATCCTGATCAACTACACGCCGTTCGGCTTCTCGGACTGGCAGACCGAGGTGTCGAAGATCAAGGCGTTCGGCTCGGCCGGCAAGAAGACCGCCGTGGTCTCGACCATCAACGGCGACGCCAACGTGCCGTTCTACAAGGAACTCGGCAACCAGGGCATCAAGGCCACCGACATCCCGGTGGTGGCCTTCTCGGTGGGCGAGGAGGAGCTCGCCGGCATCGACGCCAAGCCGCTGGCCGGGCACCTCGCCGCCTGGAACTACTTCGAGTCGATCAAGACGCCGGAGAACGAGGACTTCATCAAGAAGTGGCAGGCGTTCCGGAAGAACCCCAAGGCCGTCACCAACGACCCGATGGAGGCCCACTATATCGGCTTCAACATGTGGGTGAAGGCGGTCGAGAAGGCCGGCACCACCGACCCCGACAAGGTGATCGCCGCGCTGCCCGGCATCGAGCAGAAGAACCTCACCGGGGGCACCGCCAGGATGCTGCCCAACCACCACATCACCAAGCCGGTCTTCATCGGCGAGATCGAGCCGACCGGCCAGTTCGACGTGGTGTGGAAGACCGAGGGGCTGATCCCCGGCGAGGCGTGGTCCAAGCAGCTCGAAGGCTCGAAGGAACTCGAGGCCGACTGGGTGAAGCTCAACTGCGGCAACTACAACACCAAGACCAAGAAGTGCGGCGGCGCCTGAGCGCGCCGCAGCCCGGTGTTGCCGGCTGGCCCGGCAACACCGGATGGACGTCGAGCGCGGGCCCCCTCGGCCGTTCGGGAGCGGGGCAGGGTGAAGGATCGGGTCTTCCCGGATAGGGCGCACCCCGCACCCCAAACCCTCTCCCGTCCGGCTGAGGGGGCCTGTCGCCCCCCGCCCGGACCGATCCGTACAGGCCCCGGCCGCGCATCAGCCATCCCGGGTGCCGCCCGCGTCGCCATCCCAGCTTCCAGGCCCACCGAAAGTCTCGATGCTCCGTCTCCTCGCCCTCCTGCTCCTGCTGCACGGCGCCCCGGCGCTGGCGCAGACCCCCGATCCCTACGCGCAGCTCGCCGGCGACGGCTATGCCGAGATCGAGGCCGGCGTCTCCGGCCTCGCGGCGAGCGGCGACCCGCGGGCCGGCGCGATCCTCTCGGCTCTGTCGGACGGGCGGCTGCTGGTGCGCCCCGGCGACAAGGCCCTGCTCGTCCGGCAGGGCGGCGCCGTGGTCGATGCCCGGACCGGCGCGACCGGTACCGACACACCCGACCTCAAGCCCGTGCGGGCCAACAACCGGGTCCGGCGCAGCATCGAGGCGGCTCAGGGCCAGCTCAATCTGGCGAGCCCCGATCCGGCCCAGCGCCGCGCCGCCGCCGACGCGGTGTTCAAGGCGCGGGACGCGGCCGCGCTCGCCGCCCTCGACGCGGCCCTGGCCCGCGAGGCGAACGCGGGCGTCCGGCAGGCCCTGACCGAGGCCCGCGCCGCCGTGCTGCTCGCCAAGCCCGGAACCGCGGAGGCCGACCGGATTGCCGCGATTCCCGCCATCCAGGCCCGGGGCGATGGCGACGCGATGGGCATCCTGCGCGGTCTGGCGGCGGATCCGAGCGAGGCTGTGCGGGCGGCGGCCGCCCGCGGCATCGCGGCGATCGAGACGCGGCTGGCGATCCTCGGGGCCCTCCAGAACGTCTGGTACGGCATCTCGCTCGGCTCGGTCCTGCTGCTCGCCGCCATCGGGCTCGCCATCACCTTCGGGGTGATGGGCGTGATCAACATGGCGCACGGCGAGATGGTGATGCTCGGCGCCTACACGACCTACGGCGTGCAGGAGCTGATCCGCACGAAGGCGCCGGCCCTGTTCGGCTGGTCGCTCGCCATCAGCATCCCCTGTGCGTTCCTGGTGGCCGGACTGATGGGCGTGCTGATCGAGCGGTTCATCATCCGCTTCCTCTACGGGCGCCCCCTGGAGACGCTGCTCGCCACCTTCGGCGTCAGCCTCGCCCTGCAGCAGGGGGTGCGCTCGCTCTTCGGCCCCTCCAACCGCGAGGTCGGCGCGCCGGCCTTCATGAGCGGCGCCGTCGACGTCTACGGCCTGTCGATCACCTGGGGCCGGATGTGGATCATCGTGTTCGCGTTTGCCCTGTTCCTCGGGCTGCTCTTCGTCCTGCGGAAGACGTCGTTCGGCCTGAAGACCCGGGCGGTGACCCAGAACCGCCGGATGGCGGCCGCCATGGGCATCCGCACGCCCTACGTCGACGCCCTGACCTTCGGGCTCGGCTCCGGCATCGCCGGCATCGCCGGCGTGGCGCTGTCGCAGATCGACAACGTCTCGCCGAATCTCGGCCAGGGCTACATCATCGACTCGTTCCTCGTGGTGGTGTTCGGTGGCGTCGGCAACCTCTGGGGGACGCTGGTGGCGGCGCTGACGCTCGGCGTCGTGAACAAGCTCGCCGAGCCGTATATCGGCGCGGTGCTGGCCAAGATCGGCCTCCTGATCTTCATCATCCTGTTCATCCAGAAGCGCCCGCGCGGCCTGTTCGCGCTCAAGGGCCGGGCGGTGGAATCGTGAGCGGGCCGGCGCGCGCGCCCTGCCATCCCCGCAGAGGGGGGAGGGCGGGGGCCCGGCATCCCCGGACCGCCCATCCTCTCAGGCTGAACGAAGCCGATCGCCTGCGCGGGCAGGGGATCGGGCACGAACAGGGAAGCCCGGCATGACCCCCCGCACGCCCCTCATCGACCGCAAGGGCTGGATCTTCCTCGCCGTGCTGGCGGCGTTCTGCCTCGCCGTGCCGGTGCTGAACCTCGCCGCGCCGGAGGGCTCGGGCCTCCACGTGCCCACCTACCTCGTGTCGCTGTTCGGCAAGTACCTCGCCTACGCGCTGCTGGCGGTCAGCCTCGACCTCGTCTGGGGCTATTGCGGCATCCTCTCGCTCGGCCACGGGGCGTTCTTCGCGCTCGGCGGCTACGCGATGGGCATGTACCTGATGCGCCAGATCGGCGCCCGGGGCGTCTACGGCAACCCGGTCCTGCCCGACTTCATGGTGTTCCTGAACTACAAGGCGCTGCCCTGGTACTGGTACGGCTTCGACCACTTCGCCTTCGCAGGCCTGATGGTGCTGCTGGTGCCGGGGCTGCTCGCTTTCGTGTTCGGCTGGCTCGCCTTCCGGTCGCGGGTGACCGGCGTCTACCTGTCGATCATCACCCAGGCGCTGACCTACGCGCTGATGCTCGCCTTCTTCCGCAACGACATGGGGCTCGGCGGCAACAACGGCCTCACCGACTTCAAGGATCTTCTGGGCTTCTCCGTCCAGTCGCAGACCTTCCGCGTGGGCATCTTCGTCGCCACCGGGGTGGCGCTGGCGCTGGGCTACCTCGTCGCCCGGGTCATGACGGTCTCGGCCTACGGCAAGATCCTGATCGCCGTGCGCGACGCCGAGAGCCGGACCCGCTTCCTCGGCTACCGGCCGGAGCACTTCAAGACCCTGGCCTTCACGGTCTCGGCCATGATGGCGGGGGTCGCCGGCGCCCTCTACGTGCCGCAGGTCGGCATCATCAACCCGGGGGAATTCGCCCCCGGCAACTCCATCGAGACGGTGATCTGGGTGGCGGTGGGCGGCCGCGGCACGCTGGTGGGCGCGGCGCTCGGCGCCGTGCTGGTCAACTACGCCAAGACCGTGCTCACCGGCGTGATGCCCGACGCGTGGCTGTTCGCGCTCGGCGGCCTGTTCGTGATCGTGACCCTATTCCTGCCCCGCGGCCTCGTCGGCACCGTCATCGAGCGGTTCGGCGGCCGGCGTGCGGCGGCCAAGCTGCCGCCGGAGCCCGAGATCGCCCCGGAACGTGTCGAACAAGGGCAGGGCGCATGAGCACCGACCTCCTCGAACGCCCGGACGCCGCCCGCGGCCCCGCCAACCGCAAGCGGGAGACGGAGGCGCTCCTCTACCTCGACGATCTACGGGTGACCTTCGACGGCTACAAGGCCCTGCGCGGCCTGTCGCTGACGCTGGCCCGGGGCGAGCTGCGGGCGATCATCGGCCCGAACGGCGCCGGCAAGACCACCATGATGGACTGCATCACCGGCAAGACCCGCCCGGACAGCGGCATCGCGCTGTTCGACGGCAGCCACGACCTCCTGAGGAGCGACGAGCCCGCGATCGCCGACCTCGGCATCGGCCGCAAGTTCCAGAAGCCCACCGTGTTCGAGAGCCACACGGTGGCCGACAACGTCCTGCTGGCCCTGAAAGGCCCCCGCGCCGCCTTCGCGTCCCTGTTCGGCTGGCGCAACCGGGTGGAGCGCGAGCGGATCGACGCCCTCCTGGAGACCGTCGGCCTCCTGGCCCATCGCGACCGCCCGGCGGCCGACCTCAGCCACGGCCAGAAGCAGTGGCTGGAGATCGGCATGCTGCTCGCGCAGGACCCGAAGCTCCTGCTGGTCGACGAGCCGGTGGCCGGCATGACCGATGCCGAGACCGCCGAGACCGCCCGCCTACTCCGGCGGATCGCGGGCGAGCACGCCGTCCTCGTGGTGGAGCACGACATGCACTTCGTCCGGGATCTCGGCTGCCGGGTCACCTGCCTGCACGAGGGCGCGGTGCTGGCCGAGGGCTCGATCGACGCGGTCTCGGCCGACCCGCGGGTGGTCGAGGTCTATCTGGGGCGATGACCATGCTCTCCGTCGAAGACATCGACCTCTATTACGGCGCCGCCCAGGCGCTCCGCGGCGTCTCGCTGACGGCCGAGGCCGGGCGGGTCACGACGGTTCTGGGCCGCAACGGTGTCGGAAAGACCTCGCTGATGCGGGCGATCGTCGGCCAGCAGCCGGTGCGCTCCGGCGCGATCCACCTCGACGGCCGGCCGATCCAGGGGCTTGCCCCCTACGACCGGGCCCGCGCCGGCATCGCCTTCGTGCCCCAGGGGCGGGAGATCTTCCCGCTGCTCAGCGTCAAGGAGAACCTCGAGACCGGCTTCGCGCCGCTCAAGCGCCGCGACCGCCACGTCCCGGGGGAGATCTACGACCTGTTCCCGGTGCTCAAGGACATGCTGCACCGGCGCGGCGGCGACCTCTCGGGCGGGCAGCAGCAGCAGCTCGCCATCGCCCGGGCGCTGGTGACGCGGCCGAAGCTCCTCGTGCTCGACGAGCCCACCGAGGGCATCCAGCCCTCGATCATCAAGGATATCGGCCGGGCGATCACGTACCTGCGCGGCAAGGGCGAGATGGCGATCGTGCTGGTCGAGCAGTATTTCGAGTGGGCCCGCGACCTCTGCGATTCCTACGCGGTGATGGATCGCGGGCAGGTGATGCTGGCCGGCCCCCGGGCCGGGATGGTGGAGGCCGACGTGCTCCGGTGGATGTCGGTGTAGAACGCGCGCCGCCGCAGGGGACGCCGGTCCGGCGCGGGGGCGCGTGCCCTCGCGGCCCTCGAGGTTAATGGAGGTCCTCGAGGCGTTCTCGATCGCGTGGCGCCCGGGGCCGGCCCCCGGAACCCGGCCGGGCGCACGCCGCCCCTCGACCGGATCCGTCCCCGCCGGGGCGGGCGCCGTCTCCAGCGCGATAGGATCTTCAGGTCGTCGATGAGCGAGCCTGAGGAATATCCATGCTGTGGATTCGGTGTATTCCAATCTGGAAGCGGGAACATGAGCAGCGGAATCTGTTTACGGCCCGGCCATCGGCCAAGGTTAAACCACAATTCAGGTTCGCCATGGGGCTCGAACCCCGGGAGCGCCCATGACGATCCTCGATCCGATCACCGGCCGGTTGGTCACCATCACCGTGCCGCAGCCGCGCCCGCGCTGAGCGCCGGAGACACGGTGAGCGTTGCCTGGCCGCCGTGCCGGGCCTCCTGGGCGGGCAAGAGGCCGTCCGAGGCGCAAGGCAGGCCGGGGACGCCGGCGGCGGCGGGCTTCAACCTGGGTGGCGTGATGGTGGAACCGACCGATCGCAGGATCCCGCGCCGGCAGGGGCGCGCGCGGCGGCCTCGGGTCCCGACGGCGCCGCCGATCCTGCTGCTGGCCGGCCCCGGCGGGGAGCCGGGCCTGAGCGGCGAATCGACCGCCGCCGAGCTGATCGCCCTGGCGCGGGCGGCCCGCCAGGACGCCGCCCGCCGCACGGAGACGGGCTGACGCGCGCCGCTCGCGGGAGTCCGGCCCCCGGGCGGCGTCAGATCCGCCGCCCTTGAACGCCGGGGCCGACGCGGTCGGCGGCCGCGGAGGCGCATCCGTGCTCGAAGACGGCGGCCTGCCGGACCGGATTCAGCCGGCCCGGCCGCGCCGCCTCGGGCGATCCCGGAAGCGCCGGGAGCATGCCGATCTGCGGGGCCAGCCGAGCCCGGGCCTCCGGAGGGGCATCATGCGGATCCACGAACCGCGGGCGCGCGCCGACCATCCGGCGCACCGCCTCGCGCAGGTCGCCGTCCGGATACGGCCGGATTCGAGACGACCAGAACAGGCGCCCGCGCGGCCCCGCGCCCGGGATCGGCCCGGCCGTGCCGCTGCCCCGGCCCGCCCGGCGGCGGAGCGCGCAGAGCAAGATCGGGCGGCCAAACGGGCAGGCTCAGCTCAGGAGGTCGGGTGTACGGCCGCCAAGGGCCCGAGCGGCGACACCTGTCCGCGGCCCACGCGCGAAGCCCGCAGCAGCGCGCTCTTCGTGCGGATCCTCCCCGATCAGCCGAGGCGGCCCGGCGTGATCATGGACGTGCCTCCGGCGCCGCTGTCCGCACCTGCCTCTGGACATCGCGGCCGCATCCCGGTCACGTGCGACCGAAGGAGCCGCGCGTCCGCCGGCGCGCGCGCGTCACGAACAGGCAGGCGGTCCATGCCTCCAAGGGACGAGGAAGCCGTGAGGGACGAGGAAGCCGTGAGGGCCGCGTCGGCGGCGTACGGCAACGGGACGCTGCCGGCGGGCATCCGGTCGCGCCTCCTGCCGGGGATCAACGGCCTCACCGTCCACGTGCTGGAGGCGGGGTTCGAGCCGGCCGGCCGGCCGCTCGTCGTGCTCCTGCACGGCTTCCCGGAACTGGCCTACAGCTGGCGCAAGATCATGCTGCCGCTGGCGCAGGCCGGGTTCCACGTCGCGGCCGCCGACCAGCGGGGCTACGGAAGGACGACCGGATGGGATCCGGCCTACGCGGCGAACACGCATCCCTTCGGCTTCCTCAACGTCGTCACCGATACCCTGGCGCTCGCCGCCGCCCTGGGGCACCGGCAGGTGGCCTGCGTGGTCGGCCACGATTCCGGCTCACCCGCCGCCGGCTGGTGCGGGCTCATCCGGCCCGACGTCTTCCGCTCGGTCGTGATGATGAGCGCCCCGTTCGCGGGGCCGCCGGCCCTTCCCGCAGGGGCCGGAGCCGCGCCCGCGGAGAGCGACGACGCCCTCGACGCGGCGCTGGCCGGCCTGCCGCGCCCGCGCAAGTTCTACCAGCGCTGGTACAGGACCCGGGAGGCGAACGACGACATGCTGCGCGCGCCGCAGGGTCTGCGGGACTTCCTGCGCGCCTACTACCACGCGAAGAGCGCCGACTGGCCGGACAACGCGCCCCGGCCGCTGGGATCCCGCGCGGCCGAGGAATTCGCGCAGCTTCCGACCTACTACATCATGGACCGCGACCGGGGCATGGCGGCGACGGTCGCGCCCGAGATGCCGTCCGCCGACCAGATCCGGACCTGCGCGTGGCTCACGGATCCCGAGCTGGACGTGTACGTGGCGGAATACGCGCGGACCGGCTTCCAGGGGGGGCTGCAGGGCTACCGCCGCTACACCGATGCCGCCTGCGTCGACGACCTGGGCGCCTTCGCGGGCCGCACCCTCGACGTGCCGTCGTGCTTCATCGCGGGCCGGAGCGACTGGGGCGTCTACCAGACACCGGGCGCGGTCGAGGCGATGCGCCATCAGGCCTGCACGAACATGACCGGCTTTCACCGCGTCGAGGGGGCCGGGCACTGGGTTCAGCAGGAGCGGCCCGACGAGGTGGCCGATCTCATCCGGGCGTTCCTCCGCGATACCCCGTGAGGTCCGGACGCCCGACGGCGGGGCGGCCCGCGAACCCTGGGGGGACGGGCGATGAACGCCCACCGGAGTCACGATCGGGCCGCGATCGAAATTGCCAGCCCCCGGGTCCGGGCCCATCCTGACGCGGATGACCCCGACCGTGCCCCTCTCCGCCATCCGGATCTTCGAGGCCGCCGCCCGGCGGCGCTCGTTCAAGGCCGCGGCGGGCGAGCTGAACCTGTCGCCCAGCGCCGTCAGCCACGCCATCCGCAAGATGGAGGCGATGCTCGGCGTCTCGCTGTTCGAGCGGGCCGGGCCCGGGATCGCGCCGACCCCGGCCGGGGAGGCGCTGTGCGACCATGTCGGACGCGCCTTCGCGGAGCTCAACCGCGGCTTCGACCTCGTGGCGAACCGGGGGCCGCAGCTCCTCCGGCTGCACTGCGCCCCGAGCTTCGCCGCGCAGTGGCTGGCGCCGCGGCTCGCCCGCTTCCTCAGCGCCCATCCGGGCTTCGAGGTGCGCCTGGCCGCCGGCATGGATTACGCCCGCTTCATCACCGACGAGTTCGACGCCGACATCGTCTACGGGCCGCCCCGCGGGGAGGGCCTCGTGCGCATGCCGCTGGGCCTGGAGACGGTGACGCCGCTCTGCGATCCCGCCCGGGCCGCCACGATCCGCGAACCCGCCGACCTGCGCGCGCACACGCTGATCCAGAGCGACAACAAGCAGGTGCGCTGGACCCATTGGTTCGAGCACAACCGGCTGCCGCCGCCGCCGTCCGCGGCGATCCGCTTCGACCGGAGCTTCCTGGCCCTGGCGGCCGCCGCGGACGGGCTCGGGGTCGCCCTGGAATCGACCCGCCTCGCCGAGCGGGAGGTCGCGGCCGGCCGCCTCGTCGCGCCGCTGGCCGGCCGCGCGCAGGACATCGCGTATGTCGGGCATCACTTCGTCTGCCCGGCCGACGCCCGGCGCCGCGCGCCGCTCCGGGTCTTCGCCCGCTGGCTCGCGGGGGAACTCGCGATCGACCTCAGCCCGGATCTCGCCTGACCGCTCCGAGGTGAGCGGGATTCACCTGGGCGTGCAAATTCCGCGTTTGTCGCGGGCGTCCCGCGCCGTCACATTCATCCCAACGAGACAGACGGGAGGAGACGCCGCAGGCCGCACGATCCGCAGGATCGCGGTCGCCGGCCCGCCGCACCCTCCGTCGTGACGACAGGTTCGATCCCGCGCCGTCGCGGGTCACCGGGAGGAATCCATGCTGCTGAACGATCGGGTCTGCGTGATCACCGGGGCGGCCTCCGCCCGCGGCATCGGCAAGGCCACCGCGCGGCTCTTCGCGCGCCACGGCGCCCGGGTCGCGATCCTCGACCTCGAGGCCGGGCAGGCCGAGGCCGCCGCCCGCGACCTCGGCCCCGGCCATGTCGGGCTGGCCTGCGACGTCACCGACCGGGCGGCCTGCACGGCGGCGGCCGACGAGATCGTGGCCCGCCTCGGCCGGATCGACGTGCTCGTCAACAACGCCGGCATCACCCAGCCCCTCAAGATCATGGAGATCGGGCCGGAGCATTACGACGCGGTCACGGACGTGAACCTGCGCGGCACCCTCTACATGAGCCAGGCGGTGATCCCCGCCATGCGCCAGCAGGGCTCGGGCGCGATCGTGTGCATGTCGTCGGTCTCCGCCCAGCGCGGCGGCGGCATCTTCGGCGGCCCGCACTACTCGGCCGCCAAGGCCGGTGTGCTCGGCCTGCAGAAGGCCATGGCCCGCGAACTCGGCCCCGACGGCGTGCGGGTGAACGCGGTCACCCCCGGCCTGATCCAGACGGACATCACCGGCGGCAAGCTCACCCCCGAGCTGAAGGTCGAGATCGCCAAGGGCATCCCGCTGGGGCGCCTCGGCGTCGCCGACGACGTCGCCAACGCCTGCCTGTTCCTGGCCTCCGACCTGTCCACGTACATCACCGGCGCGGTGATCGACGTGAACGGCGGCATGCTGATCCACTGAGGGGGCCGCCATGACGACGGGACTGCCGACAGGATCATCGACCGGGGCCTCGCCCGAAGCCTCGACCGAACGGCCCCGCGCCGGGTCCAACGTGCCGCTCGGCGAGCGCGCCTACCGCATCCGCCGCCACGCCCTGCGCATGGGCGAGGTCCAGGGCCAGGGCTACATCGCCCAGGCGCTCGGCATCTCCGACGTGCTGGCGGTGAGCTACTTCCACGCCCTCGCCTACCGGCCCGGGGACCCCGAATGGGAGGGTCGCGACCGCTTCCTCCTGTCGATCGGCCACTACGCGATCGCCCTCTACGCCGCGCTGATCGAGGCGGAGATCATCCCCGAGGACGAGCTGACGAGCTACGGCGGCGACGACAGCCGCCTGCCGATGTCCGGCATGGCCGCCTACACGCCCGGCATGGAGATCACCGGCGGGTCGCTGGGCCACGGGCTCGGGATCGCGGTCGGCATGGCGCTGGGGCTGAAGCGGAAGGGCTCCAAGAGCTTCATCTACAACCTGTTCTCCGACGGCGAGCTCGACGAGGGCTCGACCTGGGAGGCCGCGATGTCGGCCGGATCGTTCAAGCTCGACAACCTGATCGGCCTCGTCGACGTCAACGGCATGCAGGCCGACGGCGCCTCCACCGGGGTGCTCAACTTCGAGCCGCTGGGGCCGAAATTCGCGGCGTTCAACTGGTTCGTGCAGCGGGTCGACGGCAACGACATCGACGCGCTGGTGAAGGCCTTCGACGCCGCCCGGCACCATCCGGGGGCCGAGCCCCGGATCATCCTCTGCGACACCCGCATGGCGAAGGGCGTGCCCTTCCTCGAAGCGCGCGAGCGCAATCACTTCCTGCGGGTCGAGCCGGACGAGTGGCAGCGGGCCCTGGCGATCCTGGACGAGGGGAGGGTGAAGTGAGACGCTCCAAGTACGAGAAGCCGGCCCCGCGCGCGGGCGGCGGCGCCAAGACCTCGGCGATGATCGCCTCGCTGGCGGCGCCCGGCCAGCGCACCAAGCCCGCCCCGTTCGGCCACGCCCTGGTCGAACTGGCCGGGACGCGGCCCGACATCATCGGCCTCTCGGCGGACCTGTCGAAGTACACGGACCTGCACATCTTCGCCCAGGCCTACCCCGAGCGCTTCTACCAGATGGGGATGGCCGAGCAGCTGCTGATGAGCGCGGCCGCGGGCCTCGCGCGGGAGGGCTTCACGCCGTTCGCCACCACCTACGCGGTGTTCGCGGCCCGGCGCGCCTACGATTTCATCTGCCTCGCGATCGCGGAGGAGAACCTCAACGTCAAGATCGCCTGCGCGCTGCCCGGCCTGACCACCGGTTACGGCCCCAGCCACCAGGCGACCGAGGATCTCGCGATCTTCCGCGGGATGCCGAACCTCACGATCATCGATCCCTGCGACGCCCACGAGATCGAGCAGGTCGTCCCCGCGATGGCCGCCCACCAGGGGCCGGTCTACCTCCGGCTCCTGCGCGGGAACGTTCCGCTGGTCCTCGACGCGTACGGCTACACGTTCGAACTCGGCAAGGCCAAGACGATCCGCGACGGCCGCGACGTGCTGGTGATCTCGTCGGGCCTGATGACCATGCGCGCCCTCGAGGTCGCCGAGGCCCTGCGCGACGACCGGGTCGACGTCGCGGTCCTGCACGTACCGACGATCAAGCCCCTCGACACGGCGACGATCCTGCGCGAGGCCGGGCGCGGCGGCCGGCTCGTGGTGGTGGCCGAGAACCACAGCGTGATCGGCGGCCTCGGCGAGGCGGTGGCCGGCCTCCTGATGCGCGCGGGGGTGATGCCGGGGCGCGGCTTCCGCCAGATCGGCCTGCCGGACGAGTTCCTCGAGGCCGGCGCCCTGCCGACGCTCCACGACCGCTACGGCATCTCGGCCGCCGCGATGGCGGGGAGCATCCGGGCATGGCTCTGAGCACGGATCTGAGCCGCATCGCCTTCATCGGCCTCGGCGCCATGGGCCTGCCGATGGCGACCAACTTGGTCGCGGCGGGCTTCGACGTCCGCGGCTACGACCTGCGGCCCGAGGGCCGCGCGGCCCTCGCGACCGCGGGCGGGACCTCGATCGCGACCCCAGCGGAAGCCGCCGCCGGCGCCGACGCGCTCCTCCTGATGGTGGTGAACGCCGCGCAGGCCGAGGCCGTGCTGTTCACCGAGGGGGCCCTCGACGCCCTCGCGCCGGACGGCCTCGTGGTCCTGATGGCGACCTGCCCGCCGCAATCGGTGGAGCGATTGGCCGGGCGCGTCGCGGCGGCCGGCCGCCGCTTCGTCGACGCGCCCGTCTCGGGGGGCGTCGTCGGCGCCCGGGCCGGAACGCTCACCATCATGGCGGCCGCGCCCGCCGGGACGCTGGCGGCCCTGCGGCCCGTCCTCGACGCCCTGGGCGACCGCATCTTCCAGGTCGGCGAACGCCCAGGACAGGGCGCCACCGTCAAGGCCGTCAACCAGCTCCTGTGCGGCGTCCACATCGCGGCGGCCGCCGAGGCGCTGGCGCTCGCCGGACGCGTCGGGGTCGATCTCAACGTGGTGCTGGAGATCCTCTCGGGCTCCTCGGCGGCGAGCTGGATGCTGCGCGACCGCGGCCCCCGGATGCTGGAGGACGCGCCGACGGTCACCAGCGCGGTCGACATCTTCGTGAAGGACCTCGGCATCGTGCTGGAGGCCGGCCGCGGCGCCGGGGCGGCGCTGCCGCTGGCGGCGCTCGCCCACCAGCTCTTCGTCTCCACCTCCGGCCGCGGCGACGGCGCCGCCGACGACAGCCAGGTGGTGCGCGCCTACCGCCTGCTGAACGGCGACGACGCGCCGCCGTCCGCACGGCCGTCCGCACAGTCGTCCGCGAGGGACGCGCGCCACCGGGGCTCGACCGCCCCGGACTGAACGCGGGACGCAGGATCCACCGGCGGGCAACGGCGGGGATCGCGGGACCCGGACCACCCAGGGAGTGAAACCATGCGCGACACGCGTCTCAGCCGCCGCAGCCTGCTCGTGGGTGCGGCGGCCCTGCCGGCCTTCGGCATCCTCACCCGGCGCGGGCAGGCCGCCGAGTTCACCTACAAGCTGGCCACCGGCCAGGACCCGACCCATCCGGTCAACGTCCGGGCGCAGGAGGCCCTCGACCGCATCCGCGAGGCCACGAACGGCCGGCTGGAGATCAAGCTGTTCCCCGCCAACCAGCTCGGCTCGGACACCGACCTGCTGGCGCAGGTGCGCAACGGCAGCGTCGAGTTCTTCAACCTCGCGACCTCGATCCTGGCCACCTTCGTGCCGGCCGCGAGCCTGCCGAACACCGGCTTCGCCTTCAAGGATTACGACGCCGTCTGGGCGGCGATGGACGGAGGCCTCGGCACCTATGTCCGCTCCGAGATCGCCAGGACGCCGATCCTGACCGTCTCCAAGGTCTGGGACAACGGCTTCCGGCAGATCACCTCCTCGACCCGCGAGATCCGGACGCCGGAGGACCTGAAGGGCTTCAAGATCCGCGTCCCGCCGGCGCCGATGCTCACCTCCCTGTTCAAGGCGCTCGACGCCGGGGCGGCCCCGATCAACTTCAACGAGCTGTACTCCTCGCTCCAGACCAAGGTGGTCGAGGGCCAGGAGAACCCGCTGGCCATCACGGCCACGGCGCGGCTCTACGAGGTGCAGAGATTCTGCAGCCTGACCGGCCATGTCTGGGACGGCTACTGGATCCTCGGCAACAAGCGGGCGTGGCAGCGGCTGCCCGAGGAGCTGCGCCAGGTCGTGTCGCGGGAACTCGACCGGTCCGCGACCGACCAGCGCGCGGACGTCGCCAAGCTCAGCGTGTCCCTCCGGGACGGCCTCACCGCCAAGGGCCTCACCTTCATCGACGTCGACCGGGCGCGGTTCCGCGAGGCCCTCGGGCGGACGAGCTTCTACAGGGACTGGAAAACCAAGTACGGCGACGCGGCCTGGTCGCATCTTGAGGACGTGTCGGGCAAACTGACCTGAAGCGCTTCCCGCCGGATCGAAAAGCGGTATCGGAGAACGAAGGCGCGCCGAGACGCACCGCTGGACATACGAGACGACACATTTGGGGCTGTTCCCGCCGGCGACGGCACGGGACCGGCCCCGACGGGAGGGCGCCATGCAGATCGATATCGCGGCCGTCGAGACGACGGCAGGAATTGAGTCGTCCGGCCCGCCCCTGCGCGCCCGGACCTGGCTGCGCCGGCTGGACGACGGCCTCGGCCATCTGGTGGAGATCCCGGCGGCGCTGCTCGTGCTCGCGGAGATCGCGGTGCTGC
>NZ_BPQS01000055.1 GCF_022179385.1 Methylobacterium longum | reverse complement strand
TACCTGATGGCCAACCTCGCCACGCAGGACGGCGCGACGGATGTCGGCCAGAACATGAAAATCGATTACATTCGGGCGTACTCGAACGACGGATCCAACCCGACCGTCGCCGCCGAAAAGGTCTCGGCGCCCGACGGTAAAGACCCCGGCATGTACGGCGCGACGGCCAAGCCCACCACAAGCACAACCGAGGCGACCACAGGCTCTACCGGCACCACGAGCACGAGCACGAACTCTACGAGTACGGTTCAGCCCGCGACGAGTGGAACGACGAGCGGATCGAGCGCGGGCTCGACGAGCGCAACCAACATCGGCTCAGGCGGCTCGGCGACAGGCTCGGCGACCCCGCCGGCGGCTCAGCCCACGAACGTCAATGTCGTCATCGCCGGCGACAGCGTGGGCACCGCCGACTACAGTGGGTCCGACCCCTGGAAGAACCTCGAGCTGGGCGCTCCCTACACAGTCAAGAACCATTCGGTGAGCGGCATCACCCTGGACACCCAGGCCAACGAAAAGTCGGCCGAGATCCTGGCTGACTTCGACAAAAGCGGCTCGAGCCAGAACGTCCTGGTCATCCAGGCGGCCAGCAACGACCTCCGGAACGATGTCAGCGCCGAGGACATCTACGCCGATACGGTCAAGATGGTCGGCGACGCCCACAAGCAGGGCTTCGGCGTAGTGGTTGGAACCGCCCTGCCCAACGTCGACACGGCCTACAAGTGGGATGCGAGCGACGAAGAGCAGCGTCTAGCATACAACAAGTTGGTGAGGGAGAACTCGGCGGGTGCCGACGCCATCGCCGACGTGGCCGCTGACCCGACCATGGGCAAGAACAGCGCGGTCAACGACACCTCGCTGTACGTGGACGGTGTTCACCCCACCGGTGACGCCACCCGGACCTACCTGGAGCCCATCTACAGCAAGGCCATCTCCCAGGCGGCCGGCAGCTCAAGCACGGGCGCAACGAACTCGACTGGTACGACTGCGGGATCGGCGGTCAGCGCGAACGCGGGCACAACGGGCTCGTCGGGATCAACGACCAGCGCGACAGGCTCGTCCAGTCCAGCAACCACTGGTTCGTCGGGTACAGCGGACACGGCCGCACCCTCCGTGAACACGAGCACCACCTCCACGGGCTCGGCCATCACGAGTGGCTCCGCTGGGACCACAGCTAGCACGACCGGAACCAGCACATCCTCAAACGGATCGGTCGGTAGCACGACGGGGGCACCTAACCCGGTGATATCAGGCTCTGCGAGCACGGGCGGACCGACTGCGGGCTCGACGAGCACGTCTGGCTCAGCCGGAAACACCCCGAGCGTGAGCACCACGCAAGTCGTGACCGCGGATTCGACCGCCTCTGCGCAGGGAGTGGCCCCCAACGCAGCCGGCAACTCAGCCGCCAGCTCGACGACCACCGCTGGCTCGGCCACGACCGTGGATGGCATGGCCAACACCCCCGTGGCCGGGGCATCCACCGGATCATCGGCTGGCAGCTCGATTGGCAACGCTACCGATCATACCATTCCGACCGGAACGACGCATTCGGGGAGCACTGCGGCGCCTCAGACGGTGGCTGGCAGCTCGGCGAGCGCGGCTCAGCCCGCCGCCGTCGATCCTGCGCCGACAACCAGCGGAATTGGCAGCGCGACGGGTGTGCAGAACACGGCAGCTACCAGCCCGGGGGGGACGGCCGCTCCCCCGGCGGCGAATACGACAACCGCGCATCAACCAAGCACCAGCGCTGCCAACACGTTCGGCCACAGCCACAGAGGGGGGCATCACTCGCATTGGTCACGTGCGGGTAACACCTCCCAACCCTCAACCAATGAGCAGACGAACGCCGTTGGTTCTACAAGCACGCCTCCGGCTGCGGCGCCTTCCAGTGCGGATAGCTCGGCGACCGCCTCCTCAGACGCTAACCACTACTCGTATCAAACATTTACTGCTTCGGAGAAAGCAAGATCCGCTGCGATGGCTTTCGAGCAGAAAATAAACCAATATGATGCGGCCCACCCTGCTTCGACTGGTTGGGCCAACAAGCTCCTCGAAATGATGCATCATTACTGGTAGCTTGTTCCGCCGCAGGTGCCCGGGCCCATCGATTGGCAAGATCGAAATGGCTCTCTCATAAGCAGATGTCGTTCGGTGCTTCAAAGGGCACAACGGATCTGGAGTCTTGTAGGAGGCTGCAACGGTCGGGCCGAACCTCGAACAGGCTCCGCAGGTCATCGCCGGAAACGTCGTTTCGGCGGTCATTCGTGATCCCTCGTCGTCGCTTCGAGACACGCCGATGGCACGTGAGGCTGCCATTACGGGACCACGATCGAATTGCTGCGGGTCATGCCGAACGAGAACAGCGATCGGCTCGCAGAGGCCTGCAACCGCGGTCTCGGCGCGTTGGTGATCACCGAGGCGCCGGGACCCATCGTCGAGGCCGTTGATCCTGAGGATGGCTCTGATCCGCCCCCACCGCACACTCACTTTGATTGTGGACCACCTCGTGGGGGCCGATCAGATGATGCTGAGGGCTTGTCAGCACCCGTCATCGTGCGCGGTCACGACAAGGCGGCCGAGGCGAGGGCCGCGGGATCGCGTACGACGACGCGATTGCGGTGCAGATCGAGCATGCCCTGGCGCCGCCAGCACTGGAGTTGCCGGTTGACCGTCTCCCGGGTCGTGCCCGCGTAGTCAGCGATGTCATCCTGCGAGATATGGATTTCGCTTCCGAAATCCTGCGCCAGGGCGAGCAGGCGTCGCGCGATCCGCGCGGGCAACGGCATCAGCACCGTTTCTTCGAGCCGGGTGCTGGCGAAGCGCAGGCGCTCGCACAGGAGTTCGATGATCCGCATCGACAGGTCGGCGTGCCGGCCGACGAGGTCGAGCATGTCGCGGCGGCGAACCGCGAACAACTCCGCCGGCTCGGCAGCGACGGCATCCGCGCTGCGCGGCCGGCCATCGAACAGCGCGATCTCGCCGAAAATGTCCCCCGGACCGAGCACGTTGAGCGTCATCCGCCGGCCCGCGCCGGTGCTGACCGTGATCCGGATCTCGCCGCGGCGGATCGCGTAGAACGCGTCCGCCGGGTCGTCCTTCAGGAACAGGGTCTCGCCGCGGGCGAGGCTATGGGTGACACAAAGGTCGGCGACGGCCCGCCGCGTGGTGGACTCGAGGCGGCCGAAGAAGGGGCTGGCGGACAGCAACCGCTCGAACTGGGCCGGATCGGCCACGGAAGTTGCTCCTGCTGGAGCTACGGACCCGAACGGAACCGGAGGCCGGACGGCCGTCCATGGATACCAGAACGCCCGCGAACTCGCCATCCGCCCGGGAAAGGGCGGCGCAGTACCGGAGGCGTGCTGGCCGCGCCGCGGGCGGGCGCGGCCGCTACCGTGCGGCCCTGACGACGGTGACACGCGTCACATCGGACCGGGCGAGGCCGAGATCCGCGAGATCGCGCTCGCTGAACGCGGCGAGTTCGCGCTGGGTACGGCGGCAGTCGAGCCAGAATCGGAACACAGAGAACGCAGCGGCCACCGGATCCTCCTCGGTTGAGGAGACGGCCATGCCCCTTGCGCCGCTCCGCGTCCGTGACGGCGATCACGGACGCGGGTGCCCGGTTGGCCGGATGAAGGTTCGAGCCGCGAGGTACCGGGCCGTGGATCCGGCCTCGGAGCGCCGCCGACCACGCTTCAGTCGCTGGAGTTCTCCCATGTCGCACGCCGCCCGCATGACCTACGCCTTGATCTGCTACGCCGTCTTCCTGCTGTCCTTCCTGTACGCGGTCGGATTTCTCGGACGCGTCTTCGTTCCGAAGAGCATAGACGATGGGTCGATCGTCGATCCGGGGCTCGCCGTCGCCGTGGACGTGTCCCTGCTTACCCTCTTCGCGCTTCAGCACAGCGTGATGGCACGCCCGCGCTTCAAACTCTGGTGGACACGCTTCGTCCCGAAGCCCGTCGAGCGCAGCACCTACGTCCTCCTGGCGAGCCTCGCGCTGCTGCTGCTGTTCTGGCAATGGCGCCCACTCCCGGCGACCGTTTGGTCGATCTCGGACCCGGTCGCGGCGGCCCTCTTGACCGCCCTCTTCTGGATTGGCTGGCTCGTGGTCCTCGCCAGCACCTTCATGATCAGCCACCTCGACCTCTTCGGGCTCAAGCAGGCCCTTCAGGGGCGGCGCCCGACCGCGCCGAGTGAGGCCGCGTTCACGACGCCCCTCCTCTACAGGCACGTTCGGCACCCGATCTATCTCGGCTTCGTCGTCGCGTTCTGGGCGGCGCCGACGATGACGGTCGGCCACCTGCTGTTCGCGGCGGTCGCGACAGCCTACATCCTCGTCGGTATCCAGTTGGAGGAGCGCGACCTTGTCGCCTTCTTCGGTGATCGCTACCGGCGCTATCGGCGCGAGGCCGGCATGCTCTTGCCGCGTTTTCGCAGCGCCCGCTGATCGCGACGGTGGCCGACGAGCCCGCTTGCGTCGGGTCCCTACTCGATCACCACGTCCGCGCTGCTCAGGATCGAGGGCGGCAAGGTCACGCCGAGGCGCGTGGCCGCCCCTACGTTGGCGAACAGTTCAACCTTCGTGACGAGCTGCACCGGCAGATCGCGGGGCTTCTCGCCCCGGAGCAGGCGGCCGGCATAGAGGCCGGCCTGGCGATGCGTCTGCGTGAAGTCGCCCCCATAGCTCATCAGTCCGCCGGCATTGGGAAAGTCGCGGGATTGGGTGATGGCGGGCAGGCCGTGACGGTTGGCCAGCGTCGCAAGATGCGCGCTGCGATAGGCGAAGTAGGGGTCGGAGGTGAAGACGAGGCCGGGCACCCCCAGCCGGCGTGGCGCCGCAAAGAGCGTCTCGAACTCGTCCTCGCGACGGGCCTCCAGCACATGGAGTTGCAGGCCGAGGCTTCCGGCCGAGGCCTGGAGGCCGGCCAGCTGCGAGCCGGCTGTGGGACTGGACGGGTTGACGGCGACGGCGAGGGCGGCGGTCATCGGAAACAGCTCCCGCATGTACTCGAGCCGCTTGTTCGAGACCTCGACGCTCAGGCTCGACACGCCCGTGAGATTGCCGCGAGGCCGAGCCAGATCATCCACCACGCCGAGGGCGACCGGATCGCCGCCCATTTCGAAGACGATCGGGATCGTCTCCGTCGCCGCCCGCGCCGCGAGAACCACGGGCGCACCGCCGGGGGCAACCAGGACCGCGATCCCGCTTGCGGCCAGCTCCTTCGCGAGCGCGGGCAGCTGCTCGTAGCGCCCGTCCGCCCAGCGAAAGGCCATCGCGACGTTGCGCCCCTCGGCGAACCCGGCCTCGGCGAGCCCGCCACGGAAGGCCTCAAGCCGGCTGGCGACGCGCTCGGGCGTCTCGGAGCCGAGATACCCGATCACCGGAAGCGTCGGCGCGCGCGCCTGCGCCGCGCGGGCTATGACGCCGCCGAGCAGGGCGCTGACCGGCCCGAAGAGAATGACGCGTCGCCTCATCCGCCCGCTCCTCGCCAAGCGCACAGCATCACGCCGCCGCGTCCGGCGCCGGCCGAGCGTCGGTTCCTTCACCGGCCGCCACCGCGAAGACGGCAATCGGATCGTCGAAGCCCTTCAGGCGCCGCGTCCCGAGCGACACGAGCGGGACGCCGCTCCCGATCGCCTCGGCCGCCGTGCGGTCGACCAGGATCTCGCCGTCCCGAGCCGAGGCGCAGAGGCGCGATGAGAGGTTCGTGACCGTGCCGATGGCCGTGTAGTCCATCCGGCTGTCGGAGCCGATGCGCCCGACCGTGGCCGGCCCCATCGCCAGGCCGACCCCGAAGCCGAGCGCATGGCCGCGCGCCCGCCAGGTCGCCGCCAGGGCCTGCACCGTCGCCTGCATCTCGATCACCATGCGGGCGGCCCGCAACGCGGGCTCGGGACAGGCCACCGGCGCGTTCACCAGGATCATGACGCCGTCGCCGGCGAGGCTCACGAGCGTCGCGCCGTGCCGGTTCACCGTCCTACCGACAGCCGCGTGATATTCGCCCAGCACGTCCATGATGACGGTCGGCTCGGATCGGGCGGAGAACGGGGTGAAGCCGCGCAGGTCGCCGAAGACGACGACGACCTCCACGCGCTGTCCATCGAGGACGCTGTCATCACCGGTCCGGTCCACGAGTTCGGCGACCTGCGGCGCGAGGAAGCGTTTGAGCCGGTCGATGCGCTCCGAGCGTTCCCGCGAGATCGCGACCTCGCGTGCCATCTGATTGAAGCGGGTCGCGAGCCGCCCCAGCTCGTCGCTCCGCGCGATGTCGATGCGGTGATCGAACTGGCCGGCTCCGATGCGAGACGCGCCGTCCTCCAGCAGCCGTATCGGCCCGGTCATGCGGCCGGCGAGCCAATAGGCGAGCACGGCGGCGAAGCCTGTGCCGGCGAGCAGCAGGCCGAGCAGGCGCCAGAAGGCGGCGCGGATCGGTCCGAACGCCTCAGCGGACGGCTCGTAGACGATCACGCTCCAGTCCGGCCCCTGAACAGGCGCCAGGGCGGCGACCACGGCGCGCCCGGCGGGGTCCGGACCGGCGACCGCGCGCCCATCCTGCGCGAGGATTGCCGCTCGCAGGGCCTGGAAATTCTCGGCCGTCCGGTCCGCGGCGCCGCGCAGGACGAGGCTGATGTCAGGATGCGCGATCAGCCGGCCCGGCCGGTCGAGCACGAAGGCTTGTCCGTTCTCACCGATCCGGATGCCCGCGATGACGTCCAAGATCAGCTTCAGATTGATCTCGGCGACCGCAACGCCCGCCGCGGCGCGGTTCCCCGCTACGGCCACGGTCATGTACGGTTCGGTGTTGCGGTGGTAGGTGACCGGGCCGAACCAGGCTTGCCCGGTCCGAGCCCCCAGAACCGCCGGATCCGCCGATGCGTCATCGCCGCTCTCGACGCGATTGAGGCCGACCCGCGACACGGACAGCCGCTCCTTCGAGGCGCCGTCGATCAGCCTGAGGCTGGTTACCGCAGGGGCGTGGCGCAGGAGACGCAGGGCATCGATGCGCCGCCGTTCGTCGGCTCCCTGCGCCCAGGGCAAGTGGACCATCCAGGCGAGCTGGTTCTCGATGCTGTCGATGAAGATCGCGATACGCGCGGCCGCGGTCCGGGCCTCGGCTCCGAGGAGGTCGTTCAGATGCGCTCTCTGGACCTGATACCCGAACCAAGCCTGACTGCCGCCGGCGGCGAGCAACGGAACGACCACGGCCGCGAACAGGACAAAGAAATACTGCCGGAACAGCGAGCCCCGCGCAGGCATTCGGAAGCGAGGCATCGCCGGATTGATTCCGAGGCGCATCGATCCGCTCCAGGAAAACCCAGCTCCGCCCCCCTGAAGTGTTTCCGAGACGCACCGGGGGCGGCCCGAGCTCGCCGATCAGCGCGCGATTATGTTCCGGACCTGAGTGCGGCGCCAGTCTGCCGGGCGCGTCGCCGACGCTAGCGAGGCTCGAACACAGGTCGAGCCACCTGGAAGGACCCCGCATTCGATCCGAAGCAGAGGGGACTACTACCAAGCTCAAGACTTGGAGTTCCCGATGCCCCCGTGGAACGCTGTCGACGCCAGGGACGACGGGGGAGCTTCGCCGCCGAGATGCGGTTTCTCTTCATAAGCACGCCCACATGTCGCAGATCTGGTCTCGCCCATCCGGTTGAATGCACGCGAAGGCCCTGTCGCCGCGCCGGGATCGATTCATGAAACGGCGACCTTCTCAGGCTCGGATCGGAGCGACGCCGCTGTTGCTTTCGTTGAGACCTTACTGATCCATGGCCAATCTCAATCGGGTCGGCCGGTCGGCTGCCGCGCGCTCGGAAACGCGGGTCTCGATGAGGTATGCTCATCGAGACCCGTCTCAGCCGCCTCGATGCCGCTTGCCAATGCGAGCTTCCATCGCTCACTTCGCCAAGGCTGACCGGGCCGCCTGGATTTTCGCCTTCACCGCTTCGAGGTTGAAGCTCGCGCCCTTCTGCATCGGCGGAAACTCGATCGCGGTCATGGCGAGCTTCTCCACCTCTTGCTGGACGAAGACGTAGCGCCAGAACTCATACAGGAACCAGCTCATGTAGTTCTGCGCCCCGGCCTTGGTCCCGTTGTCGGGCCAGCCGGTGCGCTCGAACGGGTCGAGCCGCAGGTTCGTGATGTAGGGCACATCGGGCTTGGTCTTGTCGCCGAGCCACCCTCCGGGCTGGTCGATGAAGCGATACTTGTAATCGCCGATCCGCACGGCACCGAGCTCGCTCTCGCCGAAGTACCAGACCTCATTGCGCTTCGATGGACCCTTGCCGGTGATCATGTCCAACTGATTGTAACCGTCGAGGTGCACCTTGTAGGTCTGGTCGCCGATCGTCTTACCCTTCTTGAGCTCCGCGCCGATATCCGGGTTGCCCGCGGCCGCCACGAGGGTCGCGAACCAATCCAGGCCGGACATAACACCATTCTCGACCGTGCCCGCCGGCACCTTGCCCGGCCAGCGAATCATCGCCGGGGCGCGGAAGCCGCCCTCCATCACGGTGCCCTTCGACTGGGCGAAGGGGGTCTGCCCCCCATCCGGCCAGGTGAAAACCTCGGTCCCGTTGTCGGTCGTGAAGACCACGATGGTGTTGTCGTCGATCCCTAGGTCTGCCAGCCTCTTCATCACCGCACCGACGACGTCGTCGAGCTGCGCCATGCCGGCTTCCTGAATGCTCCAGCCGTTCTTGGAGTTACGCGTCGCCTGATACTTCTGCGACAGGTGCGTGGTGACGTGCATCCGGGTGGGGTTGAGCCAGACGAAGAAGGGTTTGCCGTCCGCCTTCGCCTTGTCGATGAATTCGAGCGCCAGATCGCGGATCTCTTCGTCGATCGTTTCCATCCGCTTCGGGTAGAGCGTGCCGGCATCCTCGATGCGCTGCTTGCCGACTTTGCCCCACCGGGGATCGTCCGTCGGGTCGTCGACGCTGGTCGCCCACGAATGAACCATGTTGCGCGGGCCGACCCTGTTCAACAGCTCCTGCGGGTAAGCGGGATGGGCCGGGTCCTCCATCGCGTCGAGGTGGTAGAGGTAGCCGAAGAACTCGTCGAAGCCGTGCACGGTCGGCAGGAACTCGTTCTTGTCGCCAAGGTGGTTCTTGCCGAACTGGCCGGTGGCGTAGCCCATGCCCTTGAGCGTCGTGGCGATGGTCACCGCCTCGGCCGGGATGCCGATCGCAGCGCCGGCTTGGCCGACGGTTGTCATGCCGGTGCGGATCGGCAGCTCCCCGGTGATGAAGGCCGCGCGCCCGGCCGTGCAGCTCGCCTCGGCGTAGTAGTCGGTGAACAGCATGCCCTCGGTCGCCAGCCGGTCGAGGTTGGGCGTGCGTCCCGCCATCATCCCGCGGTGGTAGGCGCCGATGTTCCAGATGCCGATGTCGTCGCCCATGATGACCACGATGTTGGGTTTCTGTCCGGCTGCCGAAGGTTGCGGCTGGGTTTGCGCCTGGGTCTGGGCGGTCGCGGTCGGCGCGGTCGACACCAGCGCAGCGGCCGCGAGGGCCGAGGTTCCGGTGAGAAGGATGTTCCGGCGGTTGAAGGCGCTCTGCGCGGCCGGGCTCTCTTGATGCCTCGCGTGCGTGTCGTCGTGACTCATGGTCAACTCCTGTCTCTCGCGATGCACCGGAAGCCGACGTGGCTCATTGAGGTATCGACTGGCTGCGCGTGGCGGGCCGCAGGCCGGTAGCGGCGGCAATAGTTGGGCGCGCAGAGATGCGAGCCACCTTTCACGACCTTGCACGGGATCTTGCTGCGCGGGTTGCGAGGATCGATACTGTCCTCCTCGCGGGCACCGTTTGGGTTTACGGGAATGCAGCAGGCCTTCGTGGCATCGGCGGCGTGCTTCGACGCGTAGAAATCGCAGGTCCACTCCCAGACATTGCCGATCATGTCGAACAGGCCGTGGCCGTTCGACGGAAAGGCGGTGACCGGGGAGGTGCGCGTGAAACCATCCTCGGCGAGGTTCTGGTGCGGAAAGAGGCCCTGCCAGGTATTGGCCATGTGCTGGCCAGCCGGCACGAAAGTGTCGCCCCAGGCGAACTCCGCGCCGTCGAGCCCTCCGCGGGCGGCGTATTCCCACTCGGCTTCCGTCGGCAGGTCCTTGCCGGCCCAGCGGGCGTAAGCCTCGGCGTCCGCGTAAGCCACATGGACCACCGGGTGCTCGTCGAGCCCCGCAATCGAGGATCCGGGACCGAGGGGCCTACGCCAATGCGCCCCGAACCTGAGCCGCCACCACGAGCTCGCGTCGCGCAAATCAACGGCGCACTTCGGTGGCTTGAACACGAGCGAGCCCGCCTGCAGCCTGTGCGGCAAGGCCCCGGGATAGTCTTTCGGGTCCGGCCGCCTCTCCGCAACAGTCACATGCCCAGTCGCCCAAACGAAGGCGCGGAACTGCGCGTTGGTGACCGGCGTGCGGTCCATCCAGAAGCCGTCGATGGTCACACGGTGAGCCGGTGCTTCCTCCGCGTAGTGCCGATCCGAGCCCATGCGGAACGTCCCTCCGGGGAGCCGAACCATCCCGGTGCGGTCCCGGGGCGGCATCGCGAGAGCGGGACCATCACGGAGACCGGACGACATGCACTGCTCCCTTCGGCGCGCTCCCGGATGGGAGCGCAGGCCATGAGACGCTCAGGAGGCGGTGTCGGGACTCAGCATCACCAGCGCCGGTAGCGACGGACGCCGACCATGCGCGGCCCGTAATAGCCTCGCCGGACGACCCCCACCGCGCGCGGGCCGTAGACCCCGCGCCGGACACCGACGGCGCCGCGCGGGCCGACGCAGCCAGCCCGGTAGACGCCGCGGGCGCACACGACGGCGTTCGCCTCCGTCGGGTAGTATGCGAGCAGTCCTGCGAAGAGACCGAGAACGACCAGGACGACCTTCATGACGAGCCCTCCGTGCGCTGCCGGCCTGACCACGTCGCGCGCCAAGCCGGATCGCAGCAGCCATCACGATAACCCGCGTCCGCACAGGTGCTTGATCGTGCGTGACACGAACTCAATTTTCCGGGACAGATAGGGAATTCAAAACAAGTAAAACTTCCGTCTTCGCGATCTTCACGAACTGGCAAACCGGCGGTGTTCCACGCGCCAAGCGCTCGGAGTCTGACCGGACCAGCGGCGGAACGCGCGCGTGAACGCCGAGGCTTCGGAGAAGTCGAGGGCTGCCGCAATCTGCGCGAGGGGGATATCGGTATGATCGATCAGCTGGCGGGCGATCTCGAAGCGACCCTCGTCCGCCATGATGCTGAACGCGGTCCCCTCCGCGGACAGGCGTCGGGCCAGTGTCCGACGGTGCATCGCGAGTAGTCCCGCGACTTTCTCGGCGGAGCAGCCGCCGCGCATCAGCTCGGTGCGGAGCAATTGCCGGAGCCGTGCGACGAAGTCAGGGGCGGACCCGCGCGTTCGCTCTTGAAGCTTGTCCTGCAGGGTCCGCAACAGCACAGGGTCGGCGCCTTGGAGGACCCGGTCGAGATGGAGAGCGGGGAAAACGAGGGCTGCGGCCTCGCGGTTGAACCGGACCGGGGCCCTGAACAGGCGACGGTAGGTCGGCTGATCCTCCGGTACGGCGCGCGGGAGGTGCACCTCCGTCGGGGACCAGTCCCCGCCGCAGAGCGCCCGCATGACGTTGGTGGCGGCCGCGGCGGCGGCGTCGGCAACTTGGTCGGCGCAGTCCGTTCCTGGCTCGTAGACCACGCAACTCCAGATGGCCGTGCCGTCATTGGCGGTCAGCGCCGTCGTGGCGCCCATGCATTGCATCTCCACATGACGGATCAGGCTGCGCAGGGCATCGCCGACGGTCTCGGAATGCAGCATCAAGGAACCGACGAGGCCGAGAGCGGGCAGCTGGACCCTTTGGCCGAGAAGGAGCCCGAAATGGGGGCAGCCGGTGCAGGCGCCCGAGCGCGCGATGAGCGCACAGAACGCTCCCAGTGGGATGATCGCGTTCGGGTCTGTCGACATGGCAGGGTCCAGGCCCGCGGCCCGGAAGACGGGGGCGGGATCGGCGCCGAGTTCCCGCAGCACGGAGGCGATCTCGCCCGCGACGCCCGGCAGGATGGAGCCCGATGGGGGTCCGGGCGGATCGATGCTCTGGATGTCCCAACCCGACCCCGGAGCTTTCAGCCCCTCTGGAACGGTCGAAGCCAGCACCACGGCGTGGGAATGGGGAGCCATGGGTCCACTCCAAGGGATCAGGTCATCGTCTGCAGGAGTGTCAGCCTGCGGCGTCTTCGCGCCATTCAGGTCCGGGACTACGTCGCCGGCTACATTTGCAGGCACGTCAGTAGGGCGACGTAACTCGGGGGTCCCCCGATTCTCGCCACCCGCACGCAGGCGTCGCGACGTTGCGCATCGAAGCCGGCCCATAGCGGTCCCAACTGCGTGCGCGCCTGCATCTCGTCCCGGACGCAGTTCCGGTCCGTGGCCCCGGCTGCATCGCCCTGCAGCGTAGGGGCCGCGCGGCACATCGCTTCGACGTCGTAGCGGGGAAGCTCTTCGCCCCAGGCTGCCGAGACGGTCAGGGTGATCAGGGCCAAGCTTACGGTGCGAAGCATCGGACGGCTCCCGGTGCGATCAGAGCGGCCACTCTCCCGCTGGAAGGCCGATCGCGTGTATCTGCGAACTGATCACATCCGGATCAGGCGATTTGCTGCGCGATGCCTCGGTTCGCGGTCGCATCATGGCAGGGCCGTCCCGGCCGGAGCTCCACTATATCACCGCCGAGCGATCGGACTTGATCATATGTGACAGCTTCCGGAAATTTTAGGCGGCCAGATCGTCGACAGAATTTGAATTCGCCAGTCGAAAAACTCGCACATCGTCGCGCATTGCACCGAAATCAGTGTGCTCCGGACCAATCACGGCGCTTGAAAGCCTGCGCAGGTCGTGCAACCTTGGCAGTAACGGCTGCGAAAACGGGTCATGGCCATGTCGATCACTTGCCGGTCGTTCGGCGCGATGCTCCTGTGCACCGCGGCCCTGATCGCCTCACCGGCCGCGCGCGCGGCCGAGTCGGCCCAGGGTGTTTACGTGCTGGGCAACCGCGGCCCCTTGGCGGGCGTGACGCCGCCGCCAGGGTTCTACTTCGAGAGCGAGACCTACTTCTATTCGGGCAATCTCGGCGGCGGACGCAGCTTCCAGAGCGGCGGCGTCGTCGCCGCGAACGTCAAGCTCGACACAAGCGCGAACTTCGCGACGCCGATCTGGGTCACCCCTGTCGAGATCCTCGGCGGCAATCTCGGCTTCTCGATCACCATCCCGTTCGGCACACCCAACGTCAGCGCCGGGGCGGTCCTGTCTTCGCCGCGCATCGACCGCATCATCGCCGGGCGCGAGCGCGATGCCGTCTTCAATGTCGGCGACATCTATCTCGCCTCATTCGTCGGTTGGCATTCGGGCAACTTCCACTGGAGCACGACCATCCTCGGGGTCGTTCCATCCGGTTCCTACGAGACCGGACAGTTGTCCAACATCTCGCTCAATCGGCCGGCCCTGGACCTGAGTGCGGCGTTCACCTACCTCGATCCGCTCCTCGGCTACGAGCTCTCGGTGGTGCCGGGAGTAACCTTCAACTGGATCAATCCGGCGACCCAGTATCTCACCGGCACCGAGTTTCACCTGGAATGGTCGGCCTCGAAGTACCTGAGCCAGGAACTCTCGGTCGGCATGGTGGGGTACTTCTACAACCAGCTCACGGGCGATAGCGGACGGGGCGACCGGATCGGGCCCTTCAAGGGCAGGGTCACGGCGCTGGGTGGCCAGATCGGCTACACGTTCAAAGTGGGGGTGATCCCCGTCTCCACGAACGTGAGGGTCCTGCGCGAGTTCGATGTGACCAACCGGTTCGCCGGCACGGCAACCTACCTGACCGTCTCGGCCCCGCTCTGGGTGGCCCCCCCCAAACCCGTCGTCGAGAGCCGGCCGGTCGTTGCCAAGTTCTGATGACGCCATGGGGTGGAGCGCCGAGCCACGGGGGCTTGCCAGCGGCCTGCCCTACCGGCAACCGGACAGGGCCCGCCCTGATGCGCGGAGGGGTCGACCGCGCGCACGCGCCCGTCGAACATTTCATGCGCCGCCGAACCGGCGCCCATGATCGCGGTCTCTGCGGAACTTCTGCTTCCGACGCTGCCAGACGCCGAGATTCTCCTGTACAGAATTCCCGGCCCTGTCGCGCCGGCCGCTGGGCTCCTGTCTTCGAGGATCGTCGGAGCCCTGGACCTCGTCCGACAGCTCAGAAAATCCTGATGGCCGCGTTCAATGTGAGGCGATCACGTGGAGACGACACACCCGGTCAAGATCGGGATCCTCTACGATGCTGAGATCGATCGGACCGAGTTCGGGAAAGGTCACCGCGAACAGATACCAGATCGGGGCCGACTCGCCGGCATACGACCGCTCAATGGCGTCGACGCCCATCCGGAGTCGACGGAGGCTGCGCGAAGTCAGTGTGCAGGCCGGATAGCGGCAAGCCGGCTCGCGCGCATGGAAGGCCGACTGATCCCGCCAAATGTGCCAGCCTCGGTATTCCTGCTGCCATCGGCTCACGGATTCCGAACTCCGCTTTCCAGTCCAGTCACCCGACGAGAAGCGCCGCCCGCCTCAGAGCAGGACGCCGTCATGCGTTCTCCAGGGCCGCTCCCTGGTCTTGGTGGGGAGCATGCCCCGGGGCCCGGGCGATCCGGCGATCTTGTCGGGGTCGCCGAGTTCGCTGCGGACGATGATCTCCACCGCCGCTCGGTACCCATCGGGCGCTCTGCGCGGTCGGCCACGCGTATTCCACCGGGGTCACGATCGGGATGCCGCAGGCGTCGCAGTGCAGGCCCCATCCCTCGCATCTCGAGAGATCCATTCGCGCCCCGCGTCGCGATCACGTCCGGTCAAGCGCTCCGGCCTGGAAGCCCATCAGGACATAGATCGAGCTCGCGCGAGACCTCCTGAAGGTAGCGCTCGATTCTCAGGCGGCTCAGGTTGTCCCGGCCTTCGACGATGACCGTGGGCCGAAAACCTCGTGAATGCATGTGTCGGAGAAATTGCTCGGCCAAGATGCAGATCTTGCGGGTGTTGCCGGCACACGTGTGAACATCGACGTCGCCGATTAGAAAACGCACCGTCGAATCGAGGTGCTTCGCTCCACCGAGATCGTTGTCAGGTAAGGCCACATCGGTCTCCCCAGCGCTTCAGCGAACCGGCCTCTCACGCGTTCAGCAGGTTTGTCGGGCCATGTTCAGGAGAAATATTAAGGTAACTACCCTCCCTGTAGCAAATTCAAATATTGCTGCGGATCCTTCGCATCTGTAAATACGAATCATGACGGCCCTGAACTACCATCACTTGCGCCTGTTCCACCGCATCGCGCACGCGGGAAGCCTCACCCGGGCCGCGGAATTCCTGAACCTGTCGCAATCCGCCCTGTCGGTTCAGTTGCAGAGGCTCGAGCAGCAGCTCGGACACGACCTGTTCGAGCGCCGCGGCCGGAAGCTGATCCTGACTGAGGCCGGCCGCATCGCCCTCGACTACGCCAATACGGTCTTCGAGACGGGCGATGAGCTGATCAAGGTCCTGCAGGGACGGCCGCACACGGCCCAGCACGTGCTGCGTGTGGGCGCTCTCACGACCCTTTCGCGTAATTTTCAACTCGAGTTCCTCAGGCCCGTGATCGGGCGGCCCGATATCGAGCTCGTGCTCCGCTCGGGCACGATGCATGACCTTCTGACCCAGCTGGAGATGCACAGCCTCGATGTGATCCTCGCGACCATTGCGGTTCGGCGGGATGCGGCCACCGACCTGCACAGCCATCTCATCGCCGAGCAGCCGGTAAGCTTGGTCGGGCGGCCAAGGCCGGACGGGCAGCCGCTCCGCTTCCCGGAGGCGCTCCGCACCGTTCCCGTCATGCTGCCCAGCCTCGACAGCGAGATCCGGGTGGCGCTCGACCGCGTGCTGTCCCTGGCAGGCATCCGTCCGGTCATCCAGGCCGAAGTCGACGACATGGCCATGCTTCGGCTGCTGGCGCGCGAGGGCGATGGCGTCGCGGTTGTGCCCCCCATCGTCGTTCAGGACGAGTTGCAGGCGGGGCTGTTGATCGAGCACTGTCGCATCCCGGACGTGACGGAGCGCTTCTACGCGATTACCCAGACGAGACGCTTCCCCAACCCGCTGCTGCGCGACCTGGTCACCGTCAGCCGATCGCCGCCCGCGGCGCCCGACGCCGGGTGAGCTGGCGGCGATCCGGAGTCGGGCGCCGCGGGGGCGTGCCCGGGCTTCACCCCGCAGCTCTCAGCGCCGAGCCCGACGCGACAGCGGGCGTTCCGGAGACGCCGGTCCAGCGCAGGTCGCCGACGTAGCGCCACGCCATCCGGCCATTCTCGTCGAGGGCGAACAGGTGGAGCCAGCGATTGTCGAACAGGGCGCGCACCTCCGCGTGGCGATGCAGGATGTCGGCGATCGCCTCGCGCGGCGCCTCGATGCACACCGTCAACCGCAGGGGTTCGTGAACGTAGCCTTCGCCGTCGTGCACCGCCTGTCGCGCGAGGCCGCCGCGCAGGGGACCGCTGTTCCCCTCCAGGACACCGATGCCGCCCGTGACGTTGTGCAAAAGCTTGTTGCCACATCCGAACAGATCCGGCGCGACGGTCGAGCCGTAGTATTGGAGGCTGATCCAGCTCGCCACCACCACCGGCGCGGTGAGGATCAGCTCAAGGATGCCGAAGCCGGTGTCCTGTCGCCAATCGTATTCGTGCAGGAAGGCGCGGCCGCCGAGCGACCCGCCCGCCGTGCGGTGACGCGGCGCGGCGATGAACGCGCTGCACCCGGCCAGCCCCCATTCGGGGCGCGTCTCAGCCCAGTCGCGGCTCCGACGCGCGACGGACCGGCCGTCCGCGGTGCGGGGCAGGCGCAGCGCCCGTTCCCCGCGGGCGATCACGCCCGCCGCAGCGAGCCAAGCCCTCACACGATCCAGGTCCCCCGACGCGCTCGTCCGCGGGAGATCCGCGGCGTAAAGCGTGATGTCGTCCGTCGTCGTGTCGTGGAGGGCCGCGACGAAGACCGTATCGACCGGCACGTCCAAACCGCCTTCTCGGAGCGCGATCCGCACCTCCGCTTCGTTGAGAAGCCGCGCCAGCAGCCGGGCATTCACCTCACCCGAATATCCCCCGCAGGCCCCGCAATGCAGTGCGCTGGCATGGGGATTGTTGACCACGTTCGCCCCATGGCCGACGAGCAGCACCACGGGGGCATAATCCGTGGTCAGCGACATCGCGCGCAGAACGTTCGCCGCGATCGTGACCCGGGACGGGAGGTCGAGCGCGGGGTCGAGTCGCGGTGCGGGCTCGCCGCCTGCCGGCCTTCGGGTCAGGCCCAGCGAGTCGGTTACGAGCGTGCCGAGATAGAGGAGTCCGGCCGCCTCGACGAAGGCGAAGGAGGACACCGCCGCCTGCCGGAAACGGCCCCAGGCCCGCTGGGCACGCGCGGCGACCCTCGCGGCCTGATCCGCGCGCGCGACGCCGGGACCGCCGGAGCAGGTATGCAGGCTCGGATTCAGGAGAACCGGCAGCCGCCGCTCCTCGATGTCCGAGGCGAACCCGCGATGCGCGGTCGGCAGGCCGAAGAAACCCGCGAAGCCAAGGGTACGGATCCGGGGTTCCAGCCCCTCCAGGGCCCGACGAAAAACCTCCGAGCGCACATCGATGCAGAACGCGGCCTGCAGGATCGGGCGTCCGCCCGCGGGTGCCGGTGAAGCGTCGGCGAGACAAGCGGCAAGCGCGCGCTGCGCGGCGCGCTCCGCGGCGTCCTGCAGGACGCTATCGACGACTTGGTCACGCGTCGGCCGGGCGGGAGTCGCATGCTCGGCCGCCGCGGCCGCCCAGGCGCCGCCGATCCGCCCCGCGTAGCGGGCGAACAGCGCCTCCTCCCAGATCACCTGGATGGCCAGCAGGTCCCTCAGCATCCCGTCGGATCCGCCGGCGAGCTCCGATTGCCACGCCCGGTAGCGGGCATACTGGGCCCATCCGCCGAGCGACAGCAGCATCTGGTGGAAGTAGCTCGCGAGGGCCTCCGGGCTGAGACCGAGCCGGGCCGTCGCCCGCGCGAGGGCGGGCAGCGTTCCGTCGGGCACGTCCGAGACGTGGCGCGCGAACCCGTTCAGCCCGGCGATCTCCGGGGTCAGGTCGTGGACCGCCCACGACCGCCAGAGCGCGAGGGCGCCCCCGCCGGACGGTGCGGCCCAGAGGGCTTGCCCCTCGTCGAAGTAGCCCGCCGCCCAAGCGGTGAACCGGTCGGCGATCAGGCCCGGCCAATCGATTCCGGAGGCCTCCGCACACAGGGAGGCCACGGTCGGCACGGCTCTGACCGGGGGCGCCTCCGACTCCGAAGCCGCCTTCAGCGCGGCGAGGTCGGCCGGCCGCAGTCCTGCGGGCGCGTCCGCCAAGGCATCCCGGAGATCCTCGTCGGTGATCGATCCGGAGGCCACCCTGTCGCGGTACCAGCCGCGCGGCATCGTGACCGCGACGCCGCGCGCCCGGGCCAGCTGCGCCGCAGCGGCCCAGAGCGGCTCGCCGGTGGATCCGAGGAACGGATTGACGGCGACGCTGGAATTCAGCGGCCAGAGCGGTGGAATCTGTCGACCCGCGGAATCGGCCGCGACCTTCACGCGCTCGTGGGAGGTGGGGAGGGAATGGACGATCTCGATCATCGTGGCATCTCCGAAGCGGTCACGAAGCGGGGCGCAGGGACCAGCCGCCGACCAGCCGGTCGAAGGCCGCGTTGGCGTAGAGGCCGTTGGCGAGGTGGACCCGCAGGCCGGCGGCGGCGGGGTGATAGGCCCAGAGCGGGAACATCGCCTGCAGGACCGCGACGAGGCCGAAGGTGAGCAGGGCCAGCATGATCAGGGCCCATTCCAGCGGCCCGGGCGCGGGTGTGGGCGGCAGCGCGCCCGCCGTGAGATGGATGGCGGCTGCCTGAAGGGCGAAGTAGCCAATGGAGGTCGCGACCGCGTAAGCCGCGGTACGCCACGTCAGCGCGCGAGGGGCAGCGTCGGCGAAGCCCTGGGCGAGCATGTAGGCGACGCCGAAGATCAGGATGGCGCCGAGGGCGAAAGCCTGGGGGGACTCGTGCGGCAGCCCGAAAGCGAGGCCGACGACGGCGAAGATGGTGAGGGCGCAGAGGAAGGCGCGCCCGACGGCGGCCGCCCCGGGTATGGCCACCGGCCCCGGACGCCGGGCCGCCGTGACGGCTTCGACCGCGCCGCCCGAGGCCAGGAACGCGTGGGCCTTGTAGAGCGAGTGGGCCACGATGTGCAGCAGCGCGAGCGGGAACAGGGCCAGCCCACACTCGAAGGTCATGAAGCCCATCTGCGCCACCGTCGACCACGCCAGCGAGGTCTTCACGGAGGACTGGGTCAGCATCACCATGCTTCCGAGCAGGGCGGTGAAGCCGCCGAGGGCGACCAGACCCGCGAGCACGCCGGGCGCCAGCAAAAGGACGTCCGCAAACCGGATGAGCAGGAAGCCGCCCGCGTTGACCACGCCCGCGTGCAGCAGAGCGGAGACCGGTGTCGGGGTTTCCATCACCTCGGTGAGCCAGCCATGCGTCGGGAACTGCGCGGACTTGAGCAGGGCGGCAACCGCGAGCAGGCCGGCCGCCGCCACGGCGAGACTTCCACCGTCACCGTCGCGGGCCGCACTCAGGATCTGTCCGATGTCGGCCGTGCCGTAAGCCGTGCCCAGCAGCACGGCGGCGACGATCAAGGCGCCGTCACTGAGCCGGGCGGTGATGAATTTCTTGCGCGCGGCGCGGCGCGCGCCGGGACGCTCGCGGTAGAAAACCAGCAGTCGATGGAGGAACAGGCTGGTGGCGATCCAGGATGCGGCGAGCTGGAACAGGTTGCCGGCCGTGACGAGGAGCAGCACCGCCGCGAGCGTGAGGCAGAGCCAACCGGTGAAGGAACCCTGCCGGTCCTCGCCGTCGAGGTAGGTCGATGCGTAGCGGAGTACGATCCAGCCGATGAACGTGACGAGGACCAGCATGGTGATGCTGACCGCGTCCACGCGTGCGGACAACGCCACCCCGGAAAGGCCGATGCGCGAGCCGTTTCCCGGACCCGACATCACCAGTGTGGCGGCGCAGACGAGGGCGACCGTGAGCGCGGCGAGTGCAAGCCTCTCGGTGAGTGCGAGGATGGCTCCCGGGCGTCGTCCCGGTTTTGAGAAGCCGGCGGCCGCGCCTGCGAGCAGCGCCACAGGCGCCAACAGCGGCAAGTCAAAGATGAGCATATGATCCTCCTGGAAACTGCCGGAGCTGGGAGGATCGATACACAGGGCCGTGGATTACGAAAAATATATTGTTTGTTGCAAATCGTTCTAGAAAATAGATCCATATGGCGGATCGCCATCCGCTGCTCGGCGTGACCTGACCGGCTGCTTCGGGCCGTGCTGATCGAGGGAATCAGCCAGGACCGAAGGAATGCGGCATGAAGCGAGGTCGTCGAACGAGCGGGGAGCAGGCCGTGTTGAGGCTGCGGCAGATCGCGGTGCAGCCGGCACGGGGCACGAGGCGTTCGGCGACCTGCAGGTCGATCATCCACGGACGATGAAGGACGTGGAGCGCAAGAACGCCCCATTGCACTGGCTCGTGACTCGTCGCCGCTTGGACAAGCAGGTGCTGGCGGAGATCGTATCGGGAAACGAGTAGCGCACGGGCGACGCCGGCAGGCGCTCGACGTGCCGATTCCGCCGCGTGGATGAGGGGATTTCACTGCGGTCAGGCGTCAGCTCAGTATTTAACAAGCCGTATCACCGGAATGCTCCACAGGGGCATGGTACTTCTGGCTTCAGATACTGCGCTCACCGAGGAGTGTTGGCGGCCGGCCCTCGTGTTAATCCAGCCCCGCCACCTGATAGATCCCGACGTCACAGCATCCGTGGCCGGCCTATGCCATCGCTCGTCAGGGCGGCGGAGGAAGAGCCTCGGCGAAGGGACGTCCGGGCCCCGCGACGGCGCTGATCGCGACCGGATTGTCGCCAAGTGTGCCGGCAATGGGCACACGCCCTCAGTTCGGCCGAGATTCGACCAATGCGTCGCCGACGGTCGGATAGGCCGACGCGTCCGCATCCGACACGCTAGGCTGTGGCCGCTTCGAGCCAAGCCCCACAACCGAACGGCCTGGCGGGCCTCCACAGACGCCGTTTCAGCTGGCATACCCGACCCTCAGCGAGGACGGGCCGCGAGGCTGCCTCGCCGATTGTGCCGCGGATGATTGCGGCGTGGGGGCCTTCCTATGCCAGCCTTCGTCCTCGACGACCCGACGCCGATCGATCCACGCCGGCGCTGGGACACCCTGGACTTGGGGTCGCGCGGGGCCTGCTACGACAACACGGCCGGCGTGCCCGACAGCGCGACCCAGGTCGCGGCCCGCAACGCCGCCTCCGCCGCGTACCGGGCGGCGCATCCGGTCGGCCTCGATATCCCCTTCGCGGCCGGATCCCGCACGGCCTTCGACCTCTATCCGGCAGCCGACCCCCAGGCCCCCTGCCTCGTCTTCGTCCATGGCGGCTACTGGCAGCGCAACGCCAAAGCCGATTTCGCCTGTCTCGCCGAAGGACCGAACGCGGCCGGCTGGTCGGTGGCGATGCCGGGTTACACCTTGGCCCCGGAGGCCAGTCTCGCGGACATCGCCGCCGAGATCGACACCGCCCTCCACTGGCTTGCCGAACACGGTCCGGCAAACGGGATCGGCGGCCCCCGCGTTCTGGCCGGCTGGTCGGCGGGGGCGCAGCTGGCAGCCCTCCACCTCGGGCACCGGGCAGTCGCGGCGTCGCTGGCGATCTCCGGCGTCTACGACCTCGCGCCCATCCGCGAGACCTACCTGAACGAGAAACTCGGCCTCACGGATGACGAGATCGCCACGCTCTCCCCCTTGCGGCTGCCCGTGACGCCGAAGCCCATGACGTTGGCTTACGGGAGCCGTGAACTCGCGGCCCTCGTCCACGACGCACGCAATCTGCACGCCCTGCGCAGCGCGGCCCATGCACCGGGCGTCCTCCTGCCTGTGCCCGGCGCCGACCACTTCTCGATCCTCGACGGGTTTCGCCGTCCGGACGGCATCCTGGTCCGCGCCGCGCAGGCGCTACTCGAAGGAACCCGCTGACCCGCCGGCTTCGGAGCCGCGCCGGATCCCGCCGGTCCCGCGGCGGCCGCATCACGTCCGGTACCGGCGGGACGTCGGGGCCGTGACCGGGCGGCGCTCGGCATCGGACGCGAACGCCCGCCTCGATCCTGCGGTGGGCCGTCGTCGCGGCGGCGGACGATTTGCCCCTCCTCGCCGCCTGGATTTCGCCTAAGCTCGACGGCGACGGGCTTCAGCGCCCGGTCGCGACCCGGCCTGAAGACCGGGCGCCCGCGGGATCGGATGGAGGACGACGCCATGAACGGTCTGATGCAGGACTGGCCCCTGCTCATCCACCGCATCATCGACTACGCCCGCGTGCAGCATCCGAACCGGGCCGTGATCTCCCGCTCGGTCGAGGGGCCCATGCACCGCACGACCTATGCGGAGATCCACGAGCGGGCGCGACGTCTCGCCAAACGGCTCGAGCGCGACGGTATCGGGGTCGGCGACCGGGTGGCGACGCTGGCCTGGAACACGTGGCGGCACATGGAGGCGTGGTACGGGATCACCGGCGTCGGCGCGATCTACCACACGGTCAATCCCCGTCTGAGCGAACAGCAGATCGCCTACATCATCAACCACGCCGACGACCGGATCCTCCTGCTCGATCTGACCTTCCTGCCGCTGGTCGAGCGGATGGCCGCGTCGCTGCCGTCGATCGAGCGCTTCGTGCTCCTCACGGACGCCGCCCATCTGCCGGAGACGAGCCTGCGCAACGCCGTCGCCTACGAGGACTGGCTCGCGGAAGCCGACGCGGACTTCGCCTGGGCGGCGCTCGACGAGAGGGCGGCAGCCGGCCTGTGCTACACCTCCGGGACGACCGGGAACCCGAAGGGTGTCCTGTACTCGCACCGCTCGAACGTGCTTCACGCCCTGGTCAACAACGGGGCCGACTACCTCGGGCTGAAGAGCCGCGACGTGGCGATGCCGGTGGTGCCGCTGTTCCATGCCAACAGCTGGTCGCTGGCGTTCCTGGCCCCGATGGCCGGCGCGTCCCTGGTGCTGCCGGGCCCACGCCTCGACGGTGCTTCGCTGCACGCCTTGCTGGAGGAGACGGCCGTCACCGTGACGGCGGCCGTGCCGACGGTCTGGCTCGGCCTGCTCCAGCACCTCGACGCCACGGGCGCGAAGCTCACCCACCTGCGGCGCGTCCTCATCGGTGGTTCGTCCTGCCCCCCGGCCATGATCGAGCGCTTCGAGCGCGATTACGACGTCGCCGTGATCCATGCCTGGGGCATGACCGAGATGAGCCCGATCGGCTCGTTCTGCGTCCTCAAGCCCGAGGTCGCGGATCTCGACGGCGCAGGTCGCCTCGACCGCAAGGCGACGCAGGGCTATCCGCCGTTCGGCGTGGAATTTCGCCTCACCGACGACGCCGGGCGCGATCAGCCCTGGGACGGCAGCACGTTCGGCCGTCTGAAGGTGGCGGGCCCCGCGGTGGCGAGCGCCTATTTCCAGGACGACACCCCGATCCTCGACGACCGCGGCTTCTTCGATACCGGCGACATCGCCACCATCGATCCGCACGGCTACATGACGGTCACCGACCGGGCGAAGGACGTGATCAAATCCGGCGGCGAGTGGATCTCCTCCATCGAGCTGGAGAACCTCGCGGTCGGGCATCCCGACGTGGCGGAGGCGGCGGTCATCGGCGTCGCCCACGCGAAATGGGACGAGCGCCCACTGCTCATCATCGTGGCGAAGGCGGATCGGAACCCGGACAAGGCCGGTCTGCTCGCGTTCCTGCGCCCGCGCGTCGCCAAGTGGTGGCTGCCCGACGATGTCGTCTTCGTGCGGGAGATCCCCCACACGGCGACGGGAAAGATCCAGAAGACGGCGCTGCGCGATCAGTTCCGTGATTACCGGTGGCCGACCGCTGAATGACGGCGGCGTTTCGTGCCCCGCCTGTGCCCGACCGGTCAGTTTGGCAGCCTTGATCGGATGCCGGGCCCTCACGTGCGCGTTCCGGGGGAATGGGAGCGGCTACCGCCGCGCGGGCCGACCGCCGCGTCTACTTCTTCCGCACCGACAGGACATGAGCCACGATCGCGTTGGCGTGACCGTGACCCATCCCATGCTCGTCCTTCAACATGGAGACCAGATCCGTGTGCTTCGCGGGGAGCCGCTCCTGCACGAGGTGCTGCCATTCTTCGATGGGACGCCCGTACTTCTTCTCGATCGACGGGAAGTACGTCGCAGGTCCCCTGACCGGTTCGGCAGACATGATGGCCCCTTCCCATGAGCTGGCTGACGCCAGCTTCGCCAAGAAGCGCGCAGGCCGCAACCGACGCACGGCCTGGGGCGCACGCATCGGGCCGGGACTACGCCCCGCGCGAGGGGTATCGAGTGTCGGGGCCCAGGCACCGGTAATGCCGCCGACCGTCCACGGATGCGGGCCGTCGGGCCGATAACCGCGATCCCGACTTGCCGTGGTCGCTCCGGCGAGCTTGCGCTAGACTTACGTCCGAACTCGCCGCGTCGAGTCGAGTGTCCGCGCCCGGTCCGCGACCAGGGCCGACGACAGTGGGACGGGCTCGGTGATCGGATGAGGCGTCGGACCGTAATCGCTGGGCTCCCCTTGGCGCTGACCGGCTGGCCGGTGGCGGCGCAGGCCCTGGCGCAGGGCCGTGTGGCGGCACTCTGGCCCTTCCCGCCCGGCGACGCCGAAGGTCTGACGCTGTCGAGCGCGTTCCGCGTGTCGATGCGCGAGCAGGGCCAGCCCGACATCCAGATCGACGATCGTTGGGGCGGGGCCGACCGCAACCGGACGCGGGCGCTCGCGAGCGATCTCGTCGCCACGAAGCCGCAGGCGATCCTGACGTATCTCAGCGCCCAGCTGACCGCCGTCTCCGCATTGACGCGCGAGATCCCGATCGTGTTCGTGGGAGCCTCGGACCCGGTCGGCTTCGGCTACGTCGTGAGCCGCCAGCGCCCGGGTGGCAACATCACCGGATTCACCCTGTACGAGCCGCCCCTGGGCGGGAAGTGGCTGGCGGCGCTCAAGGAGGCCGTACCGACGATCCGGCATGTCAAACTTTTGTCGAACCCGAGCAGCGGGGCGGCGGGCGCCAACTTCTACTCGGCCTCGTTCAGCAGCACCGCAGCGGACCTGGGTGTTCGCGCATCGATCGCGACGGTCGACGAGGCGGCCGCCGTCGAACCCTTGATCGCGGAACTCGGCCAAGAGGGCGACGCCGGTCTCATCGTGGCGCCCGGCACCTTCAGCGAGGCCAACGGGGACCACATCGTGGCGCTCACCGCCCGTTACCGAATACCGGCCGTCTTCGCGATCCGCCGTTTCGCCCATCGCGGCGGGCTCATGTCGTACGGCCCGGATCCGACCGAGGCGGTGCACCGCGCGGGCGCCTACGTCGCCCGGATCGTCCGCGGAGACAATCCCGCGACGCTGCCCGTGCAGGCACCCACGAAGTACGATTTCATCGTGAACCTCAAGACCGCGCGGACCCTGGGCATCACGGTCTCGTCGGCGCTCCTCGCCCAAGCGGACGAGATCGTCGAATGACGACAATCCAGAGCTTGGCCGCGCCGGCCGATCCGAGGAGAACGCCGCCGTGGCTCCGCCTGCGGCTGGCGGGGAAATTCGCGGTGGCCTTCGTCGGCCTGGTCTCGCTGGTCCTGCTCATCAACGGCGTTGTCGACCTCACCCTGAACTTCGAGGAGGCGCGGCGGAATGCGATCGAGGTGCAGCGTGAGAAGGCCAGGGCCGCCGCCGAGCGGGTCGAGGCGTTCCTGTCCGAGATCGAGGGCCAGATCGGCTGGACGACGCGGGCCGAATGGCGCCGCGTCTCCCCGGAGCAGCAGCGCTACGACTTCATCCGGCTCCTGCGGCAGGCGCCCGCGATCACCGAGGTCGCCTATCTCGATCCGAACGGCAAGGAACAGCTGCGGGTGTCTCGGCTGGAGCCCGACGTGGTCGCGAGCGGAAAGGATTTCTCGACGGCGCCGCGCTTTACCCAGGCGCTCAAGGACAAGACGTGGTTCGGCCCGGTCTACTTCCGGCGCGGCTCCGAGCCGTACATGACGATCGCGGTGGCGCATGCGGGGCGGGATCCGGGCGTGACCGTCGCGGAGGTCAACCTGAAGCTGATCTGGGACGTCGTCAGCGCGATCCGGAACGGCTTGAACGGCTACGCCTTCGTGACCACCGGGACCGGCCGGCTGATCGCGCATCCCGACCTCAGCCTCGTCCTGCGCGACACGGACCTGTCGGGCCTGCCCGAGGTGGCCGCGGCGTTGCCCGGGACCGCGCGGGATCAGGATTACGGAATCACCCGCGGACTCGATGGCGGGCTCATTCTGGCCGCGCACGCCACCATTCCGCGCGTCGATTGGATCGTGTTCGTTCAGTTGTCGCTGCGCGAGGCGATGGAGCCGCTGATCGACTCCATCATCCAAACGGTGTCGCTGATGGGCCTGGGCGTCCTCATGGCGGCGGTGGCCGGCACGTTCCTGGCCCGCCGCCTGGTGGTGCCGATCCGCCAGTTGCAGGACGGTGCCGAGCGGCTCGGCTCGGGCGACCTGTCCAAACGCATCGAGATCCGGACGGGGGACGAGATCGAGACGCTCGCCCAGCGCTTCAACTTCATGGCCAGCCGGGTGCAGGAATCGTACGAGACGCTCGAGGCGAAGGTCGAGGAACGGACCCGCGACCTGAACCGATCGCTCGACGACCTCCAGAAGGCGCAGAATCGCCTCGTGCAGTCCGAGAAGCTGGCCTCACTCGGCCAGCTCACCGCCGGCATCGCCCATGAGATCAAGAATCCCCTGAACTTCGTGAACAACTTCGCCGCGCTCTCGAAGGAGCTGGTGGATGAGCTGCGGGACGTGCTCAAGCCCGCCGCACTCGCTCCCGAAACGCGCGAGGAGGTCGATGAACTCACCGAACTCCTGAAGGGCAATCTCGACAAGGTCGTCCAGCACGGGCAGCGCGCCGACTCGATCGTGAAGAACATGCTGCTGCATTCCCGGACCGGTTCGGGCGAGCATCGCCCCGTCGATATCAATGCCCTCGTCGAGGAGAGCCTCAACCTCGCCTATCACGGCGCCCGCGCGGCCAAGGCCGGCTTCAACGTGACCATCGCCCGCGACTTCGATCCCGCTGCCGGGCTCGCCGACCTCTACCCGCAGGAGATGACGCGCGTGCTCCTGAACCTGTTGTCGAACGGGTTCTATGCCACCGAGAAGCGAACACAGGTCGGCGAGCCAGGCTACGCACCGACCCTGTCGGTCGCGACGCGCGACCGCGGCGACAACGTCGAGATCCGCGTCCGCGACAACGGCACCGGCATCCCTGAGAGCGTCAGGGCCAGGATGTTCGATCCGTTCTACACCACCAAGCCGGCCGGTGAAGGCACGGGCCTCGGACTGTCGCTCAGCCACGACATCCTCGTGAAGCAGCACGGCGGGACGATCGACGTCGTCTCGGAGCCGGATCAGTTCACTGAGTTCACGATCACGCTGCCGCGTCGGGGCGCGCCCACGGCCGAGCCCATGAGAGCACCGCTGACCGAGTCCGGGAGCCCGCTATGACCGTCCTCATCCTCGTCGTCGACGATGAACCCGACGTCACCGACCTCTTCCGACAGCAGTTCCGCCGCGAGCTGCGCGCCGGTCGCTTCGAGATGGCCTTCGCGCATTCGGCGCCGGAGGCCCTGACCTGCATCAGCGCCTCCACCGGCGCGAGCCTGATCCTGATGTTCTCGGACATCAACATGCCGGGCATGACCGGGCTGGAACTGCTGCCTCTGGTGCGCACGGCGCGACCCGACGTGCCGGTGATCATGATCACGGCCTACGGCGATGCCGAAACCCGGGAGCGGGTGCGGGCGGCAGGCGCGGTCGGCCTGATCACGAAGCCGATCGACTTCGCGCAGCTCAAGGCCGAAATTGAGCACCGCTTGGCCGAGATCGCGGGGACCGCATGATTACCGGTCTCCCGAGCGCCAAAATCCTCGTGGTCGACGACGAGCCCGATCTCGAAGCGCTGATCACCCAGAAATTCCGCCGCCAGATCCGCCAGAACCTCGTCTCGTTCGTGTTCGCGCATGACGGGCAGGAGGCGCTGGAGTGTCTGTCCGAGAACCCCGACATCGACCTCGTGGTATCGGACATCAACATGCCGCGGATGGACGGCCTGACGCTGCTCGCCAAACTGCAGGAACTCGCCGACAGGCCGTCGACCATCATCGTCTCCGCCTACGGCGACATGGCGAACATCCGCACGGCGATGAACCGCGGCGCCTTCGACTTCCTGACCAAGCCGATCGATTTCGCTGACCTGGAGACGACGATCGAGCGGACGCTGCGGCACGTGGAGGCGTTGCGCGACGGGCGACGGCGGCAATCGCTGGCCGAGCGTGCGCACGCGTCCCTGGCGCGCTATTTCTCGCCGAACCTCGCCGAGCAGCTGGCCGGCGATGCCTCGGGTCTCGAACTCGGCGGCCACCGGCGCGACGTGGCGTCCCTGTTCACCGACATCGCCGGCTTCACCAGCCTGGTGGAGAGCCTCGACCCGGCGCTCCTCGCCGAGATCCTCAACGGCTACTTCGCCGAGATGACCGATGTGGTCTTCGCCCACGAAGGGACGGTCGCCAAGATCGTCGGCGACGCGCTGCACGTGCTGTTCGGGGCTCCGGGGGATCAACCGGACCACGCCGCCCGGGCGGTGACCTGCGCGCTGGCCCTGGACCAGGCCGCGGAGGGCTTTCGCGCGCGCTGGCGCGAGCGCGGGATCGAGATCGGCGTCACGCGGATCGGCGTGCATGCCGGCCCCGCGATCGTGGGCAATTTCGGTGGCGGCCGCTACTTCGACTACACGGCCTACGGCGACACCATCAACACGGCGGCCCGCCTGGAAAACGCCAACAAGGCGTTCGGGACCCGGATATGCGTCAGCGAAGCGGTGGTCATCCGGGCCGGGCAATTCCGGGGCCGGCCGCTGGGCGACCTCCTCCTGCGCGGCAAGCAAGAGGCGCTGCGCGCCTTCGAGCCGCTGACCGGGGCCGCCTACGACGACGATTCACTGAGCCGTTATCGCGCGGCCTTCGACAGGCTGGAGGCCGGCGAGGCCGGTGCCCTCCCGGCCTTCGCGGGCCTCGTCGGCCTGCGTCCGGACGACGGGGTCGCGGCCTTCCACCTGCGACGCCTCCTCAACGGTTCGAGCGGGACGCGGGTGGAAGTCCAGTGAAGGATCGACGCCCGACATCGACCTGCCGGCCGCGACGTCGGCAACAGGCTGCTCCGGAGTGGCAGGACCGAGCGGCCGGACCGGATCACCGAAGGCGGGAGGCCAACCTATGAGGCGGCGCGACGTCATCGCGGGCCTGGGGGGCGCGGCGGCGTGGCCGGCTGCCGTCGGGGCCGAGCCGGGTGAACCGCGCCGGCTCGGCATCCTGCTCGTCTACGGCGAGGCCCATCCCGACACGTCTGTCATCGTGGCGACGCTGCAGGAAAGCCTGCGCCGGCTCGGCTGGACCTGGGGGCAGAACCTCGCCGTCGATCTGCGCTACGGCGACGGCGATGCCGACAAGATGAGCCGGGACGCCCACGAGATCCTCGCCGGCAGACCGGACGTCGTCCTGGCGCAGGGCGTCGTCGGCGCCACCGCGCTTCAGAAGGCGACGACGACCACGCCGGTGGTGTTCATGATGCTTCAGGATCCGGTGGGCGGCGGTTTCGTCAGCAGCCTGTCGCGCCCGGGCGGCAATCTGACGGGCGTCACCAATTTCGACTTCACGCTGATCGGAAAGTGGCTGCAGCTCCTGAAGGAACTCAGCCCCGACGTCAGGCGCGCCCTCGCGCTCGTCAATCCCGATTACCCCGCGCGACTGAAGGGATACGCGACCGAACTCGCCCGGATCGCCCCCGAACTCGGCATAGAGGCCCGGATCGCCGGCGTGCATGATGCCCCCGAGATCGAGCAGGCGATCACCGGTTTCGCCAAGGAGCCCCACGGCGGGCTGATCGTGCTGCCCGACGCGGTGACCGGCGTTTTCAGCCCGCAGATCATCGCGTCGGCGGCGTCCTGCAATCTGCCGGCGGTCTATGCGTATGCGACGCAGGTGAGGCTCGGTGGGCTCGCTGCCTATACGACCAGCGTCGTTCAGGACGTGCAGCGGGCAACCTTCTACATCGACCGGATCCTGCGGGGCGCGTCGGCCAGCGACCTGCCGGTCCAGGCCAGCGACCGCTTTTTCACCGTGATCAACCTGAGGACGGCCGCCGCCCTGAAGCTGACGATCTCCCCCTCCCTGCTGGCGAAGGCCGACGAGCTGGTCGAGTAGGTGCGCCAGCCGCGCGACGTCGTGGCGACGCCGCCGAAGGCGCCGCCCCGACGGTCGACGGGATCGTGGTTCAGCCGAGGGCCGGCAGGCGTCCGTCCGGGGAGTAGCGGTCGATGGCCGACGGCAGATCCCGCGACAGGCGCGCCAGGAGTTCGGTACGGGTCAGGCCCGTGCGCTGCTCCAGCGATGCGAGGGTCTCGGGCCCGATGGCGCGCTCGAGGTCGGCGGCCGGAATATCGCGGTTCGGCCCGTGATTGATCCAGGACTGCGCCGTGTCGGCGTGACCGCCCTTCGTGAAGTGCTCGATCAGTTCACCCAGGCCGCCCGCGATGAGCCCACCGACGCCGGCGCTGCCGGCACCGCCGAGGAGGCGCTCGAGGTTCGCCGGGATCGTTCCGCCGGAGGCCGGCGCGCCGGCCGGGACCTGCGGCACCGGCGCGTGGGCGGTGTCCTTGCCGTGGCCACCAAGCCATTCGGAGATCTTGTCGCGATTCTGGTAGCCGGCCACGGCCAGCAGCCCCAGCAGCGCGGTCATCGACGGATATCCCTTGCTCATCGTGTCGTCCCTTCTCTGTTCGGGCGCGGTGGCCCGGCTGATACGGCGGTCGACCCGCCGCATTGCTTTCACTCCGCCGCAGCGGCGGAGATCTTCGCGGCCACCGCGTCGATGACGGACGGCGCCGTCTCGCCGGCGTAATGGCCAGCCGCGATGGCGCGCTTGACCGTCGAGCGGGCCGCATCGATGGCGATGGACGCGGCCGACATGGTCCTGGCCTCGGTCGGGCGCTCCAGGGCATGCTTGGCGATGTCGCCGGCCAGATCGTCGATTTCCCGCGCGAGGGCGTGCAGTCGGTTCCGATCCTGCGTGCCCTGCGCCTCATGCCGGATCGCGAGCAGCCGATCGGTCGCCTCCTCGACACGCTCGCGGCGCAGGCGGGACAAGCGCTGTGCGACCCACGCGAGGGCCGAACCGATACCGCCGCCCAGGAAGGCGAGCAGGTAGATCCAGGTCTCGTAGCGCTCAATGAAGCTCTGCTGCTCGCGCTCGAAGTAATCGACGGCGCCTGGATGGATCGGCAGCCGGGCACTCGTCGCGCCGACGGTGCTGTCGTAGGCCGGGGCCTGGACATAATCGGCGGACGCAGTGACGTTCGCCATGCCGCTGCGCAGTTCGAACAGGTGCTGGGTCACGTCCGCCGCCACCGACCGGGCGAGATTCGCGCGCGCCATCAGCCGGTAAGATGCACCGACCGTGTGGACATCGGCGGCCGGGATCTTCGGACTGCCGCCGAAGGTCTCGGCCGGCATGGTCACCACTTGGAGCCGTGGCATGCGCGCCACGAAGGCGTCGGCATTCTCCATGTCCACGAACGAGACCTTCCGGCTGCGGCTCGCATCCTGGACGATGCCGATGATGCGCTGTGCGGCTGGCGCGGTCGGGGCGATGACCGAGATCACGGCGTCGACGCGCTTGCGGGCGAAGGCGGCGGCCAGATCGGCCTCCGCCGTTTCCACGAGGGCGACGTGGCGGGGCGGGATCGGGGCCTCGGGATCGGTGGTGATCAGCGTCAGTCCGTAATGCTCGAGCAGGGCTCGGATCAGCGCCTCGTCGGCATCCCGGTGCGCCAGTGTCGCCAGGCGCTTCCGGTCGAGATCCGGGAACCGGTCGATCCCCGACGCCTCCGGCGCGGCGATGATCATGGCCTGATCGCGCAGAATCGCGAGGGTGAGCCCGTTATCAGGGAGATCGACGTCGGGCCGCACCACCGCGAGGTCGGCGCGGCCCTCGCGCAGCGCCTCGGCGCTGTCTCGGACATCGTCGAAAGGCAGGATCCGCAGGCGGATCTCCTTGTGCCGCTTGGCCAGAGCATCCGCGTAGGTCTGGATCAGGGCGGGTTCGGTGCCGTCCCGTGGAGCGACCGCGACCGTGAGCACGGTGGCGCGCGAGGCCCAGTAAGCCACGGCGGCCCCCGCACACAGCAGGATGGCAAGCGCCAGGAAGACGAATTCCCGGCGCAGGAACAGACCGGATAGCTGCTTCATCGCGGTGGTCTCCGGCGGGGTTCGCGGAGGTCTGGCTCAGTGCGGCTGCGCGAGCCGGCGCGCGCGACCGCCCAGGGCGACGATCTCCGGCACGATCGACGCCCTCGAGATCTTGCGCAGCATCGAGTCTTCCCCATCTCGGCGGACCCCGCGCGGCCCACCGTCGAACCGGCGCCGTTTGGGGAGAAGGCGGCACCGGTTCGCCCGGTGCCGCCGCCAGGGTCGCGGCGCGGCCGGGGCAGCGCCGGCGCGGCCGGCGCCGTGGGGGCGCGCTCAGCGCCGTCCGGTGACGGTCTCGGCCAGGGACTTGGC
>NZ_BPQS01000054.1 GCF_022179385.1 Methylobacterium longum | reverse complement strand
CATCAGCACGACCTGTTCCGCGCTCGGCCTCTGTCCTCGCTTCATCCCCAACTCCTCTGGTCCAGGCTGATCCTCTCAATCAGCCCGGTCCAAAGCCAGCCGGTCAGGTCAGGTCGGCGCCGCGGGTGGCGAACATGCCGTCGCGACAGGGGCAGGCTTCGTCTTCAGCCGGGGGCGAGGGAGCATGCTGGACCGGCATCGTTTCCTCCGTTTTGAGTTCAGATCTAAACGGGATTAAGTACCTGATGCTCAAAGCCCCGGCAGCGCGCGATGCATGCTCGCTGTCGAAGTGTCGGTGGACACCAGTGTGATCGTACTGACCATCGCACGGCTCGCCTTACCGGTCGCGCCACATGGCAGCACGTCGCTGAAGACGATCACGTCCGGCACCTTGTAGCGTTCGAGGTTGGCTGACGCCCAGCGCCTGAGCTCGTCCACCGTCAACGCGAGCCCGGGCTTCAGCACAACTACGGCGTGGATCGCCTCGCCGAGACGTTCGTCGGGTACGCCGGCGCACAAGGTTGCAGCGACGTCCGGATGCGCGCAGAGGGCGTTCTCGATTTCCAGCGGCGAGATCTTGTTGCCGCCACGCGAGATGATCTCCTTCGAGCGTCCGACGAGCTCAACCTGACCGTCCGGGCGCAGACGTGCGAGATCTCCCGTTCTGAAGTGACTCGCCTCGAATGAGGCTTGGGTCAGCTCGGCATTGTCGAGGTAGCCCAGCATGCCGCACACGGTGCAGATCTGCAGCTCGCCCACCTCGCCGGGAGGGGCCAGCGTGCCGTCGTCTCGAACTATGCGGAACGACACGCCCTCTGTCGGGACACCGATGGACCCGGCCACCGCGGCATCCCGCGGCCAGTGGCAGAAGTCGCAGGAGCCGGTCTCGGTCGAGCCGTAGAGGTCGATTAGCTCGGCGTCCGGCCAGCTGCCGCAGGCCGCTTGGGCAAGGGACGGGCTGAGCGCCTCGCCCCCGGTCAGCACCGCGCGGAGCTTAGGACCCGGCGGAGCACCATCGGCAAGCAAGGCCCGCAGCATTGTCGGCACCGCGGCGAGCACGGTCGCGTCTGCCGCGAGCAGGCCCGACAGCGTCGCGTGGGTGAATTTCGGGATGAGGACGAGGGTCGCCCCAGAGCGGATCGCAAGGAGGCTCGCCCAGATGCCGAAGATGAACGTCAACTGGAGCGGGACCACGACCACATCGTCCGGACGGAAGTCCAGCAACCGATCGAGGACCGCGAGCTTGCGCGCCAGGGCATCGTGCCCGAGCACCACGCCCTTCGGTGCTCCGGTGCTGCCCGAGGTGAAGACCACGAGCGCAGCCCCATCCAGAAGTGGCCGCTCAGGCGGCGCCTTGTCCACGATCGTATCTAGGGTGAGCCCATCGACCAAGAAGCGGGCGCGCGTCGCCCGCTCGACCGCCGCGCGGGTGAGCGGCGCGGCGGTCCGATGCACGGGCACTGCGACAGCCCCTACCCGCCAGACGCCGAGCAGCGTCCCGAGATCCAGGGCCCGGTTGCCGATGCTCACGTGCACGGGCTCATGCGGACGCACGCCTGCCTCGCGCAGCAATCCCGCCACGAGGTCCGCGTGCGCGTCGAGCTCGTGCCCCGACATCCCGAGACCGAAGGCCTCGTCCACTCGGCTGCCCGACTGGGCGAGCCCCTCGCGCATGATCGTCGCGAGCGCCCCGGTCATGACCTGGCTCCCGGGAAGCGGCTGTCCCGCCACGCCAGCGCCGCCTTGAGGCCTTGAGATCGGGCGATGTCCATGAAGGCCCGTTTGTCCGGCGACCCTTCGCCCTCGATCAGCAGGTCGATGTCGAGGGCCGTCTCCAAGGCTTCCAGCATGCCGCGCGCCTCGATGGAGCGGTTGATCGCCCGCTTCGTCTCCTTAACGAGGTTCGGGTCGATCGCGGCGATGTGCCGGGCGAGGTGTAGGGCGCTGTCGTCGAGATCGGCGGCGGGCACCACCCGGTTGACCATCCCGATCTCGTAGGCGCGCCGCGCCGGGATGCGGTCCTCGCCCGTGAGGATGATCTCCTTGGCGGCCTTCGGCCCGACGATCCAGGGCAGGATCATCACCACGATGCCGGCCCCGAACTTGAGTTCCGGCTCGCCGAAGAAGGCGTCCTCGGCCGCCACGGTCAGGTCGCAGGCCAGTGCCAGCTCGCAGGCGCCCGCAAGGCACGGGCCGCGCACCGCCGCGATGGTCGGCTTCGGGCAGTGCCAGAAACGCATCGGCACGTCGAAGTCCTTGCGCAGGATAGGGCGCCACTGGCTCACGCCTTCGGGCCGGAGTGCCATCTGATCCTTGAGGTCGAAGCCCGAGGAGAAGGCCGTACCGGCCCCGCGCACGATCACGGCGCGCACCGCCGCGTCGGCCTCGGCCGCGTCCATCGCCTGCGCGAGTTCGTCGAGCATGGTCGCGCTGATCGCGTTGGTGCGCTCCGGTCGGTTCAGCGTGATGCGGGCCACGGGCGCGAGCGTCTCGTAGGTGATCGTCGTGAAGGTCACAGGCGGCTTTCTCCTCGCTGTCACTTGCGTCCTCCCGCCAGTCGCTTGGCCTCGGGCAGGCGCCGCAGCCGCAGCATCGAGGCGAGCCCCAGGAATGGCCCGATAGCAAGCAGCGCGAAGGCGAAGCGCCAGCCGAAATAGGTCCCCGCGAAGGCGATGAGCTGGATGCTGACGAGCGTCAGCAGGAAACCGACACAGGTTTGGACGGTCAGCATCGTGCCGATCAGCCGGCGATCGCTGAGTTCGCTCACCGCAGCGGAGAACTGCGCCGAGTCTGCGATCACGGCTACGCCCCAGAGCACGCCTACCGACAGCACCGCCCAGGCGGGGCCGCCGAACAGGAAGCCGACCGCGATGGCGCAGCAGCCGCTGGCGAGCATCGAGGCTCCGGTGACCAGGGTGCGTCCGAACCGGTCCGCCGCCCAGCCGCCTAGCATGGCACCAAAAGCTCCGGCGGCGACCACAGCGAAGGCGGCGAGTTCTGGGGGGAACGGGGGCGCATTGCCGTAGCGTTCCCGGAAGCTCGCAGCCATGAAGGCACCGATCCAGGCCCACATCGCGTAGAGTTCCCACATGTGGCCGAGGTAGCCGAGGTTGGCGAGCCGCACCCCGCGGTTGCGCCAGGCTTCCAGCGCGTTCTCCAGACGCAGCGGTGGCGCCTCCGACCGGAGCGGCCCGAGGCGCACGAAGCGGATCAGGGCAGCAGACAGGAGCGCCCCCAGCGCCGCGCCGAGCACCGGCAGGTGCCAGTCGAGCTGGCCGAATGCCGCCACGAGATGCGGGAGCGCCGAGCCGAGGGTGAGCGCGGCCACCAGCAGGCCGATCAGCAGCCCCAGGTCGCCCACCGCCCAGGTCGCGGCGATCTTCATGCCGACCGGGTAGACGCCGGCCATGCAGGCCCCGGTCACGAAGCGTAGCAGCGGCACCACCGGCGAAGTAGGCTCGAAGGCCAGCATCGCCAAGTTGGCGAGGCCCGCTACCACGGCGCACCCGCAGAACAGCCGGCGCAGGTCGAACCGGTCCGCTAGCCCCAACAGCGCGCTGACTAGGGTACCGGCGACGAACCCGGCCTGGACGCTGTTGGTGAGCAGAGCCTCCTGGAAGGGGCTCAACGTCCAGTGCGTGCGGATCGCGCCGATCGAGGCGGTGGTGGCGAACCACGTCGCCATTGCCGCAACCTCGCTGAGAAGCAGCAGCGCCATCGCCGTCCGCTTGGCGGCGGCGTCAGCGCCCTCGACCGCGTCAGGGAGCGCCATGGCCAGGCCACCTCACTTCGCGGCTGTGTTGGCCACGAGGGGGCAGCCCCCGTCGGCCATGGGCCGGAAGGCCTGCTCGCCGGGGATGGTGTCGAGAAGCTTATAGTAATCGTACGCGCCCCTCGACTCCGCCGGGCTCTTCACTTGGAACAGGTAGAGGTCGTGGATGGTGCGCCCGTCGGCGCGGATCGAGCCGTGCCCGAATAACGCGTCCTCGGTCGGCATCGCCTTCATCTGCGTGACGACCTCGGTGCCGTGATGCGCCTTGTCCTTGTCGATGGCGGCGATGGCCTTCATCCAGTGGAGCGTCGAAGCGTAGGTGCCGGCTTGGTTCATGGTCGGGTAGCGGCCGCCATTGCGAGCTGCGAACCGCTTCGCCCAGGCGCGGGTGCCGTCGTTGAGGTCCCAGTAGAACGCCTCGGTCAGGGTCAGACCTTGAGCGACCTTCAGGCCGATCGAATGGATGTCGGAGATGAAGGCCAGGAGTGCGACGAGCTTCTGCCCGCCCTCGGTGAGGCCGAACTCCGAGGCCTGCTTGATGGCGTTGATCGTGTCGCCGCCAGAATTGGCGAGCGCGACGACCTGCGCGCCGCTGCCCTGGGCTTGGACAAGGTAGGAGGAGTAGTCGGTGCTCTGGAAGGGCGCGAGGACGTGGCCGAGGGACTTGCCGCCGGCCTTCGTCACGGCCTCGGTGGCATCGCGCTCAAGGGCGTGGCCGAACGCATAGTCCGTTGTGAGAAAATACCAAGATCTTCCGCCTTGCTTGATCACCGCGCGGGCCGTGCTGTTGCCGAGCGCCCAGGTGTCGTAGGTCCAGTGGACGTTCGTGCGGGTGCAGTTCTTGCCGGTCAGGTCCGAGCTGCCAGCGCTGGCGATGAGAAAGGCCTTATTCCTCTCGCTCGCGATGTTCGAGACGGCAAGCGCAACCGACGATGTCGGCACGTCGACAATGGCGTCGACATGGTCGACGTCAAACCAGCGCCGCACGATAGCCGCACCGATATCGGGCTTGTTCTGGTGGTCGGCCGATAGAACCTCGACACGGAAGCCCTTGTCCTCCGGCTTGAAGTCTTCAACCGCCATGCGTGCGGCCTCGACCGATCCGGGGCCGGCGATGTCGGCGTAGAGGCCGGACTGGTCGTTCAGCACGCCGATGCGAAAGGTCGGCAGAGGATCGGCGTGCGCAGCAGCCGTGCCGCTGAACAGCATCGCCAGCGCGAATACAACCTTCATGGTCGTTCCTCCATTGTTATGAGCGGACTGCGATTGTTTTTGTCAGTCCGGCGGCGGCGCCGCGCTTGTCGTCAAGTCATTGTACTCAGATTTTCCTCGTGCTCTTGTTACATGCGCCAGCAGTCGAACTGCCGGGTTGGATCGAGACCTTTAGCGGTTGACGTCGACGACCACGCGGCCGCGCACCTGGCCGGCCATCAGGCGCTCTGCCGTGGCTACGACATCCGTCAGGCCGATTTCGTTCGTAATTGCGTCGAGCTTGACCAGGTCCAAGTCACGGGCAAGCCGGCCCCAGGCTTCAAGCCGCTCAGGCCGCGGGCACATCACGCTGTCGATGCCGATCAGGCTGACACCACGCAGGATGAACGGGGCCACACTCGCCGGCAGATCCATGCCCTGCGCGAGACCGCAGGCCGTGACGACGCCACGGTACTTCGTGGCAGCACAGACGTTCGCGAGGGTGTGACTGCCGACCACGTCGACAGCCCCCGCCCAGCGCTCCCGGGCGAGCGGCTTGCCCGGCTGCGAGAACGCCGCCCGGTCGAGCACCTCAGCTGCGCCGAGTCCGCGCAGGTAGCCAGCCTCCTCCGAGCGTCCGCTTACCGCCACGACGGTGTAGCCGAGCCGCGACAGGAGGGCGACCGCGGTGCTGCCGACGCCGCCGGCCGCGCCGGTGACGACGACCTCGCCCTTGTCCGGGCTTACGCCGTGGCGTTCGAGCGCGATCACGCACAGCATCGCGGTGTAGCCGGCGGTGCCGATGGACATCGCTTGGCGCGGCGTGAACGCCTCGGGCAGCGGGACCAGCCAGTCGCCCTTTAGGCGCGCGACCTGTGCCAGCCCGCCCCAGTGGGTCTCGCCGACACCCCAGCCGTTGAGGATGACTTGATCACCCGTCTTGTAATCGGGATGTCGAGACTCGCGGACGGTGCCGGCGACGTCGATGCCCGGCACCATCGGAAACTTGCGCACGACCGGCCCTTTGCCGGTGATCGCGAGTCCGTCCTTGTAGTTCAGTGTCGAGTAGCTGACATCGACGGTGACGTCGCCGTCGGGCAGCTGCGCCTCGTCGATCTCGCGCAAGCCGGCGCGGTAGCCGGCCTCGTCCTTTTCGATCACGATCGCCTTGAACATCCGGTGCACTCCGCGGGTGGCGCTCAGCGCGCCAGACAGGTCAGGAACAGGTTGGCGAAGAGGTCGAGGGGCTCAGGGTTGCGCTCAAGTTTTGCGCGGAGGACCGCGCCCTCCCAGCCGATCCAGAAGAAGGCCGCCAGCGCCGTGCAATCGGCGTCCGCGGCGATCTCACCGGCGGCCTGGGCATCTCGGAGACAGCGCTCAGTCCGCGTCTGCCAGTCCAGCAGAACCCCATGCAGGCGGTCCCGGAAAGACTCCGGTAGGGCGCTCATCTCTTGCCCGAGATTGCCGACGACGCAGCCGCGGCGGAACTTGTAGCGCGCCATACCGACACGCGCGTCGGCGACGAAGTTCCTCAGGCGCTGAAGTGGGGCCGTGCTTTCGTCGAGTAACCAGCGGTCGAGCTTGCGCGCGAAATAGTCCGCGTACGCGTCGACGAGTTCGGCACCGAAGACATCTTTGCTCGCGAAGTAGTGGTAGAACGAACCCTTCGGCACACCGGCGCTGCGTAGGACCTCTTCGAGGCCGGTGGCTGAGTACCCCTTCTCCGACAGCAGCGCGACGCCGGCCCGGATCAAGGCCTCTCGCGACATTCCGTAGGCCGGCTCCAGCCGCGGCGGGCGCCCCCTCTTCCGTGCCGTGACTGCTGAGACCGATTTGGGCTTCATGATTTAGAAATAGACCGGTTAATTATTAAAGGCAACGACGGATGGAAGCAGCTGTTGGACCGATCTCGTGCTCCGCTGTTCGCTGAAACGAGCCACAGGCCGTTAAGCGCTGAGGTCGTATCGTTCGGACCTGAGGCGTTGGGCCAGTATCAGGACCGAACAAGCTTCTAAGGTAAGGTTTGGTTGATAACGGTGTGTCCGCTTTTCCCCGTCCAACGCCCCGAAGCAGCCATTCCGCAAACGGCCAGGCTACGACATGCCCGATCGCCAATGAGCGAGAAGCCGGCCATTCGGCTTGGCGACCAACCCGGTCATTTAGCTGGTTTGGGCAGCCTTCCTCAAGCTGATATCGTCAGGTTACCGGTTCACTGCCCTTCCGCACTGCAGGAAGTTCAACGGCTCGTGAGCCGGTCCTCGAACTTATGGCACTCCGCTGAGCGCTTGCTTCGTACCAGCTTCGGGTCGATCCTGGCAGCTTGTCTCATGATGGGAGGCTGCTGTGTCAGACAACGCCTACAAGGTCATCGAGTTGGTTGGCTCATCCACGACGTCGATTGAGGATGCGATCCAGGGTGCTATCGCACGCGCCGGCCAGACCGTGCGGAACCTGCGGTGGTTCCAGGTGATGGAGACACGCGGCCAGATCGAGGACGGCAAGGTACAGCACTACCAGGTCACCTTGAAGGTTGGCTTCACGATGGAAAGCGCCTCACCAGGAACTTAGTGTATAATCAGCATTCAGAAGGGATTCATCCGCACATTCGGTGCTGGCGGATGGTTCGGGCGTTGTTTCTCGTATGGATCGGGGCAGTGCAATGCCGATGTCGACCCCATCGGCCATCGGTCCCGGACGACCCTCGCGCCGCCGAACTGCGGCTGGACGAATCCGGGCTGGTGATCGCCGCTCGAACCACCGCGACCCAAGCCTCGTGGCGGGTCTGCGGGCGTCATTCGGCGCGGCGCACAGCCACGCAAGCGTTGAGACTGCACCGTCAAATGCCGGGATCAAACATCTACACTTCGAACGTGCTCGCTCGCACGGCCATTTCGGCCATCAACGAAGGAATCGATGTCGAAGAGTTCGAGGCGTGCACGGAGAAAAATTCAACCAACGGACCCTCCGGGTGCGTCGCAAGCACTCGGAAGACGCCCGAAGCGATCTCTGGTTGGTAACACTGGACCGGTAGTAAGCTGACCCCAATTCCAGCTTTCGTCAGCGATGCGATTGCCCCCATGCTATTGCAGAGATCGACCGCTCTAACCTCATGGCCACGCGCGCTAAGCCAACCCTCGACGGTCCGATAATGAAAGCTGTTCTTGCCCAAAGAGAGGACACGAAGGTCGCGGAAGTCGGAGGGCTCGATCACTCGGTCTGGCAATGAAATCGCTTGGCCTGCCATCCAGGCAAAGCGAACGTAGCCGAGCGACCGGGCAGAGATATCAGGGTCGAAACACGTGGATGGCATCAATGCGAGGTCTATCTCCCCGTGTGCCATCATATGTTGAAGGTCGGCGGTCAGGGCAACGCTCAATTCTAGTGTTAGCCTTGGATAATTTTGGTGAATTAACTCGACAAAAGTCGGCAACCAGGTCACCGCCACCAGTTCTGCAACGCCGAGACGCACACAGCCCGACAAGGCCTCTCCGCTACCCACCTTCAAACGGATTTCAGAGCACGCGGCAACGGCACGTTCCGCGTAGATCTGCAGTTCACGCCCTTTTGCCGTCAGACTCGCCTTCCGCGCTACTCGATCGAACAACAACACCCCGAGATCCTGCTCAAGCCCCTGAATCCGAGCTGACACAGTCGATATTGTCGCGTTCAATCTATCCGCTGCACCGGTGAAGCTCCCGCAGCGCGCGATCTCCAAAAAGGTCTCAAGCTGTTTGATGTTCACGGCCACCTTTGCCTCGCCTGGACCTGAAGTCCCCCGTGCGTGAGAGCCAAAGGGTGCACTGGCGGCGATCTACGGAGCAAGAGACCGACATGGCAGCTTCAGGGCATCGTCTCAGCTGGCGAGGGAACCGCCGCCCCCAGATTCTAAGCGAAAAATAATTCCAATTCCTAGTGCGCTGCACGCCGAGTTCGCTTTTTCCGAACGAACAGCTCCAAAATAATGCGCTTTTTATGCACTAGGATGCTGGTAGGGTGATCTCAACGGACGCCACCTGCGATGCGAGAACGTCATGTAACTAGGCAGTGGTCTCAGGTCCTCCAGCGGCTCCGCGCTAATCGCCGCGGCCTGGCTGGTTAATGTGGCACCTCAACGACGGTCAGCTTCTATCTGGCCATTATCGCTCTGATCTGCCTCGGCTTCACCTCGCTCCAGCGCGATCCGTTTTATGAAGATTATGCGGCGCACAACAAAGTAAATTGATCCGCCGCAGGTGATCCAGTCATCAGCCTATCGCTTTCAGTCATTTCCTAATGAGCCCATTCGCAGATTGGAATTCAGATCATGTCGGACGACGCTGCCACACTGAACAGCTCGGCACGCGAAGAATCTGGCGCCCATGTCGAGACGAGCTCGCCGCTTGATAGAATTCCCAAGAACAAACTCGTTCTCGGCCTCTTTCTGCCAATGCAGGAAGGTGCATGGAGCCCATCTCGTGCCCCTCGGACGACCTCTTGGACTTTCGATTATCTATCGAAATGCACTCTTAAGGCGGAGGAGTTGGGTTTTGATCTAGCCTTCGGCCTTGCGCAATGGATGAGCAAGGGCGGATATGGTGGCGAGATGCGCTTCCGCGAGCACGAACTCGACCCGATCATCGTCAACACCGCGCTGGCGGCGATGACGAAGAAGATCGTGCTCATCAACACGGTCCACATCCTCTACGCTTGGCACCCGCTGCACCTTGCGAAGTTCGGCGCCGCTCTCGACCACATTAGTGGCGGTCGATGGGGCGTGAATGTCGTGACCGGCTACAAGCCAAGCGAGTACCGCATGTTCGGCCTAGACATGATCGAGCACGACCTGCGCTACGACATGGCAGACGAGTTCACGACGCTCCTGGAACGCCTCTGGGCGGAAGATGAGAACCTGACCTTCAATGGGCGCTGGTGGAAGACCGAGAAGGCCTTCCTGGCGCCGCGCCCAGGGGCCCGCCGCCCCTTCCTGGTCAACGCGGCCTCGTCCGGCGCCGGGCTGGCCTACGCGGCGAAACACTCGGACCTGATCTTTATCACGAGCCCCGGTGGCGCCGAGCCGGCCAAGGCCTATGAGACCCTGCCGCCGGTTAACTCCCGCATCAAGGACCTCGCCGCCTCCTATGGTCGGCAGGTCAAGACGATTATCAACCCACACGTGATCTGCCGCCCGACCGAGAAGGAAGCGCAGGAGGCCTACCGCCGCATCCTCGAACACGAGGACCCCGTCGCGGCCGACAATTTCGTGCAAACCTTCGTGGGTGGGGACACCAAGTCCTGGCGCGGACACAGCCGCGCCCAGTGGGTAATCGGCGGGAACGTCCACCTCGTTGGAACGCCCGAACAAATCGTCGAAGGCTTCGTGAAGCTGCAAGCGGCCGGCTGCGACGGCGTGCAGGTGAACTTCTTCGACTATTTGCCGGACCTTGCGTATTTCGGCGAATCCGTCATTCCCCTGATGAAGCAGGCAGGGCTCCGGGCATGAACGGTACGAGCAACGGACCCCTTTCCGGTCTACGTGTCCTTGAGTTCGGCCAGATTGCAGCCGGTCCTTACGTCGGCATGCTCTTGGCCGACCTCGGTGCCGACGTGGTGAAGGTCGAGCGGCCGGACGGCGGCGACGGTATGCGTGAGTGGCCGCCGCTGATGGCGCCGGAGGGGCCTGAGCACGTCGGCCGCTTCAGCGGCAACTTCGCCTCACTGAATCGCAATAAGCGCAGCATCACTGTCGATCTCAAGGCCCCAGCTGAAGTCGCCCATCTTCAGGAGCTCTGCCGGGCGGCCGACGTCATCATCGAGAACTTCCGGCCGGGCGTCCTGAAGCGTTTGGGCCTCGGCTATGAAGCCGTAGCCGAGGTGAACCCCCGGATCGTGTACTGCTCGATCTCCGGTTATGGCCAGGTTGGCCCCTATGCAAAGAAGGGAGCCTTCGACGTTACCGTCCAAGCCATCAGCGGCCTGATGAGCGTGACAGGCGAACCCGATGGCTCGCCTGTCAAGTGCGGCGTTCCTGTCGGGGACTTCTGCGCCGGTCTCTATGCTGCATACTGCATCTCGGCGGTACTGCGACAGGTAGCGGGGACGGGCAAGGGCGCCTTTATTGACTGCTCGATGCTAGGCAGTCTCCTGGGGATCTCCGCACTCCAGACAAGCGAGTACTTCGGCACGGGTGCCGTTCCACGCCGCCTCGGCTCGGCACACCCGCGAAACGCTCCTTACCGGGGCTTCGACGCAGAGGATGCCCCATTCGTCGTCGCAGCGGGTAACCAGGAGCTTTGGCGAAAGTTCTGCAACGTCGTGGGGAGGGAGGAATTCACTGCGGATCCGCGGTTCGAGACTCAAGAGTTGCGCGCCCGCCATCAGGCCGAGCTATTCGATCTCGTGCAGCCGATCTTCATCACCAAGCCCCGCGCACACTGGCTCACGGAACTCGATGCTCAGGGTATCCCCTGCGCTCCGGTCAACAGCTTCGATTCGATCCTGGCTGATCCGCATGTCGAAGCCATGGGCTTGCTCCACAACCTCACGCTGCCCAATGGCGTCCGCACGACGACCGTCGGCTTTCCCATCGCAATCAGCGATTTCGAATTCAAAATTGATCGGCCACCACCGACCTTAGGGGAACACACGAAGGAGGTCGCGCGCGATTGGATCAAGGAGAGTGACTGATGAACAGTCCGGTCGTCGTCAGCAATCTCGGAGCCTGCGGCTTACGCCTGACGCTTAATCGGCCCGATCAAGCAAACGCGGTCGATGACACGCTTTGCAACGTGTTGCTGTCGGCTCTCCAGGAGGCGGCGGAAATAGGCGCCCGCCTCGTGGTGCTTGATGCGAACGGGAAGAATTTCTGCGGCGGCTTCGATTTTACAGGCGTGGACGATCTGTCAGAGGGGGACCTGCTTCTGCGCTTCGTCCGAATCGAGCAGATGCTCCAACTGCTCTGGCGCGCTCCCTTCGTGACGATAGCTTGTTCGCATGGGGCTGTTTTTGGCGCAGGCGCGGACCTGGTGGCCGCGTCTACTTATCGGATCGGTGCTCCCGGCTGCCGCTTCCGCTTCCCCGGCTACCGCTTCGGCATCGCACTCGGCACTCGCAGGCTCGGGTGCCTTCTTGGGGAGCAGAAGGCGCGCGAAATCCTACTTGCGAACTCGACACTCGCTGGAGTTGAAGCACGGGAGGTGGGCCTCCTGACCCACCTCGAAGAACGTGAGTCTTGGGACAGCATCATTACGACAGTAAGGACAAGCATCGAGGACCTCAGCTCTTCGGCGATGAGCGATCTGCTCGCCAACATTCGGCAGGATCAAATCGCAGACGACAGAGATTTAGCCAGTCTCGCGCGTTCGGCCGCACAGCCGGGCATTCACGGACGGATCGCTGTCTATCGCGCCGCCGCTGCTGAAAGTCGCAAAAATTGAAGCGAACATCGACTACTGTCGGCTCTTGTTCGTCCAATCTGGCCTGCCGACTTCCCACGATCACAGCCATTCAGCCACCTCTTACTCGGCTCGATCCTAAAGCCAAGTCAGGTAACTCGTCGCCGGCAATCTCATCGTCGTCAGACTTGCCGCTCTCAACCCTCGAAAGGGAGCAAGATGGAACCGTCGTCCTCGGCCATCTCGGCCAGTCGCTTTCGTGAGGTCCTCGGGCAGTACCCCACCGGCGTCGCGGTAATTACAGCTTGCGGCGCGGATGGTGCCCCAGTTGGAATGGTCGTCGGAAGTTTCGGCTCGGCTTCGCTCAATCCGCCGCTGATCTCCTTCATGCCGGATAAGAAATCGTCCAGCTGGCAAAAGCTGCAGCAGATCGACCGTTTTTGCGTGAACGTTCTCGGCGCACACCAGTTGGACGTCTGTCGTGATCTTGCATCGAAGCGGCCTGATAAATTCGCTGACATCGGTTGGAGCCGGTCCGAGCTTGGCAATCCGGTGATCGCCGGCGCCATTGCGCAGATTGAATGTGTGAAGGAGACTGAATACGAAGCTGGTGATCATCTGATCGTGCTGGGCCGGGTCTTGGATCTAGACCTCGGCGCGGCAGCTACGCCGCTTCTTTTCTACCGTGGTGGCTACGGCACGTTCACCGCACAGTCGATGATCAGTGGCGAGGTAGAGATCCTCGACAAGTTGAGGTTGCTTGATCGCATCCGGTCCTCGCTTGAGCGGTTAGCTAGCGAGTTCGACACGGAGGTGACTGCAGTCGCTCGCGTGAAGGACGAAATTATTCTTGTCGGTTCATTTGGCCGATCCCGTACAGTAGACTTCCCAACGCGTGTCGGCCAGCGGCTGCCGTTTATGCCGCCGGTCGGCGGCGTTTTCGCGGCTTGGGGGACCCCGGACGAGCAGTCAGAGTGGCTCTCCCATTGCGGAGGCGAATTCCGTCTAGACCGTCAGTCGTGCGTGCAGATGATTAAGAATATCCGCTCGCGTGGCTGCGCTGCCGGTTTCGGACACGAGGTGAGCCTCAAGTGGGAGCGCGCGGCCTTCCTGACCAGCATCGGCGATGCCGCGGTAACTGAGAAGGAACTTCGCAAGCTGCTCGCCGATGCCGCGGTCAGTTACAATCCGGAACAGCTAAAATCCGGCCAAAACTACGAGTTTCACTTCGCTCAAGCCCCAGTTTTTGATGAATCTGGAAAAATTGTCTTGGGCATTACTATCTGGGGCCCAGAAGGGGAGGTTTCGAGTGACAAAGTTGAGGTTATTACCAGTCGGTTAATTCAAACTGCCGCTGACACCACCCAGGCTATTGGAGGGAAGGCGTGTTCTTGACGCGCAGCTCTGCTATCTCCTTTAGTATGCGAAAACAATGGAGGCCATGACGAGCCACATTTACCTCGCGGCCGAAGTTCATCGCTTATCACTCCTCTGCATGAATGACGCGATCCGATACACGACCGCGTCCGCGTCACAAACAATCCACTACCTTAAGTGGTGTGAGGTCATCAAAAGTAGCGGGCATTCCGAACGCGACCACTCGCCCAGTGAATTCCGGATAAACGTGAAGCTCGGCTTCCGTTAGGAGCGGCCGTCGGGAGAAAAGAAGAAGCGTAACGTCTCACTCGGTGAGAAGGCATCCTTTGAAGCGGCACGCCAACCCGAGCCATTGCTCTCCTTCCGGGCCACCCAGTACCGTTGGAGTTCGGTTTATTCGCCCTGCTCTCTCCGGCGCCTCAGCGACGCTTGTTGGGGTAGGCTTTGCCCGCTTTGCCTACCTGACATTGTTCCCCGCCATGGTCACAGCTCAGTGGCTGGATGGAGGCGGCGCAGGTCTGCTGGGCGCTCTCAACTTGGTGGGCTATCTCATCGGAGTGTCTGGCGGCCGACTTTTAGCGAAGCGCATCAGTGTCCCGCGATCACTCGACTGCGGCATGTTGCTGACAGCGCTTTCCTTCTTTGCCTGCAGCTGGAACGGCGGCGTGTTTTGGTTGGCGGTCTGGCGTAGCGCCGCCGGAGTTTCCGGCGGTGTCCTTATGTCCCTTGCTGGTCCAGCGGTGCAGGCCATCGTGGAACCGGCCCAACGCGGAACCGCAGGTGGGATTGTCATAGCAGGCGTCGGGAGCGGCATCATTGTCACGGCGCTCGCGATCCCGCCGCTCCTCGAATGGGGACTACCGGTCACTTGGATTGTCCTTGCAGTCTGCACAGTTGGTCTTTGGGCGTTCGCTCGGCCAGCTTGGCCGCAGGCTCAAATTCTCGAATCATCGGAGAGGGCTAACGTCAGCAGCGCGATCGTTCTGATAGTAGCTTACGGAGTAGCGGGCGCCGGCATGGTTCCACACATGCTCTATCTCGCAGATCTGGCAGTGCGAGGCCAAGGTCACACGTTCAGCTTCGCTGGTTTCGCATTGCTGCTCTTTGGCCTCGGTGCCCTTTCGGGAACTCTCATGGCCGGGCGCGCAGTCGATCGCTGGGGCGGCGCAAGAAGCATCCAGATGTGGCTCGCCCTCCAAGCGTTCGCAGTCGCGCTCGTACTAGCGCCTCCGTCCTTCTGCCTGCTTCTTGGTGCATTCTTAGGAGGATTTGGAGGAATCGGGGCAACGGCTGTGGCACTTAGCCGGGCACGCGAGATCGCAGATGAGACTGCAGGAATCATCTGGCAGTACGCGACAGCCAGCTTTGCCATCTTCCAGGCGGTGAGTTCCCTCGCCCTGGCATTTGTTTTCGCTCATACCGGCTCCCATAACCAACTTTTTGCATTTGGATTAGCTTGCTCTTTAGTTGCTGTTGGGATGGTCAGATGGCTCGAGTGAACTGCCGAGTTTATCTTGCCTATCCACGGCGCTCCATAAACCCGCTCTTGGCGCAAGCCTGACGCCTACCTCTTCGCTGTCGAACACTAAGTTTAAGAGGCAATTTTGCCAGACGCCGGAGTAATCGGGTATGAGCGAATATTAACTTGCCTATATTCGCGGAATGAGGCTAGGATGTACGATCAACCCTGGGGCACAATCTCTAATGGAAATCTGGAATGTTCGGAAAATTCCGTATCGATGGCGGCTCGGCCTCTTCAGATGCCAAGAAGTTCCCATATTTTTAATTCCGCGCACAGGGTCCATGGCGAACTTGGCCAATCAGACTTAAGCATTCAAGATAAACTAAAGGTGCACCTTCCAATGGGTGCTCACGAGTCAGCTTAGTTCATCGCGGTAGAGCAGGATCCTAAGAGGATTCACAAAGAGAGTGCATCAGTCAGCTTGTGCTTGCTGGCTCAACTTATGGATTTACGCTTGGAATGTTTGTTTCGTGTCCACCCAAAAGCACCGCTGTGGTTGTAAGCCAATCATTCTGAAAATGTGGGATCGCAAAGAAAGCGGGCAACACCCTTTCCTTACTGCACACTTCAGTTATAGAAATCCTTAACGAAGTAACATCGAGACAGGCTGCCGGAGAGAGTTCGTCAAATGAACCGGGGAGCCTTATTATACGCTTTGTGTTTAGCTTCAGATGCTGAGACGAGCGGACGTTTTCCCCTCATCTAATCTGAAAAATTCAATCGGCAGATTATAGGGCTTGCCCACACAAGCTGCACGATGAACGTCGATACTTCAATAAAATCGGGCAGGAGGAACGCCTTGAAAAACTGGAAATGCAGATTTCTCGCAGTGGTGACCTGCACCATGCTGGCGACGAACGCATCCGCGCAGATCTCGGACGATTTAGTTAAAATTGGTGTGCTCGCAGACATGAGCGGCCTTTATTCCGACCTGAGCGGCGTGGGTTCCGTTACGGCCGCTCAGATGGCCGTTGAGGACTTCGGCGGGACCGTGCTCGGCAAGCGCATCGAAGTCGTTTCCGCCGACCACCAGAACAAAACTGACATTGGCGCTAGTCTTGCTCGCCGATGGATCGATCGCGAGCAGGTCGACGCGATCGTCGACGTGCCCGTCTCGTCAATCGCTTTTGCGGTGCAAGAGATCACCCGGGAGAAGAACCGCGCCTTCCTCATCTCGTCCTCGGGCTCGTCCGACCTGACCGGAAAGGCTTGCTCCCCGGTTAGCGTGCATTGGACATACGATAGCTACGCGCTCGCTCACGCGACCGGCGGCGCGCTGCTTAAGCGTGGGGATGACACCTGGTTCTTTATCACCGCGGACTATGCCTTCGGACATGCGCTCGAGCGTGACGCCATGGCGGTAGTGAAGGCGGCCGGCGGAAAAGTCCTTGGCGCCGTCCGACACCCACAGGATACCCAGGACTTCTCCTCCTTCCTGCTCCAGGCGCAAGCTTCGGGTGCAAAGGTGATAGCCCTCGCCAACGCTGGCGGCGACACCGTTAACTCTATCAAGCAGGCGAACGAATTCGGCATCACGCAGAATCAGCAGATCGTCGGGCTTCTGACCTACATTTCTGATGTTCACAGTATGGGCTTGCAGAATGCGAAGGGCCTACTTCTAGCTGCCGCATTTTATTGGGATATGAGTGACGAGACGCGGGCGTGGACGAAAAGGTTCTTGGAACGCGTCAACAAGGTACCCACAATGCCTAACGCTGGCGTCTACGGCGCAGTGACACACTACTTAAAGGCCATTGAAGCATCTGGTACCGACGACGCCACGAAGGTTGTCCAAAAAATGAAAGAATTGCCGATTAATGATTTCTTCACTAAGAACGGCTCGGTTCGAGAAGACGGACGCGTTATGCGTAACATTTATCTCTTCCAGGTTAAATCGCCAGCGGAGTCGAAGTATCGGTTTGACTACTATAAGTTGATCTCGACGATTCCTGCAGAGCAGGCTTTTAGGCCTTTGGCGGAGGGGAACTGTCCCTTGGTGGGGAAGGCCACCGCTCATTGAGGAAGGGGATGAACTGTGCCCTTCATCAGAGCCTGTCCGATAAGACTGGACACCTCCCAAGGGACCGGTCTTACGGCGGCCTCTGGAAGGGTGCGGTGGGAGTTTGGGCGCTTTGGGATCTGATCCGACCCACATCGCCGTTCCAATCCGGGGCGGATCGCCTCGCATGCCCGAAGATGTCTCTGGTCTGCTGCCATGGATTCTATCCGAATATCGCGGACATGATCACTGTCGCCATCCGCAACGACAACGTCTTTGTCTCGCCGGACATGTACACGTTTGCAGCCGGCGACAAGCTCTACATCGAGGCGGCCAACAGAGCGATAGGTGATAATTCCTGTTCGGCTCGTTGTTGACGTTCCGGCCGATGCGGCAGGGCGTGGAGGATTTCCACACGCTCGGCCTGTCGGCGGTGGCGCTAGATCCGGCACGCTGGCGCAACGCTGACCGCCGCGGGCTGGGGCTCGGCGGGTGAGCTGGAGGTGATGTTTTGATCGCTAATCCAGCACATCCAGCCTAATCGTTCCGGGCTGGCATGCAACGCTCCGAGACGACGAGTCGTGGCCGAAGTTCTTCTGGCGGTTCGTGCGGTGATGTACACAAAAACGTGGGGGTAAAAAATGCTGAGACGTGATGTGCTGTTCGGCGTGGGCGCCCTTGCGCTCGCCGGCCGCTCGGCCATGGCCGACGAGGTCAACCTCCCCTTTGGGAACGGTGCGCGCAACTTGGTGGCCTACCCGGGAAAACGCCCGTTGCTGCAGATGACGGCCCGGCCGCCGCAGCTCGAGACGCCGTTCTCCGTGTTCGACGAGGGCGTGATCACCAAAAACGATGCGTTCTTCGTGCGCTATCACTTAGCTGACATCCCCACCAAGATCGATCCGGAGGCGTTCCGGGTGGAGATCAAGGGTTTGGTGGACAAGCCGCTGACGCTTTCCCTCATCGACCTCAAGGCGATGCCGCAATCCGACATCGTGGCGGTCAACCAGTGCTCCGGAAATTCCCGCGGATTCTTCGAGCCGCGGATGGCCGGTGGGCAGCTCGCCAACGGCGCGATGGGCAACGCCCGCTGGACCGGTGTGCCGCTTAAGGCAGTGCTCGACAAAGCCGGGGTGAAGGCCGGCGCGGTTCAGGTTTCGTTTGAGGGGCTCGACGGGCCGGTAATCCCCGAGACGCCGGACTTCGCCAAGGCGCTGCCGATCGAACACGCCAATGACGGCGAGGTAATGCTGGCGCTCGCCATGAACGGAGAGGACCTGCCCTGGCTCAATGGCTATCCGCTGCGCTTGGTCGTGCCAGGCTTCTACGGGACCTATTGGGTCAAGCACCTCAACGCCGTAACCGTCCTCGACAAGCCGTTCGAGGGGTTCTGGATGAAGTCAGCGTATCGCATCCCGGACAATCCTTGCGCCTGCACCGAGCCCGGCAAGGCGTCGGCCGCGACCAGGCCGATCGGGCGCTTCACCATACGCTCGTTCGTGACCAACCTCGCCGACGGGGCGACGCTGAAGTCCGGCAGGGCTGAGCTGCGCGGTATCGCGTTCGACGGCGGTTCGGGGATCAAGGGTGTGGAGGTCTCCACCGACGACGGCAGGAGCTGGATGCCGGCCAAGCTCGGGCAGGATCTCGGGCGCTATTCGTTCCGGCCCTGGACGCTCGCTGTGGACCTGTCGCCTGGAGCGCATGCCATCCGGGTCAAGGCGACGGGGAACGACGGCGCTAGCCAGCCGATGGAGGCAAGCTGGAACCCGGCCGGCTACCTGCGCAACGTGGTGGAGACCACTAAAATCCAGGTGTCTTGAGGGGGCTTGTCCGATGTTTCTCGTCAGATCGTTTGCGACCGGCTTGGTGCTCGCGTCCGGCGCGGCGCAAGCCGCCCCGAAGACCTACGCGCTGCCCGAGCCGACGGCGCAGTTCAAGCCGCTCAAGAGCCACGAGACTGGACTGGAGGCGGCGCAGGCCAACTGCATGTCCTGCCACTCGATCGACTACGTCACGATGCAACCGCCGGGAAAGGGCAAGGCGTTCTGGGAGAGCGAGGTGACCAAGATGGTCAAGGTCTATCACGCACCGATCGGCGAAGCCGACGCCAAGGCGATCTCCGCCTACCTCGCGGACGCGTATTGAGTGGTTCGGGTATCCCGCCTCAGCGCAGGGCGACGACCTGCGTGGCGTAGGCCGCCACCTGCGAGACCACCGGCATGTCGTAGGCGTAGATGCGGCCGGCCAGGGTCGCCAGCGCCAGGCTCCAGAATACCGCGCTGCCGATCCACCGGGCGGTCCGGTCCCCGGTGCCGCTCGGGCAGGTGCCGACCATGCCGGCGGTCACGAACTCGCCAAAGGGGTCGAACGCCATGGGCGCCACGAAGGGCGTGGCGAGGGTAGCCGGATGGGTGTCGGAGATGCTGCGCATGGATGGCAATGTCGCGCTTGGACCCGTTTCGTTCAACGGACGCGTTTTCCGAACTTCCACCCAGGCTTAGGATGTCCTTCTCCCCGCGCGCCGTACGGCGATCATTTTCTTCCCGACGAGCCGAGACATTGTCCCGTGAGCCCTGACGCGTCCCAGAAAGCGCCCTGTCCCGAACTCCCGGCGGCCGACAGCCGGAGGCCCAACGCGGCGAATACGGTCTCGGTGGTGCCGGGCTTGGTTCTGTGCGGCGCCATCACCCTCGTCGCGGTAGCGGCCCAGGCCCTGGAGGAGCACTGGCTCGACCACCCCTACGTCGAGGCGCTGGTGATGGCGATCCTGCTCGGCATCGCCGTGCGCACCGCCTGGACGCCGGACGCGCGCTTCCGCACTGGCATCGCCTTCTCGGCCAAGCAGCTGCTGGAGGTCGCCGTTGTGCTGCTCGGTGCCTCTCTTAGCCTCGGCGCGATCCTCGCTTCCGGCCCCGCGCTCCTCGCCGGCATCGTCGGCACCGTAGTCATCGGCATCAGCGCGAGCGTCTTCATCTGCCGGACCCTCGGCCTTCCAGCGCGGATGGCAATCCTGGTCGCCTGCGGCAATGCGATCTGCGGCAACTCGGCCATCGCCGCGGTCGCACCGGTGATCGGGGCCGAGCCGCGGGACATCGCCGCTTCGATTGCCTTCACCGCGGTGCTCGGCGTGCTGATGGTGCTCGGGTTGCCGCTGTTCGTGCCGCTCGCCGGGATGAGCGACAACCAGTACGGCGTGCTCGCCGGACTGACCGTCTACGCCGTGCCGCAGGTGCTCGCCGCCACCGTCCCGGTGAGCCTGCTGAGCACCCAAGTCGGTACGCTGGTCAAGCTCGTGCGCGTGCTGATGCTCGGCCCCGTCGTAGTGTTCTTCTCGCTGATCGCCGCCCGCCTGCCCCAGGAGGTCGGATCCCAGCCGGGGGCAGCGAAGACTGGGCGGCTCGGCTTTACCAAGCTGGTGCCGTGGTTCATCCTCGGCTTCTTGGCGCTCGCCAGCGCCCACTCCCTTGGCCTGATCCCAGATGCCGCCGTGACGCCGCTCACCCGGCTAGCCGGTTTCCTGACGGTGCTCTCGATGGCCGCCCTCGGCCTCGGCGTGGACGTGCGCGTGCTCGCCCGCGTCGGCGGCCGGGTGACGCTCGCCGTCACCGGCTCGCTGGTGGTGCTGGTGGTGACGAGCCTGCTGCTGATCCGGGGGTTGGGAATCTCCTGAGTTCGCTCGTCGATGCCGGTAAACGACATGCAAACAATCGCGAATTTTGGACAAGATTTGCTCCGCTGACGAAAAGCTCCATGTCTGCTTTCGGCGTTGGGAGTCCAAATGCGGACTGGCCGCTTCCGGCCAGGTTCATCGGCCAGGTTCCGTCGTTCAGGGCTCCTCAGACTGCCGGCAAGCGGACCTTCCGAAGGCGCGTCAAGGTTCGGCAAGAGACCTCAGTGCGGACACCAAATTGTCACTGCTGTATGACCTCGTGCCGTTAATCGGCGCCAACCGACCAAGTCATTCCAATCAGCCTACCTCAGGTTGGCAAGCCCGCAGCTCCGATCGGGTATGGGTAGATCACCAGAACGTCGGATTCTGCTTTCTGACCTATCTGCGCGAGCGGGACCCCAAGAAGTAGGCGAGGGGGTGGGCACCCCGTTGGTCCGATGCCCCGGGGCCTGATCGGCGCCTTGAGGCGAACATAGAAACAGAAACAGCCTGAAGTCTGGATTGGGTCGGCGCTGGTCCACAGATGGGCCGATATGAGCAGGCCCAGGCTCAACCTGCGGGCGGCTGCGTTGGTGCCCTACACATCGCTCCCGTCACACAGACAGCTTGTTGAGCATGATTACATCTCGGGGTGGAAGCCCGAGCCTTGAGATTACCGACCGGAAACCGTGCACCGCACGATACCGGCAGCGGCTGCTGTTCGTGCACGGCATCTCTGTCGGGGCATGGATCTGGGATGAAAACATCCTGCCCTACTTCGCGGAAGCGGGTTCGAGGCCTACGCGGTCAGCCTCCGCGGACACGGCGGAAGCCAGAGACACAAGCGGATCGCTTCCTGGCGGCTGGCCGACAACGCCCGTGACGTGGAACGGCCCTCCGGCAGGATTGGCGGCCTGCTCGTCGTCGGCCATTCGCTCGGCGGTGCCGTCGTCCAGAACTGGGTGCGGACGGGAGGTAAGCCGGCCGGCATGGCCCTACTCGCCTCGGTGCCGCCCTGGGGACTGGCACCTTCTGCCCTTCGCATGGGCCTGCGCGCCAAGGACATTCTCCGCCGAAGGCTGGAAGGCTGGCCGCCCCCGCCGCTGCGGATCCAATTTGCCTAGGTGACGCAGGCGAGCCTCAGGCGCAGCCTCGAGCAGGCTTGGCGCGAACGTGCGTCGAAACGGCCGCTGCGCTCAGGATCTTGCGCTTCAGCAGAGGCAGAGCCCAGCCGCAGCGAGGAACCCCAATGATGGGACAGCGTAGCGCGACACGGGCCCAGGAAGGCACTCTGAACCTGGCTGCGCACCTCGGATTTCTTCATGACGCGGCTGTCGAACCCTGAGAGGAGCCCCAGTGCCGAGCACGATCCTGATCACCGGAGCCGCCGGACGAATAGGACGTACGCTGCTACAGCACTGGCAAGGCCGCACTGTGGTCGGGCTCGACCGCGTTGACGCTGACCTCATTGCTGATCTCCTCCAAGGACCTGACGCCTGCGCCTCAGCCTTCGCAGGAGTCGAGACTGTGGTGCATCTCGCGGCCGATCCGGATCCCGGTTCGTCGTTCGAGAGCGGCAGCTATGGCAACACACTGGCGACCCTGACGGTGGTGGGGGCCTGCCTCAGGGCGGACGTGCGCCGGCTCATTCTCGCCAGCTCTGTCTGGGCCGATGCCCCGACCTGGGGCTTGTCGGACCGGATGACGTGGTACGCCGCCTCGAAGCTTGCCGGGGAGGCTCTGGTACGTGCCTGGGCGGATCAGACGGGCAATCCGGCCGTGTGCCTGCGGCCGGGCTACTTCGATCCCGAGGCGAGCCGTGCTGATGATTTCAACGAGGCGCTGCGGGTGGATGTGGCATCCCTGTGCCGCCACTTTGACGAGGCTCTGGCCTGGACGGGACCCGGCTGCGCGATCCGCTACGCTGTCGGGAAACTCGGCTGACAGGCGCCATCACTCTCGCCGGCCAATAGTGGCGAGTTGGCCATCCTGCCTTGTCACTCCTCCGGCACGACTGATGGCAGTGGCAGTGCTGATAAGGCCAGCAGCACACCTACTGCGCCAATGGCGGACGCGAGAAAGCCGCTGCTGTCAAAGTCGAGGACGCGCGGCCGAGTGAGCCAGGCGACTGTCAGGGCCACGATGGCAAAGCTCAGGGCCAAAGGGCACCAGAGCAGGCGAAAGCCCGGGATCCGGGCCGGGGAGAGGCTGAGACCTGTCATGGCGCCGATGTAAGCAGACCCTGTTGCAGCGTGATTGCGTCAGAGCCTGCTGTGTTGCGTCACCTGTTTCTGTTAGCGGCCTCACACCCCGGGCGCTCAGTTGGCTGACATCGAGTGCCAGTTTGAGGTTAGGGCCCTACTGCTGGAGCGCGACCACTGTCCTCAGGCCGATTGGGCCGGGGGAGTCACGGCACCTGAGGATAATCCGCCGAACCAGCAACTGCGGACGGCACAGGCAACCCCGCCGAGCACAGGGCGGTGAATTCGATTTTCTGACCTATCTGCGCGAGCGGGACCGCAAGAAGTAGGCCGGGGGTGTGTACCCCGTTGGTCCGATGCCGGGTGGGGGAGGGGGCCCGCCTCTCGATCGGGCAGGGCCAAGCCAGCGGGGGCCTCTTACATACACCACCCGAACGAAGGCCCAATCGATGCCCGCGCTTGGTTTCGAATTGTGGGCTGCTGGTCGCTATGTGGTCGCTAGGAGGTTAGCGACTGAGCCAAAACGCAGGCTAAGTCATTGAGAAGATTGGCGCACCCGACACGATTCGAACGTGTGACCTTTGCCTTCGGAGGGCAACGCTCTATCCAGCTGAGCTACGGGTGCTGGCCGTGGCCATTCCCTAGCCCAACCGCGCCGTCAGCGCAACGGCGCTGAACCATCGAACGCCGTTCGGACGTCGGGGCGATCCGGCATACCGGGGGCCGGGACGGCTCCGACGGGCGCACGGGCTCCGGGCGTCCGGTAAACCGCGGCCGGCGTGACGGGTTCTCCTGCGGGGGGTTCTCCTGCGGGGGGGGGTCGCGGCGGGCGGGACGCGGAGGAGGCGGGGCATGTCGCAGACCATCGATCGCGGGACGCTCGACCGCCTGATCGCCCTCGGGCGGGCCCGGGGCGGCCTCTCGGCGGACGACCTGCGGGCCGCGCTGCCGGTGGAGCAGATGGACGTCGATGCGCTCGTCCTGGTGATGCTGGAGCTCGAGACGGCGGGCGTGAGCGTCGAGCCCGACGCCTTCGGGCCGCCCGTGGAGCGGCCGGTCGCGCCATCGCTGGTGCTCCCGGCCCCCGAATCCAAGCCCGCCCCGCCGGTCCGGCCGGCCGACGGCGGCGGCGCGACCACAGCACCGGCGGCGAATCGCCCCGCGGCCCCGATGGTGCCGCCGCTCGCGGGCCCGGATGACCGGGCCGGCGTCAACCGGGCCATCATGCTGGCGGCCGCCGCGACGCTGCTGCTCCTCGGCGCCGTGCTGCTGTGGCTGTGAACCGTGCGGGCGGAACGCTTCCGCCGGCGGCCCCGTTGGCCAGGGCGCGCCAGAGACAGACCTAGAGGACGAACCCGCACCATGCGCCACGCACCCGACGGAACCCTGGCCCTGCTGGTCGCGGCCTTGCGCCAGGGGGCGGCCCATGTCGAGACGCTGCTGACGCTGGCGCGGACCGAGGTCGACGGCAACGTCCGAACCCTTGTGTCGCTGGTCGCGATCGTCGGGACGATCCCGATCCTGCTGATCGTCACCTTCTTCCTCGGCCTCGACGCCGTGGTGAAGCTGCTGGCCGTGCTGCTGGGTTCCGAGGCGCCGGCGGCGCTGATCGTGGCGACCCCCTTCCTGATCGTGGCGCTCGGCCTCGGCTGGATCGGGGCGCGCCGGATGGCCCTGTCGAACCTGGAACCGTGGCGGACGTGGCGGGAGGTCAAGCGGGACGTCCGGCAGGTGACCGGGACAGTCGCCAAGGACGGCGCGCGAACCGGTGCCTGATCCGGCTTTCCTGCCCGCCTTTCTGCCTGCCTTTCTGCCTGCCATCCCTGCCCGGCGACTCTGCGAGCGACGCGATCCGGACGTGGCCTTCCGCGTGGCCCTCCGCGTGGCCATCCACATGGCCCTCCGACGGCCCGGCGAACCCGTCGATCATAGAGAGGCCGAGGCCGGCGCCCTGGCCGAGCGGCTTCGTGGTGACGGACGGAACGAAGGCCCGGGCGGCGACCTCCGGGCTCACGCCGATCGCGGTGTCGCCCACGCGGATGCGGACGTACGATGATGCCGGGCCTCGGCGGAGCCGAGCTGCCCGTTGCCGGTCCCGAGGCGCCCGCCATCCGGCATCGCGGTCAGAGGCCGCGGGCTTCGGACGACGCGCGTCCGCTCAGTGCTCGCGGGTGCGCCCGGTTCCGGGGCGCAGGTGCAGGAAGCTGCGCTCGCCGGTGGCGGCCTCGGCCACGTGCTGGATCGTATCGAGCAGCTCGGTCACGGCCTGCGGCGCGACTGGGCGAAACTGCGCCTTCGCCTCGACCCAGCGCTTCTGCGTGCGCCCCGCGGCGATCTGCGCCTCGCTCAGGGCGTCGAAATCCCGGCGTCGCGTCATGGCCCGTCCCTCCATGGGAAAATCTGCCCGGGACATGGTTGATGAAGGGTTAACGGCGGGCGCGCGCCCGTTGCTGGCCGGATCGGTCGGGCCGGGATCGGCGGCCCAGAACCCGCCGCCCTGGCGGCGCGCCCCGGGGCTCGGGTTCGGGCCGCGGGACAGGGGCGCGTGTCATCCTGAAGCGCTGCTCTTCCGGACCAGCGGAACGACGGCGGCACCGGAGCCCGATCCGCAACGCGACGGCGGCTCGGGCGCCCGCGGCCTGTCCGGAACCCCGATCGGACCGCGCAGCGGCTTGATCGCCGGGACCGACGTCCTTAGAACAACAAAAGCTGATGAATATCAACAGATTAGTGTGATTATAAACTACACTCCCCGGGCCGCCGCATCGCTCGGCGCGGAATGTCGGTCGCGGTGACCGGCTCCGCCGATTCCGCCCTCGGCATCCGGGCCATCGACCGGGTGGCGGGCCTGCGCCCGCTCGCGCCGTTCTTCTGCCTGTACGTGACCTTCGGGGCGACCCTCGGCTTCCTGTCCGGCGGGGCGCCGCTGATCCTGCGGGCGCGCGGCGTGGATCTCGCCGAGGTCGGCCTGCTGCAGCTCATCAACCTGCCGGTGGGGCTGACCTTCCTGTGGGCCCCCGCCCTCGACCGCATCCGCCTGCCGGGCCTCCCGCACCGGATCGGCTGGATCACCGCCGCGCAGGCCGGGGCGGTGGTCCTTTTGATCACCCTGAGCTTCGGCGCGCACTGGCCGCTCCTGGCGCTTCTCGCCCTGGCGATCGCCGCCTGCGCCTGCGTGGCGACCATGGACATCGCCCTCGAGGCCCTGGTGGTCGAGACCGTGCCGGCGGACCGGCGCGCCTCCATAGCCTCGGCCAAGCTATGCGGAGCCTCCCTCGGCGGCATCCTGGGGGTCGGCGTGCTGGTCGGCTCCTACGACAGTCTCGGCTGGCGCGGGGCGGTCCTGGCCTGCGCGGCCCTCGATCTGCTCTGCCTGCTGCCGATCCTGGGCTACCCGGAGGCGCGGCTGCGGGACGCCGGGATCGCCCCGAAGCGGCTCTCGGGTCCGCTGGTACGGCTGCGGCGGCTGGCGGGACGCGTGCTGGCGCTCGGGGCCTACTTCGCCGCCGCCTACCTGCTGTCCGGGCCCAACACCCTGGCCCTGCTCGATCTCGGCGTGCCGCTCGCGCAGGTCGGCTTCCTGACCGGCACCGTCCTGCCGGCGGTCAACCTCGTGATGGCGCTGGCGGCGGGGGGGCTCGCGGCGCGGTTCGGTACGGTCCGGCTGATCGCCGCGGGCGCGCTCGGCGTCCTCGCCTCCGGGGGCCTGATGGCCGGCGCCTGCGCGGGCGGGATGGCGGATCTCGCGGTCGCCGCCACGGTTCTGAGCTTCGTCGCGGGCGGGTTCCTCGGCGTCCCGATGTTCAACATGATCTACCGCTGGGCCCAGGGGCCGCAGCCGGCCACCGACTACGCGCTGCTGTTCGGGGCGGCCTTCTTCGCCGCCATGCCGTTGCGGGTCGCCGCCCCGGCGCTCGCCGGCTGGATCGGCTGGCCGGGCTACTTCGCCGCCACCCTTCCGCTCTACGCCGCCGCGGTGGGCTGGCTCGCCGTCGCGGTGGACCGGACCCTGCGGACCGCCGGGGCGGCGCGATGACCGGCCGGATCGCCGCCGAGGTCGCCAGCGAGGTCGCCGCCCAGGTCGCCGCCGAGGTCGCCGCCCAGGTGCCCGCCTCCCTGGCCGCCTACCGGGATGGGGTCGCCGCCGGCCCCGGCGGCCCAGGGGCGCTGCCCCTCGGCGCCCTGCGCGACGCGGACGTGTTCGACGCGACCCTGGCGGCGTTCGGGGCCGGGTTCGGCGCGACGTTCCGGAACGCGGATCCGCGGGTGCGGGTCTCGTACTGGAGCCAGTACTACCTCGCGGCCCTGGCGACCCCGGCGCTGACCGCCCTGGTCCGCCTCGGCCGCCCGCTGCCGCTCGCCTTCGACGCGCTGAGCCTGGAGCTCGATGCGGCGGGCCGTCCGTGCCGCTTCCGCCTGCCGGCCGAAGGGGCCGGATGCGCCGCCTGCCCGCCGCCGGGGCTTAGCGGCCTGGTGGAGGCGCATCTGCGCCCGTTCGTGGAGCTGTGCCACGCCCGCTGCGGGATCGCCCCCCGGGTCCTCTGGGGGAACGCCGCGGTGATCCTCGACCACGTCGCCCGGGAGCTCGGAACTCCGCTCGGGGAGGGGGAGGGGAACGGGGCCGGCGCGGCTCTCGCCTGTCCCGCCACCTGTCCCGCCGGCCGTGCCTCGGCCTGTGACGACGTCGCGGCCTGCCTCGGATGGCGCACCGGCCCGGGCTGCGTTAGGAGCCCCCTGGCGCAGGCGCTCTCCCCGGCGGCGTCGGGCTGCCGGCGGCGGCGCGTCTGCTGCCTGCGCCACCGCCTGCCGGGTGTGCCGTCCTGCGGTGCGCTCTGCCCGGTCGCGTGCGCCGCCCAACGCTGATCCGAGCCGCGCGATGCTGAAGGCCTTCCTCGCCTATTACCGGCCGTACCGGACCCTGTTCCTGGTCGATTTCGGCTGCGCGGTGCTGTCGGGCCTGCTGGAGCTCGGCTTCCCCATCGCCGTGAAGGGCTTCATCGACAGCCTCCTGCCCCGGCAGGATTGGGGCCTGATCGTGCTCGCCGCGGCGGCCCTGGCGCTGGTCTACGTCGCCAATGCCGGGCTGATGGTGGTGGTCACCTACTGGGGCCACGTGCTCGGCATCAACATCGAGACCACGCTGCGGGCCCGGGCCTTCGACCACCTGCAGAAGCTCTCCTTCCGCTTCTACGACGGCCAGAAGACCGGCCACCTCGTCGCCCGCGTGACCAAGGATCTGGAGGAGATCGGCGAGGTCGCCCATCACGGCCCCGAGGACCTGTTCATCGCCGTGATGACGCTGCTGGGCGCCTTCGCGCTGATGCTCATGGTGCACGCGCCGCTGGCGCTGATCACGGCGGCGATCCTGCCGCTGATCGCCTTCGTGTCGATCCGCTACGGCGGCCGCATGACGCGCAACTGGCAGACGCAGTACGGCCGGGTCGGGGCCTTCAACGCCCGGATCGAGGAGAATGTCGGCGGGATGCGGGTCGTGCAGGCGTTCGCCAACGAGCCCCACGAGCGCGCCCTGTTCGCCCTCGACAACGCCCGCTACCGGGACACCAAGCTCGAGGCCTACCGGCTCATGGCAGCGGGCCTGTCGATCAACTATCTCGGCCTGCGCCTCGTGCAGATCGCGGTTCTGCTGGGCGGCGCCGCCTTCGTGGTCCGGGGCCAGCTGACGCCCGGCGGCTTCGTGGGCTTCCTGCTGCTGGTCGGGGTGTTCTACCGGCCGCTGGAGAAGATCGGCGCCGTGGTCGAGACCTACCCGAAGGGCGTGGCGGGCTTCCGCCGCTACCAGGAGTTGCTGGCCACCGAGCCCGACATCACCGACCGGCCGGACGCCCGCACGGTGGAGGCCTTACGCGGCGACATCCGCTTCGAGGGGGTGGGCTTCGGCTACGGCCCCGGCCGCCCGGTCCTCGCCGATCTCGACCTCGCGGTGGCGGCCGGCGAGACGGTGGCGTTCGTGGGCCCCTCGGGGGTCGGCAAGACCACCCTCTGCGCCCTGCTGCCGCGCTTCTACGAGGTCGAGGCCGGCCGGATCACGGTCGACGGGATCGACATCCGCGCCATCGCCCTGGCGAGCCTGCGCCGCCAGATCGGCATCGTGCAGCAGGACGTGTTCCTGTTCGCCGGCACGATCCGGGAGAACATCGCCTACGGCCGCCTCGACGCCAGCGAAGCCGAGATCGACGCGGCCGCCCGGCGCGCCCGGCTCGGCGCGCTCCTCGACAGCCTGCCCGAGGGGCTCGACACCGTGGTGGGCGAGCGCGGCGTGCGCCTGTCGGGCGGGCAGAAGCAGCGCATCGCCATCGCGCGGGTGTTCCTCAAGAACCCGCCGATCCTGATCCTCGACGAGGCGACCTCGGCGCTCGACACGGAGACCGAGCGGGAGATCCAGCGGGCGCTCGCCGAACTCGCCCGCGGGCGCACGACCCTGGTGATCGCCCACCGCCTCGCCACCATCCGGGACGCCGACCGGATCGTGGTGCTGGGGGAGGGCGGGGTGGTCGAGGCGGGCCGGCACGCGGCGCTGCTCGCCGCCGGCGGCCCCTACAGCCGCCTGCACGCCGCCCAGTTCGGGCGCGGAGAGGACAACCCGGTCCTCGCCGCGGAGTGAGGCTCCGTCAGGCTCCTGCGCGTCCTTGCGGGCGCAGGGGCGCAACCCGGCAGCGCCCGCGCGCCCCGAAGTCGCGCGGCCCTGGATTGCTTCGCTGCCCTCGCGGAGGCGGACGCCGGAACGCCTCTACGACCTGCCGAGACCGCCTGCCGAGACAGCCTGTCCAGAGGGCCCGTTAGAGCTGCGCCCGTCCCGTGCTGCCCGTGGAGTCGCGGACGACGAGGCGGGTGGGGAACTGCCGCTGCGCGAGGTCGTCCGGCCCGCGCGTGCCCTCGACGACCTCCACCAGCGTCGCGAAGGCGAACCGGACCATCTCCAGGGTCGGACCCTCGATCGAGGTGAGGCTCGGGATCGTGAAGGCGCTCTGGACGCAGTTGTCGAAGCCGACGACCCGAATCGCCCCGGGGACGCGGACGCCACGGTCGTGCAGCGCCTTCAGCACCCCGAACGCCACCCGGTCGTCCGCCGCCAGGATCGCGTCCGGCCGATCCGGGCGGTCGAGAAGGCGCAGCGTCGCGCGGTGGCCGCTCTCGGAGGTCCAGTCGCACGGGACGACGAGGTCGTCGCGCAGGGGCAGCCCCGCCTCGGCCAGGGCCTCCCGGTAGCCCCGGAACCGCTCGGCGACGGTCGGCGTCCTCCGCCCGTCGCGCTCGCCCTTGAAGAAGCAGATCGACCGGCTGCCCGTCCGGGCGAGGTAGCGCACCGCCTCGTAGATTGCGTCGCGCTCCGCCCGCACCGCGCAATGCGCGCCGGGCATGTCGAGGCCGAAAACCACGAAGGGGAAGCGCTTGGCCTGCAGCAGCCCGATCAGCGGGTCGTCGCGCTGGTCGGCGAAGACCACGATGCCGTCCACCCGGGCCTCGCTGACGAGGCCGGTGATCCGGCTCAGGCCGTCCGGATCGTCGCGGCACCAGCGCCGATGGATCAGCGTGTAGCCGTGCTGGTCGGTCACGGTGGCGAAGGCCTGCAGGAGGAGGCCCTCGTCGGCCCTCTGGACCAGACCGTCGGCGTCGCCGGGTCGGGCCCCCACGGCGAACACGCAAGCGATGCTGCGGCTCGGTTTCTTGCGCAGCGAGCGGGCCGCGAGGCTCGGCACGAATTCCAAGTCGCGCATGGCGGCCTCGATGGTCTCGCGGGTGGTCCGGGCGACCTTCTCGGGATGGTTTAGGACCAGGGAGACCGTCTGGAAGCTCACGCCAGCCCGCCGCGCAACGTCCTTGATCGTCATCTGGCCCATCGTCACCTCGAGCCCCCCTCCGGCAGGGCCGGCGCGCCTGGGACGCGCGGCGCCGCGCGCAGCCCGGACGCGGACTCGTCCGATCGACCAGTTTAAAGCCGTCCGGATCGGATATGAAGCTGCGGACCGAGTGCGAATAGTCCTGTCGATATGGCCAATACCGACACCCATCGCCCGAGAATCGGTATCACCACGCCGCTGCAGGGCACGCCCACCGGCGCGCGGACGGCGCAGGTCCTGCAGCGGCCCGCCGGGCAGAGGAAAAAGCCCGCCGCGGCACGGGCCGGGCGGGCATGAGTGGAGTCTCGTCTCGGAGATGCCGCGACCGTAGAGGCGGCGCCGCGGTGGCGCATCCCCCATCCGGGGGAGGCCCGCACACGTTCCTGCGACCGGCACAGGACCGCACCGCGCGAGAACCGCACCGCGCGAGGACCGCGCCGCGCGAGGACCGCGCCGGACCGAACCGGGCGGATCCGCGCTCAGTCCCCGAAGGCGCGCGGCGGCAATCCGACCACGCCGACATCGAGCTCGAACAGCGCCCCGGCCTCCGGCAGGTCCTCGGCGCCCCGGGCAGCCGAGGTGACGAACAGGCGGTCGAGTCCTTCGCCCGCGAAGGCGCAGCTCGTGACGTTGGGGGCGGGGAGGGGAACCACCCGCATCAGGCAGCCCTCAGGATCCAGGCGGCTGATCCGGCCGCCGCCCCAATGGGCGATCCAGAGGCAGCCCTCGGCATCGGTGGTCATCCCGTCGGGCCAGCCCCAATCGTCCGGGAAGCGCAGGAAGGCCCGCTTGCCCGAGAGCGTCCCGTCCGCGGCGAGGTCGAAGGCGTAGACCGTCCGGGCGGCGCTGTCGCTGTGATAGATGACCCGGCCGTCGAGGCTGAAGGTCGGCCCGTTGGCGACCCCGTATTCGCCGTCCATCCGCTGCCACGTCAAGTCGGGGTCGAGCCGGTGCAGGGCGCCGGCGATCGCCGTCTCGGCCTGATGCATGCTCCCGGCCCAGATCCGGCCGGCGAAATCCACCTTGGCGTCGTTCAGACGGTTGTCGGGATGTTCCGGTTCGGGATCGCCGATCGGCACGATGCGGTCGGCCTCCAGGTCGTAGGTTGCGAACCCGCTCTTCAGGCCGACGACGAAGTCCCGCCGTCCGGCCCGGGGAATGATCCAGCCCAGGGGCTCCGGGAAGGTCCGCCTGCCGGTCGCGCCGTCGGCGAGGTCGAGCCAGTTCAGGGCCGGAGCCTCGATGTCCACCCAGAACAGCCGCGCCCGTTCCGGAACCCAGATCGGCCCCTCGCCGAGACGGTCGCGTGCCGCGCGGGCGACGATGCGGATCTGCGGATCCATGTCGGGGCTCTCCGTTCGGCCGGCGATCAGGCGCCCGCGGGCCGCCGGTCCGGCAGGCCCGGCCGGCAGCCCCAGAGCGCGTAGAACAGGACGTAGAGTTCGCAGGCCGCGGTGATCAGGAAGGAGTGCTGCAGCCCGAACCGGTCCGCCGCCCAGCCCTGCACCACCACCAGGGCGCCGCCGGCGATCGCCATGATCAGCAGCCCCGCCCCCGCCTCGGTGAGCGGCCCGAGGCCGCGGATCCCCAGGGTGAAGATCGTCGGGAACATGATTGCGTGGAACAGCCCCACGGAGATCAGCGCCCACATCGCCAGAGGCCCGCTGGCGAAGGCTGCCACGAGCATCACCGCGCAGGCGCCCAGCGCCGCCCCAGCCAGCACGGTCTCGGCCGACCGGTCCTGCATCACGTAGCTGCCGACGAAGCGGCCGACCATCATCCCGCCCAAGAGCAGGAACAGGTACCGCGCGGCCTGGGCGTGGGTGAGATCGCCGATTTCGGGCAGCGCCACGAAGCTGATGAACAGGTTCGACAACCCGATCTCGGCGATCAGGTAGATAAAGATCGCCGGCACGCCGAGCACGAGGTTGCGGTGGCGCCAGAGCGCCCGGCCGGTGCGTCCGGCCCGGGCGGCCCGGGCGGCGCCCGCCTCGCCCCCCATCGCGGGCAGCAGGAACCGGGCGATCGCCACGGCGAGGAAGACCAGGATCGCCGCCACGATCAGGTAGGGGAGCTGCACCGACTGCGCGTCCGCGAGGCGTTCGGCGGGGGTCAGCACGGTGCCGGCGGCGGCGTTGCCCGAGGCGGACCGGCCGAGGATCAGGTAGCCGCCGAACAGGCGTTCCCACACGTTCCCGGTCATCCCACAATCACCTGAGTGTGCACGGCTTTTTCCAGGCCGAAGTCCTCGAAAGGCCTCTGGCGTTCTCTCAAATCCGCGTTTACTGTGTGGGTAGAAGCGCGGGTGTAGATCCAATGCAGGGTAAGCTCACAGCACTCGGCGTGGTGACCTGACCGGCTGGCTTTGGACCGGGCTGATTGAGAGGATCAGCCTGGACCAGAGGAGTTGGGGATGAAGCGAGGACAGAGGCCGAGCGCGGAACAGGTCGTGCTGATG
>NZ_BPQS01000053.1 GCF_022179385.1 Methylobacterium longum | reverse complement strand
GTGGCAGGTCTCGGGCCGCTCCGACACCACCTACGCCGAGCGCGTCGCCCTCGACCTCGACTACGCCACCCGCTGGAGCCTGCGCCGGGATCTCGCCATCCTCCTGCGCACCATCCCCGCCGTCCTCGCCCAGCGCGGAAGTAAGTAATCCGCCGCGGGACCAACGGTCAGGCGACAGCTGAGCTAGCAACTCGCCACCGCGCAGGACATGCTGATGGAGACCGCCATCGACGCCGGCCATCTGCACGCCCACATCAAGGCGGTGCAGGCCAAGCGCGATGCGTGGCGGGAGGCGGCCGAGCGGTCGCAGGTGCGTCCGGCGCGGACGGCATAACACGCCAGAACACTACACCCGTGCGGATTGGGACATGGAATGTCGAGTATGCTGCCGGGCTGGAAAAGAACGCTCGGCGCCGTGCCGTCCTTGAACACCACGCCTGCGATAAGTGGGTTCTGACCTTTACGCCTCCTCGCCCTTGGCCTGCTTGGCCACGGCAGCATCACGGCGACGGGCCGCGCGATTGTTCTCAGGCACCTCCTTCTGCAAGGCTTCCTGGCTCGTGTAGCCCTGAGCGCCCGGGCTGCCGCGCGGCTGAGTCACCGTTGCGCGCAGCTTGGCGGATTTCATGTGCTTGCCGTCTTGGAAATCTGCCATCGTGTTTTGCTTCTTTGTGTGGCCGTCACTCGGCCCAATTACGCGCGGGCTAGGGGGTTCCGCTCGGGCATCCTAGCCGACGCCAAAACCGTCATGCGGCTTCTGCCGGCTTGGTTCGAGGACTACAACACCATCCACCCGCACTCCGGACTGCGCATGCTCTCGCCTCGGGAGTACCTCAGCCGGACTGCCTAAACCCACCCCGCTGCCTGTCCGGCCAAACAGGGTGCACTCCAGGTGGAAGGGCCGTCCGCGATGGTTCGTATCGGTCAACGGATCGGTGTTCATACGGACTCCACCGCAGCGGACGGACATGCGGCCGTCGTGACGATTGAGGTGACATTCACCCGTTTGATAGGATGATCGCCGCTCTCCACGTCCTGCTGCACGGGGATGCCCATGCCGTCGTCAAAGGGATCGAGTGCGCTACGGCCGATGGGGCCGGGTTACTGGCGGGCCTATTTCGAGGCGATTGCCACGGGAGAACTCATATCACGGCCACATACGGCACGGCGACGGGCGGGAGAGGCAGCGCGAAGCTGTCCCTATCCCGACATCGCTTCGGCGGGCGTGGCACGGGTGAAGGCTGCCATCGTCCAGGCACAGGGTCCCTCGCAATAGCTATGCGCCAGACGCCGGGATTGTTGGGTGTCGGCGAACCGATCGTTTTCCCGACGAAGTCGGGGAGCCCGTCGCGAGCCACTCAAAACAGCCCCGTTTTTGTCGGAGAACCGTGTCGGCTTTTCTATTGCCGCATAAACGCGGTTTTTCCATTATCCCGACATTTCTCATCGGACGTGCCAGTGTCCCGACCTTGGACCAGAACCTCGACCTGCAGCGTGGTGCGCTGACCAAGGCCGGATGCGAACGCATTTGCCTCACCGCCTCAAACGGCAATGTGCTCTGGTCGCTGCGCCTGGGCGGTGTCTGGCCGGAACGAGACTGCTGAAGGGGCGAGCGACCTCGGCCGATCAGACCGTACGAGAAATCGCGCGGGTGGAGGCGCAGGCAGAGCTATGCGGTGACGGTCGGCAGGCGGACGAAATGAAGAACGCTGTTGTGCCGAGCTGCTGGTTCACGAGCTGAGGCACACGCTTATGTTTCTGCCTTGTATCTCCCGGTAACGATATACAATGATCAGTAGCCAGCACGAGGACAATAAAAACATTTTCGCTTAATACCAAAAATACGCACTATAAATATATGGAGGGATCGATGCGGAACGTGAAGTGGGCCGGAGTGTTGATGATGGCTGTTTGCTCAGGCGCTACAGCAGGAGATTTCCCAAAGGAAGGCACCGCCTCCTATACAACTAACTACGTCAATGTTTCCGCATCGCCAATAAAGATGGGTGACCGGACGGCTTCTATCTACGAAAGTGCCGGCATCACACGCAATGACGCGGGAGAAGCTCCGTTCAACGATATGGGCACGCGCTGCATCGGCATGCGCGAAGCCAACGGCAACGATGTCGTCAACCGCGGCAGCTGCATCGACACCGACAAGGACGGTGATCAGGTGTTTTCGACCTATGAGGCGAACGCAAAGAGCGGCCGCCACGTGTTCGTCGGTGGGACGGGAAAATATCAAGGCATCACCGGGTCAGCCGACTACACCTTCCAGGCCGTGAAGGTACCTGAGGGAGCCCGACCGATGACCATTGTGCCTCACAAGGCGACTTGGAAGTTGCCCTAATCCGCAGCACCTAGCGGCACGATGCGCAGATCACAGAAAGATGGCTGTGAAGGCGTAGACGGTTATCAAGAACAGCCCTGACGAGGCGAGCACGGCGCTACGTTCGCGGTGCTCAATAACAAAGGTGCGGACAGCAGCGAGCATCAGGCGAACCGGGGCGCGTGTGGCCCGGTCAGAGTGCCGGCTGAACTGTGCCGGTTCGAAGGCCGACGACGGCCGAGCTAACGGGAAATCACCCCTGTCGCGGGTACGTCACACGTGGCCGCACCGCGGATGGAAGTTCTACTCGTCGCGGGCGTGAGGGCCGCTGACAGCGCCCGCGGCGGCCGCGCTGAGTGCTGCACTGATTACGACAAGCAAACCGGCCGAGAGCATGGGTTAGGCTCCTTCGAACCAAGCGAACCAGCGCCAGCAATGGTTAACGACGCATTAACTGTTCTCGAAATGAGGCAAAATCGTGCAATGAATGCAATTTACGTATGCGTCTAGATTTTGGCTTTGGCGAGCTACGTAGTCAGGCCGTCAACAACAAAGCGCAAGGCGGGGTGAAAGGCAGACACGCGCGACACCAACCCTGCCGACCTCCATCTCGAGCCTAGTTCCGCGCAGCACGGCCAGACCTACGATCCGCAGGCGACGGTGAAGGGGCATCAGGATCCTCAGTCGCGGACTGAGGCGACCTTCACGGCCGGGGCGTAACCGGCTGCCTGCAGCACCGCCTCCGCTACAGCTCGCCCGAGCAGATCATAGCCGCGATCGGCCATGTGCAGACCGTCGGACGCGAACAGCTGCTCACGGATCAGCTTCCCCTCCGAAATCCACGCCTGCATCATCTCCGAACGACGGATCACGGGCACATCGAGTTCAGCCCCGATCTGGCGCACTGCGTCGCGGAACCGGTACGCGCCCGGCGTCGCATCGAGCTTCGGGCACCACTGCGGCTCCAACAATACGACGTCGATCCCCGCCTCACGGATCTGGCGAACTGCCGCGATCGTAGCCGCCCGGAAGTGATCGAGCGACACCCCACGCAGCGGATCGTTGCTGCCTGTCTGCCAGATGACGAGATCGGGATGCGGTGCGATCACATCGCGGTCGAGGCGAGCCAGCATATCGTCGACAGCCTCACCGCCGATGCCGCGGTTGGCCACCGTGATGCGATCTGCACTCTGAGGCAGTGCCTGCTGCAACGCAGCCTGGAGGCGGACCGGATAGGCGGCCGAAGGTGTGCTGGCGCCGATCCCCTCCGTCGAGGACGAGCCAAAGGCTACGATCCGCAGGGGGCCGCCTGTCGCGAGGCTGTGCGCGACGTGCGGGAGATCTGAAACGTCGGTGGGAATGAGACCATCGACGACGTGTTGCACGCTTGTGGGCAGCAGGTCGTTGTAGGCGAGCACGGCCGTCGAGGACAGGCTCAAGCCGAGGAGCAAGGCAATGCCGCCTGCGGCGCGGCCCCAGCGACGGGCAAGTGCGGGCAGAACCCCCGATTGATCCTCGCTGAGCCGGCGCGTCATCATCATTGCTCCCGAAGGCACGCCGACAGAGCGAAGCTCAGGCACGTGGCGTCGGCTGCGCACGTGCTGGGGCACCAGCTCCAGAGCTACAGGAGCGTGTGAGCGCACAGCCTGGATGGCTATGGGCTCACCGTGGGAGTGGCATGCTTCCGCACAGAGGACCTGTCCGGTCCCGCCGCCAGCTGCGGCCGCCTTCGACGAGTTTGTCGAATCACTGCGTGAATGGGATTATGAATACAGAAATCATTGCCGCAATGCAACCAAGAACTAAACAGAGACAGGAACTCTGGGCCAAGGATTTAAGCTGCTAAGCTTGCTGCACGCAAAGCTATGCTATGGCTTATATCGAAGTGCAGACGACGGAACGCGGATAGAAACTGGCCGGCACAGTGCTCAGCAAGCGCGCCGCGCGGGCTGATAGTCGGGGACGATGGCGGGGAGGGGCAGGGCTCCGGCAGGTCGGCCGCGCGCACGATCATCGGCCGGCACCTTCCGAGCCGTGGCGGCGGTCGTTCAGAACTCGCCGACTGGCATCACGCAGCGCTACAGCCCCGATCGCCTGAAGGCCTACCGCCAGGGGCGTGCGGGTCGCAACGGACAGGCAGACACCGCCAGCGCGGGCGGCTGCGTCGAGATCCCGGCGCAGCGAGGCCGGGAGGCGAAGGGTCAGGAACTCATCGTGGGCGGTGCGCACGTCGAAACTCCCCGAAGCGAAGCATTCGAGGAGAAAAGCACAGTCAGTCGATTTGTATCACAGGCAATTCGGGTCGGAATTACGACCGTTCCATTGAGTACGCCGCCTATTCGTTTTTGTGCGAATTGCGTTGTTCTGTCGCAGGCTATCAGCGAACCATGATGTCCTTGAGGGGGGTAGTACCCGGCGGGTTGCCCTGCTCACCACACTCCGCGACCCAGTCGTCCGTGCGACCGTTGCCTGTCCAGTGGTTTGCAATTCGGCGGTCTAATTCCTCCCAAGCCTGATCGTCGTCGAACATCATCGCCGAGTCCGCAAGTTCTACCCCGATGTGCTCCGGCTTCCGCTTGCTCACTGGGAGGGGTTTCCCGTGCACACTCTGATGGCTCTCCTGCGGTAGCGGGCCGCCCGCCCAGCAGTACACCGAGATCACCCGGTTGCAGGCCGCGGCGATGACCTTTCTGGTCTCTACCTCGCTGAACTTGTGCTCTCTGCAAAATTTGCGGGCGTCACGAACAACATAAGCGAGGCGCCGGAACATCTCCGCCTGAAATCCTGCGCCAAACGTGGCACGCAGCAAGTATTCCTGATCCAAAGACGATTGGATCCGGTGCTCGACCTCATGTGTAAGAGAACGACCAGATACCTGCGCAGCCGTTTCTAACCGCTCGCGTACGTCTGCCGTCGTCTTCATGTTGAGCGCGACCTTGCGCGCCTCGCCCTCAAACACTCTCCGCGGCATTCGCCCAGTCCTTCCAATCCAGTGCGTACATAGACACGGATTGGGCTTGCCTTCAAGGCGCACGGGCTCTACGTTCAGCCCAGTGCGTACAAAAGTACGGATTGGAGAGGTGGAGCGCATGAACGTCCGCGCAGATGTCACCGCCGGCAAAAGCGTGCCGGTCGGTCCCCTCGCCCGGGAAGCGGGCGTGTCCGCGAGCGGACTCTACGGTCTGATCGCGCGTGGCGAAGTCGGATCAATCCGCATCGGCAAACGGATCGTCGTGCCGGCCAAGGTCGCAGCGGCGCTGCTCGGGATGGATCTGCAGCAAGCCGCCTGATCCCCGCTTCCGCGGGCGAGTCCCGCGGGCCGCTCATTCCGCGCCGATGCGGCCGGCGCTCAACAGGACCCCAGAAATGAGAAACCCCGCGCATCGCGTTGGGGCGACGGCAGGGCTCTCTGATACAGCTGTGGCGGCTGGTATCGAGAGATCTACGGCGTCCCGACCCTTCCGACAAGATCTATTCCTCGCCCGACGCTTCGGGATCCCGCCGGCCACCGCCGCGGTGATCGCCGAGTTGGCGTTCCCTCGCCTCGACTCCTGGAGGGCGACGAGATGAACGCGCCCTCCCTCACCTCATCTTATCAGGCGGGCCGGATAAAGCGGCCCCGCCGCACCGCCGCCCAGGTCGGGCAGCTTGAGCAGCAGATCCTCGACGTGCTCGCCGAGGACCACCCGCAGTCGGTCCGCCACGTCTTCTACCGGATGACGAACCCGCGCCTGCCCGAGCCGGTCGAGAAGACCGATGCGGGCTATGCGCAGGTCCAGGACCGGATCGTGAAGATGCGCCGGGCCGGCACCCTGCCCTACGGTTGGATCACGGACGCGACCCGGCGCGGCTATTTCGTGGATACGTTCTCCGGCACGGGTGACTTCCTGCGCCGGGTGCAGGGCCTCTACCGCGCCGACCTCTGGCAGATGGCCAGCCACTACGTGGAGGTCTGGACCGAGAGCCGGTCGATAGCCGGCACGATCCAGGGCGACTGTGAGGAGCTTGCCGTCAGCCTGTACCCGTGCGGCGGGTTCTCCTCGATTTCACTGGCCTACCAAGCCGCCGAGAGCATCAACGCCCGCCGCGACGGCAAGCCGGTGGTGATCTTCTACATCGGCGACTTCGACCCGGCTGGCGTCCTGATCGACGTGGCGCTGGAGCGCGAGCTGCGCAGCCACCTCTGGGCCGATGTGGACATGACGTTCACCCGGCTCGGCATCACCCTGGAGCAGATCGAGACCTACGACCTGCCCGGCAAGCCGAGGAAGGCGGGCGACCGCCGGGCGCTCCACGTCCGCGAGACGGTCGAGGCGGAAGCCATGCCGGCGGGCGTCCTGCGCCGGCTTCTGCGAACCGAGATCGAGGCCATGTTGCCCGCCGACGCGCTGGCCGTGGCTCAGGTCGCCGAGGAGTCCGAGCGGGCCCTGATCGGCCGCATCTCCGACATGCTGGAGGACCGGGCATGACGATGCCGCGCCCGATCCCCATCAGCGTTCGCGCACTGCTGCCCCTCTGCGGAGCCGAGAACGACCACGAAGCCCTCGGCGCCTGCCGGGGGGTGGGCCGGAAGCTGCAGGCCGTCGGCCTCGACTGGCACGACCTCGTCGCCGCGATCCCGACCGGCGAACCTCGCGTCGACGCGATGTTTGAACCGTCACGGCGCCGGAACAATTCGGGAGGCGCCTCCCGCATCCGTCCGTTCGACGCCTACGCCTGGAAGCGGGCTTACACGCCCCGTCAGGAGTCCGAGCACCGCGCCCGCATCCGCTTCTGCCAGAGCCGCCCCTGGTGCTTCAGCGCCCGCGAGCGGTCGTTCCTCGCCGACATCGCGAAGCTGCACGGCAACCTCAGCATCCGCCAGGGTGATTGGCTCGCCGTGCTGACGGACCGGCTCGACCAGGAGCTGCGCACCGCATGATCGTCACCGACCTGCATCAGGTGACGGCCCGGTTCGGGGGTGAGGTGCGGGGCCACCGCGCCTACATCCCCGGTCCCGGCCATAGCCATGAGGATCGCAGCCTCGCCGTCTGGCTGTGCGAGACCTCGCCGCTGGGGGTGATGACCCACAGCTTCGCGGGCGACCCCTGGCCGACCTGCAACGACTACATCGCGTCCGGCTTCGGGGCCGGACACGACTACTGGCGCACGGCGCGTCGGGCCGACCCGGAGGAGATCCGGCGTCTGACTGAAGCCCGGCGCCGATCCGAGGCCCGCGCACGCGCCGCTGCTGCTCGCCGTCAGGCAAAGGCCAGGGCCATCTGCGGCGCCGGCCAGGATCCGATCGGGACGCCCGTCGAGCTGCATCTGAACCGACGACGCCTGACGCTGCCGGCCGAGATCGCGGGGGCGGCCCTGCTCTACCACCCGGCTTGCCCTTGGGAGCAGGACACCGCGCACGCGCAGATCGCGCCGTTGACCTGCATCACCACCGGCCGGGTGATCGGGGTCCACAGGACCGCTCTCGCGCCGGACGGCACGAAGCTCGGGCGCAAGATGCTCGGTACTGCCGAGGGTGCCGCGGTGATGCTCGACCCCGTGTCGGCCGTCACGGACACCCTGCACGTCGCCGAGGGCATCGAGACCGCCCTCGCCGCCCGCGAGCACTACGGCCTTGCCCCGATCTGGGCGCTCGGCACGTCGGGCGCCATCGGCAAGCTTCCAGTGCTGCCGGACGTCCAGCGCCTCGTCGTGATCGGCGAGAACGACGCCGGGGCCAGCCGCAAGGCCGTCGAGGCGGTCGGCAGCCGCTGGAGCGCCGCCGGACGGACAGTCGAAATCGTGTGGCCCCCCGCGAACCACAAAGACCTCAACGATGTCGTGATGGGAGGCGCCTCAGCATGAGCCTGAGCGAGCACGATCAGCACGCCGATGACCTACGGCGCGAGATCTTCAAGCCCAATTCTGACCGGCCCGGTGACCCGACCTTGGCGGCGGCCGTCGCCGCGCTCGCGGGCGAGATCCTGTCGGAGGACCGGGTGGCCGTTGAATTCATCCGCCGTCACGGTGCGCGGGTTCGGTACGACCACTCCGTCGGATCGTGGTTCATCTACGACGGCCAGCGGTGGCAGCAGGACAAGACCCGGCGGGCCTTCGCTTGGGCGCGGGATCTGGCCCGCGAGATGTCTTTCGACGAGTCCGCGGGCACCAAGCGGGGCGCAGGCCGCGCGGCTTTCGCAAAGGGCGTGGAGGAGCACGCCAGCCGCGATCAGGACGTTGCTGTGGTCACCGACGACTGGGATCGTGATCTGTTCGCCCTCGGCACCCCGGCCGGCACGGTCGACCTCCGAACGGGTCTGATCCGCGCACCCAAGCCGAACGACCTGATCACCAAGAACACTGCGGTGGCGCCCGCCGCGCGTGCCGACTGCCCCCGCTGGGTCCTGTTCCTAGAGGAGTCGACCGGCGCAGACGAGGACCTGATGTGCTTCCTGCAGCAGTGGGCCGGGTACAACCTCACTGGCTCGACGCAGGAGCAGGCGCTTGCGTTCTTCCATGGGCCGGGCGGCAACGGGAAGTCCGTGTTCGCCAACGTCGTCGGCGGCATCATGGGCGACTACGCCAAGGTGGCGGCGCTCGACACCTTCACCGCGTCCCCCCACGAGCGGCACCCGGAGGAGTTGGCGACCTTGGCCGGCGCCCGCATGGTCTCAGCGTCCGAGACCGAGGCCGGCAAGCGGTGGGCCGAGGCGCGGGTGAAGTCCCTGACCGGTGGCGAGACGATCCGCGCCCGGTTCATGCGGCAGAACAGCTTCGAGTTCAGGCCGCAGTTCAAGCTGACGGTGCTCGGCAACTACGCCCCGGCGATCACCAACCTCGATGACGCGATCCGCCGCCGCTTCCTGATCATCCCGTTCACCCGCAAGCCCACGCACCCCGATCCGACGTTGGAGGAGCAGCTTCGCGCCGAGTGGCCCGGCATCCTGCGCTGGATGATCGAGGGCTGCCTGGACTGGCAGCAGCACGGCTTGTGCAAGCCCGCCTCCGTGCTGGCCGCGACGCAGGACTACTTCGCTGATCAGGATATCTTCCAGCAGTTCCTCGACGAGCGGTGCGACGTGGACCGCGAGAACGACCACAAGTTCGAGGGCAAGGTCGTGCTGTTCAATGCCTGGACTGACTACGCCAAGGCGGTTGGGGAAGCGCCCGGCACCGGCAAGACCTTCAAGGAAGCGATGCGCCGCCGCGGCTTCCCTGACCCCGTGCAGATCAAGGCCATCAGGACGAGAGGATACCGCGGCATTCGGCTCAACATGGACAACGGACGGGAGCACTGACCGCTATGTTCAAAGCGCGCAAGGTTTCAAAAGTTTCTGCAACTTCCCCATCCTCCTTATACGTGTACGTGCGCGCGTTCACGGATAAACGGGTGGTTTCAAAAACCTTGAAACCGGAACGCGGTCACTTTCTGCCGTGGTGGCCCTGATGATGGTCCCCGTCGACTGCTGGGGTCGTTCGCGGGCGGCCTCGACCCCGCTGAGCATTTCGCCTTCCGTCGCAAGCCCGGTGGGCATCTAATGTCAGGGATCGAAGTCGCCGCCACGGCGCCCCGTGATTGCACAGCGAGCCCGACTGAACGCCTGCGCCGGCACGATAGGTTGCGCGGGCGCAGCCGCATCGGCGACCTCCCGTACGATCTTGGTGCGGATCGCTGTGGCGAACTCAGCGACATCGCGTACCGGCACCATGAAGGCACCAGGACCGCCGATGACGCAGTCGCGGTAGTACAGATCGAGGTCGGGAATGTCGTAGGGCCCCGTCGGCGCACTGATCATGAGCGGCAGGCCGTTGATGACGATGCCCGCCGCCACCGCATCGTCCCGCGCCTGAGTAACCTCGCGGCCCTGGTTGTTCGGGCCATCCCCGGACACGTCGATCACGCGCCGTGTCGGCTCCACTCCCGCCACCCGCAGCAGTTCGACCGAGAAATCGAGCGCCGCCGAGACCGAGGTCCAGATCGCCCGCTTTGGGCGCGCACGCGTGAGTTGGCCAGCGAAGCCCTCGGCCTCAGCGGCTGTGCCTATCAGCGTCCAGGGTACGACCACGTACCGGCTGCCGACACCGGCCCACTCGACGTAGGTCACAGCGATACGACCGATCAGCCCTTGGCGGATCGCTGATTGGACCGCCTCAGACCGGAAGGCAGCGACGTAGCCCTCGCGCTGGACCCGCTGTTCCTCGGGATCCATCGAGAGCGAGATATCGACTGCGAACACCAGGGCGAGGTCGACATCTTTTCCAGCCTCCTGCGCCCGCTCCTGCTGCACTGGGAGAACCAGGGCAAAGAGGGAGGCGGTGACAACGGCGAGGCGCATGGGGGTTCTCCGACGCCCATCCAGTCTGCGCAGCCGAAGTTCGTGAGGGAAGGCCCGCTGGGTGCGGCGCTTCGCGGCTCGAGCAGGCTCACCCCACACGAGGTCAACCGCTTTTCCTCAAACGAACGCCGACACCTGCTGGCGTCCTACGCCGGCCTCGCCCGTGCAGCCTGAAGGAGCCGCCATGTCCGACCCCGACGGCATGCCTCATCCCGGTCGTATGTCGGTCGAGCGTCCGACGATTTGGCACTCCTATTGCTGATATGCCTGTTGCCGAGATCCCGGCTCGACCCGCGGAGCGGTCCCGTGAAGAAGATACCTCCTGGCGTCGGGCCGAAGCACCCGCAGGTCGTCGTCCTGTTCGGCGCCACCGGAGATCTCGCTCAGCGCAAGCTCCTGCCAGGGTTGTTTCACTTGGTCAGCGCGGGCTTCATCCCGGCCTGCCGTATTATCGGTGTGTCTCTGGACGACCTAGATGCTGACAGCTTCCGGACCGCGGCGCGCGGGGCTCTGGACCGGTTCGCTACGCGTGGCGCAGGCGATGAAGCTTGGGCGGCATTCTCGGACTTTCTCGATTACGTGCCGATCTCGGCGGGGCCGGCGGCCCTGCGCGAGGCTGTGGATCGGGCGCGAGGCAGCCTGGGCGCTGAGAGCCGACTTCTGCACTATCTCAGCGTGCCACCGGCTGCCGCGCTTTCGGCGGTCAAGATGCTCTCGGACGCCGATCTTGCCGCGGGCTCGCGGGTCGTGATGGAGAAGCCGTTCGGAGTCGATCTGGAGAGTGCCGTTGATCTGAACGCGCGCCTGCATGCGGTGTTCGACGAGTCCCAGATCTTCCGCATCGACCACTTCCTCGGCAAGGAGCCAGCCCAGAACATCCTGGCATTCCGCTTCGCCAACGGTCTGTTCGAGCCCATCTGGAACCGCAACTTCATCGACCACGTGCAGATCGACGTGCCGGAGACGCTAGGCCTGGGCACCCGCTCGGCCTTCTATGAGGCCACCGGCGCCTACCGCGACATGGTAGTGACCCACCTGTTCCAGATCCTGGGCTTCATGGCCATGGAAGCGCCGACGTCCCTTGAGCCGGCGCCGATCTCGGAGGAGAAGAACAAGGTCTTCCGCTCAATGCTGCCCCTGGATCCGCGCGATGTCGTCCGCGGCCAATACAGCGGCTATCGCTCGGAGCCCGGCGTCGACCCCGAGTCCGACACAGAGACCCTCATCGCCCTCAAGTGCCAGATCGACAACTGGCGCTGGGCTGGAGTTCCGTTCTACCTCCGCACTGGCAAGCGGATGGCGGAGGGCCAGCGGATCATCTCGATCGCCTTTCGCGAGCCGCCCAAGAGCATGTTCCCGGCAAACTCTGGGGTCGGGGCGCAGGGGCCGGACCACCTCACCTTCGACCTCGCCGACGCAGCGAAAATGTCCCTTTCGTTCTACGGTAAGCGGCCAGGACCAGGGATGCGGCTCGACAAACAGAGCCTGCAGTTCTCGATGCGCGACACCGGGCTGGTTGGCGATGTACTGGAGGCCTACGAGCGGCTGATCCTCGACGCGATGCGCGGCGACCGCACGTTGTTCACCACCGCGGAGGGTATCGAACGCCTGTGGGAGGTCTCGGTCCCACTCCTCGAAGCTCCTCCGCCGGTACGGCTGTATGAGCCGGGCTCGTGGGGACCAAAGTCGATCCACCAGTTGGTGGCCCCATACGCGTGGCGCCTTCCGTTCGAGCGGGCATGGCGGAACACAGCTCCTGTCGAAGGATGACAGTCCGCGTCGTTACCATGACATGCTCCTCTCCGTTCGCCGTTCCTGGTCTCGCTGCCGACCCTGTTGGCACAGCTTGTAGGGCCGAGCTGCGCCGGATCAGCCACGCCCGGCACGCCGCCAACCCATGCGAGGATTTCGCCGCGCTAAGCGTTAAGATCGCCGAGATGGACCCAACGCACTCGGGCTGGCGGGCGATGGTGCTGGAGATTGCGTGGCACGGGATCGGAGGTGCGGTATGACCACCGCCAGCATCCTCGCCCTCGTGGAGAGCATCGAGCGCCGCGGTGACGACGCCCTGGCTGCCTTTGCCTTCCAGAGTGCCCTCACCCGGAAGGGCCGTGAGGCGCACGCGGCTGGAGGATCCGCGACCCTCGACGCCATACGGCGGGAGATCGCGGCCGCGGACCCGAAGCGAGCCACTGTCCGCGCCGAGATCCTGGCTGCTGCCTGGGCCGACCTCTTGCCCGGCAGTGATAGAACGGTCTGATCGTGACCCCAGACACAGAAACAGCGGGGCTCACGCCCCGCCGCTGACAACCTGTCTACCGTTCTTCAGTACCGGTCTCGCGGGCGCGGACGGTCATCGTCGAAGTCGCGTCGGCGTTCCTCGCCTCGGATCGCATCACGCCGCTCTTCACGGAACTCCTCGCGACGTTCTTCGCGACGGATCTCGTCCCTGTCACGCTCCCGAGGCGAGCGCGGGTCGACCCGCACGCCCCCAGGTCCGATCTCGATGCCCTGCGCCGAAGCCGGCAGGCTTGGGATGGCGAGCAGGCCTGCTGCGATCAGCCCTCCGGCGATGATGTACTTCATGTCCACTGCCTCCAAGGTTCGGCCCCTAACGACCCCAGCAGGTCCAGCGTTCCGCGCCGGTCTGGGGACAGTGCTTCTAGGAAGGCTATCTACTGGAGGTCCTTCAGCGCTCTTTCGGCTTAGCATTTCGTAGCTCGACGATGAGCGCATTAAGAGCGGTCAGAGCCTCCGTTCTCTCCTTAGATGGCAGCGTAGCTCTTCGGTCGAGCTTGTTCGCCAGAACCAGTGTGGCGAGGTTGGACTTGATCAGTGTCGCTTCAAGAGGCGCCGTCATGACGATCCGGCCACGTAGGCTTGCGATCGCATCTTCTGCTGTGACGCGGAGTTCATCGCCCATGCGCCGACTTGCTGCCTCGACCGCCGCGACCCAGGAGCGCACGACAGGGACGATTTGCGGCGGCAGGCTGTCTAAATCGACCGTTCGGCCCATGGGCGCCTGCAGATTGATTGGCATGCAAGAGGTGATCGATTGACCTTGCACGAGCAAGTTGCTTTCGCCGACCAGTTGAGGTGGCGCGGCTGAGAGCGCTAATCGCCGTGGTGGCGCTGTAGGTCCGAGACGCCGTTGGCGAGGTCCACCAACGGGCCACGGTCGCCGCGCACAGGGTCTGACCGCAGGCTGCCTGCTGCCACTCAGAACCCGCTAGTCGATCCGAACCCGGACACTGTTCCCGCCACTGTTCTCAGCGATCCATAGGCAAATCCTATATACTCAACCAGAACCCATAGACCGTGTGTAAGACCATGACGAAGCCGACTAACCTCAAGCCCTTCGCCCCTGGCCAGTCCGGCAACCCCGGAGGCCGCCCCCGCCTGCCCGACGACGTGAAGCAGCTCGCCCGCGGCTACACCCGCGAGGCCCTCGAAACCCTGGCCGGCGTCATGCGCAACGACGAGGCGCCGGCCGCTGCCCGTGTCACCGCCGCCAGCCACATCCTCGACCGCGCTTGGGGCAAGCCGGCCCAGCACCTCACCGTCGATCCCGTTGGAGACCTCACCGATGCCGAGCTTGGGTCAGAACTCGCCGCAGCCGTCGAGCAGCTTCGACGTCTCGGCCGCGCGGGAGCGAGTGAGGCTGCTGACGATGGAGGCGAAGCGCCGCCAACGGCGCACTGACATCCAGGACTCGCTGGTCGCGTGGTCCGTGGCTGCCGGCTACACCCCGGCGCACCACCACGAGGTGCTGATCGCCGAGCTTGAGCTGCTGGAGTCCGACGACGAGATCGACACGCTGTTGGTGTTCATGCCGCCCGGATCCGGGAAGAGCATCTACACCAACCACCTGTTCCCGGCTTGGTACGTGGCCCGCCACCCCGAGCGGAACGTGCTCACCGCCTCGCACTCCTCGGAGCTTGCCGAGCGGTTCGGGCGCAAGACCCGGAACTTGATGGTGGAGCACGAGGGCGAACTCGGTGTCAGCCTATCCTCGGACAGCCAAGCGGCGAACCGCTGGGCGACCACGGCCGGCGGCGAGTACTACGCCGTCGGCGTGGGTGTCGGCATCGCGGGTTTCCGTGCGGACCTCGGCATCATCGACGACCCGTTCGGTAGCCGCGAGGATGCGGAGAGCCGGCGCATGCGCGATCGGGTCTGGGACTGGTACTCGGACGACTTCTCGACCCGCCTCAAGCCGGGAGCCAAGAAGGTCGTCATGCACACGAGGTGGCACGACGACGACCTTGCCGGGCGCATCATCCGCCAGCTCGACGCGATCGCCCGCCCCTACCGTGTGCTGTCTCTGCCGGCGCAGGCCGGTCTCGGCGACCGGCTCGGGCGGCAGATGGGCGACTTCCTCTGGGATGACGGCGAGTACGGCTACGGCGCACAGCTCCGTCGGCGGAAGGAGGAGGTCGACACCCGCACCTGGGCGAGCCTGTATCAGCAGGTTCCGGTGCCGGAGGGTGGATCCTACTTCGAGCGGGAATGGATCAAGCCGAGCAAGGGCTCGCCCGCCCGTGAGGGGCTGAACGTCTACGGCGGCAGCGACTACGCCGTGACGCGGGACGGTGGCGACTACACCGTGCACATCGTCGTGGGGCTGGACCCAGACGGCAACATGCACGTCCTCGACCTCTGGCGGAAGCAGGCCGACAGCGGCGAGTGGATCGCGGCGTGGTGCGATCTGGTGAAGAAGTGGCGCCCGCTGGAATGGGCCGAGGAGACGGGCCAGATCCGATCCGCGCTCGGGCCGATGATGGACGCCGCCGCCCGCGAGGCGAAGGCGTACTGCGTCCGGCGCCAGTTCCCGACCCGCGGTGACAAGGCTGTCCGCGCTCAATCGATCCGCGCCCGCATGTCGATGAGGGGGCTCTACATCCCGGGCGACGCGCCGTGGCGGAAGGACTTCGAGGCCGAGCTGCTGCGCTTCCCCGCGGGCGTGCACGACGACATTGTGGACAGCATTGCTCTCGTAGGACAGCTCCTCGACCGCGCCCGGCCGGGCATTGCGCCGAAGGCCTCGACGCAGCCGAAGGACGGTCTGACCGGCTACAAGTCGATGCGGTCTAGTGGGGGATCCTGGCGGGTATAGAGGCCTATCGGAACAGAAGCGCCACCTGCGCGAACGCGGAGACCGACGCCGCGATGGCGGCATAGCTGTTCCAAGTCGATTGCTGCCGTAGGGTCGGGTAGAGGAGCAGATACCGCTTCCCAAACCGAACAGTGACCGCCCCGTCGGCCGTCGTGCCTTCGATTGGCGGCTGGCGTCGGTTCTCCGTGCCGACGCGCGTTGAGATGAGCCACGCGACTCCGGCAATCAAGCCAGCGACCGCAGCAGCAGCCGTGCAGATGAACCGCGCTGTCTCCATCAGAACAGCGGGTTCATCGTCACGGCGCCATCAGTCATGTCGATTTCCGATACCAGCGGCATGAGGTTTCCTCGATCCGGCTGGATTGCCAAGACACGGTTGCAGGCTTGCGCCAGCACGCGCCCGGATGTCGTCGGCATGTTGGCGAGCATCTCGTGCATCAATTCCGCGATGGTACGATCGCGCCGGTCTTCGGGTTCCAGTTTCCCGCCATACACTCTCTCAAGCGTCGAGATTACGTTATCAGCCACGATGGCGGCAAATCGCTCCTGACCTGCGTCCGTCATGTCTGCCGCTCCTGCAGAAACTTAGAACCGCTGTGCTCTTTGAAAGCGTTGGCGCATCGATTGTAGCCGACAGCCATCCTACCTCCGGCGCGCCGTAACGGATCTAACATCGGCGTCCTGGCCAGCAGCTCGCGCATCAATTGAGTGACCGTCATGGCACGGCTGGCTGTAAAACGACGGTGAGTGCCTACAGAAACAAGAAATGCACTTAGCAATGCCTTGCTTTCCTTGATCCGCCAACACATTCTGTGGGCTTTCCAAGAACAGGTGCGCCGTGGACGAGAGCGTAGAGACCATCGAGGCTCAGGCCGTCGATTATGTAGAGCTGACAGCTGAGCTCGTCTCGGCCTACGTGTCGAAGAATGCGGTACGGCCTGGGGACATGGCGGAGCTGATCTCCAGCACGCATGCTGCGCTCGCCGGGCTCGGCACCTCTGCCGTGCCGGCTGCCCCTACGGCCGATAAGGCTACCCCGGCCCAGATCCGCAAGTCGATCACGCCGGACGCGCTCATCAGCTTCATCGACGGTAAGCCGTACAAGACGCTCAAGCGGCATCTCACCGGCAACGGCCTGACCATCGAGGAGTACCGCGAGCGCTTCGGCCTGCCACGGGACTACCCGTCGACGGCTGCTAACTACTCGGCGCAGCGCGCTGAGCTTGCCAGGAGCATCGGCCTTGGCCAGCTACGCACGAAAGCCGCTCCGAAAGCTGCACAGCCCGCTGAGACCATCTCCGAGAAGCCGAAGCGTGCTGGGCGGCCGCGGAAGGCGAAGGAAGTTGCTGAGGCCTAAGGCTGAGCTGGGATCCGCACGCGCGCTGTGTCGATCCCCATATTCTCACCCATCGTGGCGGTTGAGCTTCAACTAGCTCCCGCCTGCGAGCGCGCTGGTTGCCGTGTTCACCCCGTTCACGTGCGACCGGCGCGTCCGCGCTCTCTGACGCCTGCCACTGCAAGCGGTGGCTCCGCACGATGCAGATGCCGCGCGGCTCGGCCTGGGGGCAGTGAGAGCTGCAGTCGCTGCATCACTCTGTCGCTCGACCGGATGCGTGACCGGGCCAGATCGCCAGCAAGAAGTGGAATGTGTTGAAGAGGTGCTCAAGATCTCCATCGAAAGTCATACTCTGTAAAGATTTATTTGTCATTAAAGTGGTTTGACCCTTGCATCCGAGGATGTGCCATGCCGGCTCAGGCCCAGATCCAAGAACAGGCACGGCTTACCAATCTCGACCGGTACGATGTCCTCGACACACCATCTGAAGAGGCGTTCGACCGCATCACGCGGCTGACACGCCGTATCTTCGATGTTTCCATGTCGACCATTTCGCTCATCGATGGCCACCGTCAGTGGTTCAAGTCGCGCCAAGGCGTCTCAGCCTCCGAAACGTCCAAAGGACCTGCGCTCTGTAACGTGGCTGTTCGGGAGGCCCGGCCGCTCATCGTACCGGACACCCTCGCCGACGCGCGGTTCGCCGATAACCCCTTTGTCCTAGGCGAGCCGCATATCCGCTTCTACGCGGGCGTCCCGCTGCGCACGCCAGAAGGCCACTGCATCGGGACGCTCTGCGCGATGGATACAAAGCCGCGCACTTTCCTGGCCGATCAGTTGGATACCCTTTCTGACCTCGCCCACATCGTCATCAGCGAGCTGGAACTGCGGGTTCTTGCCATGACTGATGGCCTGACAGGGGCTCTCTCGCGGCGCGCCTTTCGCGATGAGTTCAGCCGCGCGTTTGCGCTCGCCGTGAGGCATAAGCACGAACTCAGCTGCATCATGCTCGACCTCGATCACTTCAAATCCGTGAACGATCAGCATGGTCATCCCGTCGGTGATCGGGTCTTATCGGCAGTGGCTGAGGTGTGTCGCGTCGAGCTTCGTAAATCAGATGCCTTCGGCCGCGTTGGTGGTGAGGAGTTCGCGATCCTGCTGCCGCATACCGGGCTCGCATCCGCGATGCAGGTGGCCGAGAAGCTGCGGGGTTCTATCGCGCGGCTCGATATTCCAACGCTACGTAACTCCATCAGGATTACAGCAAGCTTCGGTGTGGCGGCGCTCAACGGGTCCGTCGGCGATCCTGACATGCTGCTGCAGAACGCAGATGCAGCGCTCTACGCCGCCAAGGACGACGGGCGTAACAGGTGCATGGAATGGAGGCCCGTCGCGATCGCGCAGCAGAACATCCGCCGCCGTGTGCTCAAGGCGGGTCAGATCTCGTTCAACGCAGGGCGTTCCGCCATCGATTGCACCGTGCGCAGCCTGTCTGATGAAAGTGCTGGACTGAAGATTGTCACAACAGCTGGCGTCCCGGAAAAGTTCAAGTTGCTGATAGAGGCCGATGGCTTCTCCCGGCTGTGCGAGATCGTAAGCAAAAGCGACCAACATCTTGACGTCGCTTTCATTTAAGCTCCGGGCCGGATTGCTGCCCTGTCGCACCGCTGGCCGGCTAAAGACGGCAGCGGCACATCTCACATTGGCCGCTTGAAGCTCGCTGCGTCGATCAGGGCACAAGCGTCAGAGAGAACCTGAAATCGTCATCGGCGATCGATGGGCTACAAGAACCCGCTCCCCGAGTGCCCCTTGAAGGCGTTCGCGCGCCGGATGTAGCCGACCACCGTCCGCGGATCCCGGTGGCCCGACTGGTCCATGATCCGGGCGAGATCCGCCCCGCGCTCGGCCGCCGTTGTGATGTAGCCGGCGCGCAGGCTGTGAGCCCCGAAGGTCGAGGCATCGAGCCCGGCGGCCGTGCAGTAGTGCTTTATGACTCGCTCGACCGTCTTCACGCCGAGGCGCCGCGGCTCGACTCTGCCAGCCTTGTTGACCGGCCGGAACACCGGGCCTTCCGTGATGCCGGCCGCATCGAGCCACTCCCGCACCAGAGCCACCGGGCGGATGAACCGTCCATGCGGGATAGCCTTCTCCAGCCCCCTGCCCTCCTGATCGGTCTTCGACCGGCGAACGATAACCCGTAGACCTTCCGGATCCTCGCGCAGGTCTTGGACGTCGAGCGCGACGAGTTCGCTCCGGCGGAACGCGCCCGCGAAGCCCAGCGCTAGCAGAGCTCGATCCCGTTGGCCGGTCAGGCTGTCCGGCGTCCGCATCAGCAGCGCCGCCAGCACGTCGGCGGTCGCGGCCGCCTTCTGGGTCGGCCGGGTGCCAATCTCGCGCCGGATCCCGCGCAGGCCCTCGCGCAACCCCTCATTGTCGGTCGGATCAACCTCCCCGGCCAGCCTGTGCGCGTACCGGATCGCGGCGAGCCGCCGAGCGATGGTCGATGCCTTCGCGCCGCGTGTCGCTTGGTGGGTCAAGAACTCCAGGACCGCTAGCGGCGTCGCCGGCATCGGGTCGAGGCCGTGCTCCGTACACCAGGCAGCGAATAGGCCCGCATCGCTCAGGTAGGCGCGCTGCGTGCTCTTGGCCTTGCCAGCGCGCTGGAATGCGCGCGCCTGATCGGACAGGCCGGCCGCGATCGGCAGACCGGCGCCAGCGCCCGGGCGGTAGGGTTTTAAGCCCGACATCGCATCGTGTCCGATAACTGTCCTTCTCAGACACTATCACGCACGCTATGGTCGCGCGAGCGTCATCCCATCATCCCGCTTTTATCACACCATGAAAGTGTGACGGACCGCAGCGCGAGGTTTCGGCGCAACTGGTGCTGAAATTCCCTAGCCCGCGTGCCGGCGGCGTGAGATTGACGCCGGTCTGGTGGTTTTGTCCCACCGTATTAGCGGGAGAATGGCGCCGAAATGGTAAGGATCATCGGCCTTGCCCAGAGCAAGGGCGGCGTCGGTAAGACGACCACGGCCCTCAACCTCGCAGCCGAGTTGCATCGGCGCGGGCGCACCGTCACCGTGCTCGACGCGGACCCAGCCGCGCACGCCGCCTCGATCGCCGAAGACGGACAGTTGCCGTTCAAGGTCGCGGCCCATCTCCTTGAGGAAGATGCCGACGCCGCGGTGTCCGCGTGGGTGAAGGCCGTTCGGGGGCAGGGAACCGATTTCGTGCTGATCGACGCGCCCGGCGCCATGGGCGCGGCATTCGGGGCGACCATCGCCGTGTCCGACCTCGTGCTAGTCCCGGCCGGCTCGACCGTGTTGGATGTGCGCGGCGCGGCTGAGACTGTCGGCACGATCCGTCGACACCGGAAGGCTGCCAAGCGCGATCGGCCGGACATCCTGATCGTTCCGAGCCGTATCGACCGCCGGACCGGGGCAGGGCGCGACGTGGTGGCAACGCTGGCTGCTCTGACTGAGCCTGTAGCGCCAGCCATCTCCTATCGCGCCATCGTGGCCGACAGCCTCGCCACGGGAGAGGCCGTCCCGCCCGACACGCCATCGGCCACCGAATTCGCCGCGCTCGCTAATGCCGTCATGGTCCGCCTGGGAGAGACTCAATGAGCCGCCGCCCGAACGTCTCCCAGGCACTGGCGATGAAGGCTGCGGCGGCCGCGGCTCGCGAGGTTGAGCAGGACGATGCAGATGCCAGCTTGGCGCGTGCACCCCTGACTGAAGCCGCTCCTGATCCGCGGGCCACATTGCCCGCACAGATCCTGCAACCAGCCGAGACCACGGCGGATACGAAGCCGATCGGCAGGCCGAAGGGGCGCCGGCCTGTCGCGGCGCGGCAGACAGTCTACCTCGATGATGCTCGGCATGCGGCGCTCGCTCGGATCGCTGAGGACCGGGGCCGTTCGATCCACTCTCTCATCCTTGAGGGCATCGACTATATCATCGGCAAACCCACCACAACGGGGTGGCGATAGCACTGCAGAAGCGTGACTGAGGTACTTTAATGGTTGTTCTGTGGTGGTATTAAAGCGTCATATTCGGAAGTCGGTGGATGGCCGTTCGTGATCGATCCGACGATCATCGACCAGATAGCGGACTACCTCTGGGCAGTGCTCGGCTCGTGGTGGGGCGTGCTGTCCGTCATTCTCGGTCTCGTGCGGCTATCGCCGACGTTGATCCCGCAGTTGCAGCCGATCGCCGATGCAATGCAGAAAGAGCGGCGGGTGCTCGTCCCCGTAGCGCTCGTCCTGTTCGTGATCGGGAACTTCCAAATCTACGACCGCGCGTAGCGCAAGATCCGGCAGGCGGCAGCTCGGCCCGCGACGATCGATTGGCGATCCTGTCGACGTCGATTGACGGGCTGAAGCCGGGCGACATGTGGCTCAATGGCGGGATCATTCGCATCGTTCAGCTATGATTATGCTGGTTTTGTGGTGTTGAAAAACCCTCATCATGGCGCGAGGTCAGCCCTACCTGCTGCGGTGCGGTCGGGATGTGCGTGAGGCTGGGCGAGCCGTGATGATATGGCCGCCCGGCCTGTGCGGTAGACGCTACCGAGCAGCTTACAGTAGCCCTGAACCCTGATCGCAGATCACATCGTTCGAGCCGTTGCGGAGCTACGTGCGGCTGGTCATCGGGTCGAAGAGGTGCCTGGAGCCCGGCATGTCTACCGGATCGATGGCGCTGATGCCGTGACAGGACCGGTCGTGCTCGCCCTGGCAATCCGCCTTGGTTTGATAGACACCCAGCGCTGGCCGAAGTAGTTCCCGGACATGGTCATAGCCTTGATCGCCACTGAGCCCCGCAAGGGCGCCAAGGCTACTGGCCGCGAACTAAGCGCCGCCGCCGCTGATGTGGTATTGGTTGGCATCGCGATGGCTGCCAACCCCTTTGCGACGGGTCGAGGCGAGAGCGCCATGAGCGCGGAGGATGTGCGCAAGGCCATGCTGGACCTGATGGACGCTATCTCGGACCAGGCCACGCGCACCGAGATGACGGCCGACGTGCTCATGCATGCGGCGGAACAGATGTTCGGCGAGGCGGATGCTGAAGCGATGCGTGATGCTGTGCGGCGGCAACAGGTAAGCGCGCTTGAGCTGCGCGGCCGGCTCGCCGCCCTGCGCCACGAATATGCAGAGCGGTTCCCCCTGGAGCGGTAGGCGCGGGCTGCCCCCCCGATCACGAGGCAGCCCGCTGCCTAACGGCGGCGCAAGGGCCCCACCGATCCGGCTTCGTCTCGGGGGAGGGCTTGACCGGATCGATGGGTGTCCCCTGTGGGGACGCGCCCTGATGAAGCGTCACAGTCTGACGGTCAACATCGAAGGTCCAGCGGGTGGAGGCGCGGGCGTCCGACATCAAAGCCGCTGGCGGGAGCAGCTGATCGCGCCGCGGGGGGGCTGGTGGACGGAGCAGGGGCGCCACCATAGCTCTCCGGCATGGCCAAAGAGATCCCATCCGTCGGCGACCTGCGCCGGAAGTCTGAGGTGACGGAGGAGGAGATCAAGGCGGCCACGGACGCCTACTTGAAGGACGAGGCTGCCAAGCCGTCCGCCTTCAAGTCCAGCCACCGGATCGACATGCTTAAAGCGATCGAGCAGCACCCGCAGGCCAAGAAGCTGCTGGCGGACAAGGTGACCACGCCGAGGCCTGGGCCAGACCATGGTCATGACCGCCATCATCATGGGCTTTCCGGTTCGAAGGATGTTGGATCCAGCCGAGGCCCTATCACCGGGACGGGAGGTGACGACGAACGGCTATCACTCGCGCAACTACTCGGACGCTCTCGGCGGTGGGACTTACATGATAACCTACTGTATACTCGGGCGCCGATGCTTTGACTGAGTGGCTTTGCCGCGCCGAATTAGAGCCTTGATGCGCGTTTTCACTTCAGGTGAAATACGACGCTTCAAGTCCTCGTGCCAGAAAATGCGAGATGCCACAACCGTCTGATGGAAAAGCCTCGCCGTAAAACTTCGCCGAACGAGGTGGAGGTTGACGTATTCTTCCTGCGGCATGTTCCAGTTACGGTGCCAAGCCGCCTCGCTGAGATGGTTCAATTCGATGAGGTGGCCTCGGCGGAAGGCTTCGGCATTCACTTCGCCTGTCAGAAGCGTTCCCGGTGCACAGTCCGAGTACGTCTCGTCGAAGGCAATTCTCGGTAGGGCTACGGAAGCCCCGCAGCGGAGGCCCATCCCCGCCGCGACAACACGACCCGCAACGCGGATCACGTGCCATTCCAGCCGCCCCCTCGCGGCGAAGGTCTCGACGAGACGCGTGTAGAAGGCTGCGTCCTTCGGCTGCTGGATGATGGCTGAGCCGTGACGCCCTTTCCAGCCTGAGGCTTCGAGTTCCAGGAACTCGTGGATGAAGCCGGGTTCGGCCGCCTCATCGGTCAGGATCTCGACCGAAACCGGCCCGCGCTCGTCCAATTTTTTCCGGTAGCGGCGCAGGTTGCGTTTCAACTGCCCCAAACCGTCGAGGTAGGCCTTCTCGCCTGCGGCAACGTCGATCTTCGAATACCGACAGACCCTTCCCTTCATTACGACATGTTCTGGCAGTCCCACCGCAGTTGCCGCCCATAGGGGCGATGTCTGGCGGACGGCGGGGAGGAGCAGTTCGAGATACGCCGGCTGCTCTCGCAGCACTTCCTGCAGCAGAGCCGTGAGAGCCTCGTGAGCATGCTCCGTTGCTAGAAGAATGTCGCCGGAATTGGTGATGTCGTCGGAGGGCGTCATGAGCAACGGGCGCGCCCGACCGAAGATCGGATGTGGCGAGACGACGACAGGCAGAACGCCTATCAGACGGTCCCCGAGATAGGCGAAAGTGCAGAACCAACTTTGCTGTTCGCCCACCCGGTGGCGAAAGAAGGCATCCATCCAATCCGGAAGAAGCGTAGGCAGGCGCTGAGGCGCCGACCTGCCTAGTCGATCCCAGGCATCTGCATGGGCAGACAGCGCATCGACATCCCGGACCGAAACGGTTCGAATAGGTCGATGATCGATTTGCATTGTCGTCATGTCCTCCATCGGTAATTGATAACCGCTGAGATTAGCCCCGCAATCGTGGTGGAGTACGCTCCAAGTCTCTGCGATCGCTGCATCGTTCGCTAGTCCGATTGCCTCTTTAACATCAGTATTCTGTCGAAGATCGACAGTTGGCAGCGGATAAATTTGTGATAAGGGCATACATCCGCTCGAACTCGGCAGGGAGCGGCAGGGGGTATTGCAGCCGGGTGCCACCACGCTTTTGGACGATCAGACCTGCCGCCACCAAGGCCGCCATCGCCTCCTTCACATGGCCGCGCCCGATGGCGGTCTACCGCTCGATCGGGGGACCGGCCACGAGGTGAGGCGGGTGCCGAAATGCGAGCCGCGGGCTAAGTGTGGTTCAGCTCGAAAGTGCAGGACGTTCCTAGCTTGTTACTGATTGCGAAAGCCTCGCCGCGTCTGCATTATGTGATGGCGCAGATAGGATCCTGCGTTCAAATGGCCGTCTCACCGCCCACGCTGACCGGACATGCTGTGCATTGTTCGCACGGACAGGGGCGCTCAACGTATTCGAGATCTGTATGCGGGCGATACGAAACCCAAGCATTCGCTGAAAATGCCTTAGCCCGTTTGGCAGCTCTGAAGAGCTGCGTGAGTCAACTAGATATGTCACCCGATGATTAGCTAACCGCTCGACCATAGCCTGGGTAAGCAGATAACGTGCATCCGAGTGTTGTGGCGTGTCCCCGAGCGACACGAATGATCGCAGCAACGCCCAATTCCCGTCCAAGGGCGTGACAGCAACGACGAGCGGCACGCCATTCTGATCAAATGCGACCGTCCACAACCCGCCATCTATCAGGTCTGCGCTATCTGCATTGAGATTTCGGTAAAGCGGATTGGATTTGGTTCGAATGGTGCGATCAAGTATCTTCGCGATTTCGCGTTGATGTTCTAAATCCGTGATGGCACGGCAAGTAACGCCGGACCGAGTCGCAGAGCGCACTTTGCGCCGCAAAGTTTGCTTGCTAGATCCCACACTATAGTCAGAAGGATCCGTGGGTATAGGAAGAACACACGCGCCAGCATTAGCCAAGCGAAGAAATTTCACTAAGCAAATCCGCTCAAGATTTTTCTTAATCGTTATTCCTTCTGGCGCATCACTCAGAATAGCTTCTAGGCGCGGGAGTTCGAGCGTGTATTTGATGGCTTTTAAGGCCGATCTAGGATGCCTAGCTAGGTAGATCGGGATCCTTAAGCCAGAAGCGTTTGCCGCCTCCCAAAATCCAGAAAGCCAATGCTCGCAATCATCCCGCGTCATTAATCATCATTCCATTTCTCAATTTCCCTTCACGGAAAATTGATTAGATTTCCTGCGCAGTCAATCAGATTATTTAGATCTAAACTACGTAGTTGAGCGAAGGAAGATTATTTTTATAAATATTTGTAGATAATTTTGCGAGTTTTGGCAGGTAGATGCAATGTGTTGTGCTGAATATACAGGTGTTGAAGCCACAAAAACAGAAAAATAGATGCTACTTCACGTTTTATCTGCGTAGATCCGGCGGCGCGGCTAGGCTGCAACTGCCGCAAACGACGACGAGATTTAGCGAGCCCGCGCCGCGAACTCCCAGATCGGCACGCCCCAGATCTGGCCTTGCCGGTCGGGATAGGCCGCCGTCTGCTCGAACAGCACACGGTTTGCCTCGACGCCCCGCGCCGGGGTGCCGCCGACCATCAAGGCTCCGCAGTAGTCGACGCGCAGGGTGCCGTGGTCCGCATGCACGCCGAAGAGCTGCTGCGCCGTCCAGCCGAGCCGGTACGCCTCGGCTCCGTGCTGGTCGCAGAAGATTAGCGCGTTCGTCCGCATCATCGCCCACTTCGCCGGGGCTAGGTACCGGCATGGCGAGGCGTGCTCGGACAGGTTCTCGATGGCGCTGCGCCAGGAGGCGACGGCGGGCGGGAGGTCGGTGAGAGCTGCGCTGGCTGACATGCTGGCGGCGGTAGAGCCGGAGCCTTAATGACCGGTTCGCTCGGCCCGCCCCGATCTGCTCACGGGGCGGGGGAGCGTCCAATCTCACCAGCGATGAACCGATACGCGACGTGGCTCAGCGGCAGGAAGGCGGGGCGGTTAGTGGGTGTGGCCGGCGGGATGTCTCGACACTCCCATCCCGGCGGATATTCTACCGCCATGCGCGCAGCTCTCGCCGTCCTCGCCCTCGTCGCCGCTGAAGGAGCGGCGCAGGCCGCAGACTGCCGCATCGCCAAGGTGCTGTTCGGCAACATCTCGATCGATCCAGCTGGTCCCGATGGCGAGGCTTACGTGCGCCAGTCCGATTTCGGTATGACGAACTCTGTTGGTATCATCCGCGGGACGATCACCATCGGCCGCGATAACTTGGAGGTCCGCGATCGTGACGGTGCGGTCGTCGGTCAGATTGAGCCGGACACAGGTCGCATCCTCGGCTTCGATGAAGCCTGCGATAAAAGACGTCGACCCCGGTACCTGCCGATAGAGAAGGATCTCGGCGCCATCATCAACGGTGACTATCTGGCCGGCATGGTCAGAGGGCGAATGCCTCGCTAATTGCTGGCGGTCATCATCTGCCGACCTTCCTAGCATCGGGCCGCAACGGCCCCGAGCATCAGGACCTCTGACGGCTGATCGGCACGCTCGCGGACAAGGACGGCCCAACGGAGCAGCCCCCCGACCACGCGCCTAGATCTGTCACCGTGGCGAGCTTACCATGGCAGCGGGGGCTGGTACGGTTCCGACAGACGTTCGTCTAACGCAGCGAACGTCCCTACCTTCAGCCCGCCCGGTCCGCTGGCGCGGGCTTCTTCTTGCCGAGCCAGCTCAGTTCAGGTTGCCCGAGATCGCGGTGAACTTCGCGCTGAGCCTCGAACCCACAAGCCGAGCTGACACGGCTTCCGTCCGCCTAGCGAAGCGTAGCGCATCCAGGCGGGACAGCCGCCGGGACGGTGGTGTCGTTCCTACGCGACGGCGGCCAACAACAGGCAGATCTGACGGGATCTTCGCAGGCTCCTGGCAGGTTCAATCGTGCAGACAGGCTCCGACTGCTCAAGGAGGGTGTCATGGATATTCGCCAGCCCCCAACCCTGAACGCTATTTCTGAAGGGGCACGTGCCCGTGCTGCCGGGCGCCCGAAGGATGCTTGCCCATACCCGGCTCGCTCGCCGGAGCGCAGAGCCTGGATGGAGGGCTACGACGGAACACCTTGGAGGGACGGGCCGGATTGCCCGATAGCTGACGCCTAACTACTGGGCGTAGCGCATCGCGGCAGGATAGCCGCCGGGATGGCGTATCGATAGCCGAAAATCAGCCGGCCGCACGCCCGGTCCCCCGCCGTTCACCTCGATGAAGATGACAGTGGTCCGCGCTCCGATCAGGCCGCAGCGTCTTGCGCGAGCATCTCGGCTGCGTATCTAGCCCGCGCCGCGCCATCGCTCTGTCCACCGTTCCGTGAGCACCATGCCGCGAAGGCGTTCGGCTCAATCGGCACGCGCACGACCTCGACGCCGCTACGCTGCACCTCACGCTCCATCTGCTCGGTAGCAATCCGCCATGTGTCGTACAGCGGAGGCAGCTTCTCACCATCATCGAGGCTTGTGCGCAACGCCGGGTAGTTCTCCAGGGCGTACCAAGGCAGGCCAACGCGACGGGGGCGGCTCATTATGGATCTCTGCGCGTATCAGCACCGGACTGGCGCGAGCCACGCCAACGGCTGAGGGCGAGTACGGGTTCAAAGGCCGGCATGACTATCGGAGCGCATCGCCTTCAGCGCCTCTTCCACGAGGCAGGGGGGCGGCTACCACCCTTTTGCGGCGATGGTAGCCACCGCAATTCCAGCAACGAGTGCTGCGACGAGCACGGCACTTGGCGCGTTCTGGTGGGCGCTTGCCTTCAGCACCACGACTGACACGAACGCGACGACAAATCCGGCAAGCCCCATGGCAAGCCGCGGTCTGCTCACTTCAGATAGCCCTTCGCCTTCAGGTGCTCGCTGGTACGATCTGACTGCCCCAACGCCTATCCCTTCCGCTCCCGGAACCGGATCGCAGCCCCGAGGTGAACTCTGGATTATAGGGGCTACGGCACGAGGCCCGTCAGGCCGCCGGCGCCGTCACCAGCACCGTGAACCCGACCAGCGAGCCCGTGCCGCCGATCCTGGCCTGAACCCGGTACCTCACCAACCTGCAGCCTTCTTGGCGAACTCACAGATCGGCACGCCCCAATCCTGACCGTGCAGCAGGCACAGGGTACACGGTGACGGCGAGCGCGTTCATTCGGCTGGATCGGCGTCGAGGGACATTCTGTAGCGCCATCGCACTGCGCCCTGGGCGTCCCGCACGGCGGCGACGTAATCCTGCCGCCCTGGTTTGTCCGTGAGACCCTGTGCAATCCTGATCATGATCCGCACCGCCTGCGCCCGCGCGGCTTCGAGGTCGGGCAATTCGTAGCCGTCCTGGTCACGAAGCAACTCGCCCCCGTCGTGTAGGTCGATGAAGTAGCGGGGCATGAGACGCATCTCAGGAGCAGCGTGCAGCGCCAATCAACGCAGGTTTCGCGCCGCCGTTCGGGCCCCTGCGCCAGCGATCCTGACACCCTGGCGTCGATCTCACTGGTATGGCACCTCGCTGGCATGACGAAGCCCAAGCCGCAGACCTGCGAAGTGAAGATCGAGGGCGAATGGCGCGCTGTCAGCCTCACTGAGGCAGCAACCGAGCACGTTATGGCCGTGAAGCGCTGCCCGGCCTGCCACGGGCAGGTGATGATCCTAGGCGCCTACGGCTCGCCAACCGTTCGTCGGACCATGTCGCACCGGAGGGCCCATAGCGGCTGTCCGCTGAAGCCCGACACGTACTCCGGCACGTCCTCACCGCACCCGCAGGCGCTCGCGTAGGCTGCCGCATTCTGGGCTGCTTCATCGGCCTCGCGCGAGTAGGTTCGACCACGCCGACACGATGATGGCACGGCGTGCGTCCGCCCGGACGGGCGAGAGTTGCGCGACCTGCCTGAGCACCGCCTGCATCATCTCAGAACCGCCTTTGTCAGCGAGCGCTTGGCCGTGCCGGCGGATCGAAGCGCGGTAGCCGGCAGCGTACGGGCCAGTCGGCGTGCGCTCGATCGCCAGCACCAGGGTCACGAGTGCGCCCACCGCAGCCTCGTCCACTGGACCTTCCCCGTTGAGATTTGGTGCCGGACTCAGTCGCATCGTGGCTCCAGCGAGACGTCGGTTGGCCGATCCGTGGAACTGACGCAGGGTCTGTGCCGTCGTCCTATGCCCGAACATGGAGGCCGGCTATGAGCCTTCCCGAAGCCAATCGCTTGATCTACGCCAGCCCGAATGGCGATTGCTGGCACCTGCTGTTTGACCCCACGACGGGGCACAGCTTTGTTCGGCACACCGGCAATGTCGCTTCAGGCGGCCACGTGACGGATTTCAGCCTCTCGACGTTCCTCGCCTCCGGCCGCAACAGCCCCGAGCATCAGGAACTCTGGCGGCTGATCGGTACCCTCGTTGGCGAGAGCGGACCAAGGCAGCAGGTCAGCGACGTTGCATAGGCTGTACGGCCCCTCCGCCTGCTCTAATCACGGGCTGCCGCGGCTTGGCAGATGACAGCGCGCTCAGCGACGCCCGCCATCAGCTCCCGGCTTCATCGCCCGTTCGACGGCCTCCATGGTGCTCTCAAACGCCTTGGCCTCGCTGCGGTGGGGCCGGTCCGACCGCTCGGTCAGCTTGCCGCTCTTGCGGATCGCCCACTGGAAGTGGCCCTCCGGCTTGGCGACCGGCGAGACCTCGATGGAGTAGGGGTGCGGGACAGGATCAGCCATCAGCACGCTATGCCAGGGCACATGCGACAACGCCACGGCCAACGCGGCGCCATCAATTAACTGACTGGTCTGCTACTGCTCAGACCGCCTTCAGGTTGGCGGCGCTCTCCTTGCCGCTGCGCCGGTCGGCCTCGACGTCGTAGGAGACCTTCTGCCCTTCGTTCAGGCTACGCATGCCCGCGCGCTCGACAGCCGAGATGTGGACGAACACGTCCCTGCCGCCGCCGTCATCGGGCTGGATGAAGCCGTAGCCCTTGGTCTCGTTGAACCACTTCACAGTGCCGGTAGCCATAGAGATAATCCTGGTAGTCGGCTCGCCAACACGGTGTGCCGTGAGCCCGAATTAGCCCTTCTTGGCTCAACGTTCCACAGCGAGGCCATTCAACCCATCGCCGTCAGCTTCATGCCTCGTTGCGGATGAGGCTCATGCTGGCATCAGGTCCCGTCCATCCTGGGGAAGGGGCCTTTTAGGGATCGCGGAAATGGGCGCCCGAGGCAGGAGCGCCCCTGTTTCCGAATAAAAAACCAGTCCTTTTATGGGATGCCTCAGAGCGAGTCGGCAGGCGGGAAGCTGGTGCCGGCACCGCGCAGGGCCTGCATCAGAGCGTTCAGCTGCGCGATGGTGATTGCCGGTTCGCCAGGGCTGCTCTCGGCCCGCGCTACGACGCTCAGAGGCACCTTGGCCCGCTTGGCCAGATCCGTGCGTTCCCAACCGAGCGAGCGACGCGCCTGTAGGATTTGAAGGCCTGTGGTCATCCCTTCCGCTCTCGGAACCGGATCCCGGCCCCGCCGCCATTCTCGGGGATGAATTCCAATCCAGCGGCCTCGAACACGTGGCGCAGCAGCTCCAAGGTTGAGCGCTTGGCCTCGCCATTCTCAGCCCGGTTCAACGTGTTGCGGTGGAGGCCCGTCTTCTCCGCGATTATCGGATTAGACCAACCCAGAGCAGCCTTCGCCATCCTGATCTGCTCGACCGTGAGCACGGGGGCTGACTGATCGTCGGCACTCATATGCTGGTAGCACCATTTTTGTGTTGACAGCACATAAGTGCGGCCTCATGTTGTGCTGGTAGCACAACAGAGGGGCTGTCGTCCATGGCTTTCCGCACCGTCTCTTGGACCCGCATCGACCGCGCCGGCCAGGACGCCCGCACCAAGATCCCCGCCGGCATGCTTGGCGCCCGCGCCTTGATCCAGCTCGGCGCCCACACCCGTCCCCTCGTCGTCGCCGGCCGCTACGACCGCGCCGCCATTATGGCCGCCGCCTGCAAGGCTGCCACCGGCATTCAGGAGCGCTGCGGCGTCTCCCGCGCTGAGGCGATGTCCTCCGCCCTGAAGGCCACGTGGCAGGTCGCCAAGGCCGCCCACCGCGCCGCCGCGCACTGACCCCCTGACCGCGCCGGTCTGACCCCCTCCGGCGCCATCCCTTCACCTCCGATCCACCGCCACGAGCCCCACCAGGAGCGCGAACGATGTCCTATGCCCGCATCCCGAATTTCAGCCAGCCCGTCCCGGTGCGCAGCACCAGCGCCCGCACGGGCCGCCGCCAGATCCCGCTGGATCGCCGCTACCGCAACCTGCCCGACGAGACGCAGCCCGGCACGATCGAGCCCTGGCAGGCTGTGGCGCCCGTCCGCCCCGACACCGCGCACAGCCGGTCCCTGCGCTTCCTAGACGTGGCCGGTGAGCTGCTGGCCGCCCTCGTCATCGTGGGCGGCGGCATGGTCCTGACCGGTCTCGCCTCCCTGCTCTGAACCCGACCCGCAACCCGAGCGGGCCGGCTGGCTGCCGAGCCAGAGGCAGGGACCCTGTCCGCAGCGAACATCCTGCCCTGGCGTGGGCGCGGCAACGTCATCGCGGCCATGGGTGTGGCACTGATTGATATGGTCAAGGTCCGCTGATGTCGGTCGCGCTCCCGATTGACGAACAACGGTGATGGCATCGATGCCTCCTCCGTTCGTCAAGGCTCCAGCGGCAAACACGTCACAACGTGCTCGGACACGGCTGTCACAGGTTGAGCGCCCCACATCTCCTGGACTGATATTCAAAACTTCGTGAGAACGCACGATCAAAAGGGTCGTAGAAGCAGATATGTAGTTTGACACACTTTCGCTAAAATCAGCTTCCGCTCTATAGCAAAGATGCCACTTATTTTGGGCTTAATCTGCCATAGTGATCTATGTGAAAAATTGAACATATATGTCTGGATTGAAAAAATTCTTTCGAGAAGCCTTTGCCCTTAACGCAGCATTACCGGCAGCGTCAGGCCAAGCTGACCATTATCTCGGTCTCGATCTACTTCGAGGTTTAGCAGCGCTCGGAGTAGTTTGGTTGCACTATACTGAGCGACTCAATATCGCTTTTCTGTTCCGGCATGGCTATTTAGCCGTGGACTTTTTCTTCATCTTGAGCGGCTTCGTGATGGCTCGGGCTTACCAAGCCCGTATTGCCTCAGGACGCCTCCCCATCTTGCGGTTCGCGCTTATGCGTGCGGTCCGCCTAATGCCACTTATCGTCCTGGGAACGCTCGTCGGAGCTGTTGCCGAACTCATACGGCCGGGCGTCGCCGATCAGCATCACCACTTGATTGATACCATGCGAGCACTCTTGTTCGGCTTGGTCCTCTTACCAATGGGAACAACGACGACGCTGGACAGCGTGGTGTTCCCCTTGAACACTCCCACGTGGTCACTTTTTCTGGAAGCTGTCGCTAACGTCGCCTTTGCGATTTGGGCCTGGATGCGCCTTGATCTCTGGGCCCTGGTGCCGGTGCTCGGGATCAGTGTGCTCGGCCTGCTCTGGGGCGTCCATCGGTATGGGGAGATCGATTTCGGCGCTCTGCCGAACGACTTCTGGCTGGGCTTCGCCCGGGTGGGCTGGTCGTTCAGCGTGGGGCTGATCTTGTTCCGCATCCGGGGTCGGGCGCCGCGTCCTCCCTTCGCCATCCCCGCTCTCCTGCTCGTCGCCATCTTACTGATGCCCACCCTCGGCGCTCTGAACGAGGCGTTCGACGGCATCTGCGTCTTCTTCATCCTGCCTTGGATCGTTTGGGCCGCATCATCGGCGCACTTCGGGGCACTCGGGCAGCGCTGGTCTGCTTGGAGCGGCGACCTGTCTTACCCGATTTACGCCCTCCACTTCCCCCTGATCAGAGGCTTCGGAGTGCTTGGGACTAAGCTTCACCTGTCCTTAGTCGAGCGGCTCGGTGTCGTTGCCCCAGCGACCCTCTTCGTCCTACTGGTTTCTGCGGCAGCTTACGCGCTCTTCGATGTACCAATCAGGAGATGGCTGACGTCGAAACTGAACTTGCCTCTTGCTCGGAGCAATAGGCCCGCCATGCTGCTCAAACATACCAGCGACGGCCCTGCCCCTGAGTAACTCGTCTGACGAGGCTACGTACTTGGAGCGCGCCTGACGCCGACCGCGCTTCCGTACCGCTCGCCTCAGACCCGGCGCTTATCCTGGCCTGAGACCCTGCGCTTCCTCGGGCTGGTCGCGCGCGTCCGCTGGCTCGACTAGCGGCTACATGCCGCCAGCCGCCACGATGGCAGCGACGAGGCCGCAGGATCCTCGGGCTCCGGTTGAGGATCGTTTTTCGGCTACTGCAGCACCTTGGCCGGTCGGGGCGAGTACGCTCGAGCCTCTGTCTCGAACCTTGGTCGTGCCGGGGGTAGCGGCGGATTGGCGATCGGGTTGACGTTCCCCCGCTCCGCACGCGGGAGGCGAGCCTTTCCGTTCACAGCAGACGTGGTGTCTGGGACCGGTACTATCGGCGTAGGGGCCGAGGAAGGTGTCGATCCCACAGTTCCAGAGATGGTGGTCGAGTTCG
>NZ_BPQS01000052.1 GCF_022179385.1 Methylobacterium longum | reverse complement strand
CCCAGGGCGGTCTGGCTCAGCCCCTGTGCCTTGCGTAGGCTCGCCACAAGACCACCGATCGTGCGGTCCGCATCCGTCGTGAGCTTCGGACTGTTGGCCATCGTCATGTCGTGAGTCACTCTCCAACTTCGGGCATCATTTAAGTCGACCGCGCGATAACTCAATTGCGGGCAATCCAGTTTTGTGCCCTCGAACAACCCCTGCGTGCACTGCCGTCATGGCTGAGCCGTTTCCGCCTGCTGTGTATCGCGATCGGGGCCAGTTCTTCGGTAGTTTGCGCCCGGGATGAGAAAGGGCTGATTGGCGTGACCATGCGCACTCCCGCGCCACGTGCTGGTCCTCATGCGGCTCCAGGTTCACGTATCCTTCGGAACACCGGTACGATTCCGCGGCGCGCCTGCGCTGCTCCGCCGGGATGGGTTCCATGCCGGATTGGTCCGGCGCACCCAGCAGACGGCCGGTCGTCGCGGCTTCAGACCGTCGGACCCGAAGCCGCTTCCGCCGTCCGGAGGGCACGTCAGCCGCGTCTCGGCGTTCGCCCTGCCCGTACGTTCGCGATTCGGATCGACGCGCCGGTCTATCCACAGCCTTCACTCGCGAGTAAGTATTTTCCACCATCTCTGATTGATGTAACGGCGGCTTGATACAACTATAAATGGTGGATGAGCGATCATCCCGTCGCTCGCGATGAAGGTTGCGAAACGATGAAGAAGCTTGATCTGAAGACCTTGAAGACCGTGTCCGGCGGTCATGGCTCGCCTCAGGGCCTGGGCGTCGGGCTGAACCTCGGCGGTATCGGCGTCGGTCTCGGCCTGAACCTGGGCTCGTCGTCCGGCAAGTCTCGCTGACGGGGAGCCGGTGCGCGAGGTCTCGTCCCGCGCGCCGGCCTCGGCCAGCGTGCGACGGGTGCAATCCGAACAGGATGGACGATACCAGTGGCGGAGCAACCCCCAGGCATCTCCGCTGTGGCCGGGCTCGTCGCCAGCCTGCCGATCCGCGCCCGGCGCCGGGCCCTGCGCAGCCTGTTTCATCTGACGGCGCTCACCCGTGGCGGTGCGCGCGCCGGTCTGTCACCCTGTTTCGAGCGTGTGCTCCGGCTGCCCCGGCGCGAGGCCGTGCGCCTCGACCGCGAGGCCGCCTTCCACGACGCGCTCGCCGAGATGGAATGGCTGTCGCTGCACAGACGCAGCCTCACCGGGATCAGAAGCGACCTCGACCATGTGTCGGTACGATCCCCGGAGATCCTGACGCATCTCGCTTCCCGCGGGGAGCCGGTGATCCTCGCACCCCTGCACATGGGGCCCTACGTGCTGGGCCTCCTCAAGATCCTCCTGACCTTCTTCCCCGACCGGTCGCTGCTGGTCCTGAGGCGGCGCGACGACCGGCCGTTGGAGACGCGGGTCATGCAGCGCATCACCGAATTCGGGATCCCGGTGCGGTTCCTGACCGTCACGGACCGGTCGGGCTACCTGCCGGCGGTCCGGTTCGCCCGCCAGAGCGCGGTCCTCGTCGTCTTCGGCGACCTGCCGCCGAGCTATGGACGGCCGGCCGCGATGCCGGTCCTCGGCCTTCCCACGGCGTTCGCCTTCGGCATCGAGACCCTGGCTCACCTGACGGGCGCAACGGTCGTGCCCCTTGCGGTCGCCGCACGGGCCGGCGGCTCCATCGTGATGCCGAGCGATCCCTTCACCGTCCGAGCGAACGACCCGGAGGAGCGCGACCGCGTGGCCGAGCTGATGCGTCGTCACATCGAGGCGACGGTCCGCACCTGGCCCGAGCAGTGGCACCATTGGGCGCGCCTGCCCGAGTTTCTGCCGGCGGCCGGCGAACCCGTACCGCGGGGAGGGGCTGCGTGAGCGAGGACCGCGCGGCGCAGGCACCGCCCGGCTTTCTCAAGCGGCGGGCCGGCGCCCTTCACCTGCATGGCGACCGCGGATCGACGGCCCTGGCATGGTTCTTCGGGCTGATGATCGTCGTCGTCGTTGCGGCCCTCCTCTTCGGGCACTTCGCCCGCACCGAATCCGTGCGCGGCTACGTCTCGGCTGTCTCCGGGCTCTCGCGTCTCGACGCGCGCGCTCCCGGAATCGTCGCGTCGATCGATGTTCGCCAGGGCGAGACGGTGCGGCGCGGCCAGAGGCTGCTGCAGGTGCAACTCCACGAGCGCTTCGCCGGCGGCATCTCCACGGTCGCGGCCGAGCGGAAGAGCCTCGTCGAGCGGCGCGGGGTGCTCGACCGCGAACGCGATCGCCTGACCGCCTTCCTGGCGCAGGGTGGCAGCGAGCGGGCGGAGATCGACGCCAACATGCACGCCGTCGCGGTCGCCTTCGACCGGCAGGAGGTGGTCCTGCGCCAGGGGCTGCGCGAGCAGGGCGCGATGGTCGAACGCGTCCAGGCCTATCTCGACCAGGGCTACGCGACGCGGGATGCCCTCAACGCGCAGCGCCGCGCGCTTCTGGAGTACGGCCGCCAGATGGCCGAGCTGCGGGCGCGCCGGGCCGAGATGCGCCAGCAGGCGGCCGAGCGCGGTCGCTCCCAGCGGACCGTGATGGCGGAGAAGGAGGGCCAGCTCGCCGCCGTGCGCAACGAACTGAGCGCGATCGAAGCGCAGCTCGCCGGCCTCGCCGCGCAGTCCCGCCTCGACATCGTGGCCCCGGTCGACGGGCAGGTGGCCGGCTTGTTCGTCGAGGTCGGCGGATCCGTCGCCGCCGATCAGGTGCTCGCGGCGGTCGGGGACGCGGGGGCGGACCCGCTCATCGTGCTGGACGTGCCGGCGCGCGCCATCGGCTTCGCCAAGATCGGGCAGCGCGTGGTGCTGAAATATGACGCCTTCCCGTACAAGACCTTCGGGATCGGGCACGGGACCATCACGTCGATCGCTGCCTCGCCGCAGCGGCCGGCGGCCGAGGCACTCGCGGGCGCGGACCAGCTGGGATCCACCCGCCAATCCACCTACCGCATCGAGGTCGTTCCGGACGCGCGCACGGTCCAGGCCTACGGCGCCGAGGAGCCGATCCGGATCGGCTCGACGCTGAGCGCCGACATCGTGGTCGAGCGCCGCCGCCTGATCGACTGGGTGCTCGATCCGATCCGGGCGATGCGAGGAAGGGGCTGACGCGATGGCGGAATGGCTGAAGCGCGTGCTGGCGCACCGACGCGCGGTCCGCCCGGTCGCGCAGAGCGAGGCGAAGGAGTGCGGGCTCGCGTGCCTGGCGATGATCGCCAACGTCCATCGCCACGACATCGACCTGAGCTACCTGCGCGCCCTCTTTCCGCTCTCGCAGAGCGGCATGTCCCTCGGCGATATCGTCGAGGTCGCCGAGGGGCTCGGCCTCGACGCGAACGGATTCGCTCTCTCCAACGTCGGCGAGCTGACGAGTGTCGCCCTGCCGGCCATCCTGCACTGGAACGGCAATCACTTCGTCGTCCTGGAGCGCATCCGGGCCGGCCGCTACCACGTCCACGATCCCGAATTCGGTCTTCGGATCTACGACCGGGCCGACATGGAGCGCCTGTTCTCCGGCGTGGTGCTGGAGTTCCAGCCCCGGATGGATTTCGCCCGGCTCACCGCCGAGCGACGCCTGGGCTTCGTGGAGGTGTTCCGCGCCACGCGCGGCCTCGGCAACACGGTCTGGCAGATCAGCCTCGTGTCCCTTGCCATCGCGCTTCTCGCCCTCGGGATGCCGGTGCTGCTGGAGATCGCCCTCGACGTGGTCATCCCGCAAGTCGACCTCGACCTCCTGCGCGTGCTCGCGATCGGCCTGGCCGCGATGATGGTGTTCGAGGCGGTCGGCCGTTGGCTGCGGGATGCGATCGTGCTGCGATCCTCGACGCTGCTGCAGCTGCAATTCACCCGCAACGTCGTCGGCCACGCCTTCCGCCTGCCGCTCGGCTACTTCGAGCGGCGACATCCGGGCGATTTCGCCGTTCGGGTCGATTCCATCGACCACATCAAGACCTTCCTGGTGGGTGGCCTCGTCACGGCGGTCGCCGACACGGCCACGTCGCTGCTGCTCGTCGGGCTGATGACCTACTACGCTCCGCTCATGGCCGGGGTGACGCTGCTGACCCTCGTCGCCGTGCTGATCGCCCGCGCCGTGACCTTCCCCGCCCTGCGCCGCCACACCGCCGCGTCGCTGGAGGCGCGGTCCGAGGAGCAGGCGCGGCTCCTCGACGGGCTGCGCGGGGTGGCCGCCCTCAAGGCCCACAACGCCACCGACCTGTTCGCCATGCGGTGGTTCGAGAGCTTCACGCGCTTCGCCAACACCGATTTCCGCGCGCGGCACGCCACCATCGACGCGGAACTGTTCATGCACGTGGTGATCGCCACCAGCACGGTGACGACGCTGTACATGGGCGTGGGCGCCGTCATCGGGAACAGCCTGACGATCGGTTCGCTCTACGCGTTCTTCGCCCTGCGCGGCGACTTCTTCGAACGCGTGAACCGGCTGACCGTCAACCTGATGCATCTCTCGGTCATGCGCGTGCATTTCCAGCGCCTCGACGACCTAGTCGGACAGGATCCGGAACCGGGGGCCGCGGGCGTCCGCATCCACCGGGCCGTTCGCTGGAGCGTGGCGCTGGACGGGGTCCGCATTCAGTTCGGCCGGGCCGATGCGCCGCTCCTCGTGGACGTGAACCTCACGGTCGATGTGGCTGGCGGCGAGAGCATCGCGATCATGGGCGCGTCGGGCTCCGGCAAGTCGTCCCTGCTGAAGGTCCTGGCGAGCCTGCACGATCCGGCGGCGGGCCGCCTTTCGGTGGACGGGACCACCCTGGATCAGTTCGGCCGGCGCGAGTTCCGCGCCAATCTCGGCGTCGTCTTCGCCGATGACGGCCTCTTCGCCGGCACGGTGGCCGACAATCTCGTCCTGTTCGACCCATCGGTGACGCGGACGCAGATGGAGGATGCCCTCGATCAGGTCGGGCTCGGCGCGGCCGTCGATGCGCTGCCGCAGGGCTTCGCGACCCTGGTCTCGGAGGAGAGCGGCCTTCTCTCGACCGGCCAGCGGCGGCGCCTCTTGGTCGCCCGTGCCCTGTGTCGACGGCCGCGTCTGCTCCTGCTCGATGAAGTCACCGCCAATCTCGACCCCGAGACCGAGCGGGCGCTGGTCGAGGGCTTACGCCACGTCGCCGCGGCCAAGGTCTACGTCACGCACAGCCCGCACGTGCTCGCCTGCGTCGACCGGGTCGTACGCGTGGCGAACGGGCGGCTGGTCACGGAAGCTGATCCGGATCGAACCGCGAGAGCCGCAGGGCGGCTTCCGGAGCTCGCCTGACTTCCGGCCGCACCGCGGGTTTGTTCGCCGGCGGCAGCAAGCGCGCGCGACGCCCGGCCGCGCCGGGTCGATCGACGTCGAGCAGCCCGGCGGCTGCGGCGAGCGCCAGGGACAGGGCATCGCGCTCGGTCGCGACGGCGGCCGCGCCGGATTCGGCGTCGCCGAGTTCGGCCCGGAGGTTCAACTCGTCGAGGATGGTGCGAAAGCCCGCGCCACGCTCGATCTCGAATCCGCGCACGGACTGACGCAACGCCTCGACGCGGGCCACCAGGCGCGTCGCCTGATCGGACACGATCTTGTACCGGAGAAAATTGGCGTGCGCGGTGCTGAGCGTCTCGCGCTCGGCATCCTGGACTTCGTAGCCGCGCTGACGCGCCAGCGCGGAGGCTTCCGCCACGCGGGGGAATGCACCCGGCTCGTAGATCGGGATCCGGGCGAGCAGGCGGGTGGTGGTGTCGGTGATGCGATCGAGCGCCGCGCTATAGCCGTACTGCGCGACCCGCGTGAATTGCAGGTTGACGGTCGGGAGGAGGTCCGCGCCCGCGGCCCTGGCCCTGGCGGTGGTCGAATGCGCATCGAGGCGCGCCGCGACCAGCGCGGGATTGGCATCCCGCACCTGGGCCGCATAGAGGTCGGCCGTGCGCGGAAGGCTGCCGGGCAGGCGCGGCGCGGCCACTTGTTCCGGCTCGAGGCCGGTCAGGCGCACTACCGCGGCACGCGAGACGGTGAGTTCGGCCCGGGCACGGTCCCGGCCCGCCTCCGCGGCCTGCAGGCGGGACTGAGCCAGGGCTACATCGGTGCGCGTCGCGTCGCCGACCGCGCGCTGCCGCTGGGTCGTCTCCAGGATCCGGCCGATCGCCGCGCACTGGGCCTCCCGGAACCTCACGATCTGCCCGTCGCGCATCACCGACAAGACGGCGAGCGCCGTCTCCAGAAGCACCTGCTGGCGCTTGCCGACGACGGCGGCGCGCCCTGCCTGGACCTCTGCATCCGCCGCCCGCAGGGTGTTGAGCCGCCTGAACCCATCGAAGACGGGCAGATCGGCCACGATCCCCAGTTGATAGGGTGCTGAACGCGGCGTCGCATCGAGCCCGAGGATCGTCGGAGCCAGTTCGGGGCTGTAGCGGATCCGACTGCTCAACGGCGCGTCGGCGAGAGCCCACACCGTCGGCATGAAGGCGTCCTGCGCGCCGCGCAGCCGGGCCTCGGTGGCGTCCTGGCGCGCGTCTTCGGCACGGAGCGCGAAGCTCTCGACGAGGGCAGCGGAGGCCGGATCGGCCCGTTCCCGGCCGCAGGCCGGCCGGATCGGGTCGACCGCCAGGTGTCCGACCACCGCCGCGACCAAGACGGCCTGGGCACTCCAAGGCGGCATCCACGTCCTCACGAACGGCGGCACGACGGATCCCGTCGCGGCCGCCGCATTCCTGTCGGTGTCTCGCTGTGCCCAGCGCGGGCGACCCGTGCCGGTATGGCAAACGAATGCTTAATCGCAATTTAAAGGTGTATCGCCCGCGGCCGGTCAGCGAATCCGTCGCCGGCGCCGCGGAGTCCTGAATGGTCGGGTGAGCGGATCGTCTCTGGGATCCGCCCGGGCACAACCGGGGACTGATCGGCTTCGAACCGGTGCGGAACGCACGCGGCTGCGGGCGCCGCGGGTCCGTGCCCTTCACGCGTCGCCAAAGCGCCGACGGCCCGCCCACCACCGCAGTGAGGTTGAATGAATTTGTAGATACAACTTTAAGATAGGATCAACCTTTCAACCACAAAGTGTGCACATCGAAAGCGCCGGGGCACCGGGGGCTTCGTACAGTACCTCAGCAGAGGAATCGCAGATGCGTGACGTTTCCGCCGGATCATTCAGGTCGATCCGAGAGAGGTCTTCGACACGCGGCGTCAGCGTTGCGGCCTTGTTGTTGTGCAGTGGGCTTCCAGGACTTGTCGTCGCGTCACCGGCGCAGGCGCAACTGCTGCGCGGCACGCTGGATACATCCGGCGGCGGCATTCTCGGGACCGGACTCAGCGTCAGCACGAGCGATCCGGGCAGCGGCCTCCTCGGCACCGGCGTGCAGATCGGGACGAGTGGCGGTGGCCTCCTCGGGACCGGACTCAGCGTCAGCACGAGCGATCCCGGCAGCGGCCTTCTCGGCACCGGCGTGCAGGTCGGCACGAGCGGGGCCGGTGTCCTCGGCACCGGGCTGATCGTCGGCACGACCGGACCGGGTGACGGCCTGCTCGGCACCGGTCTCACCCTCGGAACGGCCGGGACAGGCGGCGCGTGCGGCACCTGCGGGACCGGAGGAGGGGGCACCGGCGGCACCGGCGGGGGCCAGGGCGTCTACATCATCACCGGCAACGTCACGCAGGTGCAGGGCCAGAGCGTCGTCACCGATCTTCGGCTCACCTCGTTCTCGGAAATCACCGGCATCGCAGCCAACAACACGAGCGGCCAAGCGGGTCCGAGCGCCATCGGCGGGGACGCGCTGGCCGTCGGATACGGATCGAGCGCATCCGGCACCGCAGCGACGGCGATCGGAACCGGGGCGAGCGCCGGCAATACCGGCGGCGTCGCCCTTGGCTATGCCGCGAGCGCCCAGGGGGTCGGCAGCACCGCAATCGGCACGGCGTCTGCGGCGCTGGGAGACGGCAGCACGGCCCTCGGCTTCGTCGCGGGCGCGACGGGTTCGGGATCCACGGCGATCGGCGCCGCGGCCTCGGCGGCTGGAAACAGCAGCGTCGCGCTCGGAAACGGCGCCGCCGCCAATCAGGCGAACACGGTCGCCATCGGCGCCAACGTCAAAACGACCCGGGCCAATCAGGTCGCGATCGGCAACGCCGGCAACACCTACACGCTGGCCGGGATCGCCTCGCCGGCGAGCGCCGCGGCCCAGAGCGGCGCGACCAATTTCGTGACGACCGACGCCGCCGGGAACCTCGCGGCCTCCGCCTACGGACCGTCGACCATCGCCGGATTGGGCAACCGCATCGACTCGGTGCAGGCTCAGGTGAACAACCTGGAAGCCAAGACGGACGCGGTGCAGCGCTACGCCATCCAGACCCGCAAGGAAGCCCGGCAGGGCGTCGCCATGGCGATCGCCATGGCCACCGCTCCGATGCCCTCTGCGCCCGGCAAGACCACCTGGGCGACGAACGGCGCGACCTACCGGGGCGAATGGGCCGGCGGCGTCGCCCTGGCGCACCGGCTGCCCACCTGCTGTGTGCCGATCGCCATCACCGCGGGTGTCGCTTATGGCGGCGACAATGCACTCGGAGCGCGGGCGGGACTCGCCGGAGAATTCTGACCGGCGCGCCGATCCTCACGGGCCGGGACGCTCCCCGTCCCGGCGGCCTGCGTGACGGCCAGATCGATCGCATCGCTGCGCCGCACGACCACGGCCCGCACCTGCCTGACCCGGATGACGTGACGGAGGAGGGCGCGTCGTCACCGCGGATGGCGGCGCCGGGGCGGCGCCATCCGCTCCATGCCGGATCATTCAAAGCCGCTCGGACGCCGCCTGCACGAGGGCGAGGAGCCGTCGTCGCTCCTCGGGGTCGCGGATGCGCCGGAACGCCCGCTCCAGTGCCGCGCATTGGCTGGCGAGATCGTCCCCGGGAGCGTCTGACCCGGTCTTCGTCGGCGACGAACGGGCGACGGCGTCGTACAGGCTGGCTTCGGGCACCTGAAGGGCGTCGGCGACGCGCCGCAGCAATCGCTGGAGGCGGGCGCGCTCCGACGCCGCGGCCGTATCCACCCGAGCGAAGCCGACCGCGTGCGCCTCTCCGTCGTCGTGCTCCGCCATCCCGGGTCCGCCGCTGGCCGTGGTTGCTTAGGATCGGATACCCTGGTTGCGAAGTTGCGCAAAATTGTGTTCCTCAGCTCGTATCAAGCTGCAAAACAGCCGGTCGGTGCATGCCGCGAAAGTTACCCAAAAATCTTTTGTGGTCGCAGTCGCTGCCGCTGGCCGCGCTCAGCATCGGCGTCTGGGAAACCGATATCGAGGCTGACCGGACGCGCGGCGATGCGGTCATGGCCCGGCTCTTCGGTTTGTCGGAGGCCGAGGCCGCCGAGGGCGTCGCGATCGCGCGTCTCCTGGCGATCTTCCATCCGGACGATCTAGAGCAGGATCGGGAGCGTCGCCGCCTCGTGGTGGAAGAGGGCGGCGTCTTTGTCTGGGAGCACCGCGTCGTCCCGGCCCAGGGCGTCGTGCGTTGGGTTCTGGCACGCGGATGCTACCAGCGGGATGCCAGCGGGCGGATGTACGGGCGCGGCATCATCCTCGACGTGACGGATAGCCGGAGCGACGGACACACCGACGGGCCGGCGCGGTTCCTGAGCGCGCGCGAGGGGCCGGGCTCCGTCCTGGAGCGCATGACCGAGCGGGCCCTGGAGATCGAGCGCATGGGGCGCGACCTCGATACCGAGGCTGCCAAGTCGATGCGACCGCTGATCGAAAAGCTGCTGCACGAGCTCGGGCGGCAGATCGCGGCGACCCTCGTGCAGGCGCCGCCTTCATCCGAATCGGCCTCCGGACTGACGGTGCACTGACCGCGGCGCTGTTGTCCGGCTCCGCGCCCGCCGCGTCAACGATGCGGAGGGGCTGCGTCCTCCCGATCGGCCGCAGCCTGCACGAGGGTCAGCAGCCCGCGGCGCGTTCCCGGATCGCGGATCAGCGTGTAGGCGTGCAGCAGTGCCACGCAGTCGCAGTCAAGATCGGGCAAGTCATCGCCATCGGCTCGGCCGATCGGGCTGTCGGCATTGGACGGGCTGTACAGAACCGAAGGCGGCACCTGAAGCGCCTCGGCGATCCGCCGCAGGAGTCGGCCGCTGGCGGAAATCCGTGTCGACGCGGGGCCAGGAACATCCTCGCCCAACGGATCCGTGTCGGGCTCTGATATGATCGGAGGCTGCATCTTCGATCTCATCCGGCCCCCCGGGGTCAACGCACGACAACGCCCAAGACAAGCATTGCTGATTTGCATCGCAGCGCCATCAATAGCGTATAACACGTCGTAGTTGCAAGTGCGCAGCTATAACCACTCTGAATTTTATTGATTTCGCGTTTAGTTGGATTGACATGGGTTAATTGCCTAGCCGCGCCTTTGACGACGGTGGCGACGAGACGGTCGTCCACAGGCCGGTTCGATCGCGGACGCCGACCGTCGACACGCGCAAACACTCCGACGCACCGCGTGCCGGCGTCGAAATCGAATCGCAGCTCCGCGCGATTACCGCGGCGCCGCTTGGTTTCAAGACTGTCGTGAGCCGCGGTCGCCGGAGGTTTTTCTGGAGGCCGTCCTTGTTCATCGGCTGTGTCGCCATCGAACCGGCAGTCGGATCCTTCGATCAATCCTCTAAGGGGCGTCGACAGGGGGCCGGATCGAGCCGTTACTGCACGAGGACGGCCTGATCGCAGCGGGTCCCGTCGACCGTGACATCGGCGTAGCCCAGCCGGATGCCGAGCAACGCCAAAACGTTGTCGAGGATCTGGTCGAGGGTGGGAGTGACGGCGGACAGGACCGGCAGCAGCAGCGGCTTCAGCAGCGTCAACAGGACGAAATCCAGACCATCGACGCTCAGTGACAGGTTCTGGATCAGGCTGCCGGTGAGCGACGTGGTGAGACCCGTGGAGGTGACGCTTCGGGTGACGTAATTCGTGATGTCGCTGTCCGTGAACGTCAGGGTCTGCGGGCTGGGCGAGGCCACGGTGGTGCGGGCCAGTCCCTTCACCCAGATCAGCGGCAGATTGATCAGTGCGGCGGGCTGCGTCAGGTCGGGCGTCGCGGCGCCCACGGCGATCGCCGAGGGCGACACCTTGGCGACCGCCAGCGTGAACAGGCCGGCCTGGGCGTCGAGGGTCACCTTGCGCGGGCTCGCCGCCGACCACGGGCAGGTCACCGACTTCAGCGTCGCCGTCGCAGGTGCGATCTCGGCATAGATCGGGAGGTTGATGCTGCCGAGGCCGAGGGGCGCCGTGATCGTCACCTCGATCAGCAGTCTCGTCTGCGCGGTGTGGATGGTGGCGTTGCCGGTGCCGGGCTGAACCCAGCTCGAGCTCTGACGCCGCTCGCCGACCGCCAGTGTCACCCGCGCGGAGAGCAGGCCCGGCAGTCCGGCGCCAAGATCGATCGCGATCTGGCGCTGCCCGTTGGCGATCGACGCGGCGTCGGTGATGAGCGCGAGCAGGGGGACCTTGGGACCTACGCTGCCGCGCGCCGGGCCGAGATTGGCGGCATCGCCCAGGTCGACGATCTGCGAGACTGGAACCGTCGCGCCCGCGGAGCCAGTCAGGTTGCCGAGGAGTGTGCCGAGCGCACTCAGCACCGGGGCCGCGTTCATCTCGCCGCGCGCCGCCACCTGAAGGGCCGGGATGATCTGGCCGATGCTGGCATTGCTCTGGAGGACGTCGTTGTAGGTCGCCGCCTGGAGGTTGAGGCTGGTCGAGAGCGCGTCCAGGAATCGAAAGGCATCGACGCGGGCCCCCACCAAGGCGTTGTAGTCCATCACGCTGAGCGACAGCTTCGCGCCGAGCATCGCGCCGAGCACCGCGTTGGCGATGCCGCCCTGCAGGGCGACCGTCCCCGAACCGATCGAGAAGGCGACGAACTGGGCCTGCGCCGCCGTGCCGGTGACGCTGATCGGCACGACCGGGGCGAGGCCGACCGCCCGGGCGAAATGCGTGCGCACGGACGTCTGAAGGGCGACGCGGACCGCGTTGGTCGGACTGACGCCCGACTGGAAGCGGCTGGCGGGGGCGACCTGCGTCCTGGCGGCATAGGCGCCCGCCGTGACCACGACCGGGTTCCCCGCGCTGTAGCCGTTGTCGTTGAGGGATTGCCGAGCCAGAGCGTCGGCCCGGCTGGGGTTCGCGGCGGCGAGCATGGCGGCGACGTCGACGGCGCCCTGCGCCTTGCGCCGAGCCTGGACGACCACGCCGAGATCGATGCCGATCGCGCTCACCCCCATCAGCAGGGCGCTTCCGAGCGCGACGATCACCGCGACGTTCCCGCCGCGCTCGCGTCCGAAACAGTCTCTGCGACGCGTGCGCTCCGTTCTCACAGCCCCCCCTTCCGCACGCTGACGGTGCTGCGCAGGACGTGGGGAAGCATCGGAAGCAGGCGCGAGAAGGCGTTGATGCCGAGGCTCGTGGCGTCGAACGTGATGGTGACCGTATAGATCGCGGCATCATTGGGATCGGGGCCGACCTGCACGGCAACGCTGCCGGGCCGGAACATCGCTCCCGAGGCCAAGCTCCGATCGACGGTGCTCTGCGCCAACGATGCGCGCTCCGTGTCCGTCACGCCGGCCACGGAGGCGCGTGCCGCCTCGGCGGCGATCTGGCGGAGGTTGTGGGCCGCTCCGAGGCAGATGCCGAACACCGTGATGCCGGCGAACAGGCACAGGAGCACCGGGGCCACGAGGGCGAATTCCACCGCCGAGCTACCCCGGCGGCAGGTCCATCCAATGCGCGCCCCGCGCCGCAGCAAACGTCGCCAGGCCATCGACCTGCCCTCCGCGTGTGCGCAGCCCGGTGGCTGCACAACCCATGGTGGCGTCTACTTCCTAACCAACGGTTGCATATGTCTTAGAAAACACTACTCAAGACTGCGACAACGTTGGGTTGCACCTTCTTGAAGGTCGCCTTCGCCGTGCTGAGACCGGTATCGTCGAGCAGATCGATGGCGATGAACATCGGTGCCCCGATCACGCTTTCCGCCGTCGCGGCTCGATCGACGGCGGCTTGTCGGGCCATAGAGCGAAACTCGGCGCCCAGGAATCCTCGGTGAACCACTTCGAGGCCGCCCTCGGCCGCGTGATCGGCTGAAAGGATCCCGATCGCCGCGAGCGCCGCTGCACGTCCGAGGCGAAGACTGAACTGGTGGACGGCGACGGCCCGCTTCTGCCCCAGGAGCGCGGTTGCGCTGAGTCCGACGAGGCTATTCGCGATGGAGACGCGAATGATGCAACGGTCCGACGCCGGCATCACAAACCTGCGGATCGAGGATGCAATTATCAGTTGCAGGTCCAGCCGGCCTCGCCAAAATGGTTGAAGACCGAGCCTCGGGCCTCGGCAGGACGTCGCCGCATGTCCGGCTTTCGTCGGCCGGGGATGTCCCGTCTCCGGTCTGCCCGCTGGAGTGCTGTGCGGCAGCTCCGAAGACGCGGGTCGACGAATTCCGCTCCCCTGTACCCCCCACTTTGAGCCTTCCACTGTCCTGCGGCTTGAGAGAACTGGCACGCCTGATTGTCAGCGTCAGAATGGCAGGCCACCAATTTGCACGGGATCAGCACACGCCGGTGACCCGGCCTCGGTCTTGTGCAGCCGCTCGTTGGTTGCTCGTCGTCGATTGGATCGTGCGCCCGACTGTGCTGTCTGACGACCGCGCGAGATACGCCTTCTCTATCAATCGCCGCGGCTTTTGCTCGTACGGGCAAGAAGCAGATGTCGCAGAGGCGACGCAGGTATTAACGCTTTGTTACTGAGCGCGGTCGTGTCAATCACGCAACAGTAGGTTCCCATCGCTATGTACATCTTGCGGTTGCAGGCACCGCCGCGTATGTTTGCGTCATGATTTGAATACGAGTCTTGCAATGCGGAAGCTCAAATCCTTCAGCGGCCAGACCTGCCCTGAAGCATTCCAACTGGCGCTCGACGCGCTCGACGTGATCGGTCGTTGGGAATGGGACGCGGCGACCGACCACGTGCGCGCCGACGGTTTCGTCGCGCTTCTCTTCAACATCGACCCCGAGGAAGCGGAGAGCGGCGTTCCGCTCGCCACCTACAATGCTGCCATCCACGGCGAGGATCGAGAGCGGGCCGCGGCCCAGCTGAGACGCAGCGCCCAAGAGGGCAGCGCATATCTCACCGAGTACCGCGTGATCTCGATCGACGGACGCACCCGCTGGGTGCTCGCGCGCGGCCGGTTCACCAGCGACCACACCGGAAGGCTCCTGGGCGGAAGCGGCATCCTCGTCGACATCAGCCGGATGCGGATGAGCGAGGGCACCTTCAACGAGGTCGAGTCCTACGCGGAGGAAACGCCGCTGGAGCGGGCGGCCGACCATGCCATCGCCGCCCAGTATGCGATCATGGAAATGGCGGATCCGGAGTTGAAGGTCTACGCGGATGCGCTCCTGGTCGCGCTCGGGCGAAAACTGGCGCAACAGGAGGTTCAGAACCGACACCGGCATATGAACTGAACGTCAGACACGACGCCGGATGGCGCCGACGCACCCTCCGTGCGGTCGGGTGCGGACGTGATCCCTGTCGAGGTGGGCGTCTGTCGAGACCGACGGCGTTCGAACATCGCGCGGCTTCGCTGAAGCGCGAGCCCGAGTGCCCCGCGGCGGCCCTGCCGGTCGCGTCGCGGGTTCCGGCGGCAATCCGATTCAGTTCATGTGCCTGCGTCGCTCCTCCGTCTCGCGCTGGGCGAGGCGGCGCCCCACAGCCATGAGCAGTGCATCCGCGAGGATCTTCAGGGTCGGATCCTCCGATTCCACGATCGCCTGCTGCGCGGCGATGAGGAGATCGGCCGCCCGATCCAGGGGCACGCCGCCCGAGGGGACCTCGACGTCGTCGAAGGTGCCCTCGCTCATCCGCATCCGGGTGACGTCGACGAGGATGCCGCCTCCGGCGACCGCCTTGCCGCTACGGTCGCGGGTGAACCGGCCGCGCGCCAGCACCCAGCGCGTCCGCCCATCGATCGAGATGACACGGTACTCGGTGAGATAGGTGCTGCCTTCCTGCGCGCTCCGCCGGATCAGCGACAGAACCCGCTGCCGATCATCGGCGTGGACGGCTTCGACGTAGGAGGTGAGCGGCACGCCTTCCTCCGCCTCCTCCGGCGCGAGATTGAACAGCAGCGCCACGAACGCGTCGGAGCGCACACGATCGGTCGCCGCATCCCAGTTCCACCGACCGATCACGTCGAGGGCGTCGAGGGCGTGCTGGAACGCGTCGAAGTTCGTCTCGACGTCGCGGGGTTTCGACTTGGACATCGCGCAACCCGTCTCCAGACCGAAGGCAGACCCGTGTAGCGAACGCGTTTATACAACCTCAAAAAGAACGTTTCAAACAATGCAGCTGTTGCGTGTGGTGCGCTACTGAGCCTCGACGCGTCGGTTCTGGCGCGAGGGTCAAACAACGCTCGTACACCGACGAATCATCGCCGCGCCGGAATCCGTCGACGGACGCACAGGCCCTAAGACAATCGCGAATAGCCGGCGCACCTGCGCTCAGTCGCGGCAGGGCCGATACAGATCAGAGCGGTCGCAGATAATGACAGGTCGAGACGCCGGCGGAAGCCACGGAGGCTGACGTTCATCCCGGAAGGAGCGGCGGCACGTCGAGGCGGCCGCCTGGCGCGCAGGCGCTCAAACGGGCGCGAACGGCGCCCTGATCAGGGTGCCCAAATATCCGAGCGCTGTCTCCGCGCCGCTTGTACAGGCCTTGGGGGATCTGTTCGGTACCGGGCCGTCGGAAAGCCGCGTTTACAGGGCGGCATCCTTGATCCCGGCTGCGGTGCGCGAAACCGCGGAGGTGGGGCGCGTGCTGGTCAGACGCTCGCGCAGGTAGAGCAGCAGTGCGGCGACGAACACTCCAAGGCTACCTCCCGCCGGCGCGGCCAAGAGCGCCAGCAGAAGACCGAGATGCCAACAGACGCTCAGCGCGATGATGGCTCCGATGTATCCGCTTCCAACCAGAACGATGAGGTAGCTTGGCCGTCCGCGCATGTTACCTCCGGCTTTGGGTTTGCTCATCTACAAGTTGCATTCTGCACGAGCAAACGAATTTTGTACGTAGCGTGTTCCCAGATTAGCGGCGACGCGTTCGAGAGAGATTAACCGCCACGCTCGCGTGAAGGGGGGATGGCGGTCAGCCCGGCGCGGCCACCCGCGGACCCGACACCGCGCTCTCGTCGATTGCGCACACCACGGCGCCGGGCCCGTCGGCACCGAATCCGGGTGCCGCCCCGTGTGTGTGGCCCGGCCGCCGGGCGCGGGGGCCATCCGCTCTGAGGACCGGGCCGCGGGGGGCACCGTCCACGGGACAGATGGCCGGAACGATGCGCGAAAGCGTACCGCGCCGGTTGCGCGCCCGCGCGATGCCGGCATACGACCCGCTGTGACAAACCCTTGTGCCGCCGGAGCGCGGCCGCTGTCCGAGGAGACGATCCATGAGTGAGACCCGGGATCGCACCGCCCTGGTCACGGGTGCCGCCCGCGGCATCGGACGCGCCGCCGCGGCGCTGTTCCTCGCGGAAGGCTGGCGCGTCGCACTCCTCGACATCGACGGGCCCGGCGTCGAAGCGGCGACCGCCCGCCTGGACCAGCCCGAGCGCACCCTGGCGGTGACGGCCGACGTTTCCGATCCGGCGGCCGTGGCCGCCGCCATGCGGCAGGTCGCGGATCGGTTCGGGCGCCTCGACGCGTTGGTCAACAATGCCGGAATCGCGATCTTCAAGCCGCTGACGGAGACCACCTTCGAGGACTGGTCGCGCGTCCTCGCGGTGAATCTGTCGGGACCGTTCCTGTGCACGCAGGCGGCCATCCCGCTCCTCGCCGAGCGCGGCGGCGCGATCGTGAACATCACCTCCATCTCGGGCCTGCGCGCCTCGACGCTGCGGACGGCCTACGGCACCAGCAAGGCGGCGCTGGCCCAGCTCACGAAGCAGCAGGCGGTCGAGCTCGGACAGTTCGGGATCCGCGTGAACGCGGTCGCCCCGGGTCCGGTGGACACGGCCATGGCTAAGGCCGTCCACAGTCCGGAGATCCGCGCGGATTACCACGACGCCATGCCGCTCGGACGCTACGGACTGGAGGCGGAGCTCGCCGAGGCGATCGTCTTCCTCTGCTCGGACCGCGCCGCCTTCGTCACGGGTCAGCAGCTCGCCGTCGATGGTGGGTTCGAGGCGACCGGCATCGGGCTCAAGACGCTGCGACGGGAGCGGCGGGACTGAACGGTCGCCGGGTCGCAGGAGATCCGGCACGAGACCATCGGAGCCCGGATATCTCGACGGCCCGCCGGCCGTGCGACGGCGCCCCGCGGTCAAATCCCGGGTGGTGCCGTCAGAGTCTGGTGCTCTCATCGACGGGACTCGGCCCCAGGGGCACCAGGAAGGCCGCGCCGACGCCGCCCTCGATCTGCCGGGTCACCGTCGCGCGGTGACGACCGACGGTGATCGGCTGCCCGATCTGAAGCCGCTCCTGGATGAGCAGTGCGACGCCGGATGCCGAGAGGTTGATGATGTGCGCATGCACCGACACCCCGTCTCCGAGCACGACCTGAACGGCGGTATGTTCGGGTACGACCCGGCGGCTGACGCGGACAGAGTTCGACTGTCGGGCCTGCTGCTGGCTCAGGGCGATCAGGCGACGCGCGATCGAGCCGGGCGACGGGTTCTGTCCCGTGACGCGAACCGCGAAGTCGCACTGGTTCGCGCGGATGACCATCGCTTCGAGACGACCGACATCCCGGATGTTGCACGTCAACGGATGATCGACGTGCGGCGTGACGATCGACTTCAGCTGGATGCCCATCGCCGAGACATCGACGGTCACCGCGTGGAACTCGACGCCGTCGGCCCCCCAACAGAGGGCCGGAAGAGCGACAGAATATCGGGGAGATGATCGACGGTCGGGCACGGCCGGATGACCGCTACAGTACTGCCCTCGACACAACAAGCGGAGAGATCGCGCCTGCGGCGATAACCGTTGTCCGGCAGCTGTATTAACGCTGATCTACAATCATAGGCTGCAGAGCCGACGCTCGGCTCCCGTCCTAGGCCCGCCGCAGCAGGCCGGGCGCGCGGAAGTCCGACGTGCGGCTCTGGGAGCCGCTGCCCCGGGAAGCGGAGCCCCGCGGATCGGCGAGACGGATCTGATCGATCAGGAGCGGCCTGGCGTAGTAGTATCCCTGGGCACAGCGGATCTGCGTCGCCCCGAGGAGGTAGGCGACCTCCTCGTAGGTCTCGACGCCCTCGGCGACCACCGACATGCCGAGGGCCAGACCGAGGGATTCGATGGCCTTCAGGACGATCTGACTGCGCGGCCGCTTGTCGATGTCGGTGATGAAGGAGCGGTCGATCTTCAATTCGTCCGCGGTGATCTCCGCCAGGGCCGCAAGCGACGAGTAGCCGACGCCGAAATCGTCGATGGAAACCCGGGCTCCGATGGCTCGGATGCGGGGCAGGACCTCGCTCTGGAAGCGGCCCTTGGTGAAGAAGGCCTCCTCGGTGAGTTCGAGCACGAAGCGCGGGGCCATGCCGGTCTCGCCCAGGGCGTCGCAGAAGGCGGCCATGAACGGGACGTCGCAGGCCTGCTTCGCGGCGATGTTCAGGCTCACGGACACGTCCGGCCCGAACACCTCGTCGATGTCGGGCATCGCCTGCACGGTCTCGGCCAGAACCTGGAGCGTGATCTCGTTGATCAGGCCGAGCTCGATGGCGAGCTCGATGAAGTCGCCGGGGGCCTGGATCATGCCTTGCTCGTCGCGCCAGCGCAGGAGCACCTCGACGCCGAGCACGGCATGCGTGCGCATGTCGACCTTGGGCTGGAACGCGCAGCAGAAGCAGCGGTCCCGGATCGCCAGCCGCAGGCGCTGCTCCACCGCCATGCGGGCCGTGGCCGCATGGCTCATCGTCTCCTCGAACAGGCTGACGCCGCCCTTCACCCCGCCCTTGACCCGGTACATGGCATTGTCGGCCTGCCGGCGCAGAACCTCGTAGGTGGTTCCGTGCTCGGGGTAGAGGCTCAGGCCGATCGACGCCGAAGCGAAGATCTCGTGGCCGTCGATGAAGAACGGCTGCTTCAGACGTTCGGAGATGTCGAGCACCGCCGAGAGGGTACTGTCCTTGTCGGCGATCGGATTGAGCAGCAGGACGAATTCATCGCCCCCGATCCGGGCGAGGAGGTCGCTCGGGCAGAGGGCGCCGCGGATCCGGTCGGCGACCTTGCGCAGGAGCGCGTCGCCGGCCGCGTGGCTGTAGTAGTCGTTGATGTGCTTGAAATTGTCGAGGTCGATAAAGGCCAGGGCGAACCGCGCCTCCGGGGTTGCCTCGGCGATCAGTTCCTCGATGCTCTGCTCGAACATGGTCCGGTTGGGCAGGCCGGTGAGCGCGTCGATGAAGGCCCGCGCGATCAGATCGCGCTGCATTGTGTGGTGATGCGTGACGTCGGCGATCGTGGTGAGCGTGTAGCTCTCCCGCTCGGCCGAGACCAAGCGCGTCGAGGTCTCGACCACCTGCGTGCCGACCTCCTCGACGCAGATCCGGTCCGGCCGTTCGAGGGCGGACGCCGACAGGTCGTCGACGAGCTCGCTGCCGAGCGCCCGCGCGGCCGCGTTCGCCAGGATGCAGACCCCCTGATCGTCGTGGACCACGACGCCCACCGGGAGCGCCTGGATGGCGGCTTCCAGCAGGCTCCGCCGGTGACTCGGCGCGACGTCGCTCACGCTCAGCTCTGCTGCCAGAGGGCCTTCGCGGCGCGCAGACCGGTCTCGGCCGGCGCCTCGGCGGCATCCAGGGGACGCCGGAGCAGGCGCCGGTGCACCTGTTCGAGCGCGGCGCCGTTGCCGTCGGCGCCCGGCTCGCGGGCGAGGCGCGCCAAGCCGGTGAGATCCGTGTCGCCGCCGCCCGACTTGCTCATGGTGGCACCCCGCCAGCGCTCGACCACGGCGCCCACGAAGGCCGCACCGGCGATCATCTCGCCCGACCCCGGAGTGCGCCCGCTGATGTCGTTGCGCGGCTGCCGCTCCGGGGGCAGCGGATGGAACTTCATCCGCGCCGGCATCGGCACGCCCTCGCCGAAGGCGATGACCTCGCCGGTGCCGAGGGACGGCACGAAGCTCAGGAGATTCACGGCATCCGAGACGGCCGCCGCCAGGAAGGCTTGGTCGCGGTCGTTGGTCATCCGCATGGCGAACAGGGTGCTGCACTGGGACATGATGGTCGCGTCGAGTTCGGCCGGCCGCTGGGTCACCAACCCGAGGAAAACGCCGTGCTTGCGCCCCTCGCGGGCGATCCGCGACAGGGCGCGGCGCGTGGGCGTGAAGCCGATGGAGCGGTCGGCCGAGGCGTAGCGGTGGGCCTCCTCGCACACGAAGAGGAGCGGTATCGCGCCCTCGCTCCAGATGCCGAACTCGAACGCCATACGGCACAGGACGCAGACGACGGCGTCGATCACCTCCATGGGCAATCCTGCCAACTGCATGATGGTCATCGGGCGCCCGTCCGGTTCAAGCCGGAACAGGTGCGCCACGATCTCGCCCATCATGTCGCCGCCGACATTGGCGTTCTCGAACATGAAGCCGTAGCGGGGGTCGTTGCGGATCGCCTCGATGCGGGTGATCAAGCGGTGGTAGTGCATCCGCGAGACGCGGTTCTCCAAGCGTCCCATCCGCTCGTCGATGAGCGAGATCAGGTCCTGCAGCATGTAGGGAACCGGCGTGTCGACGGTGTACCCGGCGCTCTTGCCGATGGACCGCTTGACGATCTGCCGGTCACTCGCCTCCTTGTACTGGACGTACTTGCTCTTCGCGAGCGGGATCACCTCCGCCAGGATCTCGATTTCCTCGTCGATCGCCGGGCGGCCGCCGTAGATGACGTCGGCGATCTCTTCAAGGTTGAAGAGCCAGAACGGCAGCTTGAGATTGTGCGGGCTGATGATGCTGGCGCGGTCGCCGAAGCACGAGGCGTACTCGTTGTGCACGTCCAGCAGGAAGATCCGCACGTCCTGCCGCGTACGCAGCACTTGGTCGAGGATGACCGCGACGCCGCTGGACTTGCCCACCCCGGTCGTGCCGAGGACGGCGAAATGCTTCGTCAGCAGATCCTCCACCTTGATGCAGGCCGGCGTCTCGGGATCCTGGTAGAGGGCGCCGACCGTCGCGGTGCGCGATCCCGTAGCTTGGTAGACGACGCGCAGGTCGCCGGGCGGGAGCAGATCGACCGCGTCGCCGATCGCGGGATAGCAGGCCACGCCGCGCTGGAAGCTCTTCGCCCCATCCTTCAGGACGATCTCGCCGAGGAGATCGAGGCTCGCGACGGCGCCGGGCTGGCCACCGGCCCCCGACGCCAGGGTCGTGATGATACCGATCAGGTCTGCGGCGCCCGCCTGGATCCGGACGAAATTGCCGACGGTGACCCGCACGTTCGGCCGGCCGTTCTGGCCGGCAAGCGCAAGATGCACCTTCGACCCTTCGATCGAGGTCACCGAGCCCAACCGCGACGCCAGAACGCCGTTCCGGTTGTCGCCGTCACCATTCACCATCGTCCATTCCCCGGCCAACATCGGAATTGGCCTGAAGCTGGACGAGTCTCATTAAAGAACCGACAAAAACCGCCGATGCGGCCAGCGATGCTTAATGTTAAGCTTACACACTCGGATGAAAAACGGCTTGTCCGTGTGAATACACGCCCTCACGGCACGTGCCATCCTCGGTTGTATCGATCGCTCTTCAGGCACAACAACCCGTAAGCGATATCGGCGAAGCGAAGCGATACCGGCCGACCTCCGGTTAGCTGGAGCGGGTGACGTCGAAGTGCTCGCGCATCCAGCACTCGCCGGAGATCCGCGCGCCGTTCGACGTCACGAACGCGTAGGGCGATTCTTCCACGATCGCGCCGCCGCGGGCCCGTATGAGCCAGCGGTAGCATCGCGGGTCGTCCGCACACGGGACAATCTCGACTGTATGGGCGCGCACTGACATCGTCGACATAAGGCATTAACGGCTGAGCCGGGCTTTTCGCTCCAATCGCGCCGCGCGGAGGGTTACTGAAGTTCGGCCGGCGACCGCCCCATGGCCCGCAGGCTGGAACCTTCCGAGCCGCGTTCCTGTTCGGGCGGGTTGACGCGAGGCGGTGCAGACATCAACCCGGAGAGATGGAAACGGCATGCCGATCAAGGCCCTGAACGACCGCAAGAAGCTGTCCAACGAATTCAACGACGCCCATGACGAGTTCATCGACGCGGTGCTGGAGGCGTTCCGGGACGGGACGTTACCGCTCGATCTCGCCCGCGCGTATCTCGCGCATCCCGTCGCCATGATGCACACCGACGGCGCCCAGGCGGTGGCCGACTACTTCGCGCGCATCCTCGCGCAGCGGCCGAACATCGACTGGACGCCGGGCAGCTGATCACCACACCGGCAGAAGCCGGGGGAAGGACCGACGATGACGACCGACGAGATCGAGGATCTGAACCGTGCCCGCGCCGCGCTGGCGCGCCAGAGGAACGCCATTTCCCGACGCCTGGGCGGACTCGACGTGGCGCCGATCTCCATGGCCGAGGACCTGACCCGCACGCTGCTCGCCATCGAGGCCGTGGACCGTGCGCTCGTGGATGCCGGGCAGCCGCACGTCGACATCGGCCACATGCCGGAGGTGTAGAGGCGCGGTCCGGGCCCGTACCGGGAGCTTGCGTCGCCCTCCCGCGCGGGCGTACAGCCGCGGGTGCTCCGAGGAGAACCGACGATGACCGACCGCCTGCCCGGCTTCAACACGCTGGCGATCCACGCGGGCGCCGCCCCCGATGCCGCGACGGGCGCGCGGGCCACGCCGATCTACCAGACCACGAGCTTCGTGTTCGACGATGTCGATCACGCCGCCTCGCTGTTCGGGCTTCAGGCCTTCGGCAACATCTACACGCGGATCACCAACCCGACGAATGCCGTGCTGGAGGAGCGCATCGCAGCGCTGGAGGGCGGCACCGCGGCCTTGGCGGTCGCCTCCGGCCACGCCGCCGAGTTCCTCACCATGCATGCCCTGATGCAGCCGGGCGACGAGTTCGTCGCCTCCAACAAGCTGTATGGCGGCTCGATCAACCAGTTCAACCATTCCTACAAGAACTTCGGCTGGTCGGTGGCCTGGGCCGACAACGACGATCCGGCCTCGTTCGAGGCGGCGATCACGCCGCGCACGAAGGCGATCTTCTGCGAATCGATCGCCAATCCGGGGGGCGTCATCACCGACATCGCGGCGCTGTCGCGGATCGCCAAGAAGCACAACATTCCGCTCGTCGTCGACAACACCATGGCGACGCCGTACCTGATCCGGCCCTTCGAGCACGGGGCCGACATCATCGTCCACTCGGCCACCAAGTTCCTCGGCGGCCACGGCAACTCGATCGGCGGCCTGATCGTCGATGGCGGCTCGTTCCAGTGGGCGGGCGACGCCCGCTACCCGATGATGAGCCAGCCACGGCCGGAATATTCCGGCATGGTTCTGGCCGAGACCTTCGGCAATTTCGGATTCGCCATCGCGTGCCGGGTGCTGGGCCTGCGCGACCTCGGGCCGGCCCTGTCGCCGTTCAACGCATTCCTGATCCTCACCGGCATCGAGACCCTGCCGCTGCGGATGCAGCGCCATTCCGACAACGCGCTGACGGTGGCGCGGCACCTGTCGACGCATCCGGCGGTGTCTTGGGTGAGCTATCCGGGCCTTGAGAGCGACCGCTATCACGAGCTCGCCCGGCGCTACACGCCGAACGGGTGCGGCGCCGTCTTCACCTTCGGGCTGAAGGGTGGCTACGACGCTGGCGTGAAGCTCGTCTCCAGCCTGCAGCTGTTCTCGCACCTCGCCAATATCGGCGACACGCGCTCGCTGATCATCCACCCGGCCTCGACCACGCACCGCCAGCTCACCGACGCGCAGAAGACCGCCGCCGGCGCCGGACCCGACGTGGTGCGGCTGTCGATCGGCCTGGAGGATCCGGCGGACCTCATCGAGGATCTGGACGCCGCGCTCGTCGGCTGAGGGGTGCTCGCCTCCTGGGGCAGCGCCGTCGTCGCCAGTACGGTGACGCTGACCGGGCTTACGCCAGGATGACGCCGCCGCGCTGACCGCGTTGTGCGCGTCGCGCTCGCGACGGCGACGGCGACGGTGCGGAGATGCCGAACCGATGCCGGCCGCCGCGCGCGGGCGCGGCGACCGGCTGGAGGCTCAGAACGCGTCCGCCATCAGCGCCATGGTGCTCTCCGAGCCGGCCTTGATCCGCGAGAGGCGCAGGCCCGTCTCCGGCAGCATCCGCTCCATGAAGAACCGGCCGCTCGTGAGCTTCGACTCCCAGCGCGGGGAGGGCGCCTCGGCATGGTTGGCCAGTGCCGCCTTGGCGATCCGCGCCCACATGTAGCCGAGGGCCACGAGACCGAAGAGGTGCATGAAGTCGGTGGCGCCGGCGCCGGCATTGTCGGGCTTCGAGAATGCGTTCTGCATCAGCCACATGACGGCGCCCTGGAGGTCGTTCACTCCGGCCTGGAGCGGCTTGGTGAACGGCGCCATCGCGGGATCCTCGCCATGGTCCTTCAGGAAGGTCTGGACCTCGCCCAGGAAGGCCATCATGGCCCGGCCGCCGTCCTTGGGCAGCTTGCGGCCGATCAGGTCCATGGCCTGGATGCCGTTGGCGCCCTCGTAGATCATGGCGATGCGGGCATCGCGCACGAACTGCGACATGCCCCATTCCTCGATGTAGCCGTGACCGCCAAGCAGCTGCTGCGCCTCGACGGCGTTGGCGAACCCCCGATCGGTGAACACGCCCTTCACCACGGGGGTCATCAGCCCGAGCTGATCGTCCGCGGCCTGGCGCTCCTGAGCATCCTCCGAGCGGTGCAGGATGTCGGCCTGGAGGGCCGTCCAGAGCATCAGCGCCCGGGCCGCCTCGTTGAAGGAGCGGATCTGCAGGAGCGTGCGGCGCACGTCGGGGTGGACGATGATCGGATCGGCCGCCTTCTCGGGCGCCTTCGCGCCGGTCAGCGCCCGGCCCTGGAGACGGTCCTTCGCGTAGGCGGCGGCGTTCTGGTAAGCGACCTCGGACTGGCCGAGCCCCTGGACTCCCACCGCCAGCCGCGCCTCGTTCATCATCACGAACATGGCGTTGAGGCCGCGATTCTCCTGTCCGACCAGCCAGCCGGTGGCGCCGTCGTAGTTCATGACGCAGGTGGCGTTCCCGTGGATGCCCATCTTGTGCTCCAGGGAGCCGCAGGACACGCCGTTGCGGGCTCCGAGCGAGCCGTCCTCGTTCACGAGGAACTTGGGCACGACGAAGAGCGAGATGCCCTTCGTTCCGGCGGGCGCGCCCTCGATGCGGGCGATGACGAGATGGACGATGTTCTCGGCGAGGTCGTGCTCGCCGGCCGAGATGAAGATCTTGGTGCCGGTGAGGCTGTAGGAGCCGTCGCCGTTGGGCACCGCCTTGGTCTTGAGAAGCCCGAGATCCGTGCCGCAATGCGGCTCGGTGAGGTTCATGGTGCCGGTCCAGGCCCCCTCGACCATCTTGGGCAGATAGCGCGCCTTCTGCTCCTCGGTCCCGTGGACCAGCAGCGCCGCCATCGCGCCCTGGGTCAGGCCGGGATACATCCCGAAGGCGAGGTTGGCGCCGGAGGTGAATTCCTGGATGGCGGTGTTGAGGGTGTGGGGCAGGCCCTGGCCGCCATAGGCCTCAGGCACCGAGAGGCCCATCCAGCCGCCGGTCGCGTAGGTGTCGTAGGCCGCCTTGAAGCCGCTGGGTGCGCGCACGGTGCCGTCGGTCTCCCGGCGGCAACCCTCGACGTCGCCGGTCCGGTTGAGCGGGGCCAGCACCTCCTCGGAGAGCTTGGCGCCCTCGCGGAGGACCGCCTCGACGACGTCCGGGGATGCGTCGGCGAAGCCGGCCAGGTTGTCGCGGGCGTGGAAGCCCAGCACGTCGTTGAGGAGGAACAGCGTGTCTTCGACCGGTGCACGATACTGCGGCATCTCTGGCATCCCCAGTGTGCGGGCCTCTCGGAGCGGCCCGCAGCGGTTGCGCCATGTAACCGTCCGGCGCCCTCCCGAGCAACGGCTCGGCCTCGCTGCATGGCGACGCAAGGCCGGCCGGCGGCGGGCAATCGGGTGGCAACGATTACCGCACCCGCCACCCCTTAACCTCGTGTTTACCAAGAAAGTTAATGGTCACGCTCGAACGATCCGATGCGCGCGTTCCGTGGATACCGATCAGCGGTTCCCGCTCCGCACCCAGGATTGGACGCCGAACTGCCGACGATAGGCCCCCGATGACCAGCACCGCGATGCCGCAGCTCGACAGTTTCGATCCCGAGGTGCTCGACGCCGCCCGGGACGTGGCGGCGCGGGCCGGCGTGCCGCTGGAGACCTGGATCGCCTCGGTGGTCCCGCAGTCGAAATCCGGCGGTCCGGGCAACCGCCGCCAGCGTCGCCGTCACCGGGCCGAGCAGCTCGCCCAGCCGATGCCCCGATCCGACGTCGCCCCGGAGCTCGACCGGCAGGTCGGCGCGTCCGGCGTCGCGGAAACCTACGGTGACGGCCTGGCCGCACTGATCCACCGTCTCGAGGGCCTCGACCGGGCCCTCGATGAGGAACGCCGCAGCGTGCAGAATGCCGAGTCGCGGCGCCTGGCCGAGATCGAGGCGCGGATCGAGCGCGCCCTGAAGGCGGCCCCCGTGCAGGAGGTGACCGAGCGCCTGGGCGACATCGAGCGCCGCATGTCGCAGCTCGGCGAGCAGGTCGCCGCCACCCGCCAGCCCGGCCGTCGCGGGCGCCCCGCCCCGGGCGACATCCGCAGCGCCGTGCAGGACATCCGCCAGCGGCAGCGCGAATTGTCGACGACCGCGGCCTCGCCGGCCGATCCGGATGGCGGCGTCGTCGCCAGCATGCGCATGGACCTTGCCCGCCGCCTCGAGGCGCGGATCGAGGAGGTGGCCGGGCCTTCCGCCGCCCTGGCCGAGCTTCAGGACGAGACCGTGCGCCTGCGCGAGGCGATCACGCAGCTCGCCACGAGCCGGGACATCGTCGCCCTGGAGGAGGCGGTGATCTCCCTGGCGAGCGGCGTCGAGCGGGCGCAGGCCGGCACCGACCTCACCGCCATCGCGGCGCCGATCGAGCAGGTGCGGGCGCAGGTCGAGCGCTTGGCCGAGGAAGTCGCCGAGAACGTCCACAGCCGCGTCGCCGAGGATGTCCGGCGCCTCGCGGAGCGCCTGGACAGCGTGGCGGCGACCGGAGCCGCCGGCCGGGACGACCACACGCTGACCGGTCTCTTCGGCGAACTCGAGGAGATCCGCCGGCTGATCGGGGCACTGGCCGGTCCCGAGCGCATCCAGGGGCTCGCGCAGAGCCTCCAAGCCGTCAGCGCGCAGATCGCCGAGCTGCAGCGGGTCGGCACGAATCCGGATCTGCGGCCGCTGCTCGAGGAGATTCGCAGCGACGTGAAGTTCGCGGCGCCGGCGGCGCTCGCCGGCCAGATCCAGGCGCTTGCCGAGAAGGTCGACCTCCTCTGCGCCCGTGAGGACTGGGCCGAGCACGCCGCCGACGGGGACATGTCCCGCCCCGGCGAGATGGCCTCGATCCACGCCATGCTGCGCAACCTCGCCGAGAAGGTCGATCAGGTCGGCAGCCGCTCGGAGCACGAAGGGCTCGACGCCCTGGAGAAGCAGGTCGTCACCCTGGCGGGCCGCCTCGACGCGCCGCACAGCGCCGATCCCGCCCTGGCCGGCCTCGAACGGACCATGGGTGACCTGCTGCGGCAGGTGACGGCCCTCCGGGAGGCGGCGCCCAGCGAAGCCGCCGTCGAGCGTGCCGCGCGCAACGCGGTGGCCGAGACTCTGCAGGGCTCCGGCATCGCCGCCGCGGAGACCGGCGAGATCGGGCTCCTGCGCGCCAGCCTCGCGGACATGCAGGCACGGCAGGTCGCCTCCGATCAGCGCCTCGGCGCCACCCTTGAGGGCGTCCAGTCCGCCCTCGAACGCCTCCTCGTCCGGCTCGGCCCCGCCGAGGCGATCACGGCGCGGGCTCCGTCCCTCGACGAGCGGCTGATGTCCTCGACCAGCGCGGAGGTGGCCCCCGTCCCCGCCGAAGGCCGGATCGTGGCACGCCGCGACGTCGCGGAGACCCCGCGGATCGCCGACGATCTGCTGGAGCCCGGCAGCGGCCGCCCGGGCCGCGAATCGCGCGGCGGACGCGAGTCGTCCGCGCGCCGGTCCGGCACGGAGCGCCCGACGGCTGAGGCCGGCGGAGAGGCCGACATCAAGACGAGCTTCATCGCGGCGGCCCGCCGGGCCGCCCAGGCCGCGCAGGCGGAACTGGCCGCGGAAGCGCCCGCGGAGCGCCGGGATGGCCGCGCCCAGAAGGCGACGCCGCAGGCTGCCGCTGAGGAGGGCCGTTTCGGCCGGCTGCGGGCCGAGATCGACCGGCGGCGCCGGCCGCTGCTGCTCGGCCTCGCCGCCATCGTCCTGGCGCTGGGGGCACTGCAGGCGATCAGCCTGCGCAGCCCCGAGGAGCCGCGGCGCGCCGCTCCCGTGAATCAGCCCGCACCCGCCCGCGAGGAGCCCGCCCGGGATCCCTCCAAGGACTCTTCGAAGGACGCCGCGAAGGACACCGTCAGGGACGACGCGAAGGAGGGCGCGAAGGAGGGTGCCAAGGACGCGCCGAAGGACGCCTCGGCAGCCAGACCGCCGGCGGCCGATCCGACGACCACGCAGGCCCTCCCGAACCCGCTCCCGGCCGAGGCCCGCCCGTCGGCGGTCAGGACGTCGGTGCCCCAGGTGTCCGGGATGGGCACCCTGCAGGGCGATCTCAGCACCCTGCCGCCGGCGCTGGCCAAGGTGAAGCTCGCCGCGCTGGAAGGCGACGGGACGGCGGTGTGGGATCTCGCGACGCGGGAGGCCGACGGCCGCGGCATGCCCCGGGATCTCGCGACGGCGACCAAGCTCTTCGAGAAGCTGGCCGTCGCGGGCTACGCGCCCGCCCAGTACAAGGTCGCCGGCCACTACGAGAAGGGATCCGGCGTCGTCCGCGACCTCGAGAAGGCCAAGCTGTGGTACGGCCGGGCCGCCGAGCAGGGTCATGCCCGCTCGATGCACAACCTCGCCGTCCTCCACGCGGAGAATCCCGGCGCCAACGGCAAGCCGGACTTCGCCACGGCGGCGTCCTGGTTCCGCCAGGGTGCCGAGTTCGGCGTCCGTGACAGTCAGTACAACCTCGGCGTCCTCTACGCACGCGGCCTGGGCCTCACGCAGGACCTCGTTCAATCCTACGCTTGGTTCGCCGCCGCCGCCGCCCAGGGCGACGACGACGCCGCCAAGAAGCGCGACGACGTGGCCAACAAGTTGAGCCCCGCCGACCTCGCCAGCGCGAAGAGCCTGGCGACCAGCTTCAAGCCGCGAAAGATTGACGCGGCGGTGAACGAGCCCCCGGCTCCGAAGGCGGGCGCATCCGCGCCGATGTCGCTCCTCGGTGCCCCGACGCCGAACGCCGTGGCCTTCACGGCGCCGCCGCGGCGTACTTAACCTGCGGTGGTACGCCGCCGGGCTCCCGGCGTCGGGCCTCCGCACCGAGCTTGACCGCCGTGCCGCGATGCGGGAACGCTCCGCCCGGGTTGGCATCAGGCCGAAATCGGATTGCACGGTACGCCGGCCCACACCGCTTCTCGGAGGATGGATGGCGAGCCGGAACCAAGTGCCGATCAGCGCCATCGTGCTCGGCGTGGCCGGCCTGATCCCGTTCCTGGGATTCGCCGCGCTCGCGGTTTCGGGGACGGACGGGGGCCTGAGCAGCATCGGGCTGTCGCCGCGCACGATCCTGTCCGCTTACGGTGCGGTGATCGCCTCGTTCCTCGGCGGGATCCGCTGGGGTGCCGCGGCGGCGCGCAACGCCGGCAACGCCGACTACGTCCTGGCGATTTTCCCCTCGCTCGTGGCCTGGGCCGCGCTGGCCGCACCCGCGCCCTGGGACCTGCGCGTCCTGGGCGGTCTCGTGCTGGCCTGGGGCCTCGTCGACCAGGACCTGCCCCGCCGCGGCCTCGCGCCGCTCTGGCTCGGCCGGCTGCGCCTGGTGCTGTCCGGCGTCGCCGGCGCCGCCCTTCTCGTGGCCGCCTGAGGGCGAACCGCCGTCCCGAGGAACGGCGGGCGTCCGGGACGCCCGCCGGTTATCATTGAGACCGACGCCTCAGGCGCCCATCGCGGCCTTCAGATTCTGGTCGACCCGGTCGAGGAAGCCCGTGGTGGAGAGCCACTTCTGATCGGGTCCGACGAGGAGCGCGAGATCCTTGGTCATGTGGCCGGCCTCGACGGTGTCGACACAGACCTTCTCCAGGGTTGCCGAGAACTTCGCGAGATCGTCGTTGCCGTCCAGCTTGGCGCGGTGAGACAGGCCCCGGGTCCAGGCGAAGATCGAGGCGATCGAGTTCGTCGAGGTCTCGCGGCCCTTCTGGTGCTCACGGTAGTGCCGGGTGACGGTGCCGTGGGCGGCCTCGGCCTCGACGGTCTGCCCGTCCGGCGTCATCAGCACCGAGGTCATCAGGCCGAGCGAGCCGAAGCCCTGGGCCGCGGTATCGGACTGCACGTCGCCGTCGTAGTTCTTGCAGGCCCAGACGTAACCGCCCGACCACTTCAGGCAGGAGGCGACCATGTCGTCGATCAGCCGGTGCTCGTAGGTGATGCCGAGGGGCTTGAACTTGGCCTCGAACTCCTCCTCGTAAACCTTCTGGAACAGGTCCTTGAACCGGCCGTCATAGGCTTTGAGGATGGTGTTCTTGGTCGACAGGTAGACCGGGTACTTGCGCGCCAGGCCGTAGTTCAGTGACGCCCGGGCGAAGTCGATGATCGACTGGTCGAGGTTGTACATCGACATCGCGACGCCGGCCTCGGGGAACTTGAACACCTCCTTCTCGATGACCGTGCCGTCGTCGCCCTCGAACTTGATGGTCAGGCGGCCCTTGCCGGGCACCTTGAAGTCGGTGGCGCGGTACTGGTCGCCGTAGGCGTGGCGGCCGATCACGAAGGGCTGGGTCCAGCCGGGCACGAGGCGCGGCACGTTCTTGCAGATGATCGGCTCGCGGAAGATCACGCCGCCCAGGATGTTGCGGATCGTGCCGTTGGGCGAGCGCCACATCTCCTTCAGGCCGAACTCCTGCACCCGCTGCTCGTCGGGCGTGATGGTGGCGCACTTCACGCCGACGCCGTGGCGCTTGATCGCCTCGGCGGCGTCGACCGTCACCTTGTCGCTGGTGGCGTCGCGGTGCTCGACCCCGAGGTCGTAGTACTCGAGGTCGACGTCGAGATAGGGATGGATCAGCTTGTTCTTGATCTCGGCCCAGATGATCCGGGTCATCTCGTCGCCGTCGAGCTCGACGACGGGGTTCGCTACCTTGATCTTCGCCATGGACCGTTGCCTTCTCGCGTTGTTCCCGCACACGGCCTGCAAGGGTCGTGCGGTCGCCTGCCCAAGACCGTTGGGCCAGACCGTCGGGTCGGAATCGCTCCGCGACATAGCGCGGCCCTTCCGGCGACGAAAGGCGCGCACTGTCATCCGGGCGGCTTCGTCACCCGGCCCTCGACGGGCCGGGCCCCGTCATGCCAGAGGGCGGCCATGACGAGCCGCGACGCGCAGGGCGAAGCCCCGAGGACAGTCACCGAACTCCCGCCGGGGATCGCCCCCGCGGTGATCCTCGTGGAGCCTCAGCTCGCCGAGAATATCGGCATGACCGCCCGCGCCATGGCGAATTTCGGCCTGTCGGAGCTGCGCCTCGTCAACCCGAAGAACGGCTGGCCGAAGAAGGGCGTGCGCGAGGCGGCCTCCGGTGCCACCCACGTGCTGGACCGGGCGACGATCCACGGCAGCGTCGCCGAGGCGATCGCCGACCTCACCTTCGTGCTCGCCACGACGGCGCGCGAGCGCGGACAGATGAAGCGCGTCTTCGCGCCCGAGGACGGGATGGCCGAACTCGTCGCTCGGGAGGGGCAGCGCTGCGCCGTCATGTTCGGCCGCGAGCGGGTGGGGCTCACCAACGACGAGGTGTCCCTCGCCGACGCGATCGTGACGTTCCCGGTGTCGCCGGATTTCCCGTCGCTGAACCTCGCGCAGGCGGTGCTGCTGATCGGCTACGCGTGGCGGCAGGCCAGCGGCCGGGCCCGGCTGCCGTTCTCCGGAGAGCTCCTGTCCCCGCCCGCGACGCGGGAGGCGCTGATCGCGCTGTTCGGGAGCCTCGAGACCGCGCTCGACGCGGCCAAGTTCTATCCCCCGGAGAAACGCGACATCATCGCCCGCAATATGCGGGACATGCTCCACCGCATGAGCCTGACTGAGCAGGACGTGCGCACCTTCCGCGGCGCGCTGCGGGCCTTGACGCGGAAGGGCGGCTGATCAGCCGGAGGCGGGCTCCATATCTGGCGGCTTGCCGCCGCCGAAGCAGCGGCCGACCGCGTCCCAGAAGGCAGCCTGCTCCTCGGCCGTGCACTCGGCCATCCGTGCCTCGACCTTGGCGCGACCGGCCACCGCGTCGGGTGTCGCGGCGACGTCCGCCTCGCTCGGGTTCATCGCCTCAGGCATGGGCAAACCTCCGTTGCGGGACGAAAGCCCGAGCTGGACTGTGGTTCCGTTCCGCTGTGCAATCGGGCATGGAGACGACGACGATTGCTGGCGCCGTCCGTCGGCGGGGAAGAGGGCGGTGTATCGGGTGCGGCTCAGCGTGGACAATCTGGCCTGCCGCCGCTCCGGGCGCCGCATCTTCTCCAACCTCTCCTTCACCCTCGGTCCCGGTGACGCCCTGGCGGTCACCGGCCGGAACGGTGCGGGCAAGTCGAGCCTCCTGGCCATCCTCTCGGGCCGGCTGCGGCCGGATGCCGGGGGAATCGCCGTCGCCGATGTCGGCGAGGCGAGCCTGCCCGAATGCCTGCACGCTGTCGGGCATCGCGACGGGCTGAAGAGTTCCCTGACCGCGGGGGAGAACCTCCTGTTCGCCCAGAGGCTCCTGGGCGCGCCGCGCCTGACGCCCCGCGACGCGCTGGAGCAGCTCGGCCTCGTTCACGCCCACGACCTGCCGGTGGCCTATCTCTCGGCCGGCCAGCGGCGGCGCGTCGCCCTGGCGCGGCTCCTCGTCTGCGCCCGGCCGCTCTGGCTCCTGGACGAACCCACCGCCGCCCTCGACACCGCCTCGCAGGCGGTTCTCGCCGGCCTGATGGAGCAGCATCGGGCCGGCGGCGGCCTCGTGATCGCCGCGACGCACCAGTCGCTCGGTCTCGCTGACGCCGCGGAGTTGCGCATCGATCGGGCGGCCGCGGCGCCGGTCGCGGACGCGCTGGAGGATTGGGCATGATCCGGGCCGTCCTGGCCCTGATCGCCCGCGACCTGCGCCTCGCCGGCCGCGTCGGCGGCTCGGGCGCCCTGTCGCTGGTCTTCTTCCTCATGATCGTCGCCCTGGTGCCGTTCGCGCTGGGGCCCGACCTCAACCTGCTGTCGCGGATCGGCCCGGCGATCCTGTGGCTCGCCGCCGTGCTGGCGACGCTGATCGGCCTCGATCGCCTGTTCCAGGCCGACGAGGAGGACGGCTCCCTCGATCTGATGACCGCCGCGCCGGTGCCCCTCGAACTCGTGGTGCTCGGCAAGGTGGCGGCGCACTGGCTGACCACGGGGCTGCCCCTGGTCCTCGCCGCGCCGCTCTTCGGGCTCCTCGTCGCCCTCGACGGCACCGCCATGGGCGCCACCTCCCTGACGTTGCTGGCCGGGACGCCGGCCCTGAGCTTCATCGGCGCGGTGGGGGCGGCGCTGACCGCTTCGATCCGCCGGGGCGGCCTGATCCTCGCCGTGCTGGTCCTGCCACTGATGATCCCGACGCTGATCTTCGGCGTCTCGGCCGCTCAGGCGGCGAGCGGGGGGACGGTGCCGTTCCTGGTGCCGCTGGCGGTACTGGCCGCGCTGACGCTCATCGCCGCCGTGGTCGGGACGCTGGCGGCCGCGGCGGCGCTGCGCTGGCCGGAGTGAGATTTTCGCGGCAGGCACAGCACCGCCGCTCTGAAGATCTGGGCCTGCAACACCTGGAACATCCACCCCCTAGGGTATTTAGCCATGGATGTTGCAGGATAATCCCGTCACGTATCAAGGCCTACAGGTCGACAGACCGATTAAAATCCAAGATGATCATCGCATAAAATATAGATTTTAGTCTTAATCAATCCACTGTTGTACTTAACGGCTAGCCTGCGGGATTTATGGGATCAACGAGACGTTTCATGAGAGATGATGTGGGCGCATACCAATCTTCATAGAGAGACGACAATCCAATTACTAGAGCGTTTTCGGTTTAATCGGGGTCGTATCCTGCGGCGGCGAAGAAGTTGGCGCACTCGTCGGGGGTGATGGCATCCACCAAGCGGCCGATGGCGGCCCAGAGCCCT
>NZ_BPQS01000051.1 GCF_022179385.1 Methylobacterium longum | reverse complement strand
AGTCGACGATCGCCTGGACGCGCGCCCAGCCTTCCGGAGCGCCGCCGAACAGCGACCACGCCGTCTGCGAGAGCTTGTCGGTGTCGCAGTAGCGCGAGCCCAGGAGGAAGACGAGGACGTCGTCCGGCACGTCCTGGACGGGGATCTGCCGCGCCTCCGGCGCCTGATCGTCCGGTGTCCCGTGATCGGCGATCGTGAAATCGGCCGCCATCGTGATGCGGCCGCCCGGCGCGACGATCCGGGTGCCGACGTTGCCGAACGCGTCGATATGCTGATGGGCCGGTACCGGCGGATCGAAGGTGACGACCTCCGCGGTGACCAGATCGCCCTGGCGCTCCGGACGGACGTTCAGGAGCAGGTTCATGGGCGTCGGCCCGAACGTGTCGAAGGCGATCGTGAAGCCGGTACGGACGAGCATCGTGTGGAGACCGTGTGTGGTATCGGTCCCGGGACATCCCGGAGACCGAGAGTTGGAATCTAGGGCCACTCAAGTCGCGAAGCCCGCCGCAGTTCCGCTTAACGGTGCTATTTGGAGTCTATCAATCGCCCGAATATTCGGCAGGATTGGCCAAAGTCTGTGAGGCTGGTGCCGCTGCCGACGCATCGTTCCCGGTGAGATCTGCCCGGCGCTGCGCCATGTTGCATCGCACAGGGCAGGCTCGTATCCCTCCGGTCCCGCCCCAGGGTCGGAGACGGCCCGCCGCGAAGACCCGCTGCCAGACGATCGACGCCGATGACGCCCGACAAGCTCTCCCTGTCCAAGGACAAGATTCGCGTCCTGCTGCTCGAAGGCATCAACGACAGCGCCGTCACGCTGATGCGGGCGGCGGGCTACACGAATCTCACTCGGTTGCCGAAGGCGCTGGACCGGGAGGCTCTCCAGGAGGCTCTGCAGGGCGTGCACATGGTCGGCATCCGGTCCCGGACGCAGCTCGACGCGGCGGCGTTCGAGGCGGCGGATCGGCTCCTGGCGGTGGGTTGCTTCTCCGTGGGGACCAACCAGGTCGATCTGGCGGCCGCCCGCGACCGGGGCATCCCGGTGTTCAACGCACCCTTCTCGAACACCCGCTCGGTGGCGGAGCTGACGATCGGCGAGATCGTGATGCTGCTGCGCCGGATCGTGCCGCGCTCCGTGGGGGCCCATGCCGGACAATGGGACAAGTCCGCGGTCGGCTCCCTGGAGGTCAGGGGCAAGACGCTGGGCATCGTCGGCTACGGCAACATCGGCACGCAGCTCTCGACGCTGGCCGAGGCCATGGGCATGCGCGTGCTGTTCTACGACCACACCGACAAGCTGCGCCACGGCAACACCGAACCGACCGCCTCCCTGCACGCGCTGCTCGCCCAGAGCGACGTGGTCTCCCTCCACGTGCCGGAAACGGAGTCCACCGCCAACATGATCGGCGAGGCCGAGATCCGGGCGATGAAGCCGGGCGCCTTCCTGATCAACAATGCCCGTGGCACCGTCGTCGACCTCGATGCCCTGGCGGCAGCCCTGCGCGACGGCCATCTCAAGGGCGCGGCCGTCGACGTCTTCCCGGTCGAGCCCGGCTCCAATGCCGAGGCCTTCGTGAGCCCGCTTCAGGGCATCGAGAACGTGATCCTCACGCCGCATATCGGCGGCTCCACCGAGGAGGCGCAGGAGCGCATCGGCGCCGAGGTGGCGCGCAAGCTCGTCGACTATTCCGACATCGGCTCGACGGCCGGGGCGGTGAACTTCCCGCAGGTGCAGCTTCCGGCCCGCCCGACCGGCACGCGCTTCATCCACGTCCAGCGCAACCTGCCGGGCATGCTGGGCCGCCTGAACGACGTGTTCTCCCGGGGCCAGGTCAACATCGCGGCGCAGTTCTATCAGACCGACGGCGAGGTCGGGTACGTGGTGTTGGAGACCGACGCCACCGACGCGGATGCCGAGGCGCTGCTCACGGAAATCCGGGCGATCCCCGGCACCATCCGTGCCCGGCTGCTCTACGAGCGGCGCTGAGCGCCGGTTCGGCTCCGACCTCTCGGAACCGGCCCGCATTTCGAACGCTGTGGCCGTGTTCGACTTGCGCGCCTTCGCGGACCGCTGTTCAAGTCAACGGCGGCCTGTACAGGTCAATCGGCCGGGTGTCGGAGGTTTTACAGTGACGAAGCGTATCGGGCGCGCATGGGCCGGCCTCGTGCTGGGCATGGTCGGGGCGGTTACGGCCGTTTCCGACGCCTCGGCGGATTGCCTGCGCCGGGTCTATAACCGGTCCGGCCTCGTGGTGGTCGCCCGTCAGGACGGTGGACGGCCCGCGACGCTGCTGCCGGGCCAGTCCCTGTCGATGCGCCTGTCGCGGCCGGGCCAGATCGACGTGTCCGCCTATTGCGGCATCCCGGGCGCGGGCGGCGCTCCGGTGCTGCAGAGAACCTTCGACTACGAGGCGGTGCTCGACCGGTGCTTCGTGCGCTTCGGCAGCGACCTGTTCGTCCCGCAGCTCGGACGCGGCTTCTTCGGGACGCAGGAGACCGCACCGTTCACGGTGAACAACCCGCGGCAGGGCGACATCATCCTCGGACCGGCGGCGCAGCCGGCCTGTCCGATGCCCGGTGCCGTCCTGAACCGGCGCGGCTGATCGTCAGAGATAATGTCGGAAGACGACGCGGCCGTCTTCCGCAGTGCCGGGCGGCGGCGTCGCCGGTCCGATGAGAGGGCTTGCGAGTCGCAAGGCCACCAAGCCGAGAGCCGCGAGCGCCGGGGCGATGAACCGGAACGGCCGAACAATCATGGACGCCTCCGCCGCAGCGGGGCCGAAGCAGGAAGCGCCCTGCGAGCAACCCGGCCCTGCACCGGACACATCGCACGCCACCGACAGCTCGGCGGTGCCGAAGCGCACATCGGTAACGTTAAGCCCGATGCGGTCGCGCTTCAGCGGCGTAATCGGCCCGCCTCCCGTGACGGTCTGACCACAGCGTGCGGAACGTCGCTGGCATGTGCGCCGATGCGCTCCTATGCTGCCTCGCGCGGAGGGGCGGCATCGGCGCCTCCTCGGCGGAAACGAATGCGTGAACGAGGACGCGCGTATGCTCAGCCAAACAGGCAACTCGATCCTTCGCGAGGATCTTGGCGTCGAGGAGACCATCGAGTCTGACAACATCGTCCGCTGGGACGGCGAGAGGCTGTACGTGGAGCAGGACGTCTTTCACAACGGCCAGCTGGTTCACCGCAAGTACCGCCGCACCGTCACCGAACCCGTCGCCCGGGTCCTCTGGACGATCATCAACCGCGCCAAGCAGTAGTTCGCGAGGCACGATCGCCCTCCCATTGGTACCCGGCACCACGTGCAGGCGCCGGACGGATCGAGGAAGAGCAGATCCGACCGGGATCCGGGTTTGCAGAGGACGCAAAGCGACGGGCCTGAGACCCGGTGCCGATGGACGGACCGGGTTTCCGGGCTGAGCCGGTCCCGTCGGCGAAGGGGCCGGCCTTTGGTTCGAGCCTGCCGCGCCGCCCTCACATCCAGTATGGGCCGATCCCGCGATCCCTGCTGTTCGAGGCCGTCGCGGCGTTCAAGCGCTCGAATATGCACCGCGGGAGCTGGGCCCTCATCGTATGCGATCCGCGGATCGCGCTGCCCTCGGCGCTGGCCGCACGCGTCGCGCCGCTCTGCGGGGGCGCGTTCTGAGCGGCGAATCGATCTGGGATGCCGGCTCGCTCATGGGGCCCGGATAGGATCCTGATCAGCGTGAGCCACCCCTCGTGGGCGGCCCGACGCGAGATCCGAGCGCGAGGCGCAAGACGGGCTCGGCCACCACGCCGGCCGCGTCCGGTCGACCCTCGGCCCTGTCGCCGGGATGCCGGTTCGGGGCATGGTGGTGCTCCGTGACATCACCAGCACGGACCGGACCGGGCGCGTGGCTCTCACCAGAGGCGCCGTTCCGAGACTCGGGTCCGGTGACGCATACGCTCCGCTCGTCACGGCGCGGATCTCTAGCAAGCTGGGTCGACCGCAGTCGCGTACGCCGCTGGCCGTGCGCGAACCACCCTCGCAATCCGCTCCATCGCCGGACCGGTGGCGCGCGGTCACAGAGGAAGCCGACCCCCCGACTTCGGCACCGCTCCCGGCCCCGACCGTCCGGCAGAGGCCCTGCGTCCGAACGCGGCGGCTCGAACCTCCAGGCAGAGGCCGCCGACACCGGGATCGCGGGCGCGCCCGCTATGCGGCGACGGCGGTCGGTGCTTCGACGAGGGTAAGGTGCGCTGCCGGCGCCACGTCCAAGCGGTCATGCGCGTTGTTGAAGGCCGCGCGTATCGTGGCACTCGCATCCTCGACGGCGACGAGAACCGCGAGCTTCTGGGTGGCGGCGCGATCCGCGAGGCTGCGAGCGGCCGCGACCAGGGAATGCTCCAAGGTCAGGAACTCACCCTCCGCATCCCTCCCGCTGTCGCGCGCGACCGTCGCGAGTCGGTCCAGCACGGCTTCCAGGGCATGGCGCAGGACAAGCGTCCGCACGCGCTCCTGAAGGAGCGCCCTCTCATCGATCTTCATCGGAATCGGTCCGGGTTCGGGAACACGGCCAAGCTCTCACATTTCGGCGGATTGTGCAGCCACCTTTTTGCAACAGCTTAATACAGTCTCGCCGCGCTGCGGCAGCGGACTGTCCACGGCGCATTAGTCAAGTCATGCTCATGTATTCTACGGATTTTTACCGAAGATCAAGCATTTAACAGACTTGAAAGCGCGATCTTCGAAATCGAATCGTGGCTTTCGACGCCGTCAAAACACGCTTCTGCTCCGAGCCTGCCGGGACGGCCGGATGCCGAGGCGGGCGCGACCGGAAGGAGTGCTGAGCCCACCGAAGGATCGGACGATCGGCGAGCCGTGCCTTCAAGGCGCGGCTCCTCGAAGGGGATCGGGCTGGGGCCGGTGCGGTCAGTACGGCGTCCCGCGCTGCCGTCGTTCGCGCAATGCCTCGGCGTACCATTCCAACTCATCGAGGAAGCGTCCCGCGGCCGCCTCCAGCCACGGCTCCGCTGGCGCTCCCTCGGCATCGATGGCCTTCTGGAGACGCGGGATCGGCAGGAGCGAAGGGATGCTGGGCATGCCCATCTCGGCGAGCATCGCGCGAAGCGGCATGGCTGCACGGACGCCTCCGAACTGACCGGCCGAGTAGCAGCAGATTGCAGACGGCCGCCAGTAATACTCTTCCAGGAAGTGATCGAGCGTGTTGGACAGTGCGGGCGGAACGCCGTGATTGTACTCGGCCGAGATCACGAGGAACGCGTCGGACCGGCGATAGAGGTCCGACAGCCGTTGCAGGGGTTCCGGCGCGGTTCCGGCGGGATATTCCTTGTACATCCGGTCGAGCAACGGAAGATTCAGCTCGGCCGGGTCCACTAGGGGGGCCGCATGGCCGCGCGCCTGCAGCCGGGCCGTCAGGAACTGCGCCGCCCGGATGCCGATCCGGTCGGTTCGAACGCTGCCGAGGATGACGGGCACGGTGAGGGACATGGTGGCCTCCGGTCGCCGCGATCATGCCTGAGCGGCGCTCCCCGCTCCAGCCCTGCCCCGTATCCGCGCCGGTCAGGCCTTCGACGAGGTCGTCAGCGCGGCGGCCGCGATGCCGACCGGGCCGCCGGTCGCGTAGGCGGCAATCGCCTTGGTGACCTGTTGCAGGAACGATTGCAGGCCGTCGCCGGTGTCTGTCGCGGTGGCCGAGCCGGTGCCGGACGTGGCTGCGGCGTCCGTGGTGCCGCTGGATTGGCCGGCCTGCGCCGCCTCCGCGGCGTCGGACGCCCGCAGATGGGCGTGGCGCCTGCGATGATGGGCCGGGGCTGCGCCGTCCGTACCCTGGCTCTCATCGGACCCCGCACCGATCTTCATCGTGTCGGCCGTGCTCGACGCGTCCGCCGGGGTCGTGACGCCATTCTGCAGGCCGAGCTGACTGAAATCAGATTGGAGTTGCAGGAGCGAGGCCATGAGATCGTTCGACATGGCCGGAGCGGACGCGACGGTACTCGTCTGGGACGCGCTGCCGCCCTGCGCCGCGCTCGCGCCCTGGCTCGCCGCGGTGTAGGCGCTGGCGTCGAGCGCCTGCGTTCCGCCGGTGCGCGCCAAGCGCAGGGCACTGGCGAGGTCCCGCTGAAGGGATGTGCCCGATACCGCGTTCACCGACATGACAAGTCCTCGCGACCACTTGTGGCGAGAACAGGCACGGCGCGTTCCAGGTTTTCCGCAATGATTTCAAGGACTGGACCGCGTATGCCACCGGCAGGATCGACCGGGCGGCAGGAATTGCCGGGCCATCTCATCCGGTCGCCGTCGTCCGGATCACCGCCGTGCCGGCAATCCGTGCCTCACGAGGACGGCCGTGAGCGCGACCACGCTCGGCAGCGCGCAGGACAGGAACAGCACTGACGCCCGCACCGAACACCGGGGCGGGCGCGAGCGGCAGGCCGAGGCCGGCCGGCATCACCGGACGGGAGCCTTCCGCCGATTCCGGGCGATGCGCGTTCGCCGAACCGCGGGCGGACGCCGATCCTGCAGCGATGCGTCCTGCAGCAGCGCCGCCGGACCGACGATGCTGTCGGCCCCTACCCCATCACGGGCTCGCCGGATCCGCATGGCGGACTTCCGCACGAGGTTGCCCGCGTGGCGCCTCAGGACCGCACGGGCCATGCGCCGAGCCGGCCCGAACGGTGTGGGGATCAGATGACCGGCTTGGCGCCGGTCAGGCAGCCGAAGCTCCCGGAGCGGGCGTCACCCTGACTCGGGTGCGGATCCATGTCGACCTGCCGATCCGGCGGGGTGAGCGGACGTGCCGGTCGGGGAGCATATTCGGGACGCCCGTCATGGTGGCGCTCCTTCTGAGCTCGCGCCGGTGGCGACATTTCGCGGGAAGCATGACCCGCGTCGCGTCGGTTTGCACCACAGGCCGTCCCACGTCGAACGCGGATATGAGCCCTGTTCAGACAGCCCGACCGCCGCGACATTGCCTCGCCACCGTCAACCCGGTCCATGAAGAGGCTGCGTCTTTGCGTGATAAATTGTAATGGAAGTGCCGGGATCCATCCTGTCCTCGCGGAAACACAGGTCGATCTTTCCCTTTGCTGTTGCGGATAGCCTGCGAGCAACGGTTGAGCTTGGCCGGATGGGCCTCGCCCGGAACGATGCGGGCCACCCCGGGTTTGCAACACATTCGGCAACGACGGGGTACACATGACCACGAAGCCACCGCCCGTTCCTCCCGCGAACCGTTCCAACAAGGGGCCGGGCAGCGCCACCGAGGCGCCACTCTCCCAGGGGCATGCCGGCTCCCCGGCGAAGGACCCCGACAAGGTCGGGCAGACCGGGAACGCGAAGGTGAACACCACCAATCAGGGCCATCAGCAGGATCGCTGACGGCGGACGGCGCGGCAGCCGCAGGCCGCTGCGCCCGGAAGAGAAGCTGATCCGCATCGGAGGACGAAGATGGCGAATGCAAGTCGGCACAAGGTCGGCCCGGGCGCCCAGGGCAAAGGCGACGGGTCCGGGGCCATGTCGGAGCTGCCGGAGGGCGTGCTGCCGGAGAACATGGTTCTGAGCAATCGCGACAAGTCACGCCACAGCGACGAGCGCGGGCTCGACAGCAAGAACGTTCAGACCGAGCAGTATCAGGATCACGCGGGCAATCGGCAGGTCGCCGCCGAGGATGTCCTGGACGCGACCGGCAATACCACCGGGCTCGCCAATCCGCAGACCGACGAGTCCGGCGATCAGAGCAGCCTCAGGAAGCAGCAGGACGCCTGAGGCCCGGATGGGGCGCTCAAGGCGCTGCGGGACCAAGACCCGGGGCGGCGTGAGTCGTTCCCCGCCCGCGGTGCCGCTCCCGGGGTTCCCTCTGCAAACCGCCTCCGGTCGCGCAGTTCTGGGTCAGGGGCCGAGGTCGCGGATCGGTGAGGAAGATCGCGACTTCGGTGGGAGCCCGCCGGATCGTCCTGGTCTGAAGCGGATGCCCGGCATTGTCGTTTGATGGGGCGACGACCCTCTCCGGGCCGCTTCATGCGCCTGTCGCACATCGTTCCCGGGGCGGCTCGGCCCGATCGAGGTCTCCGCCTACCCCGGCTGAGTTGACCGTGCGCTCGGTTCATCGACGTCACGCAGCGGCTCACCGCCCGGATCGGCATCCGCGTGGCGCGGCGTGGCGAGCCGCTCGCGCCGGCGCACCACCCGCGCCGCCTGACGCAGCGTGACCTCGCTCCGTGGATAGGCCGCCTTCACCGCCTCGAAGGCAGCGAGCGCGCCGTCGAGGGGGTAGATCACCCCGAGTCGCATCTCGACCCGTCCGCGCTCGTCCCAGACCTCGATCGCAAACGGCGTGCCGGGCGGCACCGGCGCCTCCAGGCTGGCTGCCCTGGGCAGTCGCAGCGTCGCGAGGCACTGGCTCTCGTACTTGCGCGCGGCCTTCGCGCCGGGGTCCCGTTGGCGGCGGCAGGAAGCGGTGAGCGTCCGCAGGACGTCGAGGATCGGGATCTCCGGGCCGAAGCGCTGCATCAGCCCGTCCAGGCGGTAGCTGCCGTGGCGGCGGCAGGGGGCGCAATCGATCGCCAGCCGGTCGCCGGCGATATCGCCGAGTTTCTGCGCCATCGCTCAGCCGTTTGAACGGCCGCGCGCGTAGCCCCGGGAGATCAGGCGCCCCTGCCGTTCGGCGTGCGCCTGCGCGGCATCGAGGTCGCTGAGCGCGTCCGCGATCGCACGCACCAGGGCGGTCCAGCCGTCGCGGTGCGCGGCGCGATAATAATGCAACGCGATGGCCTCGGCCTCGGTCAGGCCGATATCCGCAGGTGGTTCGTAGGGGTGAGCATGCATCGCGGTTCGCATCCCTGCTGGAACAGATGCAGAACAAAGCGCGGGAACGGCCGCGGTTCAATGGCCGGATCGCGCGGCTCGACGATCGCGGTGGAGCGCTGTGGACAGGTCCGGGATTCCGCAACGCCGACGTGGTTTTACCGCTCCCACTGCATGGAAAGCAGAGATCGTGTCGCCGACGGCGGGGGCAGCGCTTGGCTCGGGGCGCTCGGATGCAGGTCTACCTGAAGGCGGCGCTGCTCTGGTGGCGTATTTCAGAGCTGCCCTCCAGCGGGACGTCGTGGAAGGTGACCGGGCCGCCCAGGGGATGGAGGGTGACGCTGATGTCGCCGGCGACCGAGGCCGGCACGCTCACCACCCCGCCGCGGCCACGGCCGTGCGCACCGTTGACCAGCACCCGCGCCGGCCCGCCGCGGCCGGGCCAGTCGATCCTCACCTCCACGGATCCGCTCAGGTCGCCGAACGAGGTCACCAGGGCCGCGCCGGTGACCGCGGCGCCGCGCCCGCGGATCGTCTGCCGCAGGTAGCCCCCGCCAGCGTGACCGTGCCGTCCGCGGCCCGGCCGATCCGCGTGGCGCCGTCCAGGGAGATCCAGCCGTCGTAGGTACCGGTGCCGGCCGCCGCCGGGCCGCCCGGGAAGCCCCGCGTGTCGAGCGCCAGGTCGGCGTTGTAGAGCAGGTTGACGAAGGGCCCGCCGGCAAAGCGCGTCGCGTCGGCCGAGGCCGACAGCCAGCCGTCCCGCACGGTCTGCCCGAACGGCGTCCAGCTGCCGTCCCGGCGCCGGAGGCTGTTCGGATCGTGGACGCCCAGGCCCGGGATGTAGGCGGAGCCGGAGAAGACCGTCACGCCCGAGAACGCCGTCTCCCGGGACAGGCGCCGCGCCCAGGCCAGGAGGTCGGCCGTCCAGCCGTACGCGGTGGCCAGGGTCGCCGCCGGCGCGGCCGGGTAGCGCGCCGGGTCGGCCCGGGGATCGAGGGCGGGGTCGCGCACGCTCCCGTCGTTGGTCAGCCCGACCTCGTCGAGGAACAGGGCGTGCGTGCCGATCGCGTCGATCCAGGCCCGCTGCAGCCCGGGCAGGCGCGCGCCGAACGTGGCCTCGCCGATCCGGTAGGTGTGGACGCCCAGGATCAGGTTGGGGTCCGTCGCGAAGGCCGTGGCGTTGGCCAGGGTCGCCGCCACGGTGTCGACCGCCTCGCCGTAGTTCGGCGCATTCAGCACCACCGGGCCGGTGAACCGGGTTCCGGCGGGCTGGCCGGTGACGTCGCCGCGGACCGCCTGGAGGTACTGGGTCTGCCGGGCGGTCCAGGTCGCCGCGTCCGTGCAGGACGGGCCCCCGGCCGAGCAGCCGGGCTCGTTGCCGGTGTTGATCCAGACGTTGCGGGACCGCCAGTACCGGTCGCGGAGCTGGCCGAGGAAGGCGGCGTTCAGCTCGGCGGGCGCCCGGTCGTTGGCCACCTGCCATTGGACGACGAGGCCGAGGCGGTTCGCCTCGGCGACGATCAGGTCGAGCATGTCCCAGTGGGCCGGGTAGCCGTTGGCGGCGCCGGTGTAGGCCACCGCCGGCTCGACGGCGACGCGCAGGAGGTTGACGCCGGCCGCGGCCCAGTCGGCGATGCGGGCGCGCATGTCGGACCCGTCGGGCGCCCCCCAGACCGAGGGCTCGAAGCCCGATTGCGAGCTGCCGCCGCCGGTGACCGCCACGCCCGGCACGGCGCGGAAGCGGTAATCCGCCCGGGTTTCCAGGGACACGAACAGGTAGTCGAGGAAGGTGACGCCGCGGACGACGAAGCGCCGGCCGTCCGGCCCCCGGATCGTGCGGTCGGGCTGGACCTGGTAGCCGGCGCCGGTGGCGCGCAGGAGCGGCGGCCCAACCGCGGCGAGCCGGCTGAGGGTCGGATCGAGGGGCTGCCGCGCCGCCAGGGCCTGGGCGAGGCCCGCGGTGGTGCCGTCCGGCAGGGTCACGGTGAACAGCGAGCCGTCGCCGGTCGAGCCGGGTCCGTGGATCGCGAGCCGCCGCGTCTCGAGGGTGCGGACATCGGCGTCGGGGTAGCGCGGGGCGCGGGCGGCGTCCCAGGCCGCGGCCGGGCTCGGCGGCATCCCGGCGAGGGTCGCCAGCAGCAGGGCGCGGAGCAGCGGGGCGATCGGGCGGTGGAGCATCTCTCGGATCCTCGGGGCGGTGTCAGGCGGCGTCGGCGGCTGAGGCGGCGGGAAACGGCGCGGCCGTCAGGACGAGAACGTCACCTGACGCCCAGGGTGCGCCGGACCGTAGTCCCGGCCGGTGCGACGGTGGAGGCCGACGCCACCCGGACGACCAGGCTGTCCAGCATTTCCAAGATCTCTTCGGCGGCCGGGACCGCCCTGTCGAGGGTCCTGGACAGGGGTCAACGACGACCTCACCGCGTCGGCCCCTGCGGCGCCACATGGTCTGCCGGGCCTCCATCGGCGACGACGCTCACGCCGGGCCGATGCGCAGGGCGCAGCCGCGAGGGGTGCAACGGAGGCGGAGCTGAAAGCGTGGTCGGATGGGCCGAGGGGAGCCGCGGGAGCGCGACCTACGTGCGCGGTGCGGCCCGTACTGGGCGCATCGCCGATCGCGAGCGGAGAGGATGGTCCCGTATCTCGGCACCCCGTGGGGGGCCAGACCCATGGAGCCATTCGCTACAGGAGGGTGCTGAAGTGGTGGCTCCCCGAGCAGGACTCGAACCTGCGACAAGGCGATTAACAGTCGCCTGCTCTACCAACTGAGCTATCGGGGATCACGGCCGCGTCTCTACACAGCGGTTCCGCGGGACGCAAGTGCCTCGACGGTCAATCCTGGGCCTGGCGAGCCGCAAACGGCCAAGACTCGTCGCGCGGCGTGCCGCATGTCCGCGAGCGTGGCCCGGCAGCAACAGTCGTTTCATCCGCGGCCCCGCCCTGCATCCCGTATCAAGCGGTCGAAATCCGCTTTTCGGGGTCACTCCGGCGTCATGCCGCCGCTCTAGAGCGCTTGCCACGCCGTACTGAACGATCAAGCCAACCGCGATCATGCCGACCCATCGGTGTCTCGATCCGCAGGACCCCTATGCCGAGCGCGAAGTCCGCGTCGCCTTCGAATGGGTCGCCGGTCAACCGCGCCTGCTCACCGCCCTCGATGAGCAGGAGACCGACATTCTGCCCGATCTGATCGAGGCGCAGCGCGACGACCTGCGGCGCGAGATCGTCGCCACGCCCCGGTCCGAATTCGACGGCGTTCGCGCGGCCACGACCAGAGGTCCTCCAGCGACCGCGTGCTGACATGCAGGACGGGCATGCACGACCCCTACCGCGTCGATGCGCCGGGGCCGGGATTCGGCTGAGCCGATGGCAGGCTGTGATCCTTCAGGGCCGGGCATCGACTTGTTTCGCGGATGAGCATGTCGATCCTGCAGTCAACATTATCCAACATATCGAACAACAAAAATTCGCGCATATATATGTGTATCAAAGCCTATTTTGTAAATTGAAAACTGATGACGATGTCGCAATAAAATATGGATCTTTGCCGGCTATACTTGGATGTTTTCCCGAAAATGTTAATGTATGATTTACGCGGTGCGGCGCGACCGTGGGCATGGCATCTCCTTCATGCGCGTTTCTATCGGCTTCAAGCTTTCGGCGGTCATCGGCCTTTTGACCTCCGTGGCAATCGGCATCTCGATCTTCGCCGTACGCGAGACCCAATGGGAGCAGGAGCGTGCGGTCGCCACGGACAGGATCTGGAATGCCGGGTTGCAGGCCGGTGCTCTGGGTCAGGCGATCGAGCACGCCGTGGTCCAGGCGACGGCGCTCTACGTGGCCGACGACAGGGCGGAGGCCCGATCGCGCCTGTCCGCGCTCCACGAGGCCCTGACGACGGTCGAGCAGGCGCGGGCTCCGTTCCTCGACGCGATGGCAGACCAGCTCTCCGAAGACCGGCGACGGCGGTTCGATCTCTTCGTGAAGGAGTTCGTCGCCTATCAGAACGACACGGCCGAGCTGGGCTTGACGGTCTCGCCCAAGGCCGCCCTCATCCAGGCCACCGATGACGCGACGGTGCGGAACCGCGAACACATGGTCGCCGAGATCGGTGCCCTGGGTCGCGAGGTCCTGAATCGCCTGAACGCGCGGCGTGCCGCCGACGCCGCGGACCGCCGGCGGGCACGGATCACGCTGATCGTCGGGCCGGCCGTGGCGCTCACCCTGGGCCTGATCGCCGCGATCGCGATCATCTTCACACAGGTTCGGCAGCCGCTGGATCGTTTGAAGGTCAGCATGACGTCCCTCGCCGCCAGTGACCTCGGACGGACGATCCCGTTCACGCATCGCCGCGACGAGATCGGCGAGATGGCCGCCGCCATCGCGGCCTTCCAGGCGGCGCTGATCGAGAAGCGGGACCTCGACGCCCAGGCTCAGGCCCGCCGGGGCCGCGACCGCATCCGGTCCGAGATGCTGGCCGCAGCGACCGGTGCGTTCGAGAGCGAGACGCACCGCGCCGTCGCCGATCTCGCCGGCTCGGCCGAGGCGATGCAGTCTGCGGCCGACACGCTCTCGGGCAATGCCGGCGCCATGGTGGCCGAGGCCTCCGTCGTGGCGGGGGCATCCGACCAGACGGCCGGGATGGTCGACAGCATTGCCAGCGCGGCCGAGCAACTCTCTGCGTCGGCCCGGGAGATCGAGGCGCGGGTTCGTTACACCAGCGAGATCGCATCCTCCGCCCTAGCCGACACCCGCGGCCTGGAGGAAACCGTGATAAGCCTGTCGCGGGCGGCGGCGGAGATCGGGACGGTCGTCACGCTGATCCGCGACGTCGCCGAACAGACCAATCTGCTGGCGCTCAACGCCACGATCGAGGCTGCCCGGGCCGGTGCCGCCGGCCGCGGCTTCGCCGTGGTGGCCTCCGAGGTCAAGGCGCTGGCGGGCCAGACGGCGCTCGCCACGGACCGCATCACCGGGCAGGTCGGATCGATCCAGAGCGCCGCGGACCGGACGGCCGGTGCCATCGCGGCGATCGGGCAGACGATCGCCCGGATGAGCCTCATCGCTTCGGAGGTGGCCCATGCCACCGATCAGCAGGGGCATGCCAGCCAGGACATCGCGCGGGCCATCTTCGATGCCGCCGCCGACGCGCGAAAGGTCTCCGAGAGCATCGCGGGCGTCCGGGCCGCGGCGGCGTCCAACGATGCGCAGGCCGGGCAGGTGCGGAGCAGCGCCGCTCGGGTGAACGCCGGCACGCACAGTCTGCAACTGGCGATCGAGACGTTTCTGGCGCAGGTCCACCGAGCCTGAGCCTGGGCGGCACGGAGGCCGGCGCACGGCGCCGGACACATCTGCACCTTCGAAGGAAAAATTGGAGGCCTCGCCCGGAATCGAACCGGGGTGCAAGGATTTGCAGTCCTCTGCGTAACCACTCCGCCACGAGGCCTTCTGGAACGACGCCGCAGCGCCGCACGGAGCCTGACGGTCAGCCCCGGGTGCGCGTCTCTAGCAGAGGTCGGCGCCCGCAGGCAACGGTTCCCGCGCGGCGGATCCGTACTTCTCCTCAGCTCTGCCAGACGCGGGGCATCGGCAGGCCGCGATAGCCGGCGACGAAGCCCGCGATGAACTCGCGCAAGGGTCCGACGCCCTCCGCGAGGGCGCGGATCACGAGGTTCCCGTTCCAGGCGCTCGCCGCGGCTTCGATGCCGGTCCTATCCCATGCTGCGAGGCGCGTGCGCGCCTCGTCCAGCCGCGTCTCGGCGCTGTCCGAGACGTCGAGGAGCGTCGCGCAGGCGCGCGCACCGCCCCCAATCGCCGGGCGCGCCAGGAGGTCGCTGATCGGTCCCTCCAGCACAAAGCTGTCGGCGTAGACGAGCCGACCGTGCCGGCGCACCCGCCACGTATCGGCGAGCAGCCCCGCCGTGATCCGCTCGCCCCGGGCGGCGCGACCGAACGCGACGATCTCGACCGCGAGCAGTGCGGCGCCCGGGTCGAGATCGGCTTCGAAGCGGCGTCGGACGCGGGCGCGATCGAACAGGATCGTCTCCTGCGGCAGCCAGGCGAGCCGGGCGCCCGCCCCCAGGACCAGGCGATTCTCGATCCGGCTCACGGGGCCGTCCGACCGGTAGATCTTCTCGGCCGCTGTCGTAGTCAGCACGAGGTCGGCCGCCGGATCGAGGGTCAGATCGATTGTGAACGTGTCGCCGCAGGCCACCCCGCCAGCCGTGTTCACCAGCACGGCCTCGAGCGTCCCCTCCCCCCGCGGGAAGCGCAACCGCGACGGGCCCGATTCCGAGAGGTCGAGGAGCCGCGTCGATCCGCCGGCGCCGACCGGCCCCGCCCGCAGCCCGACATGGCCCGCCGAGCGCTGACGCGTCGGCGCGTTCTCGCTCGGCGGGAACGGCTCCCGAGCGTCGGGCACGCGGCCGTGCATCAGCTCTGCTCGGTATGGACGGCCTCGATCGGCGATGTCGGCCGATCGAGGATGCGCCGGCCGAACAGGCTCGCGACGAGTTCGACCAGCACCCGGGCACTGCGCCCGCGCTCGTCGAGGAAGGGATTCAACTCGACCACGTCGAGGGAGCGCACGAGGCCGGAATCGTGGAGCATCTCCATGATCAGGTGTGCTTCGCGGAAGGTCGCGCCGCCCGGCACCGTGGTGCCGACCCCGGGGGCGATGGACGGATCCAGGAAATCGATGTCGAGGCTGACGTGCAGGTGCGCGCCCTCGGCGGCCACACGGTCGAGCACGCGCCGCAGAGGCGCTACGACGCCGAACTCGTCGATCGTGCGCATGTCGGTGACCCCGACCTGCCGGGCCGTGACGATGGCACGCTCGCCGGAATCGATGGATCGCAGGCCGAACAGGTGGACGCTGGTCGGCGGCAGCGGCGGCGGGGCAGGTTCGGTGAAGAGTGGCGGGAAGCCCGCTTCCCCGCACAGGGCGGCCAGCGGCATGCCGTGGACGTTGCCGGAGGGCGAGGTCTCCGGCGTGTTGAAATCGGCGTGGGCGTCGAGCCAGAGCACGAAGAGCTTTCGGCCCCGCCGCGCGCAGTCGCGCATGACGCCGTCGATCGATCCGAGGGAGAGGCTGTGGTCGCCGCCGGCCGCGAGCGGGATCGCGCCTGAGCCGAGCGCCTCCTCGACGGCAAGCGACAGGGCGCGAGTCCAGCCCGCGACGGCCTCGAGGCCGCGCGCGCCGGCTGGGCCATCGGGCGCGACGTCGCCCCGGTCGGTCACCGTATGGCCGAGATCGGAGAGGGCACGGACCAGACCGGCGGTGCGCAGGGCCGCGGGTCCCATCAGGGCGCCAGGCTCGCTGGTACCGACCTCGATCGGTGCGCCGATCAGCGCGATGCTGTGCCGTTCGTCCGGGTTGGCGCCGCTCGTCATCACGTCTTCCTCGGGCCGATCGGCGCCGCCATGCGCCGCCACTGCTCTAGCAGGGCCCGGGCCGCCCTTCGACGACGCTGCGGCAGTTTCGCGGATTCCCATGCGGGATCGCGCACCCGGCTCGGCGGGACGCGCGGCGCAGGGAGGGCGTCAGGCGGCCTCGGCCGGGAGCGGTGCGACCTTCAGCGGTCCACGGCCCGTGAGGGCTTTGGCGGCCAATGGAAGTTCGATCGCGGCGCAGAGGCCCCCCTCGCGGCAGTTCTCCAGCGTCAGCCGCCCATGATGGGCCTCGATGATGGCCTGAACGATCGAGAGGCCGAGGCCGAAGCCGCTCGCCTCGTTGAGATTGCGGGCCCGGTCGCCGCGCACGAAGGGTTGCAGCATCGCCTCGCGCTCGGCGTCGGGGATGCCCGGACCGGCATCGAGCACGCAGACCCGGATTCCCCGCTCGGAGGGTTCCATCCGGACATCCGCGCGGCCGCCATACTTCACGGCATTGTCCACGAGGTTCGTCACCGCACGCTGCAGCTCCTCGGTGCGGCCCTGGACGAGCACGTGGCGGCTGCGGCTGACGCTCACCGGCGCGCCGACATCCGAGAAGTCGTCGCAGACCGTTTGCACCACCGAGGCGAGATCCACGAGGCTGTGACTGTTCGTGTCCCGCGCCTGTCCGTCGCGCACGAAGGAAAGCGCGGCCTCGACGAGCCCGTTCATCTGGTCGAGGTCTCGGAGCGTTGCGGCCCGGGCAGCGTCGTCCTCGATGAATTCGGCCCGCAGACGCAGCCGGGTGATCGGCGTGCGCAGGTCGTGGCTGATCGCGGCGAGCATCTGCGTGCGGTCGTCGATCAGCCGGCGCACCCGCGATCGCATCCGGTCGAGGGCGCGCGAGACGGCCAGCACCTCGCGCGGTCCAGCCTCCGGCAGCGCGACGTGATCGTCCCGCGCGCCGAAGGCCTCGGCGGCGGCGGCGAGCCGCTTGAGGGGTGCCGTGAGGGCGCGGGTCGCCCAGACGCTGAGCAGCGCCAAAGTCAGCGCCAGGAACACGACCGTGAAGATCAGCGCCCCGTGCTTGGGACCGCGCAGCGGATCGTTCGGCAGCGTCGCCTGGAGCGTTGCCCCGGCCGGCGTGCTGATGCCGACATGAAGCCGCCCCGCCGCCCGCTCCGGATCACCGTCCGACAGGTCCGTGATCGTCACGGCTCGGCCGGCACCGTTGCGCAGGCGGCGGATCACCGGAAGGTCGGGGACCGGCTGAGCACCGGTCGGCACCGTCCCGTCCCAGGCCTCGACGTGGATGAGCGGCAGGCTGCGTCCGCTGAGGAGCAGCGCGGGCCGAGCCGCCGGATCGGCCGCATCGAGGAGTCGGACCAGCGTGCCCAGGCGGCTCGCCGCCACGCCCGGCAACTCGTCGGGATTCTGCGACTCATGGAGGAGCAGGAAGGCGACGGTCGCCACGACGTGCGCCAGCGCGATTCCCGCTACGACGAGCAGCGCGATCTGACCCGCGATCGTCGTCGGCCGGATGCGGGTCTGGAGGCGCCGCAGCCCGTTCATGAGCGCGTGACCTCGGGCGTGAACAGGTAGCCGCCGGAGCGGATCGTGCGGATGAATTCGGGATTGCGGGTGTCGCGCTCGATCTTCTGCCGGATGCGCGAGATCAGCACGTCGATGCTGCGCTCGAACGGTCCGGCGGCGCGACCCTGAGTGAGATCGAGGAGTTGATCGCGCGACAGGACCCGGCCGGGACGCAGGCAGAGCGCGTGGAGCAGATCGAACTCGGCGCCCGTCACGGCGATCCGCGCGCCCTCGGGCGACAGCACCTGGCGCAGGGACACGTCGAGGGTCCAACCCGAGAAGTGCAGCCGGCGGCGCTCGTCCGTGTCGGGCGCCTCGGCGGCGACCCGGCGCAGGATCGCGCGGATCCGGGCAAGCAGCTCCCGCGGATTGAACGGCTTGGCCAGGTAGTCGTCGGCACCCAGTTCGAGGCCGAGGATCCGATCTACATCCTCGGATTTCGCGGTCAGGATCAGGATGGGGACCTGCGAGGCGCCGCGCAGGCGCCGGCACAGGCTCAGCCCATCCTCGCCGGGGAGCATCAGGTCGAGGACGATCAGGTCGATCCGCGCTTCGGCCAGTGCGCGATCCATCTCGCTGCCGTCGCCAGCCAACGTCACGCGGCAATCGTTGCCGCGCAGATACCGCGCGATCAGGGCAGAGATCTCCCGGTCGTCCTCGACGACGAGGATGTGAGGTGTAGTCGGAGCACTCATCGCGAAGGAGTCTGCGTGCGTCTCGGCGTGCATCATCAAGCTATTATGACCCGATCCGACGTTTATTCGAAGGTGGTTGGCGGAACCAATTTGTAAGCGCGTGTTTCCCGCACGCGGCCTTACATTGAGACGCCGCCGCATGACGCCGCATGACAAGGGGGAACGATGACCGGATCCGAGGGCCGGAACGATCCGATCGCGCCGAAGCCGCCCGAGCTGACCTCGCCCTGGCGCACGCCCGCCCGGGCCGACCTTCAGGCGGAGGCTCGGGCGTTCGCCCGCGATACGGTGCTCCCCCTGGCGGATGAGCTCGACCGCCACAAGGCCGAGATGCCCCGCACGCTCATCGACGCCATGGCCGAGAAGGGCTGGTTCGGCATCACGATCCCGGCGGAGCATGGCGGCCTCGGGCTCGGGGTGTTCGAATACTGTCTGGTCTCTGAGGAACTGGCCCGGGCGTGGCTCTCGGTGGGGAGCATCCTGGCGCGGGGCCAAGGCCTGGGAACGCAAACTCTGGACGCGGAGCGCCGTTCCGACCTGCTCCGGCGCTCGGCCCGCGGTGCGTGGATCGGCTCGATCTCCCTGTCGGAGCCCAATGCCGGCTCGGATCTGGCCGGCGTCCAGACCCGCGCGGTGCGGGATGGCGAGCACTGGGTGCTCAGCGGCACCAAGCGCTGGGCGGGCTTCGCCAAGGGAGCGGACTTCGTCGAGGTCCTCGCCCGCACCCGCGAGCCGGAACCCGGCGAGGCGCGCTCGGCCGGCCTGGAGCCGTTCCTCGTGCTCAAGGAGCGCGACAGCTTCCCGACCGGCATGACCGGCCGGGTGATCGACAAGATCGGCTATCACGGCTTCCAGACCTTCGAGCTCACGCTCGACGGCGTGCGAGTACCTGAGAGCGACCGGCTCACCGGGCTCTACGGCGACCAGGGGGCGGACGCGGATGCCGGCGGGTTCGCCTCCGTCCAGCGGGGCCTCAACATCGCCCGGGTCCACACGGCGGCCCGGGCCGTCGGTGTGGCGCGCGCGGCCGTGGAGGACAGCCAGGCGTATCTACAGGAGCGGGTCCAGTTCGGTCATCCGATCGGCGACTTCCAGGCGCTGCGCTTCGCCCTGGCCGACATGGCCGCCGAAGTCGCCCAGGCGCGGGCCTACTGGCACCAGGTCGCCCACCTCCTGGATCAGGGCGAGCCGGCGGAGAGCGAGTCGGCCATGGTGAAACTTCTCGCCACCGAGATGGCGGTGCGCGTCACGAACCAAGCCATGCAGCTGCACGGGGGCAACGGCTACACCACCGAGCGCCGGGTCGAGCGCTACTGGCGGGACGCCCGCCTGACCACAATCTTCGAGGGTACGAGCGAGATCCAGCGGCGGATCATCAGCGACCGCATGCTGCCGCGTCCCGGGTCCTGACCGGACCTGCGGCGAATCGTCGAGCCGGACTCCCCGCCCGGCGCGGCCCGGCTACCTCACGGATCAGGTCTTGCCCGACGGAGCGGGCGACGCCGCCATCCGGAAGCCCCGTGTCGAAACCCATCAGCGACTACGCCCTCATCGGCGACACCCATTCCTGCGCGCTGATCGCCCGAGACGGGTCGATCGACTGGCTGTGCTGGCCTCGCCACGACTCACCGGCCCTGTTCGTGAAGCTCCTCGACGACGAGAAGGGCGGCACCTGCAGCATCGCCTTCGACGACGGTGCCGAGACGGACCGGCGTTACGTATGCGAGACCAACATCCTCGAGACGACCTTCACCACCTCGACGGGGCGCGCGCGCCTCGTCGACGTGATGCCGGTCAATCCGCCGAGCCCGGAGCCCGACGAGGGGCCGGACGGAGAGGGCGAGAGCCGGCTGATCCGCCTTCTCACCTGCGAGAGTGGCCACGTCAGCGGGGTCTTCCGGGTTCGTCCGACCTTCGACTACGCGCGCCGGTCCTGCACGCCCCTCACGGAGGGCGCCTCGGTGCTGTTCGAGGCCGGGGACTGGCGCGTGCGGGTCAACGCGCATCGGCAGCCGGATCTCGTCGGCGATGCGGCCGAGGTGTCGTTCCGCCTGTCCGAGGGCGAGACCGCCTACCTCGTCCTCACTCACGGCGAGGACGACGAGGATGCCTGCATTGACGATTTCGGCGGTGCCCAGAGCCGCCTGGAGGCGACGGCCGATTACTGGCGGCGCTGGAGTGCCCGCTGCACCTACCGCGGCGCCTACCGCGACGCGGTGATGCGCTCGGCCCTCTGCCTGAAGCTGCTGACCTACTCGCCCTCCGGCGGCATCGTGGCGGCCGCGACCGCGGGCCTGCCGGAGGCGGTGCCGGGCAACCGCAACTACGATTACCGCTTCACCTGGATGCGCGACGCGTCCTTCACGGTCACCGCCTTCGTGATGCTCGGCTACGTGCGCGAGGCTGCGGAATTCCTGCGCTTCCTGCGCGAGCGGGACGGCACCTACGGGCGCGAGACCCGGCTGATGTACGGGGTCGCCGACGGCATACCGCCGGAGGAGGAGCTCTCCCACCTCGCCGGCTGGAACGGCGTGGGGCCGGTCGTGATCGGCAACATCGCGGAGGCCCAGGACCAGCACGACATCTACGGCGAGCTGCTGAGAGCGCTGTGCGTCTTCCTGGAGGCGGTGGACTACGATCCGCCCGAGAAGGTCAACGACCGCCTCCCCGAGGTGCTCGACAACCTCACGGCCCGCGCCATCCGGCACCGGCATGACGCGGACCACGGGATCTGGGAACTGCGCACCGGACCCCGCCAGCAGGTGCACACCAAGGGGATGATCTGGGTGGCGCTCACCGATGCGGCGCGGATCGCGCGCAACATCTCGGGGGTCCCGGAGGAGAAGATCGCCGAGTGGGAGCGCGTCGCCGCCGAGGTCCGCGCGGAGTATCTCGACAAGGGCTGGAACGCGCAGAAGCAGGCCTACACCGGAGCCTACGAGTCCCATCACCTCGACGCCGCGGTTCTGCGGGTCGCCCTGTTCGCGGCGCTCGACCCCTCCGACCCGCGCACCCGCTCGACGCTCGCGGCCATCGAGCGGGAACTCGGCGCCGGCGACCTGATCTACCGCTATCGCATGGAAGACGGCCTGCTCGGCGACGAGGGCACCTTCACGGCCTGTGCCTTCTGGCGGGTCGGTTGCCTCGCCCTCGATGGGCGGACCGGCGAGGCCAAGGCCACCTTCGAGCGGCTCATCGCCCGCGGCAACGATGTCGGCCTCTTCGCCGAGGAAATCGACCCCGTCACCGGGGAGCAGCGCGGGAACACGCCGCAGGGATTCTCCCACATGGCCCTGATCAACGCGGCGCTCCGGCTGGAGAGCAGCATCGCGCGACACGGCCTGAACGAGGCCGGCGCGCAACCGGCGGATCTGCAACGGGCGGATCTGCAACGGGCGGCCGAGTAGCGGTTCGACCCCCGCCATCGCGGCGGGTGTCGCAAGGAAAACCCGGTCAGCGCCGAAGCCCCTCATCGCGGCACCGGCGGCCGGTTTCGCTCGCACAGAACGTCGGGATGCCGCGCCACGCGTCCCCGACATGCCCCCGGTCCGTCCCCGCGCCGTCGACACGCAGCCGACCTGCGGGATGGCCCCGACCCGTCAGGGATCCGGCCGCACCGCGATCAGGCCGCGATCCGAGCCGCCTTGGCGTCCGCGCCGATCTCCTCAAGCACCGGCGCGACCAAGCTGCGGCTGGCGCGGAAATGGTCCAGCAAGCTCTCGCCGAGGCCGTCGAGCACCGCGTCGGTGGCCGCCTGCTCTTCCGGGTCGACCGGTCGCTCGTCGGTCCGGTACCAAGCCAGGATCTGTTCCGGCAGCGCGTCGAGGATGGCGCCGACCGGGTTGTGCGTGTCCGCCGCGGGACCGGTCCGGTCCTCGACCAGTGCGACCGTCTCCGCCGCGCTGGCCGGAGCCTCGAAGGCGGTCCTGCGCTGGCTTTCGAGGGCTGAGCGCCAGGCGGCATCCGCGGCGTGGGCGTCGCGCCGGGCTGTTTCACGGGCCAAGGCCTCGGCCGCGATGCGTCGCGCCACCTCCCGGGCCTCGTCGCGGGCGGCCTCGGCTTCGTAGCGGTTCAGCAGCGCGAGGACCGGCTGCATATCCGCATCCGGCAGCGCGCCGCAGGCCGTAATGGCGCACTCGATGATCCGCCGCGACAGGCCGACGCCGCGGATGGAAGTCCCTCGGCAGGCGACGTCCTGCCAAGCGGAGAGAGCCGCCTGCATGGCCGGCAGGAGCGCGGGCGGCAGACCGGCCCGGGCGTGCACGTCGGCGAAGGTCCGAGTGTCGCGCATCGCGCGTGCGACCGCGGCATGATCCTGGCCGGACAGGTCGGCGAGGGCCGCCAGGGCGAAGTCGGTCCGGCCGGACAGGACGGCGCGCAGGATCAGGCCGGCGGTGAGCTGGCGGGACGTGCGGAGATGGGTCACGAGCCGGGCCACGCCGGCCGCGCCGAAACCCGCGCAGGCCTCCAGCGCCACGCGCTCGCCGGTCTCCCGGCTCATCCGGTCGCAGCGCTCGGCGCCGAGCCAGCCGCGGCGCGTGACGAAGTCGGACAATGCCCGCGCCACCGCGAGCCCGATCGCGTGATGGACTTCCGGCGGCAGGTCGGCGCGGGCCAGCAGCGCCTCGCGCAGGGGAGCTTCGGCGCCGCAGCGCTCGACCATGCGCAGCATCCGGCCGGCGGTGATCTTCGCCGTGGGGTTCTTCGCCAGCACCACCAGCGTTTCCAGATCGCCGATCTCGGCCAAGGCCCCCGACACCGCGTGCGACAGATGATGGCGCCCGGCGATGACGGCGCGCGTCGTCTCGTCGCCGAGCGCGGCGGCATCGACCAGATCCGCATCGGTGAGCACGGGTGAGCGCGCCAGCACGACCCGCGCGACTTCGGGAGCATCGCAGGACAGGGCCACCACCAGGGGACGCGGGGTCCGTGCCGAGGCCGCGCAGGCCTCGGCGAGTGCCCGGCGGACCACCGGCGAGGGATCGTCGAGGAGGGCCAGCAGCGCCGTTTTGGCCTCCCAGGCGTCGTCCGCGGTGAGGCCACTGTAAAGATAGGCCCGCGCCAGGGCGGCGCTGGCTTCGGCGCGTCGGCTCGCCGATGCGTTCTGCGTGAAGGCCAGGAACTCGCGGATGATCATGGACCGCTCCGGGGTGTGAACAGGCTGTTCCTGACGCCCGCCGTCGCGGGCGCCGCGGCGAATTCGGACGGGCGGCGGGGCGGCAGCGGCGGGTTGGCGAGGGCTGCCCCGGGCGGAGTCGCTGCGGCCGTGGGGAGAGCGCCCGTCGTCACCGGATCCGGAGCGTTGCCGGACGTCGGTTCGGAGGCGGAGCGCGGGAAGTAGGTCGGCGCGGCGTGCGCGGCCGGCTGGGCTGCGTTCCGGGCCTGCCAGAGGCGCGCCGCGGCATCCGAGGCCGTTCCGCGCTGGTCCGTCTGGAACAGGCTGCGCAGGTCGCCGGTACCCCCGAAGGCCGTCGCCGTGTTGGCATAGGCCGAGACCGCCTGCGGCACCGCAGCGCCGTCTTGGCGCAGACCGGTGAGGTCGGTGGCGGTCGTCCCCTGCGCGGCTGCCGCGAGGCTGGCGTAGAGTTCGGCGGCGCTGCGCGGCCGGCCCGCCCGGTCGTAGAACAGGGCGCGGTTGGCTGCGGCCGCGTCGGGAAGATCGAGGGCGGCGGCGCGTTCGGGGAAGGCGCGGGCCGTCGAGATCAGGGCGGCGGCGCCCTTCGCACCCAGCACGTGCGCCGCGTAGAGGTCGCCCGGGGTCGGCTCGCGGCCGAGCGCCCCGGAGAGGGCCTCAGCGTTCTTTTGGGTCAGGGCGCCGGCCAGTGTGGCGGAAACCTTGGGATCCCGGCGCAGGTCGAGGATCGCCTGCCGCTGCCCCGCGTCGGGGACCGCGTAGGTGCCGTCCGACTGGCGGGTGATGGCATCGGCCTGCGCCTGGAGGCCGAGCCGCGGCCCGGCGTTCTTCATGACGCCCAGCCAAGTCTGCTCGATGAACTGGAAGAGGCCGGTCGCCGACGATGTTCCCGCCTTCGCGGCGGGGTCGAGGGCCGATTCCCGCCGGGCCGTCGCGAGCAGGTAATCGAAGCCGACGCCGCTCGCCACCGCCCCCTCGCGGATCGCCTGGACCACCGGCCCGGAGGCGGCCGTCCCAGGCTGCACCCGCGCCTGGGGCGGGGCATCGGGGGGGCTGGAGGGAGTCGTGAACAGGAACATCCGCGGGGCGCGCAAGGGGGCTGAAGACCACCCGAACCTGCGCCCGCTATGGTAAATAAGTCCTCAATCGGCTTCGGCCGGCTTGGTCCAGGTTCAGGACCCGGTGAACTCGCCCGCCCCCTTGGGGCGGCGCATCTGGAACCGCGTCTCCGCGGTGGCATGGAAATAGTCGAAGTATCCGCCGCGCATGATCGGATGCATCGCCGCGGTGTCGACCATGCCGTCCGTGACGAAACGCTCGTCGACGTAAATTGACACCACCTGTCCGATCACCAGGAAGTTGTCCGGCTCACCGCCACCGAGGGGCACCAGCGGCACGGTCTGCAGCCAGCGACATTCCAGGGCCGCCGGCGAGGCCGCCACCCGGGGCGGGCGCACCTTGCGCGAGGGGGCGGTCTCAAGCTTGGCGAAGGCGAACTCGCTCTGACCCCGCGGCAGCGGCGCCGAGCTGTCGTTCATCCCGTCGCGCAGGTCCCAGGTGGCGAGGCTGCAGACGAACTCCGCCCCCTCCTCGGCGAAGGTCATCGCGTCCTTGCGGCCGGAGGACGAGAAGGCGACCATGTCGTCGGCCACGGCGTTGAAGAACGAGTAGGGCGCGAGGTTGAGCTTGCCCTCGCGGCTCATGGCGCTGATCCAGCCGATCGGGCGCGGCGCCACGATCGCCTTCAGCGGGTTGTGCGGGAGGGCGCGCGCCTCGCGCGGCACGTCGAGATCGTAGTGCACGGCCGGGAACCCTTTCAGAGGAAGGTGACGATCTCGTCCAGCGCCGGGCGCGGCCGGTCGGACGGTATCTCGCGCGCCCGGCCGATATGGATGAAGCCCGCGAGCTTCTCGGTCGGCGCGAGCCCCAGCGCGTCGAGCACCCGGCGGTCGTAGGCGAACCATTCCGTCAACCAAGAGGTCGCGAAGCCCGCGGCATTGGCGGCGATCACGAGGTTCATGGCGGCGGCCCCGACCGAGAGCACCTGCTCCCATTCGGGGATCTTCACGTGCGGCCCCGCCCGCGACACCACCGCGATGGCGACGGGGGCGTGGCTCAGCCGGCCGCGCTCCTGAGCGAGGCGGTCGGACGACGCGTCCGGATTGTCCGCCGCGAAGGTCGCCGCGATGGTCTCGCCGATCCGCGCCCGCGCCTCGCCGGTGATCACGATGAAGCGCCAGGGTGCAAGCTTGCCGTGGTCGGGCACGCGGGAGGCCACCGTCAGGATCGCTTCGATCTGCGCGCGGTCCGGTCCTGGGCCGTCGAGCAGCGGCGGCGGCACCGAACGGCGGGTCTTCAGGAGGTCGAGGGTGGCGATCATGCGCTCCATCCCGGCATCGGGTTCTAGCGGGATGTGGCATGCGCGGGGCGCAGGTGGAAGTGCGGCCTGGGCAGGCGGCGTGGACGGGCGGCCTTGCCGCCGCCACGGTCCGGATGCACAGGCAGGGCCGACGATCCGCCTCAGGCCGGTACGACCGTGCGCGGATCCGCGGCGCGGCCGGTGCTTCGCGTCGCCGCGAGGATGTGGAGGGTTCGAGGGATGCGCAAGGGGCTTGCCGCGACGACGTTGGCCGGTCTCGTCACGGTCCTGCTGCCCGGCCTCTCGCCCGCGCAGGAGCTGTTCCAGAACCGCCTCGGCGGTCCCCTGCCCTCGCCCTCGATCACCAGTCCGAACCTGCCGCCCGCCATGCCACCCGCCGAGCCGGAGGCGCAACTCTCCCTGTCGGCCCTCCTGGCGGGACCCGGCGTGCCCCTGCGGCAGGGGCTGGCGTGGCGGATCTACGAGGATCGCGGCGACGGCACCCGACCGTCGATCATCGCCCGATCCGTCGAGGCGGAACCTCATTTCACCCTCGCGCCCGGGACCTACGTGGCGACGGTCACGTACGGCTTCGCCAGCGCTTCGAAGCGGATCGTGATGGGGGGGCAGCCGGCCACCGACACGCTGCGCGTCGCGGCCGGTGCTCTCAAGCTGTCGGGGGCCGTGGGCGACCAGAAGATCGCGCCCGCGCAGGTGACGTTCTCGGTCTTCGTGCCCGTGGGCACCAATTCCGAGGGCCGCCTCGTGCGCACCGGGATCAAGACCGGCGAGATCCTGCGCCTGCCCGAGGGGACCTACCACGTGGTCTCGACCTACGGAGAGTCGAACGCGATCCAGCGCGCGGATCTCCGCGTCGAGAACGGTAAGGTGACGGAGGCGACCCTGAACCACCGCGCCGCCACGGTGACCCTGAAGCTGGTGGCCGCCCCCGGGGCGGAGGCCTTCGCGGGGACCGCCTTCTCGGTGCTGACCCCCGGCGGTGACACGATCCGCGAAGCGATCGGGGCGTTCCCGCAGGTGACCCTCGCCGAGGGTGACTACGTGCTGATCGCCCGGCACGACGGGCAGGTCTACACCCGCGAGTTCAAGGTCGAGAGCGGCCTCGATCGCGACATCGAGGTTGTGGCCAAGTCGAGCTGAGGCTTCCCGGCCTCCGCGGTCAGGCGAAGCGCCGGGCGAGCGCGACGCAGGCGGCGACCGCGACGGCGGCGCCGATCATCGCCGGCTCGATGTGCTCGCCGAGCACGAGGGCGGCGACGCCGAGCCCGAGGAACGGCTGCAGCAGCTGCAACTGACCGATCGCCGCGATCCCGCCCCGCGCCAGCGCCCGGTACCAGAACACGAAGCCGATCAGCATGCTGAACAGGGCGACGTAGGCGAGGCCGGCCCAGGCCGGCATCGGGATCGCGGCGGGGTCGGAGGGCGCCAGCGCCAAGGCCAGCGGCAGGCTGACCGGCAGCGACAGAACGGTCGCCCAGGCGATGACCTGCCATCCTCCGAGCCGCCGTGCCAGGACACCGCCCTCCGCGTAGCCGAGGCCGCACGCCAGGATCGCCGCGAGCATCAAGGCGTCCCCGGGGCCGGGCTGGCCGTCGAGGCCGCGGGCGGCGAACGCGACGGTGACCAGCGCGCCGCAGAGCGACAGCAGCCAGAAGGCCAGCGACGGACGCTCTCCTGAGCGCAAGGCGCCGAACACGGCCGTGGCGAGGGGAAGAAGCCCGACGAAGACGGTCCCGTGCGCCGCGCTCACCGTGCGCAAGGCGAGCGCCGTAAGCAGCGGGAAACCGACCACGACACCCGCCGCCACGATGGCCAGCGCCCGGAAGTCGCTCCCGCGCGGCCGCCGCTGCCGGAAGACCAGCAGGGCGGCCGCCCCGGCGAGACCCGCCAGCGCGGCCCGCGCCGTGCTGAGGAACAGCGCATCCATGCCGGTCAGCGCGAGGCGCGTGGCGACCAGCGAGGCGCTGAAGATGGAGACGCCGATCAGGCCGTCGATCCAGGCGCCGGGAGCGCCTGCGCGCGCCGCCGCCGTCATGCCCGATCCGTCCGTCACCCGCTCCTCCCCGTCAACGTCCGGAGGTCCATGCGCCCGGAGGCTCGCATCGGCCAGGGACGCCGGCCCGCGGCTCGGACGATCTGTCCTGGCTGCCGGGCAGTACGGTGGTCGAGCCGGGTCGGCGCGCACCTGGCCCCCCCGTCCGCCGATCCGTGCAAACGTTCCATGTTCCGCGCATTAACATTTCTGCCAGAAGCCGGAACGATGCCGAACGACGGGGCTTACCTGCCACCCATTCGGGACACTGGAGATCACCATGCGCCGCCTCGTCATCGCCACCCTCGCCGCCGCAGCCCTCGCCGGCCCCGCCCTCGCCGCCAACGAGGCGACCCCGCCGACCGTCGCGCCGAAGTTCGAGTCCGTCCCGCAGGATGCCGTGCTGAGCTACAACCTGATCGGGCTCAACATCACCGATGCGCAGAACAACAGCGTCGGCGAGATCAAGGACCTCGTGATCGACCACGAGAAGCTCACCGGCTACATCGTCTCGGTGGGTGGCTTCCTCGGGATGGGCGAGCGCTACGTCGCCGTGTCGCCGTCCTCCATCGCCCTTGGCTACGACGCCGACGCCAAGAAGTGGAAGGCGATCATCGGCGCCACCAAGGACCAGCTCAAGTCGGCCCCCGAGTTCAAGTACGACGGCAAGTTCAAGCGCTGATCCGCGAGCCACACCGCCTATCCGCCGGGGGCTGGTCGATGCCGCCCCTGGCGACCACGTTGTCCGCGCGGGCTCGACAGCCTGCATCGGTGCGGGAGCTGCAGGTCTCCGCGGCGCGCGGGAAGGGTTGACGGGTCGGCCGCGACCGAGCCGCGCCCGTTAGGCGTCTGTCCCGAGCGCCTCGCGCGCCATGCGGGCGACGAGGGCTTCCCGCTTGGCCTGTTTCAGGACGATGCGGGCTGCCGCACGCGCGTTCGCTGCGCGGAGTTCGGCCCGCGGACCGCCGTCGCGCAGGGTTCGCCACGCCAGGGCACGGAACCACTTGGCGTTGGCCAGGGCGGCGGCGCGGCGGCTGATCGGCCCACCGACATCGAGCGGCTTCTCTACTGTAACGGACGCCATTGGCTCAATCCTGGACTGCGAGTCGCCGCTTGTCCGTTTATGAGACAGCAAATGGCGATGGCACATGAACTGGGCAATAGTTCTGCCAGTGATAACGGTCTGACGGATCGGTAAAATCCGTCATCCTCAAAACGTGGGACGCCGGCGCCATTGCCCTGGTCCGGAACCGCGCTGCCGGCCCGCCGATCGGGAACGTCGCCGCTCCGGAATGCTTGATCGAGACCCGGGGTCGGTGGGGCGCCGTCCCGCGTCGACACAATCCACGGGAGGGTCGCGTGTCGACGATCTTCGATGCTCATACCTTCGCCCTCACGGCGCATGCGGGCCAGATCGACAAGGGCGGCGAACCCTGCATGCGCCATCTGGAGCGCGTCGCGAACGCCGCTTTGGCCCGGGCCGGCCATGCCCGACTCATCGACGGGCTCGACATCGACCCCATGCGAGTGATGCAGGCGGCCCTCCTTCACGATGTGCTTGAGGACACACCGCGGACCGCCGGTGACCTGCGCGCCGCTGGTTTCTCCGCGGAGGTGGTGCGGACCGTGACCCTGCTCACCAAGCCGGCAGCCAGGACGGCCTACTCGGAGCGGATCACCACATTGATCGGATCCGGAGACCTTGCGGCCTTGCTGGTGAAAATGTCCGACACCGAGGACAATCTCTGTCCGTCCCGGATTCCGGACAACGCCGCCTTCCTGCGGGAGCGCTACGCCACCGCCTTCGCGCGACTGAAGGAGGCCGCGGCCGCGTCGGGCTACACTGGACGTTGAGCGCGCGTTGCGCTGGCCCGGATCAGGCCTTGGCGGCTCTCCGGAACTGCGATGAAGTCTCCGGGTTGGCCGAGCATGCACCCGTCGTGCGCGTTCGACCGTCCGCCGGGCGGCATCGGCTTCGAGTCGACGGGGACGAGGCATCTTTGGAAAGCGGATCGCATTACAGCAGGATCGGAATGAGCACTTCGAAGAAGACGCCCGCCGCCGATCGTCATCACGGCGGCCCGGGCAGTTCCCATCAGGATGCCTCGAAGCCGCAGTCCGAGGAGCACCACGGTCCGGCGCCGGGCAGCCCGACCAACGACACGAAATCCCACGTCTCCGGCGGGGGCGGTGAGCGTGACAGCCATCATAGGCACAGCACCAAGGGCCAGGCCCCGGACCGGACCGACCGGTCCCACTGACGGGCGGCGGCATGCGGCTGCGAATCTGCCAGCCGCTTCAGGTGCAGCCTCTATCGCCGACGGGTTCACCCTCGATAGCCAGGGGGCGAAACCCGCTTCCTGGTCTTTGAGCGGCGGGCCGATCGGCGCCGGCCACGCAGGCCGCCGGGAGTGGCGGGTGTCCGGAGCCGGTTCCCAGCCGGCGGTCGAGCAGGCTCCGACCCGTCCCGGGGGCGGAACGGTATGCGGACAGGAACACGGAGCTGGAGGATTGGCCGTGATGCCGACGTCTCACTCGCCCACCACGGTCAGCGCCGAGGGCCGCCACGCACGAGAACGCGGCGATCCGATCACCGCGAACCCCTATCCTGAGGGGTCGGATGCTCACCGGACCTGGGAGCGCGGTTATCAGATTCCCGATGCGGAAGCCCACGAGACTTCGGCGGCGGCAACCGACGGGGGCGCCGAGCCGACCGCGTCGTGAGCCGGTCTCGGAAGTGCGAGATCAGCGCCCCGCCGCCGACCCATGAGGAGGCCATCGAGGATCTGCCAGGATCCGGCGGTGTGCTGCGCGAAACCCAACCGGCCGTAAGGGTCGAGCACCCACGCGGGCCACGACGATGGCTGTGACGGCGATACCGGCGGCCAGCGCGTCGCCGCTGCGCTGGCTCACGGGATCATCGTCAGGACGCAGGCGGTCCTCTGGCGCTACCGAGCCAAGCCCGTCCGGGCACGCCCGGGCGCCCCCGGCCAAGTCAGCTGATTCTGAGGACGGGTACGGCCAGGAGGCGCATCAGGGCCCTGGTGCCGGTCACGATCAGGGCTGCCCGGATCGGCGGGCCTGGAGACTTGTTCAGGCGCGCGTTCGCGCCAGCCTGGACGGTGTTGAGGATCGCGGTCGCGGCGGCGATCAACGCGATCAGGAACGGCATGCCGGAGGTCCGCCCGCGTCGCCCATGATGCGGACCGAGGAACAGCCGCTCCGGCGAGGGGTTCCCCGTCGGACCGGACGCGGCGCCTTCGGCCCGACGGCCGGCACACGAGGGAGATACGCCATGACGCTCACCAAGAAGCTCATCGTGCTCGCGGCAGCCACTGTGCTCGCCGCCAGCCCCGCCCTGGCGGCCGAGAGCGGATCCGGCGCGACCAGCCGTTCGGGCACGGCCGACAAGACCGGTCCCAACGACGCCGGTTCCGGTGCCAGCCCCGGCGCAGCGGGCAGCGGGCCGACCACCGGCAACATGAGCCGCTCCGGGACCACCAATAGCACCGGCGCCAACGACGCGGGGTCCGGCTCGAAGCCCGGACCGGGCGGTCGCTGAGCGCGCGCTCCAGGCACGACCGAGACAGGGCACCCGGGCCTGCGGCTCGGGTGTTTCCCCGCGATGTCCGGACGCGGCGGCGCGAGGCTTATCCCAGCGACGGCAGGGCCTTTTCCTGCGCGACACTGTCGAATCACACCGGTCGGGTTCGCAGCCGCCCGGGACCCGGCGGAACGCTCGTCGGCAGGCGGCGATTCTCGCTTCAACTCAATCGATCGCTGAGGGAACGATGCCGGCCACGAAATGGATCGCCCTCCTGGGAATCATGCTCGTCGCGCTTGCCGCCTGCGACGACAAGCAGGCGCAGAACAACACGCCGACCAAGCCCGATTCCACCAAGATGGAGCCGCAGACCGACCAAGCGGCTCCGAACTCTCAGAAGCGCTGATCCGGCCGCACGTCCGCCTACCGGATCGTCGGCGCTTCGGCGTCCACGGTGGAGGGTGCCGTCGCGGATACGAAGGGTGCGGCAGCGCCGTAGCCGCGGACGGTCTCGGCGATCCAATCATCCAGCACATCGGCGACCCGGAACGCACCCCCGAGGATTGCATACATCACGTCGCGCATCGCCCACCCCCTTAGCCTTCGCTCCGCTTCGGCGTTGAATCCGAACCGCGGCGGTCAAACGAAGTGCATGGGCAGGGCGCGATCCAGCGCCTCCACGAAAGTCCCCGCCAGAACCGCGACGGTAACGGCGGCAACGGCGGCGGCGAGCGAGAGGCGAGCGGTGAGTGTCATGGGAAGTCTCCATCAGGTCCGCGACTGTGTTCGCGGTGTGACCCTGATGTAAGCCCAAGCTTTGCCGGCCGGCGTGTCCCGGCACACCTTTTGATCCGCGATCCCAGGCGTGTCATGCGGCAGGAGGGCGACGACCCCTACATCGGCGCGTGGATGCGTCGGTTCCGGGGCGTTCGACGTCGGAGTGGGCCATTCGGCCGGTCAGGCTGCTTTACGGTGGCCGCAAAGCGCCCGACCTCGATGTCCGTGCCCAGCACCTCATTCGCGGCAGCTCCGGCCGCCTCGACCACGCAGCGTACTCGCGCGGTCTGGACTGCGAGGGCTTTCATCTGGATCGGTCCGATCCTGAACACCTGCACCGCGGAAGCGATGGCGCCGGTCTCCGTCCGCATACCGAGTTGCGGGATGGCCGCCGAGAGGTCGCCCGAGAGCAAGGCCACCACCGGGCGTACCACTTCGGCGGTCCCGATGCCGGCCAGGAATTTCGGGTCGGTGGCCTGCGTGGGCCGGCTACCGGATCGGGAGTGCTGGTCGCGGCCATCGCCGGGCGTCGGGGCGACTGCTGCCGCCAAGCGCCGTCCCGTGGGATCGAGGACGCTCCCGACGCCATCCGGTCAGATCCGATCGTCAGGCGCGGATCGGGCGCATCGCCCGCGGCGGTGCCGTGCGGTCACCATCAGTGACGCGACAGCGTCGTGAGGGCGATCCCGCCGGCGAAGCACGGGCTCGCGCTCCGGGCCACGGCGCGATCGCTGTTCGGACCGTCCCGATGCACGGCGGCGACCTGCGAGAGCGGATGGACGCTCTGCCAGACCGTAACGGCGATGATCCGGAGACCTTCGAGGATTGCAGGCGGTGCCGGCGCACGGATCGGTCCACAGCCTCGCCCCGCTTCGCGCGCGACGCGGCGACGACCGTTTCCGGGCGTATCCGGACGCTGCGCGCGCAGTGGGCTGGATCGGCCCATCGCGCGTTCGCGTTTCCCGCCGCGTGTTCCGGTCCTATGACGGAGCGGTTACCCGGTCGCAGCGACGGGCGGGCCGTGCAAGGGCCGGATCTCACCGCCCTGCCCGCCTCCGGATCCCGGCTGGCCGGGCGCCGGTGACCAGAACAAGGATTCGACGCATGCCGAAGGTCGTTATCAGCGAGTTCATGGACGAGGCGGCCATCGCCGCCGACCTCCGCGGCTTCGACACCGTCTACGATCCCGCCCTGGCGGACCGTCCCGAGGCGCTGCTACTGGCCGTTGCGGATGCCGACGCGCTGATCGTGCGCAACCGGACGCAGGTTCGCGTCGACCTGCTCGCAGCCGCACCGGGGCTCAAGGTGATCGGTCGCCTCGGCGTCGGCCTCGACAACATCGACGTCGCGGCTTGCACGGCCCGTGGCATCGCGGTCTACCCGGCCACCGGGGCGAATGACGACGCGGTGGCCGAGTACGTCGTCGCGGCGGCGCTGGTGCTCCTGCGCGGGGCCTACGGGGCGACCGCCCGCGTCGCGGCGGGCACGTGGCCGCGCAACGCCCTGATGGGAAGGGAGATCGGCGGCAAACGGCTCGGCCTCGTTGGATTTGGTGCCATCGCTCGCCAGACGGCACGCCGCGCCGCCGCGTTCGGCATGGCGATCTCCGCGCACGACCCGTTCCTGGCGGCCGACGATCCAGCCTGGAACCCGCCGCACGGTCCCGTGCGGAACCTCGCCCTCGATGCGCTGATCGCGCGGAGCGATGTCCTGTCGCTGCACGTGCCGCTGACCGCCGAGACCCGCCGCCTGATCGACGCGGACGCCCTCACCCGGATGCCGCGCGGCGCGATCCTGATCAACGCGGCGAGGGGTGAAGTCGTGGACGGCGCGGCCGTGGTGGCGGCGCTGCGCTCCGGCCATCTGGGCGGGGCCGCGCTCGACGTGTTCGACCGCGAGCCGCTCGATGCGCAAGCGGGCGCCGTGTTCGCCGACGTGCCGAACCTGATCCTGACGCCGCACATCGCCGGCGTGACCCAGGAGTCCAATGTGCGGGTCTCGGTCGCCACCGCGCGTGCCGTGCGCCGTCACCTTCTCGAACGCTAGTTCGGCTCCGACCTTGCGCCGTACATCCGGGCGCACGTATCCGAGTGCTCCGACGCAGGGCACCGGATCGGAGCGAAGGCCGCGATGATCTGATCGGTCAGGTGACGTCTTCGAGCCGCGGACGTGGCGCCGGGTACATCCGTCGCAGTCGAGCTGGCGACGAGGCTCCGCGAGACTCCGTGATCGGTCGGCCGGGCGAAGAGGCGACAGGTGCTGTGCGCGGCATCGGCCGGTGCACGCGCGCGGACACGACACCGTCGTTGCCGCCGACACGCAGGCCCACGGGGTCGATGGGGCTCCGGGGCCGGCAACGCCTTCCGGTGTCGCTCGATATCGCGCGACCGCAGCGCCCTTGCGGCTCGGGTAACCGGTCACGAATGCGTCAACGGCCGTAGGCGGCGGGGGCGTTCGACGCGGTCAGTCCGGGGCGACGCATCGCTCCCGTTAGAGGGCGCCCAGTGCCGGCACCGCGGTCTCAGTCGCCGGCTGCCGAGAAGCCGGCCCCGCTCGCCGCGACGGCGGGCGCCGACCGTCGCATCTTATTTTGAAACGGTTTCGGACCTTCGATCGTTCTTGGGTTTGGTGCTGTGCAAAAACGTCGGGGTCGACGTCTTCGATATGTCATGGGGGCCGGCTCTGAACCGCGCGCGCTCTGGCGGCTTCGGTTCACAATGAGCGCCTCATTACTCGGACATAACTGATCATCGGATCAGATACCGAGCAAAATTCAGTACAAACTACCTAGCGCGGGTACGTGCGGGTTGTTTTGCTGCGTCGACTGCGCAGCTTTCATCCTCTAAATTAGGTATACCAGGCCGGTTATAGAGGGTGTAAAGGCCCGATATATTGAGTTGCAGAGACTGTTTTTGCGCGTTATGAGCGGTGCAACAACCATTCGTTAACCGCTCGCCATTGGCCTCACCGAAGGAGCTGAGACCGTGCTGACCCGTGCAGAGCCTCCCACCGCCTCCGAATTTGTTGCAACGCAGCGTAAGAATGAGGTGATCGAGCAGGTAAGCGAGGCGGCGGAAGTTGTGGCGGGAACCGTCCTTCCGCAGACGCCCTTCGTGGTTGGCGGCCTGCGTCTGGACTGGGCGGCCAAGCGGAGCCTGGACGTCGGCGTGGCGGTGACGGCGCTGTTCGTGCTTCTGCCGCTGCTGCTGCTGATCG
>NZ_BPQS01000050.1 GCF_022179385.1 Methylobacterium longum | reverse complement strand
TCAGAAAGAAGAACAACAGATCGGCACAAGTCTCTCACGCCAAGCCCTAAAGCTTGGCCGCAAGGACAAACGCCGCCCGCGTCTCCCTTCCTCAATCCAACTTGTCAAAGATCAGTAATCACTCTCGTAATTACCGGCTGAGGAGAAGTCAAGTACCTCGGCTTTCGCCAGATCTACTTTTCTAAACCTCGGGAAGTCCGTCCGACCCGCTCCGTTTTTCTTCCGGACCGCGTCGGGAGGCGCCGTATAGGCTGCCCCGAACCGTCGTGTCAACCGCCCTTTTTCCCCGCGTCGGAACCGAACCGGCCGAGCCGACCACCGGTGCCTCCGTCGACGACGCGCCGTGCGGGGCGACCCGGGGGTCATCCCTGTCCGGCACTGAACGATGGACGCTCCATCAGCCGCCGCGCACCGGGTTTGAGCCTGGCCCAAGCCCGTCGGCGTCCCGACCCGAGGGTCGAAGCCGGCCGGCGATGCGGATGGAAGTATCGGCGGACGGCGTACCGTCGCTGCCGATGAAGCCGATGTAGTGAACCGCATCGCGATGCGCAAGACGCAGGCTGGGATGCGGGCTGCGGCGGGTTCGCCGGCCCTCTCCCCGATCGCGGGCGCAACCCCGCGACGCGACCCGGGATCATCGGGCCTTCCGGCAGCCTTGTCGGGGCGCACGACTTGCGAGCCGGCCCATCCGCCCCGCATCGAACGAGGACACGGCATGTCGCGTCACCACGAGATTCCCGCCCGTCCCGACGCAATGGTGCTGGGCACCTTCGACGCCGCGCGACCGCCCGTCCTCACGGTGGCGTCCGGCGATACCGTCACCCTGCACGCCCATCCGGCGGGCGGCCGCGAGTCGCTCCATCCCGATCCGGCCCGGGTGCCGGCCGACCTGCGGCACGCCCTCGACACGCTGGAGCGCGGCCTCGGGCCGCACGTCGTCACCGGCCCCATCCACGTGGAGGGTGCCGAGCCCGGCGACATGCTGCAGGTCGACATCCTCGACCTGAAGTTCCGCCTCGATTGGGGCTTCGTGTCGATCCTGCCGCTGCTCGGCACCCTGCCGGACGAGTTCACGGACTACGAGACCGTCCACGCCGACATCGACACGGCCCGGGGCGTCTGCCGCCTCCCCTGGGGTACCGAGCTGCCCCTCGACCCGTTCTTCGGCATCCTGGGCACCGCCCCGCCCGCCGCCTGGGGCCGGGTCGGAACTTCGGTGCCGCGGGCCTTCGGTGGCAACATGGACAACAAGGAGCTGAAGGTCGGCACGTCCCTCTATCTGCCGGTGTTCAATCGCGGCGGCGGCTTCTACGCGGGCGATGGCCACGGCGTGCAGGGCGACGGTGAGGTCTGCGTCACCGCCCTGGAGACGGGACTGACCGGCACCTTTCGGCTCACCGCGCGCCGCGATCTCCAGGGCACCTGGCCGTTCGCCGAGACCCCGACCGACCTGATGAGCATCGGCCTCCACGAGAGCCTCGACGAGGCCATGCGCCAGGCCGTGCGCGGGATGGTGCGCCTCGTCTGCGCGCGAACGCACCTGACGCGCAACCAGGCCTACATGCTGTGCTCGCTCGCCGGGAACCTGCGGATCACCCAGACGGTGGACGGCAACAAGGGGGTCCACATGCTGCTCCCGAAGGCCGCGCTGACCATCCCCTGACCTGTCCGGCCCGCCGCCGCGGGTCGGAGCGCGACGGCGGGCCTCGCTGCGATGAACGCAGATCAATCAACGATTTAACTTAGATTAATGCTGTCGATCTCGCGCATTTAAACGTCGAATTAGCTTCTACCGGCCTATTGGAATCCGATCTTCTGCCGCGCGCCGCCCGGCAGCCCATTCCAAGGCACGTGGCATGAGCCCGGATCCCCAGCCTGCCGCCCAGTCGCGCCGGGAAGCGGCGTGGCCGATCCCGGTGCGGCCGGGCGCCGCGCCGGTCGAGCCCCTGCAGGCCTACCTCGACGCGGTCCGGCAGGGCCTGCTGATGATTGATGCCGGCGGTACGGTGATCGCCGCCAACCGCCCCGCGCGGCGGCTCCTGGCCGACCTGTCGGTGGGGCTGCGGACGAACGCCGCCGCCGTTCCGCTGATGCGCGCGGTGCGGGGTGGACCTGCCCCGTCGCGGCGCGCGGCGTTCCTGGCCCTGCGGCGATCGCTCGACCGGCGCCAGCCCGCCGTGTTCGAGCTGCGGCGGGCGGAACACACGGTCCAGGCGGAACTCCAGCCCCTGCCGGACGGAGGCTGGGTCATGACTCTGGAGGATGTCAGCACCCGGAAGGCCATCGAGGCCCGGGCCGACGCGATGGCCCGCCTCGATCCGCTCACCGGCCTGCCGAACCGCCTGTACCTGCGCGAGCGCCTCGCCGAGGCCCTCGCCCGCCTCGCGCGCGACGGCGAGGCCTGTGCCCTGCTGCTGATCGATCTCGACCGGTTCAAGCCGGTCAACGACACCCTCGGCCATCCGATCGGCGACGCCCTGCTGGAGAAGGTCGCCGACCGCCTCCGCTCGACGGTGCGGCCGACCGATACGGTGGCGCGGATCGGCGGCGACGAGTTCGTGATCCTGCAGGCGGGCGTGCGCGACGCGGCGGGCACGCAGGCGCTCGCCCGCCGGATCGTCGACCTGATCGGCCGGACCTACATGGTCGAGGGTCACCTCCTGACCATCGGCGCCAGCGTCGGCGTCGCGCTCGCCCCGGAGGACGGGACGGACGGCGACAGGCTCCTGAAGAACGCCGACCTCGCGCTCTACCGGGCCAAGCTCGACGGGCGCGGCACCTACCGGTTCTTCGAACCCGAGATGGACGCGCGCATGCAGGCGCGCCGCAAGCTCGAACTCGACATGCGCCAAGCCCTGGCGCGGCGCGAGTTCCAGCTCCACTACCAGCCACAGCTGCAACTCCAGAGCGGCACGCTGATCGGCTGCGAGGCCCTGATCCGCTGGCGGCATCCCGACCGGGGGCTGGTGTCACCCCTCGACTTCATCCCGCTCGCCGAGGAGATCGGCCTGATCGTGCCGATCGGCGAGTGGGTCATCCGGCAGGCCTGCCGCGATGCCATGGCGTGGCCGTCCCACATGTCGGTGGCGGTGAACGTCTCGCCCGCACAGTTCAAGAGCGACCGGCTGGTGGAGACGATCATCTCGGCGCTGGCGTCTTCGGGCCTGCCGGCCCAGCGGCTGGAGGTAGAGATCACCGAGGGCGTGCTGCTGCAGGAGAACGCCAAGACGCTCCAGACCCTGCATCGGCTGCGGGAACTCGGCGTGCGGGTCTCCATGGACGATTTCGGCACCGGCTACTCGTCGCTGAGCTACCTGCGCTCGTTCCCCTTCGACAAGATCAAGATCGACCGGTCCTTCGTGAAGGATCTGGCGACCAAACCCGACGGCGAGGCGATCATCCGGGCCATCGCGGGCCTCGGCAAGAGTCTGGGCATGACCACGGTCGCCGAGGGCGTCGAAACCTCCGAGCAGATGCAGCGCATCCGCCTGGAGGGCTGCACGGACGTCCAGGGCTACCTCATCAGCAGACCCGTCCCGCCCGCAGAACTCGCCGAGGTCTTCGCCCTCTATCCACCGGCCTGATCCCCTTCCCACCCGGACGCATTGCCATGAGCGACCTCTACCGCCTCGTCTACGCCAGCAAGAACCTGCTCCAGGGAACGGAGGCCGAGATGACAGCGGCGGTCCGGCAGATCCTGGACGCCTCCCAGCGGAACAACCGGAACGTCGGCGTGACCGGCGCCCTGATGTTCAACGCCGGCGCCTTCGCGCAGGTGCTGGAGGGGCCCCGCCGCGGGGTCGAGGCCACCTTCGAGCGGATCCAGCGCGACCTGCGCCACGGCGACGTGACGGTCCTGCAATGCGGGCCGGCGGAGAGCCGCGGCTTCGAGACCTGGTCGATGGCGTTCGTGGGCCAGTCCGCCCAGGGGCAGGACCGGTTCAGCAGCCTCGCCGCCGAGAGCGGATTCGACCTCGCCCGCCTCGACGGCGACCGGGTCTTCGCCATGCTGCACGGTCTGGTGCTGGAGGAAGAGGCCCTTCCGGCCGGAGCGCCGGCGCCGACGAGCCGTGCCGCGGCCACCCTCGACGTCGCGCAGGTGCGCGCGGAGATCGCGCAGCTGCGGCCGGAGGCCACGGCGCCGGTCGCCGTGCTCGGCCGCGCCACCCCCGCTCCGGATCGCGAGCCGGCCGCCCCGTCCGCCGGAGGCGGGGCCGCTTCGCCGCGGGATGACGCCGAAGCGGCTCTCCGCGTGCTGAGCGCGGCGCTGGCCAGCGAGCGGGATCGTACCAGCGCCCTGCGGGCCGAGATCGACGCCCTGCAGATCACCCTGGCCTCGACCGAGGGTCGGCTCCACGGCCTGCGGGAGGAACGGGACCTCTGGGCCGGGCGGGCTCGGCACCTCGCGCAGGTCATGGTGCGGGAAGCCGATGCCGTGCAGGGCATGCTGGATGCGGTTCCCCCGCGTCCCGTCTCCGACGCGCGCGCCGCCTGACCGGCACACGCGGGATCGCCGGCGGCCGAAAGGCGCGGTCCGTTCTCTTGAAAGTCTGTTCCGTTCTCCATAAAGAACGCGCCGGACGTGCCGAGTCTCCGAGGCGGCACGGAAACGGCGCAGGAGGGAACAGCCGATGGCAGCGGACTTAGCGGCGCGCACGATCGCGGCGACCAACGGCGTCGCGCAGGATACGGCCTTCGGCGCAGTCATCGCGCCGATCCATCTGTCCACCACCTTCAAGTTCCCGGCCTTCGAGCAACCCGGACCTTACGACTACTCCCGCCTCGGCAACCCGACGCGCGACCAGCTCGCCGACACGATCGCCAAGCTCGAGGGCGGCGCCCGGGCGGTCATGGTCGCCAGCGGCATGGCGGCGCTGGATCTCGCCCTGTCGAGCCTGCGCCCCGGCGATCTGCTGGTCGCACCCCACGATTGCTACGGCGGCACCCATCGCCTCCTCAGCATGCGCGGCGCCCGGGGCCACTACCGCGTGGCGTTCGTCGACCAGACCGACCCCGACGCGGTCGCCGCGGCGCTGGCCGAGGCCCCCAAGGTCGTGCTCATCGAGACCCCCAGCAATCCGCTGATGCGGGTGGTGGATGTCCGGCGCCTCACCGCGGACGCGAAGGCCGCTGGCGCGCTGGCCGTGGTGGACAACACCTTCCTGTCGCCGGCCCTGCAGCGGCCGATCGCCCTCGGGGCGGATCTCGTCGTCCACTCGACGACGAAGTTCCTCAACGGCCATTCCGACGTCATCGGCGGTGTCGTCGTCGCGGCCGACAAGGCGGTCGGCGAGGATCTCGCCGCCTGGGCGAACACGATCGGCGTTACGGGATCGCCGCTGGACGCCTACCTGACCCTCCGGGGCCTGCGCACGCTGTTCGTGCGGGTGGAGCAGCAACAGCGGAACGCCGCGGCGCTGGCGGCCTTCCTGGAGGTGCATCCGGCGGTGAGCCGCGTCCACTACCCGGGTCTGCCGTCGCATCCGGGGCACGCCCTTGCCCGGACGCAGCAGGCCGGGTTCGGCGCCATGTTGAGCTTCGAGCTTGCGGGCGGGCGCGACGCCGTGCGGCGCTTCGTCGAGGCGCTGCAGGTCTTCACGCTGGCGGAGTCGCTCGGGGGTGTCGAGAGCCTCGTGGCTCATCCGCCGACCATGACGCACGCGGCGATGGACCCAGAGGCGCGCGCCATCGCGGGCATCACCGATGGGCTGCTGCGCCTCTCGGTCGGGCTGGAGGCCGAGGAGGATCTGCTGGCGGACCTGTCCCGCGGCCTGGCGGCTCTGGGCGGCTGAGCCGGAGGCTCACGCGTCCTCGATCACCTGGAACCCCCCATCGTCCTCGATCACCGTGAACCGCGAGAGGCGCAGGGTCTGGGACCGCTCGGCCGCCTCGTCGCGACACTTGTCGACGTGGACCGCCCGGTTGACCACCTGCAGGTTCGGCGCACCCCAGTAGCCGAGCAGTTCCGGCCAAGGAGCCGCGCGGTGCTCCCGCCAGACCCGGTAGAGCGGCAGCGCGTGATCGACCTCGGCGGTGCGCAGCAACCGCTTTCCCGAGGTCGCGCAGCGGTGGCGCTGGCGAAGCTTGAGCGACCGCACTTGCGCGTGCGGCGCGATCCAGAACTTCCAGGCGGTGACGCAGGCCGCGTGCCAGCCGGCCCGGGCGTTGGGTGCGCCGCTCCCCCAGAGATCTTGGTGCCAGCCGAACCGATAGACGGGCTGGCCGCAGATGCAGCAGGCGCCGCGGCCGCGGGCGTAGGCCGGATCGCGGAAGGGTGCGGGCGGCGTTCGGAAACTCCCGGATCGCCCCTCCGCGCCGAGCTGCCACGTCCAGCCCTCCGGTGTGCCCGACCGGGCCGCCAGGGCCCGCGCGAGTTGATCCGCGCGGAGGATGTGGGCGCGCCAGTAGCTCTCGACGGCGAGCCGCGGTGTCGGTGGAATTAGCGGACGCGCCAGGGCATGCCGAAGCACGGGGGCCGGGAAGATGGGCGGCAAGGCCCGCTCCAGTCTCGCCCGGGCCTGCACGTTGCGGAGGGTTCGCCAGCTGGATGTCGTCATGCCCGGCCGGTGGTAACCCGCGGCCGCCCGGGACGCGACGGCGCCGATGCAACAGCGATCCGGTTCCGCGGCGGGCAGAGCGACGACGCCGAAATCCGTATGTGGCTGCGCCGCATTCCGGAGCCAGCCTCCGCTCAAGGTTAAGCTTGTGTTTCCCGTGAAACATCGGCCCTCCAATAGGGACGGATCGGCGCGCGCCGCGGGGCCCCGCGCCTGCCTGCCGAGCGTTCCACCGGCCCCTGCACCAAGCAGACCGCCGGGTGAGGCGGTTGCCACCTCGGCGGCGAGCGCCCAAGAGGATTGCGGCAAAGGACTTGCCGCCCCTCGCTCATCATCCGCAAAGGCTGCCTCGCCCGTGATCACCGGTCCGTGCCTCATCGTCCAGCCGATCCACGCGGCGGGCCTCGACCGGCTGCGTGCGGCGGGGTTGGAGCCGCGCCCCGCCAGCGGCACCGACGCCGAGACCCTGGCGCGCGAGGTCGCCGGATGTGTCGCCGTCATTACCCGGAACACCGGCTTTCCGGCCCAGGCCATCGCGGCGGCGCCGGATTTGCGGGTCATCGGCGTGCACGGGACCGGCACCGACCACGTGGCCAAGACGGCGGCCACCGAGGCCGGGATCGTCGTGGTCAACACGCCCGGGGCCAACGCCGTATCGGTGGCCGAGCAGACCCTGGCGCTGATCTTTGCCCTGGCGAAGGCGCTGCCGGGCGCCGACCGCTCGGTCCGGGATGGCGACGACAGCTTCAAGTTCACGGCTCGCCTCGTCGAACTCGCCGGCCTGACCCTCGGCCTCGTCGGCTTCGGGGCGATCGGGCAGGCGACCGCCCGGCTCGGCACCGCCCTGGGCCTGCGGGTGCTGGCCTACGGGCCGAGCCGCCCGGACGCCGATTTCGCCACTGCCGGCGCCCTGCGGGCCCCCTCGGTCGACGCGCTCCTGGCCGAGGCCGACATCGTTTCCCTTCACGTACCGTTGACCCCGGACACCCGCGGGCTGATCGGCCGGGACCAGCTCGCCCGGATGAAGCCGGACGCGTTCCTGATCAACACCAGTCGCGGCGGTCTCATCGACGAGGCCGCCCTGGTCGAAGCCCTGGAGACCGGCACGATCGCGGGCGCCGGTCTCGACGTCTTCGCGCAGGAGCCGCTGCCGGCAGATCACCCCCTGGCCCGCCAGGCGCGGGCGATCCTGACGCCCCATGTCGGCGGCTCCACCGGGGCGGCCCTGATCCGCACCGCCGAGACCGCCGCGGCCCGCGTGGTCGATGTGCTGGCCGGCCGGCGGCCGGGCGGGCTGGTCAATCCGGCTGTCTGGGAGCGGCGCCGCGCGCCGTGATGCCCGGAGGCGGCTTGCCGCCGCGAGCTCTGAAGGGCGCGGCCCCCTCCCGGACCAGAGAGGAGGCCCGCGCCCGATCCCGACAGCGCGGCGCAGCAAGCCTCCCCCGTTCGCTCCTCCATCAAGCCCCTGGCGGGCACGCTCGAGATCCGTGGCGGGAATGCGCGGAGCGGTCGGACCCGCGTGAGCATCGCAGTTCGCGACGGCCGGACCTCCGCGGACGCGCGGGGCTCCTGACCGGCCCAGATCACGCGTTTCGTCCGGACCGCGACCGCCCGCCGCGCGCCGTGTCATGCAATCGTCGCAGACGGGCCGGAAAGCCACCCGCTGCATCCGAGGCCAGAGAGGGCTCCATGGACTTCCACCGCCGCTTCACGGTCCTGATGTGCGCTCCGGCCTTCGACCCGGATGACCTGGAGGGCGCGCGGGTCAACCAGATCGTGGCGGCCGTGGAGCAGCGCGGCTTCGAGGTGGTGCGCGCCCGGCGGGTGGAGGACGCCGCCATCGCGGTGCAGACCGACGCGGCGGTCGGCTGCCTCGTGGTCGACTGGGGCAAGCGCGGCCTCGACGGCAAGGCCGCCGCCCTCATCGACATGATGCGCAAGCGCGGCCTGGAGATGCCGATCGTCATCATGGTCCGCCGCAAGCGGCTGGAGGACATCCCGGTCGAGCTCCTCGACTTCATCGACGGCTACATCTTCCTCGCCGAGGAGACGCCGGAATTCATCGCCCGCGGCCTCGTCAGCCGGGTGACGCAGTACGCCCAGACCCTCAAGACGCCGTTCTTCGGCGCGCTGGTCGACTACGCCGAGAAGGGCAACCAGCTCTGGACCTGCCCGGGCCACAACGGCGGCATCTTCTACAACCGGTCGCCGATCGGCCGGATCTTCGTGGAGCACCTCGGCGAGGCGATCTTCCGCGACGATCTCGACAACTCGGTGCTCGACCTCGGCGACCTCTTGACCCACGAGGGGCCGGCGCTGAAGGCCCAGAAGGAGGCCGCCAAGATCTTCGGGGCGGAGAAGACCTACTTCGTCCTCAACGGCACCTCGGCCTCGAACAAGATCGTCCTGTCCTCCCTGGTGGCCGAGGACGACCTCGTCCTGTTCGACCGCAACAACCACAAGGCGGCCCATCACGGCGCCCTGTTCCTGGGCGGCGGCATCCCGATCTTCCTGGAGACCGACCGCAACGCCTACGGGCTGATCGGACCGATCTTCCACGAGGCCCTGGACGAGACCCGGATCCGGGAGAAGATCCGCCGCAACCCGCTGGTGACCGATCCGGAGGCGTGGCGCCGGGAGCGGCCGTTCCGCGTCGCGGTGATCGAGCAGTGCACCTACGACGGCACGATCTACGACGCCCAGGAGATCCTGGAGAAGATCGGCCACCTCTGCGACTACATCCTGTTTGACGAGGCCTGGGCGGGCTTCATGAAGTTCCACCCGCTCTACGCGCGGCGCTTCGCCATGGGGCTGACCGGCCTCGATGAGACCTCGCCCGGCATCGTCGCCACGCAATCGACCCACAAGCAGCTCGCGAGCTTCTCCCAGGCCTCGCAGATCCACACCCGGGACGGGCACATCCGCGGCCAGACCCGGCGGGTCGAGCACAAGCGGCTGAACGAGAGCTTCCTCGTCCACGCCTCGACGTCGCCCTTCTACCCGCTCTTCGCCTCCCTCGATGTCGGCGCCCAGATGATGAAGGGGCGCTCCGGCATGATCCTGTGGGACGACACGATCCGGCTCGGGATCGAGTGGCGCAAGAAGGTCCGGGCGATCCGGCGCGAGTTCGAGGAGAACGAGCGCGACCCGGCGCGGCGCTGGTTCTTCGATCCCTTCGTGCCGGACGTGACCCGGAACGCCGACGGCGCCGAGGTGCCGTGGGAGAGCGTGCCCACCGACGAGCTCGCCGCGACGCCTCGCCACTGGGAGCTGAAGCCGGGCGCCCGCTGGCACGGCTTCACCCACGTGGCGCCGGGCTACGCCATCACCGACCCGAACAAGCTGACGGTGCTGACCCCCGGCTTCGACCGGCACACGGGGGCCTACGCGGAGCACGGCGTGCCGGCCCCGATCGTGGCGCAATACCTGCGTGAGAACCGGATCGTCGCCGAGAAGAACGACCTGAACTCGCTGCTCTTCCTGCTGACCCCGGGGGTCGAATCCTCCAAGGCCGGCACGCTGATCTCGGGCCTCGTCGCCTTCAAGCGGTACCACGACGACAACGCCCCGCTGGAGGAGGCCATGCCGGAATTCGTCAACCGCCGGCCGAACCGCTACCGCGGCGTGCGCCTGCGCGACCTCTGCAGCGAGCTCCACGCCTTCCACCGGGAGGCCGGCACCTCCGCGCTGCAGCGGCGCCAGTTCGCGCCGGAACACCTGCCCGAGATGGTGATGCCGCCCAAGCGCGCCGCCCAGCTGCTGACCCGCAACAAGGTCGACTACGTGCCGATCGCCGAGGCCGAGGGGCGGATCGCCACCACGCTGATGCTGGTCTACCCGCCGGGCATCGGCACGGTGCTGCCGGGCGAGCGCCTGGACGAGCGCGCCAAGCCGATGCTCGACTATTTCAAGATGTTCGAGGCCTCGGCCAACCTGTTCCCGGGCTTCGAGGCCGAGATCCAGGGCGTCTACCGCGAGGTCGACCCGGACGGGCGGATCCGCTTCCACACCTACGTGGCGCGGGAGGGGGCCTGATGGAGATCGAGGTCGAGGCGCCCGGCCTGCTCCCGTCCCGTGCCTGCCCCGACATCGTCATCCGCGCCTCCTCGGACGCCGATGTCGAGGCGATGGTGGCGATCTACGAGCACCATATCGGCAAGGGCGTGACTGATGTCGGCGTCGCCGAGGAGGACCGGCTGCTCCCCGACGACCTGAAGCGGCGGCGCAAGACCATGCGCAAGAAGCGCCTGCCGCACTTGGTGGCCGACCGGGACGGCGCGGTGGCGGGCTACGCCTACGCGGTGCCGTTCCGGAAGCGCCCGGCCTACCGCTACACCCTCAAGCACTCGATCTACGTGCATCCCGACCACCTCCATGCCGGGATCGGCCGACGGCTCCTGCCGGCCCTGATCGAGGCCTGCGCGGCGGGCGGCTACCGCCAGATGATCGGCTACATCGACGCCGAGAACGCGGCGTCCCTGCGCCTCCACGAGGCCTGCGGGTTCGAGCGGGTCGGCTACCTGCGGGCGGTGGGCTTCAAGTACGGCCACTGGTCGGACAGCGTGATGGTCCAGCGCGCGCTGGGGACGGGGTCGGGGGACCGGCCGGGGTAGCGGGTGGCTCAGTGGCCTGAGGCGGACCGCGCCGTCGCGACGAGGTCGACCTCGACGCCGACATCGAGCGCCACCCACTGGCCCGAGGCCCAGGCCCCCTGCCCGACGCCGAACTCGGTTCGGACGAGACCGACCCGCCCGGTGGCGTGCGCCGCGCCGCCTTCGACGGCCAGGTGGAACGGCAGCGTCACGGGCCGGCTCGTGCCGCGGATCGTCAGCGTCCCGGTGGCAGCGTAGTCGCCCTGCCCCTTGTCGACGAAGCGGGTCGCCTCGAAGCGGGCCGTGCTCGACCCCTTGACGTCGAACCAGTCCTTTTGCGGCAGGGCCTCGTCGCGCTGGACGTCCCCGGTCCGCGCGCTGGCGAGGTCGACCAGCACGGTCGCGTGCCCCGCCTCGGGCTTGGCGGGGTCGAACTCCACCGCGGCCTCGAACCGCTCGAACCGCCCGGTGAACGGGACGCCGACCTGCACGCCCGAGAACCGGATCGCGCTCTTGGCCGGATCCACCGTCCACTCGGCGGCGGAGGCCGGCAGGGCCGCGCCCGGGAGCGCGCCCAGCAGCGCCCCCAACAGCACCCCAGAGAGTGCTCTCTGGGGCGCCGCGAGCCGGCCGAGGTGACGCGTGTTCATCGGGTGGGCTCCACGATCGGGGCGGTCGACGGCCGGCGCCCCGGCAGCATGCGGCGCAGCACGTCGTCGCGCAGGAGGAAATGGTGGCGCAGGGCCGCCGCCACGTGGACGGCGAGCAAAGCCGCCAGGACCCACGCCCCCAGGGCGTGGACCCGCTTGAGGATCCCCTCGGCGGCGGCGGGGTCGGGGACGAGGCCCGCCAGCGGCAGGTGCGGCCAGGGCACGATCCCGTACAGCACCGTCGGGATGTTGAACGGCGACAGCGAGACCACGGCCCAGCCGGTCAACGGCAGCCCGACGAGGAGCAGGTAGAGCAGGTGATGCGCCGCCGCGGCCGCCCGCCGCTCCCGTGCTGGCATGCCGGCCGGTTGCGGCGGCGGCCGGTGGGTCAGGCGCCAGAGGACCCGCAGGGCCGTCAGCGCCAGCACGGTGACGCCGACCGACTTGTGCCACTGGTAGAGCTGGAACTGGCGCAGCGGCGCCAGGGCCGCGTGGGTCATGGTCAGCCCGATGCCGATCAGGACGAGCACCGCGAGGGCGCTCGCCCAGTGCAGCAGGATCGCCAAGGCCGAGTACCGCCGCGCGGAAACCCCGTTCGCCATGGCGGATCCTCCTGCCCGCGGCCCTTACTCCTGGCGCTCGAAGGCGCCCGCGATGGTGAGGTGCAGCTCGTCGCCGATCAGCGGGACGTAGGTCTTCACCCCGAACTCGGAACGCTTGAGCGTGCCGGTGGCCTCGAAACCGACCGTGACCTTCTTGCTCAGCGGGTTCACGCCGGCGCCGACCAGGGTGACGTCCAGTGTCACCGGCTTGGTCACGCCATGGAGCGTCAGGTCGCCCGTCACCTTCGCGTGGTCCTTGCCGGCCGGCGTGACCTTGGTGGACACGAAGGTCATGTCGGGGAACTTGGCGGCGTCGAGCCACTGGTCGCCCTTGAGCTCGTCGGTGAGCTTGGCGCTGGTGGTCGTCACCGAGGCGACCGGGATCTTCACCGACAGCTTGGCGGAAGCCGGGTTCTTCGGCTGCAGCTCCAGCGTGCCGGACACGTCCGAGAAGCCGCCGGCATAGTTCGAGAAGCCCATGTGGGACACGCGCCAGCCGACCTGGGTGTGGCCGGGATCAACCGCGTAGGTGCCGGCCTGGATCTGCGCCGGGTCGCGGGTCGGCGGCGTCTGGGCTCGGACGGCGGTGGCGGCCGGGGCGGCGATCAGCAGGGCCAGCAGGCCGGAGGCGAGAATCGACTTCAAGGGTGTCTCCTACAGGGCAGACGGTCGAGCGCGATTCGTTGCGCCGCAGCAGCCCTGTAGACCCGTTCACGGGACCGGTTGAGCCTGCTATCCGGAACCGCATGGTTGCGAGATCGGAAACCTTCCGGGGCGGACTCGAGGATGTGCGGGCCTTCTGCGCCGTCGTCGATCTCGGCACGGTGACGGCCGCGGCCGCGAGCCTGCAGGAGACCAAGGGCAGCGTCAGCCGGCGGATCTCCCGCCTGGAGCAGGCGCTGGGCGCCCGCCTGATGGCGCGGACCTCGCGGGCGGTGTCGCCGACCGCCGAGGGTCTCGCCTTCTACGCCAAGGCCCAGGCGAGCCTGACGCTCCTCGACGAGGCGGCCGAGACCGCCCGCGACGCCCGCACGGTGCCGGCCGGGCATCTGCGGATCACCACCTCCATCGATTTCGGCATCGAGGTGATGCCCGAGATCGTCGCGAGCTTCCGGGAAGCCTACCCGCAGATCACCGTGGAGATGCTGAACACCGACGCGCGCCTCGACCTCGCGGCCAACCGGATCGACCTCGCCCTACGGCTCGGCGGCGCGGAGGAGACCGGCTACCGCGCGCTGGTGCTGGCGACCCTGGCGGTCGGCTTCTACGCCGCCCCCCGCTACCTCCTGCGCCGCCCGGCCCCGACGGACCTCGCCGGGCTGCGCGACCATGACCTGATCCTCGCCCGCGAACGGTTCGGTACCGGGGGACTGGCCCTCACCGACGGGCAGGGCCGCACAGAGCCGCTGGCCGTCACTCCGGCGATCCGCGTCAGCGACTTCGCCACCGCCCACCGGTTGACCCTGGCGGGGGCCGGGATCGGCCATCTCCCGAGCCTCGTCGCCGCCCGTGCCGTGGCGGCAGGCCAGATCGTGCGCGTCCTGAGCCCCTGGGCAACCCGGGGCGCGCATCTGCGGGCCGTCACCCTCGCGGGCCGCGAGTTGCCGGCCCGGGTTCAGGTGTTCCGGGAACACGTGCGCGGCGCGCTCACGACGTGTGATGAAAGCCCAGCAAGGCCGATAATTTGTGCCACGAATACAGGCAACTAGCTAAGGTCATCACTATAAGCGCGCTAAATAGCGCTAAATCGATAAAATTGTATCGGCCGGCGTATCCCGGTTTTGAGGGCTCGCCTGCACGATGCGGTGCAGCGGCGTCCCGAGCCGCACGGCGGCCGCTCCGCGGCGCCGGACCGCATCAATTCTCGCGCGGACGCCCGTCATGCCCCTTCGCAGCAGGTGCCTGCACACCACCCTTCTCGTCGTCGGCGCGCTCGCGCTGGCCGGATCGGGCCTCGCGGGGGCGCCGGCCTTCGCGTCGCTGTCGAGTGCGGCCCGCATCGTTCTGCAGAAGGGACGCCACTACATGCCGACCGATCTGTACCTGCGCCGCGGCGACACGATCACGCTGCGCAACGGCGACGAGAGCCTGATCCACCACGCCTTCATCGAGACGGACCGGTTCTCCTTCGATGCCGGTGACCAGGAACCCGGCACCGAGACGCACCTGACGCTGGCCGAGCCGGGCGACTTCGTGATCCAGTGCGGCATCCACCCGAAGATGAAGCTGACCATTCACGTCCAGTAGACCGACCGGTCCGGGGATCGGGTCAGCTATCGCGGCCGATGCCGAGGCCGCGGAGGATGTCGCCGATCGGATCGATCTTCGCGGCCGGGGCGGCCGGGGTGGATTGGGGGGCGGCGGGCGCGACGGCGGCCCGGTCGGCGGTCGCGGTGCGGGCGAGGGCCGCGTGGCGCAGCCGCGTATTCCGATGCGCCGCGCGCTCGGAGGCCCGGGGCCGGCGTGCCATCGCGGTCTTCCGAAGCGGCTCGGCCGGGCCGGCCATCTCCCCCGGAAGCGGCAGAGCCGGCATCGCGCCGGGCGGCATCACGGCGACGCGCTGCGGCGCCGGCACGGCCCGGGGAAGGTCATCCGAAGTGGCGCGGGCATCAGCGCGGGCATCGGCCCGGATCGTGCCGGTCGTCTCCGGGGCGGCGACGCGGGCCGGCGGGTCCGTCCACGCCACCGGCGCGGCGGCGACGGGCCGGATCGAGCCGGCCTGTGGCTCAGCAATGCCCGGATGCAGACTACGCGCGGCCACGACCAGCCCGAATACGGCAATGGCAGTGGTTGCGAGGGTAGACCGGAAGTGTTCCATAGCGGAAAAACGAACGGCCAAGCTCCTGGTTCCGCGGGATCGGAATCGCAGGCGCGCCTCGGGTCGCACGACCGGACAGAAAAAAGGCCACTCCCGAAGGAGCGGCCCGAAGTCTAGGGAGGAAACGCCCAAGAAGGGCTGCGGGACCGCGACGCCATCGCGATCCCGCACTGCACAGATAGGATACCGCATTGCGGCATGCAACGGTCAGGCGGCCCGAGAGACATGCATAGCTAACGGGGTCCGATCGATCCCGCATTCCCGGGGAGCATGGCAACACGCCCCTACGGCATATCCGGACGGTCGTCGTGTCCGATCAGGCGCTCAACCTCGGCCAGGGCGACGGCGCGGGCCGCCCGCTCCGAGGCATGCGGGCGGTACGACCCGCGGACCAGCTTGCCGCGGTCGCGGATCGCCCAGGTGAACCGGCCGGGATCGTGCCGGCTCGGCCTGACCTCGACCGTGTAGAGATGCCCGCCATTCGCACCCATGCGTAGAATGTGCGGGATCGGGCGGTGCCGGGATAGGGGGTGCGACCGTGAGTGGCAGCGGCTACCGGGCCGCTCGGGACCGGCCGGCTTCGGTCCTGGACGTCTCTCCCGCGCCCTCGGTCCGCAGGCCCAGCCAGACGACGTGCTTGGGTCCGCTGCCGCGGCCGCTCGCGTGGACCCGCATCTCCTCCACCGCGAAGCCCGAGCGTTGCAGACGGCCCTTGAACTTCCGGTCCGGGGCGCCCGACCACACGCCCAGGATGCCCCCCGGCCGCAGCGCCCACCGGGCGCGCTTGAGGCCCCAATTGTCGTAGAGCCGGTCGTTCGCCCGGCGCATCAGCCCCTCGGGGCCGTTGTCGACGTCGAGCAGGATCGCGTCGTACCGGTCCGGGCCCGCCTGGATCAGGCGGTTCACGTCGGCCTCCTGCAGGTCGACCCGCGGGTCGTCCAGGCAGCCGGCGAAGACGTGCGCCAGGGGTCCCCGCGCCCAGGCGATCACCGCGGGGACCAGCTCGGCCACCACCACCTGCGCCTCCGGGCCGAGCCCGTCGAGGGCCGCCCGCAGGGTGAAGCCCATGCCGAGGCCACCGATCAGGATCCGGGCCCGGGGTCGATCCTTCAGCCGGGCACAGGTCAGCGCGGCGAGCGCCACCTCGGAGCCGCTGCGGCGGTTGTTCATCAGCTCGATCGTGTCGGCCAGGATCGCGAACTCGTCGCCCCGCCGCATCAGGCGCAGGTCGGTGCCGCCACCGGGCACGCTGCCGGTGTCGAGATGAACCCAGGGTATCACGGGGGCGTCCTTACACTTGGCGGGCGGAAGAGGATCACGGCACGGGCGGGGCGGTCCACGGGTGCGGCCTGTGCGCGCTGCGCAACCCCGTGCCCGGAACCGTGCCTTGCCGCGATCGATTCCGGCGGCGTATCAGCACCTATGGCCAAGCGCATCAAGTCCAGACCGCAGGAGCGGGGCTTCATTATGTTCGACATCGTCTACACGGACGGGTCTCGGGCCTCCAACCGGCGCGTGCCAGTGGAGATCCTCGGCGGTTTGGACGGCGACGAGCCGGCCCGGCAGCTCATCGCCGAGCAGGAGGAGGAGATCGCCCGCAAGGCCGGGCGGCCGGGCCGCGAGATCCAGAGCCTGACGCGCTCGCCCATCGTCAAGCCGAAGCCGGTGGCGTGAGGCGGGGCGCGTCCAGCCCGAGCCCGGACCGCGCCACCCGGCCCCGATGACCGCGCCCGTCGAGACCGTGTGCGGGCCGGTCAGGCCGTCTCGGCGAGCCGGCGGGCGACCTCCTCCCGCAGCGCCTCGTTCATCTCTGCGCACCGGGCCTGGAGGCGGGGCCGCAGCCACGGGAACAGGCCCGGTGCGAGCAGCCCCGCGAAGGTCTGCGCCTGGACGAGGCTGACGCCCTGCCGGGTCTCGATGATGCGGACGTCGTGGCAGCCCGTCAGCAGGTGCGGCCGCGCGAGCCCGCCGCGCCACGTCAGCCGCCGGCCCGGCTCCCAGCAGGTCACCTGAACCCGCAGCGTCAGGTATGAGCGGCCGTTCAGGGTGAGCTCCAGGCGCCAGCGCGCTTCCCTGCGCCGCCCGCCCTCCGCCTTGCGGATGAAGGGATTCCACGCCGGATAGGATTCCAGGTCCGACAGCACGGACCAGACCGTCCCGGCCCGTGCCGGAATCGGGATCTCGGCGCTGCTGATCCGGCTGACCGTCATGCATCCCTCCCGGCAAACGGGCCTCCCCGGAGATCCGGCGTCGCGCGGCTCAGATCGCCCCCTCGAGGACCTCCAGCGTCCGCAGGATCGCGAAACCGATCCGCTCCGCCTCCGCCTCCGCCCCCTCGGCGACCGGCAGCAGCGCCACGGTCTCGACCATCATCCCCTCCTCCGGTCCGACCACGACCCGGACCACGTCGCCCTCCTCGGCCGACGGATCCCGGATCAATCCGACCCGGTGACCGGCGCCGGTGCCGAGGACGCGCAGGGGCGGCTGCGCGGCATCCGGCTCCACGGGTGGACGACGGTTGCCGAAGGCCGGGCGAATGACGTTGTCGTCGGACATGGGAGAACCGTCCCTTCAGGCGCGCGCGGCCGAACCCGCCGGTGCCGAGCCAGACGTTGCCGAGCCAGACGTTGCCGAGCCTGCCGGTGCCAGACCCGCCGTCGTCAGGACCGCGTCGGCCAGAACCTCCATGCCGGCCCGGGCCCAGTCCGGCGTGATGCTCTCGGCCTCGTTATGGCTGATGCCGCCGTGGCAGGGGCAGAACACCAGGGCCGCCGGGACCGCGCGGGCGCAGTAGACGGCATCGTGGTAGATCGCGGTGGGCATGCGCGTCCAGGCGTGTCCCCGCGCCTCGGCGGCCGTCTGGACACGGTCCACCAGCACCGGGTCGAACGGCGTCGGCGGCGCGCGCCAGAACTCCGCGACGCGGATCGAGACGCCCCGCTCCGCCGCCAGGGCGTCGGCCCGGGCGCGAATCCGCGCCCGCATCGCCTCCAGTTGCTCGGTGTCGCCGTGGCGGGTGTCGAGGCTGAACCAGACCCGGCCGGGCGTGATGTTGCGGCTCGCCGGCTCGGCGGTCAGCACGCCCACGGTGGCGCGACCGCGCTCGTCCCCGGCGCCGACCGCATCGCGGGCGATGTCTTCGAGCGCGGCGATCAGGGCCGCCGCGGCCATCATCGCGTCGTGCCGGCCGGCCATGGGGCTGCCGGCATGGGCTTCCTCGCCCAGCACCGTGATCTCGTACCAGATCTGAGCCAGCGCCCGGTCGACCACGCCGATCGTCAAGCCCGCATCCTCCAGGCGCTTGCCCTGCTCGATGTGCAGCTCGAAATAGGCGCCGATGCCCTGCAGCGCGGCCGGATCCGCCTCGCCCTGCCAGCCGATCCGCCGCAGCTCGTCACCGAAGACGTGGCCGGCGAGATCCCGGGTGGCCATGATCTCGGCCTCCGGGACGATCCCCATGGCGACGCCGCTGCCGCTCATCGGCGGCGCGAAGCGCGAGCCCTCCTCGTTGCACCAGTTGATCAGCAGGAGGGGCGCCTCGGTCTCGATCCCGGCCTCGTGCAGCGCCCGCATGATCTCCAGGCCGGCGAGCACGCCGAGCGGCCCGTCGAACTTGCCGCCGGTGGGCTGGGTGTCGAGGTGGCTGCCGATGGCGACCGGCTTGCGGGTCGGATCCCGCCCCGGGCGACGGAAGACCATGTTGCCGACCCGGTCCACGGTGAGCGTGAGCCCCACCGCCTCGCCCCAGCGCCGGAACAGGGCGCGCCCCTCGGCGTCGCGGTCCGTCAGGGTCTGCCGGTCGTTGCCGCCGTTGGGGAGCGCGCCGATCCGGGCGAGCTCCATGAGGCTGTCCCAGAGCCGGTCCTGCGAGAGCGGGAGGTTGGTGCGGTCCGTGATGCGAACCATGGAGCCTCTGGCGAATGCGTGCGGGAGCCGGCGAGGTTAGGCCCTGATTCCGGCGGGCACCAGGGACAGGAACCCCGATCGCGCACCCGACAGCGGCGACGCCTCGGCATCTGCGCGAGGGGTGGGCTGCCAGGATCGGCATCCCGCTCGGACGAGACCGCCTTCAGGGCGACGGATCCGCAAACAGCGCGCCCCTCCTGGACCGCGCGGCATACAGGCGAGACGTCTCCAGCAGAATCTCGCAACGTATCCGCCGCACCCGACCCGAACTAGGCCCGTCACCGCCCACCGGAGATCGGGCCGGGGTCACGCATCCTCTTCACCGGGCCGGGTGCGCCGCCCGGCGGGCCGGCACCCACCACCGCGACACCATGTCAGAGGCGGCCGAACTCCCGGGAAACGTCGCCCCCCTGGACAGGCCGGTTGCAGGCTGACTGTCTCTCGGGCAATCGTGCATCAGTGCACAAACATAGGTTGCAATAACGCGAGGGGGGCCTGATGCAGCTGTCGTCCGAGGCAATGGCTGCCCTGCGGGCGGCAGGATTCGTCGGGACCTGGGACACCGACGTCCCCGCGGGCCGGTCCGTGCTCGACGCGGGCGCCGCGACCGTGCTGGCCGGAAACCCGGACCTCGCCGGCCAACCGCTCGCCCTCGAGACCGCGCTCGGACGCGTCCATCCCGAGGATCGGGACTGGGTCTTCGGGAAGATCCGCCGCGTCCGGCAGACCGGCGGACCGGTCTCCCTCGAATTCCGCGTGCTGTCCGGGCCGGGCGAAGTCCGCTGGATCCTCAATCGGGGGTTCCTGGCCTCCGATCCGTCGGGCATGCTGCACGGGCGCGGCGCGTATCTCGACGTCACCGATCTCTACACGCGCTCAGGGCGGCTCACGAACGGCGCCGGCCCGGGGCCGGGCGGCGCGCTGGAGGCCGCGGCCGATCACGGCATCCAGGCCCACGCGGCGCTCGAACGCCACGGGGACACCCATCTGCAGATGCTCTCCGGCATGCTGCTGCTCGGGATCGGCCGCACGCTCGCCGGGCGCATGCCCTGAGGGCGGGCGATGCCGGCCCTCAGGTCCGCCAGGGATGGGCCGGCAGCTCGGTCCGGCCGATGGCCTTGGCGCCGGCCTCCGCGACGGTGTGATCGTTCTCCACCGTCGAGCCGCTGACACCGATGGCCCCCGACATCACGCCGTCCGCATCGACGATCGGGATCCCGCCCGGGAATGTGATCAGGCCGTCGTTCGAGTGCTCGATCCCGTAGAGCGGGCCGCCGGGTTGGGACAGCTGCCCGATCTGGCCGGTCATCATGCCGAAGAAGACCGACGTCTTGGCCTTCTTGTGGGCGATGTCGATGGACCCGACCCAGGCGTCGTCCATGCGGTGGAACGCCTTCAGGTTGCCGCCGGAATCGACCACCGCGATGCACATCTGGGTGCCGAGCTCCGTGGCCTTGGCCCGGGCGGCGGCGATCGCCGTCTCGGCTTGCTCGATCGTAACGTGCATGGGACCCTCCCGTTCGCGTTGTCTGCGCGACAGCCTGTGACCGTTTGTCCAGCCTCGCGCAAGCTCGGCCGGTGCAGGCTCAGGCGGCGCGTTCCCGGGCCGCGCGGACGCGTTCGAGGAGCTCGGATGCCAGCTCCGCGCAGGCCGCCGCCTCGGGACAGGGACGCTTCCACACCACCCGCCCCGCGCGCAGGACGATGCCCTCCGCCGCCGCCATCGCGGGCAGCGGCCGGTCGGGCCGCAGGTCGGCCGCGACGCCCTGCGGACCGCCCCGGAGCCGGGCCACGCCCAGCTCGCAGCAGGCCGCGCGCAGCCGCGCGAGGTCGAACAGGGCGAGCACCGGGGCGGGCGCTGTGCCGAAGCGATCCTCGACCTCTCCGGCCAGCGCCTCGATCGCCTCGGGCTCGCGCAGGCGCAGGAGCCGGGTGTGGAGGCTCAGGCGGATCTCCGGCTCGGGGACGTAGTCCTCGGGGATCCGGCTCGGCAGGCCGAGTTCGATCTCCGGACTCCAATCCTCGGCGCGCTCGCCCTTGGCGGCGGTCAGCGCCAGCTGCAGCAGGTGCTGGTAGAGACCGAGCCCGACGAGCTTGGCGTGGCCGGCCTGATCCTCGCCGACGAGGTCGCCGGCGCCGCGCAGGTCGAGGTCCCGGGCGCTCACCGCGAAGCCGGCGCCGAGGCGGTCGAGGGCCTCCAGGGCGCGCAGGCGCTGGAGGGCCGCCGCGGGCGGGGGCGCGCCCGGGTCGCTGAGCAGGTGGACGGTGCCGCGACGCTGCCCGCGGCCGACCCGCCCGCGCAGCTGGTGGAGCTGCGCCAGCCCGAACCGGGCCGCCTCCCAGACCAGCATGGTGTTGGCCCGGGGCACGTCGAGGCCGCTCTCCACGATCGCTGTGGCGAGCAGCACGTCGCCGTCGCCCTCCGCGAAGCGGACCATGACCTCGTCCATGGCCGACGGCTTCAGGTCGCCGTGCGCCACTAGGATGTCGAGGCCCGGCACGAGGGCGCGCAGGCGCTCGGCCATGGGGCCGATATCCTCGATCCGCGGACAGACCACGAAGCTCTGGCCGCTCCTCCGGTGCTCGCGGATGAGCGCCTCGCGGACCGCGTCCGCGTCGAAGGGCGCCACCACGGTGCGGACCGGCTGGCGGAGCGCCGGGGGGGTCGCCAGCACGCTGAGGCTCTGGAGACCGACGAGGGCCGCCTGGAGCGTCCGGGGGATCGGGGTCGCGGTGAGCGTCAGCACGTGCCCGCCCTCGGAGAGGCGGCGCAGGTCCGCCTTCATCTTGGCGCCGAACCGCTGCTCCTCGTCGATCACCGTCAGGCCGAGATCGGAGAAGCGGACGCCGCTGCCGGCGAGGGCGTGCGTGCCGACCACCAGCCGGATCGCGCCGTCGGCGAGCCCCGCCTTGACGCGCTTGGCCTCGGCCGGCGCCACGAGGCGCGAGAGCTGCGCGACCTCGATGCCGAACCGGCCGAAGCGGCGGCGCAGGGTCTCGGCGTGCTGGCGCGCCAGCACGGTGGTGGGGGCGATCAGGGCCGCCTGCTTGCCGGCGAAGATCGCGGCGGCGAGCGCCCGGAGGGCCACCTCGGTCTTCCCGAAGCCGACATCGCCGCAGACCAGCCGGTCCATTGGCCGTCCGGAGGCCAGATCACCCATCAGGGCGTCCACCGCGGCGGCCTGGTCGGGGGTCGGGGCGAAGCCGAAGCCGGCGGCGAACCGCTCCATCTCCCGCGCCGGGGGCGCCAAGACCGGGGCTTCCGTTTCCCGGCGGGCGCGGGCGGCCTCCAGCATCAGGCGCGCGGTCCGCGCCATGGTGGCCTCCGCCTCCAGGCGGCGCCGGGGCCAGGTGCCGCCGTCGAGCTTGTCGAGGGTGACGGCGTCGGGCTCCGGCCCGTAGCGCCAGATCCGGTCCGCCTGGGAGACCGGCACCATCAGGATCGCGTCGCCGGCAAAGCGCAGGCGCAGGGCCTCGGAGGGCTCCTCACCCTGGGTCGCGACCTGCTCCAACCCCTCGAACACGCACAGGCCGTGGTCGCGGTCGACGGCGACGTCGCCGGGGCGCAGGTCGACCTCCCCCATCGGCAGCATCGCCCGGACGCCGCCCGCGACCGCGGCCTCGGGGCCGAACAGGTCGGCGGCGGCGATCACGGTCGCGCCCTGCTCGGGCACCCGGAACCCGGCTGCCAGCGGCGCCTCCAGGGCGAGCACGTCGCCGGGCGCCGCCGCCGCCACGTCGGCCCAGCCGTCGATCAGGCGGATCGGGCGCTCAGCGATCTTACCCGCCTGGCGCACGAGGCGCCGGAGGGGCCGGACCGTGCCGGCCAGGACGACCACGTCGCCGGCCTTCAGCCGCTCGCGCATGACCTTGGCGAAGGCCGTCCCGGGTCGGCGCTCCCCGGCGAGGGACGGCATGGTGCGGGACTCGCCGGCCGCCTCGGTGGCGGCGAGCCGGCCGTGGCGGACGACGATGTCGCGCCACGCCGCGGGGGTGAGATAGAGCCTGGCGCCGGCCAGCCCCCGCTCGTCGCGGGCCTTGAGCCGTCCCCGCGCCTCGTCCATCTGCTCGTAGAAGGCGTCGATCCGCGCCTGCGCGCCGTCCTCGACCGCGAGACGCGCCTCGGGCACGTAGTCCAGGAGGGTGACGAGGCGCGGATAGTAGCGGTCCAGGCGGTGCTCCTGGCCGGTGAACGGCGCGAAGCTCTGGCCGGAGCCGGGCTCCAGGACGATCTCGGTGGCCGGGTCGATGACGAGCGCGTCCGCTTCCGCCACCGAGCGCTGCGAGATCGGGTCGTAGGAGCGGATCGCCGTGACGCGGCCCTCCGCGTGCTCGATCCGGCAGGGGCGCGGCGCGGCGGCGGGAAACACCTCCACGGTGCGGCCGCGGACCGCGATCTCGCCGGGCTCGTCGACCCGCTCGTCGAGGATGTAGCCGAGGCGCTTCAGGTCGGCGGTCGCGGCGGCGACGTCGAGGGGATCGCCGATCCGCAGGGTCACACGGGCCGCGGCCCAGGTCTCCGGCGGCGGCACGCGCTGGACCAGGGCGGGGGCGGTCGTCAGCACGAAGTCCGGCAGGGCGCCCCGGTCGGTCAGCCAGCGCAGCACGGCGGCCCGTGCGCCCATCGTGGCCCGCGACGGCGAGGCGTGATCGAAGGGCAGACAATCCCATTCGGGATAGACCGCGACCCGCGCGTCGGGATCGAGGGCCCGGAGGGTCGCGGCGAGCTCGTCCAGGCGGCGGGCATCCCGCGCGACGTGCACGACCGGCCCGGGCCCCTCGGCGAGGGCCAGCAGCGCCACCGCCAGGGCGCCGGTGGGCATCAGCGGCGCGTCCTCGAGTCCCTGCTGCGCGTCCGCCTTCGTCCTGCGCTTGGCCATGCCTGATCCGAACCTGTCCCGAGCCTGTCCCTTTGAGCCGGCAACGCCGCATCGGCCCCGCGGGCTCCCGTCCGCGGCGATCCGATCCACAGGCGGCACGGCGCGCGGCGGGCGCCCCCCGCGGGGCCCGCGCGGCTCAAGGCAGACGGGCCGCGGCCCCGATCCGACTCCGCGGGTGCGGGCATCCGCAGGTGGGGCAACCCGTCGAGGAGGCCGGACAAATTCGGCCCGCGGCGGGATCCGGTTCAGCCCCTCAAGAGCTTACCGTCGCGGAAACCAATGGTTCGCCACGTCGCCGGTTCAGCGTTGCAAGGACTCACTTGGGAGGGTCGGAGGCGTGGGCTATGACGCTCCCGTGTCGCGGAACGAGACAATGCCCACCCTGTCGGGCTTCGAGCCCCAGCATCCTCAGCGACTCGCCGCCTTGCGGGCCTATGCCATCCTCGACACGCCGCCGGAGCGCGAATTCGACGAGATCGCCGAGATGGCCGCCCAGGCCTGCGGCACGCCGATGGCGCACATCAACTTCATCGACGCCGACCGGCAGTGGATCAAGGCCGCCTTCGGCCATCCGCCGCGGCAGATGCCGCTCGATTTCGGGTTTTGCACGGAGGCGATGCGCGAGGACGGCGTCCTCGTGCTGCCGGATCTCGCGGCCGTCCCGGAGAGCGCCGCCAACCCCCTGGTGACCGGCGAGCCGCACCTGCGCTTCTACGCCGGCGTGCCCCTGGTGACGCCGGACGGCTGGGCCATCGGGACGCTCTGCGTCCTCGACCGCGAGCCGCGCACCCTGTCGGACCAGCAGATCTTCATCCTCAAGGCGCTCGCACGGACCGTGATGACGCAGCTGGACTCCCGCTGCGCCGAGGCGGCCCTGCGCCGGAACGAGGAACGCTACCGCTCGCTGTTCGCGTTCATCGATGCCGGGTTCTGCCTCGTCGAGATGACGTTCGCGGACGGCGACCGCGCCGTCGATTACCGCTTCCTGGAGGTCAATCCCGCCTTCGAGCGGCAGACGGGCCTGCGGGACGTGATCGGCCGCTCGATGCGCGACCTCGTGCCCGGCCACGAGCAGCACTGGTTCGATCTCTACGGCCGGGTCGCGCTCACGGGCGAGCCGATCCGCTTCGAGCAAGCGGCCGAGGCGCTGGGCCGCTGGTACGACGTGCACGCCTACCGGGTCGACGGGCCGGCGCGGAACCGGGTCGCCGTCCTATTCAACGACATCACGGAGCGCCGCCGGAACGAGCTGACGCTCCAGGCGCGGGAGGCCGAACTCCGGCTGGTGGCGGACGCCATGCCGGTGCTGATCGCCTTCATCGACCGCAGCCTCGTGTACCAGTTCGCCAACGCCGCCTACGAGACCTGGACGGGCCAGTCCGCCGCGGACGTCGTCGGCCGGACCGTGCAGGAGCTGCTCGGCCCGGAGGCGTTCGAGGCCCGGCGCCCGGCGATCGAGCAGGCCCTCGCCGGGCACGAGGTCCGCCACGAATGGGTCTGGACCTTCCCGGATCGGGAGGTCCGGACCGCGGACACCCGCTACCTTCCGCGCCGCGACGCCGCGGGACGAGTCGACGGGTTCTACGTCTTCGCGCACGACGTCTCCGAGCGGAAGCGGATCGAGGCGCTGCTCCAGACCCGGGCGGAGCGCCTGGAGGCGCAGGTCGCCGCGCAGACCCGCGACCGCGACCGGGTCTGGACGCTCTCGCCGGTGCTGAAGCTCGTCTCGGACCGGGACGGACGGGTCCACTCGGTCAATCCCTCCTGGAGCCGGGCCCTCGGCTGGTCGGAGGCCGAGACCCTGGGCCGGCCCGCCCTGGATTTCGTGGCGCCGACCGAGCGCGAGGCGGCGCACGCGGCCCTGCGGCCGCTCTGCGCGGATCGCCGCGTCGAGGATGTCGAGCTGTCCTGCCGGACCCAGGCCGGCGACCGGCGCCGCGTGCTCTGGACCGTGGTCCCGGAGGACGGGCTGTTCTATGGATTCGGGCGCGACATCACCGAGCAGCGGCAGGCCGAGGAGGCGCTGCGGCAATCGCAGAAGCTCGAGGCGATCGGCCAGCTCACCGGCGGGGTGGCGCACGACTTCAACAACCTCCTGACCATCATCCGCTCCTCCGTCGAGTTCCTGCGCCGGCCCGACCTCGCGGAGGAACGCCGCCGCCGCTACCTCGACGCGGTCTCCGACACCGTCGACCGGGCGGCCAAGCTCACCGGCCAGCTCCTCGCCTTCGCGCGGCGGCAGGCCCTCAAGCCGCAGGTCTTCGACATCGGCGCCCGCCTGCGCAGCATCGCCGACATGCTCGATTCGGTGACCGGCGCGCGCATCCGCGTCGCCATCGAGCTGCCGGACGCGCCCCGCTTCGTGCGCGCGGACGAGAGCCAGTTCGAGACGGCGCTGATCAACATGGCGGTCAACGCCCGGGACGCCATGGATGGGGAAGGCGGCCTGACGCTCCGCCTCGAGGGCGACCGGCCGATGCCCCCGATCCGCGGGCATGCCGGTGCGCGGGGACCGTTCGTAGCCGTCCGGGTCGTCGACACGGGGGCGGGCATCCCGGCCGCGGATCTCGGCCGGATCTTCGAGCCGTTCTTCACCACCAAGGAGATCGGCAAAGGCACCGGGCTCGGCCTCAGCCAAGTGATCGGCTTCGCCAAGCAGTCGGGCGGCGACATCGACGTCGCGAGCGCGGTCGGCGGCGGCACGACCTTCACCCTGTACCTGCCGCAGGTCGAGGCCTCCGCGGCGTCGGTGGATGACGGCCGCGACGACCGGCGGGACGCCGAGCCCCAGCGAAGCCTGTGCATCCTCGTGGTGGAGGACAATCTCGGGGTCGGGCGGTTCTGCACCCAGATCTTGGAGGATCTCGGCCATGCCCCGATCTGGGCGAAATCCGCCGAGGAAGCGCTGGCCGAACTCGCCCGGACGCCGGACCGGTTCGACGTGATCTTCTCGGACGTGGTCATGCCCGGCATGGGCGGCTTCGCCCTCGCCCGGCAGCTACAGGGCAGCCGCCCCGACCTGCCGGTGGTGCTGACCTCGGGCTACAGCCACGTGCTCGCCACGGACGACACCCACGGCTTCGCCCTCGTGCGCAAACCCTACTCGGCGCAGCAGCTCGCCCAGGTTCTCTACGAGGCGGCGAAGCGGCGCGGACGGCCGGGCGCGGGTGCCTCCCGACCCGCCGCGGGCGAACCGGCCGCGGACGCGCGCGCGCGGGACTGACGGTCCTGGCTCGACGCGCCGGGCAGATCTTCAGGGCTCCCCTGACGCGTCGCCGAAGCCTGTCGTCGCAGCGACCCGGATCCGGCACGACAGGGCCAAGCCGCCCACAGGACCCCGCCGGTCCCGCCGACCTGAACCGGCCCCCTCCCCGCGAGGGGGAGCCCGGGCGCCGCCCTCTCCCGCACGTCGGCGGCAGGCGGCCCCGGCGCGACGCCCAGCGGACCGACCGCGTCGGGGCACCCCGGCGAGGCCTCATGCGTGTGGAGCGGGCCCGGAGCGGCCCGACCGGGCCGCGTTCGCCGACGGCAAGCTCCGGCCCCGTTCGAGCGCTCCGGTCGCCCCTCCCCGGCGCCCGCCGCGGAGGGGGCATGCGGAGCTGGGTCCGCCGGGGCGCGGCCCGGAACAAGACCATTACGGCCGGGTTGACGCCGTGCAGCACCGCGATGGCATCGCCGTGCTGCAGCCCCGCGTGGGCGTTCCTCCCAAGACTCCGGACCGCTTCACCCGAGGCGGTCTTTTTTTGCCCGCGGCGGGGATGCCGAGGGATGTCGGCGCCGCGGGGCGGAGTCGTCGGCGCTCGATGGAGGGCGGGTTCCCCGGTCCACCCGGCCCCGCCCCGGGTCGGGTGCCGCGTCCGCGAGGACGGAGCGAAGCTTCGACCGACGCCCTCGACTGGGACCCGCATCCGGCACGCGTGGACACGCAGACATCCCCGCGAGCGGAGCCACGCTCCGGACTCGGCGTCGGGTCGGGGACCCTCACGCTTCCGGATCACGGCCCTGCCCTCGCGAGGATGGCGGGGTCGAAGCGGATGACGGGGTGAACGCGACCGGGCAGCCGGGAAGGATCCCGGCCGCCCGATCAGGGCGGCCCTTACTCCGCCGCGGTCATCTCGGGGGTGTAGTGGCCGCACCAATCCTGGGCGGCGACCACCGGCCAGAGGCCCTTGGAGTCGGGCGCGGGCTGGCTGACGGGCGGGTTGAAGCGGCACAGGCCGGCATCGTTCTGCGCGACGGCACCGTTGCCCTTGTGCTCGTCGAAGAACCGGCAGCTCTCACACTTCGCGTTCATGAATCAGGCTCCTGGGGCTCGGCGGCCCCGGGCCGCCCTGCAGTGGAACGAAGACTTGGAACTTAGAAACGATCCAATCTATCGATTCAACGGCGGAGGGACCGGCCGGTTCCTCACCCGGACCGTCGCAGCGTCCGGGCCGCTCAGGTGCGGCCGTCGACCGGTGGCGCCGTGAAGTCCACGAGCAGGCGCTGGAGTTCGTCCTCGTGGACGAGGCGCGCCGCCTCCTCCGGGGGAAACCACCGCAGCGTGCGCTGATCCCGCTCCGGCCAGCGCTCGTGCTGGACCTCGACCCGCAGCGGGTAGACGCGGACCTTGCAGGGGAGCGCCTGGCCGTGGTCGAGGCGCTTCTCGTAGCGGTACCAGCCGACCGGACTCGCGGCGATCCGGCCCTGCAGCCCGGCCTCCTCGAACGCTTCCCGCTCGGCGGCCCGGTGGGCCTTCCGGCCGATCATCGGCCAGCCCTTGGGGATGATCCAGCGGCCGGTATCGCGCGAGGTGATCAGCAGCACCTCGAGACGGCCGTCCGCCCCGACACGGAACGGCAAGGCCGCAACCTGCTTGAGCGGCTTGGCCTGGGCCCTCCGCAACAGCTTCTTCAGGTTCGACCGCTTGGATGCCGTCTTCAGCGCTGACCTCGGGAACGAAAGAGGGTGGTTCTTCTCCGGGCGAATCTGCAATTACCCGACACGCAAGGGTTTTACATAGTTGAAGATGGCGAATTTGCATCCGGTCACGGTGATCAGCGAGCCATGCCTGTAACGCTGCGCTCGGGCACCGCCGCCCCGCTTGTCTTGTGGGCGCTGGTCCGCGAAACCTCTTCCGTCCAACGGCAGCGAGTCGCGGCATGCCCGTCGAAATCGAGCGCAAGTTCATCGCGCACCCGTCCGTGCTGGCCTTGTGCCGGTCGGGAACACACTTCGTTCAGGGCTATCTCTACACCGACGACGCCAACACGATCCGCATCCGCCAGGCGGAGGATCGCACGCTGATCACTTGGAAGAGTTCCCGGCGCGGCGCCTGCCGGGACGAGATCGAGTTTGCCATCGCGCCGCGGGACGGCGCGGCGCTCCTGGCCCGCGTGCCGCCCGGCCGCCGCCTCGAGAAGACCCGCTATCGGGTCGCGCACGCCGGTGCGGTCTGGGACGTCGACGTGTTCGGCGGGGCGCTCGCGGGCCTGATCCTGGCGGAGATCGAACTCGAGCGCGAGGACCAGCCGGTGGTGGTGCCGCCCTGGACCGAGCGGGAGGTCACGGCGGATCCGCGCTACCGCAACTCGCGGCTGGCCGCGGGTGCGCCGTCGGAGCGGGAAGCCGCGTAAGACCGGGGCGCGCGGGCGGCGGAGTGAACGTCCGGGGCGCGGCGCCGTTCTAACGGGATGCCTCAGAGCCTGATCACCTGGACCCAGGACGTGACCGCCGGCGTGCCGCTCCCGCGCTACGTCGGACAGGTCGGAGCCGTCGTGGTCGGGATCTGCGAGTACGACGGATCGAACCGGCTGTGGACGTGGTGGAGTCCCCTCGTCGAGGACATCTGGGGCCACGGGCAGGATGCTCACGGCGCCCAGCAGGGCTGCGAGGCGTGGCTGCGCGGCTGGGTGGAGAATTTCAGGCCGTTCTTCGCCTGAGGCTGCGGGCAACCCGAAACCCGCCGGCTCGGAGTCCGGTCAGCGGGCGAACGGGGGCAGGCGGCGCTTCCAGCGCTCGCCGAGCCGCAACTCCTTGGTCCGGCGCCAGGGCGCGGGGCGGGGCGACGGGCCTTCAGCGGGCTCGGCCTTCGGCGCGCGCACGGTCGGCTCGACGGCGAACGCGGCGGGGGGCTCGGGTCGCGCTGCGGCGGGGCGGGGCTTGGCCGCCGGTTTCGGCGCCGGGGGTGCGGCCGCGGCCTGAGCGACCGCGGGAGCCCGCTCGCTGCGCGTCCGTGGCCGCCGCACGGGCGGCGCGACGGCCTCAGGCTCGGGCTCCGCCGGAGGCTCGAACATCGGGACGAGGCTCGGCAGGACACGGCGGGCCGGCGCCTCTGGCTCCTTCCGCGCCGGCCGCGGCGGCGCGGGAAGCTGAATATCCGGTTGCGGCGGCCTCGCCTCGGCCTCAGCCAGTTCCTGCCACAGGTTCGCGTCCGGCCGCGTCCGCACGTTGGGGGAGGTCAGCGATGCCCGTCCGGCCCGGGTGTTCTTGACTTCGACCATGAACGGTCGCGCGCTGCGGCGCTTCATGTAAGACGATCTCCGGAAGCATTCGAGCCGGCACATCGGCGACGCGAACACTCGGAGGCTATGCCTGATCTCGGAGAATGTCCAGAAAGACGAACCGGTACTCGTCAACTTTCCTGTGCTTGTCTCCACGATCGGCGACCGTCTGCATGACGGATCGGCGGCCCGACCGGGACCGACTTCCCGTCCGTTCAGGCCGCCTGCGCCTGGACCGCGCGGACCTGCGCCAGCCCGGCCCCGAACAGGGACTGGTACACCGCCGCGGGGGTCCGGGCCCGGCCGTTGCCGTCGGTGATCGTGACATCGGCCATCCCGGCCGCGATCAGGCTCATGCCCTGGTCCAAGGCGGCGAGCACGGAGGCATGCTGATAGGCGAACCGGCGCGCGGACAGGCGTGCGGACACGGTGAAGTTCATCGAGATAATCCTGGTCTGCGCGGCCCGTTCGCGGGACGGGCGGGCGGCCGCGGTTCGAGGGTCGGGATCGCGCCCGAGCGACGCCGCTCCATGGCCGCGGATAAAGCCATTATCTTGACGAAAGCTTGTTCTTACCGATTTGCACAGGCCGAATGTGGTTTTGGCCAGTCGAGTTCGAGCAGGCCCGGGAACCGCCCGGCGGCGGCGGCGAGCCCCGGCGCCCCCCGTATGGTCGCGTGCCCTGTAGCACCGCATGGCCCGCCCTATGCTACGATCCCTCAGTCTTTACCGGACGGAGCAGGCTGGCATGCTGGATAGACGGACTTTCATGGCTCTCTCGGGCGCCGCGCTCGCCGCCCCGGCGCTGGCGCAGGGCACGGCCGCCCGGACCCTCAAGTTCATCCCGCAGGCCGACCTCACGGTGCTCGATCCGATCTGGACGACCGCCTACGTCACCCGCAACCACGGCCTGGCGGTGTTCGACACGCTCTACGGCACGGATGCCGCCTACGCGGCCCAGCCGCAGATGGTGGCCGGCCACGTGGTCGAGGACGACGGCAAGCTCTGGCGGCTGACCCTGCGGGACGGCCTGACCTTCCACGACGGCAGCCCGGTGCTCGCGCGCGACTGCGTGGCCAGCATCGCCCGCTGGGGCAAGCGCGACGCCATGGGCCAGACGCTGATGGCCTACACCGACGAACTCACGGCGCCCGACGACCGGACGATCCAGTTCCGCCTGAAAAAGCCCTTCGCGCTCCTGCCGGACGCCCTCGGCAAGGTCGGCTCCTCGATCTGCGCGATCATGCCGGAGCGGCTCGCCAAGACCGACCCGTTCACCCAGGTGACCGAGATGGTCGGCAGCGGCCCGTTCCGCTTCAAGGCGGACGAGCGGGTGGTCGGCGCCCGCGTGGTCTACGAACGCTTCGCCGGCTACGTCCCCCGCGAGGGCGCCGCGCCGCAATGGACGTCCGGGCCCAAGCGCGCCTTCATCGACCGGGTCGAATGGCACGTCATCCCCGATCAGGCGACCGCCGCCTCGGCCATGCAGACCGGCGAGATGGATTGGTGGGAGCAGCCGCCGGCCGACCTCGTGCCGACGCTGCGCGGGCTGACCACGCGGATCACCGACCCGACCGGCCTCATCGGCTGCCTGCGGATGAACCAGCTCCAGCCGCCCTTCGACAACCCCGCGGTCCGGCAGGTGCTGCTGAAGGTCGTCGACCAAGCCGATTTCATGCAGGCGGTGACCGGCACGGACCCGAAGCTGATCCACGTGCCCACCGGCTTCTTCTGCCCCGGCCTGCCGATGGCGAGCGATCTCGGCCTCGACGCCCTGACAGCCAAGCGCGACTACGAGGGCGCCAAGAAGGCGCTGGCGGCGGCCGGCTACAAGGGCGAGAAGGTGGTGCTGATGGGCGCCTCCGACTTCCCGAGCCTGAAGGCGCTGGCCGACGTGGCGGCCGACATGCTCACGCGCGCCGGCTTCAACGTCGACTACCAGGTCATGGACTGGGGTTCGGTGGTGCAGCGGCGGGCCAAGAAGGACCCGGTCGCCCAGGGCGGCTGGAGCGCCTTCTGCACCTTCTGGGCAGGGCTCGATCAGGCCAACCCGGCGGTCAGCGCCTTCCTGCGCGGCACGGGGCAGAGCGCCGCGATCGGCTGGCCGACGAGCGGGAAGATCGAGGCCCTGCGGGACCAGTGGCTCGACGCGCCCGACACCGCCGCGCGCAGGCAGCTCGCCGGCGACCTTCAGCGGCAGGCCTTCGCCGACCTGCCCTACCTGCCCCTCGGGCAGTACTTCAACCAGACCTCGTTCAAGCCCACCCTCACGGGCGTCCTCGACGGCGTGCCGGTGTTCTGGAACGTGAAGAAGGGCTGAGGCGTCCGGGAGGCCGGGCCCCCCGGCCGCCCCGCTCCGAGCGCGCGGCGAAGCAATCCGCCAGCGCCGGGCCCGCGGATGGCCTGCGCCCCGGCTTGCTTTGCGGCGCGCAAAGACCAGGGGCACGCGTTACCGTTGCAGGAGCCCGCCAAACCCGGGCTGATCGATCCTCAACGGCATTCCAGCTTACGAATACGCCGTCGTCTTCAACAGATCCGATGCTTCTACGGGCCATGCGCGCTTCCCAGCCGCGTCGGGAACGGGTTAAGCAGGGTCGGCACAGGTCACCGCCAGAGCTGACCGGCCCGCGAGGAAGCCCGAGACGGCCTGCCGTTCCCACCGTCCGCGCGGCGGTCGGCGCCGTCCTGTCCCGTGCGGGCCCGGCCGTGACCTGGATCGACCCGGCCCCCGGCGGGATCCGGCCGGACCCCACGACAGGCGACGAGGACAGGCCCATGACAGGCCCGATAGCAGGCTCCTTGGACGACACCGCGCTCGAACGCTCGGCGATGCGCAGGATCGGCTGGCGGCTCGTGCCGTTCCTGATCCTCGCCTACTTCGTCTCCTTCCTGGACCGCGTGAATGTCGGCTTCGCGGCGATCCAGATGAACCACGATGTCGGCCTGTCCGCGACGGTGTTCGGCTGGGGCGCCGGGATCTTCTTCCTGGGCTATTTCCTGATGGAGATCCCCAGCAACCTGATGCTGGAGCGCTTCGGAGCGCGGTTGTGGATCGCCCGGATCATGGCGACCTGGGGCCTGATCTCGGCCGCCATGGCCCTCGTGCAGGGGCCGTGGTCGTTCGTCGGCCTGCGCTTCCTGCTGGGGCTCGCCGAGGCCGGGTTCTTCCCCGGCGTGATCCTCTACCTCACCTACTGGTTCCCCTCCGCCTACCGGGCGCGGATCATCGGGATCTTCATGATCTCGATCCCGATCTCGTCGTTCCTCGGCTCGCCGATCTCCGGCGCGCTGCTCAACGTGAGCGGGTTCGGGCTGGCCGGCTGGCAGTGGCTGTTCATCCTCGAAGGACTGCCGGCGGTCCTCCTGTCGGTGGCGGTGCTGTGGATGCTGCCGAACGGGCCGAGGGACGCGGCTTGGCTGCCGGCGGCCGAACGGGACTGGCTGGAGCGGCAGCTCCAGGCCGAAGCGGCGCGCAACACGCAGCGCGGCCAGACCGAGAAACCGTCGATGTGGGAGGTGCTGCGCGACCGGCGGCTGGCGCTGTTCGCGGCCATCTATTTCGGCTCGACGGCGAGCAGCTACGGGCTCTCCTTCTGGACGCCGCAGATCGTCAAGAGCTTCGGCCTCGGCAATTTCGAGACCGGCCTCCTGAACAGCATCCCGTACGGTTTCGCGTCGGTGGCCATGATCCTCTGGGGCCGGCACAGCGACAAGACGGCGGAGCGGCGCTGGCACCTCGCCCTCTCGTTCCTGATCCTGGCGCTCGGGCTCGCGGGCGGCACGGTCCTCTCCGGGCTCGGCCCGGTGGTCGCGGCGCTGACGGTCGCGGCGGTCGGCGTCTACATGCTCAAGGGTCCGTTCTGGGCGCTGGCGACGGAGCAGATGCCGCCGGCCGCCGCGGCGGCGAGCATCGCGGCGATCAACGCGGTCGGAAACCTCGGCGGCTTCCTCGGCCCCTACCTGATCGGCGCGATCAAGGACGGGACCGGCAGCTTCACCCTGAGCCTCGTGCCCCTGGTGCTGTTCGCCCTGGTCTCCGCGGCCCTGTCGCTGGTCCCGGGCCGCACCGCGCGTCCGGACCAGGGCGCCGCCCGCCCATCGACCGCCTGACGGCCCCGCCGGGTGTGACGCGTCCCGGCCGCGGAACCGGGCACGGGACCGGCCGGCCGGCCGGCCGACTGCAGCCGAGCCCCGGCCGGGGCCGGTCCAGAACGGGCCGCCCCGGCCCGGGGCACCGATCACCGGAAGCCCGTTCCATGGCCCGGGACGGCGCCGCGCGGACCGTCCTCCCGGGGAGCCGAAGCGGCGGGCCGAGGCGGTAAAGCCCGCACCGCGGCAGACCTGCGGGGGGGGGGCGCGGATCGCGGGGCGGATCGACCGCGAGCCCGGCCGATGGGGATCGCGGGCGCGGTCGCCGGCGGCCCGCGATCCGGTCCCGCTCGCGCTCGGAACCGGCGCGAGGCGGCGCGCAGGCCCGCGGACCCGGCCTCCGCGTCGGCGGGGCGCCCCCGGCCCGCCCCGACCGGGATCCCGATCCCGGGGCCGCGCTGGCCGCACCGTGCCGAAGCCCGCGACGGGAGATCGCCGTGCCCAAGCTCAACGCCATCCTGGAAACGGCGCTGTACGTCGCGGATCTCGACCGCGCCGAAGGCTTCTACCGCGACAGGCTGGGCTTGCGCTGCATCTACACCGACTTCCGCATGCGCACCTTCGACGTCGGCGGCCGCGGCGTCCTCCTGCTCTTCCCGGAAGGCGCATCCCTGCGCCCGATCGAGACGCCGGGCGGGCGCATCCCGCCCCATGACGGCCGCGGTCCGGCCCACATCGCGTTCTCGATCGACGCGGACGCGCTCCCGTCGTGGGAGGATCATCTCGCGGCTGCCGGGATCGCGGTCGAGGGGCGCACGCGCTGGCCGCGGGGCGGCGTCAGCCTCTACTTCCGCGATCCGGACGGGCACCTGCTGGAACTGGCTACCCCGGGCCTCTGGAAGGGCTACTGAGCCGGCGCCTCCGCCCGCGCGCCTGGAGCCGCGTCAGCGCGGGGCAGCAGGCGATCGGTGCGCGGGGGCGGCGGCGGTCGGCGTCCCTCCCCGCGCGAGGCTCCGCGCGCGCGGACGGGGGCGCTCGATCCGGCGCGGCCGAACGGGGCCCGGCCCGCAGGGCCGCGCGCGGCCCCGCGGTGGCCGGAACGACAGAGCGGCCGCCTCCTCTCGGAAGCGGCCGCTCGCGACGTCGTCAGAACGTCAGATCGGAACCCCGGCGGCTTGGCGGAGCGTCGAGGCGCTCCGCCAAGCCGAACGGAATCGTCGGGCCGGACTTAGTACGAGCCGAACTTGTAGTTCAGGCCTGCGCGGACGACGGCGAACTCGTCGGAGCGGCGGCCGACCGGGCTGTAGAAGGCCGGGACGTTGGAGGCGGCGTTGATCACGAACGCGCC
>NZ_BPQS01000049.1 GCF_022179385.1 Methylobacterium longum | reverse complement strand
CTCCTGTTGCGATCTCGGTTGTGATCTCGGCCGTGTCTCGTTCGGCCGCCGCGGTCCCGGGCCGGAACCCGTCGACCGGTCCCGGTCAGGCACCCTCCGAGCCCGAGGGCTCGATGGCGCTCGCCTGAGACTCGCAGGACCCGACCCCGTCGGTTACGGATCGGTCGTCCCTGGCCCTGTCGTCCCCAGCCCGGTGCTCGGCGCGCTGGCCGGCCCCTCCCCCGGATCGACCCTGAGCGTCACCCGTAGGAGGCCTGCGCGTGGTGCTGTTCACCGCGTCTTCCGACCACGATCAGCGGCGTCAGAACCCAAGCCGTCGACCAGTGCCGCCGCGTCGTGCCCGAACCGACACTGAAGAACCGGAAGATGTGCGCGTGTCGGGCGCGTTCAATGGTTTATTTATACCGGTAGACTAATCTTTATCCTTCTGTGGTATTGAGGGGAAATCCATTTTCCCGGCCCCACACCACGGCTTCGCTGCGCTTGTGGATGCCGAGCTTGCGATAGAGAGCGGCGCCGTGATTGCGGACCGTGTTGCGCGACAATCCGAGCTTGCGGGCGATGGCGTCGTCGTCGAGGCCCGAGCAGATGAGGGTCAGGATCTGCCGCTCGCGCAAGGTCAGGTTCGGCACCGAACCGTCCGCGCTCTCCCGTCCGGGCCGGCGCAGGTTGGCGAGCTTCTCGATCAGGCCGCGGCTGAACCAGGACGTGTCGGCCATCACGGCCTCGATGGCGTCGAACAGCTCGCGCTCGGTGTGCTTGCGCGCGGTGATGTCCTGCATCACCAGCAACACGAACTCGGCGTCGTTGATGCGCACGCGCTCGGCCGAGACCAAGCAATCGAGATTGGCTCCGCTCTCGTGGCGAAGACAGACCTCGACGCCGAGCAGGAAGCCGTGCCGCTCCAGCGCGGATTCGACCTGCACACGTTGCGAATCGGAAACCCACAGGCCGGCCTCGACGAGACTGCGCCCCACGATCCGGTCCTCGCCCAGGCCGAAGACCCGGGTGAAGGCCTCGTTGACGCCGGTGACGTGGAAATCTTCTGCGCGCGTCAGAACGGTCGGCACCGGCGTCATCCGGAACGCCTTGGCGAAGCGCTCCTCGCTCTGGCGCAGCGCCGTCTCGGCCTTCCGGCGCAGTTCGAGGTCGGCGAAGGTGAACAGCATGCAGGGCTCGTCGCCCATGTCGATCCGCTGGCCGGCCACGATGACGAACCGGCTCCCGCCCTCCGGCAGATCGAGACAGGCCTCCATCTGAGGAATGGTGTCACCGGCGTGGAGCCGGGAAACGGCCAGCTCGCGGTTGCGCGCGTTGGCCAGCACGTCGACCTCGTAGACGCTGCGTCCGATCACGGCATCGCGGGTGAAGCCGGTCATCTCCAGGAAGCCGGTGTTCACCTTGACGTGGCGCAGATCGGACAGCCGCGTGATCACCGCAGGCGCCGGATTGGCGTTGAAGGTCGTCTCGAACCGCTCCTCGGCCTCGAACTGGTCGGAGACGTCCTTGAGGATCAGGGCGAGGCAGCTCGGGTTGCCGTCGCGGTCGGTGGCGACCAGGCTGCGGAGCGAGTGGACGAAGTCAGCCTCGGGATTGTCCGTGCGTCGCACCTCGACGACGACGTCGTGGAACTGCTCCCCGGCCACCACGCGCTCGATCGGATAATGCTCGGGCGCGCGGTGATTCCGGTAGCGCAGGGCGAAGCGCTGACGATAATCGTCGACGGTGGGCCCGAGCTCGTCCAAGCTGCCGGCTCCGTGCATCGCGAGGGCGGCCTCGTTGGCGTAGGCGATGGTCTGGTCGGGCTCGACCAGGATCACGCCCTCGCTCAGGCCGGCGATGATCTGCCGGAGTTCATGCCGGTCGACGTCCGCGGTCACGCTCGGTCTCGTCCCTAGCTTCTCAGATCTGCCCAGTCGGCAGCGGGGCACAAACGGATCGCCCGCAATCGGGTTCCGCGGCAGGCGCAATTTTCCCTGGTATACGTGCATCATGGCAGGCATCGATATCGATCAAGGACTGCCTGCGACCATTCTCGGTTCTCAAGCTGCACTCAGCGGTGATGATCTCCCAGTCGAAGCGAAGGATCACCGGAACGCCCCGGTCCGTCAGATCTCAGCGAGCGCTCGCGCATCGGGATCCGTATTTTGTATAAACCATGATGGCGTGAGAGCGGTGCGCGTCTACACTACCTGTAGTCAGCAGAGCTCCGACTTGGTGCTACCCAAAGGCCTGACACGCGGCCGCCGCCACGAGAGCTGGCCTGCTGCGCAAGGCGAGATGCCGGAGCGAAAGGCCCGATAGCGATCACGGCACGCGTTTCCACCACCTCAGAGCTCATACGTCGGCGGCGTCGGAATGCGCGACGGCATCGACGCGCAGTGCGGCCGGTCGGGGGGAGAAAAGTCCACGCGGCGAGCGCTCCGACCCCACATGGATCCGGATGGGCGCATGAGCCAACAGGATAAGACACCGCGACGCTGTGAAATCAGTCCCGGCGGCGCGCGTCAGCTTCGTTCCGTTGCGCGGATCGGCCGGCACATCCTGGCTCAGCCACTGCGCAGCTGCATACCGCAAGGATGTTCGGTTGCACGAAGGAGGATCGTGGGACGGATAGCACTCGTCCCATCGCATCTTTCCGGACTGCGTACGATGGCAGCCGCATCGATACTGTGATGGTGTGATGCTGTGTTGTACCGAGCGGCAGAACCCGCTGGCGCCGGTGGCGCTCCCAAGGGGAATCGAACCCCTGTTTTCGCCGTGAGAGGGCGACGTCCTAGACCGCTAGACGATGGGAGCTTTCCGGCGGCGCGGGGGTGCTATAGCCACGGGGCGCCGGGGGAGCAAGGGCTTTCGCGCGGAAATCCGCCGCGACGGCTCAGATCGGATACGGACAGGGGGCATGGTGGAGAGCGGCGCTGAGGAACGGATCGGTATCGTCGCGGACGGCGGCGCGCGGCTCGACCGCGCGCTGGTGGCGCTGTTTCCGGATCTATCCCGCGCCCGCCTGCAGGGCCTCGTCCGTGACGGCCGCGTCGAGCGGGATGGAAGCGTCGTCCGCGACTCCGCGGGGAAGGTCGCGGCCGGGGCGCGGATCGTGCTGCACCTCCCCCCGGCCGCACCGGCCGAACCGGCGGCGGAGGCGGCAGACCTCTCGATCGTGTACGAGGATGACGATCTCATCGTCATCGACAAGCCGGCCGGTCTCGTCGTCCATCCGGCGCCCGGCCACGAGAGCGGGACGCTGGTCAACGCGCTGATCGCCCATTGCGGGTCCAGCCTGTCGGGGATCGGCGGCGTCCGGCGGCCGGGCATCGTTCATCGCCTCGACAAGGACACGAGCGGCCTGATCGTCGTGGCGAAGAACGACACTGCACATCAGGGCCTCACGGCGCAATTCGCCGACCACGGCCGGACCGGTCCGCTGGAACGGGCCTACGCGGCGGTGGTGTGGGGTCAGCCGCAGCCGCGCGCCGGCACCATCCGGGCGCATCTCGCGCGCTCCCGCTACCATCGCGAGAAGATCGCGGTGGTCTCCGAGGGCTCCGGCCGCCACGCGGTGACGCATTACACCGTGACCGAGACCTACCGGGAAGCCGCCCTGGTGCGGTGTCAGTTGGAAACCGGACGGACCCACCAGATCCGCGTCCATCTCGCCCACCGCGGCCATCCGCTCCTCGGCGACGCCGTCTACGGCGGCGCCTACCGCACCAAAGCCGCGCGTCTGACGCCGGATGCCCGCGCCGCGCTGGCCGCGCTCGACCGGCAGGCGCTGCACGCCGAACTGCTCGGCTTCAGCCATCCGCGGACCGGCGAGACCCTTCGGTTCGAGAGCGCTGTTCCGGTCCCGATGGCCACGCTTGTCGACGCCCTGCGGGCGGAAGGCGAACCCGCGGTGGGTGTGTAACCGAGCACCGCCCGCGTGCGAAAGGTCACAGCGAACCGCGTCACATCGTGACATGGTACGACCAAATCGGCTGGTGGCGCGTTTACGACGACGTGAGTGTCCTCGATCGCTACCGGGCCGCGCGGCTTACCTGTATGACATGGGTAGCCGGCAGGGTCGGCTCAAGAGCGGCCCGAGTAGACGGCACTGTTGCCCGTCGCGTCCGCCCGTCAGGGGGACATAGGTCCAGGAGATTGCCATGGCCGGTACGCTGCCCGTGCTCGCCAACGAAGGTGGCCTGTCGCGCTACCTCGATGAGATCCGCAAGTTCCCGATGCTGGAGCCGACGGAAGAGTTCACCCTCGCCAAGAGCTGGCGCGACGCCGGCGACCGCGAGGCCGCACATCGTCTCGTGACGTCGCACCTGCGTCTCGTCGCCAAGATCGCCATGGGCTACCGCGGCTACGGCCTGCCGATCGGCGAGGTCGTGTCGGAGGGCAATGTCGGCCTGATGCAGGCGGTCAAGCGCTTCGATCCCGACAAGGGCTTCCGCTTGGCCACCTATGCCATGTGGTGGATCAAGGCCGCGATCCAGGAATACATCCTGCGCTCGTGGTCGCTGGTGAAGATGGGCACCACGGCGAACCAGAAGAAGCTGTTCTTCAACCTGCGCAAGGCCAAGGGCAAGATCTCGGCCCTGGACGAGGGCGATCTCAAGCCCGATCAGGTGAAACAGATCGCCACCCGCCTCGGTGTGCCCGAGCAGGACGTGATCGACATGAACCGGCGCCTCTCCGGCGACACGTCGCTCAATGCCCCCCTCCGCGAAGAGGGCGAAGGCGAGTGGCAGGATTGGCTCGTGGACAACGCGCCGAGCCAGGAGACCGTCCTGGCCCGCGAGCAGGAAGGACAGAACCGCCTCTCGGCTCTTCGGGACGCGTTGAGCGTGCTGAACCCGCGTGAGCGCCGCATCTTCGAGGCGCGACGCCTGGCCGAGGATCCGATCACGCTGGAAGACCTGTCGGGCGAGTTCGGGGTGTCGCGCGAGCGTGTCCGGCAGATCGAGGTGCGCGCCTTCGAGAAGGTGCAGGAGGCGGTCAAGCGCAACATCGCCAGCCGCGAGCTGCCCCGGCCGGGCATCGAAGCCCACTGATCGGGTCCGGACCGGTGCGCCCTGCCGCGCACCGGTCCCCGGCGTGGACGCCGCGCAGGCCTCTTACTGCCAGGCGTCGAAAGCGCTCTGCATGACCTGCGCCCCCGCCGACCCCTTCTCGAAGGTCAGCACCGCTCTGCGGCCGGAGGTGTAGCGCAGGGCCAGATCGAACCAGTTCTTGTGGAGCAGCAGGTCGGTGTTGCGCTCCACGTCGTTCTGGAGCGACGACAGGCCGATCAGGAACAGGTTGTCGCGGACGCGGACGGGAAGCCCCGAGACCGGGGAACCGCGGGCGCTCTGCTCGTCCTTGGCCTGCAACAATCCGACATCCTGCACGACGCGGGCGGGCTCCGTGCCGGCCGTCTGGCTGAAGGCGAGGCTCACCGTGTGCGAGGCCGGCAGCGTGGTGTCGAGATTGCGCTGGATCGTCAGCACCAGCGTGAGCCCCGCGTTGGGGATGGTCACCGTCGCCACCACGGCATTCTGGAGCGGCTGACCCTGTTCGCCGTTCACCGTGTCGAGCCGCCACGTCACCCGGCCTGGACTGGCCGTGGGCTGGCCACCCTCGGCACCCGTCGCCTCCTCGATCAGTTCGGCGCGCTGGGCGACCGCGATGCTCGGGTCAGTCGGCGACGCCGCGGCGCGCGGAGGCATGTTGCCCTCGGGACGGGGCGCGGCCTTCGGAGCCGGCACGGCGTCGCCGCCGACCCGATCGCCGAACTTGGTCTCGATATCGGATTGCTGGGTGTCCGCCGTTTCCGTCCCGCTCGATGGCAGGGTCTGCGGCCGATCACGAAGCAAAAAGGCCGCGACGGCGATCAGGCCGATCACCAGCGCGAGAACGCTGCCGACGAAGACGTTGCGCAGCATCCGCGATCGGCCCGCACGCGGCGGCACCACCTCGATGCGGGGTCGCTGACGGCCATTGCCGGCGTCGGTCGCGGCGGCAGCCGGATCGGCATCGTCGGCGATCGATGGAGACGGGGTGACGTCCGGCTCTTCGACCGTGGCCGGGTGGGTCGAACCGGCCCGGCGCGACGTGATCGCGATCGCAGCCTCGCGGGGCTCCGGTTGCACGTCCGGATTATGCACCGGCGCCTCGAAGGGCGGCTTCGCCATCGGCAGACCCGGCTCCGGCAGCGCGGCGGGCTGCGGCGGCTGCGGGGGCGAGGGTTCCGGTACGTCCGTGGGCGAGACCGGAGATCCGACCGCCTCGGCCACCTGCGCGGCGTCATTGGCCGGGGCCGGAAGGCCGCCGTAATCCACTTCGAGACGCTCGATGGCGGCGTCGAGGGCCCGCCGCTCCAGATCGATATCGGCTTCCGAGAGCGGCGGATCGAGGGAGCGGAGCTGGCCGATCAAGGCATTGCGCGCGCGATCGTAGACCGCCTTGCGCAGGGCGGGTGTTCGATCGGGCAACGCGTCGAGCGCGCGTGCCAGAAGAGGGTAGTAATCGGCCATGATGCCCTGGTCCGCCCCTTCGGCTACCGTCCGGCCCCACCGGACGGCGGCCGGGGGCCGAGGGCCGCTCTCGCCCGACGGGGTCGGTCACAGCCGTCGGCCGGTGATGTCGCTTCCTCACCGCGCGGAGCCGCATCCGCCCGGTGTTCGTCGTGTCTGATTGTGAGTGGTCGGAGCCCACCGTCGAGCCGTGCCCCTTCTAGATCAAGTCGGCGCGGCCTGGACAATCGAAAAGGTGTATCGTCAACGGGATTGCACGCGGTGCGTCAATCCTCGAACGGGTTGTGCATCAGGATCGTGTCGTCGCGCTCGGGCGATGTCGACAGCAGGGCCACCGGCGCCCCGATCAGCTCTTCGATGCGGCGGACATACTTGATCGCCTGCGCCGGTAGATCCGCCCAGGATCGCGCCCCCGCAGTGGTCTCGGACCAACCCGGGATGACCTCGTAGATGGGCTCGACGCGGGCCTGCGCGGCTTGGCTCGCCGGCAGATGGTCGATGGTCTGGCCATCCAGCTTGTAGCCGGTGCAGACGCGGATCTCCTCGAACCCGTCGAGGATGTCGAGCTTCGTGAGTGCGATCCCGTGGATGCCCGAGGTGCGGACGGTTTGGCGCACCAGCACCGCGTCGAACCAGCCGCAGCGGCGCTTCCGCCCCGTGTTGACGCCGAATTCGCGGCCGCGGCTGCCGATGGTCTCGCCGATCTCGTCGAACAGCTCGGTCGGGAACGGCCCCTCGCCCACGCGGGTCGTGTACGCCTTGGCGATACCCAGCACGTAGCCGATCGCCCCTGGGCCGAGGCCCGATCCGGTGGCGGCCTGGGCGGCCACGATGTTCGACGAGGTCACGAACGGGTAGGTCCCGTGATCGACATCGAGCAGGGCGCCCTGTGCGCCCTCGAACAGGATACGCTTGCCCGCCCGACGCTCCTCGTCGAGCAGCGCCCAGACCGTGTCGGCATAGGGCAGGATCTCCGGGGCGATGGCCTTCAGCTCGGCCAGCAGAGCCTCGGCGTTCACCTCGTCGATCCCGAGGCCGCGCCGCAGGGCGTTGTGGTGGGTCAGCACGCGCTCGATCTTGGCCGGCAGCGCGTCGGGGTCGGCGAGGTCGACCACGCGGATCGCCCGACGCCCGACCTTGTCCTCGTAGGCCGGACCGATGCCGCGCTTGGTGGTGCCGATCTTCAGGCCGGCATTCGCCGTCTCACGGAAGTGGTCCAGCTCGCGATGGAGCGGCAGGATCAGCGTGGCGTTGTCGGCGATCCGCAACGAGGCGGGCGAGACCTCGACGCCCTGCGCTTTGATGCGCGCGATTTCGTCGACGAGGTGCCAGGGATCGACCACGACGCCGTTGCCGATGACCGACAGCTTCCCGCCGCGCACGACGCCCGACGGCAGCAACGCCAGCTTGTAGGTCTTGCCGTCGATGACGAGCGTGTGCCCGGCATTGTGCCCGCCCTGGAAGCGGACGACGATGTCGGCCTGCTCCGAGAGCCAGTCGACGATCTTGCCCTTGCCCTCGTCGCCCCACTGGGCGCCCACAACGACGACGTTGGCCATGCCTGCCTGCTTACCCGCGACGGAAACCGGGACGAGGGCCACCAACGGGTGAAGGCGGCCTACGTCCTGAGCCGTTTCCGCGATCCGGGCGGCGAAATCAAGCAATCCGCCCGCATTGCTGCCGGCCGGGCGGAGCGACGCGACTATTTCGCCTCGGTTCCGGGGGCGCGGCCGGGTAGTTCCTGCGGCTTGATCACCGGCATGGAGCCGGACTGATCCGGTTTCACCACGGTCCCGGTCGTGCCCGATTCCGGCGGCTTGATCACACCGTCGTTCTGCTGAAGCTTGTCGCTGAGCGACTGATCCTTGGGCGGGGCATCGGCGCTCGGACGCACGCGATCCGGCGGCGTCTGATTCGACGGCGGCAGCGACTTGTCGGACGTCTGGGCGCTCGCAGGCGCCGCGAGCAGCGGCACCACGAGTGCGGCGAGCAGAAGCTTCTTGGGCACGATTGGCCTCCCCGGTTCGAGACACGAATTCGGGAAGGAACAGCCGGAGCCCGGATCCGTTCCTGGCTGCGGCGCCGGCAGAGGCCGCGTTTAGGGGGGCTTGGTCCGATCCGGGCGGCGCTCAGCCTCGACGGGCGGCCTCGATGTACAGCGCCCGCAACCGCCGGGTGAGCGGTCCGGGACGGCCCTCCCCGATCTGGCGCCCATCGATCTGCACCACCGGCATCACGAAGGCCGAGGCGCTGGTGTAGAACGCCTCCTGCGCCGCGTAGGCTTCGTCCACCGGGATCAGGCGCTCCTCGATCCGGAGATCCGCCTCCTGAGCCAGGCGCAGCACCGAGGCGCGCGTGATGCCGGGCAGCAGCGCCGTCGAGAGCGGCCGGGTGACGAGCACGCGCTCTCGGCTGACGATGAAGGCCGTGGAGGACGAGCCCTCCGTCACCGCCCCGTCCTCGACCATCCACGCCTCCGCGACGCCGGCCTCCGCCGCCTGCTGCTTGGCGAGCACCTGCGCCAGCAGGGCGACGGACTTGATGTCCCGGCGCTTCCAGCGCAGGTCCTCGACGGTGATGATCCGGGCGCCGCTCTCCGCCAGCGGGTTGGCCAGCACGATCTTGGCCTGCGTGAACATCATCACGGTGGGCTCGGTGCCGGCCTTCGGAAACGCGAAGTCGCGCTCGGCCACGCCGCGGGTCACCTGCATGTAGACGAGGCCCTCGGTGACGCCGTTGCGGGCGACGAGTTCGGTCTGCAGGCGCTCCCAGCCGGCGGCATCGTGGGGATTGCGGATACCGATCTCCCCGAGTGACCGGTCGAGGCGGGCGAGGTGCGCGGCGTTATCGACGAGGCGGCCGTCGATGATCGCCGAGACCTCGTAGATGCCGTCCGCGAACAGGAAGCCGCGATCCATGATCGGCACGCGCGCCTCCTCGAAGGGGAGGAACGCGCCGTTGAGATAGACGATGCGAGCAGCGGTCACGGGTTGCCTTCCTGTGTTCGTCGCGGGTCCAAGCAGGAATCGTGCGGCGCGCTCAGGCGGCGCCGAACACCCGCGAGAAGATCGTGTCCACGTGCTTGAAGTGGTAGCCGAGATCGAAGCATTCCTCGATCTGTTCCGGCGCGAGCGCGGCGGTCACCTCGGGATCGGCCTTCAGGAGCGCTAGGAAGTCCCCTTCCCCGCGCCAGACCGGCATCGCGTTGCGCTGGACCAGCCGGTAGGAATCCTCGCGCGACACGCCGGCCTGCGTGAGCGCCAGCAGCACGCGCTGCGAGTGGACGAGGCCGCCGAGGCGGTCGAGGTTCTTCTGCATGTTGGCCGGGTAGATCAGCAGCTTCTCGATCACGCCGGTCATGCGGGCCAGGGCGAAATCCAGGGTGACGGTGGCGTCGGGGCCGATCATCCGCTCGACCGAGGAGTGCGAGATGTCGCGCTCGTGCCAGAGGGCGACGTTTTCCAGGGCCGGCGTGACGTAGCCCCGCACCATCCGGGCCAGACCGGTGATGTTCTCGGTGAGCACGGGATTGCGCTTGTGCGGCATCGCCGAGGAGCCCTTCTGGCCTTCGGAGAAGAACTCCTCGGCCTCCAGGACCTCCGTGCGCTGAAGGTGGCGGATCTCGATGGCCAACCGCTCCAGGGACGACGCGACGACGCCGAGGGTGGCGAAGAATTGGGCGTGGCGGTCCCGCGGGATGACCTGGGTGGAGACCGGTTCGGGCGTCAGGCCCATCCGCTCCGCGACGTACTGTTCCACCCGCGGGTCGATATTGGCGAAGGTGCCCACGGCCCCCGAGATCGCGCAGGTCGCGACCTCCGCGCGGGCGGCGACCAGACGGGCCCGGTTGCGCTCGAACTCGGCGTAGGCCTGGGCGAGCTTCAAGCCGAACGTGACGGGCTCGGCGTGGATGCCGTGCGAGCGGCCGATGGTCGGGGTGAGCTTGTGCTCCACGGCGCGGGCCTTCAGGGCGCCGAGCAGGGCGTCCACGTCGGCGATGAGGATGTCGGCGGCGCGCACGAGCTGCACGTTGAGGCAGGTGTCGAGGACGTCCGAGGAGGTCATGCCCTGATGGACGAACCGCGCCTCGGGGCCGACGATCTCGGCGAGGTGCGTCAGGAACGCGATCACGTCGTGCTTGGTCACCGCCTCGATCGCGTCGATGCGGGCGACATCGAAGACCGCGTCCTTGCCCTTGGCCCAGACGGTCTCGGCGGCGGCCTTCGGCACGACGCCGATCTCGGCCAGGGCCGTGGTGGCGTGCGCCTCGATCTCGAACCAGATGCGGAACCGGCTCTCGGGCGACCAGATCGCCGTCATCGCGGGGCGGCTGTAGCGGGGGATCATGGGGGCCTCGGCACGGGCAGAACTGCGTGCGAGGCCGGTAGCATGCGGTACCCCGGCCGCTCAATGCGGATCGGCCATGCCCGTGAGGCAGCCTGTGCCGAGCGTCAGTCCGCCCGCACCCATCCCTGCCCCAGCAACCGCTCCTGGGGCCGGAAGCGGGACTTGTAGTCCATCTTGCGCGAGCCCTCGACCCAGTAGCCGAGATACAGGTACGGCAGGCCGAGCTGCCGGGCCCGGCGGATATGGTCGAGGATCATGAACGTCCCCGGCGAGCGTCCGGCTTCCTGGGGATCGTAGAAGGAGTAGACCATCGACAATCCGTCGGCGAGGACATCCGTCAGGCAGAAGGCCAGGGGCGGACCCGAGCCGCGCCCGGTAATCGCCGTATCCGGACCGTGCCGGCGATACGACACCAAGTGCGTGTCCACGTGGCTGTCCTCGATCATCATGGCGTAGTCGAGCACGGTCATGTCGACCATGCCGCCATCGCCGTGACGCGCGTCGAGATAACGGCGGAACAGGGCGTACTGCTCGGAGGCCGGACGGTTCGGTTCCGGCGTGCCGACCCAGTCCGCGTTGCGGCCGAGGATGCGCCGCTGGCTCGCGCTCGGCTCGAATTCCTCGACGACGACGCGCACCGAGACGCAGGCACGGCACGTCTCGCAAGCCGGGCGGTACGCGATGGTCTGGGAGCGGCGGAAACCGCCCTGCGTCAGGATCTCGTTGAGGTCCCGAGCCCGGCGTCCGACGAGATGGGTGAAGACTTTCCGCTCCTCCTGGCCCGGGAGATAGGGGCACGGCGAGGGCGCGGTGAGATAGAACTGCGGCGTATCGCGAGGATGGCTGGTCACGCTTCTTCTGGACCCTGCGCCGGATGCGTCCTCTCGGCGCCGGCATACCAGTGTACAGGCGGCGCGGCCGGGCTCAATGCCCTCGTCCGGCCGCCCCGCGAGTTTTTCGTCGCGTCACGACGTCCTCAGCGCGCGGGGACGACCGCGAGACCCAGCAGCAGGTCGTGCCCGAGCCGCCGATCGGACCGCACCAGCCCGAAGACGACGTCGACGCACCAGAGCAGGAAGGTCGAGATCGCCACGTAGAACAGCAGGGCGTGGACGGCCGCCGTGATGATGTCGACCCGCGCGCCGGTCTCCGGCGCGACGACGCGAAGCCCCATCAGCCGCTGACCGATCGTGCTCTGCTTCGGGCCGCCCACCGTGATGGCGCTGTAGATGATGCCGCTCGCCGGCAGCACCGCGAACAGGGTCCAGCCCAGCCCGAACGTGACGACGCCGATCACCGTGATCACCAGCGTCAGCAGGGCCGTGAAGCCGAAGATAAACAGGATGTCGAGCAGGTACGCGACCGCGCGGCCGCCCAGGCTCGCCCGCACGAAGGGCACCGGGAGCGAGTCGGCGTAACGAGCCGTGTCGAAGCGCTGCGCGTAACCGGGTTGAGGGTTCTGCATGGTGTCGCGTCCTGCAAGCGAGGCTGCGGACGAAAGGTGGGAGGCACCGCCGGCGTCCGCAAGGGTATCGGGCGCGCCGCCGCCTCAGCGCTGGCCCGGATCGGCGGCTTCGGCGTCCGGCGTGTCGAGGTAGAAGCGCTTCAGCATGTACAGCGACGGTCCGGACAGGTTCGCCCCCTCGGTCACGAGCGCGACCAGCGTCGCCCCCGCGTCGAAGCGGCAGGTCAGCCAGCGCTGCCGGTCCCCGTCCGCGTAATCGACCCGCACCGTATTGATCGCCGACCCCGGTGCGGCCCGCAGCAGCCGGATGTCGGCTTGCGGCACGACGGCCGGCAGGGCGCGCCGGCACGTGGCCACGCGCTCCCGGCGCAGCGTGTCCTGACAGGCCGCCAATCCCCCCAGGAATCCCGCCGACACCGCGGCGGCGAGGAGCCAGCGGTGGGTGGATCTCACGGCTGGCGGCGCAGCCGCTCGGCGACCCGCGGGGCGTGATAGGTGAGGACGCCGTCGGCTCCGGCGCGCTTGAAGGCGAGCAGCGCCTCGACCATCGCCCGGTCGCCGTCGAGCCAGCCGTTGCGGGCCGCAGCCTCGATCATCGCGTATTCGCCGGAGACCTGGTAGGCGAAGGTCGGCACCTGGAACTCGTCCCGGACCCGGCGAATGATGTCGAGATACGGCAGTCCGGGCTTCACCATCACCGAGTCGGCCCCCTCGTCCAGATCGAGGCGAACCTCGCGGAGGGCCTCGGCCGAGTTGCCCGGATCCATCTGGTAGGTGCGCTTGTCGCCGATCAGGGCCGCCTTGGTGCCGATCGCGTCGCGGAACGGCCCGTAGAACGCGCTGGCATACTTGGCCGCGTACGCCATGATCTGGACATCGAGGAAGCCGGCCTTGTCGAGCCCGGCCCGGATCGCGCCGACACGGCCGTCCATCATGTCGGAGGGCGCGATGATGTCGGTCCCGGCTTCGGCCTGGATCAGGCTCTGCTCCACGAGGACCGCCACGGTCTCGTCGTTGAGGATCGCCCCGTCGCGCATCAGCCCGTCGTGGCCGTGGCTGGTGTAGGGATCGAGGGCCACGTCGGTCATGATGCCGATTTCGGGCACCGCCTGCTTCACGGCGCGCACGGCCCGGCAGACGAGGTTGTTGGCGTTGAGCGCCTCGGACCCGGTCGGGTCCCGCAACTCCACCTCGGTGAAGGGGAAGAAGGCGACCGCCGGGATGCCCAGCCGCGCCGCGCGCTCGGCCTCGCGCACGATCTCGTCCACCGAAAGCCGCTCGACCCCCGGCATGGAGGCGATCGGCTCGCGCCGACTTGTGCCCTCGATCACGAACATCGGCCAGATCAGGTCATCGACGGTGAGCGTGTGCTCTCGGACCAGACGGCGCGACCACTCCGCCTTGCGGTTGCGGCGCGGACGCTGGGTGATCTTCAGCCCCTCGACGCGGCCCCCCTCGCGGGCGGCCTCCCGGGCGATGGGGCGCGGCTCTGGCAAGGTGTCTGACATGCGGCTTCGCTATCGTTCGCGCGGCCGTGCCGCGGATCGCGCGGCGCAGGGCGCCGGAAGCGTCGGACTAGCACACCGGGCCGGCGCGGTGAAACCCGACCGTTGACGCAGAGCGGCGGAACGGCTTCAAACCGGCGCGACCCCCACGCACCGATCAGGATCCCGGCCGCCCACATGAACCGGACCCCCCTCCCCGCGAGCGTGCCTTAGTGGCTGGCTACCTTCCGACCCGGCGCAAGGCTCCGAGGCCCGGCGAGATCCCGTCCGACCGGATCGAGCGCGCGCAGGGGCCCGCGCCCGGGACTTGGGACACGGTGCTGATCTGGTTCATGCGGCTCACGGCGCTCGTCTGGCTGGTCAAGAGCGTCCTGGCCTGGGCGACCATCCTCGACGTCCTGCCGGGTTCCCGCGCGTTCGAAGCCGAGCCGTTCGGCCGGCAGTCGGCGATCGTCTACTTCGCGGTGATCGATGCGGCCGCGGCCATCGGCCTGTGGCTGACCAGCGCGTGGGGCGGCGTGATCTGGCTGCTCGCCGTGACTTCGGCGATGACGCTCGCGGTTCTGACCCCGCAACTTCTACCGACGCCCGTTCCGCTGCTCGTATTCGGGATCTGTGTCGTGGCCCTGTACTTCCTGCTGTCCTGGCTGGCGGCACAGGAAGCACGGTGAACGAACTCTTCTCATCTTCGCTTCAGTTTGTCTTTACCGCGAAGAGTAAATCGCGAATTCATCCTGTCGCTTAAATCGCCTTTCATTCCCGAGCCGTAGCTTCACCAACATCAGCCGCCCCGCATTGTACGGAGACGGCAGCATCGGATGGCGAGGCAGTGATGAAGACCCAGAGCGCCCGAGTCGCGACGATCGAGGCCCCCGAGGAGGCGGCGGCCACCAAGGGCTCGTACCTGGAGGCCCTCCACCTGGTGGAACGCCTGCACCGCAGGCTCCTCGACGTGATCAAGGACGAATTCGAGCGTCGCGGCCGCGAGGACGTCAACAGCGTCCAGGCCCTGCTCCTCTACAACATCGGCGACAAGGAACTCACCGCCAGCGAGCTGCGGACGAAGGGCTACTACCTCGGGTCGAACGTCTCCTACAACGTGAAGAAGCTCGTCGAGGCCGGCTACCTGCACCATGCCCGCTCCAAGACCGATCGCCGTTCGGTCCGGATCAGCCTGACCGACAAGGGCCGGCAGGTGCACGAGATCATCCAGGGCCTGTACGACAAGCATGCCCGCACGATCGCGCCGATCGGCGGCATCTCGGATGACGATTTCAACCGCCTCAATCAGGCGCTCGGCCGCCTCGAACGCTTCTGGACCGACCAGATCCGTTACCGCCTCTGACGGGTTCGTTCAAAGGTTCAGGAGACCGAGGATCCCGGCGATGACCGCATAGGCGAAGCCGGCGTTGATGGCGACGCCGAACAGGCCGATCACGAGCCCGCCGATCACCACGAGCCCGTCCCGCTCGACGAGGCCGAGGCCGACCAGGCAGACCGCGAGCCCCAGGGGTATTTGTCCCACGATGGGCGCGGCCACGATCAGCGCGAGGGCGAGCGCCAGCAGGGCGATGCCCATTCCGCGCATGCCGAGCGCGGTCTCGAAGACACTGACCCGGGGGCGCGACCAGCGCTCCAGGCGCCGCAGGACCGGCACCGCGCGCGTCACGGCCCGCCGCACGTCCGCCAGGGCGATGGAGCGGCCGAGCAGCATCCGCGGCAACCAGGGCGCCGACATCCCGGCCGCGATCTGGACAGCGACGAGCAGCAGCAGCAGGCCGCAGATCAGCGGGATCGGCGGCGGCATCGGCAAGCAGTTCGGCAAGCCGAGCAGGACGACGAGCAGCGCGAAGGCGCGATCCCGTAGGACCGCGACAATGTCCCCCACGGTGAGGCGATCGCCCTCCTGGCTCGCCAGCACGGTGAGGACGTCCGACGTTCGTGCACCGGAGGTCAAGGATCCGCCAACCTTCGCTGTCCTGCGGGGGGCTCTAGCCGAGATCATAGGGCACGCCAAGCACGGCGGCTTTGCGACGGTGCGCCCCCGCACCAGCGGCGGCACCCTATCTGAGGTCGCCACCAAGGTTTCATTCAACGCTCAAGTAAACATGATGGTCCAGCGCGCATTTTTTCTGCGCGTCGTCCCGAACCGCGTTGTGGAGTTGCGCCGTTCCGACAGATCTTCTGCAGAAATTCGATTTGTCTCACGGGTCAACATTGGCACGATGCCGCCTCCGCGAAGGCGCGAATCGTGCGAAGCTTGCCTCATCCACAATGGAACTGCCGATTTGCGATTCAACTCGCCCTGGCCAGTGGCTGCTGCGTGGTCTGCGCCGCCGCCGTCAGCGCCGGGGAGGTCGATACGTTGCTGTTCGGCAGCCTTGATGCAGGAGCCGCACATTTCGTCACCCTGGGCGCCAAACGCGGCCTTGAATCCCTCGATCACGACGGCTTCGTCGCCCTGGCGAGCGTCGGGGGTGGACGGCGTGACGAGAGCAGTTCCGGTGTTTCGCGCCGGCGCTACACGGCCGGCGCAGCAGCCGTCTTCGGCTATCAGTGGTTGTTCGATTGGGGCGTGGCCGCGATCTATGCGGGACCCGAGATCACGACGGAGATCGTGACAGACGGGCATGGCTTCGTGCCGCTGCCGTGCCAGCCAGGCCTGCGACTGCACGGCGAGGTCTGGGCGCGCCCCACGGAGATGACGCTCGTGCAGGCGACGGCGGTCGCGGGTTCGGCGCGGGACAGCCTGTGGATGCGTGTCGCCGGAGGCTATCGCCTATGGGGAGCCTATCTCGGTCCTGAGGTGAGCGCCTACCTCGATGCCACCGGCTATCAGAAGTGGAATTTCGGCCTGCACGGGACAGACTTCGATGTGGGCCGATTCAGCGCGCGCGTCTCCGTCGGCCTTCAAGCGGAGAGCGGTGGGCGCCGGGCATCCCCCTACGTGGCACTCTCGGTCTGGACGCCCTGGTGACCCGGTGCCGGGTCGGATAGCGAGGCCAGGAAGATCGCCGCATCCCTGCGGATTTCCGCGCGCCGTTCGTCCGCCATGCCGTGCAGGGTTCGGTACGGCATGGTCATTCGCTGGTTCCCGGCGAGCCGGTCCTCGTTCTCGATCAGGAAGTTCCAGTAGAGATAGTTGAACGGGCAGGCGTCGGGACCGGACTTGAGCTTCACGTCATAGCTGCAAGCTGCGCAGTAATCCGACATCCGGTCGATGTAGGCGCCCGAGGCCGCGTAGGGCTTGGAGCCCATGACGCCGCCGTCGGCCCACAGCACCATGCCGTGCACGTTGGGCAGTTCCACCCATTCGTAGGCGTCGGCGAAGACGATCAGGTACCATTCCTCGACCTGGGCCGGGTCCAAGCCTGCGATCAGAGCGAAGTTGCCGGTCACCATCAGGCGCTGGATATGGTGGGCGTACGCGTGGGCACGTGTATCGGACACGACCTGCGCGATGCAGTTGAGGGCCGTCTCGCCGGACCAGTAGAACCACGGCAGATCCCGGCCGGCTTCGAGGGCGTTGGTCTCACGGTAGTCGGGCATCCGAGCCCAGTAGAGGCCGCGGACGTATTCCCGCCAGCCCAGGATCTGCCGGATGAACCCCTCGACACAATGCAGCGGTGCCGCGCCGTCCCGGTAAGTTCGCTCGGCGGCCCAACAGACTTCCTCCGCCGTCAGGAGACCGGCGTTGAGGGCTGGCGAGAGTAGCGCATGGTACAGGAACGGTGCGCCGGTCTTCATCGCATCCTGGAAATCGCCGAAGATCGGGAGGCAGTGCACGAGGAAGTGTTGGAGGGCCGCCAGCGCGTCGGCCCGCGTCACCGGCCAGGAGAAGCCGGCGAGATCGCCGAAATGGTCACCGAATTCCTGCTCTACCAGGGCGATGACTTCGCGGGTGATCGAGTCCGGCTGGAAGCCGATCCGATCCGGCGGTCGATGCTTCTTGGGCAGACGCTTGCGATTCTCCGAGTCGAAGTTCCAGCGCCCGCTCGAAGGCTCGCCCGAATCCATGAGGAGGCCGGTGCGCCGGCGCATGCCGCGGTAGAAGGTCTCCATCCGGAGGTGATGACGGCCCTCGGCCCAGCGGGCGAAATCCTGGCGCGGGCACAGGAAGCGGTTGTCGTCCCGGATATCCACCGGCACCGACAGGGTCTCGCGCCAGTCCTGCATCATCTGCAGCACCCGCCACTCGCCGGGCTCGGTGACAACGACGCGATCCGGATTGTACCGCTCGATCGCCCGTTCGAGTTCGCCGGTGAAGCGGCCGGTGTTGTCCGGGTCGGTCAGCCGAACATACGCGACGGCGACCCCCTCCGCTTCCAGGCCCGCCGCGAAATGGCGCATGGCGGCGAACAGAAACGCGATCTTCTGCTTGTGATGCCGGACATACGTCGCCTCGTCCCGCACCTCGACCATCAGCACGACATCGCGCTCCGGGTCGAGATCGCTCAAGCTGGAGATCGGGCGGGTGAGCTGATCGCCCAGGATGAAGCGGAGCGTCCGTCCCGCGCCCCCGGCGCTGCGCCGTCCGTTCGGCACTGCCTCACCCCTTGGTGCGAAGGGCGGAGCGGCCACCGTCCACGCCGATCACCTGACCGGTGATCCAGGCCGCCTCGTCCGAGATCAGGAAGGCCGCGAGGGCGCCGATATCCTCCGGACGTCCGAGACGCTGAAGGGCATGCATCGCCGCGATCCCCTGCGCCAGCGTCTCGTTGCCGGTGATCGCGGCGGCAAGCGGCGTCTGGGTCAGTGAGGGCGCCACCACGTTGACGCGGACCTGCGGGGCCAGTTCCGCGGCCAGGGACAGGGCGAGACCCTCCACGGCGCCTTTCGCCATCGCCACCGAGGCGTGGGCGGCAAATCCCTGTGCGACGGCAACGGTCGAGAACAGCACGACCCCGGTACCGACCTCGCCGGCGCCGGCCTTGAGCGCAGCCGCAGCGGACTGCACGGCCGAGAACGCACCCAGCGCGTTGATCCGGAAATCGCTCTCGGCATCCGCCCGTGTCAGACGGCCCAGCGGCCGCAGGTTGATGGTGCCGATGGCGTAGACGAGGCCCGCAAGGTCCGGCCCCGCCGCCTCCATCACCGCCGGAAACACGTCGGCCTGCGCGATGTCGGCGACGCTGAACGTGGTTTCGCCGAGTTCGTCCGCGGCGCGGGACAGACGGTCTGCGTCCCGTGCGACGAGATGCAGGGCATAACCCCGGCCGCGCAGGGCCCGCGCGGTCGCCAGGCCGATGCCGCCGGTTCCGCCGTAGATGATCACACGTCGCATGTGAAACGCCCCTCGCTACCTTTTCCGGCCCGATCAAGGTAAGGCCGGCGGCGCCACCGGGCAGGCTGCAGGCCCGAGCCCTCCACGTCCACAAGGTCGCAGGCGGCAAGCATGAAGTTCGCGTTCGCCGGCATTGATTTCCTGGGCGGCGTCTTCGAGGGGCTGCTGGAGGCCGGCTGGACGCCGGTGAAGCTGTTCACGCGGCCCTGCGACGGAATCTACGATCACAACGAGGTCGTTGTGGCGCGCGCACGCGCTTTGCGCGTGCCGATCCAGCTGTCGCGGATCCGCGAACGCGACATCGAGGCGCTTCAGGCGGAGCATGGCAAGGATTGGGCCCTCGTGGTGGCGGGCTACCCCTGGCTCGTGCGCGGCTGGCAGGGTCGTGCCAGCTATGGCCTCAACTTCCACCCCTCGCCGCTGCCGATCGGGCGTGGCCCCTACCCCCTGTTTCGCGCCGTGCTCGACCGCTACGAGACCTGGGGCGTCACCGCCCACGTCCTCGCAGACGGGTTCGATACCGGTCACATCCTCGCGCAGGAGATGTTCGCGCTCGGCCCGGAGGAGAGCCACGAGACTCTGCTGGCGAAGTGTCAGATGGCGGCACGGCGCCTCGCAGTCGGCCCGCTCGGCCGGGACCTGCCCAGCCGTTGGCGGCGGGCGGAGCCGCAGGGCGACGGATCCTACTGGCCCCGCGCCAGCGATGCCGACCGTACCCTCGATTTCCGGCAGGATGTCGATGCGGTCCTGCGGCGGGTCCGGGCCTTCGGCACCGTCGAGACCATCGCCCGCCTGGGGGATGCCCGGGTCTTCGTGGCAGAGGCACATGGCTGGCGCGAGCGCCATCAGCACAGCCCTGGCGCGGTCGTGCATCGCCACCGCCGACACGTCGTGATCGCGGCTCTGGACGGTTACGTGCAGATCACCCGCTGGTCGCCGATCGCCCTGACCGAGGCAGGTCAGATCGGTCGCTGACCGATGTCGTTCCGGGAACCGAACGAGGATCGCGGCGGTTTCCGGCGGCCCTGCCCGTGATGGAATCCGCTATGTCGACCCGTGCAAGTCTCGCCGCGTCCCTCGGCTTCGCCGCGCTGTTCACCGGCTCCGCCTTGGCGCAGGCCGTCATCGTAGAACCCGACGACTTCGGCCCGGACGACGACGTCGTGGTGCGCGAATTCATCGTGCGCCGTCCGGTCGGGCCGGGGCCGATCGTCGGATCGATCCCCCTGAGGCCCGGCAGCATCGTGCCCGGTGACGTCGCGCTGGCACCCTTCACCGACGCGCCGAATCCGCGACTGCGCCGCTTCGGCTACTTCGTGGCGCCCGGCGACAAGATCGTGGTGGTCGATCCGGCAACGCGCGCGGTCGTGCGGATCCTCGATCGATAGCACCGGCGACGCCGGGTCGAAGAACACGGACCGTGTCCGGCGACGCCCAAGCTGAGGAGACATGCCTGCGGGCCCTGACGGCTTCGATAGTCACGGGCGCTGGAACCGGCGTCGTCCGCTCCCCGCGGACACGGCCAAGAGCGATGCTACCAGTCGCTGAGCAGCGCCCGCTTCCATCGATCGGTCGCCACGCAGCGGTACTCGTAGGCCTCGTCCCACGCATGATCACCAGCGGTACAAGGCTCGCGGCTGCTGCGCGGCGGTCGTGACTGCGACTCGCGCACGGAGGCGACCTCGATGTGCCCGGCGTCGCTGACGCGGAACACCGGGCCTGATCCGGTCCCGTAGACCAAGTCACGGCCGTCGAAGCCGAAGCTGCGCGAGAAGCCCCCGTCCCGGGTTCCATCGAGCCCGATCGTCTGGCCCGGCGCCAGCAGGATCGGCACGCCGGTGAAACGTGCTGCGGCAGCGTCGATGCCGATGCCGTAGACACCCTCCCCCTGGAACGAGATGCCCCGGTCGGTGATCGACCCGGTGAGATTGCCCATCAGGATGCCGTATCCGGTGTGGGCGCCGGGAACGCCCCCCGTGGAGATCTGGAGGCCGACCCGCTGGCGGTTGCTGTCCGTCGTCGGCGACTGGGCCGAGACGTCGACTTCGACGCCGATGCACGATGCCACCGGATCGGCCTCATCGGTCGTGTCGACGCAATTGAAGTTGCCGGCCCAGGAGGGTCCGACCGGACCGAGACCGTTCGCCTCCTTGAAGATCGTCCCGTTGACGGCGACGTTCTGCGCACCGGTGCTGGCCAGGGCGCGATTGTGCAATTCACCGGTGATCGTCCATTCGTAGCCGGCATTATGCGGGCCGGACGACCCGAGCGCCCAGAGCGCCTTGTAGGTGTGCGTGGCTTCGCCGGAGCCTTCCGGCACGTGCCGGTCGACGCGCAGGGTCGACGCGGGATCGAAGCCCTGCGGCCGGTTCCACAGGAAGATGTGGCCACCGTCGACGCCCGGCAGGCCGGTCCCCTGAACGTTGCGCGAGAAATTCGGCGGCCAGTCCGATACCGAGGTCTCGGCAGTCGGCCGGACCGGCGCCTCAGCGAAAGCCGGGCTGGCCAGGCCCGGCGCGAACCACAGCATGACCAAGGACGGAAGCACGAGACCGTGGCGGGTACGCATGATCGTCTCCGGATCTGCCTGCGGTGCGATCCATCGAGGAGGTGAAGGACGACGCCCGCCGCACGGCAGATAGGCTGAGGGTCCAGCCGGTCGACCGCGTCGTGCTAAACTGCCTGACGATCACCGCCCACCCTCGGGGCTTTCCGGATCTTCCCCCCTCTGCGGGCGTGCGCATCGGGGATGCTGCCAGACATCGACCGCGAATGACCAGGCGGAGGCTACGCTCGCGAAGCAGGTACCGATGCGGGATCGGCGCGCTGTGCCTCGGATCGCGAGAAGTTTCGACCTGGCTCGCTTTATAAAACAAGTATTCATAAATTCAGTAGAAATTAATAGAGTTCGCGCCGTGATGGCCGACGGGGCGGGAACATCGGCCATGTCCCACAGCGGCACGACCAAGAGCACGTTCGTCGAAGCCCGCGCGACTGAGCGCAAGCCGACGGCCCTGCTGGCCTTCGCTCACCATCCGAACGGGTGTCGGTTTCCCTGCCAAGTCAAGAACATCTCCGATCGCGGCGCGATGCTCGAATTTCTCGGCTCGCACGCCGTGAGGCTGGAGAGCGCGTTCGATCTGGTTCTGGCCAACGCGGAGACGCGCTACTCGGTCAAGCTCGTCTGGCAGAAAGAGCGTACCGCCGGGGTGGTGTTCTGCTCAGAGCCGGACTGACGCTCGGCTCAGGACGCCCGGGCTGCATCAGGGTGAGTCGGACAGCGGGGAGCGTCAGTGCCACGAGCGCCAGGATGTCGAGGGGAGCAGGCCGGCGGGCGGCGGCTCAGCGATACTCGGCGCATCGCGCGGCCGCGAACCCAACAAGCACGAGGATGCAGCCCGTGACGATCCACAATGCGGACATCAGCCGCCTCGCCGGTCGCTGTTGCAAGTTCCTCATCACCTGATCGGCGTACCGCGCTACCGTCGATGATGTTTCCCGGAAACGGATCCGTGCGTCCGAAAATCAGACCGGCGTCGCGGGATGCGGTCCTGATGGATCGTGCCTGGACTGGTTCGCCGAGCGTCAGGGCCCGCGTCAGGAGTTCCGAGGAATGGTGCTGGAACGCGGGCTTGCAATCGCGTCGATATCCGGTGAGGCGGTCAGCGTGCCGAGGCGCGGGAGGCGGGGAGCCGGTATGACGAGTGGCAACGGCGTGGCGGTCGGACAGGACGGCTGGCTGTACTGGGTCGGGCGCGCCCGCGAGGTCGAGACCTTCTACGGCGATACCGCCACCTCGCGCCGGGTGCTCGACCGCTGGGCCCGGCTGATCGACCGGCGGGCCCGCCGCTTGGACGGGCTCGGGATCACGCATCTGCACACCGTGGTGCCCGACAAACTCGCCGTCTATCCCGACCGGCTGGGTCGCCCGTTTCCCGGTGTCGCGGATCCACCCGCAGCTCGGCTCGCGCGGATGCTCGCTTGTCGGAACCCGGCGCCGATGGTCGATCTGCTGGCGCCCCTCCGCAGCGCACGGGACGACGAGCCGGTCTATCTGCGGACCGACACCCATTGGACGTATCGCGGTTACCTGATCGCCTATCGCGCACTCTGCGAGGCCCTGGCCGCCCCCGTGGCCGAGCACGTCTTCGCGGGCACGCGCGCGCAGGAGCGCTTCACCTTCGATCTCGGCGAGAAGCTGAAGCCCGCGGTCGGCGAGGATTACGTCGCATACGACTTTCCGCGGCGGGCGGAGCGTGTCGATGCGAACGCTCTGGTCCATGTCCGCGAGAGCGGGCAGGCGGTCCGAGCACGTGGATTGTTTGTCGGGTCGCGCGTCGTGCTGAGGAACCCTCAGGCGCCCGATCCGCGTCGACTGGTCCTGTTCGGAGATTCCTACATCTACAATCCGGGAGCGCGCCTGACCGCCATGTTCGCGGAGACTTTCGCCGAGGTGCACGCGATCTGGTCCGCCAACATCGACTGGGCCTATGTCGAAGCCGTGCGGCCGGACGTGCTGATCTTCGAGATTGCCGAGCGGTTCCTGCGCCAAGTCCCGACGGATCGGATCCGCATCGACGCCTTCGCGGACGCGCGTGCGCGGCGGGCCTCCCGCCTGACCTTGCGCGAGCGGCTCGGTCGCTGGCTTCGATAGGCGATCTCCGTGCAGAGGCGTCGGGCCGGTTCAGGCTGCCGCGGCATCAGGATCGTCCGCGCGCGACCTTTCGCGCGGGTGCACATCGCCCTGGCGTTCACGTCGCCCGTCATCGATGCCATGAGGCTGAGGCCAAGAAGCCATTTAACGATTTGTTAACCACGGCATCGTCCCCTGCTGCTCATACCATACCAGGGTGAGCCCATGCCCGACTTCGATCTTCGCGCCGAATTCGCCAAGCTCTGTGCCGATACGCCCGCGGGCGAGGCCGGCGGGACCGCCTACGAGGAGACGCTCGGGCTCGCCGTGGAACGCTTGGTGGGCCGGAGGCGCGATACCAGTGCCGGTACTCCGACACGCCCTCTGCATGCCTTCGGATCCTCGTCGGCCGACTGCCCCTTCATGGTATCGGTCATGACCCTCCCCTTCGAGCCGGTGGTCCAGAGCCTCCGCTGAGACGGGCGGCCGGGTCCGCTGGGAACAGCGCCGGACAGGTGACAGGCCGCTCGGAACCGACGTCAGCCTCGCCAATGAAGGTCGTCGTTTCGGCCCGAGCCATCTGGGTGCTTCTGACGAGTGTGCCGGCACAGTCCGGGGGCCGTCTCCATGGCGCTGCCATCGGTGGCAATGGCCCGCCACAAAGTCCCGCGTCGCCGTCGGATATGGCGTCGGTCACCGAGGACAAGAGGATGGCACGGCTACGGCATGAGGGGCCGCAATGCACCCCGCGCCGGATCGCGCGGGCGACCAAGGCCCGGTCGCGCCGCTCAGCCGGAGCGCCGATTGCAGCGGACGTAGGTTGAGGTTCCCCACGCGCTTGTCCAGGTCAGGCGATCTCCGTCGACGACCAAGCGAACCTGAGAGGACCAGCGCCGATCGCGGTCGCTGCAATCCGCCGCCATGGCCCAGGCGTTTCCGGTACGGTGCGTGTCGCGGAAGCTGCAGATCGTGCTGCCGGCCCTGGCACGCTCGGGCGTAATCGTGGCTTGGATGTAGCCGTGACGGCGTGCGGGTGCACCGCACGCATCGGTTGTAGGCCCCCATACACCGACGTAATCGGTGCTGACGGCGGGGCGACTCGCGACCGAGGCCACGACAGGCTGCGCCGCGAAGGCCTGAGGTGCCGGCGGCGTCGCGACGGCCGGAACCATTGCGAGGGACGGTTTGGGCGCTGCGACGGTGATCAGGTGGCGCGGTAGGTCGTCGGATTGATCGATGACCGGCTCACCGATCATCTGGGCCAGCGGACGACGGAACGGCATGTCCTCTGTCAGGTAGGCGGCACAGTATGCGAACAGGCCGACCCAACCAGCAGCGAGGAGTAGCGGGGGAACGGGGTTGCGCCGACGTCCGAGCTGAGGCTCGACAGCCAGATCAGCCAAGGCTCCCGCCGCCATCTTGTTTCCCCCAATGTGCAACCGACACCCGCGACCGACACGGATGATCAGGTCGCCGGCCCTTGGGATCCGGTGACCTGCTACTCAACGTTGCAAAGCTGAGACATGCGATTACCGCCTTCGGATTGGTTAACGCTTGGTTAACACCCAACCGATCGATTGAGACGTGAGATGTTTGGGACGCCCGTTTGGCATTCGCCGGTTGTCAATGCGCATCGCCCCTACGGGTAGGCGACACGGGCTCGGTATAGGCATAGAGCCATCAGGTTCATGGCCAAGACTGCTCGGCACAGACGTGCGGGCACGTCGCGACTTCGAATCGCAATGCCGCTCCATCAGGCGGAACGACCGCATTTGTTCCAGTCGAAGAGCGACGTCTAGAGTGGTTCGCACGCCAGATCAGATCGGATATTAATTCAGCCATGTTGGATCGTTATAATATATTCAAACCGTTTTGTATGACTTTGAGGGGCCTGCAACGTATTTGTTTAAATAATGAATCAATAATATATAATAATAAGCTCTCATTCACTTATAAATTTTCTTTTCTCCAATAAGAATAGTAAAATCCGCAGCAATGGATGTCGAACACCCTACAATTCAGCCGTTTATAAAAAGAAACGATCTTGCAAAAACATCAGATCAACTGATGACAAAAAAGCCCTGCCACGACGTACGTGACAGGGCCCCTGACCTCAATAGATCTTTCGTGGTTTAGTAACCGCGACCGTAGTAGCCCGGTCCGCCGCGATCAAACGCGCCGGCAGCCGCAGCGCCAGCGGCCGCCCCGGCCAGGCCGAGACCGACAGCGGCACCCGTCGATAACCCGCGATGCCGGCGATAGCCGAAGTCGCGACGACCACCATAGCCACGATCATAATTGCGGGCGTAGCCGCCGTGATGACCGCCGTATCCGTAACCGTAGCCCTGTGCCTGCGCACCGGTAGCGCCGATCGCCCCGAGAGAGAGCGTTAAGGCGGAGATGAGAGCGAACTTCCGCATCGGAGTCTCCTTCGCTGCTGCGTTGGAGGGCCAACACGATGCAACCCGAGCGGTTCCGATTTTTTCCTGTACAACCACGTGCCGGAGCCGTGGCAAGCAAACAGGATGAGGTCGCATAAGCTAACAAAAAGCCCGTGCGGCGCATCTTGATCCAGTTCATGATTTCAGGGGGCGGGTGGCTGATGAACCCCGCCCAATCCCGCCGGAAATGCGCGCGCCGACTTGATGAAGCTGAGGATTCGCGCGCGAAACGGTCCCGGTGCTTCGCTGCCGCACCGATCGCGGCGTTCTTGATGTGCCAGCCAGCAGCCTTGAGCGCGTCGTCATCCGCGGTGAAGGCCCGCGCCAAACCGCCCACAAACGATGCCCGTTACCGCGAAGCCTGTCCCAGCTTCACGCCGAGCGGCACTCACGCTCCACCGCCAAGACGCGATAGCCAGCGAGAACCACAACAGCAAGAACCTTCGGCATTCGAACACAGCCCGACAGGAATTTACCTTCTCAATCGGGCGGGACCGCCACGGCTACAGCAGATCAAAAATTTCGGCCGCCCCGCGATGACTGACCAATGTTACTGGCATACCATCCACTCTGCTTCATAAAATCTATACGTGTCATCAAGGCGAGGAGAGCGAGCATCGATCCTTCCCTTACCGCCGACGCAGCACCAGACCGTAGAAGCAGCGACAAGGGCCGTCGAACTGCATTATAATGCTTATGTGGATTTGCCTTCTGACACAATCCAGACCTATGATGCGTCAACACAAGGGGGCGTCATGCCTGAGATGGCAGGGATCGACACGGCTTGTACGAGCGTCGGCCAGCACCCCAGGCAGGGGCGTGGATCGGCGGCGCGCAACACCGCCCGCATTCAAGACGGCCTCGCTCGGATCATCGAGAGTGAGATCCTGCCGCGTCTCGCGCTGGTCCACCGCGAAGACCGGCGGGCGCGTGGCTCGCAGGTGCGAGCGCCGACGCCTGAACGTGTCGGCGCCTTCGCCAACGCGCTCATGGAAGGCGGGCATCAGGGCGAGTGGGTGCGCGACCTCTTGGACGAGGGTCTGTCCCTCGACACGCTCCTGCTCGATCTGTTCGCTCCGGCAGCCCGTCACCTCGGTCGCCTGTGGGAAGAGGACGAGGCCAACTTCCTCGACGTCGCCGTCGCGCTCGGCCGTCTTCAGAGCTTGACCCGTACCGTCTGTGCCCATCTCGAGGGATCGGACGTATCGACGAACGGACGCCGTGCCCTGCTGATCCCCTGTCCCGGTGAAACACACCTGTTCAGCCTCGCCCTGGTGGCGAGCTTCTTCCGCGAGGCGGGCTGGGACGTGGTCCTATCGGACGGGGTGGATGAGGATCCCACTGTTCTCGTCCGTACCGAACGGTTCGACCTGATCGGCATCTCGTTGTCCTGCGACGTGCTCCTTCCGGTGATGACCGGACTCGTGGCGAAGCTGCGCGGCGCCTCGTGCAATCCGGGGATCCGCGTGATCGTCGGCGGCCCGCTGTTCCTCCGCGAACCGGCCTGCGCAGTCACGGTCGGCGCGGACGCGGCCGCCGAGGACGGGCGTTCCGCCGTCGCGATCGCCGAGACCTTGTTCGCGCCTTGACGACGGCCGGGCCCCCGTCGATCCCGGCTGAACAGCGAAATTTGGATCCCAGTCACGGTACAAGGGGTTAGGTACAATCGGGAGTTTATGCGGCGGAGGTCCAGTCGGTGCCGGGCGTTGACGAAGATCTAGTGCGTGAGTTCGTCCAGGGCCTCGTGCAATCAGCCGTGGCCCGAGGCCTCGATCCGGCCGTTCGGCTTCAACAATTCCGTGCCCTGCAGCAGGCGGTCGTCGCCATGACCTCGGATCCGGCCACGACCCGAGCTTCCAGGCAGATCGTCCTTGCGATCGATCTCACCCTGGAGGAACTGACCGCCGTGAGATCCTAGCGGGGAGGTCCGGCTTCCGCGGACATCCCTGCCGACGGAGCTTCAGCCGTTCGTGGGCGGCTTGCTGTTCTTGGAGCCTTTGACTCTCGGCTCGGCCTTGCGCGGATCCGGCTTGTCGGCGAGCAGGCGCTTCACGCGTTCGTTGAAGTCCTCCGGCGTGACGGCCTGTGCTCTGCCGGTTGTGAGTTCGCGTGCCATCACGGCCTCCGCTTCGTGGCCCAGGACACAGGATTGCGCGAGGGAACGCCCCTCTATGCGCCTTCTCGCCGCCAGGAGCTAACGCGAGGCGGGCGCGCGGGCCAATCCACCCACTGGTGGCTGTCTCGGTCCCGGGGCAACAGCTCTCCGGAGTTGAAGAAAGACCACCGGCCGCGGGGAACCGCACCGCCTGTCCGAGATGCCCGACTGCGCGCTCGAGGCGGCAGCGGCTGCTGACCCGAGCCGTGGGAGCACCGCGCTGTTCGGCGCGCAATCCGCCCCTGGATCGACGGAGCCGGAGCGATCAGCACTCGTCCGCAGGCCGAGAAGCTGCCGACCGACTAGCCTGCTCCGGAGGGCCTGAGCCGTACGATGGCGACAGCCACGGTCAGCATGGGCTCAGCGCTTCCGGCGTGAACGGTCCGAACTCCCGCCGCATTTTCAGCCATCCGGAGCGAGCCCCGCCGAGCATGTCCGGTGGTTCGGTATCCTCAGCGCCGTGTCTGGCGGGTGCCCTGATCTCCGATCAGGCTCGGCTGCACCGTGCGATCACCGAGCATCCGGCACAAGACACGCGAGAGTTGCTCGGCCGAGTACGGCTTGTGCAGCAACTCGAAGCCGTGCACCCCCTCCTCCGCCAGCACATGGCTGTAGCCGGAGGCCAACACGACCGGGAGATGTGGCAGCCGCTGACGCAGCGCCTCAGCCAATGCGACCCCGCCCATGCCCGGCATCACGACGTCCGAGAATACCGCGTCGACGCCACCGCCATCCGGCCCGAGCCGCTCCAGGGCCGCCTCGGCGTTCGCCGTCCACTCCGTAGCGTAGCCGAGATCTTCCAGGATCTGCGTGGCGAAGCGGCCGACCTCGACGTTGTCCTCCACCACCAAGACCCGTCGACCCAACCCATCCGTTCTGCCGGTGGGGATCGGACGTGCGTCGACGGCTTCGACTGGGGCGGTGACCTCGGGCAGGTACAGGGTGAACACGCTGCCGACGCCGAGCCTGCTCGACACGTCGACGTCACCGCCCGACTGCTTGGCGAACCCGAAAACCTGTGAGAGGCCGAGACCGGTGCCTTTACCCACCTCCTTCGTGGTGAAGAACGGCTCGAAGATGCGACTGAGCTGTTCCGGCGCGATACCGCTGCCGTTGTCGGAGAGCGAGACCGCCACGAAGTGGGCGCGCGAACCGACATGCCCGCGAATGGCCGGCATCGGCTGGCCGCAGGCGAGCCGCAGGACGAGCGTGCCCTCCCCCTCAATGGCGTCCCGGGCATTGACCGCCATGTTGATCAGCGCCGTCTCGAACTGGCTGCGATCGCAATGGACGTGACAATCCTCCTCCGGCGTTTCCAACACCACGTGGATCCGTGCGCCGGTGACGGTGTCGAGCATGTCGGCCACGTCCCGCAGGCAGCCGCCGACCTCGAAGGTCTCCGGCTTGAGAGCTTGGCGGCGGGCAAAGGCGAGCAGCTGCCCGGTGAGCTTGGCGGCGCGATCGACGGTGTCCGATACGGCGTCCATGTACCGGCGCCGGCGATCCTCCGGCAGATTGGGCCGGCGCAGGAAGTCCACCGACGAGCGGATGATGGTGAGCAGGTTGTTGAAGTCGTGCGCCACGCCGCCGGTGAGCTGGCCGACCGCCTCCATCTTCTGCGACTGCCTCAGGGCCTCCTCGGCCAGCGTGCGCTCATCGACGGCCAGCGCTACGCGGCTCTCCAGCGTCGCATTCAGCTCGCGCAGTTGCGCCTCACGGGCATGCAGCTCGTCGAGTCGCGCCCGCGCCTCGTACTGGCGCCTGCGCCCGCGCAGGGCCGCCATGACGACGCTGATCAGCGTCGTCGGATGGAACGGGCGTTCCAGGAAGCTGACGTTCCCCAGGATCCTGGACAGCCGCGCCGCGGTGGGATTGCGATCGACACCGCCCTGACGCGTGAGCAGGATGAACGGCATGTCCGACCAGGCCGGCTGCGCCTCGACCCACCGGCTGAGATCGGCCACGTCGGCGGTGCGCATTGCCTCCTCGGTCACCAGCACCGCACCGGCGGTCGCCATCAGCTCCCGCACCAGCCCAGGCAGGTCCGCCACGACCTGCGCGGTCAAATCGGCGCTTCTCAGAAGCTGAAGCGCCAGAGCGGCGTCCCGTCCGTGCGGCGCGAGGATCAGCACGCGCTCGGAGACTGCATCGTCGCGCGCGTTCACAGGTCGCCGCTGTCGAGCAGCTCCGCATCGCCGCCGCGCACCAGCGTCGGCACACCCCGAAGTACGCCCTGGAAGCTGCGAAGCGGCTCACCGACGCGCAATCCGGTGCCGGTGATGGAGTATTCGCGGATCGTGTCCTCGTGCGCGCCGGTGCGCTTCTTAACCACCGAAATGGCCCGCCGAACCGTCCCGAGCGCCTCGAAGTAGCGGAGCAGCACGACCGTGTCGGCGAGGTAGGTGACGTCGATCGGGCTCCTCATGTCGCCCACGAGTCCGTGCTGGGCGACCGTCAGGAAGGTGGCGACCCCCTGGCGGTTGAGGTACTGAATCAACTCGTGGATGTGTAGGATCAGTGCGCTCTGATCGGGCATCGACGCTTGGTAGCCGTTGAGGCTGTCGATCACCACCGTCTTGACCTGCGCCTCGTCGACCTGGGAGCGCACCAAGTGGGCGAACTCGCCTGGCGAAAGCTCGGCCGCGTCGACCTGATCGATCGTGAGGTGGCCGCTGTCGCGCAGGCCGGCGAGATCGAAGCCCATCGTCCGGGTGCGCGCCAGCAGCAGACCGAGCTCCTCATCGAAGATGAACATCGCCGCCCGCTCGCCGCGCGCGATGGCTGCCACGACGTACTGGACCGCGAGCAGCGACTTGCCGGTCCCGGCCGGGCCCAGGATCAACGTACTGGATCCCGCGTCGATGCCGCCGCCGAGCAGCGCGTCGAGTTCGTCAACACCGCTCCTGAGGCGATCGCGCTTGAAGGCACTCTTGTGTTCCAGAGCGATCAGGCGGGGAAACACCTGCACGCCGCCGGTGGCGACATTGAAGTCATGATAGCCGCCGCGAAAGCGCTGGCCACGGTACTTGACGACCCTCAGCCGCCGCCGCTCCGCGCCGTAATCCGGGGCGAGTTCCTCCAGGCGGAAGACCGCGTGGGCGATGCTGTGCACCGACTTGTCGAGGGCGTCGGCGGTGAGATCGTCGAGCAGCAGCACCGTGGCGCCCTGGCGGGCGAAATAGTGTTTGAGCGCCAGGAGCTGCCGGCGATAGCGCAGGGAACTGCCTGCCAGGAGGCGGATCTCGGACAGACTGTCCAGCACGACGAGCGCGGGTCGCACCGCCTCGATACGCTCGAAGATCGCCCTTGTGGTCTCGCCGAGCTCGAGGTCGGACGAATACAGCAGGCTCTGCTGCTGCTCAGCGTCGAGCAGGCTCTCGGGCGGGATCAGCTCGAAGACGTCGATCTCCGGACCGATCGTCCAGCCGTGGGAGGCGGCGCTGCCGCGCAGTTCAGCCTCAGTTTCCGACAGGCTGATGTACAGGCCGCGCTCGCCCCGGCGGGCGCCCTCCAGGAGGAACTGCATGGCGATCGTCGTTTTGCCAGTGCCGGGGGTGCCTTCAAGCAGGTATAGGCGCTCGCGCGCAAGGCCTCCGCCGAGCACGTCGTCGAAGCCCACGATGCCGAGCTTCGCCTTGTTGTTCCGCTTGTCGGTCTGCTCATGCTTCGGCGCAGTGTCGGCGGTCATAGGCATTCAGCTCCGTTCTGACCGTGGCCGACAGGGCGCGGGTACGAGACAGGATCTCAGCGCCATCAACCTTCGCACCGCCGGATCGTATTCCCGCTGCAGACTTGTCCAGCACCGGCCGTGCAGGCGGACGAGCCGCACGGCCCTGTCGATGCCATGGCGGCGTGTCAGGTCGGGATGCGGTGCAGAGTCCCGCGGCGAACGAACCGATTGCGCGTCCCGGATCACCGACACGCCGAACCCCGACACTCCACGATCGATCAGGACGATGCCCGGATGGGTCGGTTTGGATCCAGGCACCTATACCCCCACCTTCGAACGTGGCCGCGTTTGTAACGCCTCAACGGACAGAGATCGAGGCCGAGCGTGTTACAGTTCATCGGCTGGAGGAATAGGAACCGGATTGTGCCAGTCCGGTCAGCGTCGTGCAGATCTCGGCGCCGTTCTTCACGCTGCGGCCTGAGTCGCGACGCGCCTCGGGGCGGGCTACGCCGAAGGTCCGGAAGGTGACCGTCAGTGACGGCCCGCCACTGGCCGGCCGATGAAGCGCCCGGGCCACCAACTTTAAATTTATACCACGCACATCGATAATGCCTCGGTTCGGACTGCCGGGCAGTCGCTCAATCGCACCGGTGGGATTGCTGCGCATCCACCGCAGAACGCGATGCCTCCTGGGATTCTTGCATCTGGAACCGGAAACTGACGTCGACGGGCCGTTCGACCGTCACCCCGTTCCTGTCGACGGCCCCGAGGTGCGCCTGTCGCCGATCACGAATGCCTTCACCAAGCTTCAGGCTCTCTACAGCGAGCACACCCGGGATAATGCCGACTCGGCTGCATCTCTCGCTGAGCCTCGCACTGATGACGGCGCTGGCCAGGACGCCACCGCGTGAGCTCGGTTGTCGCTCGACATTTCAGCCGTCATCGCAGTGCTGCGTGGCGAGCCTGGAGCGGCCCTGGTGGCTGGAGGCGTCGGTCAGGCTGGCATGTCCAGGGTCAAACTTTAGGAACCCGTCAAAGCCCGGCTCGATAGAGGCTTGATGCTGCCGGTTATCGGAGAAATGGTGCAGGAACTGCGCCTCGACCTGCATGCCCACGATCGAGAGGCCGCGTTTGCGGCTGCACTCTTGACCGTCGCGACGCCTCAGTGCGGAAGCGACCTCGATGATCGAACATGCATGGCGCCGGCGATCAAGCTCGGCGTACTCGTCCTTACACTGCATCGTGCCTGGGCGACCTTGAAGATTTCCGGTCTTCCGGTCGAAGTGGTGCGCTGAGCCGTGTCGGCGAACAGGTGCGATTGCGAAAATCGCTCGGTTCGTGAGTTGGCGGGGTGGCGCCGATCGCTGCGATGCCGTTGCCACTCCCGGGCGGAACGGCAGAAATTCATCCGTTGCGATGCACGGTGATGGGCAGGCCGAGCGCATGAACCGAACGACCGCGGATGCCACCGACAAGGTCTTTCACGACGAAGACGAGGCGCTTGGAGGCGCCTGTCTCTGCCTTCGTCACAGCTTACACCTTCGCCAAGCGCGTCAAGGCGCAGCACTGAAAACCGTGTTTCAGACGGTCTGCCAGGCCTGAACCAAGGACGCGGATCGGTTCAGGTCTGACGCGCACCCTCTCATCCGGTGGCCATGCAGGTCGCTGTCATCACCGAACAGATTTGGTGGGATCTGGAGATCGGCATCGCGATCGAATGCATCCGCTGATGGAGCCCGCGGCGCGCCGCGCGCGCGCCACGACGTCCAGGTGAGGGCGACCCTGTTCGGGCGCGCTCCGTTCCTGCCGCGGCCCTACGCCGACAGGAGATATGGGGGGCCGGCCTTCGAACGGGCCTGCGCCGGATTTGCCGCCGGCGCAGGCTGCTCGTCATCAAACGCTTCGATCAGGGGAAGGATCTCGTTGTGCTGCCCAAGCGCAGGATCGTGGAGCGAACCTTACGCTTGGCACACCCGCTGTCACGGGCTGGCTGAGACTTTGGGATGCCGCCGGTGCTTTCCTCCTTCTCGCGTCCATCCGACACATGGCCCTGAAGTTCTGTCAAACCGCAGTCTGATCCCCAATGCACTCTCAGAATTTGTACACCAAGCCCCCCTTGGCAGCGTGGTCCTGGGCGCGTGCGCCGATCTGTCCGGTGTAAGACAGCCCGGCGCTCAGGCCCGGCGCCAGCATCAGTCCAAGCCCGACCTCGCTCACCAGCGCGTCCCGGTCGAGCGGCAGGCCCCGACTTGCGAACCGTGCCCCAGTCCCCCGGAATGTCAGCGGCACACTCGGTACCAGGTCGCCGAATGACCGCCGGTAGGCGATCATCCCATGCACGAACGCCGGCCCAAGATCGTCGCGATCCAGCTGTACCCGCATCTGCAAGCCCATCGTAGCGCTGGGCACCCTGTGCTCATGCCCAGAGCTGGCCAGCGTGGCCGCCCCGCCCCGCTCTTCGAAGCGCTCGCGCGTGACTGACACCACCGCCCCGCCGGCGAACGGCTCCAGTTCCACCGCCTCGGTCAGGCCGATCCGATAGCCCGCCTCGCCGAAGCCCTGCACGCTGTGCCCACTCAGCCGCGCCGTGGCGCTGTCCGACAGACCGGGGAACGCAACCACACGCCTGAGCTGGGCTGGATCGTCCGCCGCCAACGCCGCGAACCGCAGCACGGCCGATCCCGCTTCCAGGCTGCCGTAGACGCCTCCGAACGTGCTCGTCAGCGCGCCGGTCTGTACCTGGGCCGGACCAGCAGAGCCCGCCTCCAGGCTGCCGCCGACCGCGCCCATTCGCAGGGCGCCAAGCGAGGTTTTGACCCGTCCGTCTAGGCCTAAGATGAAGCCTGCGCTGTGGCGCGACAGGCCGGCGGCGTTGCCGTCCGTGCGCACGTACCCGGCGCTGCCAAGTCCCTGGCCCCACAGGCTCACGGCCGGCTCCGGTCCCTCACCGGGCCGCGCTGCCGGTGCCGCGTCCCAGCGCAGACGGTCGAGCACCGCCTCGCGCAGCAGACCGGCATTGGCGAAGACGGTCGAAACGAGGGAGGCATGCCCGTCGCCGGACAACGCGGCGAACACTGCCCGCGCCTGGGGCGCCGACAGTATCGCCACTGCGTCGTAGAGCGGCGAGCCGACCGCGCCGGCTTGTGCGGCCGCTGCGGACGCGCGCTGGTTGCGCGTGTGCGCCACTACGGCGAAGTCGAGGTCGTTGCGCGCCAGGGTCAACGTGACGGCTTCGGCGGCATAGCCCAGAAACGGCGTCAGGAAAGCGAAGTTGCTGCTCACCCCAGCAAACCGTCCCTGCACGCCACCCGCCGCGGTGAGGATCGTGTAGCGGGTGCGCGGCCCATATTGACCGACGCCGGCAACCGCCTGGACGGTGGCACCCGCCACGGTAGCGCTGCCGGCGGCGTCGACCCGGTCGGCGCGGCCGTCCGCGGTGGCGTCGACCCGGTATACCGCCCCCGGAGCCAGAAGGAGGTTGCCGGCCACGCTGAACCGGCCCATCCCACCCGCGGCAATGGCCGGGGCGAGCGTCGCGCCGGCGCCAAGGCTCACGCTGCCGAGCCGGGCTGCGCCGGTGAGCAGGCTGCCAGGCCCGATCGCGAGGGCGGCGTTGGGCAGGGCCCCAGTGACGGCGAGTTCGCCGCCGAGCACACGGACCGGTCCGGACAGGGGGCTGAGCCCCGACAGGGTCAGGGTTCCGGGCCCGACCTTGGTCAGGCCGGTCGGGGTCGCGCCGTCGACAATCCGGCCGGTATAGCCGGTGGAGGTGCCGTCGCCGCCGACGGTGATCTGACCGTTGCCCAGCACGGCCTCCGGCGTGGCGCCGGCCAGCGATCCGACCGTGAAGTCGGTGCGGCCGAGATCGAGGCTGCCGTCGTTGGTGAGGCGGCCAATGCCGGTGGTCGGTCCGGTGAGTGCGAACGTGGCGCCGACGGCGTTGCTCACACCACCCGCCAGCACGCCCGAGACCTGCACGACGCCGGTGTTGACCAGCCCCCCCGCGAGAGTTCCCGTGCTGATCAGGGTCCCGGCATTGGCGAACGGCGCGGAGACTGTCGTGAAGGTGCCGGTGTTGACGAGCGTGGAGCCGGCGGTATTGACGACGTCGGCAGTGTAGCTGCCAGCGTTGACGAGGCGACCGGTGTTGAGCAGGTCGTCGATCACGCTGCCATTCTGCATCACGGTGAGCAGGCCCGCATTGGCGACCCCTGATGCCACGAGCCGGCCGCTATTGGCGACCGTGACGGTGCCGACGTTGGTGAGCGGCCCGGCGATGCTGTAGGCGCCGGTGACCGTGAGGGTCGCGCTGGCGGCGTTGGCGAATGTGCCGTCGCTGGCGACCACCCCGGAGACGGCGATGGCCCCGGCGTCATTGCGGATGGCACCGTCGATCCGACCGGCGCTGGCCGTGACGGAGCCGATGTTGGTCAGCCCGCCCGAGAGGGTGCCGCTGGTGGCGAGCGTGCCGCTGTTCGACACGCCACCCGCGATGGCGCCGCTGTTCTGGGCCCAACCGTCGTTGTTGAGGCTGCCGGCGATGGTTCCGCTCGTCGTAAGCGTACCGGTGTTCGCGACCGGGCCTGTGATCGTCCCGCCGTTCGCGAGGCTGCCGGCGTTGCCGAGGCCCGCCGGCGCCGTCAGGCTGGCGGTTTGCGCGACCGTGACGGCGCCGGCATTGGCGAGCGGCCCACCGAGGCTGTAGGCGCCGGTGACCGTGAGGGTCGCGCCGAGGGCGTTGGCGAAGGTGCCGTCGCTGGCCACAGCGCCTGAGACCGTGAAGAGCCCGGCGTCGTTGCGGATGGCGCCGTCGATGCGGCCGGCGCTGGCCGTGACGATGCCGGTGTTGGTCAGCCCGCCCGCGATCATGCCGGTGAGGGTCAGGCTGCCGAGATTGGCGGCGCCGCCGCTGATCAGGCCGCCATTGAGCGCCGTGCCGGCATTGGTGAGGCCGCCGGCCAGGGTTCCGGCGTTGACCAGGGTGGTGCCGGGCTGGGTGAACATCGGGGCGACGAGGCTGGCGGTGGCGGTTAGGCCGAGGCCGCCGGCCGCCAGAATGGCCGGCCCGGTGAAGGTGCTGGCGCGGGTGAGGGTGAGGGTTCCGGGTCCTGCTTTGGTCAGGCCTCCGGTACCGTCGAGGGTTCCGTCGAAGGTGGTTGAGGTTCCGTCGCCGCCGGCGGTGAGGCGGGCGGCGCCCAGCGCGACGCGGCCCTGGCCGGCGAGGGATCCGACGGTTTCGCTGTCGGCGAGCGCCAGGGTC